>JAILQX010000024.1 GCA_024698705.1 Lachnospiraceae bacterium
TTAATCAAATAATGCTTCTTCAATCCTTTTTGTTAATAACATAATAGGTTTTTACTTTATCGTCCCCATTAGTTTTTTGTTTCATCTATTTAAAACTTCCGTATAGTAATTCCTAGTTATTGCAAAGTTCTACATTATACAACTACATAATTCCAAATCTCATAACCCTGTCGACGAGCGGAATCATATATCGGTTGCATATTCTTCTGTAGAACATTAAAAAATTCAGTTTTACCGTTTCCTTTGCGATATAGTTCCTGTTCAGCCCAAATTGAATGCAGGTTGTCTCGATAGCAATTCTCAAACTTCTTATGTATTCCAGGCTTGCTATGGATCATGTTATATAATAGGTATTGGTTGTTTGCAAATCTTTCAAAAAATGGCTTCCACTCCGGAAGCTTATTGCTTTTTGAAGAATTAAGAGAAGAGTCCATTGGCATTAGATTCCACAGTTCATCATTCATAACAAATGACCATGGTATAAAATGATCCACATCATATTTTTTCCGGCTGATAACTGAATCAGTAAATACATCTCGTACTTCACTTAATTCCATAATGCTATCCCATAGTTTATGAACACTACTTAGTTTTCTCATACGTTCATCCATTGGTGCCAGCTTATATACAAGTCCCGGGACTTCCGGGTTATTATTCTGCAGCCACTTCATCTTTTCATATTGGATCCATCCCAGAATAGCTACAGTATTATCCTGTATCATGTCTATCCATGCAGACTGAAAATATATCTGTTTTTTAAGTTTACTTCCTTCTCCTAAAGTGTATGGCAACAAAACTATATCGCGATTGATACGTTCTATATATGCAGTCATTCTAACTGCACTGCTCCAGTCTGCGACCAAATCTGTTCTGTCAAAAAAGCCAGACAGTGCCCGGTATGGAACCATATTTGTTAGTTGACTCTTTGCATCTTTCAACTGTTCATTATACTTCTGTATAGCATTCTTTATTTCAACCTTAGAAGCATAAGCGGGCAGATTACTTATTTCTGCAAGTTTAATAACAGCCCTCTCGAGGCCATCCCTAACCTGACCATCCGTTTGCAAACCACTTAGATGGATGTGAAATTCTCTTACAGAGTACCATGCATTACAGATCATCTCGTCAATTACAGTTTCAAAAGTAGCTTCTGTAATTCCTTCAGAAATAAGTTTAACTATAGCTTCAAGCCAATAAAACTTGTAACAATATGAAGGATCTTTCATCATAAGTGAAAATCCTTCGATATCTAATGTGTTATAGTATTTTCCGTCTAGGCTTAAGCTGTAATCGATTTGCGAAGTATCAAATTCAGCCATTTCTCATTACTCCTGTTAGGGCGAACATCAGCGGATATCCATTCTTCAACAAGTAGAATGTTATCAATATCTTTTATAAAATCGCTGAAACTCTTTTCTGTAAAATCAGTATAGTATCGGTCACCACGATAGCCTTGAAATTCTCCATACTTAAAGGATGTATATATGTATCCATCTGGTTTGATTGCTCTTATCATCTTTGTAAATACATCTGAGAGTTCGTCAATTGACAGATGCAATATTGAAGAACATGCCCATATACCATCATAGGTATTTATATCATCTAACTCACTAAATAAAAGTGTTTTCACCTCTATCCCAGTGTTTTTGCATGCAAGTTCACACATCTTTTCAGAGCCATCCACAGCATATACCCGAAACCCTTTATTTAAAAAATACTTTGTATCTCTCCCAGACCCACATCCAAAATCAAGGATATATCCGCCTTCTGGGATGTACGAAGAAAATCTGTCTTGGTTTTCCATCATTGATACATTAAAAGTATCCTTCGAAAAAGCTTCAGAATTATAATTGTAATAATCTACAGTTTTTGTGTTCATACACATATTATAACCTAGTTGATAAGCATATATTTATTTAATATCATCTCTTATCTTCTCCACCACCATCACATCTGCCGGAAGCCACTGAACCTGATCAATCGTCTCCTTTGTAAGCCACTTGGCAGCCTCAGCTTCCTTAAGTTCAAGGTGTCCATGTTTCACAACCGCCCAGAAGCAATCCATTGACAGATGAAATGTCGGATAATCATACTCAACACAGCAGATAAAATCATCCACTTCAATTTCTGTATCCAATTCTTCTTTTATCTCTCTCTTTAGAGCCTCCTGAGGTGTCTCACCAACTTCAATCTTTCCTCCGGGGAACTCCCACCAGCCTTTGAACTCTCCATAGCCTCTTGCTGTTGCAAATATCTTCTTTTTGTCCTCTAAGTTGTCACAGATAACTGCAGCAACCACTCTTACTGTCTTCATAGTTCGTTATATCTCTTCTATGCCAATGCTCTTTAAATAATTATATGTACCATCGTAGTACTCCGGTAAACGCGTACTGTCTTCCCAGAAACCGCTGACAGTTTTGTTGGGATTACCAAAAGGCACACAGATCACCATTCCTGCTCTGGCGCGAGTAAGCAATACTCGGTACGCATTAAGCATATAATTGCACTGTTCACGTTTGCTTTCAGTATTGGCAATCTGTTCATTCCATTTGGTATTGCCGTTAAACTTATAGAAATGCCACTTACCATCTTCATATCTCATATCAGCATCCCAAAGCAAACAAGTATAATCCAACTCTAAGCCTTGTACTTGAATCTCAGTAGCTGCGTCCTCCAGATAATTAGAAGATCTGATATCAACCTTGTCCTCTAAGAACCAATGAACAGCATTCTCATCACCTGATGGCAATATATGTATCGCAAGAGGCTTAAATCTTGCAGCTTCTTTCGTAACCAGTACACCGGTCCTTTCAGAACCTCTGACCTTGCTGTGAAGCCATTCTCTGGCCTTATCCATATCTCTTGTAAGTTTAATGGGGTACTTATCCTTGATCTCGTTGTATAGAGTTGCAGCACTATCGTCAAATGATAAAAGTGCATGCACAAATGCAGATAGTTTTTCTGCTCTATAAGATCTGAGGGAAACTCCAAGATGTAGTTCCTCAGCATAGGTCACATTAGGATTATCAGCTAACAACTCATTGACTTTACCTTCGGCATATTCAGGATCTGTAAGTTTGGGAGAAATGTGAATACTCCAATGTGTGAATTGCTCATTCAAAGCTTTGATCCATTCAGCGATACCGGCTTCTCCGGTATTGATCTCCTGTCCTCCACCTACAAGGCAAATAATAGTCGCCCAGTCCTCACGTTGATCAAGTGACCATATAAGGAATGCAGCTTCAGACATGGGAAAATTAGGAACTTTAAGCTTATTACCATAAGTTCCACCTCTTTTCAGATAATCAGCCAGCCTCTTGTGAGTCCAGGATCTCTGCGCTTCATCAAATATAGCAACATGCTCAACTTCACCAAAACCTGAAGCAGCCATCTTAACTGCTTTCTCAGGATCGATCTCAAGAACTCCATTCTCAACAGGGTTCTTAATCTTAGCAAGCATATTGTCACGGTATCTATGTATAATCTGAATAGATTTGCTAACTTCACGACGTGAATCAGTAAGTTTCTTTCGCTCACCGCGCTCATGGCACTTTTTGTAATTATCCTGTGCAAGTGCTTCTGTCAGAACTGCAACAAGTGGTCCATTGCCTGACAGATATACAGCGCCTTCATCCGGAACCGGTTCGTCCTGTCCCTGATAAGTCTGCCGAATCGCAACATCAAGGCCAACAAGAGTTTTACCTGCACCGGGAACTCCTGTTACAAAACATATACTCTTCTTGTTGTATTTTTTGCTGTCCTGTATGACATCAAGAATATATGCAATCGTTTTGTCTGTAGAAACCTTATCAGCCTCATGTCTTGTGATATCTTCTACAGAATGATTCTCATACAATGTTCTGGCAGCTTCTACGATAGTAGGCGTGGGTGCATATGGGCTGATGACCCATCTGTCATCCACAGGAGATTCCCCAGGAAACCTATCTAAAACCTTAGATAATATATTTGCAATTCCCGCCTTGCCTGTCACTAATGGATTCACTACTCTGTCATCGTATACAGACATTTTGATGTCCGAAGAAGCTGATAAATAATTCGTAGCAACAAGGATAGGAACGATTATCCTATCCTGACTAAACCTATGAAAATTCTTCAAATCCAGAGCATAGTCCAATACCTGATCAACATCCGCCTCGCGTATCTGAGTTTCTCCAACCTTGAACTCAACACATAACACAATGCCTTTTAGAAGCAAAACCACATCAATTCTCTTTCCAAGGCGCGGTATATCGTATTCAAATATTATCCGTCCATCCGTATCTTCATATCCGGATAATACCTGCTTCATGATCGCAATCTCACCAACCCATGCTTCTCTTGAAGTCGTGGGCACATCTCCGTGGTAATGATCGCAAAGGATACCAAGTACTGAGTTTTCATTTTCGGTTATGAAGTTTTTAAAACTGTTGTTGTATAAGCATCGTGTAGAGTTGTTCATGTGTTAATCCAACTTTTTTCATGTAAAACTTATGTACATAGTTTCTCCAAATCCCTGAATGCATGAGTACATAATAAAAGTATAAGGAAATATTATCTTCTTTTAATGAACTTCATAATTTGAATAATGGTTCTATAACTATAGTTATAAATCGAGACCTGTAATGATTTTATTAAATTCTTTTTTTACATACTCCTCTTTTGCATTTTCATTACATTCGATAACATAATCAAATAAAACTGAATGACTCAGTTCTTCTTTAACAAGAGCTTGTCTTAAACAAAGCATTTCTCCGTCATATATTTTTTTTAATCTTGAAAAAATCATTTGAGAATCTTTCGGTTTAAAAAAAACAGTAACTACATCATTAGGAAACTGTTTTTTTATTCTTATCGCCATTCTTGACAATCCATGAGTTATTATTTTTTTACTATTCAAATTATCTCCCAAGCGCTCATACCCATAATAATTCCCCAAACAATAATCCCATTGATCTATCACATCGTGTTTTATTAAATTTTGAAACTCATCAACCCCATAAAAATAATAATCTATAGCATTTTTCTCCTCACTTCTTGGTTTCCTTGTTGTACATGGAACTAAAAAACTATAACTCTTCTCCTTGGTAAAATATTCAATAAACGGATTTTTACCAATTGTAGATGGGCCAGATATAATAATCATTTATTGGTTTCCTCCATATAATCAAACAAATCATAGTCTCTGTATATTGAATCTATAGAGCTTATCAATTGTTTAAAACTCTTTCTCATATAATCATATTTGGCATACTCATACATATCCATCTCTGCTAGTGTCTTGTTTGCACCATTAGGAATAAATATTCTATGAAAAAAATAAGGATATGTTCCATATAATGGTTTTTCAATATTAGCTATTTTTTTTGAAATAGTTCCTTCAATTTCTCCTCTACCATAGAAATATTCATTTGACTTTAAATATGCTCCAGTCTGTGAAACAAATCTTGCTTTTCGATTAGTACAATTCCCCATTATCTCTAGTATGCCTTCTAATTTTATCTGTCTTAACCACCTTTTTGTATCTAATCCCGGAAGTTCCCATTCTTTATCACGATTAAAAAAACCTATAAATAGCATCGTATCCTCTACTACATATGGAACGTTTGTAATAAACCTTGATATTGCCTTTAATGGCATACTGACCAGTTTTCGTTCTTCTTCAATTCCTGGTCCTTCAACCTGAGGTTCTGTGAGCTCTACCTTAGGCTTTACAAAGGAAACCTCTATATTATAATTATGCAGTATAAAAGATACTATTTCTTTCTTTTTCTCATTACTTGTTGCAAAGTAAAAAACCGGCAATTTATTCTTATCAGGCATGCCTTCAACAATAACTGTTAGCCTAGGATGCTTTAATCCTTTACTAACTGACTTAACTTCTATTCCAAAACCGCTATAATGTTTTCTCTCATATAATAATAAAATATCGGTCTTATCCGGATATTTTATATTATACATACTTCTAAATCCTATTTTTTTATAAAAAGAAATAACATGCATATTACTTAATTCATCATTTGTTTGCGCAGAAATATTGAGTAACCACCCAATCTCTCGATATGATTTTGTAATAAAATATTTGGTTAAATATGTCCCAATTCCAATATTTTGGTACCTAGGATCAATTGCTAGCCTATGAATATATAAAGAATCAAAAATATGCTTTTCATCTGCCACTCGAAAATATGCAATTAAAACACCTATTACTCTTTTTTCTTCGTTCTCAACTATATAGCTGTAATTCCATTTATTATGATAAAAATCTGATGATTGACTCAAAAGATCTGTTTTATCCCATTTAATATGTGGAATGATATTAACTAGCTTAAGAATGCTGTCAGCTTTGCTTTGACAGTATTCTTCTGTCAATTGATATATATATACCCGTTCCCCTCTTGATGTTAAATATTCATTCAACATTCTTAATTCTCCTTCAACACCACAAATGAAAATTCTATTACCCGTTCATCTAATGTCTCAACTCTATCCTCATATGTAAATATTATATTACATTTTTCTGTCTCACCACCGCTCTCTATAGAATATGTGATTTTATCATTATTACATATAATACCCGCTATTTTTGACTTAGGTATATTAACTTGCATAGCATTTTTCCCAATACCACTATCTGCAGGAACTGTTATTTCTGTTTCATATGACTGATACGACTCCTCAATATTCTTTACATTTATTTCGTAATCATTCAGTTTACTATTTAAATATATACCTGCCGAAATTATCGCTCCTATATTAAGTGAGATTCCAATTACTAATCCATATTGTTTAATAATATTCTTTGCTATTACAAAATTTTTAAAAAACCAGTCCCTCCAATCATCAACATCTTTTTTTCGTGTTGGAAAAGGCATTTTACCATTCTTCATAATTCCTTTCCATGTTAGCCCAAAGTATTCACTCTTCATAGCAAACTTTTCTAGATACTTTGTAGAAACAGTATCAGATAATTCAAAAAAGAAACATTGTGCAACCGCTTCAAGTGTTTTTAGCTCATATGTTTTATCTGACATATTTGAAATATGCAATCGCATAACGCCTTTATAAAATGGATCAATATAAGCAGGCGATACTACAATACCAACATCAGTTAACGATATTCTAGGTACTACCAAACATCCATACTTACCACTCAATTCTATATACTCATTAGTTAAGACAATAATTGATTCACCTGGTTTTAAAAGATATTTATTATCTGAAAAAGATAAATTAATCAAATTCTTTTCTCTATTAAACCTTTGTTTTCTGGGAATGATTTTTGTGTTTAGTACTTTTATAATTGGTCCAATTGTAAGTTTAAGTCTATCGGAATAAAGCATTTCCTCCAGTTCTTTTTCAGAAATCTCTTCATCTTCCTTACACTCTTCAATTTTGCCATCATTAAATCTCATGTATCTCGACAAAACAATTTCTTTTGATCTAATAAGTTTCTTTACGCTTACATCACTTAACATATTCTAATCCACCCGATCCCTTCTTTTTAATTGCATAAGGAATTGCAATTCTTCAAAACTTTTTTAAACAAAAAAAGCGCAAACCAAACACCACAAATTTACGCTTTTAAAAAATTCAATAAATCATATGTACATGCTACTTATTCCCCCATCAATTTAAGTTTAACATATAATATATATCACTTCAATAATAACGACTATAGCCATAAATGCTCGAAAATGCTTAAATATACTTATTTTTGACCTCTTCAGATATAGAAATTTACCTTTAATACCCTATTGGGATAACATTAAACTCTTTCTTTACCTAAGATTTCATACTTATCATTAACCACTAGAAATTGATTCTAAATAGGCTTTCTTAGCGATCTTTCTCGTGAATTTGCACCCGTTCACTTTATAATTTGAACAGCCATAGAATTTGCCATATGGACCGGATTTCTTTTCAAGCTTGCCTCCACATAGTGGACATGTATATGCTTCCTGCTTTATCTCGCATTCATATCTTTTTTCCATTTCTCTGGCAAACTCTGACTCGTCGCCATTTATTGTCACTAGATACGTTTTCACTTTTGCCCTGGTCAAAGCCACATAAAAAAGTCTTCTTTCTTCTGCAAAAGGAAAATCTTCCTGACCTTCAAGAAGAAGATCAACCACAGGATCATCCTGCATCTTGCTTGGGAATCCCATACCTTTAGACTTATTATTTATTATAAAGACATAATCGGCCTGCAATCCTTTAGACCTATGCGCAGTTATAAAACGAATATTGAGATCCGTCCGCTTTGAATATGATACCTTGACTACAGAATTAGGATTATCATAATTGCAATTTAATTCGTTACAATCATCCAGCATCTTGGAATCAAATGTATATCTGCCTATCATGTATACAGAACTGTTGGCTGGAAGTTCATCCAGCCTTTTTAGCATAAACTGTATAGCATACTTTTCACTGTAGCCTTTAACCTCTCCCAGTGCAAAACCAACTTTGCTCGCTTTACCTTTCAAAGCCTTCTTTATCTGTCTTGGATTCTGCATTACAAAGTTTCCACTCACATCTATCAGGCTGTCAGTAAATCTGTATGTTGTTTCAATTTTGCTATATTCTGTGAATCCCCAATACTTAGAGAAGTTCACAATATAATCCATATCACTTCCGGCAAATCTGTATATACTCTGCCAGTCATCTCCCACGCAAAACAGATCATAATCTCTGGAATCTCTGAGAGCTTTTAACAGTTTATACCGGGCTTTGGAAATATCTTGATATTCATCAACTATTACGTATTTATACGGACATTCATATTTACCATCTATAATCATAGCTGTTGCCGTATTTATCATATCGTTGAAATCTATCTCTCCTGTTTCCTGCAACTGTTTCTGGTAACTTTCATATATGGGGATAACCAGATCTGCCACAAGCATATTCCTTATGCTTCCATGTGAGGCTTCACAAAGACTTTTAAACTGGTTTGCTGAATAGGCATTGCTCTTCAATAAATTTATGATCGTAGTAAAGAATTCTGCTATTCCAACTAACACATCCTTTGCATTGTTGTTAGAAACCTGATCCCATATTTCTTCTGACGAAAGAGGTTTGAAATGTACTCCCCGATCCTTCAATTTTTTAGAAAGATTTTCCGTAAGTTCACCACGCATTTTTTCGTATGCATAACACTCTATAAGTGTAGTTCTATTATCCTTATGGAGCTTACGTTTCCATTCCATACCCTGCTTATAATCAGTCGAAGGATCACCTGATTCCGAAAAAAAGTAACCTGGTACTTTTCCCTGCTCATCTATTCCGAAATATTCAATGTAAATCTTTTGTTCAGGTAAGTAAAAATCCGGGTAGTACTGATAGTTTTTATCCGTACGGGTATCTATTTCATATTCTTTCTCATATTGGTATTCTATCCCGCTTATGAAAAGGAAATTGGCTATCTCCATTTCTCCATAGCTTTTTACCTGTTCTCCTGCCAATGTAAGCGGAGGGTTTAATCGAAGATAGTCATCATATTCATTCTTTGACTTGAAATCAAATTCTGTCTTTGCATATTTGTAATTATTCATCATATACAGGCAAAGCAGCATAAGATACTTTTTATCCTGCATATTTTTCACCAACTGTTCTCTTACAAACTTTTGAAGGTTTATCTGTGTGATTTTGGGTGTTATCCCGTTAACTTGTGTGATAATATTTAATCCAAGTTTATGAAACGTAGATGCATCAATAGATGTATTGGTCTCTTTATTGATACGTTTACTCATTTCATCTGCCGACGCATTGGTAAACGACAGTACCAGTATATCCTGGGGTTCACAAAGTTTACTTCCAAGAAGATATTTGACTTTACCGACAATCGTAGTAGTTTTCCCGGTTCCCGCTCCTGCTATAACAAGATGATTATGCATGGGCTTTACAATACATCTCATCTGTTGATCATCAAGCGCTCTTCCTTCTACATTGCCTATGATCTTTCTTGCTGCTTCTATCTTATCTGCAGCAACTTTTTCATTATGTGTATAAACAAAAGACGAGTACTCCCGCTCAAATTCATCCAATTCTTCTCTGGCCTGTTTGAGACGGATTACATTAATTAAGCCTTTCTTCGAAACCTCTTCAATAAGCCGAGAAATCCTTTGCAGTTCCGACTTGTGCTCCATAACTCGATCAGAAGTGATGAAATCCGTACTCATATAAATCTCATTTTTGATTGAGTTACACTGATTTGTCACTTCTGCTATAACTGTATCCCGTTTTTCTTTGTTGTTCTTGACCTTGTCATAGAGTCCGTACAAAAAATCCATAATACCATTCAGATATAATCTTATTAAAACCTATTAGTGCAATGCCGAATTCATATATTCATCCGTTATTTTCCCTGCTTCTTCTAGGTAAACATCATATAGCTTTCCTGACCAATCACTATATTCGTCATAATTACCACTGCCCTTTTTCATCATGTAAGAAGCCATTTCCTCAACACCTTCATTAGCTATACCAGCAAGTTTTTCAATTTTTTTATTACTTATCTCGGCTAATCCTTCTAGTCCATTATTATTATTTGCAGCTTCATCTTTATACTCCTGGATCAATCCCGGGGTGGCATCTTTTATCTTTTTAACATACTCATCATATATAGCCTCGTATCCTGTTGAATCTCCTGAATTATTATCATGGTCCTTTGTTTCCGCTTCTTTTTCATCGTTAGGCGGTACTTCTTTCGTATCTGTTTCTGGTTGATTCACTTCGGATGCACCGATATTGTTTTTTACAGAATTATCATCATTATATGAAAGCGTTAATCCTTTTCCTACATACAGACATTGTCCATCAGTAAGTCTTATATTATTTATGGAATTGGAATAAATAGCTTCATTGGTCAATCCCACACTTGCATCGGGTGCTTTTAGATCGTAGTTTTCATCTGCATAGAAAGAAGATGACGATTCTTTAAAACTGTCATATGATGAATAAATACATACCTCACCCATACCTGATACTGCATTAAAATTATATTTGCCGCTATCAAGATTTTGACCTACTACATATATTCCGGGCGTTACGACACCACTAAGGCCATATTCATCCATAGAATTCACATACTCTACAACAGCTCCCCTCTTAATAACAAGACATTGTCCGTCTTCCAGTATTATCCCGGATACATACTCAGCATATACATCCTCGTTGGTTAATCCACTGCTAGCATCTGCAGCTTTCAAATCAAATGAAGCTATCGAATCAAAGCCAGAATCATCCGCCTTATATTCATCGTAATTGTTATAGAGCAATAATTCTCCCAAGCCGGATATTACATGAAAATAATATGTTCCTTCATTTATATCTTCCCCTACTACATAGACGCCGGTTGGTATTGTAGGATAACTATTCTTATTTGTTGCTGATGAACTGTAAGATGTGCTTGAACTTTCCGATTCCTTTATGTCTCTGGTAACATCATTTTCAGTTTTATAATCTATTGAAGTAGTTTTATCCTGATCAGTGGATTTGTTATCATCTAATTTGGGTACTAAAATCCATATTCCCAAAAGCACCCCCAACGTGATTAATACTGTTTTTAGTCCATTTGATTTATGTTTCGAGGATTTCGAGTTATGATACTGATTTTCCCCCACCGAATTCACATATGGCGGTTGATTTGTGTGAGACTGCTCATTACTTCTGCCATAATTTATCCTGTTATTTAATTGATTATTACGAACAGAGTTAAGCCCATTGTTATTGAATTGATTACTGCTTATCGGATTGATTACATTATTGTTGGATTGACCATTGCGCCCATAATTAATCCCATTATTGATTGTCTGTTGAAAATCACTATACTTATTTCCACATTTGGGGCAGAAATTAAACTCTTCACTAAACTCAAAATGACAATTTGGACATTTTTTCATACTAATCCTCCATAAATCGATTCTGATTTCTTTACATTTCTTCACATGGCCTGCATCAATGTGCTCCGACTTAAAACCCTCTGTTTTCTACAATTATCAATTATATATTGCTACTAATCATTTTAGTTTATCCCTATCTCTATATGACCTCTCGAGTTTTTTGTATCTGGAACAAACGTAACACTCACGGTTCCAAGTTTGTCTCCTTCTTTCAAATAATTATCAGAAACTAATCTATCAAAATATGTGTATACTTCATCATCTGACAATGAATGGTCTATTGTCTTGACCACATCATGGAATATATCTCGCATTCCTGCAACACCATCTTCTACATTCTCATTAGTCTCATTAATAGTCACATTTATTTTATCTGTATTAGACGCATGAAGTAACTCACAGTAATATCCATAACTATATGCATGATATTTTGTACATATATTGCCTTTTTCAATATCTGTAAATTCACTTTTTGTCAGTGCAGAATAATCCAATATAAACTGATTTACCACTTCATCCTCTGCATAAACTTCCGTCGTTTCTGTTGAATTAACGTCTGTCGTAGGACTCACTTCTGTTGAAACTGATTTTGCTGAATCAGATGGCTCATCGTTTTTTTCAGATGGTGGTAGCGCTACTATCATCATTATTAGTGAAACAATACAAACTGCAAGTGATATCCATGCTATCTTTATACTCTTTTTTATATCCCGCCCAATCTTTTTCTCAACAAGACTTTTTATAACAAAAACAATCGTTGAAAAAAAAGATATTAAAAACAGAAGTGCAAATAAAGCAAACATTCCAGTTACCTCCATATTTATTATCCACATATTAAATTCGGCTTACAGAAAAAAGAAAACTCTTCGTTATCTGATGTCTTTAATAATCAATCTTTAAAAAACTATTATAATTATATGATATGACCTGTGTTTATTTCAATAAACACAACCACTTCATGTTATTATGTTTTTGTGTTTCACGCATACATCTCCTCATACAGATCATACTTATTCTGATACATGACCTTCTTCTTTTTTCCGAAGTGCTTCGGTAACTGATACAGTGTCAGGCAGTTCATTGTCAATCTGTCCAGGATGTAGCAATATCCGTTGTATGCTACTGCGACCTGATCCTGATTGCTTCTGGACTCAAGGAACTTTCTGTCGATTGACCATGTACAGTTTTCACTTGTGATGCCGCGCTTCTTTGCGAGGCTCATCATCTTGATCGCTCTCTTTTCATTGAGTCCCGCTCTCTCCTTGGCTCTGTCAAGGCTGTGCCTTGTATCCTTTTCTAACTATCCACACCTGTAATTGTTGCTCATACTCTGATTTTCTCCTGTTCTTTGTCTGTATATGCCTTTTGGCATTTATTTGTGAGAGTTTGGGGGCTACCCCCTGTCCCCTGTATTCATGGTCTCATATTTGCTGTCCTATAACTTCCACTTTTATCGGACAGTTGTAGAGAATGTTAAGTTATGTAAACTGTATCTTTGACAAAAAACAAGGATGTGCTCTTCACACATCCTCAATTGATTGCGAACTCATTTGTTATCTATTTCCAAGTTTTTAACGATGTTTCCTCTGTCCCAAAGTTCAACATTGTTTACAGCAGCTAGATTTCTGGCATTACTTGTGAAGTAACTGTTAGTTACAACCATAGCTTTATTGGCTTTATAATATGCTTTTGCAGCAACAACTTCCTGGACTGCTGTATTCCCAACCGGTTCATTCCATCGTTTAGCTTGTACTACTATCTTATCTCCGTCCTTTGTCAGTATAAGATCAGCTCCGTAGTCATTACTTCTGGGAGTAGTCTTTGCTTTATATCCAAGCTTTTCAAAGTGATACTTCAAATATTCTTCAAATTCTTCACCAAACATCTTATCAATCTCCGAAAGTGGTGACTTGAGATATTTGTTTTTTTTGATTTCTTTTTTAATGATCGGAATGGCAATGATCACTCCCATTATCAGAACAAATATTGCTATAAGTCCGATGGTATTATGAAATAACCAACTGTCTGTTCTGAAGTATTCAAAAAACAGATATACTCCTACAACCATATTGGTTACTGTTTCAGCGATAACATGTTTCCATCTATTGAAAGATTTATGATCAGATCCAGTGCTTCATCGAGCTTATCATAAATAGCATCACCGACACGTGAAAATCCAAGCATATTTACAAGTGTTTTATATAAGCCTTCTTTGTCCACAGTTACATTCTGTTTGATCAGCACAAACAGTCCTGCTGCAAGTTCTTCCGGTGCGATATACTTGATATCACGCTTTACTCCCGGTACTCTCAACACATAATCGTGTTTATCAGCCCAATATAAGAATCCGTTCCTACGTTCAATTCCTATACTCTCACAGCCTCTCATGCTTTCTTCAAACCTGTCTCTTACAACACTTGTTACGTGTTCACGATTATATATAAAGCACATCCGCTTCAATAAGTATTCTTCCGATATTGGTGCTTCTGTCTCCATTATTCTTTTAACAAGAGTCTTTACGCTATGCATATTTTCACTGCGTAAGGTGAAGATATCTGCTTCCTTATATTCCGGGAATCCTACGTGTTTTGTCTCTATGGTTTTATTAAATTCTATAACCGGTTCTTCTATAGGCTTAGATTCTTCAACCTTTGTCCCCGGTCCAAGGTTGATCATTCTGGTTGCTGTTTCCAGCAGTCTTTCTTTTTCTACCGCTGAATTTCTGAACCAGTCCGTAGACCAGATACGGTAGAATCTCCAACCCATACGTTCCAAAACTTCCTGGCGAAGTCTGTCTCTGTCCCTTGCGTTCTTAGACGAATGATATGTAGCACCGTCACACTCTATGGCAAGAACATAGTCAGAACTATCAGGCTTCTTAAGGGCCATATCTATCCTGAATCCACTGCATCCGACCTGGGTGTCCACAGAAAAGCCTTTCTCTCTTAAGAAATCACAGACATCCATCTCAAACTCAGAATCAAACTGTTCAAAAGGATTAACCGATATACTTCTTTCAAGTGCAACCTCACCGTTTTCCGCATAATCCAGATATTCTCTTAAAAGCCTTGCTCCTTCTGCCGATGTACGCTTTAAATCTATATCCGTTCCATGCATCGATGATACAAGTTGTACGTTATCCTTGGCACGTGTAACGGCTACATTAAGTCTTCTCTCACCGCCCATACGGTTAAGCGGTCCGAAGTTATGAAGCAGTCTGTCCTGTGAATCCATACCATAAGCCACACTGAAGATGATCGTATCCCTCTCATCACCCTGTACTGTTTCCAGGTTCTTTATAAAGAACGGCTCCTTTATGCTTTCATCACTTTTAAAGAACCACTCTTTGGAAGAATCTTCCTGTCTCTTCTTATCCAGCAATCTTTCGATCAATTCCTGCTGTGCAACACTGAATGCCACAACACCGAGTGATCTTTTAGGATACTGCTCTATATTTTTATATACAAGATCAACTACATATTCCGCTTCTTTTCTGTTTGTGTGACTCTTTCTGTCAAACAGACCATCAACTTTATAGTAATCCACACCCACACCCTCATGATCCATAACCGATGACGGGAATGTAACAAGAGCATTATCATAAAAGTTCTTGTTGGAGAAACTTATAAGCTGTTCATAATGGCTTCTGTAATGCCACCTTAATCGCATCTGCGGCAAGGTTGTGGAACACAGATCCAGGATTGATTCAAAGTCGGTAACATCTCCTGTCTCTTCATCGTCATCATCTATCTCCATAGATGAATTAAAGAAATTACTGGGTGGCATCTGTTTTGAGTCACCCACTACTATCAGCTGCTTACCTCTGTATATCGCACCTATGGCATCTTGCGGGAATATCTGCGATGCCTCATCGAACACTACGGTATCAAATGTGATACTGTTACTGCTAAGAAATGTACTTACACTTAGCGGAGACATAAGGAAACACGGTTTTAAAACCTGTACCAATTCTCCGATTTCTTCAAGCAGTTTTCTTATGCTCTTTATTTTACGTTTCTTCTCACCTTCTCTGAGAAGGATCGATACAGCACTGCCACCGGCCATAAGATCCAGCGAAGGCCTCTTGGCTGAAAGTTCGGCCTTTATCTGTGCTTTGCTTATCTCAAACTGCAGTTTGTCTTTTTGAACAAACTGTTCAACCGCTCTGTCCTGAGATATCCTTGTAAAGCCTGAGAATACAGGATTGGCATATATAACATGATTGATCCATTCCTTGTAGAACAGCCTCTGATAAGAATCAGCTATCTGATTTCTGTCAAATTTATTTTCTATAGCACAGTTAACGAATGTGAGCAGATCTCTTTCTTCCAACTGTTTCAACAATGTGTAAAATCTTACCCAGTTTTCAATCTTATCAGCGGATTCCTCACAACTTTGCATCTTTATCTGTAAATCTTCAAGCGGTATTGTATCGAATCTTACAAAATTCGTATCAAAGTCTTCCTGTAAAAGCGTCATTGTCGGCTTAAACCTGTTAAGCGATTCGCCCAACTCAACGGCATGATCGTCAAAGCCGGGTTTACCGGCCGCAAACTGTTCATCGGACATATCTGTGATAGATCCGCAGCTCAGTCCTTTACCGAAGCATGTATTAACAACTTCCAATTCCGCAAGTAACTTATTCCAGTCAGTATCTACGTCTATACTATCTGTTGTAAACAGACCGGCAACTACATCATTTACACTTAAGAAATTGTTCATGAGTTCCTGATAACTCATAAGCAGCTTCATATAATCCTTCGCCTGCGTATAACTTGGTTTTTTCCCCGTTCTTGAAGCAAGCCTTAAGTCTGTGACCATGCTCTTGTATTCCGCATTGAACATACGTGAGAATAATCCCGAATACAATTTTGTCAGTTTATTGTAATAATCCTGTCCATTGATCTTATAAACATCCGCTTCAAAGCTCTTATCCAGATTTTGTCTTATAGGTATGATCCGGTCACTGAGTTCCTTAAGTTTTTTTGCTCCGTCAATCGCACAGTGTATTTTATCCGGCGTTAATGTTTCCGGTTTTAAAAACGTTGTCGATGATAATACATTTAAAAGTTTTATATAGTTTTCCGCATCGGATAACGAATTGAGCTCAAGGTCATATTCCACACGGCAGTTATCGGCTTTGGGTACAAGATCACCGAGTCCATCATTAATGATCTTCAGTCCCTGCTTTAACTTATTCTGTGTCTCATATGAGCCGTTTGTGCCCTTGTAACCGAACCATTCGTTTTTTCTGTAATCTTCTCCTATAGTCAGTACATATTTTTCATATTGTTCCAAAAGATTTACGGCATCATTAAGATAGTTTTCATCCTTTTTGACTATATCATCAAGGATCAGATCCAGATCGGGTGCTTTTCTGTGAGCATAATGGGCCTCATACATCTGATACAGTGACTTATTGATAACAGGTTGCGGCTCATGAAGTTTGTTAGCATAAGAATCAAGCTGTTCCTGCAATCTTATCTTTGCATTTAATTCCAGCTCAGCTCTGTCTGATACCGCGCTTCTGTCTGCCTTAAGCGTTTTACAAAGTTCTTTTATGACTTCTTTTTTGCTGGATTTGTAACTGTGAAGCTCCAGGCAAAAATCCGCAAGGTCTGCCTTTTTAAGCTTGTCATATACAACATTTAAGGCTGCAAGTTTCTCTGATACGAAAAGAACCTTCTTTCCGTCATGAAGGCATTCTGCAATTATATTGGTTATAGTCTGGCTTTTACCGGTTCCCGGAGGTCCCTGCAATACAAAACTCTTGCCTGTCTTGGCCATCTCTATGGCTTCTATCTGGCTTGAATCCGCATCTACTACCGTGTGCAGATCAATGATCTCATTTTCCACAACATTTACTTCATCAACCAATACAGCATCTGATGTAACCTGATCTTCACCAAGTAATAATCTTACATTATTGTTCTTTAGTATCTCCTCCGAATTGTTTTTCAGATCGTGATACATATTTATCTTCAGGAATGAAAAGACACCGATCTTACACTCGGAAGTTACTTCCCAGTGCAGCCTGGCTACTATCTGTTTTACTTTATCAAGATATGATGTAAGATTTTCATCTTCTTCATAGTCCGGTAACTTTACACCATACTGCGCTTCCATCAGATAACTGAATGTTGGGTTTACTACAACATCATCTTCTGTAAGTTTAATATAGTACGGCTCTATGGATGATTCACGCTTTAAAGTGATCGGTACGAGCAACAAAGGTGCTCTGTTTACTGTATTTGACTGTTCGCTTTCTTTCCAATGAATAAATCCGAATGCCATATATGCAACATTTACACCGGTTTCTTCAAGGAAATCCCTTGATTTCTTATCTATGTTCTTTATGGCTGTTATCGGATTTGGTGTTTTGGCATACACAAGTATCTGATTGTTCTTGCGTATATTTGTCGAATACATCTCTACATATTCGCTCTTCTTATGCTTATCGAGATCAACCGTCTCTTTTGTTACTTCTTCATAGACATTGGCTGATAATATCGCTTCTTCGTCTACTTCGTTATCTTCGATCTTAGGATCATAAACTTCAAAGGTACTTAAACTAAGGCACTTTTCATAGAACGACTCTGTATCCGGAAAAACCACTTCCGCTGTCGACGCTTTGGTATCCTTAAAATTTACCAGATTATTCCGTTTTCCCGTATCAAGCAATTGCTGCGCCCAGCGCTCCAGTTTCTTTGTGTCCATTGCTAACTCCGCTACTTTATTTGTCCCGTTTTATGCTTTTTAAATTAGTTATTAATGTATTCCATCAACTATATTAGTATACCACAGGACACATTTACAAATCATTATTAAGCATACATTTCCTCATAAAGATCATACCTATTCTGATACATGACCTTCTTCTTTTTTCCGAAGTGCTTCGGTAACCGGTAAAGTGTCAGGCAGTTCATTGTCAATCTGTCCAGTATGTAGCAATATCCGTTGTATGCTACTGCGACCTGATCCTGATTGCTTCTGGACTCAAGGAACTTTCTGTCGATTGACCATGTGCAGTTTTCACTTGTGATGCCGCGCTTCCTTGCGAGGCTCATCATCTTGATCGCTCTCTTTTCATTGAGTCCCGCTCTCTCCTTGGCTCTGTTAATACTGTGCCTTGTATCCTTTTCCAACCATCCACACCTGTAATCGTTACTCATACTCTGATCTCCTCCTGTTCTTTGTCTGTATATGGCTTCTGGGTATTTACTTGTGAGTGTTTTGGGATTTGACCCGTTCCCCTGTATCCATGGTCCCATATTTGCTGTCCTATAACTTCCACTTTTTACCGGATTGGCGAAAAAAGGCGAGATTTATGGGGTATTTAGGAGGTATTTAGGCGCAAAGCGTAATTGGGGAGTATTTAGGCGCAAAAAAAGACCGGAATTTATATTTTCCGATCCTGTTTTTATGGTTATTGTTTTTTATATTTGCTGCGTGATCTGCCTTAATCTCGTGTTCTGTAGAACTTTTCCTGAGCCACGATCCAATATGCCAGCAGTGTTATGGCTAACCCGGTCACCAGGCTGCCGATCACGGTCACTGTATGCATTGTACGTCCCGCGTTGATCGGTGCAAGATTATTTATGATCAGACTGATCACCTCGAACAAGGCGACCACACACCATGCGTTCTTCATATTTTTCTCATGTCTCTTTGTCAGTTCAAGCAGGATTATGATGCTGTTGATCATGATGATAGCCGCATTTGCCAATGCATATATGCCCACTCCTTTTATCTGAAGGTCGGATGCTATCCCGCTTGGCATGAAGTATACGCCTGTCATGCCCAGACACAGCACGATCGATGCGATCACTGCAAATATCACTATGCCCTTCATCCTGTCGGGGTCATTTTTCCTGAATGCGTTCCATGGAATGTACCATATCAGCACGGTTGCGATCACCGATACGATCACTAATACGATCGGTATGGACATTGATCTGTCTCTCAGCGCTTCATTTGGTATGACTGCCTTGAATATGACATAGAGAAATAACATGGCGATCCCGCCCAAAACGCCTATTGCCGTCAATATGAACATTGCGAAATTTCCAAGTGCGGTTCTTTCTTCCTTCATGGGATTGTTCTCCTTTTGGGGGTGATTTCCCTTGGGGGTGTTCTCCTTTGAGATTTGTTCTACTTTGGGGCTTGTCTGAGAAAGCAAGCTGATTGCGGGCTAAGAACAGATAAAGTGGCCATCCACGAGGAATTATCTGTCCAAGCTCAAGAAAAAGCAGGCTTCCTGTCTCCTCCCGCCGCTTTTTATCTCACTCTTATGTCCGTAAGTGCTACCTGATCACCTGTCAAAGCTACATACACCTTTTCAGATGCGTTTTTGAGAGTTGTCGTATTCTCTATGTCTATACCGAGGACCGTGGTCTTCAGTATGATCTTTGCATTCTTTCTCCTGAGGGTGAGTTCACACTCCATGCCCTCTCTGTTCTTTTCTTTCCATGCATCCCAGCCCGGGAATTCATCGGTTCGCTTCATGACTATATTGTTGGTGGCATCATCGGTATTGCACTCATTTTCTCCGTAAAGTTTTATGAGCGCATGTTCTTTGTAATTGGGTCCGTCGACCCTGCCGTCATCCGATGTGAAGAGCACTACATAAGGGCAATGCCATACAAGGTTTGCTCCCGGCAAGCTCATCGTGTGGAACATGATCTTCAGTCTGTCCCTGCACTCGATGCCTTCCGTCGAAGCCGATCTTGTCCTGTCTATCTGGATATTCTTTATGTCTGATTCCATGTGATCTATGAAGCTGATAACCTCGGCGATCCTGTGGATACTCTCTTCGGTATATTTTTCTCCGGTCTGCTCTGTCGTGATGTCCTTTATCTCACAGTTTTCGCCTGTGATCGCGATATAAGCGGCCTTTGAACCGGTAGGAAGTGCGACGATCACTTCTTTTCTGTACGCGGGACTGTTCATCACAAGTCTCAGATGATCATCATATCTGCCCATGACGATCTCGTAAGATGCAGGAGCGTCGTTTTCTGCAGTTCCTGCAACTGCTGCGTCGGCTCCCTCGGCTGTCTCCTGCACCGTTACCTTTTCTTCTATCTTCCTTGCGGCTGTCTGTATGCTGTGCCCGTCGAACCAGAATTCGCCGTATTCGAGGTACTGATAATCCCTGATTGCTCTCTCATTATCATGGACTCGTCTGTCATACGAATCGAACATGATAAGTGAAGGTGACCAGAACTCGCTGTCCTTGATGCCTTCCTTTGGTGCACAGGTGAATGTGACTCTTGTCTCCTCATTTTCTATCGGAATGCCTGCGGTTATGCTGTCTCTGTAGTCTCTGCAGGAGATCTCATTTTCTACCTTCTGACTTTCTTCCTGCATTGCGCTCTCGTTGTCTTTATCTATGATCTTTACCATGATATCCGCATACTTCGGATCGAATTCAACGCCGCTTCCCTTGACAAATGCTTCCCTTGCCACAAAATCCGGCCTTGCTTCACGGTATCTCTTTTTTGTCCTCATGGTAACATACGCATCCGCCACGCCGATGATCCTTGCGATCTCCGGTATCTGCTCGCCCTTCAATCCTTCGGGATATCCGCTGCCATCATACCTTTCATGGCTGTAATGCGCGCCTTCGCTTAAGTAAGGGTATTCGGTGATGCTTGATAAGATGTCCTTGCCTATAAGCGGTCTTCTCCTCATTATCTCGGAGTCTTCTGCACTGGGATCCTTGTCATTTTCTATGACCTTGTCAGGTATGCCTATAAGACCTACATCATGCAACAGGGCCGCATAATATACGTCTTCGCATTTCTCCTTATCCATTCCGCTCATTTCCGCGATCCTCTTCGCGTAATCGGCGACCTTCTGTGCGCTGCCCTGCAACAGCTCATCCTTCTTCTCGACCGCAGACACAAATGCCGTGGCCGTCTCATCGAACAGTCTCTGCATCCTTTCACTCTCGATCTTCATGTTCTTTAACTCGATCTCATGTGTATGCTCGGCCGTTTCGTTGATATCCATATACGTGAAGATGTACAGGAACACTGACACCATGACCATCGCCATGTTGACGATCGATATGCCGTATGTGAAGATCTGCAGGATACCGCAGACGAGCGGCACAAATATATACAATTCCATTGATATGAAGATCAGTTTCCTGAAACGTTTTCTGTTCTGACATATGACCGTTAACTGGATCAGCGGACCGATGATGGGGATTATGTATGCGATCAGAAATCCGTTCCCTCTGTGGTATTTATTCATCTCATCAAAATAATAGTATAAGTCCGTAAATGCAGATATTATGGACAATACCATGCCCACTATCGCCATGTACTGGACTATCACCAGTCTCTTCGGTACTTGCTTTAGCTTTCCTTCATTGAGCAGCCAGTCGGACAGGTAGAGATTAAAGCTGAGTACTACCGCAGAGGTCAGGAAAAAAACCGCAAAATTAGCCACTCTGACCATGATGTAACCCTTATTTGACACATCACCCGAGTATATATACGCTTCGCGGTCAAACCACAGCAGGAGAAGCGCAATTATCTCCATCAAAAGCAGTATTCTTTTTCTGTTTTGGGACAAAAACCTTGTGATACACAATAGAAATGCTGATGTCGCGCAGATACCGCACAGCAAAAGCATGATATCCAGCTGGTTTTCCCTGATCAAATCATACATACCGCCAAATCTCCTTCAATCCGGACTTCACCCTGAAATTATTTGTGAAGCACAAAATACTCCTTCAGCTTTTCGAGCAATTTATCCTTCTGTATGCTCTTTAAGAAATATCCTTCCGGTCTGAGCGATACTACTGCCATTACGCTCTCCTTATCCCCTTTGCCCGTTAAGAACATTACGGGTATCGTTGCCGTATCCGAATCGCTTCTCAGCATTTCAAGCACCTGCGGTCCGCTCGTTACGGGCATCTCGTAGTCCAATAGGATCAGATCTACTTTGTTTTTGCCGAGCCATTTGATCGCCTGCAATCCGGAATTGGCCATTGAGACCTTATAGTCGTTCTTAAGCCATTCCCTGACAAGTGTCAGATACTGCGGATCGTCGTCAACGATCAGTATACTCTTCTTGAACTCTCCCATTTCTTCTTTAGAGAAATACTCAGTCACGGTTTCCGTAAAGACCGTATTGTCGATCGGTCTTGAAAATGTCCTGTATACCAATTTCTCCGGTATCTTATGATCACAGAGATATTGTACATCATCTTTCTCGCCTACGAGGATCATGTTAAAGCCTTTTTCCTCCATATTATCGATCATAAAATGCAGGACATCCTCAGGCGGCCTTTCGCCGATATCCATGTAGAGTACGATCAATGATACGCCGCTTAAATGCGCGTTGATCTCATTGACGCTCCACGGGACAAAGACGCATCCCACACCCGTGTCATTTACCTTTTTGACGAGTACACGGGTTATAAATGTCTCTTTTTCTCCTATGACGATCATCTTTTTGTCAGCCATATCATATCCTCCGCATGTTTACTCCGAGATCAGCGTCTCCATGCTTTCCCAGTCAAAGACTTTTAACATCCTTGCTATCTCTTTTATCTTCTTATCGTCCTCAGGCGGGAGCGAATACTGTGACAGGCTGTCAAGTATCATTTCCACCGAATCGTAATCCATCTGCGGTATGACGTCCCCGAGAGCGTCATACGCTTCCTTCAGTTCTTCTTCCGGTACCGGTGGTTTTTTCTCCGTGCCGTCCGCGTCATGAAGTCCCGCCAGTTTATCCTTGAACTGCTCGTATTCCGTGAGCAGCTTTACCGTATGCTCGTCGATAAATGCCTTATCTTCCCTGTTGCCGGCATCCTCGAGTTTCTCTGCGAGACGCGACAGTTCTTCCGCACCTATTATCCTCGCCGAGCTCTTGAGCGCATGGACCTTTATCGTATAGAGTCTTATGTTGTCGCTCTCATATGCATCCTTTATTACTTTTGCATTGCTGTCTATCGTTTCAAGGAACAGGTTAAGGGCAAATATAAAGTTCGATATTCCTCCGCTGTTTTGTATCCCGTTCTCTGCCGACAACCCTTTGATTTCATATATCCATGAAAGATTTGCGGGTATCTCCTTGGGTTCTGCGGCAACGTCCTCCGCTCCGGGCTTCTCCATGATCTCCTCCGGAAGATGGTTCATGATCGTCTCTTCCAGGATCGCCGAATCCACAGGCTTGGTCAGATATCCGTTGAAGCCCTTTGACTTGTAAAATGCTTCATCCATAGCCGTGTTCGCGGTCAGCGCATATACCGGCAGTTCAGGGTATTTATCCCTTATCCTTGCTACGGTCTCGATGCCGTCCATTCCCGGCATCATATGATCGAGCAATACTAAGTTAAAATTCGTATCCTCTATCTTTTCCAGACATTCTTCACCGCTCGATGCCGTCGTGACAAATACTCTGGTTGGTTTCAAAAGTCCCTTGATGACCTCGAGGTTCATCGGTGTATCGTCAACTACCAATATGTCCGCATCCGGTGCGATGAACTTCGGTACATAGGGTCCCTTGTTCTTTACTTCATCATGCTCCAGGAATGCTCCTATAGGCGTTCTGTCGACGATCCTCTGATTAACCCTCAGTATGAACTCCGAGCCCTTGCCATACTCGCTCTCACATGAAAGGCTTCCGCCCATCAGCTCTGCGAATCTCCTTGAGATATCGAGTCCCAGACCGGTTCCCATGATGCCGCTGTTTTTCTCTTCATCCAGTCTTTCATAGGCTGTGAAGAGCTTTTCCATATCCTCAGGCTTTACGCCTATGCCGGTATCCTTGACAGAGAACTTAAGGCTGCATTCATCGTCCCTTCTTTCCTCAATGGATACGTTGAATGAAAAGCCTCCGACAGATGTGTACTTTACCGCATTTGTCAGAAGATTGAGCACGATCTGCTTGATCTTGCCTGAATCGCCGTACATCCTCTTCGGCAATACTTCATCTATAACTACGTCAAATACCAGTTCCTTCTGGGTACTTCGTCCTCTTATCATCGATACCACGGACCTGAGCATGTCAGCCGTGTCATATTCCTGCTCCACGAGATGCATCTTACCGGATTCCATCTTGGACATGTCCAGCAGATCGTTGATGAGTCCCAAGAGTGATTCCGATGCATTTCTTATATCTAATCCGTAATTCATCATTGACATGAAATACGGCTTCGGTACTCCGGTCGCATCCTCTCTGAGCGCCATCTCATTCATACCCATGATCGTGTTTATGGGCGTTCTGATCTCATGCGACATATTGGCTAAGAAAGATGTTTTTGCCCTGTTCGCTCGGTCCGCTTCTTCCTTTGCCTTGCTGAGTTCATCATATTGTCTCTGTATGACCGTTCCCTTCACGATACGCCATACTATAAATGCACCGAGTGCTGCGAACAACAGCACTATGATGATCCAGAATATCGGCAGCTCGACGAATCTCGCCTGCTTTTTCAGCTGATATACATCATCTATGAGCTCTTTACCGTCTTTATCGTACGCCTTCACATGAAGGTTGTAGTTGCCGTATCTTAAACCCGTATATTCGAGTGCCGTGAGATGTGCCTTGTCCGTCTTTATGCCGTCCTCTTCCATGCCCTCCAGATATACGTTTACCGTCGGGTTCATCATGGTATAATCCAGCACGGAAGCATTGATCCTGATACGATCGTCTGTCCTGGGTATCATATACACTCCGTTTTTGTCCGGCAATATCTTACTGTCACCGACATACAATGAATTGACGGCCGATTTGATGGGGGCTTTATCCCCCTGCATATTGTCTATATTGACCGAACAGACACCGCTTCTTCCGGGTATATAGAGATATCCGTCATTGCTCTTCATGCCATATGAATTGGACGTGGGTGTGCTCACCAGTCCGTTTGCTATCGTGTAGATCCTGTATTCCGATACCTCATCCTTTATCATCGCCTCTTCATCTACCTTGTAAAGTCCGTAGGATGATACGATCCACATGTTTTGATGTGAATCGGGATACACGTCGTAATTATTGTTGTATGGGAAGGTCGTGACCTCTTTTATGATGCCGTCCTGCATGTATTCGATCGAGTTCGAGGTTACGATCCAGTAGATACCGGTCTCCTCATCCTTCTTTATTCGCATGACGACATCACTCGTAAGTCCTTCGTCACGTCCGATCCTCTCTACGCTGTTATCGGGCTTTATCACATATATGCCGTCTCCGTCGCTTCCCGCGTATATCTCTCCGTCCTCGCCTTCCGCAACTGTCAGGAACACAGTATTGCTTATACCTTCCTTTTCACCGCAGACTCTTACGACTTTATCATTTTTTATGACAGCCAGTCCTCCGTTCGTTCCGGCTATGACTCCGCCGTCTTTGGCACGCACAATGCATCTCACTTCGTTGCTTAGCAGCCCGTCTTCCGTTGTGAAATTCTTTATCTCTCCGTCCTTATTGAGTCTTACGATACCGTGGTTGCCGGTGTATGTTGCGATCCATAGGTTGTCCTGCTCATCAGCAGTTATGCAGCGTACTCTCGCTCCGCCGATAAACTCCGCAACTTCCTCGTTGTAGACATTGGAATATCTGTCGATCACCTGAAGACCATTATCCGTTCCGACGTACAGCTTGCCACTGTACTGACAGACGGCATTTGTCACCTCATCGTCAAATCCGGCTTTCTTTGTCAGATTGACGAAGTTGTTGGACACCACCTTCATCACGCCCTGTGTGGATGATGCAAACCACATATTTCCCTGATAATCGCTCGTCATCATCTCGATGCCGCTGTTCATGGGGATGTTGAGCACGTGGAATATGTCATTCTCTATATAACCCGCGGTCGTAGTGGATGAAACCCACACCCTGCCGCAATCGTAGCTGATCCAATGTATGTCTTCGATGGGCTCGACGGATATCCTCTTCATGTTGTCGGCGCGGTCGCCGAAATTGCCGTAATATACCGCTCCCGTGTTTGTCGCAAGATATACCTTGCCGACGTTTTCCCTGTCAGGCAGTATGCTTGTCACAACGCCTGTTCCGAGATCTGTGCTCTTGTATAACTCCTGTATCCTGTGATCTCTTATTGTAAATACGATACCGTTCCTGGTCTGACCGTATATGGTGCCCGCTCCGTCGGATCCCAGCCGCAAGACCCTCTCATCATTGATCCTCTCATCGTTGATCACGTGAAGCTGCATCTCACTGTCCGCATAGCATACCCCCGCCGTGGTCCCGATATAGACATCTCCGTTCAGATCCTCATCAAATATCCTGACCGATGATGAGGGCATCCCTTCCCGATACGTGAGATGCGTCCTGTTCTCGCCGTCGATCACGACAACGCCGTTGTCGTTGGTCGCAACCCATATCCTGCCTCTGCTGTCCTCAAACAGACCTCTGCCGCTTGTAAGACCGTCGGAGGTATCGAGCTTCTCAAATGTAGTTCCGTCATATCGGATGATACCGCTGTAGCCGCCTATCCAGACGTATCCGTCACTTGTCCCGATGACATAGTTGGCATCGGATGTGGGAAGTCCGTTCGTGGCATCATAGATCTCCGAAATATATGAAACGTTTGACAGCTGTCCCGTCGCGGCATATCCTCCGCCGGATGTTACATCTTCAGACGCAGATATAGGTGTCGCCGTAAATAGCAATATTAAGATAAGTGCTGAAACGACCGTCGTATGCCTGATCGTTCTTTTGTATCTTCTCATGCCTGCTCCTTTAAAAGCTTTAGATGATCGTATTATATCTGATTGTATTTTCTCAAAACAACTTTTACTTCATCGAGGGATTCCATAAATACTTCAACACACTTGGGATCGAACTGCGTTCCCTTTCCCTCTTCTATGATCGACAGGGCCTTTTCCAGCGGAAATGCGGGCTTATATACACGCGCCGATGTGAGCGCGTCAAATACATCCGCTACAGACATGATACGCGCGGAAAGCGGTATCACTTCGCCGTGAAGCCCCTCGGGATATCCCTTTCCGTCCCATCTCTCGTGATGGTACGCTGCCATGTTTCTTGCTTCCTTCAGATAGTTGTCACCCTCCAGGGTCTCGATGACATGCTCAAGAATACGCCTGCCGGCAGTTGTATGTGTCTTCATGATCTCATATTCTTCATCCGTGAGTTTTCCCGGCTTATTAAGTATCTCATCCGAGATATTGATCTTGCCCACGTCATGAAGCGGCGCCGAACGTACCACGTCCGACATGAACTTCTGGTTTATCTTCTCGTTGTAATATCCTTTTTTCTTCAATCCTTCAACTATGATCTTCACGTAAGCCGCGGTCTTCTGGATATGCGCTCCCGTATCGGAGTCCCTGTTTTCAACCATGTCCGCCATCGTAATGATCAGTCCGTCCTGCATCTTCATCGTGGAATCCGAAAGCCTCTGTATGCTCCGCAACTGTTCGGCCTGGCTCAGCGTAACCTGACAGAGCGAATTGTACAGGCTCTCGATCTCATCGCCGGTGTGTATGGATATACCGCGCAGTTCCTTTACGATATCATCATAATTGCCCCGCATATTTTCATCCTTCGAATTGACGTCCGCGTTGCCTGTAAGACTCTTTATCGGGTAAATGATATTGTAGTCCGTGAGCCATACGACCAGCGAACAGATCAGTACGAAGAAACCTGCAAATATGGAGATAAGTTCCACGATAAAGCCTCGCTTATACGTCGCGAGCTGCTGTATATCCACATCCGCCCCCACGTAGCAAACGGTATTTCCTTCGGAATCATACACCGGCTGATATGCCGTGATCAGATGTCCGTATTTGTCATTGGTCACGACCGGATCGATCTCTTTGCCTTCAAGAAGCTGCGGGATATAGTCCTTTAATCCCTCATCAAATGATATGACTGACGCGATCTCATCGGCAGGCGTGCTCTCCGTATCTATATCAAATACCACACGGCATCCGTTTTTCTCTATCTTGTAAACATACAGATATGCTATATCATCCATACTGAAGAGTATGTCCTTTAGCATATTGTGAGTTTCCGCATATCCTTCAGCCTTTCCGGCGCTTTTTAAATACTCGTCCACGCGGTCACCGTCAATAACATTGGCCGCGATCTTTGCCGCTCCGGCTGCAAGCTGTGTCTGCTCTTTTATCAGGGTTTTATTGTATACTCTCAGGCTGATCGCTCCGGCCACAATGGCAACCGTACCGAGTGACAGACTCCATATTATGAATACCTTTGACCTTAAGGACATGATTCGGCTTGTTTTCTTTCTGCCCTTTTCCGTATCCGCATCACGAACTGAGCCGGGTGCCTGCATCCACATATTGAACCTGCAGTATTCATAAAAGCGCGGCGGCACGATGCGGAGCATCGCAGCTGTGAAAAATACCGTAAGTACCTTGTCGGGAAGATCCGTGATAAGACTTGCAAGTACATGCGACGCTGCCGGTCCGAAATACCCGGTCGCATACAATATGCTGCTTAGTGATTCGCTGTCAAATTCCAGTCCGTCCATATACCACGGGATCAGCGAGCCTATGCCTCCGCCAATCAATGTAAATACAAGAATGGCTCCTATTATACCCGTAACCTTCTTAAACCATCCCCGCTTCGCAAAATTCGCGGCAAACACGGCTATGAGTACATTCAAAAATCCGTAATACAGCGATGACGGATCCTGGATGTTCTTTATGATATTCGTGACAAAACCCACGATTGCTCCGGGCAGATAGCCTCCCACGGCCGATACAGCGACTGTTCCGACAGTATCCAGATACAGCGGCAGACCAAGAGCCACTACGATCGAATTCAATATTAAATTGACTGCGATTCCCGCAATACAGACCAACAATGCAGAAACATTCTGCCCGGCTGCGGTATTACTCCTATCCTGTGATCTTTCCACTGCGTATTTCCTCCCGGATCAATACATTGCGATGTCTATATTATACAACATTAACCCTTTTCTTTTCACGCTGTTTTTCCAAGGAATTGTATCGTCGGCCATTAAAAATGCACTCAGATTTCAAAAAGGGCTGTCACGCCATGTGCGACAGCCCCTGTATTGCATGTCATATCCTAAAGTATGTATTTGCCCAGATCTTCTTGGATGAAATCCGAATAATGATTCAGATTCCGGGAAATATCATTGATACTCTTGGTTTCTGAAAGTATCTTGTTGCTCTCTTCAACGATCATATCACTGAGTACCAGGATCTCGCTTATGGCAGCTGCCTGCTCTTCGGTTGTAGCCGCATTTCCTGATGCCACATCATTTATCCTTATAATGCTGTTGGTGATCTCAATAATGCCGTCCGTAGCCTTGGTAATATCATCGCAAATGATATCAAAGGAATTATTTGCACTGTCGACCCCCTGCATGCAGGCATCCATGTCAACCATACATGCATCGGCCTTCTTGTTGATATCTTCTATATTCTGAGTGATCTCGTTGATAAGCTTTCTGATGCTCTCCGTAGCTTCTGATGACTGCTTTGCCAGTGTTCCTACTTCGGAAGCGACAACAGCGAAGCCCTTGCCCTGCTCACCTGCTCTGGCAGCTTCGATCGATGCATTAAGTGAAAGCAGATTGGTCTGCTCGGAAATCTCATTTATCGTTGCAGTTATGCCGGTGATCTCTTCAACGGATTTGGCTGTGGTACGGATTATATCCGTAAGTTCGCCCATCATGGTGTTGAGGGTCTTGACCTTTCTGGTCATGTCAGCCATCTCATCCCTTCCGCTTGTTGAAGAATCCATAGTCTCAACGCACAGGTTCTTTACTTCTTCGGCATTCATGCTCAGCGTATTCGATGTCTGTGCAAGATCGGTAGCCGCCTTAGCTATCTCATCTATAGATTCGTTCATATTGGTAAGAGTATAATTGAGCTTTTCGATTGATTCACCCTGTGACTGGTTGGATGCGGAAAGCGTGCTGGTAATATTCATACACTCGCCTGCGCTTGAATGCATATCCTTTGAAATATTGGCTACGCCTAAGAGCATCTCTCTCATGCTCTCTATATATTCATTTACTCTCTCACTTAATGTCGTTATCTCATTGTTGCCTTCGGGAACGATATTTACTGTAAAATCTCCCCTGCTTATATCATTTATCCTCTCGGTAACCTTGGTAACGGGATTGATGAACTTGTTGATTATATAGAACAACAATGCTGCAAGTAACAGCAACAGTGTCATGGCTACAACAAATGTAACAGCCGTCGTCTTTCCGACATTGTCGCTGATAAAGCTGTATGGTACGGCACTTACGACGATCCATGAAGTATCTTGGATATCCGTTGCGGTATACATCATCTTGCCTGCTTCTGTTTTGGTTATCACAACCTTATCCGCATCATCGGTGCTCACCGTTTTGAGGCTGCCGAACACTTCGTTGAGGCCCTTCATTATCGGATCCGCACTGGCATCAACCTTCTCTCCCGTCACTCCGTCAACATTGCTTACAAGGATGTCCTTTGTCTGCTTGTTGATGATATAGAACTTGGCATCCGAAGAGCTTGATCTGAATGTCGTAAGTTTTTCTGTAACCTTATCAAAATTAATGTCACTGCTGAGTACAACACCGTCTCTTATCATGATCGAACATGCCAGACACGTCTTTCCCGTAGATGCGTCCACATACGGCTCTGAAGAATATATTTCACCGTTCTTTTCGATCGCGCCTGTATACCATGCCCTGTCAGTAAACACAAATGTATCATCCGGTATCCATCCGGAACCATCCAGGAACTTACCCGTATCTCCGTATGCCATGTATATATCCTGCGAATCCGGATCATCGGCTGTCAGCTGCAAAAGCATATTTAACGCATCGTCATATGACATTTCCGGTGTATTCTGTATCACTCTTGCGGTCTGCGCCACCCTGTTCTCTATACTGCTCCACCAGTTATAAACCTCACTTGCGTACGAAACGGATTCTCCGGCCAGAACGGCCTCCGTCAGCTCCGTGATCCTGGTCGTCTGCATCCTTACATTGATGATCGTTATTATCAATATGATAACCGCAACAAATGCTATAACCTCAGTAAGCAATACTTTCTTTAATGACTGTCTCTTCTTCATGCCCATACCCCTTTCTTACTGTAACATTCTCTTTAAGAAAAAAATGACGGGAATTTCTTCCCGTCAGCAATACACAAAGCAAGTAAACTCTGTTCTCACCCCTGGTTAGCATTATACCACTTTTTTTATCGATCATGCAACGTTGTAATAAGAATAAAAGTATCCTTTTTTAGCCATCAGTTCTTCGAAGGTAGCGCTCTCGCAAACACTGCCCTCTTTCATTGTAACGATCCTGTCAAAACGCTTCAGGACATTCCGATCCAGATCATGTGTCACTACAAGCTTCGTCACATTTTCAAGATCAAGGATAGAATTGAGTACCTGCGCGGAATTGACGTTATCGAGCGATGCCGTCGCTTCATCCACCAAAAGTACTTTACTCTTTCTTAAAAGCGCCCTTGCGATCGAGATACGCTGCTTTTCTCCGCCGGACAAAGCGTTTCCGTTCTCTCCGCAATTGTAGTCCATTCCCTTTTCATTGACCAGTTCCTCAAGCCCCGAAAGCTTTATTGCCCGTCTTATCTCATTTTCGGGAAATGATGCAAACATCGTGATATTGTCACGGATCGATGCGTTAAACACAAATACATTCTGCTGGATCACGGATATCGTGTCGTAGATCCTATCCTTATCTATGGTATGAAGCTCGTCTTTATCATACATTATCCTTCCGTCATAATCGCTCATTCCGGCCTGGAGGAGCTGAAGGAGTGTGGACTTTCCGCATCCGGAAGCACCGACTATCGCATAGCTCTTGCCTGTTTCAAATGTGTAATTGAAATCATCCAGAACCTTCTTGCCGTTTTCATACTCATAATTGAGATCTCTTATCTCGATGCTGTGATCCGCACGACAGGGATTTCCGCTTCCCGCTACAGAGGCCGATATTCTCAATGCTTCATCCATTTTCCTAACGAGCACGGATGCGGCTTTATGATTTGCGATCCTTCCCGGAAGTCGTGAGATCGGGCCGACAACAAAGTTTAACAGGTTAAGGAACATCATCAGGATACCGGGTGTAAATCCCATGCCGTTTATTGAAAGTATACCGCCGACCAGAAATACTCCGAACTGAGTGATCACACCTGCCGATACTCCAAGGATGACCAGAAGATTTCTTATGATATTTCTTTTGGCTTTGTCATCCTCCAGTGCGGTCGTGTTTTCTCCTATCATTTTCACGATATCGCTCTCTGCTTTAAAACTCTTGATAACGGAGAAACCACCGAAAGCTTCCTGTATCAGTGCAACATAGCTCTGATTCTTCTCTGCGACCCTGCTCTCATATACAGATATTTTCCTGCCTGAAAATGCTGATACCATGACAGGCAACAGTGTAAATCCTATCGCAACAAATGTGAGAAGCGGCGAGTAGATGAGCATGATGATCAGGGCTCCCGAGAATGAAAGGATATCGTAAATGATATCAAACTTTGCTCCCACAAGGTTTTCCTCTATGACATTGCAATCATTGGTGAGTCCCGAAATGTATGCAGAGGGTGATTCCTCCCTGAATGCTGCGATCCCCTTCTCCATGACATTATCTACAACGGTATTTTTGTACTGTGTCATTGCCTTCGCTACGAATCTGCTCCTGACCGCACCGTATCCGTATCCGCTGATCAGTATTCCGAGTATCACGGCCGTCATCTCTACCGCGACCGCAAGTATATCATGTAAATTTCCATCGTATGTGATGATATCGATCGCCTTCTGAAGTCCTATCGACACATACAGTGTAAGTATCGCCATGGCTGTGTGAAATGCCAGCGCACCTGCAAACAGGCCGTGATTTTTCTTCCAAATAGTTTTGCTTAGGTATGTTTTGTTATTCTTTTTTTCTCTTGTTTTTATATTCTTTATCATTTTTTACCTCATCATAGAGCTTTCGGATCATAGTCCTGTCTTCTTCCTTCAGCTCCTTTTCTATCAGATCGTTCAGAGAATCCATAGCACTTGCGGAAAGGAGATCGTAAGTCTGCCATCCTTCCATATCTTCGAGGAACAGCAGATTATCCAGTGTTAAGGACGGATCGGCATCATAAGTCTTTGCTTTCTTTACTGCTTCTGCGATCAGTTTTCTGCCCTCTTTTCTGTCGCCCTTCTTAACATAGGAAATGCCCTTGTACATATATGCCCTCGGGATAAACTTATCCATGAACACATGTCCTTCACTCCTTCTGAGACTTTCCACAAGATCCATGAACTGATCACATGATCTTATGCACATCTCCGTATTTGTGTGATAATAGATGTTCATATACAGCTGGAGCGCATTTACCATATTCTCGATCCCGGCAAGCATGACCCGTTTATTGTATTTCTCGGCATTGATCACATCCCCGAATCCCGACAGGAGCAGGTAAGCGATACTGAAATGATTCATGTACCCGATGTTGCTCTCCTTATACATGTCCAGAGCCTTTTCGTTTTCACCCATATATGTCAGGCAGTCTGCTATGACTCTTTTTACATTGATCTCATTGATCTCCGGGTTATCACTCGGAAAGAGATCGAGCGTGTGTCGAAAACCGTCATATGCCTTTTTGAGCACTTCTTTGTTTTCCTTGTTGTCAAACCAGTAAGTCAGATAGGTACATGCACTTTCGTATACTACGTTAATGTTATTGGGAAATCTTCTGATCGCTTTATCCGCCGCAGCTAACGCCTCCTCAAAATGTCTTGTATTTCTGTTTGTCCTTATGTTATCAAGTATGCCGTCGACACTGAGGCCCTTCATCCTGAATCCTATCAGTACGTCTACAGATACATGAAAAATCTCCGCCATCTCCATGATGTAATCAAGTTCAGGTTCGGAAGCGCTCCTCTCCCATTTGGATATCGTTCCGAGTGTGATACCGAGTTTCTCCGCAAGTTCTTCCTGCGTAAATCCGTTTTCTTTTCTGTACTTTTTTATGTTGGCTGCAAGATCGTTCATACTGTTTCCTTTCCGTGGCCGGCCGGGCCCCCAAAGAACTCATCCGTTTCCTTGGATGAGTTGATCATAATATGTTTATGATCATATTATAAGGCACAATTCGTACAATTGGGATATTATTTTATATACGTTTCGTAGAATTTTGAAATTTAAAAAGGGAACAGTCCAAATGAACTGTTCCCGAGATCTTGTATTTATCCGGTCATTACTGCCTGATCTCAGCTCAGCGTGCGGCCTTCGGCTTCGACGGCATATACTGCGTTGCTATGCGGTTTTCGGGTGCCGTATCCGTAAGATACAGAACCGCAAGGAAAACTATCTCCAACGGCTTCATCACAAAATAAACGATATCTGCCGAAAGCTTTGTCCTTATATGCTTTGCTATCGGATAACCGTGTTTATCGTAGAAATCACGGATCACCCTGTGCATTTTGGGTGTCTTTTCCTCAAGTATCTGCTCGAAAGCATTTGCCACAAGGAGCTGTCTGTTTACCACGATCCTGTGCCCGTGGCGTTCTCCCATCCTTATCGGCTTTACTATTTTTTCATGTCCGCCTGCAGCAACCGTACATAAGTAGTGCTCATCAAACTGAACGTTTGGCGGCGCCTGCATCTTTGACAGATTCCACTGTGCGGTCTCCGTCCACGCCCTTATCACATGGTCCGGATACTGTCCGAAAAGAGAAAGTATGAGAAGTATCACTCCCATGAGCGGGAGCATTGCTATCAATGCTATGACAGGCCATGATGAAGCTCTGCCCAGCATCCTGTTAAGCGCGGAAATTATGCCTTTGCCTGTATAATTTTCCCGACTGTGTTCTTCGTTCGCATTCCACTCATATATCTTTCTTATGATCAGTCTCGCTGCCATTGTGATACAGCAAAACGGCAGTTCCATCAGCGGTATCATCATAACAAACGGAAGATCCGATGACGAATATACCAGCCCCTCAAAAGGCATGATCTTAAATATCTGTATGACAAATAAAACTATCTGCGTAGCGCCGATATACATGGCCGCGATACACAGTACCGTGACAAGCGGCGGTGTCTCGGACATTTTCCTGTTAAGAAGTACGAGGTATCCTATCACACCGATAACAAGCAATATGATGACCGTTGGCAATGCACCTGTCCATATGGGCTGGTGTACCTCACTGTTATGCAGCTGTTTATCCCACTGAGCATCCCATTGTATTCCGACTACCGTTAACATCGATGCATAGAATACAGACAGCAGCATCCCGACGCTCACCGTGACAAGATCCGCTATCCCAAACAGTTTGGATTCATAGGTACCGGGGAGGGATCTTTCCGGATGTTTGATCGTATGTACAAATGCAATGATATTGAGTATAAACAGGAAAACCGGATACGTAAGGCACATCAGAACGATGCTGTAATACAGAGCATCCCTCGGATCAAACAGACTTGTTACGCACCCTAAGACAAGAGCCAGCAGAGCCGGCCCGAAAATAATAGTCAATATCACACGTTTCTTATTGTTTTTAAAGTATTCTATTATCTTATCTATCATATCTAAAACGTTGTTGATCTCCCGCTAAAAGTTGAGGGATCCGCTCTATGCAAAACTCAGGTCAGGTATTTTGAAGATCTGTTGCAAAACGCCAGGTCCCATCCGGATATTCCAGAAGATAAAAATATCTCCAATAGCTGTAGACACTGTATTTACTGTCTGCATCCTTCTCATCGATAAGAGGAAGATACCCCGGTTCCAGACTGTATGCTTTGACCTGATCACCGTTCAGGTCCCGGACCAGTCCCTCATCCACAAGATCATTCTTTATCGAATAGTCAAATGCTTCCCTGCATCCGTCAGGCATCGCATCACACAGTTCGTCATAGCTACCGTATAAGTGTGATTCAACCATATATTCGGTATCGCGCCATCCTCTTTTACCGGTTCTTTCAAATATATCCGCTATGGCCGGCATAAGTGCGATATTGCTGTAGCGATCCCGCTGTTCGGCGGTTATTTCATTGTTCACATCCCATTTTAACGAATTATTGATCTGGATCATGAACATGACGATGTACACCAGGATTAATGAGATGCAGACACCCAATATTATAAATGATTTCTTTTTCATAATTATTCTGCGGCTCAACCACCGATAGAATCAACATTATAAGGCGTTGCCTGATAAACGTAATAATTCAGCCAATTGGTGTATAAAGTGTTGGCATGTGCGCGCCATAACAGGTTCGGCTTGTTGTTCGGATCATTATCCGGATAATAGTTCTTGGGAACCTGTATATCCAATCCCTTCTCCACGTCTCTCCTGTACTCATTTTCAAGAGTACGTCTGTCATACTCGAAATGGCCCTGGACAAATACCTGCCTGCCTCCGTTTGCTATGCACAGACCTACGCCTGCTTCTTCAGACTCCACGAGGACTTTCAACTTGTCACAACCGTAAATGGCCTCCCTGGGAACTTCCGTATATCTGCTGTGCGGAACCCAGAAATTATCATCAAAGCCCCTCACAAGCGGCTCTCTTCTGTTCTCCACAACAACACTGTGTCTGTATATTCCGAAGAGTTTCTGACCTATGTCGCGTTTATTTAATCCGTAATGGTAATACAGCGCTGCCTGCGCTCCCCAGCAAATGTGAAACGTGCTGGTCACATTGGTCTTGGTCCATTCCATTATCTCACATAACTCATCCCAATAATCCACTTCCTCAAACGGGATCTGCTCCACCGGTGCACCGGTAATGATCATGCCGTCGAACTTTCTTTGCTTTATCTCATAAAAATCCACGTAGAACTTATTCAGATGATTTGCGGATGTATGTGTTGAATGATGTGTCGAAACCTTCACAAATGTCACATCCACCTGCAACGGTGTGTTGGACATGGACCTGAGCAGATGCCACTCGGTATCCTCCTTCACGGGCATCAGGTTGAGTATCGCTATCTGCAGCGGTCTGATATCCTGATGAGCCGCTCTGTCTTCATCCATTACAAATATATTTTCATTTTCAAGGATCTCCTTAGCAGGAAGATCGTTTTGAATCCTTACGGGCATTCCCCCGCCTCCTTTCGCGATCCTGCGATAAATGACTGACAAAAGAATAATCAGGATCACTTGCAGTATATTGTACTAGACTTTCAATATTTTTTCCACCCCACTGTTACTGCAGCATATCGAGCAATTCGTCCTCATTCAGGACTTTGATCCCGAGTTCCTGAGCTTTGGTGAGTTTGGATCCCGCTGCTTCACCGGCCACTACGATATCCGTCTTCTTGCTTACGGAGCCGGTACATTTGCCGCCGTGTTTTTCGATAAGCTCGGTCATCTCTTTCCTGCCGTAGTTCTTGTAGGTTCCTGTAAGGACGATCGTGAGCCCCTTGAGTTTGTCTGTCGCACCTTTTTCTCTTATCGCAGCGAAGTTGAGTCCTTCGTCCCTTAGCTTTTCTATGATCGCTCTGTTGCCCGGATCGGCAAAAAATTCAACTATGCAACCTGCCGTCACTCCGCCTATGTCGTCTATGCTCTGCAACTCGTCAGTGCCCGCCTGCATCAGCTCATCCAAATTGTTAAAATGCTTCATCAGGCCTTTCGCCGTCGTCTTTCCGACATTTCTTATCGCAAGTCCGGTGAGAAGCTTGTATGCGTCATTTTTCTTGGATTCCTCTATGGCTTCAAGGATCTTGTCCGTGTTTTTGTCCTTGCCCATGATGCCGCTCTCAACCAGCTCATCCCTGTGCTGCTTAAGTGTGTAGATGTCCGAATAATCATGTATAAAACCGCGGTCCACAAGTGTTTCCACGTATGTTTCGCCGAAGTTCTTTATATCCATCGCATCCTTCCCCGCAAAATAAGCCACGGTACGTTTAAGCTGTGCGGGACATGAAGGATTCATACAGTATATATCACATGTCTCCTCTTCTTTTGTGAGCGCATGTCCGCATACCGGACACACAGAGGGCGCGATATAAGGCTTTTGCGCGGGTTCGGTGACCCTCACTATGGCCGGTATTATTTCACCCTGCTTTCTGCAGATCGCCTTGCAGCCTTCTGCTATGTTCATACTCTGGATGAAATCTATATTGTGCAATGTAGCTCTCAGTACGCTTGTTCCGCAGAGTCTAACAGGCTCTTTGAATCTCGCGCGGAATGTCATTTTGCCGGTACGTCCGACTGCGACTTCTATCTCTTCGATCTCGACTTCTTTCTCCTCGGGCGGATATTTGTAGGCGATGTGGCCTGCGGAATATTTGCTCGAGCCGGAGAAGCTTTCCCTGTATTCGATCTGGTCTATCTTGACCACCGCGCCGTCGATGTCATACTCCAGTTCGCCTCTGGATTCACCGATCCTGTCTATCTCGTCCAGTACTTCTTCGGTGGTCCTGCAAAGTTTGTGAGGGATGATCTTCACGCCCAACCCGGCTAGTTTTTCGAGGCCCTTTGTATGGGATACCATAAGGTCTTCGTTGCCGTCCCTTGCGTCCTGAACGTTAAATACAAATATTTTCAATCCTCTTTCCGCAGTGATCCTGTTGTCAAGCTGACGCAATGTTCCGGCTGCCAGATTTCTCGGATTGGCCGCTGTCTTTTTGCCGAGCATTTCCTGATTTTCATTGAACCGTTCGAAGTCCTCGTGCGACATGTAGACCTCACCCCTGAGTTCGACGTAGCCGCTCAGATCCATGGTCTTCGGTACATCGGGAATGACGAGCGCATTCAATGTAACGTCCTCGCCAACGAGTCCGTCTCCTCTGGTCTCGGCAAGTGTCAGCTTACCGTCCGTATATCTCATGGACATTGACAGTCCGTCTATCTTCTGTTCAACCGAAAATGCCGCATCCGGATAAACCGCCCTGACGCTGTCTATCCACTCCGTGACCTCTTCCTTGCTGAAGACATCCTGGATGCTGAGCATCGGTACATTGTGTGTGACCGTAACTCCGGCTTCACGCTTTGTTGTACCGCCTATCTTCTGCGTTGGTGAATCGGGCGTGATCCACTCGGGATGCTCCTTCTCCACCGCCTTGAGCTCCGTCATCAGCCTGTCGTACTCGTAGTCGCTGATCTCAGGCGCATCCTCGTTATAGTATCTGTTCATGTGATAATCTATAGTTTCACATAATTTAATGTATTCGTCTTTATTCATGTTATCTTTCCGCTCTATCTGCCGATTATATGATATAACTCCGCCAGTTCTTCCTTACTCAGTCTTCTGTATGTTCCGGGGTGAAGCTTGCCCAGTTCTATATTGGCAACTCTTGTTCTCTGAAGCGCTTCCACCCTGTAGCCCAGTTCTTTGCACATCCGTCTGATCTGTCTGTTGAGACCCTGGGTGATGATGATCTTAAAGGTGTACGGTCCTATTATTTCCACCTTGCAGGGCTTTGTCTTTCGGTTTAATTCACTTAGGAATACTCCCGCTTCCATCTTCTGCTTAAAGTCGTCCGCAAGCTTCGTTGTGACTCTGACGTAATACTCCTTTTCATGGTCTCCGCTGCCCTTCATCAACCTGTTGATGAGGTCACCGTCATTGGTCATCAGAAGCAGGCCTTCCGTTTCCCTGTCGAGCCTTCCGGCGTATGTCACCCTGATCGGATAATCAAAAGCATCCTTCAATGTCCTGTCGGCAAATTTATCTTTTTCTGTACAGGTTATGCCGATCGGCTTGTAATACGCGAGCACAACCTTGTCGTCTTTCGCAAGTTCCCTTCCGTTGACGACTACCGAGTCACCCTTCGATACCTTCACGCCCATCGTGGCTTTTTTGCCGTTTACAAAGACTTTGCCTTCCTCTATGAGTTTGTCCGCCTCACGTCTGGAGCAGACACCGCACTCCGCTATATATTTGTTAAGTCTCGTTAATTCTTCCATAGATTTCTAATCCATCCCTGTCAGGTCCTTTATCACTTCTCCCGCTATTATCAGCCCCGCAACGGAAGGTACGTAAGCTACCGAGCCGATGACCGTCCCTTCGTGCTCCACGGCTTCTTCTGTCGAATACACCGTCTTAACGCCCTTGATCCCGCGCTTTCTGAGTTCTCTTCTCATCACCTTTGCGAGAGGACATATCTGCGTCTTTGCTATATCGGCCACAACGAATTTTGTCGGATCCAGTTTGTTTCCCGCGCCCATACTGCTTATCACGGGTACTCCCGCGTTCTTTGCCGCCGTTATGATCGTCAGCTTTGCCGTTACCGTATCGACCGCATCGACCACATAATCATATGTGCCGAAATCAAATTCCGCCGCCGTGTCCGGCAGAAAAAACATTTCCCTTGCATCGACTGTGGCATCCGGGTTTATATCCTTTATGCGCTGCTCCATCACCTTTACCTTGGGCATGCCCACAGTGCTGTGAAGCGCGATGATCTGTCTGTTGATATTGGAAATGCTCACAACATCCTTATCGACTATCGTCAGCTTCCCGACACCGCTTCTTGCAAGCGCCTCACACACATATCCGCCGACACCGCCAACACCGAATACTATAACGTGCTTCCCCGACAGCGTCTTCACTCTGTCGCTTCCAAGCAGCAGCTCTGTTCTTTCAAATATCTCACTCTGCATACGAATCCTCCGGCAGCTTTGCGAAAAATCTTATCGTAAACGGGATGCAGATAAAAAATGTGATCACATCCGCAAGTGCCTGTGCCATCTGCACACCGACGATACCGAAGCAATGTTCCAGTATTATGATCAGCGGGATGAAGCAGACACCGTTCCTTAAGGTTGAGAGAAATGTCGCGTTGAACTTGAGTCCTATGCTCTGAAAGAGCATGTTGTTGCATACACAGAACGGCACAAAAAACAAGCCGAAACATTGCGCCCTCAAAGCCACATAACCTATCTCGATAACACGCCGGTCATCCCTGAATATCCCTACGAGATGACTTGCGTTATGTAAACCAAATGTTGCGAATATACCGATGGCGATCGTCGCAAATACCGCCGTAAATATAAAACCTTCCTTGACCCTCTTATAACGCCCCGCTCCGTAATTAAAGCCTGCGACGGGCTGAAAGCCCTGGCCGATGCCGAGGCATACGCTGAAGAAGAACATACATATCCTGCTGACTATGCTCATAGCAGCGATCGCCGCATCGCCGTAGATACCGGCCGTATTGTTAAGTACCATCGTGGAAATACTTCCGAGTCCCTGTCTCGCAAGGCTCGGCAGTCCCGTTGTGACGATCTCGCCTATGGTCGGGATATTGAATTTCACATATTTTATGGCAAATGAACTCTGAGTTTTCTTTCTTAAAAACATGCTGAGCAATATGGAGAATGACACATACTGTGAAATGGCAGTTGCAATACCGGCGCCTTCTATGCCCATACCCAGTCCGCGCATGAAAAGCGCATCGAGGCACATATTCAAGAGCCCGCCCGAGGTCAGTCCTATCATCGCAAAAAATGCTCTGCCCTCGTACCTTAAGATATTGTTCATGACGCAGCTCGATACCATCGCAGGAGCCGCTATGAGTATGCATGTCGCGTATGTCTTTGCGTACGGCAGGATCGTGTCGGTGCTGCCGAGCAATCGCATCAGAGGTGTAAGAAATATCATACCGAAGCACAATATCAGAAATCCTCCGATCAATGCCGAATAGAAGCTTGTCGAAGAGAATTTTCTCGCTTCATCGACATTCTTCGCTCCGAGTTTTCTGCTTATAATGCTTCCCGCACCATGTCCGAACATGAAGCCGACTGCCTGCAATATGGCCATCAGTCCGAATACAATGCCCGTGGCACCGCTCGCCGAGGTTCCTATGGCCCCTACAAAATAAGAGTCCGCCATGTTGTAGATACTCGTTACAAGCATGCTTATCGTGGTCGGCAGCCCGAGCTTTAAGATAAGGCTCGGAACAGGCTGGAGCGTCATCATATCGTATTGTGTTTCGTATTTCCTGCTAAAACCCATGTAAGTATCATTTCCCGTTTAAGGCTCTGGATCCGTGACAGGTAAAATAGATCACCTGATGATCCTTCGCCAGTATATTGAGTAATCCGAGTGCCTTTTCCATCTTCTCCATATCCAGATTGACAAATGGATCATCCAGCACTATAAACGGCTTCTCAGTGTCGTACATGACATCTATGAGTGCCATGCGCAATGCCAGGTCAGTGAGGTCCTTGTAGCCTTGAGAAAAACTGTCGGCCTGTCTCATTTCCCCGAGCTCACGCTTCGTGACATTTATGCCCGCGTCGACTTTGTAATTCTCTCTGTCATCCGCGATCGCACCGTAGTAACGTCCGTAGGCCTCTCCTATCGGATTCATGTAGCGGATGTTGAGCCGCTCCTTGGCCTTGTCGATATACTCAGCAGTCTTCAGTATTATATCATATTTGCGGTTATATTCCTTAAGAAGCTCATCAACTTCCTTGAGCCTCTCTTCACTGTCCGAGATGCGGTCTCTGAGCTCAAGCCTCTCTTCCAGCATTGATCTGTAACCCCGGATCTCACCGGCAAGTTTCTCGATCTCTTCTTCTGCAGCAGCTTTTTCCGCACTGATCTCTTCGAGGTCTCTGAGCCTTGCATGCTCTGCAGCGGGTACGGCTGTGAGGCTTCTGTTTTCTGCGTCTTTTTCTGCGTTTACATCGGTTGTGCTGTTCTTTACTTCTTCATTAAGCGCCGTCTCAGCCCCGCGGAGCGCTTCCTTCAGTTCGTTGTATCTCGCCGCCATCGTAGTGATCCTGTTTATGTCACGCACTCCGTCAACTACAGCGATACCTTCAAACCATTTATCTGTTTTTGCTCTGAGCTTAACTTCTTCGGCTTTGCAATCCTCAAGCTGTTTATAAGCCTGCTCGTATCTGTCCTTATCTCTTAAGACCTGTTCCATGCGATAGAGCTCATGACCCATCTGCGAGATGTCAAATGCTATCCCCACGCGTTCTGCATACTCCTTAAGCTCCCTGTGCGCCTGTGCTGCCTTCTCGTGCGCTTCTTTTCTTTTTCTTTCTATATCCGATCTTTCCCTGTCGGATTCGGCTCCCGCACCTGCTCTGCTCCTGCGGACAACGCCGATGATAAGTAAGACCAGACCAGCCAAAGCTGTTATGATCACCGTAATATATCCTTTCACGGGATTTTCTGCCGTGCTTGCAACCGCCACGCTTTCACTACCTGTGACTGCCGTGTTTTCCATACTCACGGCCCGAATACCACCCGGTATGACTCCGGCTGCGATAAATGCGACCAGTACAGCCGAGGCAAGTATGACGATCGCCGCTATTATGATCAGCATATCTGCCCTGTTCTTTGCATAACCCCGCTCCAGCTTGATCCTGTGCTCAAGATTTATCATATCCGTTTCGCATTGCTTCTCTTCATCTGTCATACGCTCATATATGTAAAGATTCTTTCTCTGCGCGTTAAGTTCCTCAGCATTGAGATCAATATTGCCGTTCATTCCTTCCGTGCGTCTTTCCAGTTCATCGATCCGCACCTTAAGATTCTCGTGATCTCTTATCGTACGCTGTATGTCAGCCATATCATCCTCAGATGGGACATTTCCCCCGAAGAACTCCTCGCATTCGGTCAGCCTGTTCTTTATATTGTCCCTGTCAGCGGTCAGTTTTTCCCTGTATTTTCTTCGCTCTCTGTCCGCAATCGCTGCTCCCGTGTTCTTATATTCCAGCTCGAGTGCCGCTTTTTTACCTATAAGAGTCTGCAACCGCTCTTCGCCGGACTGTATCCTTCCATTGCAAGTTTCGATCGCCTCATCGACGGCATCTGCCTGTCTCACACTTGCGAGCAGTCCCGTTTTCTCACTCTCGAGTTCGTTGATCTTTCCGCCTTTTTTTCCATACTTCAGGTCATTCATCGCAGACTTAAGCTTATCTCTAACGACCTCATAATTGTTGACGTCGTCTGTCGCTTCGGTCAGTTTTCCTATCTTCGCGGAAATACCGTCCTCTATCCGTCCGGATGCGTTGTGAACGGCTATCCTTCCCTGTCCTATGTATACGGTTCTCATAAATGATTCCGCATCTATCCCGAATAACTGCTCACCGATACGGTTTTTGTCAATATCTGTTGTCTCCTTTTGCGTAGTTATGTCAACCAGTTGTGAGCTGTCATCTCTTTCCTTTGCACCGAAATGTCTGGTCAATTCATACTCTTTTCCACCTGTTTCAAATATGATCGACCCGCCGTATATTCCCTTGTTCCACGGTCTGTAATGCTCACGCTCCCTGTCGGCGATACTCTTTTTATTTTCCCTTTCAAAGCCGAAAAACATCACCTTAATAAATGCCGCGCAGGTACTCTTGCCCCAGCCGTTGTTCTGCACTATTATGACGGGATTGACCGACATATCCATGTCGAAATCACTTATCTTCCCAAAGTTGTCTATATGAATGTTCAACAGTTTCATGTTATTTCCCCTGAATGGATTGAGGTCTGAAATTCCATACCCAAGTCACATTTTGTTTTAAAATTCTTCTCCCCTGAGCGCCGAGATCCCGGTCTTTATGATAAGATTTCTGCTCTCCTCATCCAGGCCTTCGTCCTCATACACCAGTCTTATGAATTCACCTTTTAAGCTTACATCCTTCATATAACGGCTGACATCGACCTTTATTCCGGTCCTGTCATAAACCTTCACAAAGAAATATTCATCGGCCAACTGTCCCGCTATATAATCGGTATCAAAGCTTATATCCTCACTCACTTCTCCGGTGAGAACGACCTTCACCAGATCCTTATGATCGGCTCCGGCCTGTTCTATATATCTTCTCGCTGCGGAAACCGCCGCAAATGTATCAGCGCATCCGCTCACATCCGCTTCCACAGCGTACAGTTCCCTCTTGCTTGAAACCACAAATCTGCGCTCAAGTTTTCCGCTCCTCTCATCTATATCCAATGTGACAAAGCCGTGTTTTCCACATTCGTCAAAGCCTCTTCCCTCAAGGCAGCCCGGATAGCAATAGATCCCTCTCCTGTCCAGTTCGCCTTCCTCATATTTGTGGACGTGGCCCAATGCGAGGTAGTCGATCGCCTTGTTTTTCAGTGCCGACATATCTATATATTCGGCCCTGTCCTTCGCTCCGTACATCGTATTCTGTCCGTGCAATACAACGATATTGAAGTCACCGGGATTTAGCATCAGGGTGTTATAGATGTCATTGTTATCCGCTGAAAGTTCCGCTCCGCTTATGGTGATCTTATCTGCCTCTCCGATGCGATAGGTCGTCCATGTTCTTCCGAATGCGTGGAAATTGGGACAGCCTATGAGTTCATTTTCAAGAGCCCGCTCCGCGTCATGATTGCCCTTGAGATAATAAAACTCAAGCCCCGGGTTACGGCTTATAAGTCCGGCAACGGAAGTCAGTGTGCTTCTTGTGATCTTTGCCGTATCAAACAGATCTCCAGCAATGATGACCGCATCGAATTCATGATGGATCGCATATTCCACCATATCCGCAAACGAATCCAACAGCTCCGCTTTTCTTATTTTTCTCTTCTCTCCCTGAAGGTTTGCTTCCAGCTTCGAATCGAGATGTATGTCTGCACAATGGATTATCTTCATACTCTGTCCTTTGGAATAGTTATGAGCCACGTTAAAGCGTGGCCTACCCTTTGAGAGCCACGCCATGAAAATTCACTTCGTGAAGGCGTGGCCTACCCTTTGAGAGCCACGCTAAAGCGTGGCCTACGTATATAAAAGATTTCACTGAAATCTTTTATATACATATTATCATATCTTAAACGCGGGTGGTAAAGTATGTTATACTGTGCATATGTAAATAAATGCCGCAAAGGAGAACCCCGTGAGTTACAGGATCGCGATCGATATCGGTACGACCAATATTGAATACAAGCTCTATGATTACAAGCCTCAGACCGGCTTCCGCAAGGAATTGTCCGGACTGTGTTCGAAGAACTGCAACAGCAGATTCGGAGCTGATGTTATGACCAGGATCGCGAAAGCTGCCGAGGGCAATCTGGCAGTCATGACCGCCGAATTACGTGCACAACTAAAAAAGGATATCACTGCGCTTGTTAACCTCGGCGGACTTCGCCCGGATGCCGTGATCGACTGCATCGCCATCGCCGCCAATACCACGATGGTGCATATCCTGATGGGCTATGACTGCAGTTCGCTCGGAACATTTCCGTTTACACCCGTCGATCTCGGTCCCATCAATACCAATGCTGCGGCACTGGGGTTTGAGGGTATGGATTGCGATATATTTATATTTCCCGGTCTGTCTGCGTTTGTCGGAGGCGATATCGTCAGCGGTATGAGCTATATCAACAGCTTTATCACGGTGCCTTCGGTTTATCTGTTCCTCGATCTCGGTACCAATGCGGAAATGGTACTTATGAGCCCCGATAACATCTTTACGACTTCTGCAGCTGCGGGTCCGGCTTTCGAAACCTGTGCTTACGGCAAGGCAAGCGTTGTAATTGACGCCTTGGCAGATATGAGATTCAAAGGCATCATCGATGAGACCGGTCTCATGTCAGATGAATATTTTGACACCGGCATTGAACATATGGGCATTAATTTCAGTCAGAAAAAGATCCGTGATTTTCAGATGGCCAAATCCGCCATTCGGACAGGTATAGATATCCTCGTTGCGGAGAGCGGCGTCAATGTTCCGGAAATAGAAAAGATCTTTATCGCAGGTACATTCGGTCAGAACCTGAACATAGATCACGCGATCTATATCGGCATGCTTCCCTCATTTGCGCGCGATCTGTCTTCAGCTCTCGGCAATTCTTCCCTCAAGGGTGCGTCACTTAATGTACTCTCTCCCGGATTCGGTACGGCTCAGAGTTCTTCTGCGACCGGTATCCTGAATGGTTCCGCTTCTTCATCGCAAAAAAATATCAGGGAGATCAACTTAGCCAATCACCCTGATTTTAATTCAATGTATATTGCAAATATGAATCTGTAAAATAACGAGTCATACCGTAAATGTGACACATAACAGCCCGGCTCTGCCGACGGCTTTTATTTTATCCTATAACAGCGATTCTACGCATTTCTCAACATCGCGCATGTCTGCCGTGGGCTCAAATCTTGCTACCACATTCCCCTCACGATCAACCGCAAACTTTGTAAAGTTCCATTTGATATCGGGCTTCTTTGCATAGTCCTTATCCTGAAGTTTTAACATCTTATCCAGCACAAATTTCAACTTGCCCTTCGGGAATCCCTCAAAGCCCTTTTCGCTCTTTAAATATGTGTACAGCGGAAGCTCATTTTCACCGTTTACATCAGATTTCTTCATCTGCGAAAATGTTGTGTCATAGTGAAGCGTGCAGAACTCATGGATCTCCTCATCCGAACCTGGTGCCTGTCCGCCGAACTGATTGCAGGGAATGTCGATTATCTCAAATCCCTTATCGTGATATTTTCTGTACATATCCTCAAGAGGCTTGTACTGGGGTGTGAATCCGCAGCCTGTAGCAGTATTGACGATAAGCATTACCTTTCCCTTATATTCACCAAGTGAAACATCCTCATCATTTGCATTTTTTACGCTGTAATCATAAATACTCATCTGTGTCTCCTTTCATAGGTGTGTGTTCTTTAATATTCTTTTATTGTCCGCTTATTTTTGCTGTTCTCCAAACAGCTTCATCATCTTTTCGAGAAGCATCTTTAACTCGGCTGCATTCTCCATGCCCTTGATGCACATACCTACCTGTATCGGTACATCCTTTGCCTGTTCCTTGAGCTTTTCTCCGGCCGGTGTGATCGTCACTATCAGATCCCTTGCATCTTTCTTTGATCTTTCTTTTGTGATAAAACCTTTCTCTTCCAGCCTTTTAAGTACAGGTGTCAGGGTTCCGCTGTCCAGATAGAGCCTTTCTTTCAGATGTCTTGTAACGACCTTCTTCTCTTCCCACATCACCATCATGGTGATGTACTGCGTATATGTGAGATCCAGCTTGCTCAAAAAAGGCGTATATCTGTTCACTATCTCCTTGGCACATACATAGAGCGGAAAACAAAGCTGATTATCCAGCAGAAGCATGTCACATGAACTATCCTTTGCCATAACCTCTCACCTCTTTATTATGTCTTATTTGGTTTTGCAAAATCAGTTTAGCGCAATCGATTAGTCCTGTCAACATCTTTTTTTGTAATATCAGTTATTTGGGGATACGGTTATATCTGCCGGGCCGGAATGTCCGGTCAGTTTATTTTATGCAGGGCCAGATCATTTTTTGTCTGTTACACACCGGATATTTATGTTAAAATAGTCATGTTTATTTTATGATCTGCATATGATCATCAATATCGGTTTCTGAGAGGAGTTTTGATATGTATATAACCTGTTTGGATCTGGAAGGCGTTCTCGTACCTGAGATATGGATCGCATTTGCAAAGGAAAGCGGTATTCCGGAGCTTAAAAAGACTACAAGGGATGAGCCCGACTATGATAAATTGATGCGCTGGAGGATCTCCGTTCTGAAGGAACACGGCCTCGGCCTTAAGGAGATCCAAGATACGATCGCTAAGATAGACCCCATGCCGGGAGCAAAGGAATTTCTTGATGAACTCCGTTCTGTCTGTCAGGTGATCATCATCAGCGATACATTTACACAGTTTGCCACACCGCTCATGAAGAAACTCGGCTGGCCGACACTGTTCTGCAACTCACTTGAGGTTGCCGATAACGGTGAGATCACGGGCTTTAAGATGCGTATAGAGAATTCCAAGTTCACAACAGTTAAGGCTCTTCAGTCCATCGGCTTTGATACTATCGCAAGCGGTGACAGTTTCAACGACCTTGGCATGATCAAGGCCAGCAAAGCCGGCTTCCTGTTCAAGAGCACGGAGCAGATCATAAAGGACAATCCCGAACTGCCTGCATTTGAAACATACGATGAACTGCTTTCCGCTATAAAGAACGTACTGAACTCTTAATCCAATATGCTATATACGCAAACTCAAAACACGAGGGTGCCATAGCATACACAAAACGAACACATGCGAGAACTTAAAGACGAAAAACTCATTGCCCTCCGCGAGAAGATGCTGGAGGTCACATACAGTAACAATTTTAACAATTACATGGGTATAGAAGTGGTCGAGCTGAATGAGAACTACTGCAAGACCAGAGTTAAATACAGCGATCATGTGATCAACCCCTATGGTTCATTTCACGGCGGCGTACTCAGTGCACTGGCGGATGCGACAGCCGGAACGGCAGCCTGCATGTGCGGCTACTATGTCACAACGGTATCCTCGACCATGAACTATCTCCTGCCCGCAATAAATACCGAATACATCAGCTGCGAGGCCATGAAGCTTAAAACAGGCAAGCATCTGTCGGTATTTGACATAAGGATCACCGATGACAACGGTCATCTCCTTGACAGCGGCGAATACATATTTTTTATCGGAAAACAAAAGGTTGTCTGACGACAACCTTTTTTTGTATGCATTATTTCTTAACAGAATACCCGAATTTTCCCAGCTTTTCTCCGAGTTCAAAATACTCTCCGTGGGAATATGCCACAAGTCCCGCATCTTCCAATACGAATCTTCCCTTTTCATCCATGTAAGCCTCATCCACTGTCACTCCGACCACTTCGGCAATATACATGTCATGCGATCCCAGTCTTTCCGTCTTTCTGACCTTACAGTAAATATTGACGGGACTTTCATTTATCGCAGGTGTCGGCATGAATTCCGAAACATATTCCGTAAGTTTCATGTCCGCGAACTTGTCTGTATCCCTGCCCGATCTTACACCGCAATAATCACAGGCGTAAGTGAGATCCTTTCCGACAAGATTGACTACAAATTCCCCTGTTTCTTCTATGATGTCATGAGAATACCTCTCGGGTCTCACCGATATCGAAAGCATCGGAGGATCCGAGCAGACCGTACCGGTCCATGCCACCGTTACGATATTTGGCTTTTCTCCTTCTCTCTTGCAACTCACCATCACTACAGGCAAAGGATAAAGCATATTGCCCGGTTTCCAATTCTGTTTTGCCATAGTTTTCTCCTGTCTTTCTGACACTGTCTCAGAAACTTGTCCATAAAAAAAGTCCTACAGGTCATGTAGGACTTTTGAGTTCATTAATGTTTATACGATACCCTGAGCATTCATGGCATCCGCTACCTTCAGGAAGCCTGCAATATTGGCACCTGCTACGTAGTTGCCTTCCATGCCGTACTGCTTTGCTGCATTGTCAAGGTTATGGAAAATATTGATCATGATCCCCTTAAGTTTATTATCAACTTCTTCAAATGTCCATGAAAGTCTCTCTGAGTTCTGGCTCATCTCGAGTGCACTTGTTGCAACGCCGCCCGCATTGGCTGCCTTGCCGGGTACAAACAATACCTTGTTCTCCTGGAGATACTGTGTAGCTTCAAGAGTTGTGGGCATGTTAGCACCTTCACATACTGCCGTTACACCGTTTGCTACAAGAGCCTTTGCATCATCAAGATTGAGTTCGTTCTGTGTTGCACACGGAAGAGCTATATCAACCTTTACTGACCACTGGTTTGTTCCCTCAGTTGCCTTGTCATGATACTGTGCTGACGGTCTT
>JAILQX010000027.1 GCA_024698705.1 Lachnospiraceae bacterium
AAGACCGTCAGCACAGTATCATGACAAGGCAACTGAGGGAACAAACCAGTGGTCAGTAAAGGTTGATATAGCTCTTCCGTGTGCAACACAGAACGAACTCAATCTTGATGATGCAAAGGCTCTTGTAGCAAACGGTGTAACAGCAGTATGTGAAGGTGCTAACATGCCTACAACTCTTGAAGCTACACAGTATCTCCAGGAGAACAAGGTATTGTTCGTACCCGGCAAGGCAGCCAATGCGGGCGGTGTTGCAACAAGTGCACTCGAGATGAGCCAGAACTCAGAGAGACTTTCATGGACATTTGAAGAGGTTGACAGCAAGCTTCAGCAGATCATGATCAACATCTTCCACAATCTTGATGATGCATCAAAGAAGTACGGCAAGGAAGGCGATTATGTCGCAGGTGCAAATATCGCAGGTTTCCTTAAAGTATGTGATGCCATGACAGCTCAGGGTATTGTATAGGCAACGATCACAAAGACATAAATTAAAAAGGCGAGGGCGTCTTTAGTGTGAACAGCACTGAAGATGCCTTCCGCTGTTTTAATCAAAAATCTTCAAAGGAGGCAAAATTATGAAAAATGTAAATGACTATTTCGGCAGTCTGGTATTTGATGACCGAGTAATGAAAGCCATGCTTTCGGCAGACATCTACGCATCGCTCAAGAAGACGATAGACGAGGAAAGCAGGCTTGATCCCAAGGTCGCGGATGCAGTTGCCACAGCCATGAAGGAGTGGGCGCTTTCAAAAGGAGCGACACATTTTACACATTGGTTCCAGCCGTTGACGGGAATCACAGCGGAGAAGCATGACAGCTTTATCAGTCCTGCACCGGATGGCGGTGTCATCATGGAATTTGACGGAAAGGAACTGATCAAGGGCGAGCCGGATGCATCTTCATTCCCCAGTGGCGGACTCAGAGCTACCTTTGAAGCAAGAGGTTATACAGCATGGGATCCCACAAGTTACGCATTCATAAAAGACAAATGTCTGTGCATTCCCACCGCATTCTGTTCGTACGGCGGTCACGCACTTGATAAAAAGACACCGCTCTTAAGATCGATGGAAGCACTCAGCAAACAGTCGATCAGGATACTTAAGCTCTTCGGCAAGACGACCAAATGTGTCAAGACCAGTGTCGGACCCGAGCAGGAGTATTTCCTTATCACAAGAGAAATGTACAATCAGCGTCCGGACTTAAGATTCACAGGAAGAACCCTTTTCGGTACAAAGCCGCCGAAGGGCCAGGAAATGGACGATCATTATTTCGGAGCCATCAAGCCGAGAGTAGCCGCATATATGGCCGAACTCAACGAAGAACTCTGGAAGCTCGGTATACTTGCGAAAACCGAGCACAATGAGGTGGCACCGGCACAGCACGAGCTGGCACCTATCTATTCGACAACCAATGTGGCAACGGATCACAACCAGCTGACCATGGAGATAATGCAGAAGGTTGCGGCAAAGCACGGACTTGTATGTCTGCTTCATGAGAAACCGTTTGCCGGAGTAAACGGAAGCGGTAAGCACAACAACTGGTCCATGTCAACAGCCGAGGGACAGAACCTTCTTTCGCCCGGCGATACACCGTATGACAATGCGCAGTTTTTGCTTTTCCTCTGTGCTGTGATCAAGGCAGTGGACGAGTATCAGGATCTGCTCAGACTCTCAGTCGCAACAGCCGGAAACGATCACAGACTCGGAGCAAATGAAGCACCTCCGGCCGTGATATCAATGTTCCTGGGAGACGAACTGAATGCAGTACTTGATGCCATAGAAAATGACACACCTTATGCGGGAGTCGATAAGACGCCCATAAAGCTCGGAGTAAATGTACTGCCCAGAGTAAGCAAGGATTCAACAGACAGGAACAGAACTTCACCTTTTGCATTTACGGGCAATAAGTTCGAGTTCAGGATGCTCGGGTCATCAAACAGTATCGCATGTGCAAATATAATGCTCAACTCCGCAGTAGCGGAAGTGCTCAAAGAGTTTGCCGATGAGCTTGAAGGCGCAGATAAGTTTGAAGACAGTCTGCATGAACTGATAAAGGAAACCATAAAGAAACATAAGAGGATCATCTTTAACGGCAACGGCTATGATGACAAATGGATCGAAGAGGCTACCAAGGTAAGAGGTCTTTCAAACTTAAGGACAACAGCCGATGCAATGCCACGCATACTTGATAAGAAAAATGTTGAGATGCTCACGGGACTTGGAGTATTTACGGAGGATGAGATCAGATCGCGTTATGAGATCATGCTTGAGAACTACTGCAAGACGATAATCATAGAAGCCAACACGATGATCGAGATGGCAAAGACACAGATCGCACCGGCGGTTGAATCATTTACCGCAGAGCTGGCAAAGAACGCAGCTTACAAGAAGGCGGTCGACCCGAACCTTGCATGTGAATATGAGGTAGGACTTGTAAGAAAGCTCTCTTCACTGACAGACAGGATCATGGCAAAGGTTGAGGAATTAAAGGATGCCGTTATTTATCTTGACAGGGCAGAGGACATCGGATCCGAAGCTGATATGATCAGGGACACGGTACTTGTCAAAATGGGCGAGTTGAGACTTGCCTGCGACGAAGCAGAGGTAGTTACCGATAAGAGGTATTGGCCATACCCTTCTTACGGAGATCTGCTTTTCGGAGTTTATTAAAATGTAGTGCCCCAAAGGGGCGCTATGCAGCCACTTCGCTTCGCTATATGCGTGGTGGGTTAAGATCAGAAGATCATTGCGCAATGATTAAATAAAAAAATTCTAGCTAGGAGACAAAAAAGAAAATGAAAAAACTGGAAATGGTTTACGAAGGTAAAGCAAAGAAGGTCTTTAAGACCGACGATCAGGAACTGTTCATCGTGGATTACAAGGATGATGCCACGGCATTTAACGGATTGAAAAAAGGTACGATCACGGGAAAAGGCGTTATCAACAACAAGCTCAGCAATCATATCATGAAGCTGATCGAAAAAGAAGGGATCCCAACACATTTTGTGGAGGAACTCAGTGACAGAGAGACGCTTGTAAAGAAAGTGAGCATCGTACCGTTGGAGGTTATTGTCAGAAATATTGCTGCAGGTTCATTTTCCAAGCATTACGGTGTGGAAGAGGGCAAGGTGTTCAAAGAACCCGTTGTTGAATTCTCTTATAAAAATGATGCGCTGGGAGATCCGCTGTTAAATACGAGACATGCTTTGGCTTTGGAGATCGCTTCCAGAGAAGAGATTGACACCATCATAGATTATGCACTTCGCATCAATGAGATCATGAAAAGCTTCTGGAAGGAATGCAACATAACACTGGTTGATTTCAAGATCGAATTCGGAAGAACAAGTGACGGAACCATCATACTCGCAGATGAGATCAGTCCCGACACTTGCAGATTATGGGACAGCACTACCGGAGAGAAGCTTGATAAGGACAGATTCCGCAGGGATCTCGGCGGTGTTGAGGAAGCGTATGCAGAGGTTATGAAGAGAGTGCTTTCACATGATTAAAGACAGGCAGGATGAGCATCCTCACGAGGAGTGTGGGGTGTTCGGTATATTTGCTGAAAAGAAGACAGATGTTGCGATGCTAGCTTACTACGGACTGTTTGCCCTGCAGCACAGGGGACAGGAAAGTGCCGGGATGGTTGTCAACGATGACGGAGTTTTCACGGCACACAAGGACGAAGGTCTGGTCAATGAAGTATTTACTCACGAGAAACTGAAACAGCTCGGAGAAGGCAACATTGTAGTAGGTCATGTAAGATATGCGACGACGGGTGCGGATTGTGTACGCAATGCGCAGCCGCTCGTCATAAATCACCATAAGGGTCGTATGGCGCTGGCCCACAACGGCAACCTGACCAATTCGTATGAACTCAGGGAGGAACTGGAGAGAAACGGTTCCATATTTCATACAACAACGGACAGTGAGGCCATTGCATATATCATAGTGCAGGAGCGGTTAAAGAGCGCATCCATAGAGGAAGCCGTATACAGGGCAATGGGCAGGCTTGAAGGAGCATATTCGCTTGTGATATCTTCACCGTCCAAGCTGATCGCGGTGAGAGATCCTCACGGATTCAGACCGCTGTGCATGGGAGAAACAGCAGACGGAAACATCTGCTTTGCCTCGGAATCCTGTGCACTTGATGCGATAAATGCAAGGTTTGTAAGGGATATCATACCCGGTGAGATAGTGGTGGTAAGCACAGAAGGTGTAAGGTCGGATACTCGCAGGTCCGGCAGCGCACCCAAATCTCTGTGTGCATTCGAATTTGTATATTTTGCAAGACCGGATTCGGTCATTGACGGGGTGCCTGTAAATACGGCCAGACGAAGAGCGGGAGAGTTTCTTGCAAAAGAGCATCCGGTGGAGGCCGACATCGTTATAGGAGTTCCCGATTCGGGGCTGGATGCGGCTCTGGGTTATTCAAAAGCATCGGGGATCGATTATGCTGTCGGTTTTACAAAGAACCGATATGTGGGAAGGACTTTTATAAGCCCCACACAGGAACAGAGAGAAGAAGGGGTCAATATAAAACTGAACCCCATCAGAAATGTGGTAGAAGGCAAAAGAATAGTATTGGTGGACGATTCCATAGTAAGGGGAACAACATGCAGAGGCATCATTGAGATGCTGAAAAAAGCAGGTGCAAAAGAGATACATATGAGGATAAGCGCACCGCCTTTTATTGCCCCCTGTTATTACGGTACGGATATAGACAGTTCGGGTGATCTGATAGCAAACCATCACAGCGTGGAACAGATCGCGGATATCATAGGAGTGGATTCGCTTGGATACCTGAGCATAGATAATCTCATAAGAATAGCCGGAGGCTACGGAGACATGTGTACCGCGTGCTTTAGCGGCAAATATCCCACACCGATTGGAAATACGAAAAAGAACAGATTTGAGACCAGGATCTCGGAATCCTAATAAATGATCAAAGCTTGGAGGTTTTTTATGTGTTCCATCATGTGTTACACAGGTAAATATATTGATAAGGATAAGTTTTTGGAAGGATTTGAAAAAACGGTTTCCAGAGGACCCGATATGAGCCGTATCAAAGATACGGGAAACGGACTTATGGGCTTTCACAGACTTTCCATCATGGGACTTACTGACGAAGGCATGCAGCCGTTTGAACTGGACGGCAGCCATGTGATATGCAACGGAGAGTTGTACGGATTTGAATCCATGAGGGAAGACCTTATCAAAAAGGGTTATACATTTGCAAGCGACAGCGATTGTGAAATATTGTTACCCCTCTATAAGGAGTACGGTACCGACATGTTTGCAATGCTGGACGCGGAATTCGCATGTGTCATATATGACGGAGAGACCTCTGAATTTATAGCAGCAAGGGATCCCATAGGGATCAGGCCGCTGTATTACGGATATGATGATAACGGAAATATGGTATTGGCAAGTGAAGCCAAGAACCTCACGAATATATGCAGTAAGATAATGCCGTTTCCTCCCGGCTTCTTCTGCAAAAACGGTGAATTCACCTGTTACAATGATATTGCAACCCCGCAGACGGTTTTGGGTGATGATCTTGAAACCGTATGCAGCAATATACATGACAAACTTACGGAAGGTGTCCGCAAAAGGCTCATAGCCGATGCCAAGGTGGGATTTCTCCTTTCCGGAGGACTTGATTCATCACTTGTATGTGCGATAGCCGCCAAGGAGCTCAAACAGCCGATCAGGACATTTGCGATAGGCATGAGCGAGGATGCGATCGACCTTAAGTATGCAAAGCAGGTAGCGGATTTTATAGGAAGTGAACATACCGAGGTTTACATGACACCCGATGAGGTCATCTCATCACTGGAAGATGTAGTTCATCTTCTCGGAACATATGATATAACAACGATAAGAGCGAGCATGGGTATGTACCTTGTGTGCAAGGCCATTCACGAGCAGACTGACATAAGGGTGCTGCTTACCGGAGAGATATCGGATGAACTGTTCGGATATAAATATACCGATTTTGCACCGGACGCAGATGCATTTCAGAAAGAATCGGAAAAGAGGATCCGAGAACTTCACATGTACGATGTTCTGAGGGCGGACAGATGTATATCTGTAAACTCGCTTGAAGCAAGAGTGCCCTTCGGAGATCTGGATTTTGTAAAATACGTGATGGCGATCGATCCGAAGTTAAAGATAAACACATATAACAAAGGAAAATATCTTTTAAGACATGCATTTGAGAAGGACGGCTGTCTGCCGGAGGAGATACTCTGGAGGGAGAAGGCAGCTTTTTCGGATGCAGTGGGACATTCGATGGTCGATTATCTCAAGGAGTACGCCGAGAAGCAGTATACCGATGAGGAATTTGCCGCAAAGGCAAAGAAGTATACATATGCGACACCATTTACAAAGGAGTCGCTTTTGTACAGAGAGATATTTGAAAAATACTATGAAGGTCAGGCCGAGATGGTCGTTGACTTCTGGATGCCCAACAAGGAGTGGGAAGGCTGCAACGTAAACGATCCTTCAGCAAGAGTTCTGTCGAATTACGGAGCAAGTGCGATATAAAAGGGTACCTGAATCTGAAACATAAAAATATACGGTTTGCATTGACAAATTTGCCATATAGGGTATAATCTTCGTGTGAAGGCAAAGGCGTCTTCAGTATTAGTACTGAAGGGGCCTTTATCTTTTTTTGTAAACATGCCGGCCCGTTCGCCTACAGGGCCGCATTGAGCGGAGGTTTAATTTATGTCTAATTGTGCAATTGTTGGAATCAACTGGGGAGATGAAGGAAAGGGAAGAATGGTCGACCTTCTGACGGAGAAGTTCGATGTCGTTGTCCGTTTTCAGGGCGGTGGAAATGCCGGCCATACGGTTATCAACGACAGAGGAAAGTTTGCCCTTCATCTGCTTCCGTCAGGTATCTTCAGGGATGGTGTTGTCAATATCCTTGGCAACGGTGTGGCTCTGGATCCTGAAAATCTTTGGGCTGAGATGAAGGATATCATGGATAAGGGAGTTGAGATATCGCCGAAGAATCTTAAGATAAGCAATCGTGCTTCACTTCTTTTACCTTGGCACAGAGAACTCGACGGGCTTGAAGAGCAGCGTCTTGCCGATAAGAAATACGGTTCTACGAAGCAGGGTATAGCTCCTTTTTATTCTGACAAATATCAGAAGAAAACGATCCTTGCGGGAGAACTGTTCTATCCCGAAGAAATGAAGAGTCATCTTGCCAATCTGCTTGAGTGGAAGAACCTGACACTCACAAAGGTATACGGTGCGAAGCCATATACCATGGAGGATCTTGAAAAATGGATCGGTGAGTATTGTGAGAAGATCAAACCGTATGTATGCGATACGGCAGAGTTTCTGGCGGAATCGGAAAAGAGCGGCAAAAAGATATTGTTTGAAGCGCAACTCGGTTCACTGAGAGATATAGATTTCGGTATTTATCCTTATACGACATCTTCCAATACGTTAGCGGCCTATGCACCCATAGGAGCAGGTGTTCCGTTTATGAAGATAAACGAGGTTGTCGGTGTTGTTAAGGCTTATTCGACATGCGTAGGTGAAGGGCCGTTCGTATGCGAAATGTTCGGGGACGAAGCCGAAACGCTCAGAAAAGAAGGCGCCGAGTATGGTGCAAAAACAGGAAGACCCAGACGTGTAGGACCGGTTGATATAGTTGCCACAAGATACGGAGTCGAATTACAGGGGGCAACGGACATAGCACTTACAAAGCTTGATGTCTTAAGTTACATGGATAAGATACCCGTCTGCACAAAATACATTGTTAACGGTAAAGAGACCGAAAGATTCCCGTTCAATACCGAACTGGATCAGGCTGAGCCGGTAATAGAATATATGGATGGCTGGAAATGTGATATTTCCGGTATACGCAACTGGGAAGATCTTCCGAAACAGGCAAAGGACTATGTTACTTATATAGAAAAGAATATCGGATGCAGGATCAAATACGTTTCCGTTGGTGCCAAGAGAGAAGAGATAATCATACGAAATGTGTAGAAAAGAACGCTCGCCCATGTACAATTCGCCTTCGGCGAGGGGCTCGCGCTACATAATGCTCCTGCGGAGCATTACAACAAAAGAACGCTCGCCCATGTACAATTCGCCTTCGGCGAGGGGCTCGCGCTGCATAATGCTCTTATGAGCATTACATTTAAAGGAGAACATTCATGAAAGATACATATGAATCACCCCTGGCATCACGATACGCATCAAAATACATGCTGGGGTTATTCTCATCAGATGAGAGATACAGAACATGGAGAAAATTATGGGTTTCACTTGCAAGAGCGGAGATGAAACTCGGACTTCCGATCACTGAAGCTCAGGTGGCTGAGCTGGAAGCCCACATCGATGATATAGACTATGATTGCGTCGCAGCCAGAGAAAAAGAGGTGCGCCACGATGTCATGGCTCATATATATGCTTACGGTAAGGTAGCACCTTCGGCAGCGGGAATAATACATCTCGGTGCCACAAGCTGTTATGTAACGGACAATGCGGATCTTGTCATTTACAGGGACGCCCTTCGTTATCTGCGTAAGGAACTGTTGAAGGTGATCAGGAATCTGGCTGATTTTGCAGAGCAGTACAAGGCACTTCCGACACTCGGCTATACTCATTTTCAGCCCGCGCAGCCGGTTACCGTGGGTAAGCGTGCGACACTCTGGATGCAGGATCTTATCGCTGATATAGATGAGATAGATTTTGCGATAAAGGGCATAAAGTTCCTTGGCTGCAGAGGTACAACAGGTACGGAAGCAAGCTTTATGGATCTGTATGAAAAGGATACAGCCAAGATCGATGAAATGAACAGGCTCATTGCTGCAGACTTCGGATTTGAAGAATGCTTTGATGTATGCGGTCAGACTTATCCCAGAAAGGTTGACAGCAGGATAATGAGTGCCCTCTCCGCTATAGCACAGAGCTGCTACCGTATGGGCAATGACATAAGACTTTTACAGCACGATCATCAGATCGAAGAGCCTTTTGAGAAGAACCAGATAGGTTCATCAGCCATGGCTTACAAACGTAATCCGATGCGTTCGGAGCGTATGTGTTCACTTGCACGTTACCTGATGTGCGACAGCATGAACACAGCCATGACGGCTTCTGTACAGTGGCTTGAGCGTACACTTGACGATTCGGCCAACAGAAGGATCTCTCTTCCGGAAGGTTTCCTGTGTGCGGATGCGATCATACGTCTTGCACAGAACATAACGGATGGGATCCATGTCAATGAAAGTATCATAACAAAAAATCTCGTGGAATATCTGCCTTTCATAGCAACGGAAAATATCCTAATGGAAGCAGTCAAGAGAGGCGGAGACCGTCAGAGCGTACATGAGGTTATCAGAAGCTGTTCAATGCAGGCCATAGAACAGATCAACAAAGGCGAAAAAGGAGATCTGCTGAGGCGTCTTGCCGCAAGCGACCAGATAGGGCTTACGGAGGAAGAACTTTCTTCATGCCTGAATCCTGCGGACTACATCGGAAGATGCGCGGAACAGGTTGAAAGGATAGTTGCCAAGACGAGACCTCTTACAGAGGGTATAGAAGGCGGAAGTGAAGCTATAAATCTTTAGAATTCCCCCTTCGGCAGAAAGGATAAAACATATAATGGATAAGATACTTGTACTCGATTTCGGTGGTCAGTACAATCAGTTGATAGCAAGAAGAGTCAGAGAGAATCATGTATTTGCCGAGATCAGAGCATATAACAGGATCACGCCCGATGAGATCGGGAAAGAGGGTTATAAGGGTGTGATATTTACCGGCGGACCCAACAGTGTATACGACCCCGCGTCGCCGCATTATGACAGAAAGGTATTAAACCTCGGGATCCCGGTTCTGGGTATCTGCTACGGTGCACAGCTCACAGCCTATATGGAGGACGGAGTTGTGACAAGCGCGGAGGATTCCAGTGAGTACGGTAAGACCGTTTATCACCTGGATGATAAGGAAAACCCGCTTTTTAAAGGCACAAAGGAAACAGCGATCTGCTGGATGAGTCATACGGATTATATAAAGGAGGCACCGAAGGGCTTCGAGATAACGGCGCATACAGACAAATGCCCCTGCGCCGGCATGTGTGACAGAAGCAGAAATATTTATGCTGTCCAGTTCCATCCTGAAGTTACGCATACCGAGTTCGGACAGCAAATGATAACCAATTTTGTCATCGACATCTGCGGATGCGCACAGGATTGGAAAATGGATTCGTTTATTGAGGATACCGTGGCTGCTTATAAAGAAAAGCTTGCGGGTAAGAAAGTCCTGCTCGCACTCTCCGGCGGTGTTGACTCTTCGGTTGCCGCCATACTGCTCCACAGGGCAGTAGGAGACGATCTGGTATGCGTATTTGTCGATCACGGACTTTTGCGCAAAAACGAAGGCGATTATGTTGAAAGCGTGTTCAAAGGAAAGTTCGGCCTTAACATGATCAGAGTAAATGCCGGAGAACGTTTCCTCGGCAGATTAAAAGGAGTGACCGAACCGGAGAAGAAGAGAAAGATAATCGGTGAGGAGTTCATACGTGTTTTCGAAGAGGAAGGACGTAAGCTCGGTAAGATAGATGTGCTTGCACAGGGAACCATTTATCCGGATGTGGTTGAGAGCGGACTTGGTGATTCGGCAGTCATCAAGAGTCATCATAATGTCGGAGGACTTCCGAGCGTTATCTCATTTGATGAGATAGTCGAGCCGCTGAGAGAGCTTTTCAAGGACGAGGTAAGAGAAGTCGGCGAAAAGCTTGGCATACCGAAGGAACTGGTATGGAGACAGCCGTTCCCCGGACCGGGTCTGGCAGTCCGTGTCATCGGAGAGATAACTGAGGAGAAACTTGCGATACTCAGGGATGCAGATGCTATCTTCAGAGAAGAAGTAGATGCTTCAAAGACCGATGCCAATCAGTATTTTGCGGTACTTACCGACAATCGTACTGTCGGTGTCATGGGTGATGCGAGGACCTACGGATATACGGTCGCACTAAGAGCGGTGACCACGGACGATTTCATGACGGCGGAATGGACAAGGATCCCTTACGAGGTGCTTGAAAGAGCCAGTGTGCGTATCACAAATGAAGTAAAGGGCATATCAAGAGTTGTATATGACATAACTTCAAAACCGCCGGCAACAGTCGAGTGGGAATGATAAAAGCATACTGAGTGTAAGATTGGAGAAAATGTTATGTGCGGAATAGTCGGATATACGGGAAAGGATCAGGCAGCCCCCATTTTGCTTGAAGGCCTTTCCAGACTTGAATACAGAGGATATGATTCGGCAGGTATTGCCGTAAGAGATGATGATTCACCGGTAAGCGTGGTCAAGGCAAAAGGCAGGCTGAAAATACTTGTCGAAAAGACGGACGGCGGCAAGACCGTTCCGGGAACCTGCGGTATAGGCCATACAAGATGGGCTACACACGGAGAACCATCGGAAACAAATGCACACCCTCATATTTCAGGGTGTGCCGCGGATGTTAACGGCATCGATGAATCAAACGTTGTCGGAGTTCACAACGGTATCATAGAGAACTATGTGGAATTAAAGGAAAAACTCAAACGTCACAATTATGAGTTTTATTCGGAAACGGACACCGAAGTTGCAGTCAAACTGGTTGATTATTATTACAACAAATACAAGGTAGGACCCATCGATGCACTTGCAAAGACCATGGTCCGTGTAAGAGGCTCATACGCCCTGGCTGTAATGTTTAAGGATTACCCGGGTGAGATATGGGTTGCAAGAAAAGATTCACCGATGATCATAGGTGTGTCAAAAAAAGAGAGCTATCTTGCGAGCGATGTTCCTGCGATCCTTAAGTACACGAGACAGGTTTACTACATCGGAAATCTCGAGATAGCAAGACTCACACCGGGACAGGTAAATTTTTACAACCTCGACGGTGATGAGATACAGAAGGAACTGACAGAGGTTGCATGGGATGCCGAGACAGCCGAAAAGGGCGGCTTCGAGCATTTTATGATGAAGGAGATCTATGAGCAGCCAAAGGTTGTCGGAGATACCGTTTCATCACTCATCAAGGACGGAAAGATCAATTCGGAAGCGATAAGTCTCACCGATGAGGAAATAGCTGCGATCGATCAGATATACATTGTTGCCTGCGGATCGGCATATCATGTGGGAATGGCCGCAAAATATGTATTCGAAGACATGGCAAGGATACCCGTGAATGTGGATCTTGCAAGCGAATTCCGTTACAGGGATCCCATAATGACAGAGCATACGCTTGTCCTGGTGATAAGCCAGTCGGGTGAAACAGCAGATACGCTCGCTGCCCTCAGACTTGCCAAGGAGAGAGGCGTCAGAACATTTGCCATAGTCAACGTGGTTGGCTCATCCATTGCAAGAGAAGCGGACAATACGTTCTATACCCTCGCGGGTCCCGAGATCAGTGTTGCGACCACAAAGGCATATTCGACCCAGCTCATAGCATGTTATGCAATGGCAATGGAATTTGCATTCGTAAGAAATAAGATCACGGAAGAGTATTATAAACAGCTCATAGAGGAACTCACATCACTTCCGCAGAAGATAGAAAAGATACTTGAAGATAAAGAGAGGATACAGTGGTTTGCTGCAAAGTATTCTCATGCACACGATATCTTCTTTATCGGAAGAGGACTGGATTATGCCATAAGTCTTGAGGGTTCACTCAAGATGAAGGAAATATCATATATACATTCGGAAGCATATGCAGCCGGTGAGCTTAAGCACGGTACCATAAGTCTTATAGAGGACAATACACTGGTGATCGGTGTGTTGTCACAGAAGAAACTGTACGAGAAGACCGTTTCCAATATGGTGGAGTGCAAGGCCAGAGGTGCATACCTTATGGGTCTCACCACCTACGGCAATTATATGATAGAGGATGTGGCCAACTTTGTGGCTTACATTCCGAAGACGGATGAACATTTTGCTACAAGTCTTGCGGTGATCCCGCTTCAGCTCATGGCATATTACATTTCGGTAGCCAAGGGCCTTGATGTGGATAAGCCCAGGAATCTGGCAAAGAGTGTGACTGTAGAATAATGTAGTGCCCCGAAGGGGTGCTATGCAGCGCGAGCCCCATTCGCCTAAGGCGAATTTAAAATGGCGAGCGTTCCAACCAATGTAGTGCCCCGAAGGGTGCTATATCTTGAGGGAGGCGATGTTATGACAAAGTATATTTTTGTGACCGGCGGTGTTGTTTCAGGACTTGGCAAGGGCATAACGGCTGCCTCGCTCGGAAGACTTCTTAAAGCCAGAGGTTTAAAGGTTGCGGCCCAGAAGCTGGATCCCTATATCAATGTGGATCCGGGGACGATGAGCCCGTTTCAGCACGGTGAAGTTTACGTGACGGAAGACGGAGCAGAAACCGATCTGGATCTCGGACATTACGAAAGATTTATAGATGAAGATCTGAATAAATTTTCAAATCTTACGACCGGTAAAGTATACTGGAACGTTCTTAACAAAGAGAGAAGGGGCGAATACCTGGGTTCAACAGTTCAGGTCATCCCTCATATCACGGGAGAGATCAAGGAATTTATATACAATCTGAGCAAAAAGACGGAAGCTGATGTGATCATAACTGAGATAGGCGGAACCATAGGCGATATCGAGTCTCAGCCCTTTATAGAGGCTGTAAGACAGATATCACTGGAAGTGGGTCGTGAGAACAGCCTGTTCATACATGTCACACTCGTACCGTATCTCCACGGTTCTGACGAGCATAAGTCAAAGCCTACACAGCATTCGGTCAAGGAACTTCAGGGAATGGGCGTCAATCCGGGGATCGTGGTCTTAAGATGTGATGAAAAACTTGAGGAGTCCATTTTCAAAAAGATCGCTCTGTTCTGCAACGTAAAACCGGATTGTGTGATCGAAAATATCACTCTGCCGATACTGTATGAAGCACCCCTTATGCTGGAAGAATCTCATTTTTCTGAAATAGTATGCAGGGAGCTTGTAATAGACGCACCTAAGCCGGATCTGGAAGAGTGGCGGGCGATGGTCGAACAGGTGAAGAACAGACCGTATACGGTTACCATAGGTCTTGTCGGAAAATATGTCGGTCTGCACGATGCTTACCTGTCAGTGGCGGAAGCCCTTAATCATGCGGGTTATGCCCACAATACAAGGGTTAAGATCAAATGGATAGATTCGGAAAACCTCAGTGAAGAAAATCTGTATGCGGAGATGGACGGAGTGGACGGTATCCTGGTTCCCGGAGGCTTCGGGAACAGAGGCATAGAGGGAATGGTCCTTGCGGCGAGATACGCCAGAGAACATGATCTGCCTTATTTCGGGATATGTCTCGGAATGCAGATACTTGTTATCGAATATGCAAGAAATATACTCGGCATCAGGGATGCCAATTCCGGAGAATTTGATGAGAACTGTGCTCATAAGGTCATAGATTTCATGCCGGGTCAGAGTGATGACATCGATAAGGGCGGAACATTGAGACTGGGTGCATATACATGCATGATAAAGCCGGGTACCACCATGGAAAAATGCTATGGCAAAAGAGAGATAAGTGAAAGACACAGACACAGGTATGAGTTCAATAACGAATACAGGGAAAGCCTTGCGGATAAAGGACTTACACTCAGCGGAGAATCGCCTGACGGCAGACTTATCGAGACGGTTGAACTTTCGGAGAGACCGTTCTATGTAGGAGTCCAGTATCATCCCGAATTCAAGAGCAGACCCAACAGACCTCATCCGCTCTTCAGAGGTTTTGTCGGAGCGGCACTCAATTCTCACAACAGCAGGCAGGAATAGGTACCATAAGGGAGACAGTCGATTATGGAACACAGCTTTGATCGAAAAATTGTATTTGAAGACGGCAGAGAAGTATACGGGTACGGCTTTGGGTCGTATTCCGAAAAGATATGCGAGATAGTATTTAACACGTCAATGGTCGGATATCAGGAAATACTGTCAGACCCGTCATATACATATCAGGCGGTTGTCATGACCTATCCCTGGATAGGAAATTACGGTATAAATGATGACGATCATGAAACAAGAGTTCCGACCATCGGAGGGATGATAGTACGTGAGTACAATGACGATCCGTCTTATTTTCGTGCAACAAAGACTGTTGATGAGCTGATGAAAGCCTATGATATCGTGGGTATTGAAGGTGTTGACACAAGGGAACTCACACGTCTGATCAGGGATTTCGGAAGCAGAAAGGTACTTATCACCGATGCTTCAAAGCCCTTACATGAATGCCTTGAGTTACTCGGTAACGGTGAGGTACCGACGGATGCGGTAAGCAGGGTAAGCTGTAAGAAAATATGGGAGTCTCCGGCAGACAGCAGCATAAAAGCGGCGGATATAAAGCATGTAGTAGCAATAGACTGCGGCATGAAGCTGAACATAGTAAGATCGCTCAACAAACTCGGATGCAGGGTGACTGTTGTCCCGTGGAACACCTCTGCCGATGATATAAAAGCGATGAAACCGGATGGGATATTTGTTTCAAACGGCCCGGGTGATCCCACGGACATACCGGAGACCATAGCAACGATCAGGCAGCTTATCGGGTTTAGGCCCATTTTCGGTATATGTCTCGGACATCAGCTCATAGCACTTGCTTACGGGGCAAAAACCTATAAACTCAAATTCGGTCACAGAGGCGGCAATCATCCCGTGAAAAACGCTGCGGGGAAGATAGAGATCACGTCACAGAATCACTCATACGCGGTCGAGGCGGATACACTTAAGGGAACCGGACTGAATGTTACGCATGTGAACCTTTTGGACAATACCGTAGAGGGTATGGAATGCGTCGAGGACAGTGTCTTCAGCGTTCAGTATCATCCGGAAAGCGCGCCGGGACCGCAGGACAGCCGTTATCTGTTTTCTCATTTCACTGAATTGATGGAGGAAAGATCATGAAACGAAATGATATTCATAAAGTCATGGTCATAGGCTCGGGGCCGATAGTCATCGGTCAGGCAGCGGAATTTGATTATGCCGGAACACAGGCATGTCTTGCACTCAGGGAAGAAGGATATGAGGTCGTTCTGTGCAACTCAAATCCGGCTACGATCATGTCCGATACAGCCATTGCGGATAAGATCTATATGGAACCCCTGACTCTGGAGTTCATGTCAAAGATCATCAGACAGGAAAGACCGGATGCGATACTTCCCGGTATAGGAGGTCAGACAGGCATCAACCTTGCGGTCGAGCTTGAAAAGTCCGGAGTATTGAAGGAGTGTCGTGTCGAACTGCTCGGTACTTCGATAGAAAGTATAGAACAGGCAGAGGACAGGGAAAAATTCAAGGAACTCTGCATGAGTCTCGGAGAACCCGTATTACCGTCAAAGATCGCCGGAAGTATGGAAGAAGGATTGGAGGTCGCAGAGGAGATCGGATATCCGGTCGTACTCAGACCTGCATTTACCCTCGGAGGTACAGGCGGAGGGTTTGCGGAAAATGACAGCGAATTTAAGGAACACATGAAAAATGCTCTTGAACTTTCTCCGGTAAAACAGGTCCTTATAGAAAAGAGCATTAAAGGTTTCAAGGAAATAGAATACGAGGTTATGAGGGACAGCAATGATACTGCCATAACCATCTGTAACATGGAAAATATCGATCCCGTCGGCATACATACCGGCGATTCGATAGTCGTATGTCCGTCCCAGACCTTATCCAATAAGGAATATCAGATGTTAAGGGACAGTGCGCTCAGGCTCATAAGGGCGTTAAAGATAGAAGGCGGATGCAACGTGCAGTTTGCCCTGGATCCGGTATCATTTGATTATTATCTGATCGAGGTAAACCCCAGAGTATCCAGATCTTCCGCGCTTGCTTCAAAAGCGAGCGGATACCCCATAGCCAGGGTATCGGCAAAGATAGGCGTGGGTATGACATTGGATGAGATACCGATAGCCAATACACCGGCATCATTTGAACCGACACTTGACTATGTGGTTTGCAAGATGCCCAGATTCCCGTTTGATAAATTTACCGATGCCGACAATTCACTTTCCACACAGATGAAAGCGACCGGTGAGGTCATGAGCATCGGAAGGACATTTGAGGAAAGTTTACTTAAGGCAGTCAGCTCACTTGAGACCGGAGTATATCACATAAAAAATCATAAGTTCGACAGTATGGATACGGCTGAAATGCTTGTCTACATAAGGGAAGGCAGGGATGACAGACTCTATGCAATAGCAGAACTTTTGAGACGCGATGTGCCGGTATCCGACATAATAAATGCTACAGGTATAGACAGACTTTATATCGATAAATTCAAGAGTATCGTTGAGACGGAAAAGAAGATAAGTGCGGCGGTATATGATGAAAACATCCTGTATGAGGCCAAGCGTATGGGCTTTGCCGACAGGACGATAGCAGACTTATGGAACAGTACGGAAAGTGAAGTAAGAGCATTCAGGACCGAACACGGTATCAGGCCCGTTTACAAGATGATCGATACCTGTGCATCGGAATTTGACAGCTATATCCCGTATTTTTATTCGACATATGAACATGAAAATGAATCCGTTATCCTTCCGGATAAAAAGATTATCGTTATCGGTTCGGGTCCCATCAGGATCGGACAGGGTGTGGAATTCGATTATTCGACCGTACATGCGGTGATGACGATAAAAGCAAACGGATATGAAGCCATAATAATCAATAACAATCCGGAAACCGTATCCACCGATTATACCTGCTCGGACAAACTGTATTTTGAACCTCTGGATTTCGAGCATGTAATGAACGTCATAGATATGGAGAAGCCCGACGGTGTGATAGTTTCCCTCGGAGGACAGACAGCAATAAATCTGGCTGACAGGCTGAGTGAATACAATGTTCCGATCATCGGTACCGACCGTGCTGCCATAGATATGGCTGAAGACAGGGATCTGTTTGAAAAACTGCTGATAGATCTGAACATACCGAGACCGCTCGGAGAAGCTGTAACCTCAATAGATGAAGGCATAGAGGCTGCAGGAAGGATAGGCTATCCCGTACTTGTGAGACCGAGCTTTGTTCTCGGCGGAAGAGCGATGCAGATAGTCGCAAAGGAAGCCGAACTGCTCCATTACTTAAAGACGGCGGTTGAGATCGATAAGGACAAGCCGGTACTGGTTGATAAATACATCAGGGGCAAAGAAGTCGAAGTTGACGCAGTCTGTGATGGCAAACAGGTATTTGTTCCAGGTATCATGGAGCTCGTTGAGAGGACCGGCGTTCATTCCGGTGATTCTATCAGCGTATATCCTTCATACAGCATAAGCGGAGCAGTCAAGGCAAAGATACTTGAGTATACCGAAAAACTGGGACTTGCTATAGGTATAAGAGGACTGTTCAACATCCAGTTCATAGTCGATCCGGATGATGAGGTATATATCATAGAGGTAAATCCGAGATCCTCAAGGACGGTACCTTTCTTATCAAAGTCGACCGGCTTCAGCCTGGCCGATATAGCGACAAAGGTCATGATGGGTATCGACCTCAAAACGCAGGGGATCAAGGATATATATCCAAGGGAAAAAGACAGATATTATGTGAAGGTTCCGGCATTTTCATTTTTGAAGCTGCAGGGCATGGATGCATATCTTTCACCCGAGATGAAATCCACAGGCGAAGCCATAGGTTATGACAGAAAGATCCACAGGGCGGTTTATAAGGCGCTTATCGCATCCGGACTTAAGATACAGGATTACGGAACGGTTATATTTACTTTGGCGGACGAGGACAAGGAAGAGGCGCTTGACCTGGCAAGGAGATTTCTTCATCTTGGTTTCAATATAGAGGCAACGAGCCTGACGGCAACGGTATTCAGGGAACACGGTATTCCGACAAAAACACTTCACAAGATGAGCGAGGGCAGCGAGGAAATACTTGACGCCATACGTTCGGGACACACCAGTTATGTGATAAATACACGTGCCATATTGTCGGGGATCCATTATATGGACGGTGAACTTATAAGAAAATGTGCGGTACAGAACAATGTGACGATGTTCTCTTCACTCGACACCGTAAGAGTGCTTCTGGATGTACTTGAAGAGATCTCGATCGGAGTATCGATGATAAACAGTTGACAACGAGGAAATGATTATGAAATTTACAAAAATGCAAGGCCTGGGCAATGATTATCTGTACGTATACGATGAAGTTCCGGAGGATATAGAGGAACTTTCAAGGAAGATGTCGGACAGACATTTCGGTGCCGGATCGGACGGGATGATCTATATCACAAAGTCTGATATCGCTGATTTCAACATGCGCATATTCAATGCGGACGGAAGCGAAGCGAAGATGTGCGGTAACGGTATCCGATGCGTGGGTAAATATGTCTACGAGAAGGGCTACACCGACAAAAGAGAACTCAAGATAGAAACCCTGTCCGGGATAAAATATCTTAAATTGAATTTCTGCGGTACCTGTGTCAAATCGGTAACCGTCAACATGGGGACGGTTACCGTTATGAAGGATAAGATCATAGATACAGATCTCGGAGAGATATATCTGACACCGGTTTCCGTCGGCAATCCGCATGTGGTCATATTTACGGAGGACATAGAGGCCGTTGAACTGGAGAAGATAGGACCGTTGATCGAGACGCACAGGGAATTTCCTGATGGAGTCAATGTGGAATTTGTTCAGACTCTCGGTGAAAATGAAATACGCATGCGTGTGTGGGAAAGAGGCAGCGGCATAACAATGGCCTGCGGAACGGGGGCCTGTGCATCCACAATGGCTGCGGTAAGCAAAGGCATATGTGACAATGATACGGATATCAGGGTTCATCTGGACGGCGGAGTTCTTACGACAAAGGTTACTGCGGGTGACTGCCTGCTAATGACCGGACCGGCCGAATTTGTATACGAAGGAGAAATAAAACTATGATGATGCCCAATATGAACTATGCGGATCTGAAGGATTCTTATCTGTTTTTTAACATCAGCAAGAAGGTAAATACTTATCTTGAAAAGAATCCCGATAAGCATATATACCGTTTGGGGATAGGTGATGTATCACTTCCTCTCTGCGATACGGTAATAGAAGCTCTTCACGGTGCTGTGGACGATCAGAGCGATAAGAGCCGTTTCCACGGATATATGCCGGAGATCGGCGCCGATTTCATAAAAGAAAGGATCGTTGACTACTATGCCGGACGCGGTGTTAAACTGTCAGCTGATGAGGCATTTGTTTCAAGCGGAGCAAGTGATGAGTTAAGTGACATACTCGATCTGTTTGACCGTTCAAATACGGCCCTTATCATGGAGCCCGCATATCCTGCATATGTTGATGCCAATATCATGGCGGGAAGAAAGATTATCCATCTTGCTTCCGGAGTTCATAACGGATTTCTTCCGATGCCGGATCCGTCCATAGAAGCGGACCTTATATATCTGTGTTCACCAAACAATCCGACCGGAGCGGTATATACGAAAGAAGGACTTAAAAAATGGGTTGATTATGCCAACAAAAGAGGAGCGGTCATCCTGTTTGATGCAGCCTATGAAGCATTTATCGAGGACGAAACACTTCCTCATTCCATATTTGAGATAGAAGGTGCAAGAACCTGTGCGATAGAGATATGCTCTCTGTCCAAGACGGCAGGCTTTACGGGAACCAGACTCGGTTATACCGTCATTCCGAACACACTTGAACGAAACGGCATGAACTTAAACAGCATGTGGGTAAGAAACCGTACGACCAAGACCAACGGTGTTTCCTACATCCTTCAGCGTGGAGGAGCTGCTGTTTTCACTCCCGAAGGCCGTGAGCAGATCATGGAAAATATCAATGTCTACAAGAACAATGCCAGGGTTCTGATGAAACCGTTGGATGAAAAGAATGTATGGTATTGCGGCGGTCACAACGCACCCTATATATGGCTTAAATGTCCCGGAAATATGGGAAGCTGGGAATTCTTTGATATGCTCCTTAACGAAGTACAGATCGTGGGTACACCGGGTGAAGGCTTCGGAGCCTGCGGAGAGGGCTTCTTCAGATTCTCCACCTTCGGTGACCCCGCCGATACAGCGGAAGCGGCCCGCAGACTTCTTACGGTACTTTAACGAGCACTGGGATGGCCGGTTTATACGATCAAATATAATGACAGAAGATCAGGGATGCTTCCGACAGGGAGCATCCTTGATGCATATCCGGTAAATATGGTAAAATGAAGGTTGTGCGTCACCGACCGGCCACGATGGCCGACTGTCGGGCCATGAAGCCGATGAGATACAAAAGAAAAGGATAGAGAAGGATTATGAGTATTATCACTATCGATGACAGGATCAAAACTCTTGCGGCCGAGGCCGACGAGGAGTTGAAAACGTATTTTGAAAAAGTAGATGAAGTGTGTCGGTACAATTCCGAAAAGGTTCTCAGCGCATTTCTTGACAAGGGTGTATCCTATCAGGACTTTACGGAGATCAACGGATATGCTTTTTTCGATGAAGCCAGGGATAAGATAGAAGCGGTATTTGCCGATGTACTCGGAAGCGAGGATGCTCTCGTCAGAGCACAGATCATGTCGGGTACCAACGCAATCTATCTCACGCTTTCGGGACTGCTTCATCCCGGAGATGTCATGGTAGCGATCTCAGGCCCTCCGTATGACCCTTTGCAGGAAATAGTAGGCAGCCGCGGCGACAGCCCGCTGTCACTCACCAGAAACGGTGTGACCTACGAGGAAATAGATCTGGATGGTGATGATTTCGATTATGATGCCATCAGAAAAAGAATAGAGAAAAAAGATGTCACTCTTGTGGAAATACAGCGTTCCTGCGGTTATTCACACAGAAAAGGCCTTACGATCGCTCAGATAGAGAAGGTATGCTCACTCATCAGATCGATCGACGATAAGGTCATCATCATGTGTGACAACTGCTACGGTGAACTTGTGGAAAGACAGGAACCTACGGGAGTAGGTGCAGATATAATGGCGGGCTCGCTCATGCATAACCTGGGCGGAGGTATCGCTACATCGGGCGGTTATATCGCCGGAAGGGCGGATCTCATCGAACAGGTCGCAGACAGGCTCACTTCACCCGGTATGGGCAAATATCTAGGTGCAAATTACAATCAGAACTTAAAGTTTTTAAAGGGATTGTTCATGGCACCGCATACCGTGGCAAACGCCGTTAAAACGGCTATATTTACATCATACCTTGCGGAAAGACTCGGATATAAAAATGTTGTTCCGGACTTTAGATCGGTGCGCAGCGACATAGTCCAGACATTTTGTTTCGATACTGCAGACGAGCTGGTTAGATATTGCCGGTCATTGCAGTCATTTTCGCCCGTGGATTCCATGTATGCATCGGTTCCGTGTGAGATGCCGGGGTATCCGCACGATGAGATCATGTCAGCGGGAACATTTGCACAGGGATCAACGATAGAGATGACCTGTGACGGCCCCGTTGTAAGCCCCTACACTGTATACATGCAGGGGGCATTAACCTACGAAAGTGCCAGAATAAGCATAATGGCGGCATTTTCTAAAATGATGAACAAAGATTAAGGAGATATATTATGAACGCAAAAGTTGATTCAGAGGTTAAGTTATCGGAAAAGGGCAGTTTTGCCTCAAGACTTAAAAAATATTTCACCACCTATGAGAAGTGGTGGATGATCGGTATAATCGCATTGGCAATCCTTGTTGCGGTTATCGCACCGGAGGATGATGCCAATGGTGTGAGCGGTATCGTGATCACGGTACTTTATGTATTTGATGTTATCATCGGATGTTTCTGCGAGTTATTGTTCTCAAAGCAGAATAAATGGGGATTTCTTATCTACAACATAGTGGAGATCATTGAGATCACTACTATGATCATACTCCGTACACGCTGGACGTCCATGGCGGTAGCGGCCCTTTACTGGATACCGGCACACACGCTGGGCTTCTTCCAGTGGCGCAGATTCATGGACAAAACGGAAAAGGAAAAGACAGTCGTAAGACGTCTTAAGACATGGCAGACAATAGTCATTATGGCCGGAACGGTAGTGCTTTCGCTCGTTATCGGATACATAGTGGCACGTGTCAGCCCCGATACGGATTTTTACAGCAATGAAAAGCTCATCGTCGTTATCGCATATCTTGATGCATGCCTGGGCGTTATGAGCATACTTGACGGTATACTCATGTTCTTCAGATCGAGAGAGTCATGGTGGACATGGTATCTGTATATCATCATTGAAACTATCGTCAATATCATATCCGGACAATGGGTACTTCTCGTATACAAGCTCGGATATTTCACAAATACCACTTACGGTATGATAGAATGGACCAAATATATCAGGAAGCAGGAAGCCGCCGGAGAAGACGGCTGATGCTTTCCGGAAAGAGAGTATATGAAACTTGGGGTTATGACCGATCTGGGTGCAAAGTCAGCTGATGACTGGGCAGCAAAGCAGATCGAACTGGGGTGTGAAGCAGTTTCGTTTCCGATAAACTGCGAGGCGGATGAAAAGGATATAACCGCCTATAAGGAGGCAGCCGACAGGGCAGGACTTGTGATAGCTGAGGTCGGAGTATGGCGCAATACTCTTGCTGTCGATCTAGAGGAACGGAGCAGAATGATCGATTATGCAGCGGATCAGCTGTCGCTTGCCGAAAGGATAGGCGCAAGGTGCTGTGTGAATGTTGCCGGAACACCGCACGGACCGAGATGGGACGGCGGATATGCAGGCAACTTTGATGCTGAGACCAGACGTGACATAATCTCTATGGTCAGAAATATAATAGACCGTGTCGAGCCGAAGAATACCAAATTCACGCTTGAACCGATGCCGTGGATGGTACCTTCGGGACCCGACGATTATCTGAGACTTCTGGGTGAAGTGGAACGTGACGGATTCGGGGTGCATCTCGACCTTATCAATATGGTCACGAGTCCGGAAAGATATTTTCATCTGGATGAATTTATGGATGAGTGTTTTGAGAAGCTGGGAGATAAGATCTGCAGTATCCATCTCAAAGACATACGACTTCTTGAGGATTACACATTTCAGCTTAAGGAATGTGCATGCGGAGAAGGTATCATGAATATCAAGCGATACCTGGAAAAGGCTACCGCCGTAAGAGAGGATATGCCGGTTATCATAGAACATCTTAACAGTGATGAAGAATACAGGAGGAGTTTTGCATATGTCAGAAGCTTATGATTCAAACAGGATCACAAGAGATTATTTTGATTCACTCTTGCTTGAAACAAGATATATAGATGCGGATCTGCCGAGTACTGAGATCGAGATGTTCGGAAGGACCTACCAAATGCCGATCATGACAGCGGCCCTGTCGCATCTGCATTCGGTCTGTGAAAACGGGATGAGTGAATTTGCACTCGGTGCGAAAAAAGCCGGAGCACTCTGCTTTGTCGGTATGGGAGAGGATAAGGATCTTGAGGAAATGGCAGCGACGGGTGCGGATATCGTCAAGATAATCAAGCCCCACGAAGATAATGCGGAAGTATTCCGCAAGATAGAACACGCTGTGAGTCAGAAGGTTGTTGCAGTAGGAATGGATATAGATCATGTATTTGCAGGTAACGGCAGATATGACGTGGTCTGCGGACTTCCGATGAAGCCTAAGTCATATGAGGAATTAAAGGGATTTGTGAATGCATCACCGGTTCCGTTTGTGGTAAAAGGAGTGCTGAGCGTCAGAGATGCCATAAAATGTGTTTCCATGGGAGCATCCGCGATCATAGTGTCGCACCATCACGGCATCATGCCTTATTCGGTCCCGCCGCTCATGATCTTACCGGATATAGTCAGAGCGGTCGGAGGACAGATAAAGATCATAGTCGACTGCGGTATAGAGAGCGGTATTGACGTGTTCAAGGCACTGGCACTGGGTGCGGATGCAGTCTGTGTGGGACGTGACCTTATGGAAAGACTTAAGGATGGGCACGAAGGTGTAACTGAAAGACTCTGGGAATTGAATGACGAGTTAAAGAGCATCATGGCAAGGACCGGGTCACCAAGCCCTTCAATGATAGATCCTTCTGTGATCCACAGGAAATATTTTTAACGCTTTATGAAAAATAATGAGATATTAAGAACATACGGAAAAAATTATAAGGAAATGACGATGAGTCTACTCGAAGAAGCAGACTTAAAGTCTCTAATTGACGCAAAGGGTACAGACAGACCAAGGATAGGTATAAAGCCGAATCTCGTATCGCCGACCCCTGCCGATTACGGGGCAACAACACACCCCGAAGTCGTTGAGGGTATTGTTGAATACCTTCAGAAGAACGGATTTGACAGGATCGTCATCATGGAAGGTTCATGGATCGGTGATACCACAGAGGACGCATTTGAGTACTGCGGCTACAATTCTCTTGCTGCAGCTTATGGGATAGAACTCATCGATATGCAGAAGGAAAAAGGTGTCGAGGTCGATGCCGGGGATATGACACTCAAGGTCTGCAAATGTGCAAAGGATGTTGATTTTCTCATCAACGTCCCTGTCCTTAAAGGACATTGCCAGACTAAGATAACCTGTGCCCTCAAGAATATGAAGGGACTGATACCAAATTCCGAAAAGAGACGTTTTCACACAATGGGACTTCATGATCCCATAGCACACTTAAACTTTTATATCAGACAGGATTTTATAGTAGTAGATCATATATGCGGAGATCTGGATTTTGAAGGAGGAGGTAATCCGTATGTATCGGATTGTGTCATGGCGGCTGTCGATCCCGTGCTGACAGATGCTTATGTTTGCGATCTCTTAGGGTATAAGACGGAGGATGTGAAATATATAGTCGAAGCGGCAGAGCTGGGTGTCGGAAGCATGGATCTTAACGGTCTTGAGCTTAAGACTGTCGGTGAGGATGATCATGAGGAGGTATTGCCGCATATCCACAGGGTGTTGGAACTTGGTTACGTTGCGGAAGACATAGATACCTGCAGTGCCTGCTATGAGGGACTCATGGAGGCGCTGGATATGATGGATAAGGAAAATCTTCTTGAAATGTTCAAATCAAAGATCTGCATAGGCCAGGGCTACAGAGGAAAGACGGGTGATTTTGGCGTGGGTAACTGCACCAGACTGTTTAAACATACCGTGGCCGGATGTCCGCCCAAGGCAGAGGATATATTTGAAGCTATGAAAAAATGGGTAGAGACAGACAATGAGTAAAGACCCGTGATTCGGCGATACGCTGTATGGCCGCACTCTTGATGTAATGATCTGCGGAAATAATGTATCTCGACCGATCTGCGGAAACTATGTACGTCTGTATATCAGATACGGGATCTGACGGCTTTGCCCAAAAGGACCGCGATGACGATCTTTATCAGGTCAAATATGACAAACGGAAGGACTGCGACCGCAAGAGCTTCTTTGATCGACATGGAAGCCTGGAAGGAAAGCCATATCGTACCTATCGTATAGGACACTGTAAGTCCAAGCAGACAGCCGAGCATCTGAAGGGGCACATTATCAAACTTTTCAATAAATATACCTGCGATATAAGCCATAAGGAAAAATGAGACAAGATATCCGCCGGTGGGACCGAGCAGTTTGCCGGGACCGCCTGTAAAGCCGGAAAATACCGGGAGCCCGACAAGACCGATCAGAAGATATAGGATCGTCGCGAAGGTTCCTTTATTTTTGCCTATGATACATACGGTCAGAAATATCGCGAGAGGTGTGAGCGATACCGGTATCGGGCCGATCGGAACGGACAGAGGACCGCATATGCAGATTATCGCTGTCATCATACCGATGAGTGCCATGTTTTTTGCTGAAAATCTTTTTGTTTCCGTCATGATCAATACCTCGTTGTTTATTTATGTCCTGTTATTTCAGGACCCTGCTTATTATATGTTATGCATGTTTTATTGTCAACCTAAAATTTATAAAGGTTGACAATTGCGAAAGATAAAGCTCCGTTCGGTATAGTGAAAAGGCATAAAACTGAAAAGCGGATATCAATCCTGTTAATTGTATTTGTACGTGTTATGAAGTAAAATTGTAATAGCAGATAACATTAGCGGAGGCCGGAATGACGGGTTCAAAGTATCCAGTGCTCAACCAAATATTGAGAGCGACATGTGACGGAAGGTATATTTCCGGTCAGGAGATCGCAGACAGCCTCAGGCTCACGCGAAGTGCAGTCAACAAAGCTGTGGCCGCATTGAGAGAAGAAGGCTATGTGATAGATGCGGTAAAGCATAAAGGATATCGCATTGAGAACGATCCGGACCTTATAAATCCCGGCGAGTTGCTTACCTTTCTTGATGAAGACAGGGTGGAGAAGATAGCGATATATGATTCGGTCGTATCTACCAATGTAATATTGCATGAACTTGCCGAGAATGGTGCCGAAACCGGGCAGGTGGCAGTTGCTTCCTCGCAGACTTCGGGCAGAGGCCGCAACGGAAGCAGATTCGATTCACCCGACAATAAAAGCATTTACATGTCATATCTGCTGCGTCCGTCGGATGATACGGATATCAAAGGCATCACTCCTTCCGTGGCTCGTGTCGTCGCAGATGTGATAAATACCGAAACCGGTGCTAAGGTAATTGCCGATGAGTCCGGTGATGTAAAGCTTAAAGGAAAGAAGATATGCGGAGTGCTGACAGAGATACTGTCCGAAGCCGAAAGCGGATATATCAGATATATCATGATAGGTGTCGGGATCAGACCGGTAAATGTAAAGCGTGCCGCACTTCTGGCCGGTGTGATAAAGGGAATTGACGATATTGGGACGATTAAGATAAAGGATCTGTAAAACATGAAAAGGTGGATCAAAGCCTTGATAACAACGATCATCGTGATCATTACGATCATAATATTTGTCTTACTCATCCTCAGATTCTGGCCTTCGTTCGGAGGACAGTCTTCCTCAAAGGATGAAAAGGATTATGCCGCACGTTCGGCAGTTTTTGAAAACGGTAAATTTGGGGACCTTATGGGATCATTTTCGGGGGATGAGGTTTCGTATCCGAATACCGTTTCCGATAAGGGGGCAACACCGACGGACCCCATACCGGTCAGAAAGCCGTCATTTGATGAAGCAGACCCTGAGGATGTCAGCATCACATGGATGGGACACTCAACGGTGCTCATACAGATGAGCGGGAAGAATATACTGATAGACCCGATATTCAGTGACAGGAGTTCACCCGTCGGATTTGCCGGCCCGAAGAGGTTCAGTGAGCCGCCGGTCACTTTCGAAGAACTGCCCAAACTTGATTATATCCTGATAACACACGATCATTTCGATCATCTGGACATGGCGGCCATAAAGCAGCTGGATGAAAAGACAGACAGATTCTTAGTACCCCTCGGGATAGAAAACGATCTTGAAAGATGGGGAGTTCCCGCTGACAAGATCATTGCGGTCGCATGGTGGGAATCCGAAAAGACGGATGACCTGGAGATAGTATGTGCGCCTTCAAAGCATTATTCCATGAGAAATATGATGGACAGGAACGAGACATTGTGGTGTTCATGGATATTTGTCAATGACTCATGCAGGATATATGATACCGGTGATACGGGATACGGAGATCATTTTAAGGAAATATATAAGAGGTACGGCTCATTTGATCTTGTACTCTCCGACGGAGCCCAGTACAACAGTCAATGGGCCAATGTCCATATGTTCCCCGAACAGGAGGCGCAGGCCATGGAGGATATGCACAGCACCGTTGTCTGGCCGGTGCATTGGGCAGCATATTCACTGGCTCCCCACGCGTGGGATGACCCTGCGGAAAGGATAGTCACGGCAGGAGAAGAGAAAGGTCTTGATGTTGTTACACCTTATATAGGAGAGACGGTCAAACTGTCGGAGATATCGGATCATAAAGAACGCTGGTGGAAGGACATCCGATAAAAATGTCATTTTTCAGGTTAAAACGGAAGACACCCGAGTGCAAAAAATGCCTTATACCTGTTGACAAATCGGACATATATGATAAACTTAAAATCAGTAACCATTACTGATTTTAAGGAGGCCATATGAATCACAGCCGACAAAGGGATCTGATAATGGATTATCTGTCCGGTACGAAATCTCATCCGACTGCGGAGGAAGTGTACGAAAATGTCAGCAGGGTCGAACCCAATATAAGTCTGGGAACGGTATACAGGAATCTGAAACTGCTTTCCGACAATAAGATGATCATACGTATACATACTCAGGACGGAGTGGATCATTTTGATGCCGATACAAGAGATCATTATCATTTTTATTGTACAAAGTGCGGGAGAGTGTATGATCTTGAGATGGATATGTCAGCAACAGTCAGAAAGCTGGTACGTGAAGCATCTGAAGTGACTGACTGCAGGGTGGAAGGTTGCATGATCTATTTTCATGGGATATGCAACAATTGTGAGCCCACCAGGGGATAGTTATCTACAGAAGGTCCGTCGGGGAACGGCGGCAATTCTTACAAACGAAAGGAGACAGTAGATGAAAACTTACAAATGTTTGGTGTGTGGTGAGATCTTTACGGTTGAAGACGGAGTAGAGCCTGTTTGCCCTAAGTGCAAGGCAACCGGAGATAAGCTTGTTGAGATCAAGAACAGCAATCCCTATGCGGGAACGCAGACCGAGAAGAATCTTGAAGCAGCATTTGCGGGAGAATCACAGGCAAGGAACAAGTATACATACTTTGCTTCCAAGGCCAAGAAGGAAGGATTCGAACAGATCGCAGCCCTCTTTGAACTTACTGCAAACAATGAGAAGGAACATGCAAAAATGTGGTTCAAGGAACTTGGCGGTATCGGAAGTACGGCTGAAAACCTGCAGGCTGCCGCAGAAGGTGAGAACTACGAATGGACAGACATGTACGAAGGCTTCGCCAAAACAGCTGAGGCGGAAGGATTCCCCGAACTGGCTGCAAAATTCCGCGGAGTGGCCGCGATCGAGAAGCGCCATGAAGAGAGATACCGTGCATTGCTTCACAATGTAGAGGCTCAGGAAGTCTTCAAAAAGAGTGAAGTTAAGGTATGGGAATGCAGAAACTGCGGACACATTGTTGTCGGAACCCAGGCTCCCGATGTATGTCCGGTATGCGCACATCCCCAGAGCTATTTCGAGATCCACATGGACAATTATTAAAAACCGCGATATAACTTATAGGATAAACAAAAGCACCCTTAGGGGTGTTTTTGTTTGAGGATACGTTATGGCAATATGGAATCCGTGGCACGGTTGCCACAAGATAAGTCCCGGATGTGCAAACTGTTATGTATACAGGCGGGACGAGAGCATAGGCAAGGATGCGGGCATAGTCGTCAAAACCGGTGATTATGACCTGCCTTTAAAGAAAAACAGACAGGGCAGTTATAAGCTTACAGCAGGTGACGGTACGATATTTGCCTGTATGACATCGGATTTCTTTCTGGAGGAGGCCGATGAGTGGAGGAGAGGTTGCTGGGATATCATCAGAGTGCGAAAAGACCTGAGTTTTCACATCATTACCAAGCGTATAGACCGTTTTGAAAAGGAACTGCCGCCCGACTGGGGTGACGGCTGGGATCATGTCACGATCTGCAGTACCTGTGAAGATCAGGACAGAGCCGATTACAGGCTGCCTATCATGTTGAGCTTGCCGATCAGGCATCGTGAGATCATTTCCGAACCGATGCTTGAGGAGATACATATTGAGAAATACCTTGAGAGCGGACTCATAGAGCATGTGACCTGCGGAGGGGAGAGCGGACCGAAGGCGAGACCCTGTGACTTGAGATGGGTACAGGAACTGAGAAGGCAATGTATCCGCAATGCTGTACCTTTTTATTTCAAGCAGACCGGTGCCGTGTTTATAAAGGATGGCAGGACTTATCATATAGACAGAAAACTGCAGATGGCGCAGGCTGTAAAGTCAGGCTACAGTTATACGCCCGGGACGGGATGCGCCGAGGCGATAAGATATGTGCTGCCTGACAGAAAGAGCCTGACTGAGAGGCTTTCAAAGTCGGATTTCAGGAGCAGGTTTCATTTAAGTGCAGAGGACAGGGCTTATATTGAAGAAAAAGGACTGGAGACCGTAAGTAGTCATGCAAAAGACTTTGTTGCAAAACGTCTTGCGCCGGAAAATCCTGAGAAAGACGGAAGTCAGACTCCCATGAAGGGACATCCGGTATTTACGGCACAGCACGCTACGGCATGCTGTTGCAGAGCCTGCCTAGAAAAATGGCATAGGATACCTTCGGGCAAGCAGTTAAACGGAACCGAGATCTCATATATAACGGATGTGATCATGCAGTGGATAGAAAACGAATACAGAAAATGAGGCGGGTATGTACAGAGAGATACAACCGAAAGACAATGCAAAACTGGCGGATATCATAAGAAAGAATCTTGAGGCATACGGACTGAATGTCCCGGGAACGGCTTATTTTGACCCCGGGCTTGACCGGCTCAGTGATATTTATCTGCCGGGAAGTGACAGGTATTATCTTGTTTTGACTGATGATAACGATGAAGCGGTCGGCGGTGTGGGCCTTGCGGGAACCGATCTGTTTCCCGAATGTGCGGAATTGCAGAAGCTTTATCTCATCGATGAGATGAAGGGTAAAGGTCTTGGCAGGGAACTGGTCGGACGCATAGAGCAAAAGGCTGCGGAAATGGGATTTGAACGCATGTATCTTGAAACGCACACATGTCTTAAAGAAGCCGTAAATTTGTATAAGAGCATGGGATATGAACTTATCCCCAGACCCAAAGAAGTCATTCACAGCACTATGAACAGATTTTTCCTGAAAACCCTTGTGGACGGGAACAAATAAAAAAAACCCGAAATGATGTGTATCATTTCGGGTTTTTGGTCTTTAAGCCCATACAAACCATATAAAGAGATATCCGATAGTTACGGCGGTTAATGTGAACGGGATACCGATCTTGAAGAAATCGCTGTTCTTTACGGAAAGTCCCTCTTTACGAAGTATGCCGATACCGGTTACATTGGCTGATGCTCCGAAAGGAGTGATATTGCCGCCTAGCGTCGCACCCGTCAGCAGTCCGAAGTAAAGGACTTCGGGACTGATCCCGAGTTTAACTGCGATGCCCTGAACAACGGGAAGCATGGCGGCTACATAAGGGATATTGTCGATAAAAGCGGAAAGAAGGACCGAACCGAATACTATGATCGTGTACAGCAGGAAGGTATTGCCGTTACCCATTGAAGCAAACCAGTCTGCGATGACATCGATTATACCTGCTTCATTGATCGCAGCGATCACTATGAAAAGACCGCATAACATACCGAGCGTCGAATAATCCATTTCCTTGCTGACGAGTTTGACGGGTTCGGTGCTTTTCTTTTTGATGCAGCTTCTTACGATATCTATGACAAATAATATGATACAGATCAGACCGTTCTTTATATCATCCACATAAGGTATCTCGAAAAATGATGCGATTATGAGGCAGATGACAACCGACAGCATGATGATCCCGGGAACATGATCGTCAACGGGAGTAAGCCTGTCGCTTGTAACGGGTTCCTTCTGTTTGCGGAACAAAAACAGGAGGATGAATATAGTACCGAGGGCACCGAGTTCAACAGCCCAGAAGATCGAAGGCTTGCCCTGCCACCAGATAAAGTCGATGAAACTCATGCCGGCATAGCCGCCGAGCAATATACTTGTCGTGTCACCGACCAGTGTTGAGGCACCCTGCAGATTTGAGGAAACCGCTATGGCTATGATCGCGGGGATCGGATTGATCTTTAATTTCTTACAGATGGCAAGTCCGACAGGCGCTACCATAAGAACTGTCGCAACATTATCAACAAAAGCGGATACGATACCGGAGAATGTCGAAAGCGCTACGATAGCCATGCAAGCATTGGGCACTTTCTGAAGCATCAGATCTGCAAGTCTTGCCGGCATTCCGGTTTCTATAAATAATGTGACGATACCCATCGTACCGGATATCATCATTATGACGTTCCAATTTATCGCCCCGGGAACATCTCCTATGGAAATGACACCGAATATCACCATACATGCGGCAGCACCGAGTGCAAAGAAAACCCTGAACTTCGAAAAAGCGAGCATCCCTATATACATCAGTACAAATATTATAAGCGCTGTTATCATAAATGATTCTCCTCAGACATATTAATAAAATGATACACGAGAAATATTGTAGCCTAATTGCCTTAAATTTGCAATCTGACGATTTGGGGTGAAATCCCGCCGTATTTAGTATAAAATACTAAAGTAGATGTACATATTGGATTACAAAGGGTGATTTATGATAATATATTTCAGACAGGAGAATTGCCCCATATGAAAGAACTTGAATATCCGTTTGATGCGGAGGAAATACTTAGAAAGAAAAAATCCTATAAGAAACAGCTTCTCTCACAGGACCTGAATTGGATGGACAAGAAGGTCGCCATCCTGGGCGGGCAGACTACGGAAAATATTAAGCTCATGCTTGAACTGTTTCTCCTTAATAACGGCATAAGACCGCAGTTTTACGAGTCCGAGTACAATAAGTACTATGAGGACGGGATGTTTCCGAATCCCGAACTTGAATCATTTGCGCCGGACATAATTTACATATGTACCTGCATAAGAAATATAACCGATCTTCCCTCAATGAGTGATGGGCCCGTGCGGGTTGAAGATAAACTCGAACAGACCTTTATGCGGTTTACGGGACTTTGGGACAGGATTGCCGATACCTATAAATGCACAGTGATCCAGAATGATTTCGAACTGCCTTATTATCGTGTGCTCGGCAATATGGATGCAAGCGATATCCACGGCAGGGTTAATTTTGTGACCAGGTTAAACTGTAAGCTGTATGAATATGCCGTAGCTCATGAGAATTTTCATATTTGCGGTGTTAATTATATCTCGGCAGCATACGGACTTGACAAATGGTCGGATCCGTTCTTCTGGCATATGTACAAATACGGCATGGCTCTCCCTGCGATACCGTATCTGGCATTCAACGTGGCAAATATCATAAAATCCGTTTACGGGAAAAATAAAAAGGCTTTGAGCCTTGATCTTGACAATACCCTTTGGGGAGGGATCGTCGGAGATGACGGAGCGGACAATATCGAAATAGGCCAGGAAACCCCGGTGGCCCAGACCTACAGTGAGTTCCAGAGCTACTTAAAGCAGCTTGGAGACCGCGGTATCATGCTCACCGTCAATTCAAAGAATGATGAAGAAAATGCACTTGCTGGTCTGAACAGACCGGACAGTGTACTTAAGCCGGACGATTTTGCGGTCATAAAGGCCAATTGGGAGCCGAAGAGCAGCAATCTCATAAAGACGGCAGAGGAGATGAACATTCTGCCGGAGAGTTTTGTGTTTGCGGATGACAATCCTGCGGAAAGAGCGATCGTCGAGGGACAGATACCGGGTATCGCAGTGCCTTTGCTCGAGCGACCTGAGCATTATGTTTCAGCGATAGACAAAACCGGATATTTTGAGGCGACAACGTTGTCTGACGATGATATCAAGCGCAATGAGATGTATATGCAGAATGCAAAAAGGACAAAGCAGCAGGCTGCATTTGAAAATTATGAGGACTATCTCATTTCCCTTGAGATGCAGGCCGAGATCAGACCGTTCGTGCCCGAATATATGTCCAGGATAGCCCAGCTTACCAACAAGAGCAATCAGTTCAATCTGACCACAAAAAGATATACGCAAAGCGAGCTGGAAGAGATCGCAGGCGATAAGGAGCATATCACGCTGTACGGTAAGCTTGTCGATAAATTCGGCGATAACGGTGTGGTAAGCGTTGTGATCGGCAAAAAAGAAAATGATTTACTCCACATTGAGCTTTGGCTCATGAGCTGCCGTGTGTTAAAGAGAGATATGGAATACGCCATGATGGACAGGCTGATAAAGCTTGCGAAGGACAGGGGTATAACAAAGCTTGTCGGATATTATCATCCGACAGCCAAGAATTCCATGGTAAGGACATTCTACGAGACCATGGGCTTTACGAAGACGAAAGAGGATGAGAAAGGTAATACTGTCTGGGAGTACCGCATTCCCGACGATTATGAAGATAAACAGCACGTGATCGCATACACCATAGGATGATTTATTTTGCAAAATATGGTAAATTGGTAATATGGGTCGAGAATTCAGAAGAAAAATCACCAGAGGAATAGTGAAAATGTGGATGAGACACAGACTGCTGATGATCGTGGCTATCATAGCCATCATCGTCGATATAGTGGGTGTCTGTGTTATTGTCCGTTACACTAAGCCCGCGGATAATATCGCGGTTCCCGAAGAGGTCGCCGGCAATGAAGTGGCTCCTGTTGCCAATGTGGACAATTACTCGCATATCTTCGGCGGGGAGGGTTCATCAAAAAAGAAATCCACATCAAAGGTTGTAAGCACTGTAAAGGAAGACGGTACGGTCGTTGAAGAAGAGGCGCCTACCGTGCTTGAATATAATGCATCTACAAGACCGGGCTATATGAACAACTGTTATTTCCTGGGAGATTCCCGTACGGTTGCGATGGTCAGCTACGGTTTCATTTCAGATTCACATGTACTGGCCAAGGTAGGTATATCGCACACCTCAGTGGAATCCACAACATTCATGCAGAATTCGGGAAAACAATATACGGTCAAGCAGTATCTTCAGAATGTAAAACCGCCGGTTGTCTACATTTGCTATGGCGTAAACGGAATGAACGGTATCTCTGAAGAAAAATATGAGAAGACATATACGGACCTGGTGGAGCATATCATCGATATGGCTCCGGACAGCAAGATAGTGCTGATGTCCATCTGGCCTGTTGACGATAACGGCAGGTACAAGGGCTCCGTTAAAAACGAATGGATAAACACATACAATGATTTTCTTCTCGCGCTGGCCGAATACGAAGGAATATATTATCTGAATGTTTCTTCCGTGCTTACCGATTCCAACGGCTCGATCAAGCGCGAATTTGATTCGGGAGACGGTCTGCACTACAAGGCATCAGCCTACAATACGATCATAGACTATATCATGCACCATCCCGTAAAGGGTATATCCGATGAGGGTGAATTCAAGGTGCACTATGTCAAGCCTTCGGGTGAATTCAAGACGGTCATGACCGAGAAGCCGAAGCTGCCGGATAACGTCGTCGAAACACAGGAACCTGAGACACCCGAGATCCTGCCCACACCGACACCTACCGTCGGCGTAACTGTGACTGTGGCTCCGCCACCGGCGCCCGTGCTGCCTTCGCCGTCACTCTCACCGAGCCCTACCGCAAAGCCGACTGCAGGGGTTACGGATGCGATAACTCCGGAAGTTAAGCCGATTGAAACACCGGCACCGACTGAAACGCCGTCGCCCACACCGACCCCGACCGAACAGCCGACTGAAGAGGTTACACCTGAGGTAACTCCGGAAGATAATCCGACTGAATTGCCGGGACCGACCGCTACGCAAAGTACTGAAAGCAGCGAGACCGAGAGTAACGGTGGGTCAGGCAATAACGACAATACAACGGCTCCGTAGATGAAGGTGAAAACGGTAATGGCAGTGAGCCGGATACCGGAGGAAATGAAAAGCCAAACACATAGATCATCAGATGTAAGAGTCGAATGTTAACCGGCAGATTATGAACCACGAAAACAAAAGTAAGTTAATTAGATCACCGATAACGTATATAATTGGCGCAGGCTTTGCTTTGCGCCTATTGTACGTTTTATTCTCGACCATATATGAGAGACAGTATGATATAGGTGCGATAGATCTCGATGCCGGGCATACGGTTTCGGGAGGACATTTGGCTTATATCCAGTACCTGTATGAGAATCTCAGATTGCCGGATGTCGATCCGACCACGGTATATCAGTTTCATCATCCGCCGCTACATCATGCAATCTCGGCATTATGGATGCATATAGTCGGTATATTTGTGAAAAGCAGCGACGTAATAGAGGAATCAATGCAATTCGTTCCTTTCGTATGCTCGATCGTTATCCTCATCATTGCATCAAAGCTGCTCACACAGCTTGGAATAAAGGGCAGGGCACACGATCTTGTCATGGTTATCGTTGCTTTTCATCCTGCGCTTATTTTATTGTCCGGAAGTGTCAATAATGATTGTATGGCACTGATGTTCACATTGCTCTGCATATACAGGGCACTCGAGTGGTACCGTGAGAGAACGATGAAGAATATCTGCCTGACGGCGCTCTGGCTGGGACTCGGTATGTCCACAAAGCAGAATGTGGCCGAACTTGCTCTTCCGCTGGGGCTCATGTTCTTAATCGTCCTCATTCAGACGATCAGACAGAAAGATAATATCCGTCAGCCGATCATCCAATACATGACATTTCTTGCAATAAGCGTTCCCACGGGAATGTGGTTCTATGTGAGGAATCTTGTAAAATATGACATGAGCATGCTGTGGGTATATGAACTTTCCGAGGACTCATGGCAATACACCGGAAATGTGCCGGTGATCAACAGATTTTTATGGCCCGTTCCGGCGGAGATGCTGGAAAATATAAAGAGTTTTAAGATCGGATGCGGATATAATGTCTGGATGCAGCTGATGAGGACCTCTGTCCTCGGTGAATGGGATATGGGCAGTGTAGGCAGGATCATAAAGCTTGTTGCCGTATTGCTCATGCTCGCGGGAGCGATTCTTGCCATCTCGGCATTTATCGGATATGTCCGCGGGTTTGTCTTTGGGACAAAGTTTAAGGAATACAGAGTGTTTTACACAGCCGCATATCTGACGACAATGGTATGCTATCTCATATTTGCATACAATTATCCGCAGGAGTGCAGCATGAATTTCAGATATATAGAGGTGGCTCTGTTCTTGCAATCACCCGGCCTGGCCGTGCTTTTTGATGAAGTTAAGTCAAAAGCATTTAAGGTATCGTTTTATACGGTTTTGGGCGGTTTTGCGATACTGAGCGTTATAATGTGCGGAGTATGGTGTCTTCAGTGACAGGGAAAAGAAGGACAAACAGCATATTGGTTTTCGGGATAGCGATGCTATCCCTTTTGGTCGTTTATGCCCTTGAGGGTTTTTATCCCTTTGGCAGAGGCTCTATCGTTGCTTTGGATCTTTATTCGCAATACACTCCCATACTTTACAGATTTTATGACGTCGTAAAGGGCGTTAAAAACATTGCCGTCGACTTTCATATCGGCGGAGGCAGAGGTGTTTTCAATGACACACTTTGTGAACTGATAAATCCGTTCAATTACATTCTTCTGTTGTTTCCGAGAGAAAAACTATACCTTGCAGTGAACCTGCTCATGCCGCTTTATGGCGGTGCGGCTTCGCTTACGGCTTATTTTGCCCTGGATCGTATATGCGAAAAAGAAGGTCGCAGGAGCGGAGCACTGCAGATGATCCTGGCGCTTGCCTATGGCATGTCTTATTATGTCGCATATCAGTATGAGATCATCAGATGGATGTATATCGTGGTCTTATTTCCGTTGTATTATCTTGCACTCAGACGCCTGATCGAAGAGGGAAGATCGGTGGTTGCCATCCTGCTGTTGGCTTACATTCTTATGTTAAACGTGCAGTTCGGCTTTCAGATATGCCTTTTTACGGCGGTCTATGCCACCTGCAGGATATGGGAAATGAAAAAACAGGGAAGCGGCGAAATTGCGGCTGTCAGTCTGCGGATAATAATGCTGGCGATAACGTCAGTGCTCATTTCCGGCATATCCGTTATACCCAATATCATAAATCTTGCGGACAGTGCGAGGTCGGTGCAGACGGGTTCGATCCTTACCGTCATGATGCATCACGGACTTGACAACATCGCGGAGCGCTTTCTGGAAATATCAAGCCCGATCACGTTGGGCATCATAATTGCCGCCGTCATTGTTCTGAGACGGGATCTTAAGAAACTGATCAGCGCAAATATCGGATCGATAGTATGCCTTCTTATCATGCTCTTAACCGTTATATCGGAGCCTGCAAACCTTATGTGGCACCTGGGTTCATACCAGTGCTTTCCCGTGAGATACGGATATATCGTATTGTGGCTGCAGATACTTTTGTCTGACAGGCTCGCCGGCAGTATAAATGATCCTCTGCAGAGCGATACGGAGCAGACTGACAAAAAAGAAGAGTCCTCTGCGAAGATAAAGAACATCATAAACATATGTGTTTCGATGATATGCGTTCTGCCTGCTCTTGCGGCATGTGTGTATATCTTCAAAAACAGGCTTAAGTTTGCCCAGGCATTTGCAACGCTTGATATAAGCGTGGTCTGCCCGAGGGAGACTTTGGCACTGTATGTCATCCTTATAGCGGATGCGGCGCTTGTTGCGGTCATATTTGCCATGGGAAAGAAAGCATGGAACAAGACGGCGATGATCATGATATGCGTTCTGGCCGGAATGTCAATTGAACTGGCTGTATTTCTGCCGCAGTCATCGCCTGCAAGAGCAGCCAATGAAAAAGCATTTGAAGATATGACAAAGACAGTTGTAAGTGAAAAAAGCGAGTGGTACACGGGACATGCTGCCGATAATGATGAGTGGCCGAGGAACGCGGCGCTGATCACCGGACAATACTCAATGACGAGTTATATGCCTTCAGGAGAAGGATTGAAATATGCTGCCGCCATGAAAAACTTAGGATACGAAACTCCGTGGATAGCGGTTACCAGCAACGGCGGGAGCGAGGTTTCCGACAGATTTCTGGGGATAGGAAATCCGGTGACGGGAGCACCGGCATTTTCCGCAGACGCATTTAACAGGATCAACGGCATATATGATATGGATACGGATCGTTATGTTCCGTTTTGGTATGACAATAAAGGCGGTAACATCGGTATAAAGAATGACGGAAGTTATGATGCGGTCATCCTTCCCGTGGCTTATGTCAGAGGATGGAAATGTCGCGGCGGAGAGTTGTTTGCTGCCCTTGACGGTTTTGTAGGGATAAAGCCGGAGGGGGGAACGGATGACATCATCATCTCATATCACACCCCGGGACTGGGAGCGGGGATCGTACTAAGCGTTCTGGGACTCATCCTGATGGCGTTTATGATACGCGGGAAAGAAACCAGGACAAACAAAGCGGCTGTATATATTTACAGGACGGCCGTGATACTTTTGGTCATCGTCATTTATATTTTGCCGAATCTCGGTATGGCTGCATACATGGGAGCCAAGGCATTGGGACATGATTACGGGGATGCACTGGAATCATTTGCAAAGAAGAACACCTTCGACAAGCCATACGTCCTGCTTTCCGAGCAGATGGAGGATGACGGACTCCATGTTCTCATCGGCCGGGATAACCTCATGATGAGCGAAAAGGTGAAGATAAGTGCATCAAGTATTGAAAATAACAGCTTTAAGCCTTCAAAGGTCGCAGACGGCGACAGGTCAAAAGCTTCCAGATGGTCATCGGCAAATGACTGGGATAACAATGAGCATTTGCTTACGGTCGAATTTGAAGGTGTAAGAAATATCAGCGCGGTCAAGATATACTGGGAAAGAAATAACGCCTGTGCATACACCGTAGAGATCTCTGATGACGGAAAGGAATGGAGCGTTGCAAAAGAATTTGATTCACAGCCGCAAAGCAATCCTCAGACGATCTATTTTGAACGGAATATAAGCGGAAAGTATCTCAGACTTCATGTTACGGACGTCGTTAAGCACGAAGAGGATGCCACGCTTTATTACCAGAATGTATCCGTTAATGAGCTTGAGGTATATTCAGACGAATGTGACAGCTTTGTGATTGCAAAACCCAAACTTACGGCAGGGTATGACAGAGAGATACCCGTTCCCGAGGTCATGGAAGGATACAGTCTGTATTTCGGCGGTATCAATTACGGTAATCTGGCAGTGGACGGACGGTTTGCCGATACCGTTTCGGATGTGGAGATTAATCTGGGATATATCTTAAGATGCGGCAATTATTCATGGGATCTTCAGGGCTTTGACCTTGTCCTGCCGGCTTCGGAGCCGCTTGGAACGGTAGTTAAGTCCGATATCGGAAGCTATGATACAGAGATTAAAATGGTGGTTAAGCCCGATATCGGCAGCCATGATACAAGGATCAAAACGGCCGGTGCCATGTATCCCAAGGAATGGAAGCCCGGAAACGGCATATATGAGATCCCGGATTACGAAGAGGCCATAGTCGTTCTGGACAGGGGAGAGTTTCTGCCGGGTACCAAACTGAGTACGACGAAAGCGGGACTCGGCAGGGAAGGCTACGAGATCGTGATAAGTGACGGGAACATCAGTATTTGCGCAGAGACCGAAGAAGGCTGTATCAGAGCCGCCACAACATTAAAGCACATGCTTGCCAACGAAAAGGGTAAGCTGCCTTGCGGTACGCTCAGGGACTATCCGGAGTATGAGGTGCGTGGTTTTGTGCTGGATGTTGCCAGACGACCGATCGAAACGGATATGCTTTATGCGATCGTTGATGATATGGCTGACAATTATATGAACACCCTTCAGCTGCACTTCAACGACAATGACATCATATCGAGCAGCGGTTATGACAAGACGGTTGCAGGTGCGAGGGAACTTTACAGTGCGTTCAGGCTGGAATCGGATATCGAAGCAAACGGTCAAAAGCTTACAAGCGAAGACCTGTATTATACGGATGAAGAGATAAAAGCATTGACAGAGTATGCTGAGGCGCGCGGAGTGAGGATAGTTCCGGAGATAGATACGCCGGCACATTGCATGTCGCTCACCAAACTCTTCCCCGAAATGGGTTATGATGCTTATCCGGAAATGGCGGATACGCTGGACGTATCAAAGCCCGAGGTACTTGAACTGACAACATCCATCTGGAGAGGTTATCTGACAGGAGGTCTGTTTGACGAATGCGAGACCATCCATATAGGGGCGGATGAATTCTATGGTGACAATGAAGCCTATGCCGCATACCTGAACGGCCTTGTCGGCGAACTGAGGAGCATCAGCCCCGACAAAAACATACGTCTGTGGGGAAGCTTCACATATAACGATGTCGATATGTCCGGAATGGATAACGACCTTGAGGTCATGATCTGGAATCCGTTCTGGGCGGATCCCGAAATGGTCTACGGATCCGGAATGGGTGTGATCAATTGTCTCAACAAAGATCTGTACATAATACCCGGAGGAGGCAATGACAGGCTGGATATCGATCATCTTGCAAATGAGTGGGAGCCCAATGTCTTTAAGGACGGGGAGTGTGACGAAACCCTGCCTGCATGGAGTGATCGGATGCTCGGAGCATGCTATTCGATGTGGAACGATCATTACAGGCTTGGAAATGCTCCCGATGAAGCGGGACTGATGGAACGAATAGAAGAACCGATGAGTATCATTTCACGGAAATTATGGTAACATGCGACGCCAAAATGGCGTTGCAGCCACGCGGTGCTTGAGCCATGCGACGCCAAAATGGCGTTGCAGCCACGCGGCGCTTGAGCCTTGGCATGCTGAATGGCATGGCAGCCACGCGGCGCTTGAGCGTCACCGACAAATTGTGATATACTTTACCGATAAGGGGAAAACCGATGGAAGTCGTTAAGAAGATCTTTAAGGAAACAATAGGATATGTGATCGTATTTCTTGTTACATTTATCCTTTTCAGATATATATTTGTCATTTCCACTGTCATGAGCGGTTCCATGGAGCCTACGATCATGACGGGCAACACGGCATTCTGCAACAGGCTGGCATATCTGTTTTCGGAACCCGAGAGGGGGGACAAGATCATATTCTTCTCGGATGAAGCAGGTACGTATTATTTTAAGCGGATAATAGGATTGCCCGGAGACGTGGTGAGCTTCGAGGACGGGAAGGTCCTTATAAACGGAACGGTCCTCGAAGAGGATTATATACAGCCGGGTGTAAAAACCGAGTGTTCGGAGACATTTACGGTTCCGGAGGGGCATATATTCCTGCTCGGTGACAACAGGGAAAATTCATATGATTCCAGGTTCTGGAAAGAGCCGTACATAAACTGTGATAAGATCACCGGTAAATTCATGGCGCAGATCAATTTCAGCTACGAATTTGATATAAAACAACCGATCCGTAAAAAACTTAAAGGAAAATAAAAAACGTTGCCGTCATCGGCAGCGTTTTTTAATGATATATCTCGGTCTTGCTTTTATCTCATCGTAGATCCTTGCAATATACACACCTATGATACCCAGACTCAGCATTATGATCCCGCTTGAAAGAAGTATGAGCGTAATGACTGTTGTAAATCCTCCGAGAGCCCTTCCCGTAAAATAAGTGAACAGCGCTTCACCGCCGATGAACAGCGATGCGATGATGAAGATCAACCCCATCGCGGTAACGAGCTGCAGAGGCTTTGATGAAAAATTGATCATATTGGTTATCGCATATTTTGCAAGTGATCCGATTGACCACTTGGATGAACCGGATTGCCTGTCGGCGACCTCAAACGGAACTTTTACCGATCTAAAGCCTATCCAACGGGAAAGGCCTCTGAAAAACGGTGCCCGTTCGGGCATTTCAAGCAGTGAATCCACGGCACTCCTGTCAAGAAGCATGAAGTCTGAAGCATCCTTAAGATCTATATTTGACAATCCGCAGATCAGTTTATAGAACAGGTTTGCCATGGCTTTGTGGAACACATTTTCGTGTCCGCGAGATGATTTGACGCCTTCAACCACCTCGTAGCCCTCTTGCCATAGTCTGATCATTTCCGGAATGACGGCAGGCGGGTGCTGAAGATCGCAGTCCATTACTATGCAGCAATCACCTTCGGCTTCCTTAAGGCCTGCAAATATCGCAGCTTCCTTTCCGAAATTTCTTGAAAATGATATCCCTCTGAGATCGCTGCAGTCGGGATCGGCTGCCATTTCTTCGATGATCTCAAAGGTCCTGTCTTTCGAGCCGTCGTCCACAAATATGATCTCATGTTTTATATTAAGAGGTTCAACAACCTCCGTTACGGCTTTATATGCTGTTTTTATAAGATCCTGCTCATTGTATGCAGGTATGATGATTGATAATGCCCCGTCCATACCCATAAGTTTATGACAAGTGAAAACAATAATCAATATTTTTCACGCTATACGGGTAAAATTCGGCAGTATTTATATGGTATGCGGGTCAAAATGATGATAATATGATTAAGAAGGAAAAACGTTGGTATCATGTATGCTAAGGATGTAAAAGAAGGAAAATCTCATAACTTATATACGCATGCCCTTTTGGCTGCATTGACGGTCATATGCATGTTTGCGGTGTATCTTATCATTTGCCGTATCGCGCCTTTCGGTGACAGGACGTGGATGATATTTGACATGAAACGTCAATATGCCGATTTTTATTCTTATTACAAAACATATTTCACAGGCAACGATATCTTATATTCATTTGCCATGTCTCTGGGATCGGGAGCAGTCGGTTTCTTTACCTACTACCTTTCGAGCCCGTGGCTTTTGCTAACCCTTTTTTTTGATAAAGCGCACATACCGGAAGCGGTTACCCTTATGACGACCGTCAAACTGGGCCTTGCCGCGTTCAATGCAAATCTGTTTCTGGATCATTACAGATACGACTGCAGTCTTGAAAAGGAAGACTATCCCGACAGGAGCATGACGGTTGTTTTTGCGATAAGTTATACCTTCTGTGCTTTTATCATTTCCAATATCATAAATCCTATGTGGCTCGATGTATTTTATCTGATGCCGCTTGTGATGCTCATGCTTGAGAGGCTGCTCGCCTCAAAGGGAAATATCGGTTATGTTCTCAGCCTTGCGTTCATGCTGCTCTGCAATTATTATATCTCTTTCATGGTATGCATTTTTATCGTGATGTGGGCGGTCTACAGATGTATGATCAAGGGTAAAGGCATAAGATCGCTTGTAAGGACCGGCCTTTGTTCGTTGTGGGCGATCGCCGTGGATGCACTGCTCATGCTGCCAACATTTCTGGAACTTGCAAACAGTCCCAAGGATATAGTTAAACTCGGACTTAAGCTCACGAAGGGCAATCTGTCGGTTCCGACGGTATTGTCGAAGACATTTTTCATGGCATATGACAGTTATCAGACGATGACGGGAACACCGCTTGTGTATGCGGGAACCCTGGTCACGATCATGACAATTCTTTTTTATCTGAACAAAAAGATCCCTCTTGACGAAAAGCTGGGCATGGGAGTGATGATGCTCGTATTGATAGTCTCATTTTGCATAGACCGCATAAATCTGTGGTGGCATGCGGGTATGGAACCCTCCGGTTATCCGTACAGGGAAGCTTTTCTTCTTGTATTTCTTGCCGTGATCTGCTCAAGCAGATGTGCGGGCAATATGGACGGGTTGAACAAACGCAGGATAATGATCGCACTCGCTGTTGTATTGGGAATACTTGGTTATACGGCATCGGAACATTATGCTTATATGTCAAAGACGATGATCACGGCAAATGTTGTTCTCATCCTCGGTATATCGGTGCTGCTGATGCTCTGCTGCCTGTTTAACAGAGAGAGCATGTCGAGATATCTGGTAATCGTGGCCATGCTATTGTTCTGTATACAGATGCTGGAACTTACGGCAAATGCCGTTTTCATATATCATAAGCAGACATTTGATTCCGAGGAGCGGACCGGAGTCTACAGGAGAAAGGTGAGCCGCAGTGAAAGTGCCGTGAAATATATAAAAGATCATGATGATTCATGGTACAGGATGGAGAATCTGGATCCGAGAGAGCAGAACGATGCGGTGATGTATGACTACAACGGCATCACACATTACAGTTCGGCGGGAACGCTCGATGTGAGACATTTCCTCGTCAGGCTAGGATTCAATGATGACACGCTTTATACCGATTACGGTCGGGACAACACATGTCTGGCAGACTCTATATTAGGTATAAGATATGTGATCGACGGATCGGAAAACACCCATCCGGGTTATGAGATCATGGATTTTAGCGGAGAAGACAGGGTGCTTAAGAATCCTTATGATCTTTCCGTAGCTATGGTCGTAAAGAATGTGAATGAAGATGAATATACAAACCCGTTTGATTATCAGGAGGGAATTATCGGAAACATGGCCGGGGAGGAGCTTAAGGTATTTGACAGAGGCGAAGAACCGGTAAATATCTTCTACGCGGAGGACGGATCGTATGTGGAAGAGTGCAGCTGGACGACCGCATGTGACGGTGAGGTGTTCTTCTATGCGGAAGGAATAGCCGACAGGATACAGAGCCTTGCGATCTACATGGATGATGTATTGTTCACGGGCTATGGAAATGACAGCTGTATGAAGGTTTTAAATCTCGGATATCATGAAGCCGGAGATGAGATAGTGCTCAAGATAAAGGCTGATTCTGAGGATGCGGATTTCGGTAAGGCAAGGTTTGTCAGTGAAGATATGGACGGACTCAGAAATGCGTATGACAGGTTGAAAGCTTCAAAAGCAGAAGTCACGGAACTCTCTTCATCAAAGCTTCTGATCACACTTCCGGAAACTGACGGAGAAGGATTACTGCTGACGATACCTTATGAGAAGAGTTGGAAAGCATATGCGGACGGTAAGGAAGTCGGTATTGATAAGGCTTATGGTGCACTGATGTATATACCTCTTTCTCAGGTAAAGGGGACTGAAATAGAACTCAGATATATTCCGATGGGAATGAAGGCAGGCGCGGTGATAAGTATTATCGCTGTGATCATGCTTGCGGCCGATGCTGTTATTTGTTCAAAGAAGAGATCATGTGATATTCAACATCGCGATCCCGTGAAAGAAGAAAATTAAGATCATCCGGACCGAATTCTTCGCTCTTTTCCGATGTGGCCACGATACCCGGATGGCATAATATTTCAAGATATCTGTCCTTGCGTTTTGCATATTCCTGCATGCGCGGGGACAATTTTTTTACCCTTTCTTCATCCATATGACCGCTCATGATAAGGCCCCAGAGCATGGTCTGCGGCAGTGAGTTGCGTCTGCAATAGGCAGAAACCCGATGTGAAAGGATATTGAGGATGATATTCTTAATGACATTTACAGCAGGGAATGTACCGCATATACCTTTGGTGATAAAGAACATGAACAAAGGCTCCCTTGAATTGCGGATGAATTCGAGATCTTTTTTCAGGCCGAGCTCGTCAACAGCCTCGGTCATGGCTTCAAAAACCACGGGGATCATATGCGTATGCACATGACTGTCCAGCCGGAGCGGGAGTTTGACGCACAAAGCATCACAGACCCTGCTTATCTGGGCTTTGATCTCTTCTTTTATTTCATTTTTAAGCCTTTGACGTGATCGGCCCGGAATATGGGATGATACAAAAAGACTTCCCCATGTGCGGTTCTGGGGAGCATTATCCTGTGAAAGGAGCATTCCGTCAATGAGATTTATATGAACGGAAATAAGAGGCTTCTTGGCCCACTTATCCCAATGTCTGTTAAGTTCGGCCATACACTCGTCAAAATGACTCATGTTTGCGATGATGCTTATACTGTCGAGCTGACCGGAATCTATCAACTCCAGCATTCTCGATGAATTATTGGGTGAAACGGCATAATCGTCGCCGTGATAGTCCAAAGTATACATTTTACCGTTCCTGTTCGGCGGCAGCTTTATCCTTAAGCATCTGCTTATAGGCCGCCTTCTTTTCATACATGATCTTATCAGCCTTCTGGAAATACGTACTGAAGGATGTGGCCGAACCATGCGGAATGGTGACGACACCGACGCTCACATGAAGCTTATAGGGAACATCCATGAGCTCGTTTTCTATCTCGATGGCCTTGTTCAGATCGGGTTCAAAGGTTTCATGACGGTTCGGATCGGTCTCAGATGTAAGGATTGCGGCAAATTCATCGCCACCGTATCGCGCTACAACCTCACCCGGAGAAATGACTGATTTGAGCGCTCTGGCAACGGCACAGAGGCAGGCATCTCCGTGATTGTGTCCGAAGGTGTCATTGATATACTTGAGTCCGTCCATGTCAACGCTGACAACACTGATATAGAGGCTTCGTCTCTTGGCCCTGTCAAGGATGAGCGTAAGTTCCTGTTCATAGCCTCTCCTGTTATTGATGCCGGTCAGGGGATCGATCAGGTACATCTTTTTGATCTCTTCCATGCCGAGATATTTCTCACGGACATTGAAATCGTCTATTGCATTACCGAGTGAAACAACATACGACTGGGTAAAATGGAAGGGCCATTCATCCTTGGGATATACCGAAACCATGTAGCCGTAGCATTTGTTCTGGCTGTGGATAGGATTTACGTAGTAGAGCATGGGCTTGGGCGTATTCATGTATTCTTCCGGAAGGATATTTCTTCTGGGGAAGGTGATATCGGGACTTTCGTAATTCTTCGAGGTATCCCTGTAGAAGATACGTTTGAGGACCATCTCCTGCGTATATTCATTGACTTTCTCAACGGGACGTTCCAATGCATGGAAAGCGTCGTCGCAGAGGCAAATATATGCATAATCGGCATAATTGTATTCGAAATAAGAATCTGCCGTATTGAGGATCGTATCAACATCAAAAGCAACCTGATAGCTGTTGTACATGAATACATTCATGTCAACACCGTAATAATGCCTGGTCAGACGTTTGAATGAGATCTCAAGATTGTCATTGCTGTCACAATGACCGCAGCCGCAGCTCTGTCTGAAAATAGGAGTCGCATTGACACGCTGTGTCTTGGGAACATTCTCACCGGTTATGGCTCTGTGCAATGTCTGCATGGCAAGCCGGCCGAATTTGTCTATGGAAGGTTCAAGAGTGGTGACAGGTACGATGCATGTACCGGATTCATCCTCATTATCAAAGCCGGATATGCATATGTCTTCGGGAATGCGTATACCTCTGGATACCAGTTCCTCGATAAGAGCCGTAGCCATGAAATCATTGGCGCAGACGATGGCCTGCGGCATCTTTTCGCGCTCGACCGTAAAGAAATCTGCGGCTTCCTTACATTGATTCTTCCAGTAATTGCCGTAGAATACCATGTCGGAATTGACTTCCAGACCTGCCTCGAGCATTGCCTCCTCATAGCCGCGGTAACGCTCCCTGGCATCCTGAAGATCCCAGCGGCCCGTCATGTGGCAGATATCCGTGAAGCCGTGCTTCTCTATAAAATGCTTTGTCATGCCCTTTATGGCCTCGCGGTCATCGAGCATGATATCGTAAAAACGTTCCGATTCGCCTTTTAAATATACGACCGGGCAACGTGCCTTGGCACTCAGGTAGTCATATACGATCTTCGGCATATTGTCTATATTGAACAGTGTTTCATCAACAATAAAGCCCGCAAATGCATCAAGCACAGGTATTTTGTACACGCTTATCTCACCCTCGGCATACAGCAGTATACCGCGGTCATAAGTTCCGTAATTTGCAAATACAAACACATCATAATCGTGCTTGACAGCTTCCTCATATATATTGCGGACCAGGATAGAAGAGTATGTAGCATCCTGTTCACCTACGATAAGACCTATTTTTTTTCTCATGATGATCAGTCCCGTAAATACGTGTGTCAGTTATTACATACTAACATTTTATCAAATGATCACCCTGTCAACAAGAGAAAACATAGGTATTCGAGAACTTTTTTGGAAAAACGATAAACATATGAAAATTAAAGAAATATATGGACTTTACATTTCAAAATAAGTTGGTTATAATGGTACGGTACTGGTATACAAGTGGCTATGGTATACTAGTACACATCCTGTCCGACAGGCGTGGGAATGAAATGATAATGGAGACGGACCATGAAAACAGTAGAAAAATTACCTACCGAAACGGCGAGGGAATATGCACTCAGAGCGATCAAGGAAAATATCATTTCGCTTGATCTGGCGCCGGGAACGGGGATCAGTGAGAATGAGATCGCCAGCTTTCTCGGTGTGAGCAGGACACCCGTAAGGGAGTCGATCCAGGAATTGAGCAAGGCATCCATAATCGAGATCTATCCCCAGAAGGGCAGCTATGTATCACTGATCGACTCACAGTATGTGGAAGAAGCGGTATTCTTAAGGACCGTTCTTGATACAGCCGTTATAGAAGAGGCCTGTGATCTTGCCACAGAAGCGGATATACAGAAGATTGAGGACAATGTGGCATTGCAGGAGTTCTATCTTCAGAACTATGCTACGGACAAGATATATGTCCTGGACAATGAATTCCACAGACTGATCTACGTGGCAGCGAGAAAAGAGACGATACACGCCATGAGATCGACGATACTCATTCATTTTGACAGACTACGTTCATTGTCGATGATGACGGTCAAGGATACAAAGATAGTCAACGATCATCGCCTGATGCTCGATGCGATCAAGAACAAGGACAAGGAAACGGCAAAACAGCTCGTCGAAAAACACCTCAACCGATATCGTATAGATGAGGAAGCGATAAGGGCAAGCCATCCCGAATATTTTAAGGTCAGTGAAAATATGTGAATGCTTTAACTTTCAAAAGTGATGGTTTAAAAGTCAGCATATAAAAGATTATTGTGCAAAACAACCAAATTCGATATATGAATTTGGTTGTTTTTTGCGTTTAGACAAAAATATTTTAGTGTGCTAATATACTTGTATACTAGTCGAAAAGAAGACGGGATTTTTATCTTTGGAGGTGTTCTGATGAGCGCAAAGACAAAAGAGCAAAAGTATAAAGCGCCCAAACAGCATGTTAACTGGAAGGTATATCTTAAGAGATACTGGCAGCTGTACGCATTGCTGTTCCTTCCGATGGCATATCTTCTTTTGTTCAGATATGTACCGATGAGATACGTTATCATCGCATTTAAGAAATACAGTATCGTACAGAAAATAGGGGAGATGCCCTGGGCCAAGAACCATGGCATGCAGTATTTTATCCAGGCTTTCCACAACAAGGATTTTATAAATGCATTAAGAAATACGGTCATGTTGAATCTCCTCGATCTTGTTGTAGGTTTTCCTATACCGATCATATTTGCATTGATCCTTAACGAATTACCGTTCAAGAGATTTAAAAAGACTGTACAGACGATCGCATATATGCCCCATTTCCTTTCATGGGTCATCATCTACGGATTGGCTATACAGCTGTTCACTCCCACAAACGGACTTGTGAACATGTTCATAGAAAAACTCGGAGGAGAGGCGGTACCTTTCCTGAATGAACCGACACATTGGGTGGCAACATATATCTTCCTCGGAGTATGGCAGAGTTTCGGCTGGAACTCGATCGTATATCTGGCAGCAATAGCAGGTATCTCGCCTGAACTGTATGAAGCGGCCAGTGTTGACGGTGCAGGAAGATTTTCAAAGATATGGCATATTACATTGCCGGGTATCCGCGGAACCATAGTTACATTGCTTGTCATGGCTCTCGGTAACATCATCGGTTCGGGATTCGACAGACCGTTTGCTCTTGCAAACAACCTGGTAATGAAGTACGGCGAGGTTATCTCGACCTTCGTATACAAAAACGGTATCAAAGGTTTACAGTTCTCACTCACGACAGCAGTCGGACTCTTCCAGTCCGTTGTCGGAGTATTCTTCTTACTGTTTGCGAACTGGCTTGCCCGCAAGCTCGGCGAGCGAGGAATATGGTAGGAGGTGTGCGGCATGAGTGAGACAAAAAGAATAAATAAAAGAAAAAACAAACAAGCCGATGAGGTTACAAGGATAATCAAATCAAAGTCGACAAGAAGAGGCGATATGGTCTTCGTTATCATCTGTGTGTTTATCAGTGCGATATGCCTCATACCGATGATAAACCTGCTGGCCAGATCACTTTCGGAAACAGATTTCCTTGTAAAGCATGAGGTTTACCTCTGGCCCAAGGGCTGGAACATTGAAGCTTATTCGACAGTGCTCAGTGACCCTAAGTACTTAAAGTCATTCGGATGGACGGCATTGCTCACACTTATATGTACGTTGCTTTCGCTGACGATGACGATGCTTTGTGCTTACCCGCTTATATATGAAAAACTCAAGGGAAGAGGCATCTTCAACATAATCATTACGATCACGATGTTCTTCAATGCGGGAACGATACCCAACTACCTGTTGATGAAGGATTTAAACCTTCTGGATAATCCGCTTGTATTGATCGTTCCGAGTTGTCTGAGCATATACAACATGATCATCATGAGAAGCTTCTTCTACGGCATACCGGATTCGCTAAGGGAATCCGCCGAGATTGACGGAGCGAGCTTCTTCAGGATACTGATAAGCATCTACATGCCGCTTTCAAAGCCTGTTATGGCTACGTTGGCTCTGTTCTATGCGGTAGGAAGATGGAACGGTTATTCGGATGCATTGATGTACATGAAAGATAAGAGATTCTATCCCTTGCAGCTTTTGCTTTACAACATCCTCAACAATATCAACAGCGTTGAGGTTGCAACACAGGAAGGTTTCTCGACACCGGGTCTTGCAGACTCACTGAAGGCTGCGATCGTTATGTTCTCGACGATACCGATCCTCTGCATATATCCTTTCCTGCAGAAATACTTTATCCACGGCGTAACACTCGGCGCCGTAAAGGAATAGTTTTAGTTACGGAATAACCGGCCGGGCCGTTTATTCATAGATCATTAATCCAAAATGGGAGGTATAAAATGAAGAAGAAAGTTTTAGCACTCGTTCTTGCATGCACAATGGTTTTTTCCATGGCAGCATGTGGCAAAGAGACTCCTGCTCCTGAAGGTGAAACAAAGCCTGAAGAAGTTGTGACTGACAACACCGACACGGAAGCAGACACAGAAGTAGAAGCTGAACCTGAAGTTGTTTCGGAATTGACAGATGGAAAATTCGCAGAGACAAGACACATCACGGTAGAAGTTTACGATCGTGGTAATGACGGCGGTTCAGACCCTACAAACAACATGTACACAGAGTATATCAAAAAGGGTATGCTTGAAGATCACAACGTAGAAGTTGAGTTCGTAGCAGTTCCCCGTTGGACAGAGACAGAAGAGATCAACAACCTGCTTGCAGCAGGAACAGCTCCCGACATCTGTTTGACATATTCTTATCCTACGATCCAGACATACGCTAACATGGGCGGCGTTCTTGATCTTAACCAGTATCTTGAGCAGTACAGATCAGAACTTAACAACCTGTATGACTGGCTCGGTGACACAAACATCTACTGGAACCAGGATGATGAGACAAAGACTATCTGGGCAATCGAAGGTAAGAGAGCTAACTCAAGACGTATCCTTACATTCGTTCGTCAGGACTGGCTTGATCAGTTAAATCTCAAAGAGCCCACAAACAAGAAGGAATTCTATGATACAATCTGTGCATTCAGAGATAACGCAGATACTCTTCTTGGCGGAGACGCAAAGAAGATGGTTCCTTTCTCAGTATCATATGACGTAGGTTGGAGAGCAGCTCTCCTTATCGAGTCAAATATCGATCCCAAGATCACTGACAAAGAGTATTACTGCAATGGTTTTGATGACAGAAAACTCACACAGAACGGAACAAAGGAAGCAATCCGTACACTTAATGCTTGGTACAACGAAGGCCTTCTTTGGAAAGATTTCGCACTTTATTCATCAGGCGATTCAAACGAAGATGATATGATGAAGGCTGGTTATGTTGGAGCATTCCAGCACAACTGGGATTATCCTTTCAGAAACGGTGAAGATTCGATCCAGGCTAACCTTGCAAGACTTGTAGGAGAAGATGCCAAGTTCGTAGCAGTTGACTGCTTCGAGAACTCAGACGGAGTTACACTTAAGTATGTTGACTCTACAGCAGGCGACAGAAAGATCTTCTTCCCCAGCACAAATGACGAACCCCTTGCATCTATGCTTTACTTAGACTGGATCTCAGCTCCCGAGCATGTTCAGTATCTCCAGATCGGTGACGAAGGCGTTACACATAACGTACTTTCTGACGGCGCTATCGAAACAGTAGCAGCTGAAGGCGATGCTATCATGAACTCAGGTAACAATATCGACCTTACGATCACATGTAACGGTCTCCGTCTCATGGATGAGAACCTTACAGTTCTTTCAGCAGCTCATGGTTATGCAAACTGCGATCCCGCTGATGTACAGAAGGCTATCGCATATGCAGAAGCAAACATGAAGCACTCAATCAATGTTAAGACAGGCGAGATCAAAGCTGAAGACGGTATGGGCGAAGCTCTTTCAGCAAAGAGAGATATCGTATACGATACAGCAGTTGTAGCAGCTCCTGCAGATTTTGATAAGGTTTGGGACGATGCTATCGCTGATTACCTTGCAAGCGGCGGACAGGCTATCATAGATGAACGTACTTCTGCATGGGAGAAAGTTTACGGCGATTCAACAAGCGTTAAATAATATTATATGAGTTTGAAGTAACTTTAATGGAGCGCTCCATCGTTGGGTGGGGCGCTCTTATTAAAGAAAAGCAGGTACGATATCCGGTCTACCGCCGAGGTGGTAGTTCATAAGCCGACTTCTCTTCGAAAGGGCGGTAAAAGGATTGACTTTTCGAAGGAAAGCCGACATAGTAAGGAATGAGATAAGAGATAAACAGGAGAAACGACATGGAAATGACATTGAGATGGTTTGGTAAAGATTTTGACACTGTTTCGCTCAGACAGATAAGGCAGATCCCCGGTGTGACCGGAGTCATAACCACCTTATACGACACCACACCCGGAGAGGTTTGGAGCAGGGAAAGGATACATGCACTCAGGGAAGAGGTTGAAGCACAAGGGCTTCATATCTCCGGCATCGAATCCGTAAACGTCCATGATTCGATCAAGATCGGAACTCCTGACAGAGAACAATATATCGATAATTACATAGAAACGCTGAAAAATCTCGGAGAAGAGGACATACATCTTGTGTGCTACAACTTCATGCCGGTATTTGACTGGACAAGGACGGAACTCGCAAGAGTCAGACCCGATGGTTCGACGGTACTTGCTTATACGCAGGCAGCCATTGATGCTCTTAATCCGGAGACCATGTTCGCATCCATCAACAAGGATGCCAACGGAGCCATACTTCCGGGCTGGGAGCCTGAGCGTATGGCTGTCATCAAGGAACTTTTCGAGATGTATAAAGATGTGGATGAGGAGAAACTATTCGAGAATCTGAAGTATTTCCTCGAAGGGATCATGCCCGTATGCAACAGATATGATATAAAGATGGCTATACATCCGGACGATCCCGCATGGTCGGTATTTGGATTACCCAGGATAATAATCAATCTTGAAAATATAAAACGCATGATGAATATGGTCGATGATCCGCACAACGGAGTCACATTCTGTGCCGGCTCGTACGGGACCAACAGGAAGAACGATCTACCGGGAATGATAAGAGCCCTTAAGGGTAGGATACATTTTGCACATGTAAGGAACCTCAAGTTCAATTCAGATGATGATTTTGAGGAAGCAGCTCATCTTTCGAGCGACGGTAGTTTTGATATGTATGAGATCATGAAGGCTCTTTATGACATAAAGTTTGACGGTCCCATAAGACCGGATCACGGACGTATGATCTGGGGGGAAATTGCCATGCCGGGATACGGATTATATGACAGGGCATTGGGGGCGACATATCTGAACGGATTGTGGGAAGCCATAGATAAATCTGAGAGAAAATAAAGCCGGTTGAGGTGTATTATGCGATTAACGGATAAAGGTCTTGAAACTAAAGGGGAGTGGGAAGCAAAGGGATACGAACTTCCGCGATATGACAGAGTAGAAGTAAAGAAAAGAACCATGCTTGAACCGACATGGATACATTTTGGGGCAGGCAATATATTCAGGGCATTTCAGGCCAATGTATGTCAGAAACTTTTAAATGAAGGCATCATAGATAAGGGCCTGATCGTTGCGGAAGGGTATGATTATGAGATAGTTGAAAAATACAACAGACCGCACGATGACCTCAGCATACTTGTAACACTCAAGGCAGACGGAACGGTCGAAAAGACAGTTGTGGGTTCGATAGTCGAATCCTGCATCCTTGATGAGGACAACGAAAAGGAAATAGGTAGGCTCAGAGAGATATTCAGGGCGCCGTCCCTTCAGATCGTAAGCTTCACGATAACAGAAAAGGGCTACAAGACGGCAGCGTATATGAGTAAAGTCACGAGGCTTTTATATGAGCGTTTTCTTGCGGGTGCACTTCCGGTAGCCATGGTGAGCATGGATAACTGTTCACACAACGGTGACAAGCTTAAGGAAGCGGTACTTGACCTTGCGAAGAAATGGGAAGATGAGGGAAACTGTGAAAAAGGATTTAAGGAATATGTCACGGATCCGTCCAAGGTATCATTTCCTTTAAGTATGATAGATAAGATAACACCCAGACCCGATTCGGTCATAGAAAAGATGCTTCTTGAAGACGGTATTGAAGATCTCGAGCAGATCGTTACGACTAAGAACACCTATGTTGCGCCTTTTGTAAATGCCGAGGAGACAGAATATCTTGTCATAGAGGATATCTTCCCGGCAGGAAGGGACAGGCTTGAAAAAGGCGGTATCATATTTACAGACAGGGAAACGGTCGACAAGACCGAAAAGATGAAGGTCTGCACCTGTTTGAATCCGCTCCATACGGCACTTGCAGTATTCGGATGCCTGCTTGGATATACATCCATCCATGAGGAAATGGATGATGAAACATTGAATAAACTGGTCCATAAACTGGGGCTCAAAGAAGGAATGCCCGTGGTCGTGGATCCGAAGGTGCTCTCTCCTCAGGACTTTATAGATGCGGTATTGCATAAACGTCTTCCGAATCCGTTTATGCCCGACACTCCGCAGCGTATAGCCTGTGATACATCACAGAAGCTCCCGATCCGTTTCGGTGAGACCATAAAAGCCTACAGGAAACGTGATGACTTGAGTACCGACAGCCTGGTGCTCGTACCGCTCGTACTGGCCGGCTGGTGCAGATATCTCACGGGTATCGATGATAACGGCAATTCATTTGAATTAAGCCCTGATCCGCTCCTTGGAGAACTTAAGGGTATGGATGTAAAGGATATACTTAAGAGAGAGGATATATTTGCAGTGAATCTCTATGAAGACGGTCTTGCGGATAAGATCCTCGGCATGTATGAAGAAATGTGCGAAGGCCCTCATGCTGTAAGAAAGGTTTTGGAAAAATATGTGGACACAGTGCTGGATTGATTACAGTAATCTACCGAAAAATAGTCAGGCTTATGCCGGCTATTTTTCTGCTTTGTATGTGGATGGATTTAAGAAGGATGAAGTGATCTCGACCGCATACGGAGAACTTAAGAAGGCGGCCGAAGGCTTGTACGGATGCACTCCGGAGGTTGAACTTGAGGTGCCCGAAAGTGGTATCGCATTCATCAGATCCGAGGATGAAAGTCTGGGTAAGGAAGGCTACAGGATCCATGTTAAGGATAACGTGGCTTTCATAGAAGCTGCTACGAGTGCGGCTGTGATCTACGCAACTTTCCGTTTGCTGGCTCTCATAAGAACATCTGCCCTGACGCCCGATACCGACATTACGGAGGTGCCTGACAATCCGATCAGGATGCTGGATCACTGGGACAATATGGACGGCTCGATCGAGAGAGGGTATTCGGGAAATTCATTTTTCTTCGAAGACAATGATTTGGTCATCAATGAAAGAACAACCGATTATGCGAGACTTATCGCATCTGTCGGGATCAATGCCGTTGCGATCAACAATGTCAATGTAAAGGATGCGGCCACAGATCTGGTCAATGACAGATTTATAGCCAAAGTTAGTAGGCTCACGGAAATATTTGCCTGCTACGGCATAAAGATGTTTCTGAGCCTCAATTATGCCATGCCGATAGAATATGAGCCTGCAAGTGCCGATCCGCTCGATCCCGCGGTAAGGGAATGGTGGAAGCACAAGATGGATGAGATATACAGGGCTGTTCCCGGACTGGGCGGTTTTCTGGTAAAGGCGGACAGCGAAGGAAGACCGGGACCTTTTACATACGGAAGGAATCAGGCAGACGGAGCCAATATGCTCGCGGAAGCTATAAAGCCTCACGGCGGCATCATCATATGGAGATGCTTTGTGTATAACTGTCAGCAGGACTGGAGAGATTTAAAGACCGACAGGGCAAGAGCGGGTTATGATTATTTCAGTTCGCTGGACGGTGAATTTGCGGATAACGTGATATTACAGATCAAAAACGGGCCGATGGATTTTCAGCCGAGAGAACCCGTATCACCGTTGTTCGGAGGATTAAGAAAGACCAATCAGATACTTGAAGTGCAGATCGCACAGGAGTATACGGGTCATCAGATCGATCTGTGTTACCTTATACCGTGGTTTAAGCAGATACTCGCATTTGAAACATATATGAACAACGATCCCGAAAGTGATACAACGGTGGCGGGTATAATCGGCGGACGCGCGAGAAAAGGCTCTACGGGAGGCATGGTCGCCGTTACCAACACCGGAAATGATGAAAACTGGACCGGCAATGATCTCGCCGCAGCCAATCTGTACGGCTTCGGCCGTCTCGCATGGGATACGTCACTGGCGGCGGAAGACATAGCGCGCGAGTGGACAAGCCTTACATATGCCGGAGATGCGGAAAAGCAGACCGCAGACGGAGAGAGGGCAGGCGATCTCATCCTAAGGCTTCTTATGGGTTCATGGCCGACCTACGAAAAATATACGGCTCCCCTCGGGATAGGCTGGATGGTCAAGGTTCACGATCATTACGGACCGAGTGTTGAGGGCTACGAATACGACAGATGGGGAACATACATAAGAGCGGACTGGGAAGGCCTCGGAGTGGAGAGAGGACCTGAAGGTACGGGCTTTGCGCTTCAGTACAACGGTCCCAATAAGGAGATGTTCAGCGACATAGAAAAGACCCCCGATGAACTCATCCTCTTCTTCCACAAGACAAAATACACGCATGTGCTTCATTCGGGAAAGACCGTTATCCAGCATATTTACGATACTCATTTCGAAGGATATGACGAGGTACTTAAGATGCAGAAGGACTGGCAGAAACTAAAGGGTCTGATCGATGAGAGATCATTTGCAAATGTAAGTGAAAGATTTGAGAGGCAGGCAGCAAATGCAAGGGAATGGTGCGATATCGTGAACAGCTATTTCCACAGAAGATGCGGAATTGACGACGAAAAAGGCAGAACTATCTATTAAGGAAGGACATAAGATGAAATTATCGGCTCTTATCAGTGACGGAATGGTCTTACAGCGCGGTAAGGAAAATACGGTGTGGGGAAATGAATGCGCAGGCGGAGAGAAGATCGAAGTCACTATTGATTCAAAGACTGTAACCTGCGTTGCGGATCCAAACGGAGAATTCAAGATCACGCTCCCCGATGTGGATGCGGGCGGTCCGTACGAGCTTACGATCGCTGCGGCAAATGAGAAGATCGTCATAAACGATGTATATTGCGGTGATGTCTATCTGCTCACGGGGCAGTCAAATATGGAGATACCGCTTCAAAGATGCATGGATATGTATGAGGATGAGATCAGACAGATGGATCTGCCGTACATACATTATTTTGAAGTCCCCAAGGAGGGTGCTTTCGGAGAACCCGTAAAGGATATATACAAGGGAAAATGGCTTCCCGCGACACAGGAAAACCTTTATCCGATGAGTGCGCTCGGAGTGTTTTTTGCACGTCTGGCACATGCGGATTTCAAGGTACCGATCGGACTGATACAGACAGGCGTCGGCGGAACCCATATCGAATCATATCTCAGTGAAGAGCATGTGATAAAGATGGGCAGGCTTTTAAGAGAACTTGCCAAAGAGCGAGGTGAAGATATCACTTCCTGCAATTGTGATAAGAACGACAGCTGCAAGGTATGCTACGAAAAGCAGCTTGAGCAGGACAAGGATGACGAATGGGTTGCGATGACTGCAAAAAAAGAAGTCGAAGCACAGCAGAAGTGGAGTGAAACGCTCGATTCCAGGGATCCGGGACTTAAGGAGCACTGGGAAAGAAAGACATCGCTTTATGAAGAAGGTGAAGATGCAAAATTCGTAAATGCCCCCGGTTTCTGGGAAAATATGACCGACAACAAAGAGCTTGAAACCATAAGAGGAAGCGTATGGCTTCTTAAAAATGTCAATATACCCTCGGGCTGGACAGGGCAGGAGGTCAGACTTTATCTCGGTACACTGGTGGATGCGGATGATACATATGTCAACGGTGAACATGTCGGCAATACCGGCTACAGATTCCCGCCCAGAAGATACCGCATACCGGCCGGAGTGTTGCATGAAGGCGTTAATACGATAGTCATAAGACTCATAGTTAACGGAAGAACCGGAGGTTTTGTGCCGGAGATGCCGTATTATCTCTCATTGGGCGATGAGAAGATAGGACTTGAAGGAAAGTGGGAATTTAAGATCGGAGGTTCCCTCGACAGGGAGAGAGACGGTGATGCATTTGAAATGAGTGATGTCACGTTCTTTAATTGGAAGCCCACGGCCCAGTACAACGGAATGGTATATCCGCTCAGGAACCTGAAGTTCAAAGGAGTACTGTTCTACCAGGGCGAAAGCAATTGTTCACATACATGGGAATACGAATATCTCATGATCGACATGACCGAGTGCCTGCGAGAGCTTTTAGGTGAAGAGCTGCCGTTCGGATTTATACAGCTGCCGAGATTCGGAGAGCCCGGAACAAAGGACTGGGACGAATTGAGAGAATCCCAGGCACGTGCCGCAGCCGTAATACCGAACAGCTGTATCGCGGATATTTACGATCTCGGATTTACTTACGAGCTCCATCCGCAGACCAAGAAGGAAGCGGCGGAAAGGCTGTATGAAAAGATGAAGCCGTTGCTGTAGAAAAGCACGATGATAATACGTTGCATTAAGACATCAGAGAAAAGTTATAATCATAAGAAGGACAGATCATGAATAAGATACTTGAAGAATTGGGAAACTACGGCGTTGTTCCCGTAGTCGTATTAAACAGGACTTCAGATGCTGCCGGGCTCGCGGATGCACTCTGCGAAGGAGGACTTAAATGTGCGGAGGTCACATTCAGGACCGATGCGGCTGAGGAGTCGATCAGGATAATGACGAAGAACCATCCGGAAATGCTTGTGGGAGCCGGAACCGTTCTTACTACAGAGCAGGTTGACAGGGCAGTAGATGCCGGAGCAAAATTCATAGTAAGTCCGGGATTTGATCCGGAGATAGTCGACTATTGCATATCAAATGACATAGTTGTGGTACCCGGGACCGCGACACCTTCTGAAGTTGCATGGGGTGTCAAGAGAGGACTCGAGGTCGTCAAGTTCTTCCCGGCCGAACAGGCAGGAGGTCTTGCGATGATCAAAGCGATGTCGGCGCCTTACACCGGCGTGAAGTTCATGCCGACAGGAGGTATAAATGCCGGAAATCTGAAAGAATATCTTTCATTTGAAAGGATAATCGCCTGCGGAGGAAGCTGGATGGTCAAGGCCTCACTTATAGACGCGGGAGACTTCGATACTATTAAGAAGATGACAAAAGAAGCGGTTGAACTGGTAAAGAGTTGCCGCGGCTGAAGGAGAGATACGGATGAGCAAAAAAGTCATAACACTCGGAGAGATCATGCTTAGACTCTCCACACCGAACAATGAAAGGTTCATACAGGCCGATGAATTTGATGTATGCTACGGCGGAGGAGAGGCAAATGTAGCGGTCTCGCTTGCCGGTTTCGGATACGATACAAGTTTTGTGACTGCCGTACCCGATCAGGCGATCGGTGAATGTGCCGTTGCTGCGCTCAGAAAATACGGTGTGGGTACGGAACATATAGTAAGATGCGGAGACAGACTTGGGATCTATTTTCTGGAGACAGGTTCCGCAATGAGGGCGAGCAATGTCATTTATGACAGGGCTGGAAGCTCGATAGCGACGGTAACAGCCGATAAATTCGATTTCGACAGGATATTCGAGGATGCGGACTGGTTTCATTTTACCGGGATAACCCCTGCGATAAGCGACAGTGCGGCGGCACTCGCAAAGGCTGCCTGCATAGCGGCAAAGAAGCATGGGGTGACGGTATCCGTCGATCTCAATTTCAGAAAGAAGCTGTGGACAAGTGAAAAGGCAAAGGCCGTAATGACCGATCTGATGCAATATGTGGATGTCTGCATAGGCAATGAGGAGGACGCCGATAAGGTACTGGGTTTCAAGTCAGAGAAAACGGATGTCACTAAAGGTGAACTCAATCTTGCCGGGTATGAGGATGTATTTAACAGGATGGCCGACACATTCGGCTTCAGATATATAGTCAGTTCCCTGCGACAGTCATATTCTGCTTCCGATAACGGCTGGTCAGCGTGTATAATGAACGGAGAAACAAGAGAATTCTATCATTCGAGAGTATATTCGATCACACCCATAGTGGACAGAGTCGGCGGAGGTGATTCATTTGCCGCAGGTGTCATCTGCGGTATGCTCGACGGTAGGGACATGAAGGATGCTCTCGAATTCGGTGTTGCGGCTTCGGCATTGAAGCACACGATACCGGGAGATTTTAACCATGTTACCAGAAGCGAAGCAGAGAACCTCGTCAAAGGTGACGGAAGCGGAAGAGTACAGAGATAATGAAAAGATTCAACGACGAAACATTCATGTTAAACAATGATACGGCGGTGCGGCTTTACAACAATTATGCAAGCATCCGCAAGGTGCCGATAATAGATTATCATTGCCATATACCCGTGGAGGAGATCAGGTTTAACAAAAGGTTCCGGAACATAACTGAGATATGGCTCGGCGCGGATCATTACAAATGGCGTCAGATGCGTGTCTGCGGCATAAATGAGCGCTATATCACCGGGGATGCGTCGGATTATGAGAAGTTTGAAGCATTTGCTTCCATCATGCCGAAGCTCATCGGGAATCCGCTCTATCACTGGTCGCATCTGGAACTGGCTTATTATTTTGACATACATGAACCACTGAGTCTGAAGAGCGCACGGAACATATATGACAGGGCAAATACGATCATCGAACGTCCGGACTTCAATGCGCGGAGCATGATAAAGGCGTCCAATGTAGCACTTCTGTGTACCACGGACGATCCGGCCGATACTTTGGAGCATCATGTGGCGCTGGCCAATGACGATACATTCGATACGAAGGTCCTGCCGGCATTCAGGCCCGATAATGCTCTGGATATAGAGAAGGCTTCGTGGAAGTCCTATATCGCCAAACTCGGTGATGCTGCAGGCGTTGATATAAACGGAGCGGATGCCCTAAAGGCTGCGCTCGGATCGCGCATGGATCATTTTGAAAGATGCGGCTGCAAGATAAGCGATCACGGCCTTTATGATGTAAGATACATGCCGTGTGACGATGCCGCGGCGGACAGGATATGCAGGGAAGCACTGGCAGGCGGGACACTTTCGGATGAGGATGTAACGGCTTTCAAAACATGGCTGCTTGAATTCCTTGCAGGCGAATACGAGAAGAAGAACTGGGTGATGCAGTTGCATTACGGTGTGACAAGAAGCATCAATACGAAAGCACTTGAGGCACTCGGAGCCAATACGGGCTTCGACGTGATGCACAATGATACAAGGGCAACGGAACTGATCGCATTTCTGGATGCGCTTGAGAAAAAAGGAGATCTGCCGAAGACGATACTGTATTCACTGAATCCTAATGACAATGCGGTCATAGATTGCGTGATCGGAGCATTTGCCGAAGAAGGGATAAGAGGCAAGCTCCAGCACGGAAGCGCATGGTGGTTCAATGACCATCTCGACGGCATGACGGAACAGATAAAGAGTTATGCGGCTCTTTCCACACTGGGCAATCACATAGGTATGCTCACCGATTCCAGATCCTTCCTATCATACACAAGACATGATTATTTCAGAAGGATATTGTGTAATATCATAGGCGAGTGGGTGGAACTCGGTATGTACCCCGATGATGAGGATGAACTGGCCGCGATCATAGGAGATATCTCGCTTAACAATGCGGTAAGATACTTTGGATTTGATATATGATATCCGGGTTTATTAAAAGCTTTCGGTACCGTCCGAAAGCTTTTGGTCATTTTGTATTTATTTGTGATGTAAATTTTGGTAAATATTTTCTTTCATCTCCACTGTTATGTAAATTGAAGTGTTAAACAAGTGATGATATAATTTTTTACATAGTTCTAAACTTACAAAAGGAGAGTATTGTGATGGAGAAATTTTTCAAACTGAGCGAAAATAACTCAAACGTCAAAACAGAGATCATTGCCGGTCTGACAACGTTCATGACCATGGCATACATCATTGCCCTCAATCCCAACCTTTTGACCGGTTTCGGTGCAGAAGGTGCGGACCTCTGGAATGGTGTATTTCTCGCAACGGTCATCGCATCCGGTGTCGGATGTATATGTATGGCATTTCTTGCCAATAAGCCGTTCGCTATGGCTCCCGGTATGGGACTTAACAGCTTCTACGCAGTAGTTTGTGCCAACATAGTAGGCATAACCGGTATGAGCTATGTGGAGTCTTTCCAGGCAGCACTTTGCATCATATTGATCGAAGGTGTCATATTCCTTATTCTTTCTGTTCTCAACATCAGAGAGAAGATCGTTGAGGGTATCCCTCTCGGAGTAAGACTCGGTATAGCACCTGCCATCGGCCTGATGCTTCTTAACATCGGTGTTGGTTCCAATGCAGGTATCTATTCGGATATGGGTGGCCCCTTCTATGCCATGAGGGACTTCTTCGGTGCACTTACAGCAGGCTATGCCAAGACAAGCATGGGTACAGGCTACGGAAGCATGGTACTTACGGTTGTTACAATGCTTGTTGGTCTTTTCGCGATAGTTTATCTTAATCATAAAAATGTTAAGGGGGCCGTTCTTTTCGGTATGCTCATCGCATCTGTGGTAAACTGGATCGGACAGGCTGCATTCTTTGCGACCAATCCCTTCGCTTCACTCGCAGAAGCAAGCTTTGTTCCGCCTTTCAAGGATATGGCGGCTACAACATTGTTCAAGTTCAACTTCACCGGTTTCGTTAACATAGGCTGGTTCACGATCATCACACTTATCATCACGTTCTGTATCATAGATATGTTTGATACGATCGGAACATTGGTAGGTACAGCTTCAAGAGCCGGCATGGTTGATGACAAGGGTAACATGCCCAATATGAGAGAAGCTCTTACATCAGATGCCATCGGTACTATCGTTGGCTCATGTACAGGTACTTCTACCGTTACAACATTCGTTGAGTCTGCATCAGGTGTTGAGGCAGGCGGACGTACAGGTCTTACCGCACTCGTAACAGGTATCTGCTTCCTGGCCTGCATGTTCATCGCTCCCATTGCAGCGATCATCCCTGCAGCAGCTACAAGTGCAGCTCTTATCTATGTCGGATATCTGATGCTCTGCGGACTTAAGAAGGTTGATTTCGAGAAGATAGAGGAAGGCCTTCCGGTAGCACTCATGCTTATCGCAATGCCTATCTCAGGTTCGATCGGACATGGTATCGGTCTCGGACTTATAAGCTACACGATCATTTCGGTTCTTAAAGGAAAGGCTAAGGAAGTTCCGGTTCTCACATATGTGATCTCACTTATCTTCCTTGTTAAGTTCTTCCTGGTAGTTTAGTTCCTGTTATCGAACTGAATATTGACCAAACGTAAAATTTTAAGCCCCTGCATTGCAGGGGCTTATTTTTGTGATACGCGCTGTTGTGATCCTCTTGATCCGTGATGTTTTGGTTATCTGTTCTGTTTCAGCGCTCCGTGCTGCTTCAGTGAAGATCAAGCTCGGGCGGCACATCTATATCTTCACCGACATATTTGCCGTCTTTCTTGCGCTGTCTCACGCATTCGGACAGGAGATATTCGATCTGACCGTTTATGGAACGGAAGTCATCCTCTGCCCAGGCGGCTATATCAGCATACAGTTTTTCCGACAATCGCAGCGGAACCTGCTTTTTTTCAGCCATCAATAAAGGCTCCCGGAATTAACGATCGGCTGAGCATCGTGGTTGCCGCACAGTACCACGAGCAGATTGGAAACCATGGCCGCTTTTCGTTCTTCGTCAAGCTCGACAAGCTGCTTTTCATTGAGTCTTTCAAGTGCCATTTCAACCATTCCCACAGCACCGTCCACTATCATCTTTCTTGCATCGATTATTGCCGAAGCCTGCTGACGCTGGAGCATAACGGAAGCTATCTCAGATGCATAAGCAAGGTAGGTTATACGCGCTTCAAGGATCTCAAGTCCGGCATCATTTACCTTTGACTGGATCTCATTCTTTATACGTTCGGCAACCACCTCGGCAGAACCTCTGAGGCTGCCTTCGTCTGCCTGTCCGTCTCCGGTCGTATCGACATTTGAAGCCACATCGTAAGGATAGATCCTTACTATATTTCTCAATGCGGAATCGCACTGCAGTGAAAGATATTCTTTATAGTTGTCTACGTTGAAAACAGCCTTTGCGGTATCGGTAACACGCCAGATAACAGCTATACCTATCTCAACCGGGTTACCGAGGCAGTCATTGATCTTCTGACGGCCGTTGTTGAGTGTCATGGCCTTAAGAGATATCTTCTTACTCAAAGCGGAAGCCGATACGGCGGTTCCGTCTGCCGATAAGGTAATACCTGCAAGTGAGGGATTGGTGCCTGCGTCACCGCTCTGTGCAAGCTTTGTGCCTGCAGCGGGGTTCACTGCCGTACAGAAGGGATTAACAAAGTAGAAGCCGTCTTCCCTCAGGGTGCCCTTGTATTTGCCGAACAACGTAAGCACCAGTGCTTCCTGGGGCTTCAGAACCTTTAATCCGCCGAAAGGTATCCAACAGGCTATTACCATTATTATACCGATCACGATAAGAGCAGTGATCTCATTCACGATACCGAAGATGAGGATCGCAAATGAAGCGATCACCAGTAAAAATGTGAGCAGCATGACTGACATGCCGTTCTTTTTGGTGGTGTAGATCTTTTCTTTCATGATTTGTCCTCCTTTTAAAGACCATTTCTCAATCATTTCAAACTGATATCATTATGATATCATAAAGATCTGAAATGTCAACTGATCAAACGGCAAAAAACGCAAAAGGTAAGAATGCTGGTGTAAAAGGTATGTGTACGGAAGGTAAAATGTAAAGAAACGGGTGTGAAAATGTTAAGATGTCTGTTTTTTACCTGACTTGCTACCGGGTTTCCCGAGGATCTGCGGACAGAATCTGTTGACGAGAAGTATGAGAACAGATTCGATGAGCATTGCTGACCACATTGTATTGAACATGTATATGTAGGTTTTGGCATGCGTTATGTAGGGGTTGACGAACATGGCAAAGCTGCGGCCGAGGAAGAGTACATAACAGTTAAGATGGGTAACCATTATAAGAAGAGAATTACGACCCCAGAAGCGTATCAATCGATTGCATAAGGACAGAACCGCAACCGAACGATGACCTGCAGTTGAGCCGGCGTCGTCGGATCTCAGCGGGCAGAGGGCTTTGCAAAGCAATATGAGGCCTGTTGAGCCCATCAGCGAGCATACAAGAAAATAAGCCGGATTCACAAGATACATATAATGCATATCGACGCTCTGCGGCATGAAATCATTGAAAGGTGGGTTTGTGATATACGGGATGATCGAGATGAAAAATGTCACGGTCATTAGTAAAACACCCAAAACGGCCTGCAAGATACGAGGGTATTTCAGGTGCGTGCGTTCTTTAAGCAGTTCGAAGCCGCGATAAAGCAGGGCACCGAATGCAAGAAAGATCAGGCAGATGATACTCCTTACGATCACAAAAGCCGGATCGAGCAGTAAAAACCGTGAATCATCCAAGGTGCGCGAATCCATATAGGGGGTGCGGATAAAGCAAAGAGCGGCAAACCCGAGCGCTGCGGATACGAGAGCAATGATATTTCCTATCTTAAATCCCTTTTTACGTATTAAAAAGATATATATGCATTCGCTTATGAATAAGGTCGGAAGGAACCATAACGGACCCGAACCGACAAGAGTGAGCGAATCTTTTATGTTGAGCGGGAAATAAAAGGCTTTTGTATCCGTCGGAGCGAGCGTAAGTTCCAGATAATCTATCACCGTATATATGACGGAAAAGATAAGATACGGAAGCATGATCGTGCGAAGTCTTGAGAGAAAAACACTCTTGAACGGTCTGTCATAAGCTTTTGTAACAGCCGTAAGCATGCCTGTGATCACAAAAAACAACGGCATATGAAATGAATAGATAAAAAAATGAACCGGCAGGCCAACAAGCGATGCATGACCCAATACCACTATCAAAATACCTATTCCTTTGGCAAAATCAATGTAATCCTCTCTTTTCATGCGTATATTGTAACATAATCGCGATCTCAATACATCATCTTGATATTCAAATGAGCAGATGTTATATTGGAGTTGTATCCACGTATATGGTTTTGGGGAGAGCGGATGGGGAATAAAAGAGATACAACCATATACTTATATAATCATTTAAGAGATTAAGCGTAATATTTCATGAGCAGATATTGCGCTTTTTTATTCATAGAGATCTTTATAAGTAAGGCTTCAATTATATTGCGATGTATATTAGAGTAACGAAAATGGAGTGGGAACTACAGGGAGGTTTCTATGGAATGCAGAGATAGTAGAACATACGGATAAACATTATATACTGAAAAATAAGCAATATAATGCAAACATCCGGCCGGGAGATAAAATAACCATAGGTTTTAACTACGCCAATGGAATAAGTGAACCAACCGGTTACAGACTGTTTGGTTTTAATTGATCAGGTGAAATAACAGAGCCGGAATGGATGGGATGTGTCAAGTTTTCTATGAAAACTTGACATGCAGCGTCGGCCCTTCGACGCAGTCGAATTTAAATGGGCCGATGTTCCATAGATGGAGAGTAGTGCTTATGAAAAACAGAAGAAAAGTATTTGTATTGTTAACTTTGGTGATGTTTATAACTGTCGGGACTATTGTAGGAATGGTGATATACCTCGATAGAAGCAATGGTGAGATCATCCTTGAAGAAGTGTTAGATGATGAAGAGTTGTTGGTTGATGTGGAAGAACTTAAGAAGTCTCAGGAGGAGATGCTTGAAGGGATTAGGCATTATGAATATCTTTATGCTACAGATTATAACTCAGATAAATATAAAATATATGATAGAGTCATGAGGAAATATTTTTCCCCTGTATTAACAACCGTAAAGGATTACAAATGGGATTTTCCTCTAGAAGACAGGTTACCGAGTTCACTGGTATCAATGACATACCAATCATTTAATCTGAAAGACGATGAAAAAGTTTGGGTATATACAACATGCCTTGATAATCATGTGTGTGATAAAGTGATTTTTATGTATGATGAATTAGATTTTACCGAAGAAGGTATTAACATAAAAACACACTTTGAAACAATAAAACATATTTCATCTTCTGCCGGAGAAGGAAGACTGATAGTAGTGTCAATTATCCCTGCTGAACAATAAAAGGTTTTATTCAGATAACTTCATATCGTTGCACATGAAAAGAATCATAATAATAATCATGTAATGAATTAGAACTGTTGTTATATTAAGGTGTTGCTTTTACGCGATTAAAAGTGTGGCATTTTTACGGGATATACTCTATAATAGGAATAGTGTTTTGTGACAGCAGATCATACAAGATGTAGCATCACATTTGCAGCAGACAAGGAAAATATATGAAGATAGCGGATATTTATAAGAATAAAGGCAACAGGGTCCTTTCATTTGAGATATTTCCTCCGAAAAAAGACGATGAGCTTAAGAACATCGAGCCCACGCTCGACATATTGAGCCAGCTCAAGCCGGATTATATCAGTGTTACATTCGGTGCCGGTGGAAGCTCGAACAACAACAAGACCATAGACCTTGCAAGGAAGATAAAGGAAGTGTATCACATAGAGCCGGTAGTCCATCTGACCTGCCTTTCATATACGAAGGCGGAGATAGACGAATTCGTTAAGGCGATAAGTGATGCGGGGATAGAAAATATACTCGCGCTCCGAGGCGACATCAATCCCAATGCGCCTGCAAAGGAAGATTTCAGGCATGCGAGTGAACTCATAGCTTATCTCAGACCGAAGACGGATTTCTGTATAGCCGGAGCATGCTATCCCGAGGATCATCCTGACAGCAAAAACCATATAGAGGAAATGCTGAACCTCAAGAAGAAGGTGGATGCCGGAGCGGATTTCCTGGTATCGCAGCTGTTTTTTGACAATGAAAATTATTACAGATTCGAGCAGGATGCGAGGATCGCGGGGATCGAAGTTCCGATCACGCCGGGTATCATGCCGGTCATCAATGCCGCGCAGATACAGCGTATGATCACGACCTGCGGAGCGGATCTGCCGATCAGATTCAAAAAGATCATAGAAAAATATGCGGACAATAAAGAAGCTTTATTTGATGCAGGCATGTCATATGCCGTCAGTCAGATCATCGACCTGCTCACCAGCGGAGTGGACGGTATACATCTGTATACAATGAATAATCCCGGAGTTGCAAGACATATCTGCGACAGCATCAAAAATATCATAAATGTATAGAGAACAGTTTTATTGAAGGCGGAGGAATTATGGACAGTTCGGTTAAGAAAATACTTGTCATCATGCTCATGATCGTGGCTGTGACAGTGATCGGAGTCGGCGTTATATTTGCGGTCAGCCAGAACAAGGTAAGAGATTGGGATGCGCTTAAGTCCAAATACGAAGAGCCCACACCCGAACCCAAACCGACGGGAGACGCACAAAACCCTTATGATCTGGAAAAAGAGCAAAAGGGAGATACGTCCAAGAAGGTCGACATGAGTGAGATCAGGGTGATCGTATTGCGCAACAAGAGCGAGAATCCTTATGAGAGCTACAGATTCGAACTTCAGAACAACGGCGGGGAGCTTTCGTTTACGGCATGGTATCCGACCGAGGACGGCGACATAGTATGCAATGACGAGAAGCTGAATTCATCACGTATCAATGACATCAGCGATATCCTTGAGCGTTATACCGTGGCGAGTGTGATACAGTCTTACAGGGCAGACCCCAAAAGCGTAAGCGTGCTCGGAGATGACACCCAGACCATGGAGATAAGCTTTGTTGACGGTGATTATATAAACCTGGGCTTCCCCAACGGAGCCGGGAAAGCGCTTGAAAAATATTTCAAAGAGCTGACGATATGGCTCAATGCCACTAACAGATAACACTGCCGGCGACAGCCAATAATAAGTAAAGAGGTTAAGGACCAATGTCAATAAGATTGCACAATTTTATGGGAAGATTCGGCTGGGAAATGCAAAAGAGATTTCCGATGCTCAGCTCCAACATGTATCTGAAACTGCAATTTGCGAGCAGGGCAAGATCCCAGAAAAACTATATCGATTATTTTATGTCCAAGGATGAGCCGCCGCAGCCGCTCGTTGTCAATATCGAGACCATCAACAGATGCAATTCGACATGTGCATTCTGTACAGCTAACAGAAATGCCGAGAAAAGACCGTACTGCCGTATGGAAGACGATCTCTTCTACGATATAATCGACCAGCTCGCGGAGTGGAACTTCAAGGGACATCTCACATTGTACGGCAACAACGAGCCATGGCTGGATACACGTATAGTTGAATTTCACAAGTACTGCAGGGAAAAACTCCCGGATACATTTATTTTCATGTCCACAAACGGACTCACCCTTGATGTTGACAAGGTGAAATCGGTGATCCCGTATGTCGATCAGCTTATCATCAACAACTATTGCAAGGACATGAAGCTTCATGACAATGTCAAGATCATCTACGATTACGTGAAAGCCCATCCGGACGAATTTGCCGATGTGGAGATACTCATCCAGATGAGATATATGGAGGCGGTGCTCACCAACAGAGCGGGAAGTGCCCCCAACAAGAAAAATGAGACCAAGATCATAACCGAGACGTGTCTGATGCCGTTCACGGATATATTTATTTTCCCTGACGGACGCCTTGGTATATGCTGCTGTGATAACTTTGAAAAGACCACATTCGGAGACCTGACAAAGATGTCGCTTAAGGACGCATGGAATTCGGATATCTACAGACAGTGCCGTGAGAAGATAAAAGACGGAAGACAGAACTGGCCGTTCTGCAAGTATTGCGACTTTATAGATGCGGGCTTAAGAATGGATGCGGTTGACGATGTGCTGGCAGGCAGGGAGATGCACGGCGCAAGACAGTCACTCACAAGAAAGAAATGATCTCCTCATGGAAGATAATGACTGAAAATAAAAGTGCGCCGAGCCGGAGGGTCCGGCGCACTGATCATTTTGAGGGCGGATATGAAGGAAAAGCTTAAAAAGAACAAATACATATGTGCCGTGGTGATCTGTTTCCTGATCGCATTGCTCTGTGAGATATTTGTATTTAATATTTCCGCATGGAAATCACGTGGCTTTGAGAGCACTGTGATAGCCAAAGACGCCGCTACCGGTGAAAATTGGGAATATCGCACGGATGTATTTACGGTGGACGGGCCTGTGGTGAATGTATACGCCGACCTTACGGTTTCGGGCTATGATACCGCTTCGATCCAGGTCACACTTACGGATGCGGGAGACAAATATGAGTATGATATAAACGAATATGCGGTCCAGAATGACGTAAAAAGCAGCGGATATGCCAATATCTATCCTTTTGGCGACGTGCATACCATACAGGTAAAGGTAAGTGTTCCCGAGGGAAACAGGGCCGATATAAGGTCTATAACAATAAACGCACATAAGCCGGTTGAATTTAAGTTTTTGAGATTCTTTATATTCTGGGCGGTCATCACTCTGGGAGCATTGATATTCGGACAGTCACCCATCCACAACATTTACTATGATGAAAAACGTCCGGCGCAGTGGATCATGACTCTGCTCGTCATGATATTTCTGCTGATCCTCGGCAGGAAAATGGTTACGGCCAATCCGATCTTTCTGGAATCTCCGTGGCCGCATCATAAGCAATACCAGGAGCTGGCCCACAGCCTCTCCAAAGGCAGTGTCGTGCTGGACCATGAGGTTTCGCCGGGGCTGCTTGAAGCCGAAAATCCTTATGACACGATAGCACTCATGGCGGAAGAAGTGCCGTTTAATATGGATTACGCATATTATAACGGAAAATATTATGAGTATTTCGGCATAGTACCGGAGCTTTTGTTCTATTATCCTTATTACATGGCGACAGGGGGCGACCTGCCAAATTATAAGGCGATATACGGATTCTATATCATACTGGTCATAGGTGTGTTCCTGACATCCACCGGGCTCGCAGGACGCTATACAACCGGCTTGCCCTACGTTTTTTTCCTGATGTTAAACATTGCTGCGGTACTGAGCGCGAATTTTGTATATCTCACGATCAGACCCGATATCTATAATGTACCGATAATGGGTGCGAGTGCCTGTACATTTATGGGACTCGGCCTGTGGCTTTGGAACTTTAAGTTTAAGGCAAAAGTACCGAAACTCGTATTCATTACAGCGGGCTCGCTGTTCATGGCACTTGTGGCCGGATGCAGACCGCAGTTGTTGCTGCTCTCGCTCTGTGCGGTCATCTTTTTTGTGACCGGAAAAGGCTTAAAGGAGCGTGAGTTATTTGCAAAAGGCAAAATAATGCAGACAGTCTGCTTCGTGGTCCCTTATGTACTGGTCGCGGTTATCGTCTGCTATTACAATTATGCGAGATTCGGTAATATATTTGACTTTGGTGCGACATACTCGCTTACGACAAATGATATGAACAACAGGGGCTTCAATATGAGCAGGCTTTTGCGCGGACTTTACTGTTTCCTGCTTCAGCCGGCATCGATGGGAACCGATTTCCCTTATCTGAACCCCATCTATATAAGTGATGCCTATATGGGAAGATCGCTTTCGGAATATACTTACGGTGGAATACTGGTTTCCAATCTCTTCCTTGCAGGTATATGGCTATGGCTCTTTAAGGGCATAAAAAAGGCAGCGGGGGAGCTGCGTGCACTTGTTGGCATGCTTGCAGCGATCGGCGTGGTAATTGCGGCATTTGATGCCAATGCGGCAGGAGTATTATACAGATACACCTGTGATTTTTCGCCTGCATTTGTCCTTGCGGCACTTTTGCTGTGGATCCTGTATCTCGACAGGGGTCGGGTCCTTATAGATTACGGTTTTGTATCAAGATTTGCTTATGTATGCCTGATAATGTCGCTGTTATATTCGTTTATGACGGTGATGGCAAACGGCAGTTCCGTCAACATGCTTGAGAACAACAGAAGGCTGTATTATCTGGTTGGATCTTATTTTGGATTTTAGTCAGATACGGTACGGATATGCTTCGTACCTTATCAAAGAGGGAGTACTTATATGATAGACAGAAAAGTATCAAAGGTTTTCAGAGGTATCGCCATACTTATGGTCGTTGCATCACATTATGCGGCATGGCTTTTCGGTGAACCCGCAATGCCTGAACTGAAGGCATTTGTCATGACATTCGGAGTGTACGGAGTAGATATCTTCCTCCTCCTTTCGGGCTACGGGATGGCAAGAAGTGCGGGTAAAACCGGCATAACGGGCACATTTATACTGAAAAGGTTCTTAAACACGGCACTTCCGTATTATGTGATAGTCGGTTTCTTTGCGATCATGGACAGGACATGGACCGGGATCGCGGATCTCGGCAGATTCCTGATAGGCTATGAATACTGGTTCATGTGCGTGATATTTGCATTGTATATCATGTTTTTTATCTGTTTTAAGATCGGCTGGCATAAAGAGATATTGCTCACGATCTGCGTGACAGCCTTCTCGATAGCATTGTGGAAGGGAGGAGCCAATGATTTTTGGTATCTTTCCAACATGGCTTTTCCAATAGGCGTCCTGGCATCTGCGCTTGAGGATAAGTACGGAAACAAAGCGGAGACCTGGATCAAAAAGGTAAATCTTATCGCCTGCGGCCTTGTGTTCACATTTATCTTCAGCTACATATTCAATCAGGATGTCTACAGACACTGGCCGGAGGTGCTAAGGAGTATATCATTTACGCTCGCAGTACTCGGGTTATGCGTTGAAACCTATGGCGGAGGTGTCATATTGGCTGCCATCGGAAGATATTCGCTCTATATCTATCTGATCCACGTGCGCATGTTTTCTGTGGTCCTTGATATGGATGTCACTTTCGGAAATGATATGAGGTTGACAGTTTTCTCAATGTTGATTACAGTTGTAGTCGGTATCGCATTGGGATATGCATTTGAAAATACGATACAGTTTTTTCAAAGAAAACTTAAACATAGTGATGACTGAAGATGCCATCCGGGAGGACGTATCATGAAAAAATTACTGATGCTTCTTATGTGCCTTGCACTTCTCGGCTTCGCGGCATGTAAAAACAATACTGTCGCAGAAAATAAAACGGATGCCGAAAATGAAGCCGATACACAAAGCGGTGCGATCGCAGAAAATACCGCGACCGGATCGGGTGAAGCACTAAACAGCGAAGAAGATCAAAAGGATAAAGAAGCTGAGGCGGCACAGGCGACCAAGGCTGCGGAGGCGACCAAGGCAGCAGTGGCAAGCGTCGAAGCAAAGAAAGCCGAAGAAGAGAAAGCCAAAGCGGCGGAAGCCACAAAAGCAGCCGAGAAAGAAGAATTCGGCGGCATAGCCGATGACGTGGATCTTACAAAGATCGGTATGTTTGAAGAAGCGAAGACAATGTACGTACAGCGTTCCGTCAATGTAAGGAGTGGTCCCGGTACCAAATACGATAAGGTGGATAATCTGCCAGTAAATGCCGAAGTTAAGGTTCTCGGACAGTTTAACAAAGACGGCTGGTATTTTGTAGAGAATAAGGATAAAAAAGCGTTTATAAGCAATAAGTTCCTGTCGGAAGAGAAGGTCGACCTCGAAGCACTCAGGGCAACACAGGAGGCAGCGGCAATTGAAGCCATAAGGCAGCAGCAGGCAGCAGCAGAACAGGCAGCACAGGCGGCACAGAATCCCGTTCCGGCAGCAAATTCGCAGCCTGCAGTGCAGCCTGCGGCACAACCTGCACAGGCTCCGGCGGGTATACTTTTCATAGGTGACTCCAGATGTGTTCAGATGCGCGAAGCGGTAGGCGGCGGAAACAGTACCTGGATATGTGAAAACGGCAAGGGCTACAAGTGGCTCGTGGATACAGCCATGGCAAAGGCAGATCCGATCATCGGCAAAGGGACCAAGGTTGTCATCTGTCTTGGAGTCAATGATACCGATCAGGCCAATAATTATGCGGCGCTTATAAATGCAAAGGCCGCAGAATGGGCCGGGAGAGGCGCAAAGACTTATTTTGTATCGGTAAATCCCGTGTGGGAGAATCCCTACACGACCGAAGAACAGGTGCAATTGTTCAATTCCACGGTAATCGGTTCTCTTGCGGGAGTAAAATGGATAGATACACATTCTTATCTCGTTAACAGCGGGTATGTCCTTGTGGACGGACTGCATTACGACACGGATACATATATCAGGATATTCAATGTGATCGTTGCATCACTCAGATAATGTGGACCGAGGGAGGGAAAGCATGACCAAAAGACAACCCAATATAGAATTGCTGAGACTTCTGGCTATGCTCGGGATCATCATGATGCACATGATGAATCACGGTATGGTCATCATGTTTACCCATCCGGGCCAGGCATCCTATTACGAATGCTGGTCATTATTTGCTCCGGGTATGAACAGCATCAACATACTCATACTCATAAGCGGATATTTCCTGGTGGGCAGACCTTTTTCGGTAAAACGTCTTGCGAAACTGGAGAGTCAGGTTCTTTTTTACACGATACTGATAACACTCGGATTTAAACTACTGACGGATGTGAACATCGATTTCGAAACATGGCTGTATTCTTTCCTGCCGGTGACTTCCGATTTTTACTGGTACGTGACCATGTATTTCGGAATGTATCTTTTCTCGCCCGTACTCAATAAGCTGATATCCGCACTTTCAAAGAGCCAGCTTAAGATGACATGCATTCTGGGACTTGTGCTTCTCGGAGCATGGACCAATATCATATTCTATTCATCGGGCCTTAATGTTGCCGGCGGTGTCAGCATAGCATGGTTCCTGCTCATGTATCTGTGCGGTGCATATATAAAGCTGTATTACGAACCGGACGGTCGATGGAAGAAAAAAGCACTCGTATCATTTGGACTGACAGCTTTGCTGCCGCTCTCAAGATTTTTATTTGAATTCCTCCAAACAACACCTTTGGAGAAAATAGGACTTTTTGAAGATCTTCTGTGGGGGTTCAGTGTATTTTACCAGTACAACTCGATAATAGTGATCATATCGAGTATTTTGATATTTATTACATTTCTCAATATAAACATCAAAGGGGAAACGGCCGGAAAAATCATAAATACGGCAGCCTCTGCTTCGTTCGGCGTATACCTCATACACGAGCATTCACTCATGAGGATGTTGGTGTGGGAGGAGCTGATCAAGCCCTATAACTGGATCGACCACCCATACCTCGTACCCGCGGCATTGGGGGCGATGCTCGCTCTCTATGCGGTATGCATGGTGATAGAGCTTTCGAGACAGGCTTTGTTCAAAATATGGGAATCGGATGCCGGATATAATACTTTCTTTGATCGTTTGGATGATAAATTGCGCAGCATGTGGAACGGCAGAAACTGAGAGACGGTGCTGCATACCGTAACGATCATCGTGTCCGCAGATAAAAGAGGTGACGGATATTGTCTAAAAAATATGAAATGGATATGTGCAACGGACCGCTGCTGGGAAAGATCCTCTTATTTTCCCTTCCGCTCATAGCTTCGGGAATACTCCAACTGCTGTTCAATGCAGCTGATATGGTAGTTGCGGGACGTTATGCGGGCAGTGTGGCATTGGCTGCGGTCGGAGCCACAAGTTCATTGATAAATCTGCTAATAAATGTGTTCATGGGCCTCTCGGTCGGAAGCAATGTGGCCGTGGCTCATTATTACGGTGCCAAAAGGGAGGATGATCTGTCAAAGACGGTTCATACCTCGATAAGCATGAGCCTGATATCCGGGATAGTGCTGATGATCATCGGTGTGCTCTTAGCATCGCCGTTACTCAAGCTTATGGGAACGCCCGAGGATGTGCTCCCTCATTCGGTGGACTATATGAAGATCTATTTCATCGGAATGCCCGTAATGCTTTTGTATAACTTCGGAGCAGCGATCCTGAGGGCGATAGGTGATACCAAGAGACCGTTGTATTATCTCTTGCTTGCGGGTGTGATAAATGTGATCCTCAATATGATATTTGTCATAGAATTCGGAATGGGTGTCAAAGGTGTGGCTTATGCGACCATCATTTCCCAGACCATAAGTACGATACTTATAATGCGATGCCTGATGAGGCTTGAAGGACCGTGCAGGTTTGAATTTTCCAAGTTATGCCTGGACAGAGAGAAAATGGGAAGGATCGCCAAGGTCGGCCTGCCCGCGGGATTTCAGGGTGCGATATTTTCGATATCAAACGTGCTTATCCAGTCCAGCGTCAATTCCTTTGGTTCGACCGCCGTTGCCGGAAATACAGCCTGCTGTAACCTTGAGGGCTTTGTGTATAACTCGATGAATTCATTTCATCAGACTGCGCTCAGTTTTACGGGGCAGAATATGGGGGCACGTAAATTTGACAGGGTCAAAAAGATCCTCTTCTACTGTGAGGCCTGCGTGATAGTGACCGGCCTCGGGATGGGACTTACGGGTCTGTATTTCGGAAGACCTTTGCTTGGAGTATATTCGGATGAAGCCGCAGTAATAGAATTCGGTTACAGACGTATGATCATAATATTTTCCACATATTTCCTTTGCGGAACAATGGATGTGCTTGTGGGTAGCTTAAGAGGCATGGGGTTCTCTATCATGCCCATGATAGTATCATTGCTCGGAGCCTGCGGATTGAGGATACTCTGGATACTTACATATTTCAGGATCAATCATACACCGGAAGTGCTGTATCTTTCATATCCGATCTCATGGGCCATAACGACACTGGTGCATCTTTTGTGTTTCTTGATCATAGCCATACCGAGATTTAAAAACATGAAACCGATAGAAGAAACCATATAGTGAGATATTGTCTCCATGTTACAGAACGTAAAAAAGACCGGTCAGTGACCGATCTTTTTTATCTGCAATATATCTTTAATATCAAACCTTAAGCTTCATGTCGCCATCCTTTATGAAGCCTTTTCTTCTCATGAAGTTGCTGATCACAAGAGAAAGAGCGGCGGGAAGGATGAACTGAATCACTATTATCTTTATAAGTACGACCGAACCTGAAGCGCCTTCGCTCACCATGGTCTGGTATGTGTTGATGGGTCCTACGAGACCCGCGGTACCCATACCGGATCCGGTCGCATTGTTGGTCATCTTGAATACCATTGTGGAAACAGGACCGAGTATCGCACTTGAGATGATAGCGGGTAACCAGATGATCGGCTTTTTAACGATATTGCCTATCTGAAGCATACTGGTTCCGAGACCCTGTGCGAGGAGTCCGTTGACTTTATTTTCCTTGTATGATGCGACAGCGAAGCCGATCATATTGGCGCAGCAGCCTACTGTAGCGGCACCGGCTGCGAGACCGCCGAGACCGAGGATGACACCGAGTGCGGCGGAACTGATGGGAAGTGTAAGTATCACACCCATGAGTACCGATACGACAACGCCCATAAGGAAAGGTGCCTGTTCGGTTCCCCAGTTGATAAGTGTTCCGAGCCATGTCATGAAACCTGAGATCGGAGGGCCGAGAACGAGTCCGACAGCACTGCCGCTTGCTATACAGCATAACGGGGTGATAAGGATATCGACCGGAGTTTTGCCGGAAACGAGTTTTCCGATATATATGGTTGTTATTACCGCAAGAAATGCACCCAGCGGTTCGCCTACGGATACGAGATGAGTCGTGTTGTCAGCAAAGAAAGGGGCAATATCACCTGCGTTGACCGCAGCAACGATCTTGGAAGCGTAAGCACCTATCATGCCGGATGCTATGGCCGATACAAGTACGAGCGGGCTGCTCTTTAACTTTGAAGCAACACCGACGCCGATGCCGGCACCTGTGAGAGCCATCGCAAGCTTACCGCCGAGGAAGATATAACTTCCGATGCTTCCCGGGATAAGTGTACTTATCTGTACGATGATCGTTCCGATGATCAACGTGGCGAAGAGGCCGGTGGCCATACCGCCGAGTCCGTCAATAAAGATTTCTCGAAGTATTTTTTTCATATGTTTCTCCTTTTGTTCCAGAACATCGGCCCATTGGAATCGACTGCGTCGAGGGGCCGACGCTACATGTCAAGTTTTCATAGAAAACTTGACACAATCATCCGTAGTCTTAAAGACAGGGTCACACGTCACCATTGACTGTATGCCCCCGGATTTGAATATATAATACATGCAAATGTTTTTACTTACAATGTAAATATTTACACAGATTTGGTATGCAAATGCCTTCAGTAGCATTCATTTCGCACAAGAATCGACAGTTTCTTCAATATGTGGTAAAATATTTCAGTATGTATTTAAGACAAGAGGATAGATATGAAGAAAGCACTGGTTATCGGCGCAGGACCGGCAGGACTGACAGCCGCATATGAATTACTTACTAAAAGCGAGGATATAGAAGTTATCGTTTTTGAAGAAAGTGAGCATATGGGCGGTATCGCCAAAACGGTTTCGTATAAGGGCAACCGAATGGATATGGGCGGACATCGTTTCTTCTCCAAGGTTCCCGAAGTAAATGAATGGTGGGATAAGATGCTTCCGATGCAGGCCATGCCGGCAGCGGATTACAGAAAACTCGGAATATCGGTTCCGCTGGCACAGGATGGACCGGATCCGGATAAGGAAGACCGCACGATGCTCACCAGAAGAAGGGTGTCGAGGATATTTTTCAAGAGAAAGTTCTTCGATTATCCTATTTCTCTCAAGTTTGAAACGCTTGCCAATATGGGATTTTTCACCACGATCAGTGTGGGATGCAGTTATCTGGCAAGTGTTATACATAAGCGCAAGGAAAACAGTCTTGAGGATTTCTACATAAACAGGTTTGGCAAGAAACTTTACAGTATGTTTTTTGAAAAATATACCGAGAACCTGTGGGGCAGACATCCGAGCGTGATCGCACCGGACTGGGGCAGCCAGCGTGTAAAGGGATTGTCGATACTTGCGATCTTAAAGGATATGATCGGCAAGAAGCTTCCGGGTAAGAAGAACAGGAAGGTTGAAACCTCACTCATAGAGGAGTTCAAGTATCCGAAACTCGGTCCCGGACAGTTGTGGGACGTAACAGCCGATGAGATAACGGCCCGCGGAGGCAAGATACTCAGGAATCACAAGGTCGTGGGTATCATAAAGGACGAAAATGATCACATTACGGCCGTAAAGGTTGAACATGACGGAGTGACGGAGGATTTTACCGGAGATTACATCATCTCGAGTATGCCCGTGAAGGATCTGGTAGGCGGAATGAACGATGTGCCGAAGCAGTATGCCGACATTGCGGCAGGGCTTCCTTACAGGGATTACATCACACTTGGCGTACTGGTACCGAGACTGCTTCTTGAAAATAAAACAAAGATGAAGACCATCGGTAACATCATTCCGGATAACTGGGTGTATGTTCACGACAAAGGGATCCAGATGGGACGCTTCCAGGTGTACAACAACTGGTCGCCTTACATGGTGAAGGATCTTGAAAATACGGTGTGGGTCGGACTTGAATATTTCTGTTATGAAGATGATGAATGGTGGAAAATGTCGGAAACGGAATTTGCCGAATTTGCCATTCAGGATATGATAAACCTCGGATTGATCGCAGACAGGAAGGATGTAATAGACTTCCACGAGGAAAAGGTCAAAAAGGCTTATCCGGCTTATTTTGACACATATGAGCATATGGATGAACTGGTCGCATATCTCAGCGGCATAGACAATCTCTATTGCGTGGGAAGAAACGGTCAGCACAGATACAACAATCTGGATCATTCGATGTGTACCTCTTTTGAGGCGGTCAAGAATATATTGAGCGGCGCAAAGGATAAAGCCAATATCTGGAGTGTAAATACCGAAAAGGAATATCACGAATCAAAATAACAGTAAAAACAGGTAGACGTTTGCTTACCTGTTTTTTACTTAGCGGAAGCGTAAATATGTTTTATACATTAACATTTAACACATCGCTCGACTATGTGGTGCACGTAGACGGATTACGTGTGGGTGACATCAACAAGACATGCGTTTACAGCCTTTTTCCGGGAGGGAAGGGGATAAATGTATCCCAGGTCTTAAGTGAACTGGGATATGACAATGTTGCCATGGGTTTTGTGGCCGGACATACCGGCGATTGCCTTGAAGGGCTGATGCACGACATGAACCTGAAGACGGATTTTGTTCATATTGATGAAGGCTTTACGAGGATCAATATGAAGATACGTTCAAAGGATGACGAAGGCAAAACCGTTGAGACCGATGTGAACGGTACCGGACCGAATGTCTCCGAACAGGAGATAAGAAAACTGGCTGAGAAACTAAAGTGTGTCCGAAAGGGGGACACCGTGATAATATCGGGCAGTGTGATGTCGTCGATAGATGCCGCCACCTACGGAGGCATCATAAAGGATATCGCGGCAACGGGAGCGAAGATCGCTGTGGATGCCATAGAAGGATATCTGCAGGCAGCCTTGGAAAGCAGACCGTTTCTCATCAAGCCGAACAGCCGGGAGCTGGAGGATTTCTTTTCCGGGTATGACGGAAAAGAGGTCCGTATAGATACAGACGAAGATATCGTGAGTTACGCAAAAAGACTTCAGGACATGGGTGCACAAAATGTGCTCGTCAGTCTCGGAGAGGCAGGTGCATTACTGCTCTCGGATGACGGCAGGGCATGGAAAATGCCGGCGCCGCAGATAGAAGTCGTCAATACCGTCGGAGCGGGGGATTCAATGGTTGCCGGATTTATGGCGGGCTTTGAAGAAAAGGGTGATCATGGATATGCACTGCGTTTGTCTGTCAGCGCAGGAAGTGCCACGACCATGTCGGAGGGACTTGCAAAAAAACAGACGATAGAAAAGCTGTTTGTATTGGCGCAGAGAGCAATTGAGATACAGGGGAAAAGATAGGGAATGGATTTTCTTAACAATAACGTCGACGAGGAGTACGAGGCAGCACGCAGGGACCGCAGAGCTAAGATGAAGGAAGAAAAGCAGAAACAGGCCATGAAGCGTGCGATGCTCAAAAAGATGATCCCACTCATCGCGGTGGGAGTGTGCGCACTGGCGCTCATGATCACAGCGATAGTGTGGCTGATAGGTAAGATAACTTCATCGCCGCACAGGGATTCTGTAGAGATAATGGCGGCGCAGGTACCCGAGCAGATCGTTCAGGAAGAGGTACCTATAGAAGAAAATGAAGTAGAAGCCATGATGATCCGGGGCATGCCGGAGATCGAGGTGGCACTGCCACAGATGGCAGAGGGCTATGATGTCGATTATACGAATGCGACCTCGGCGATCAGTGAAGAAGAGGTTCAAAGCCGGTACGCATCACTCATAAATGCAACAACCGGCGAGGCGATCCTGTCAAAGAACGGGAGAGACCGTATGTATCCGGCCAGCATGACAAAGGTCATGACCGTGCTTGTGGCCTGTGAACATATAACGGATCTCAATGATGAATTCGAGATCACGATAGAAGATACCGACTATGCATATATACATGATCTGAGCTGTGCGGGTTTTGAAGCGGGAGAAAAGGTTCCGGTCAAAGACATACTCTACGGGGCCATAATGCCTTCCGGAGGAGAATGCTGCCATGCGCTCGAGAGGTACGTGGCGGGTGATGAAGATAAGTTCATTGAGATGATGAATGACAAGGCGAAGGAGCTGGGACTTACGGGAACTCATTATACCAATTCCGCAGGTCTGTACAGCGATGACCATTACACTACATTGTATGATATGTCGATGGTCATGAAAGCGGCCATAGAAAATGACCTTTGCCGTCAGATACTGCATAAGCATATCTATGTCACAAAGGCAACGGAGCAGCATCCCGAGGGTCTGGAACTGTCCAACTGGTTCCAGCGAAGGATAGAGGATAAGTATACAAAGACCGAAGTGCTCGGAGCCAAAACAGGATATGTGGTCCAGGCCGGCAACTGTGCCGTAAGTTATACCGTAGGAGATGACGGTACGGTCTATATATGTGCAACGGGCAATGCCCACAGTGCATGGAGGGCCATATATGACCATGTATCATTGTATGATAAATATGTAAAGTAATGCATAAAACGTTCCGAAACGCAAATTTCGGGATATGGGGGTTTTATGATCTTAAAAGGAAAGGGCGTCTGCTCCGGATATGCGATAGGAAGGATATCCATTTACAGCAGAGCCGAAACCAGGGTGGTCCGCAGAAGATGCAAAGACGTTGAAGCGGAGATAGCCCGATTTGAGGAAGCCAGACAGGCTGCCAAAGTTGAATACGAGAAACTGTACAAAAAAGCGCTGGATGAGGTCGGCAATAACAACGCGGCCATCTTCAGGGCTGATATTGTCATGCTCGATGATATGGATTATATAGAGTCCGTGGACAATATCATCAGATCGCAGCATGTTAATGCCGAATATGCGGTAGCCAACACGATAGATAATTTTGCAAAGATGCTGTTAAAGCTTGAGGATGACTACATAAGGGACAGAGCCGGCGATGTCAGGGATGTGTTCAACAGAGTCATAGCGATCCTGTCCATGGAGAAGAATCCCGGCAACAAATACGAAGAGCCGGTCATACTTCTTTCAAGCGAACTTACACCCAGCGAGATAGTCAGACTGGATAAGACAAACATAGTCGGATTTGTTATAAGTGAAAATAACAGTAATTCGCATGCCGCGATCCTCTCAAAGAGTTTAAACATACCTTCACTGGTCGGGGTGGATCTCTACGGATATGTGGACAGCGAAGGACAGATCTCGCTTCATGACGAGATAGCGCCCGAGATGGAAGGCAGACAGGCCATAGTCGACGGCTACAGCGGAAGGCTCATAATCGATCCGGATGAGGATGATATAAAGCTGTATAAGGAACGTATAAAGAAGGAAATAAGAAACAGAGAACTTCTTGATACCCTGAAAGGAAAAGAGACCATAACGATGTCAGGAAAAAAGATCAACCTGTATGCCAATATAAACAATGAAAAAGATGTAGCCCAGGCACTTATCAACGATGCCGAGGGAGCAGGACTTTATCGCTCCGAGTATCTCTATATGGGAAAAGATGAAGAACCCACCGAAGAAGAGCAGTTTGCGGTTTATCGTATGGTCGCCGAGAATATGGGCGGACGAAAGGTCATCATCAGGACCGCGGATATAGGTGCGGACAAACGTGTGGGATACCTTTCATTCGGCGAAGAGGAGAATCCTGCGTTAGGATACAGAGGCATCAGGATATCGCTTGAAAAGCCTGACATGTTCAAAACACAGCTCAGAGCCATTTACCGTGCGAGTTATTACGGCAATATAGCGATCATGTTCCCGCTTATCACATCGATAGATGAAGTAAGAGAGGCAAAGAAGATCACGGAAGAGATCAGAAAGGAACTCGATGCCGAAGGTTATCCTTACAAGAACTGTGAGATAGGTATCATGATAGAGACTCCGGCAGCGGTCATGATAAGCGACCTGCTTGCGAAGGAGGTGGATTTCTTCTCGATAGGAACGAACGATCTTTCACAGTACACACTTGCTGTGGACAGGACCAACACGAAGGTCGAAAAATATTATAACCCTTATCACGAGGCGATCTTGAGGCAGCTCAAACTCACCATAGACAATGCACACGCCAACGGATGCAGGGTCGGCATCTGCGGTGAGATAGCGGCCAATGAGAAGATGATACCCTATCTTGTGGAGTACGGGATCGATGATATTTCGGTGTCTCCTTCCAATATTTTATTTGTCAGGGAAATAATAAGAAAAATACAATAAAGCAAATTTTTGAAAATTGCTATAAAGTTATAAAAAAAATATCCGATAAACATTATGAAACCAAAAACAAGGAGGAGCAGGATATGCGTATTGATTCGTTCGCTCAGATTACAAGTATGTACAATTTGGGCAAAAACAACAAACAGGTGAAGAATGAATCTTCAAAGAGCTTCTCTGATCAACTGCAGATTTCAAGTGTTGGCAAGGATATTCAGACGGCAAAGAAAGCAGTAGACGGAGTCCCGGATGTCAGAACGGATATTGTGAAAGATCTTAAAGCAAAGATCGACGAAGGCACATATAACGTTGACAGTGACAGCTTTGCGGAGAAACTTTTCGGAAAGTATAACCGCGCACTCTGATTGGGATATGCGGCGGGATGAAAATCCCGCCTTTATTTTTTCCAATTGGGGCAGGGAAAGATTTATTTTCACAGGGAGCACTGAAGGAGGAGACCGGTGGCAAGTTTAATGGAGGAACTTATAAGCGTATTACAGCAGGAGAATGATGAGTACAAAAACCTTCTGGAATTGTCTTTACGCAAAACACCGGTTATCGTAGGTGCCGATCTTGAGGCACTGGCTAAGATCACGGATGATGAACAGGTGGTTGTCAGCAGACTTACCCGACTTGACAAAAGAAGGGAAGAATGCATGAAGGATATCGCCACGGTAATTAACAAGGATGTTAAAACACTCAAACTTGCCGACCTGATTGCAATGCTCGCATCAAGGCCGCAGGAACAGAAAAAACTGGCAAAGATACATGATGAACTCAGTGATACGGTAGCGCAGATGAAGCGGACCAACGAGCAGAACAAGATGCTTATAGAGAGTTCACTTGAGATGGTACAATTCGATCTCAACGTCTTACAGGCCATGAAAGCAGCTCCCGAGACCGCCAATTACACAAGAAACGCTTATAATGCGGGAGATGTGATGGGACAGGAAAGATCGGGATTTGACAGTAAAAGTTAGCATCAGCACATTCGTGAGGTGACGCTTATGCCATTAATGGGTAGTTTATACATCGGCGTGTCGGGGTTACAGACAAGTCAGAATTCACTTAATACAACAGCACATAACGTATCCAATGCAGAAAATGTGGGCTATGTACGTCAGCAGATACTGCAGGGAACGTCTACATATAATACGATCCAGTACAACAGGCACGCAGTCAGCGATCAGCAGATCGGACTGGGTGTTGTCTATGCGAAAACAAGACAGGTCAGGGACGTTTTTCTCGATAATACATACAGAAGAGAGATAGGAAGACAGGGATTCTACGGAGTAAGTGTAGATGCACTTGAAGAGATAGAATGTCTGCTTGACGAAATGAACGGAGAATCGTTCCAGGAGTCTATCCAGGATCTCTGGGGTTCCGTTCAGGAACTTGCAAAGGATCCCAGCAGCGCGGTAACTCAGGGATTGTTCGTCGAGCGCTGTTCCGAATTCCTTTCAAGAGGTCAGTCGGTATACGAAGGCCTCGTGGATTATCAGAAGAGTCTTGATACACAGGTCAAGTCGATAGTGGATAAGATCAATGATCATGCGGAAAGGATCAAATTCCTCAATGACCAGATAAGAAACATAGAATGCGGCGGCTTCGAGGAAGCCAATGACTTAAGAGATGAAAGAAACCAGTTGCTTGATGAGCTCGGATCATTTGCAAGCATAACATATTCGGAGGATCTGGATTCAACGGTCTGGGTTCAGCTCGAAGGTGAAGATCTTGTAAGAGGCGAAGTGGCATATAAGATCATAGCAAAGCAGGATCCTGATAAGGGATTGTATGATGTGTTCTGGGAGAAGAACGCAAGATACGAACTCAACAGTCTCGGAGAGAGAACATATTCGAAGGAAGAGATAGCCAAAGCAAGAGTATTTGATATGGACAGGCTCATATCTTCCGATCTTAATACAGATATAGGAAAACTTAAATCCACATTACTTGCAAGAGGAGATCATAAAGGTATTTACACCGATCTGGATGCAAGCAGATATTCCAATTCGGTATCACAGTCGCTCTGCATGAACATCATGGCCGAGTTCGACCAGCTGGTACATAATGTGGCAACAAAGGTCAACGAGATACTTGTCGATGCAGCAAACAGAGCAACGACGATCAATCCCAGTTCAACATATTTAAGAGATGAGCAGGGAAATCCGATACAGGTATTTCAGAAGAAGGCCGGCGACGGATATTATTTTGACACCGTGACCAATTCATATCAGTATATGGCCGAGGATCCGAACATCAACGAGACCTTATATACGACCACAAATATGCAGATCAACATGAAGCTACTTCAGCAGCCCACAAAGCTGGGCTTCGTGCTTCCGGACGGAAGCGTGGACTTCACCACGATGGAAGAGATGAAGAAAGCATTTACGGTTGAGGATACATCGCTCAACATCAACGTAAAGAAGAAGAGCAATTTCGTGGACTATTATTCGGACCTTATAAGTCAGGTTGCCAATTCCGGATCGGTATACAAATCGATCCTGGACAGTCAGGAAGCAACGGTCACCGAAACCGATAACGCAAGACAGCAGATAATAGGTGTATCGACGGATGAGGAGATGACATTCATGATCAAATTCCAGAACGCCTACAATGCTTCATCAAGATATATCAACGTAGTAGATGAGATGCTGGAGCACATAATCAATACCCTCGGATCTTAACGGATCGTGAAAGGAGGAGAACATGCCTTCACAATTTTTCGGACTTAATATAGCCTATACCGGATTGCTTGGAGCAAATGCCGGACTCAACACCACAGCCAACAATATATCGAATGCACAGACAGAAGGATTCAGCCGCCAGGAAGTCAATCAGACGGCAGCAGTAGCGCTCAGAACATTTACGACATACGGCTGTGCGGGAGCGGGTGTTGACGTTCTGTCCATCGAACGTATACATGATGATTTCTATGATCACAAATACTGGAGTAACAACACCAAAGCCGGTGAATTCGGAATGAAGGAATATTATATGACTCAGGTCGAGACATATTTCAGAGACGATGACACCATTGAAGGTTTTGCATCCATATTTGCAAAGATGATGAATGCCCTTGCTGAGGTAAAGAAGAATCCTGCCAATGAATCCACAAAGATGCAGTTTGTCGGATTCGCGGACAATCTGACACAGTATTTCAACAACATGGCCAATAACATGGAAAACGTGCAGAAGGATATCAATTCCGAGCTCAAGCAGAAGGTTGACGAGATCAATTCACTTGCAAGTGAGATAGCAACGATCAACAAGCAGATCAATGTTATCGAGCTTTCGGGTTCAAGAGCCAATGAACTTCGCGACAAGAGAACCCTTCTTGTGGATCAGATGTCGGCGATAGTGGATCTTGATGCAAGAGAATACCCGATAGTGGATTCCAACAATCCCGAGAGAGAGACAGGCGGACATCAGTTTGTCATAACCATAGCAGGCGGACAGACACTGGTTGATTCAAACGATTACAGGAACTTAACCTGCATAGCAAGGACTTCCGATGAGAAGGTCAATCAGTCGGATATAGACGGTCTTTATGATGTGTACTGGGTATCGAATCCGACAACCGGTGCGCTCGGCGACAAGTTCAACCTCTACAACATACTCCTTGGCGGACAGCTTCAGGGACTCGTAGAGATGAGAGACGGCAACAATGCAGAGAACTTCAGGGGAACCATAGCAAGCGTCGGTCCGTCATCAGGCGGCAGGCAGACGATCACGATTGACGTTGATGCCGAGTATCTCAAGGATCTCGACAAATGTACATTGCCCGATACCGGCGGTAAGATAGCCGTTGCCAACAAGGATTTCTATTACGATACCTGGACATACAGCTATGACGGAAGCAAATACACTTATACGTTTGAGATAGACAATGATATGAGCGGCGATATAATCCCGAACAGCAGAGTCGGAAAAGAAGCCGAGGTGGGACAGCCCATAAACTATCAGGGTGTACCTTATTATCAGCAGCAGCTTAACGAGTGGACGAGGATATTCTCAAATGCTTTCAATTCCATACTTGAAAGCGGTTACACCGATGAAGGTGAGCCGGGTATCCTTCTTTTCACGGGTGATCTGGCTACAGGAACCGGACAGCAGGAATTTGGAGTAAAGTATCATAACGCGACCGGCAAGAATGTACCGGTTACCCTGAGCGATCACGATGACAGCTATTACAGACTGACGGCCAAGAACTTCTCGGTATTCCGGAACCTTGTCAACAATTCGGGACTTCTGGCGACCAGATCAGACAAGTCCAGCGGTGTGGATGATTACAGCATTATAGGCGACCTGATCACCATGACGACTGATAAGGATATTGCAAGCTACAGAGGAGCGGCAACGGGCGAATTCCTTACATGTGTACTTTCGGACGTCGCACTCAACTGTAACAGGGCACAGACTTTCCACGGCAATTACGAAAACATTGGCAAGACCATCGACAACCAGCGTATATCGATCTCCGGTGTCGACACGGACGATGAAGCCGTTAACCTTGTCAAATATCAGAATTCATACACACTGGCATCAAAGATGATACAGACACTTACCGAGGTGTATGACAGACTGATACTTCAGACGGGAGTATAAGGCAAAAACCGCTAAAGGAAGACAGTCATTTTTCCGATATAATAAGATATAGACAGATGATACACGGACGTACATCGTAAGCTTATTCAGACGGATCTGGAAAGGAGTTAATATGCGAATCACCACCAAGGTCATACAGAACAACACTCTTTCCAACATCAATTCCAATAAGGTATTACAGGACAAACTGTCCAATCAGATGTCCACACAAAAGAAGATCAACAGGCCTTCGGATGACCCTGTTGTAGCCATAAGAGCATTGAGGTTAAGAACCAATGTCAGCCAGGTAACGCAGTATTATGAGAAGAACGTTCCCGATGCGAAGAGCTGGATGCAGATAACCGAGGATGCTCTTACAAGCGTGTCCGAAGTTCTGACGGACATGATCGTACAGTGCCAGAAGGGAAGTTCGGAAAAACTTACAAGCAGTGACAGACAGACTATCTTAGATGATATCACGGCACTTAAGGATGAAGTATATGCGACCGGTAATGCAGATTATGCAGGACGTTGTGTATTCACCGGATATCGTACCGATACAACACTCAAATGCACAAAGGCAGAGACAAAGAAGTATTCGATCACGGAACAGCTTGAAAATAATTCGGTTGACAGCATCAAGTATATAGACAGTGCAGGCATATCCAATATTTCGGATGTAAATTTCAATACAGCTCCTTCAAGCAATATTCAGGAAGCGGCTGTAAAGGAATACGATGTACACAGGATAAAGCTGGCATATAACAGACTGGATGACGAGACTGATACGATCGCACCCACCATAAAGTCGGTTGACGGTACGGTTGATGTTACGGCGACGATCGTATCCGAGAATGATATACCGAGTCCGTATATCGCGATCACCGAGGCAGCCAACGCTGACAGCTGTTTCCTGATAAAGGAAACCGGCGAATTGCTGCTCGGCGACAATTTATATACCAAGATCATGGATCTCAAGGATGATGTCCTTACAACAGGACAGAACGAGGGTGAGATCAGGATCACTTATGAAAGAAGCGACTGGCTTAAAGATGAGCTGAGACCCGAGCATTATTTTGCCTGTACGGATAAGTCCGATGCTGACAGTGCGAACTGGATAGTATACAATCCGGCATATCTTACGGATGTGACAAGAGAAAAACAATCCATCGAGTACGATGTGGGTCTCAATCAGTCGATAAAGGTCAATACGACGGCGGATGAAGTATTTACACACGCTATAGGAAGAGATGTGGACGATCTTATAGCTGCAATGCGTGAAGAAGCATCCATGGAAGAGAAACTTACACAGTTAAAAGGTCTTGCAGAGCAGTATGCTTCAGACCCCGTAAATTCCGCAACATTAAAAAATCAGGTGGAAGCTGCAGAAAAAGCATTGACATATATCAGGGAAAAGAGAGAAAATCTATTTGAGAAGAGTATCACGAAGATGCAGGGACATCTCGATAATGTCAATTACGCAACAACCGGTTGCGGAACAAGACAGAAGAAACTTGAACTCATTGAAAACAGGCTCATGAGCCAGAAGACCAGCTTCGAGACATTGCAGTCTGACAATGAGAACATCGATCTTACGGACGTGGCTATTCAGCTGTCAGGTGCGGAACTCACATACAATGCCGCATTGATGGCTACAAGCAAAATACTACAGACGACATTGGTAAGCTACTTATAAGAAAGGACATGGGGATTATGAAAGTAGAAACAAGGATTTTTGGAACTATAGACATAGATGAGGCGAAGATCATACGCTTTCCTGCAGGAATAGTCGGCTTCCCGGATCTTACGGAATTTGCACTCGTCCATGACGAGGAGAAGGGACCCGATGGCGGGATCAGATGGATGCAGTCCATGCAGGAGCCCAATTTTGCGATGCCTGTGATCGATCCTCTTGCTGTTGTACCGGATTACAATCCTGAGGTGGAAGACGATCTGCTCAAGGACATAGGCAAACTTGACGTTGACAGTACACTTGTACTTGTTACCATCACGGTTCCCAGCGAAATTGAAAAGATGAGTGTCAATCTGCAGGCACCTATCGTTATAAATGCAAGTGAATGCAAGGCTTGCCAGATCATAGTTGATTCGGACAAGTACCCTGTACGTTTCCCCATATATGATATATTGCAGAAGATGAAGGAGGAGGCGTAGTATGTTAGCATTATCGAGAAAAAAGAATGAAGCATTGATCATCAACAACAACATAGAGATCACGATCCTTGAGATCAAGGGAGATCAGGTAAAGATAGGTGTTACGGCTCCCAAGGAGGTTCCGGTATACCGCAAGGAAGTATATATTCAGATACAGAAGGAAAATGCCGAGGCGATGAATTCCGACAGTCTGAATGCACTTTCAGAATTTTTCAAAAAATAATTTTGTATCAAAAGGGCACATTTAGTTGTGCCCTGTAATTTTCATATCAAAATATTGTATATTCCAAAGAATAATTGTAAGGTTTGTAGAAACTTTACAATTATTTTACAAATTGGGGTTTATTTTTGTGCATCATTGGCCGATAATAGTGATAAGAACTATCTGTTTATGCTATTTTGGCGCAATTAATACACACGGAGGTGATTTTTATGGTAATCGAACCGATCGGAAGTATGACCGCAATGCAAGTACAGTCAACGGTAAAAGTACAACCGACAACAAAACCCGAAGCTGAGAACATGGATGTAATCTCGGCTGATTCTGCTACGCCTAAGTTGGATAATTCCACATTGGAAGTAGCTAAGACATCCGAAAGCAACACCCGGGATGAGGACAAGAAAGATAGCGAACGAGAGAATACAAAGGCTGAGAATGAAGCTATTAAGCGTGTCGTTGAGAATATCAACAAGAACATGAACAACGGCGAAGCTGTATTTGGTATTCATGAAGGGACAAACAGAGTAACCATCAAGATAGTGGATAAGGACACAAAGGAAGTCATCAAAGAGCTTCCGCCCGAGAAGACACTCGATATGATAGCAAGAGTATGGGAGATGGCCGGAATCCTTGTTGATGAGAAACGATAAGGAGGTACAGGTATGGCTATGAGATTATCCGGACTCATGTCCGGCATGGATACTGAAAGTATCATCAGTCAGCTTGTGGATGCCAGAAAAGTCAAGGTCGATAAGGCAAAGAAAGCACAGAAGACGGTTAATTACAAGCAGGAAGCATGGAAGAGTCTCAACACTAAGTTGAAAGGCTTACAGGGCAAGTACCTTAGCAACATGCGATTTACAACAGCATATGCGAAAAAGACTTCAAAGATTTCCGATTCAAGCGTAGCAAGTGTTATCACAGGTGAAGGCGCGGTAAAAGGCGTACAGACTCTTGAAGTTGAAAGCCTTGCAAAGACAGCTTATCTTACGGGCGGAGAGCTTGGAGACGGGAAGCAGGGATATACTGCATTAAGCACGCTTAAGGATCTTGGAGTTGAATTCGATGAGAGCGGAGAAGGCAAGATCAGTATTGCCGATGGCAGTAAAAGCGTTGATATAACAGTCAATGAAAATACGACGATCTCCGATGTACTTACACAGTTAAAGGATTTCGGCCTGAATGCAAGTTTCGATGAAAAGAATCAGAGATTCTTTGTAAGCGCAAAGGAATCAGGTGAAGCCAATGATTTCAGTATAAGTTTTGGCGATACCAATGGCGAAAACGCTCTTAAAGCACTTGGCTTGAGTGTTGATCCTAACGATACAACAGGAAAAGGCGCAACGAAGGTTGACGGTAAAAATGCAGTCATTTATCTTAATGATGCGAAATTCACCAATTCCAGCAATGTATTTGAGATCAATGGTTTGACGATCACAGCTCAGAATCAGACTAAACCCGGAGAAAAGGTAACCATTACTACCCAGGATGATACTGACGGAATATATGATGTGGTTAAAAACTTCCTCAAAGAATATAACAGCATCGTCAATGAGATGGATAAACTGTACAATGCAGATAAGACTGAAATTGAGCCTCTTACTGATGATGAGAAGTATGCCTTAAGTGATAAAGAGGTTGAAGATATAGAAAAGAAACTTGCAGAGAGTGCACTCAGGAGAGATGAGAACATAAGTGAGGTTTCTCAGGGACTTAAGAGCATAATGTCCGCCGGCATAGAAATTAATGGTAAAACCATGTATCTTAGTGATTTCGGTATCAATACGCTAAGTTATTTTTCGGCACCTGATAATGAGAAGAATGCTTACCACATTGATGGCGATTCTGATGATGATAGTACATCAGGCAATGAAGATAAGCTTAAGAGTATGATAGCCAACGATCCATCAACCACTATCAGTTTCTTTACGAAGTTGTCTCAAAATCTGTATGATAAGATGACTGATATGTCAAAATCTGTTGACGGATACAGGAGTTTTGGAAGTTTCTTTGATGACAAAAAGATCAAGAGTGATTTTACCGAATATAACTCTAAGATAGCAGACCTTGAGAAGAAGCTTAATGATTATGAAGATATGTGGTACAAGAAATTCTCCAAAATGGAAACCGCAATGGCGAAGATGCAAAGCAATACCAGTGCAATAACTTCAATGTTAGGAGGAAAGTAATATATGGCTCTGCCAAATGCATACTCACAGTATAATAACAACAAGGTAATGACCGCATCACCGGCGGAGCTTACTTTAATGCTTTATGAAGGCGCAATTAAATTCTGCAATATAGCGGAAAGCGCAATTGATAACAACGACATACCGAAGGCTCATACCAATATAATCAAAGTTCAGAGGATCATCGATTATCTCAGACAGACACTGGATATGAAGTATGCGGTGGCCCAGGATTTTGAGAACATATATGCTTATCTTTCGCAGAGACTGGTAGAAGCAAACATGAGGAAGGATAAGGAAATATTGACAGAGGTAAACGGACACCTTCATTCCGTAAGGGATAACTGGAAGGAAGTCATGAAGATTAATAAAGAAAAAGGAACAGCAGATGGAGAATAGCCTTAACATACTGGCTGAAAGCCTCGATATGAAGATAGAAGTCCTTAAGGAAATACAGGCTTATAATGATAAGCAGGAGAAGGCGTTCAGCGAAGAACATCCTGATATGGACAGTTTTGATGAAGCCATAGAAGAAAAAGGGCGATTAATAGAAAAACTGGAAAAACTGGATGAAGGCTTTGAGACTCTGTATGCAGAAGTATCTGAACAGTTGAACAAGGATCGAAGCAAATATGCGGTTCAGATCCGACAGCTGCAGGATAAGATCACGATCATTACCGAGTTAAGCACAAGTATACAGGCCAAGGAAGCCAGGAACAAAAAACTCATAGAGGATTACTTCAGTTATCAGCGAAAGGATATAAAAAAAAATCGGGTTAATTCCAAAGCAGCATATGGATATTACAAGAACATGTCAGGAATTGCGACTGCAGAACCGCAATATATGGACAGCAAAAAGTAATAACATACCAGATGATGTCCTATGATACCAAGGTCACAATTCAATTGACAAAATGTTTAAAAAATTTTAAAATAAGGTATAAAGTTTTAGCGAACTTTACCGATATACCTAATGTAAGGTAAAACAGAAAACTGTTTTCCTATAAGCGGTAAGTTAAATCCATCCGCACAATGGAGGAGGCTTACAGTAACTACTGTCAGACAGAAGGAACGTGCGAACCGGATGCGAGGCAGAATAGCAACCGCCCAAAGGACTGGGTGAGACAATTCAAGGAGGAATTAATATGGTAGTACAGCACAATTTAACAGCAATGAACTCTAACAGAATGTTAGGAGTTAACACAGCAACACAGGCTAAGAGCACAGAGAAATTATCTTCAGGTTATAAGATCAACCGTGCAGCAGATGATGCAGCAGGATTGGCTATATCTGAAAAGATGAGAAGACAGGTTAGAGGTCTTACACAGGCAGCTGCAAACGCTCAGGACGGTATCTCAATGGTACAGACAGCAGAAGGTGCACTCAATGAAGTACACGATATGCTTCAGAGAATGAACGAACTGGCAGTTAAGTCTGCAAATGGTTCTAACCAGACAGAAGATCGTAACTACATCCAGAAGGAAGTAGCAGCATTAACAAGCGAAATCAACAGAGTAGCAAAGACAACTACATTCAATGAGAGAAATCTTTTGGATTCAGCTCAGACAATTAACCTTCAGGTTGGAGCAGAAGGCGACGACGATAACATGATAAGTGTTAAGATGAAGGC
>JAILQX010000031.1 GCA_024698705.1 Lachnospiraceae bacterium
GGCAAGAGAAGATAAAAAGGCTCAGAAGAAGGAAGACGAAAAAGAGGCTAAGGCTAAAAAACTTAAGGAACAGCAGGAAGACAGGGTTAAACGGAGTGTTGTTCGTGGGGGTTCTGCTGATGAGCTGATCAAGAAGATCCGGGAAGTGGACTGGGATAAGGTTGTGGAGGAAGTAAGACCAAGAGCCGGAGCAAAGATTGATTTTGGGGTATAATTCTGACAAACCGGTTGAGTGAAAATGATTTCTGACGGTTAAGGAAAGCATATAATCTGCCGATATAACAAATAGCGATGGAAGCGTGTTTTTCAATGGATTGAATTTCGTTGAAAAATGCGCTTTTTCTTTTAAGGATCAACATCGTATTACTTATAAACGGAGAAGCTCTATGAATATTTGCCTGAATCTAAAAAAGGAAGAGCCTAAAAAGATTACGACAACAAAAAGAACATTTATTTAATTGGCATGATGAATACGGCTGACAGAAGCTTGGCTAAGATCATTTGATCTCGACAATGATTTTGATGTGATTAAGACATGGATCACAGATGAAAGAACATATATGATGTGGTGCGCAAATCTGATTCGGTATCCACTTGAAAAGGAAACACTTAGGAGTTTTCTGTCAGAAATATCTGAAAAATTCGGAGACAGTCCTTTCGCTGCGGTAGATGATGAAGGGCGTGTTGTCGGATTCTATTGCTACTCGCTTAATCACGAGACTCATGAAGGGATGCTAAAGTTTGTCATGGTGGACTCATCTGTTCGTGGTAAAGGGATCGGAAAAGAAATGATCAAACTGGCAGTTCGCAATGCATTTTCTGATCCGGAGGCTTTGGCTGTACAACTTAATGTGTTTCCTGAGAATACCAGAGCCAAGAGATGTTATGAAGGTGCCGGATTTGCGGAAAGGCAAATTACGACTGACGCATTCAAGTATAAAGACGAGTCTTGGGGCAGATGTAATATGATCATAAAACGTTAAAACGGAAGAGTGAAATAATCCGTTCTTCACTTGATTGCGGAGGAGGCTGCGAGAATTGTTCTTCTTGCTGGCTTGGCGGAGGAAATCCGTTTGATATATATATCAGGATTATATAGACGGAAAACGCGAGATCCGAGAGATCAATATGGGATATATGGAAGAGCATCGCCAGAACCGTCAGATAAAGGGGTAGTAACGAAATCTAATGATTGAGAGTGTTTTTATCATGAAAAAAATAATAATAGCGGCAACTCTTTTTGTGATCATATGTTTTTCTTTTGCAGCCTGCAAGAGCCGGGATACGAATTCTGACGAAATAACTTATAATGACGCTACCGGCAAAGATACGATCGACTGGGCTGATGATCCGACAATAGGTATCGTTCAGCCCGGAAACTATCAGCGGATCGGAATTGTTAAAAAGGACGAGACATATGAAGAAATGCTTGAGCTCAATAAAATAGCTAATCAAGGGATTCTTATCGTGAACGATGACGGAACCGCAACTTTTGAGCTGGATGGAAAAAAAACAGAGTATGTTTATGACAAGTTTTGTCTTTATCTAGCTGAAGATACTGAAAGAGCCAATGGAATTCCTTATGTTTATATAGGCGGAAGACTTGTTGTTAATGACGGCTCAACGGTCACGCAGTACTTAAAATCTGAGGTAAGTTCTAAAGGAAAATGATCAATATGTCAATAAACAAGAAGAAGATCGCCGGTGAAAAAGCGGCTGAATTTATTAAAGATGGAATGACAGTAGGTCTGGGAACCGGTTCAACTGCAAAATATCTGGTTGAAAAGGTCGGAGAAAAAAGAGATATATTGAATGAAGGATAAGAATAATAAGATTTACAATTTTGTGATCATAGCACTGGGGATAATAGGGACGATACTCATGTTTCGCCAGAAGGAGAGCGCTATCGGGCTTACTACGGTGGGCTTGGCAAATTTTAAGTTTTTTACTGTACAGTCAAACTACTTCTGCGTGATTGTAGCAATATTATGGATTCTGACAGATAAAGCGGATGAAAAAAAGAAGAAACTGATGATTACCATGAAACTTATGGCAGCATCTGCGGTAGGGCTGACATTTGCGATCGTAGCGTTTTTCCTGGGACCACTATATGGACATATTCTGTTATATCAGGATGCGAATCTTATATTTCACCTGTTGTTACCGTTAGTAGCAATAGCGGAATTTGTTTTTCTTGATGTAGAAGAGAGGATTCCGTTAAATAAAACTCTGTTTGCAATGATCCCGTCATTTTTGTATGGAACTGTTTATCTGCTCAACAATCTGATCAACGGGGCAGGAGAGTGGCCGGATGGAAACGACTGGTATGGATTTCTTAACTGGGGACTCCCGATAGGTATTATGATCTATCTCGGAGTCATACTCGTGACATGGTTCATTGCATGCATTTTAAGAGCAGTAAATCAGGTTATACATATGAAACAAACAAGGATCATTCGGATCACTTCAGTGGTTTTTTTAGGAATATTGTTAATTGCAGCGGTCATACTGCTTTTTGTGATGCCTAAGATAAAACCTGATATTACGGATAAACCTGATATTACAGCCGAACCGATCGGGTGTATAGGAAATCACGTTTATTATCCTGAGAACATGTTTTTATCTGAGGGGCGCAGCGAAGAGCAGAACGCAGCGATAAAAAGTTATCTGGAGTCACTGGATAAAACACTTGATGAGGATGTGTATATAACGCTTTGTATGGATTATCCGGCGTATGGACGGATCGATGTTTCGGCGACCGCATATGTCAACGGTGTTGTATTGAGTTATTTTCCGTATACTGCCACCACTGAGAATGATAAAGGCCTTGTTCAAAAATTCTCAAGGATGGTAAGACCCGAACTTGATACTTCCGGTCTGTTGGATCCAAATGAACTGATTCCAAGTGTTAAAGCGTTTGCATCACAAAATACTGATAAGATGTATATGGATCGTGGGGATACCATTTATGGAACGTATCTGCTTAAATACGATATGGAAAAGGAAAAACTGTATTATGAGTATACGTTGAATGAATGGAGCTACGTTAATGTTGATGCAAGATCCGGGGAGATCATCGGATGGAATTTCTATGATGGAGTCATTTACTAGAGTGGGATTTAAGCCTTGCCATGAATATATGATCTTACATCCATTATATGTATATGAAGCGATTATTAATTATTGAACGTTCGATTACAATAATCACAGTGGAAGTTTTTTCCCACTTTGTTTGACCACACCCCCCAAAAGGCAACAGATAGTTTTTTATCATCCCATGATGCATATCGTACTTTATAATGTCCACAGTAGGGACATGGATCTGTAAAATATCTTTTATTCCACGGCGTAGAATCTGACTGACTTTTTATTGCAAATTCTTGTTCAGCTTGTAGGGCTTGAGCTTCTTTTTCTTTTCTTTCTTTACTTCTCTTTTCCCAAAGTTCAGAAGAACTAATTTTTTGAGCACAGGCTGTATAATATTCAGATTGCTGGAAACAATGAGCAGCCATTGGTATTGCAATAGCAGTAACTATCAACCCTAAAGTGGCAATAATAAATGTACTAGTGATAATACCGGCTCCCAAAGCACCAATTGATATAATTGACAAAAAAAGAAAAGGATAAAAAGCGATAAACCATTTATTGGATTTTTCATGGTACATAGCACGGTTTTTCTTATCTTCTTTCCACTGAACTATACATTCATTTTGGGCTTCAGAGTCCATGTCTTCCCATACTTGAACATCCGTAATAGGGGTATATACCATATCTTCATTACAGTTTTTGCAATACCACCAATTTCCAACCTTAAGATCCTTTACATCTTTTGATGTATATCCTATGTGTCCACAGTTACAACAATAAAGCATATTTCCCATACAATACTTCTCCTGTTATCATAATAGTCTAATCGTTTGTGAGTTAATTTTTCTTTCGCCAATATTTCATTATAGATGCTGTACTCTTCATCAGTGGGAGTTTTTCTATAATTCCTTTTATGAATAACCGTAATTATTCTCCAACACTATGATCTTCGTCATCATGACTTATCCACACACTGCCCACCTGTGGGGGCAATGTGCATTTCTTAATTAGAATTTTGTCTATAATTTTTCTCGTTACTACAACTACGATAATGGATGTTATAATTGCACCAATAGCATATAAAAATTTACATGTCAAATTAAAGTCTGCTCCAAAAGCACATAAATAACCTATTATCAGAAATATTCCAGCTGCCATATTTGAATATTTTATCTGGTAGATCTCTAAGGTATCTAATTTCAGTTGTTCATTTAGTTCTTTTTCAGTACCATAATATACTTTATTATTTACGTGTATATTCCTTATATCAATTGAACCTGATAATAAAATTAATCCTGCCGCAACTTGAAATATAATCATAAACATAAATAACAATTCACTCATCTTTTACCTTCTTTCAAAATTGGCACTTAATCTAATTACAGCACAATCCATCTTCCGGCTTTTTTTAGAATCTACGTGAGCAATTATTTCTTTCTCTTGTAATGAATTCATTAGCCTTTGTGCTTGAACTCATATATCTTTACCGTTCTATCGGGACAAGAATATTTTTAAGACTACTGTTTATAACACCATTTCATGTGTTTTTATTGCCATCATAATAATTTGCACCTGTTGGAAGACATAACTCAAATGTGGGATTATATCAGGGACATAATTGAAACTGAAAACAGGACTCTAAGCCTATGGTGTCTCGTCCTGAAAACCCGGTATCTGAATCATACGATCATCTCCAGTTCTCGAAGAATTCCAGAATGAGTTTATTAACACTGATGCTGTTTCCTTCCTCAGTAAACCATCCGTGCTTCGCATCCTTCACAACGACGCCCCACACAATGTCGTCATCCGAGTCCGCTCCGTACTTGAGGATGGTCGAACCGTTTCCTATTTCGTCTTCGGACTGCTTCTCGAGTCCGTTTGAAGAAGCCATGTAATCAATGACGTCCTCAATAGCAGGATCAAGAGCTGACTTTGCAGAACCATCGAAATTCTTCGGAACGGATTCGTCGATCTCTCCGATGACTACAAGCATTCCAACGTCGTTCTCTTCAGGACGCTTGTCCCAGAGCGTCTTACAAAGATCACCGCTTCTTCTGTTTCATCGGAAGAGGTTTCCGTTATTGCTTCGGTCATAGTGTCAGCACTCGGATTCAGTTGTGGCGGGGATTCTCTTACTCCGCATCCGTATAATGAAAATGCGAGCGACAGTACCAAAATAGATGTGATTATTTTTTTTCCTTTGCCCAACTCCTTCTTAAGATAATCCACTAAATCCAAATGTTTTTCCGATCAAGGATTGCGTGATCGCGTATAAGCTTTCCCATATCTATATCCCCCCAAATTCACCAAAAATATTATAGCATATTTCATGCCGGCCGGTGGATTTTGTTCTTGGTCACCAAAACACCAAAATGAAATTGTATTATTTTTTTTCTTTGTGGTAATATTTTGTATTGAAAACCTGATCAGGAAACTATGTGCGAAATGTGGGATTGAAGCAAAATCTTCACATGATATTCGAAGAACGGTAGCGTCTGAATTAAATGCTCAAGGTGTTAATGTAGAAATGATAAGAGCGTATCTTGGACACTCTGACGTAAAAACAACATTTGGGTATATTTATAACAATCGTTCTAAAGAAGAAACTAACAATTTGTTGCTAAATTCATTGAGTAAAATGAACGGACTCACATGGACTCAGGACTAATAACAAATAAAAAGCCGTAAACCCTCTGATTATAAGGTTTACGGCTTATTCATTGAGAGCGCGAAACGGGACTCGAACCCGCGACCTCCACCTTGGCAAGGTGGCGCTCCACCAACTGAGCCATTCGCGCAAATCTGTCGACTTCATCAGCCGACTTGATTATATTATCAAAAGTGTCGTTTCATGTCAACACATTTTTGCATTTTTTCGAATTTTTGAATTCATCAGAAATTCGTTTGCAATCCTTATTCGTTTTCATTGAGCGTGCCGGCATATTTGACTCTGTAGATACGCTTTAAGCAGTCATTGATACGCTGCTCGTCGATCGTACCGTCCTTTACGGCATCGATAACACCGTTGTAAGCCAGTTCAAAGTCCTCGGGCATGAGAACTATGTCTGCGCCTGCTTTGATAGCTTTGATGGCGGCTTCGTCAGCGCTGTAGTACTCGGAGATCGCGCTCATGTTCATGGCATCGGTGATGATGATACCGTCGTATCCCATTTCTTCACGAAGGATGCCGGTTATTACATCCTTGGAGATGGAACAGGGTGTGTTGTCACCGGTCAGTTCTGGCGCTGAGAAATGACCGATCATGATCATATCAACGTCCGCATCGATACCTGCAGCAAAACTCTTAAGCTCGCACTCTGTCATTTCCGCCTTGGTCTTCTGGGTTATTGCAAGCGATTCATGCGTATCGGCATCCACATTGCCCTGTCCGGGGAAATGCTTCAGACACGCTGATACGCCTGCATCCTGAAGGCCTTTTACGGCACTTGGTATCATACGCGTTACAACTTCCGGATCGGAAGAAAATGAACGGTTGCCGATTGCTGTATTATTTTCATTGGTCAGAACATCGGCGACGGGAGCGAAGTCCACATTGAAGCCGTATTCCGAGAGGTAATTGCCGATAGCGTTGTATGTGTCATAGGTGTCTATCGTATTGTCCTTCTCGCCCAGTTCTTTGGCAGTGGGAGTTTTATCAAGCTTCAGTCCCGCCTGGACTCTGGCTACATCGCCGCCTTCCTCATCAACCGCGATGAAGAGAGGGTATTTGCTGAAGGAATTGGTGTTGTCTATCATTTCCTTGACCTGATCGGCACTTGTTATATTCTGTTTAAAATATATGATCCCGCCCACAGCATATTTCTCAAGTGCTGCCTTGGTGCCGTCGCCTGCCTTTGTTACGGTTCCCTGAGCAGTCAGTGCTTCGGGGGTTATCATAAATAATCCGGCCACCTTGTCCTCGAGGGGCATCTCGGCGATCATTGTATCAAGCATTTCATCGAAGAGTTCCTCTTCGGTCATTTCCGGCTCCGGTTCGGGTTCCTGTTCATCGACCGGCTCAGTGACGGTTTCAGGCTCGAGTTCCGGAGTGAAATCAACCACAGGGGTTTCTTCGACTATAGGCTCGGGCTCCGGTACCTGCGTAGCAACGTCGTTGTCATCGGCCTTACCAAGAAAATACTTTGTTCCGAAAATAGTTGCTGCGATCAGTATGACAGCGATCACTATCGTCCATATTGCAGCCAGATTTCTTGCATGTTTTCGCTTCTGGCGCCTCAGTTCACGGCGCTCCTCGGGCTTCAGCGAAGGATCGGGGACTTCCGACTTCTTTTCGGCTTTCTTTTTCCTTCTCTTGGAAAGTTCCTCTTCGACCTGCTGAGTGTTTATCTCGCGGGTTGCGACGATCTCGACACCATCCATGACGTCCTCTTCGGGCTTCTTTTCTGAGTTTTTCTCGGGGGTCTTTTCGGAGTCCTTATCGTGGCTCTTATCGGGCTCGGCCGCTTGTTCTTTATTTTCCGCGCTATTTGGATTATATTCATCCATAAAAGTATCTAAATCGTTTAACATACTTGCTCCTTGCATAAAAATACAATCTATAGTATAGCACATAATCATATAATACAAAATATAAGATTTCTTAAGAAGTTCGGGAATAAAAACGAAAGCAGGAAATAACAGGAAATAATAGTGATATTTCTCCATATACGATATAATAGGGAACATGAGAGGAAGAATTATGTCTGAACAGGGATTTGATGAGATACGGAAAAAAGGGCTGGCTGTTGTATTTCCGGGAATAGGATACCATAAGGATAAACCGCTGCTTTACTATTCGATAAAGCTTGCACGTACGTACGGATATGAGATATTGAACGTCGAATATCATGATATGCCTTCAAAGATACAAGGTGATAAAGCCATGATGAAGAAGGCTTATGATATTGCACGTGAACAGGTTCTTGAGCAGCTTGACGGGGTGAACTTCGCCGAATATGATAAGGTTTGCTTTATAGGCAAAAGCATCGGGACCATATTGGCGGCAGGGTACGCTGCCGAGCATAAATTGAGTCCGAAGCAGATATGGTACACACCGCTTGAAGCGACATTTTCATTTGAGGCATGCAGTCCGCAGGACGTGATTGCATTTATAGGTGATGACGATCCGTGGTCTGTGGTTGAGGATGTCAAGAAACTTGCGGTCAAATGCAATATAATGATGCCGTCATATCCGCATTGCAATCATTCGCTTGAAAGCGGTGATGTAACGGCAGATATTGAAGTCTTACGTGATGTAATGAAGAAAACAAAGGAGTTCATGGACACGTTTGATTGATGGTAAAAATACAAATGCGAGACCATGCATGGTCCCGCATTTTTTTATTGTCCCAAAAGACCGGTTGTTATGAATGTTCAGATGTCCGGAAATATCACTTCTCAGGAAGGATCAGCCTTGTCCCGGGATAGATATCGGGGCAGGTATTGCTGTCCTCGTCTGTTATTTCCATGTATCTTGTTCCTGTGCCGAGATAAGTTCTGGAGATCGCCCACAGACAGTCTCCGGCCTTGACTACGTATATCATCTGATCCTTATCATTTTTAGGCAATTTATCTTTATTATTTTCGTCGGACTTGGGCGCAGCGGTTATGAGAGGATCGAACGACTTTGCTTTCTCGATCTTTGAATAATCGCCGTCGGGATCTTCTTGTCCGATCAGCTTCCATATGTCCGATCTATAGCCGTATTTTTTGAGGTTGTCCTTGTCGATTATGTATTTCTCATGCCCGCGCGTAAGCAGACTTTCATCATTGTAATGATAGTTCAGCATATACGACACGCCGTATTTGGAAAGATAAAGATGACCGTGATAGCGATTGTAAATAGTGGAATAATTCCAGCTGTCCTTTACGGTATTTCCGTTAAATTCTTTCGGATCAAATGAATTATCCTCACACACGATCTTGCTTAGTGAGGCCAGGAAATCGGGATCGTCGGCCAGAAGATCTTTTATAAAATACTGCTGTCCCGTCTTCATGTTGAAGACGCAGGTTCTTGCGTCATGGTATTCCAGAAAGATGGAACCCAGAAAATAATCGTCTTTAAAATATATGCACAGAAGATCGTTCGTCATATAAGAAATATGATAGTTGACGGTGCTTTTGCTATAGTCAGGACTCGGTCCGCCGATAGGCTCGAGAGTTTCAAGCATATGATCCGAAAATTTGGGATACATACTGTTGGCAGATGCAAGCGCACACTCCTTTATGACAGAATTGAGCTGAGAAGTGTTTCTGCCGTCTCTGAAAAATACCTGCGGATAATATATTTCAAAATTATATGAATCATTGTACGGCATGGAATAAAATTCCTTTGTTACATAATAGTCCGTATCATCTTCGATGTATGCATCGTTCAGAAGGAGTTCGGTAAGTTCTTTATCGGTAAGTGTATTCAGAAGATCATCACCGACATATTCTTCCTGTGAGTCCCCGGTATCCTTATCGGTATTACCGGTCGCACAAAAAGCGGGAATGACAGAACATTCCGTGATGATCAGAACGGCAAGCAGCGTGAGCAGTGCGGTCTTTATAAGATTAATGGTTCGTGAGCCGTATGAGACAGAATTAATGTGTTGTGACATATGCCCTCCCTTAGGATATACATTCCTTCAAGTTAATAATCCGATATTATTGAAAGAAAGTCAATTCTGATCGATGATTTCAGGCTTTTTATCAAGGTATGACCATGTCAATGCCCACCTATTTCACATTTCACCTCTCGACAAAAGAGAACATTTGTTCTATAATATGATCATGAACAGTTTGGGTGAAGACAGGACTTATATCGCAATCGATCTGAAGTCATTCTATGCCTCCGTGGAGTGTGTGGAGCGTGGGATGGACCCGCTTAATACCAATCTGGTCGTGGCGGATAAGAGCAGGACAGAGAAGACGATCTGCCTTGCTGTTTCGCCTGCGCTCAAATCATACGGGATACCCGGACGTGCAAGGCTTTTTGAGGTTGTCTCGAAGGTGAAGGAGGTCAATGCATACAGGAAGAACAGGGCACCGAAGCATGAGTTCAGCGGCAAGTCATATCTTGACAGTGAGCTGAAGGCGGATCCTTCGCTCGAGCTCGATTATGTGGTAGCGACTCCGCAGATGGCGAAGTACATGGAATACAGTACAGGTATATACAAGATCTATCTTAAGTATATCGCGCCCGAGGATATCCACGTGTATTCATGTGACGAGGTGTTCATGGATGTTACGGCTTATCTGAACACGTACCGTATGACGGCACATGAACTTGCCATGACCATGATCCGTGATGTGCTGTCCAAGTACGGCATTACAGCAACCGCGGGTATAGGTACCAATATGTATCTGTGCAAGATCGCGATGGATATCGTGGCGAAGCATATGCCGGCTGACAAAGACGGTGTACGTATAGCGGAACTGGATGAGATGAGCTACAGGCGTCAGCTGTGGTCACACAGGCCCATTACGGATTTTTGGAGAGTAGGTTCGGGGATTGCAAAGAAGCTTGCAACATACGGTATGGATACCATGGGTGATGTGGCAAAAAGGTCTGAGTATGACTCGGAGTTTTTATACAAGATATTCGGAGTCAATGCGGAGCTTTTGATAGACCATGCATGGGGTTGGGAGCCGTGCACCATAGATTACATCAAGAAATACAGACCGGATAATAACAGCCTGAGCGCCGGACAGGTGCTCCAGAGACCATACAGATATGACGAAGCAAGGATAATAGTCAGGGAAATGACAGATCTTCTGACTCTTGATCTTGTGGACAAACGCCTTGTTACGGATCAGCTCGTACTCACGATAGGCTATGATATCGACAGCCTGAAGGATCCCGGAGTAAGAGCGCGTTACAAGGGAGAGATCACAAGCGATCATTACGGAAGAGAGGTCCCCAAGCATGCCCACGGCACTGCAAATCTTGAGGAACAGACTGCTTCCACAAGGATCATCACGGAAGCCGTTATAGGGTTATATGACAGGATAGTCAATCCGGATCTTCTGGTGAGAAGAGTGACGATCGCGGCATGCCGTGTTATTCCGGAAGGAAATGTTTCCGCAGGCGAAGAATTCGAGCAACTGGATCTTTTCACGGATTATGAGGCAAGGGCACGTGAGGATAAAGCGAGAGAGGAACAGCTCGCCAGGGAAAAGGCCCTTCAGCTTGCAACGATAGAGATCAAAAAGAAGTTCGGCAAGAATGCCATCCTGAAAGGAACAAATCTGCAGGAGGGTGCCATGACCATAGAACGCAATAAGCAGATAGGAGGCCACAAGGCATGAATTACGACGATATCATAGATCATCCGCATTTTGTGTCCGATAAGAGACCGCATATGTCCATGCTTGAACGTGCCGCGCAGTTTTCTCCGTTTGCCGCATTGACGGGTTATGATGATGCCGTGACGGAAACAGCGAGACTTACGGATGAGAGAATATTTCTTGATGAATATGTTATAGAGGAACTTGATGAGAAACTGCAGATGATCTACAGCGGTGCGGCTGCAGGCAGAGTTATCACATTTATCTATTTTGTGCAGGATGAGAGAAAAGCCGGCGGAGCCTATGTAAAGGTGATAGGACAGGTAAAAAAGATCGACACATATGAAAAGATCATCGTCATGGACGATGATACAGTGATACCTGTCGGTGATATTGTCGCGATAGAGGGGATATAAGATATATTTGTGAAGTTATCTTTTTTTGTAGAAGAGGATCGTTATGATTATGCCGAGCAGGAAACAGATACAACCGAAAAGTATGAATCTTCCGGCTTCGGCCGAAAGCATGAGGGAACCGTAATAACCCTCGTTGACAGGTGATGGGTCAGCGGGGATGGTTGCGAGGATCCTTGTGAGCACAAAAACAAGCAGGGTGGCTACCAGACCGAGCCCTGTGCGGATCCTTGAGGCTTTGACAGACTGTCTTAACCTGTTTCTTCGTTCAATTTCAGCTCTTGTTTCCTCGATGCTTCTCATAAAATGTACCTCTGACTTAAATATAGCGCAAAGTAATGATTTTGTAAAATATTTCTAATACATATCGGCATACTACTGTTACAGGTTTAGAGTATATGGTATTATTATTGTGATATTCAGGGAAACACATGAAAGGATGGTATTATGATCGGACTGATAGTTGCCAGATCGCGCAATAATGTTATAGGCAAGGACGGACGTATACCGTGGAGGATAAAAGGGGAGCAGAAGCAGTTTAAGGAACTGACCACAGGCAACGTCGTGATCATGGGACGTAGATCCTATGAGGAAATAGGACATCCGCTGCCGAACAGGATGAATATCGTGGTATCACGTACAGCCAAGTTCAGCGGAGAAAACCTTGCAAGCGCAACCTCATTGCAGGAGGCACTGAAAATGGCCGGTTCTGCGGATGTGTTCATTTCCGGAGGCTATGGACTGTTCAAAGAAGCGATTCCGCTTGTGGACAAGATGTTTATCACTGAAGTGGACATCGATGTTGAAGACGGAGATACATTTTTTCCTGAATTTGATGAAGATGATTTTGAGAAAACCTATGGAGAAACAGGCGGAGACGAGATCAGATTCACCAGGGTGACATATACCAGAAAAAAACACTGACAAGAGTTGGGGGGACTCGGATGTGAAACCGGCGCATTGCGCAGCATAACGGAGGCATTCCGATGATTTTTTCTTCAGTCATTTTTATTTGGCTGTTTTTACCGCTCGTTATCATATTGTATTTTATCACGGATCGTCTGACCCGAAAGAAGGACTATGGCATAAAAGCAAAAAACACCCTGCTCATGGCAGTGAGCCTGTTCTTCTACATCTGGTCCGGTCCGGCATATCCTTTTGTATTGCTCGGGGTGATCGTATTCAATTACGCGGGTGGAATTGTTATCCGCAAATATGAGAAGAAATCTCTCCCGGCATTTTTTATCACAGCTGATCTGCTTTTCCTGTGTACATTCAAATATTTTAACAATATCGCCCATCTTACCGGGGCGGGTATGCAACTCGTCATGCCTATAGGTATATCATTTTATACTTTCAGGGCTGTTTCCTATATTGCCGACGTTTACAGTCATAAAGCAGAGCCATTGACCAACATAGTCGATATGGCTTGTTACATATCATTTTTCCCGCAGCTTACGGCAGGTCCCATAGAGCGGTTTGCGGATTTCGAGGGACAGTTAAAAAAAAGAGAAGAAACTGCCGATATGGTCTATGAGGGTATTGAACAGTTTGCTGTGGGTCTTGCAAAAAAGATCCTTATAGCGGATATACTGTCACAGGTAGCGGATGAGATCTGGGCGGCAGGCAGCGAAGGGACGGCGGCGCATATAGCGTGGCTGGGTCTTTTGGCGTATACGCTCCAGATATACTATGATTTCTCAGGATATTCGGATATGGCGATCGGATTGAGTCGTATATTCGGATTTAAGCCACATAAGAACTTTGATCTGCCGTATATGTCGGAGTCGGTGAGCGAGTTCTGGAGGAGATGGCATATTTCACTTTCAAGCTGGTTCAGGGAATATGTTTATATCCCGCTCGGAGGCAGCAGGGAAGGCATGATGAAGACCTGCAGAAACCTGATCATAGTATTTGCACTTACGGGTATCTGGCATGGCGCGGATCTTACGTTCCTGATGTGGGGCCTCTGGTACGGACTGATACTCGTTATCGAAAGATTGTGGCTTTCAAAGATACTTAAGAAAAATCCTGTAAAGATATTGAATGTGATTTACACGCTCCTCGTGGTAATGCTCGGCTGGGTGCTCTTCAGATCTGACACGCCCGCGGACGCGCTCATGTATTTTAAGAGCATGTTCGGGGCATTTGCAATACAGGGCAGTGCGGATGCATATCTGTCTGCAATGAGGATAATTGCGATGATTGCGGGTGTTTTCTTCATGGGGCCTGTTCAGAAAATTTGCAAAAGCCTGTATGGAAGGATCAAGAACAGGACAGGAGCTGTGTATGTTCGGATAGCGGTGATGGCACTTTTGATGGTGCTCTCAATACTTATGATGGTCAACAGAACTTATCAGCCGTTTATATATTATCAATTTTAGGGTGAGTTATGAAAAAAGCCAAGATTACGGGAATAATCATATTTATGATGATACTTCTTATCCCATCGGCCCTTTGGGGGATCATGGGTCTCTTTGGCGTGGGAAGGGATTATGATATAGGCGAAAAAAGAGAGAAGAGCAGAATATCTGAGGATGTGACACCCATGTCATTTGGCGAAGAGTATGAGAATTACTACAATGACAGACTGCCGTTCAGGGCGGATATCATAACTCTTTACAGAAAGATCGACGGCGCCGTTGAAAAGCCGTATGAGGATTACCTTGCCCGCAAATATTCTCCGAAGAAGGAGCAAAAGGCAGAGGAAACCGTGGCCCGTACAGATATTGAACAGACAAACGGTGAAAGCTTTTGGGATGCTTATACAGGATCGGAAGAAACAGAAACAAGTGCGGCAGATAAAAACAATGAAACGTTCAAAGCAGAGGATGCACCAAAGGATGAAGTGACCGGCGAAGAGGACCAAACTGCAGGAGAAGAGGCGGGGAACGACGCGGAAGACGCTCAAAACGAAGAGACTTCCGAAGAAGATGAAGAAGAAACAGAGGAAGAGGCTGAAGATGTGATGCAGATGTCGGATATGCCCTTCAGATGCGTCAATGACAAGGTAGTTATAGGTGCCGACGGCTGGCTGTTCTACGGTGAGCCGAGAAATATCAGGAACTTCAAGGGTAACAACCTGAAGAATGAAGATGAATTGGCCAATTATGCCAGACCTTTTATTTCAATGAAGACGTTGTGCGATATGAACGGCAAGGAAGTCAGATTCTTTGTATGCCCGGAGAAAGAGATAATCTACAGTGAGTATTATCCGACGGTTGAAGTGGCATCGGAGTACAGATTGACCGAACAGGTCAGAGATTATCTGGCGGCAAATTCATCGGTTAATATCATTTACCCGAAGACCGAACTGAGAAATGAGAGAAATAATTACCAGCTTTATTACAAACATGATTCGCATTGGAATGCAGCGGGAGGTTATCTCGCCACCCAGTGCCTTCTTGGGACGCTCGGAATAGAAAGGACACCTTTGTATGTATATTATTACAAGCCGGTTAAGATCGAGAGCGGCGATCTGATCCTGCTGGGAAATCTCAATCCCGATTCATATCCCGACGATCTGAACTACGATATAGGATACAAATCAAATATAGAAGTCATCCCGAGCGAGCCGTACATGAGTGATGTACCTTACATGGAAGTCAGTTCCACAGCACAGAATGAGCGCAGACTTGTTCTGATCGGTGATTCATATAAAATGCATATCCTCCCCTATCTGGGGGCTGAATTTGCACATGTCACATTTGTCCACAGAAATTCGTTGGAAAGCGGCAGGGCGGTTGAAGCCATCTGCAATGCGGATATAATCGTGGTGGAGACTTCGGAGGGTTATATAGAGGATTTCTCAAGGCAGGTCTGGAATGTATACAGTATACTTGAAGCAAATACCTGCATGACCGATTAGAGCCCATGAAACATGTCTGAACAGGGGAATACAACAATACCGGACCAAAGGCCCGGTATTTTTTGTTCTTATGTCAGTTTGTATTGTTTGCGGTGATCGATCATTTTTTCAGGATGGGGCTTAAACGCTTGTAGATCAGCAATGTGATGATCGAGTTCATAAGTCCCTTTATCAGATTGAGCGGTGCTACCGCCAGCATGACGAATGTTGTCATATCTTTTATGCGACTGTTGATCTTGGTTCCCATTCCAATGATAACATCGATGGGCATGCCAAACATATTTGCAAATGTAGGGATCAGATAAACTGCATTGAACATGCTGCCGAATACGGTTATGACGATCGTTCCGACCAGACAGGAAATAACAGCGATCGCTCTTGTCTTTTTAAGCCTGTAAATGATAGTTGCGGGGAGCAGAAAACTGCAACCTACCGCAAAGTTTGCAAGATCACCGACAAATGCGGTGGTCGTGCCTTTGAAGAGCAGCTTGAGCAGGATCTTTATAAATTCAACCATTACCGCTGCAACAGGTCCGTAAGCGAAGCCGACGATCAGAGCGGGAAGCTCGGAAAAATCCAGCTTGTACATTTCGGGCGGTGCGAACGGTATCGAAAAATCGAACATGTAAAGTATCGTACTTACTGCGGCAAATACACCTATAACAACAAGTTTCTTTGTGGAAAGAATACGTTCCTTATCACCGCTTTTGATCTTGGAATACTTTTCCACTGCGTATGCGATTACAAACATAAGAAGAATGATGCCGGCGAATTCCAGCGCAAAGATGGCATTTTCTGCCAATTCGGTAAAAAAATTGCTCATGATGATCCTTTCTCTCATCCGGACTATACCGTCGGTACCGGAGTTTCACCGGTTCAGCCATTGTGATGGTTTGCGGACTATAACCGCCGGTAGGGATTTGCACCCTGCCTTGAAAGTTAATATGTAACGAAATGTATGTTAAGACCTCCGGAGCGATATGTCAACAGGAAAATGAATATAGGGTTTCTAAAAAAAATATAAATACTGACCGGTGAATATTGTAGAGATATTTTAATCATGATAAAATGTGCGGGAATTGTGTTAACAGATTCATACGTAGAAGGGAGAGATTACGTACAGGCTATGAAAAAGGTTTTAGGTTTTTTGAAGAAGTACAAAAAGCTGGTCATTCTTTTTGCAGTCATAGCACTCATTGTGGTGCTTGGGATCTACATTAAGAATGCGCTCAGCAAATCCCAGCAGTTGCTTGAAGGCATGCAGAATGCCGCAACTACCGAGGAGATCGAAGCAAGGGATATTTCGAAGACCATAACGGCCACGGGAAAGATCGTGGCAGTGGAGCAGAGAAATGTCAGCACTAAGGTTACGGGAGTTGATGTAAAAGAGATCAAAGTTTCCGTAGGCGACACAGTGGCAGCAGGCGATGTCATCTGTGTACTGGACAGTGAGGAATATGAACAACAATTGGCGGAAGCCCAGGTAGGACTAAACGCCGATGCCGGAAGAGCCGGGATCGATGTTCAGGCTTCCAACAGAAATCTGAATGACGCGCTCACATCACGGGATATTGATGCAAAGAGAGCGGAGGAAGACAAGAAAACCGCTTATAACCATATCAACCAGGCAGCCGAAGAATGTGAGGAAGCCGAAGATGATTACGAGACGGCAAAAAATGCTGCACAGTCTGCAAAGGATGCTGTGGACAATGCTCAGGCAGAGCTTGACAGAGCCAACAGTATGAGCGGGGCAAACGGGACTCCGTCGGATGATGTAAAGAAAGCTGTTATTGACAGTGCAAAATCATACAATTCTACTGTCGATTCCATTGACAGTTATATAAGTTCATTGCCGGCTGCAGATGTTTCCGCAACCAAACCGACATTTGAGAAATTCAATGATGAGGATGAAGAAAAAGCGTTAGGATCCGCAAATTGTATCAGTGCAAATGCAGGTATAGTAGCTACGGATATCTACACGGGTACTGATGGCACATATAGAGAAGAACTGACTGCAAGGCTCGGTGATCTTACAGTCAAGGCACAAGGTTTTGAACAGGCAAGCAGTGCATATTCTGCGGCATTGACAGCCAATGCTCAGAACAAGGAGCAGTATGTTGCCGCAGCACAGGCAAAGCTGGCGCAGGCAAAAGCCAATTACGAATCTGCAAAAGCTAAAGAGGATTCGCTCGAGTCTATTTATGATTCAAAGATAAGTGCCGTTGAGTCTCAGATCGAGGCATACGACAGGACGATCAGAAGCATAGAGGATCTGAAGCGCAGCGATGATATGGCGGTCGCATCAAGAAGCGACGCTGTTAAGAACAGTAACCTTTCTGCTTCAACAGCCACGATCGGTGATAAACGTACCATCAGACAGATCGAGGACCAGCTTGACGGATGTACCGTAACAGCGACCATCGGCGGCATCGTAACAGCAATAAATGTGCTGGAAGGTGATGTTTACGCAGGCGGGACGATAGTGACCATAGAAGATACATCAAAGTATGAGATAGAAGCGGAGATAGACGAATATGATATTGCCGGTGTCAGGGTCGGACAGGAAGTAAAGGTCAAGACCAACGGGACGGGTACGCTTGAGATGCAGGGCGAAGTAAAGGAAATAGCACCTCATGCAACAATCGTTACCGGTTCGAACAGCGTGACATATAAGGTTACCATTTCCCTTCTCACTCCCAACGAGGATCTCAAGCTTGATATGACAGCGAAGGTTGAGATCATAAAGGATAAGAAGGACGGCGCTCTTTCGGTTTCCAATGAAGCTATACAGACCGGTGAGGACGGCAAGCTGTTTGTTGAGATACTTGACAGCGGTAAGCCCGTGGATAAGTCAAAGCTCATAACCGAAGCACAGAACATGAGTAAGGAAGAACAGGAAGAACTTCTCAATGCGGACACCTCGTATGAGAGCCACAATGTATTTATCACAAAGGGGATCGAGGGTGATTATTATACCGAGATCATAGGCGAGGGTCTTGAAGCGGGCATGGAGATAGTCATACCCAAGGCGGATGCATTTTCGGATATAGAGTTGTATATTGAGCAGAGCGGAGCGGCAGGAGGAATGTGATGGAAGAACAATCAAGAAAGCCGATTATCCGCCTGAGCGGTATAACAAAGAATTTCTTTATTGGAACTCCTAACGAACTCCGGGTATTAAAGGGAATTGATCTTACGGTATACGAAGGCGAATTTGTTGCCGTAGTAGGAGCATCAGGCTCGGGCAAATCAACTCTCATGAATATAATAGGCGCACTTGACAGACCCACTTCCGGTGAATACATGCTGGACGATGTGGATGTCATAGCCGCAAGAGACGGAGCTTTATCCGGAATAAGAAATAAAAAGATCGGTTTTGTATTTCAGACATATAATCTTATATCCAAGACCAATGCCATAAGAAATGTGGAAATGCCTATGCTCTATGCGGGCGTTCCCAGAAAAGAGCGTAATGCCAGAGCTGAAGAACTGATGGAGCTCGTCGGTATGTCCGACCGTACGAAGCATTTGCCAGAGGAACTCTCCGGCGGCCAGAAGCAGCGTGTGGCGATAGCCAGGGCCATGGCCAACGATCCGGCGATCATACTGGCGGATGAGCCCACGGGCGCATTGGATTCGCATACCGGCAGACTGGTAATGGATATATTTCATAAACTTCATAAAGAGCAGGGTAAGACCATCATACTCATTACCCATTCACCCGAGCTTGCTGAAGAGACGGAAAGACTCATAACTCTCAAGGACGGAGAGATAGTGGGGGAAAGGGCAGGTGGCGCGAGATGATGTTATTGTATGAAAATTTTCGACTTGCACTTTTTTCTCTTAAGGCCAATAAGATGAGATCGCTGCTTACAATGCTCGGTATAATCATCGGTATTTCCTCTGTCATCGCGATCATGACAGTCGGCGATTCGCTTTCGGGACGATTGACGGATACGATGTCAGGCATGGGCGTCAATAATATACAGGTGTTCCTGTCTACCAGACCGGAGTTTGATGAAAGCGGTCAGAGACTGACGGCTGACATGATCAAATACATGGACAGGGATATGATAAAAGAACTTTGCAAAAGGTTTGAAGGAGAGATAAAGGCGGCATCGCTCTCTATCGAAGTCGGCGGCGCACAGGCCAAAGATGATAATCTGTATGCAAATGTTACCGTTTCGGGCGAAAGCTTCGGATCGTTCATATTGAATGATATCAAATTACTGGACGGAAGATATTTTACCGAGGCTGAGACGGCGTCGGCATCAAAGGTTGCGATCGTTTCGGATAAGTTCGTTGACAACATGTTTAATGGCAAAACCTATGATGCACTCGGTCAGACGGTCCATGTGGAACTGGAAAACAAGAGTTATAATTTTACGATAGTCGGTGTTTACGAGTATGTTGACCAGTACGCAGCCATGGGAGTCACAGCGGGAAAGAATGTCAGGACCAATATGTACATCCCGATAGAGACGGCTGTCAATATCACACATGATGACCGAATAACTTATTTCAATGTCATGGCATATCCGGAAGTGGACCAGAACGAACTGTGCGAAAACATAAAAGCCTTCTTTGAGAGGAAATATTACTCGAATAACGAGGCGCTTTACGTTGAGGCCTTCAACATGTCGTCAATGCTTGAAGAGGTTACCGACCTCATGAACAAGCTGACCCTCGGTATCGCAGTCATCGCGGGTATAGCATTGCTCGTCGGAGGCATAGGTGTCATGAACATCATGCTGGTATCGATAACAGAGAGGACCAGGGAAATAGGAACGAGAAAAGCCCTCGGCGCCCCCAACAGTTCGATACGTATGCAGTTTATCATAGAGGCTATAGTCATATGTCTCATTGGCGGATTGATCGGAATAATCCTCGGATGTGCCCTGGGAATGACACTTGCAAAACTTATGCAATGCCCGGTACAGCCTTCTGTACGAGGCATAATAATATCGATCACATTTTCAATGGCTATCGGTCTGTTCTTCGGATATTACCCGGCCAATAAAGCGGCTAAGATGGATCCCATTGAAGCACTCAGATACGAATAAATAAAAATTGATAATATGAACCCGTCGGATTTTGTTTTCCGGCGGGTTTATGTTATAATAAATAATTGGGTATGTGTGTAAATTGGAGAAGTATGTAAAATGGAATTTGATGTAAAGATGACGACGTCGGCGCTCTATGATTACAACATGCGCCACACGTATTCAAGCGCATCCGGACTCATAGGAACAACCGTGGGAGCATTGCTCCTTATAGGTTTTTCTCTGGATACGAGATATATAGTCATGCTGGTCGCGGGACTGGTGATCGTATTGTACAATCCGGTCGTTCTGTTCGTAAGATCAAGAAAACAGATACTGCTCAACCCCGCGTTCAAAAAGCCGTTGCATTACAGGCTGGATGACGACGGTGTTACGGTAAGTAACGGAGAAGAAGAGATGACGGTTGAATGGGAGAATATGTACAGGGCATATTCGACCAATCAGAGCATCGTACTTGCAACGGGCAAGATGAACGCATGGATATTTCCGAAGAAGGATCTTGGCACAGCCAAGGATGAGCTGATCAGGATGATCAGCACGCATATGCCTCCGGAAAAAGTTAAGATCAAACAGTGAAGAACGGGAAGGCTATGACGATCGGTAATATGCGATGAAAGAAGTTAAGGAATCATTTGGAGAGAAAGACACATTTGATCTCGGCTTTTCCATGGGACTTAAGGCGAAAGCCGGACAGGTATATACGCTCATAGGAGATCTCGGAGTCGGAAAGACATTATTTACACAGGGCTTCGCAAAGGGACTGGGCATAGATGATGTCATATCATCACCCACATTTACGATAGTTCAGGTGTATGAGAGCGGAAGGTTGCCGTTGTATCATTTTGATGTATACAGGATAGGCGATGCAGAGGAAATGTATGAGGTCGGCTTTGAGGAATATGTTTACGGAGACGGCGTGAGCCTTATAGAATGGGCTGATCTTATCGATGAGATCATTCCGGCTGAACATATTAGGGTTGAGATAGAAAAGGATCCGGAGCGCGGATTCGATTACAGAAGGATCACTGTCAGCGAAGCCTGACGGTGAACACGGAAATGATATGAAGATACTCGGCATAGATTCTTCGGGAATGGTGGCAAGCGTCGCACTCATCGAAGATGGCATAACAAAGGCGGAATATACGGTAAATAACAAAAAGACACATTCGCAGACATTGCTTCCGATGCTGGATGAGATCTCGGCAATGCTCGAGGATGACATGAGCACCGTGGATGCGATCGCGGTGGCAGCGGGACCCGGTTCATTTACAGGATTGAGGATCGGATCTGCGACGGTGAAAGGATTGGCGGCAGCATATGACAAACCGGTGATCCCCGTACCGACGGTTGAAGGACTTGCCTACAATGCATGGGGAAGCGACAGGCTGGTGTGTCCCATGATGGATGCCAGAAGACAGCAGACATATACGGGATTGTATGAGTTCACCGGCGAGGGTGACACATGTGTCATGAACACTGTGCTTGATCAATGTGCGGTTCCCGTCGAGGACATAGTTGATAAGATCAACGAGCTTGGCAGACCGGTCATATTTATGGGGGACGGCATACCGGTATTTGAGGAATATATCAAAAACAACTGTAAGGTTGATCACATATTTGCACCTGCCCATATGAACAGGCAGAGAGCCGCGTGTATAGCGGCACTCGGTGAGGTCTATATGAAGCAGGGCAGGATCGAGGCGGCAGAAGATCATGCACCTGTGTACCTGAGAATGTCACAGGCTGAAAGGGAGAGGAAAGAACAGGGTGTTGCTGATCAGGGACATGACAACTGATGATGTTGACCGTGTGAGCAGGATAGAAGAAGATAACTTCAGTATGCCGTGGCACAGGGAATCGTTTTTGCAGATGATAGAGAACGACAATGCATTGTACATGGTAGCGGAACTGGACGGAGAGATAGTAGGTACCTGTGGTATCATCACCTGTCTCGACGAAGGAGATATCAGCAATGTGGTCGTGGATTCGGCGTTCAGAGGACGTGGAATAGCTTACGAGATGGTTAAGACAGCCATCAAAAAGGCACGTGATGAGTTAAATATAAAGAATTTTACCCTTGAAGTGAGGGTGAGCAACAAGGCGGCCATATCATTGTATGAAAAGCTTGGCTTTGTATCGGAAGGAATAAGGCCGGAATTCTATGAGAAGCCGGTTGAGGACGCGATCATCATGTGGAAAAGACAGGATTTGGAGAATATATGTTAGAAGTATGTTTGCTGGGAACGGGAGGAATGATGCCCCTGCCCCACAGATGGCTGACAGCCATGATAACGAGGTACAACGGCTCATGCCTGTTGATAGATTGCGGTGAAGGTACACAGATAGCACTCAGGGAGAAAGGCTGGAGTCCGAATCCGATAGATGTGATCTGTTTTACGCATTTCCACGCGGATCATATCTCGGGACTTCCTGGGATGCTTCTCAATATGGGAAATGCGGAAAGGACAGAACCGCTTACGATAATAGGTCCCAAGGGGATCGCACAGGTAGTGGAATCACTGAGGGTGATCGCAAGGGAACTTCCGTTTGAGATAAAATACATAGAGATAAACGGCAAAGAGCAGGAATTCAACCTGTTCGGATACAGGATAAAAGCTTTCAGGGTCAATCACAATATAACCTGCTACGGCTACACCGTAGAGATAGACAGGGCAGGAAAGTTCAATCCCGAAAAGGCAAAGGCCAATGATATAGAGATGCAATACTGGAGCAGGCTGCAGAAGGGCGAAGTGATAACACTCGATGACAGAGTGCTTGAACCGGATATGATACTGGGACCGCCGAGAAAAGGCCTTAAGGTCACATATTGCACGGATACAAGACCATGCGAGAGTATCACGGAAAATGCAAAGGACGCGGACCTCTTTATCTGCGAAGGCATGTACGGCGAGGACGACAAGCTTGAAAAAGCAAAGGAACACAAGCATATGACATTTGCGGAAGCGGCTGAAATGGCAAAGAAAGCGGATGTAAAGGAATTGTGGCTCACACATTACAGTCCGGCGATGCCGAAGCCGTCAGTGTACCTTGATGAAGTTAAGAAGATATTTGACAGAACGATAACAGCCAGGGACGGCAGAACAGTCGACCTTAAATTTGAAGAGGAATAGACATACCGAAATCCACGGAAAGGAGGTAATAAATACATATGAAGAATCGCTTTCACGGAACGAAAGGCGTCATACTTGTAGTGATCCTTATTCTTCTTGTATTGTCGTATTATTACCATCTTTCCAACAAGACCAATAACGGAAAAAATGAGGAAGTTGTCGGCATCACCGCAGCTCAGGAGATATTGCTCAGGAATTACGATACCAATTATCCGCCCACACCCAAGGAAGTGCTTAAGGAGTATCTCCAGATATCGAAGGTGCTTCACAATGAGGATCTGACTGATGATGAGGTTACGGGTATCGGTATCAAGATCCAGGATCTGTATGATGCGGAATTTGTGGCCAACAAATCCCAGGATGAATATCTGAAGGACTTAAAGAGCGAAGTCGCCACCTTCAGGGACAATGATTATGCGATCACGAATTATTACACATCGGCAAGCACCGATGTGATCTATGACAAAGTCGACGGGTTTGATTTTGCCAAGCTTTATGCTACATACAGCGTTCGTGCCGGTGGCAAGACGCAGACATTGAGAGAAGTATTTCTGCTCAGAAAGGACGATGTGGGACACTGGAAGATCTACGGCTGGGAGCCTGTGACCGACAGTGAAGATGACAGCAATGAATGATATACTGATACTTGCAATTGAATCCTCATGTGATGAGACAGCCGCATCCGTCGTGAAGAACGGAAGGGAAGTTTTATCCAATATCATTTCTTCTCAGATTGATATTCATACTCTCTACGGGGGCGTTGTACCCGAGATCGCTTCAAGAAAGCACATCGAAAGAATCAACAGAGTCGTAACCGCAGCATTGGAAGAAGCACATGTGAAGAAAGAAGACCTTACTGCGATAGCAGTCACCTACGGACCGGGTCTTGTGGGCGCACTGCTTGTTGGTGTGTCATTTGCCAAGGCATACGCATGGGCTCTGAAAAAGCCTCTTATAGGAGTTCATCATATAGAGGGGCATATCTGCGCAAATTATATAGAAAATAAAGAACTTGAACCGCCTTTTATGTGTCTGGTCGTTTCCGGAGGACACTCTCATCTGGTCAAAGTGGTCGATTACGGCGAATATGAGATACTCGGAAGAACCAGAGATGACGCGGCGGGTGAAGCATTTGATAAAGTCGCAAGGGCTATCGGACTTGGCTATCCCGGAGGTCCGAAGATCGATAAGGTTTCATGTGAAGGCGATCCGGCAGCCATCGAATTTCCGAGAGCAAAGATCGTCGACAACGAATATGATTTCAGTTTCAGCGGACTTAAATCCGCGGTACTCAATTACCTGAATTCCATGGAAATGAAAGGAGAGCCGATCGTCAGAGAGGACGTGGCCGCTTCATTTCAGCAGGCTGTAGTGGACGTCCTGGTAGGTCATTCCATGGCGGCACTTGAAGAATACGGGTTTAAGAAATTTGCCATTGCCGGAGGCGTTGCGTCAAACTCCCACCTCAGAAAAGCAATGGAAGAAGAATGCGCTGAAAGACAGATAGAATTCTACAGACCATCACCGATATTTTGTACCGACAATGCCGCCATGATAGGCGTTGCCGGATATTACGAATATATAAAAGGCGTCAGGACGGATTGGACATGCAATGCCGTACCTAATCTTAAGCTGGGAGAAAGATAGTGAAAACAGTAGCGATTGTTCTTGCCGCTGGAAGCGGAAGCCGAATGAATAACGAAGTCAAAAAACAGTATATAGATATCTGCGGAAAGCCGGTACTGTATTATTGCCTGAAGGCATTTCAGGACAGTTTCATCGATGAGATAATCCTGGTAACGGCCAAGGAAGATATGGAATACTGCAAGGAGGAGATCGTTCGCCGATATTCCCTCGGGAAGGTCAGATGTGTGGTTTCCGGCGGAAGGGAAAGATACAACTCGGTAATGAACGGGATACGTATGATCAAGGAAGGATGCGATTACGTGTATATACACGACGGCGCAAGACCCTTTGTGGATCAGGAAATGCTTTTGAGACTTCAGAGCTGTGTTGAAGAGTTTAAGACAGCCATAGCAGCTGTTCCGAGCAAGGATACCGTAAAGGTTGTGGATGATGAGAATTATGTCATCAGCACACCGAACCGCAAAACGGTATGGCAGATACAGACGCCGCAGGTATTTGATTATGCGGTAGTGTGCGAAGCCTACGAGAGGATGTTTGCAAGACTCGTAAATATAGAAAATGAAGGGATCGTCATTACGGATGATTCCATGGTGGTTGAGAATTTCACCAATGTAAAAGTGAAACTCGTTGAGGGTTCTTACCGCAATATCAAGATAACGACCCCCGAGGATCTGCTGACCGCCGAGGCATTTGCAATGGCTATGGAAGAAAATGAAGATTAAAGTTACCGACAAATCTTATGATGAAGTTAAAAACATAGAAGGGTACAGATATAAAACTCCGCGGAAACAGAGAGCGTTCTGGAGGATGCTCATCAAGACGCTGTCGGCGGCAGAGCTCCGCGCCGTTAATTTCAAATATACCAATGAAGGCATGGATCAGCTGAAAAATGATGAGCCGTGCCTTATTCTTATGAACCATTCATCATTTACCGATCTTCAGATCGCAGGAACGATACTTGCCGACAGGGAATACCACATAGTCTGCACGAATGACGGGTTTGTCGGAAAAGAAGGACTGATGCGTGCCATCGGCTGTATTCCCACGAGAAAATTCATCACGGACACATCGCTCATAAAGAGCATGAAGGCGGTATTTGACATGGGAGGCTCGGTACTCATGTTTCCGGAAGCCAGCTACAGTTTTGACGGAACACAGACACCGCTGCCGTTAAGCCTTGCAAAATGCCTGAAGATGATGAAGGTACCCGTTGTCATGATAAGGACGTGGGGCGCCTATCTCAGAGATCCGCTTTACAACAATCTGCAGAAAAGGAAGGCCGATGTGAGTGCGAGAGTGAGATATGTGTTATCTCCCGAAGACATAGAAAGCAAAAGCACACAGGAATTGTATGACATCCTTTCCGCCGAATTCGAATATGATCATTTCAGAGAGCAGGTTGAACGTGGAGTAAAGATAACCGAACCTTTCAGGGCAGATGGATTGCACCGGGCACTTTACAAATGTCCTCATTGCCTTAGTGAAGGAAGCCTGTTCGGCAAAGGCACCAATGTAACCTGCAATAACTGCGGAGTATCCTATGAGCTTACAGAAGAAGGAAAACTCAGGGTAAATGATACGGAAGGGAAGTTTGAATACGTATCAGACTGGTACCGCTGGGAACGTGAAAAGGTACGACAGGAGATAATTGACGGAACCTACCGTATGGAAGAGGATGTTGATATCATGATCCTCCGCGATCTTAAGAGTATATACAGGATCGGAAGCGGCAGACTTATCCATACATCAGACGGCTTTGAACTGACAGGTGCTGACGGAGAGCTTCATTATGTTCAGTCAGGTCGTGCATCCTATAGTCTGTATGCGGATTATTATTGGTACGAGCTGGGAGACATGATATGCATAGGTGACAATACGACCCAGTATTACTGTTTCCCGAAGAATCAGGGAAAAGCCATAGTTGCAAAGGCAAGACTTGCCACGGAGGAGATATATAAGCTGACATTAGACAATACCAAACGGAGCGATCCGAAAGAAAAATAAACAAAAAAGCCATTTCAGAATCAGGGATGTTGTAACATATCATGATTGACACGGGAAACCATTACAGATAAAATTGCATTGTTGTTTACTGTTATGAAAGATACAAGGAAGGAAAAAAGATGAAAAAGAGATTAGCGATTGTTATGGCAACCCTTATGTCAGTTGTATGTCTGGCAGGTTGCGGTTTTGATGCTTCAAAGTATGTACAGGGAATCCTTGACAACTCATACAAGGGAGAGCCTTCTCTTATGATGGAGACATGCAAGGTTTCACAGGAAGAAGCAAATGCAGTATATGAAGATGCCATTGATGAAATGGTCCGTGCAGCAGTAGGTGTCGGCTATTCCTCAATGTCAGAGGATTATAAGACAAAGTATTCAGATTCTTACAAGAGAATGTTCTCAATGGTTGATTACCAGGTCGGTGAATCAAAGACAGAGAGCGACGGCTCATTTACAGTAGATGTTACATGCCGCAAGATGAACTTCTTCGTACCCTACGGTGCACGTGTTGAGGAACTCGTAACAGAATACACGGCAGAGATCCAGAAGCAGTATGAAGAGACAGGCGTATATCCTTCAGATCAGGAGATCAATGAGAAGGCATATCAACTTGATGTTGACACGATCAATGAAGTTCTTAACTCTGTAGAATATGCATCAGATACAGAAGTTGTTACGGTTCATGTTGTAAAGAGCGCAACAGGCAACACATACGAGATCAAGAATTCGGACATTGAAGCACTTCAGTATGCATTGCTTGATATCGAGGAATTCATGGGAAATTAATCACTGAAGGATTAGTGAAGTATTAGTTAAGCTCATGTGAAGTTTAAATGAAGCTTAAGATTTCAAATGAAGTGATCAGTGAATTGAGTTTGGGCCTTAAACCGTGGGTTTAAGGCCTTTTTTATGAGGATTGTGGCTTTGGGTGGTTTTTGAGGCTGTTTTATGCTAATTGAGCTTGCAAAGAAGTGATTTTATGTTTTTTGGAGGATGCAGAAAGTGCTTTTGATGGTTTTTGCCCCGCCGATCATATATTTTAGTAGGTTAAGATAAAACAAGTATTTAAAGGAAAAATATCTGATCTTCTGGTTTACATAACAGAGATTCGAGCAAGATGAATAAGATAAAATGGCCCCAAATAAAAGAATTATCTATTGACAATCTTATATAACACATCAAAAAGCATGAAAATACAGATAAAAAGCAAGTAAAAGAGCAAATTATCTTAACCGAAAAAAATAATTACAAATTGTGAATTACCACATATAAAAAAGATGCTTAAACATAGGAATTTCAAAGTATCAAAAAAACTTGCTTAAAAACATAAAAACTTGTTGACAGTGATTTTTCATTTTGTTAAAATAACACTTGCGTCTAATATAAAATAAGACGGATGCAGAGGTATCGAAGAGGTCATAACGAGGCGGTCTTGAAAACCGTTTGTCCGAGAGGGCACGTGGGTTCGAATCCCACCCTCTGCGCTAACGTAGCTTCGGCTACGATTTTTTTACAGAAGCAAACATGTTCTTTGACAAATAAACAGCAATGCAACCCTGAAAATTCTTATAAAAGGTTATGTTTGAACCTTGAAGAAAATTCAGAACAAACAAAGTAAATTTTGGAAAGCTAACGTTTTCTGAAACAGGAGATAGGAAACTATCACAAACAGAACTATGAAGGACCCTCGCCCATTAAAAGTTCACCTACGGTGAAGGGGCTCGGGCCACATCGCATCCCTAAAGGGATACGACAAGAATTAACTAGAGAGTTTGATCCTGGCTCAGGATGAACGCTGGCGGCGTGCTTAACACATGCAAGTCGAACGAAGCACTTTTCCCGAAGAAGCAGAGAGCTTGCTCAAAGCGGATTCATTTAAAGTGACTTAGTG
>JAILQX010000032.1 GCA_024698705.1 Lachnospiraceae bacterium
CTTGCCAGGAAGTTCTCATGATGTTCCCAAAGAATATCGACCAGATCATCTTTGGTATAGTATTTGCATCCGTCAGCTTCAAAAGACTTCTTAATTTTGTCGGTATTTGCCTTTTTGCCCGTCAAACGGGTTATTTTACCCTTATTGTTGCTGAGAAGCAGAGTGACTGTGACATATTTCTTAAGAGATTCTTTTGACTCAAAAACCTTGTCATATTGACCGGGTGCTGCTGATATAGTTACCCTATAACGGTATTTGTACGTGATTACGCCTTTGCCGAGAGGAATTACTTTCTGTTCCAGCTCATAGAGCATCGAGACACCAATTTTCTTTTTCTTTTTCGTTGATGTGTTATTTACATAGATCCAGAATGATTCGCCAGGTTCCTTATCGTCGGCGGTACTCTTGTGATATAACATATCACCGTACTTCTTACTGGTTGCGGAATACTGAACGTAGTCACCTGTCGTGAGCATCGATGAGGATTTTTCGCCGTATGCCGAATGCCAGCCTTTGCCCGTCATGCCGCCCAATTTGCCGACGGCATTATAATAGAACTCCGTCCAAACCTTCTTTTTTCCACTTACACCGTTTTTATATGTATTAGGATTGGCAACCGTTTTTTCCATGCTGGTTGTCTGTGTATAATCGACCGACCTGTATTTGGAGCCAAGCCTGACGCCGAGATCTTCATACTTAAGACCGAGCTCAGGGAAAGCCTGATCAGCATAAGCAATGAACCTTGCATATAAGATCGGCAGGTCCTTGCTTACCTGTTCAGCATAAGCATCCAAAGTCAGATCTTTGTATATGTAGAACTTTTCTTTATCATTCGCAATAACGTCATCGATGAACTTCTCCACTCCATCTATCGAAGTCTCACCGGTTAATAAAATATTCATCCTCATGCCCTTAAAGACCAAACTTAAAGTAACGTCCATCGTACGCTTTCCTGACATGATGCTTGTCGTAATCGATGAACCGTACTCTGAATGATAGGCAAAATTAAAAGCTCCATCATTATTGGTATAGTACATTGCAGAGCCTCTTATACTATCGGACTTAAGGATTACCGCATTATTACGGTCAGGTTCTTTGGAAGCATAAAGCTCTGAAACTTTGATCATGTTGTCAACATTAATCTCAGGACGGTCATCTACCGTTGTCTGAACCGGCTCCGTTTCTGCCGTTGTCGTTGTTGTCGTCGTCGGAGCTTCAGTCACGCTCGTCGCTGTCGTCTCTGTTCCGGTCGCCTGGTTGCAACCGCAAAGTATGACTGATGTCAGCATCACGCTGCAAAGTAATCCTGATACGAGTTTTTTCATTTCGCAATCCTCCTTAACACTTAAAAACTCTATCCCCGGGTGCTCATCGCCCGTCAACGCAATCCGCGTACGAAAACGAAAAGACCTTGATACCATAATACACACATCTTGCTACGTTGGCAAAGATATTTGATATCTCGGAATACAAAATAGCACATTGCACATAGAACCGACCGTGAATGTCAGATTTCTTTTATAAATATCATAAATGTGTCAGGATGCCGTTCTTCAGCATAAACAGCCAAAGAACAGAAATAAGCAGTTTCAGCCTGGATCAGTCACTATTTCAAAGGCCCTTCAAGAGGAATGATGATCTTTCCATCCTTTACGGCACAATCATATACATCGCCAATCTGAGCGCTTGATATTTCCACGCCAAAAGGCCCAAGATCAAAGAACCCGTATTTGTATTCACTCCCCTTGTCGTCTGTAAGGCAAATACTGAAATGTCTCATGCCGTCGTAATCGTTACGGGTCACCTTGAGTTTTTTACTCTTGAAAAGATCCTTGCAGTTACCGATCAGTTTGAGTTCGGCATCACCCTTCAGTTCATACCAGGATCTCGGGTATGCGGGATCAGTTTCATTTACAACAACATTTTCAGGTATAACATTCTCTCCGGGTATGAACACGTCCCCGTATTTGTATTCTGTCGGAGAATGTTTCCAGACGACCATATCAACATCATCACCGTCGAAATAACGCAAGCGGGCATATTCATTATTGTCTCCCATAGTGCCGATGATGACATAGAATTTTTTATGCTTAAAATCAGGGATCTCTTTTGAAGTCTGTGTTTCTGAGGAAGCAGATTCAGACGAGCTTTTCCCGCTCTCATTTAACGTCCTGTCACAGGCAGCAATATACAACGTCATGATCGCCAGCAGCAATGCAGTAATTATTCTCTTCATGGAGCATCCTCCGCATTTTTCAGACTCATTTTCCGCACATACATGTAAACAGTCTGACCATCCTCGATAAACGGGATCTTAAGGTATTCCTTTTTCTTATTCATATGAATCAATTCCAATCTTTCATTCATGGCAGTTATCCGCTTAATCAAAAAAACCTTTAACAACCTTATAGTCATCGCAATTAGTGATAATTATGATTTTACCTGAAGGATCCATGTACATGTCAAGGGTATAAAGAGCTGTTCTATCCCCAGCCATTACGGAATAATGTGCCTTACGATCACTTCATCTCGATAAACCGGGAACCATCAAGGGCGAAAACATGATTCCCCTTAACAATTTGAAAATCCCGTGTAATAGATTAATAAATGACAATGCCTGTAGTTTGCCAGTTATATCCGTTAATAACGGAAGAATGCAGCTCATAATTGCGGCCGTCTGTTGTTATGACCATTGTGTGATTGGGCAAGCACAGATAATACATATTAACTCCTAAGGCGAACAGCGCTTGCTTTTTCTTTCCGTATCTCAAATAGATCTTGTTGCTTCCTAAAGCATAAGTAAAACCCGTTATGTAATTTCCCTTGCTGCATTTATATACCTCGCGGGTCTTACCTGACGGAATATCATACTCATATAAAGCAGGAGCATCATCTATAGTATTAACAAACAGGACTTTGCTTTTATCACCGTTCAATACGATCAGTTCATTGAAGTTTCTTTCCGGCTGTTTTCCAATGTCAGTTGCAACAGTTTTAATTTCTCCTGTTGTCTTATCATATATATTCAGATCATTTCCGCTCATATACACAAAGAGATTTCCCGTATTCCTTACAAAATGAGGTTTTTTTATGTCATAGCGGGCTATATCCTCCAGCTTTTCTGTTTTATAGTCATAGGTAAAGACAACAAGTGTATCATCAGCTTGATTCAATGCATAAACGTACACTTTGCCGTTTTCATACCAGGCATTAAGTCCGTACATCTTCTGTTCTTCATATTTGAAATTGTAAAGCATGTCTTTGCCGATATTAGTTATTGCGCCAGTTTCCAAGCTATAGATTTGTACGGTCGTCCTTGATGCTATGAGAAGCTTATCATCGGGATCGTATTGCCAATAGCCTGCGCCACCTTTATCCAAAAGCTTTTTCTGCCCGGCAGAATTGACCTCAGTTATGTTTTTCCCAATTTGCAGCATTACTCTATCATCAGAGTCCTTTTTTACTCCGCATCCGCTGATTAGAAAAGAAACTACTAAAGCTCCTATGAGAAGAGCCCTGGTCTTTATCCCGTTTAACATATTCAGTATCCCTCTCTAACGTGGCTTATTCTTTTTTGTTTATGCAAGTGTAATTTTACACCATTTTAGTATTTTTGCAAGTAACACTAAGATACGCGGCTTTTCATCTTTGTAGCTAACTGGTGGCTCAAATTCCAGACCCCTTGATTAAAAAGCAGTCCTTTCTCTGTTCGCGGCTCCACATATCTCTTCGAAATCGCCTTATTTTATTGGGCTTTCCGGGTTTCGTTGATTCACAACTCTTCTCAAAAAATCATAGGTTTTCGAGCTTAGTGGCTACATTTTGTCTACATTCTTTCGCCGTCAGGTCTGAAAACTCGACAGTTCTTTGCCATTGAATAATTATACAAATTGGTTCTCAGAGGCTCCTGTTGAATAAATATACATTTTGTAAAATATTTAGCCATTACCGTTTATTAGCTGTATTGCCACTCAACAGAAAAAGCGGGGCATTCGTATTATAATTCTAAAAAA
>JAILQX010000053.1 GCA_024698705.1 Lachnospiraceae bacterium
GGCAGATATCTGCCCATTCATCCCTTGTATAAAACTTGATATGACCGTCTTTTTTAAGCCGCATGTAATCGTCAACGAATCTTTCCGTATCACACTCATTAGGGCAGGGATCCGATATGAACAGCATCCCGCCACTTTTCAAAACCCTGCTCACCTCTCCGATACTATGCTCTATATCCGGGAAATGATGCAAAGCATATCTTGTCACAACCAGATCAAAGGTATTCGCATCAAAAGGAAAATCAATGCCGTCATAACTTACAAACGACAAATTCTTTATCCCTTCTGCGACTGCTCTTGTCCGGTTTGCTTCTAGTGCTGAATTTACAATATCCAGACCGATCACATCACAGCAAGGGTTGTTCTTCGCAATCGGAAATGAAAGATATCCGCTCCCGGTTCCAAGGTCAAGTATCCTCATCCCTTTTTTCACATCTATAAAACCTAAGATCCTCTCCAGGTGCTCAGAGTCCTGTGTCTGCCTATTATAAAATGTGCCCACTGCAAAGCTTTCCTCGAAACCATGACGTGTTGATTCGATACTCGTAGCGGCGGGGAGATTTATCCAAAGTTCTGTTCGGGTCTTACTCTCACGCATTGATTTTATAACAAAAGCTTTCGGATCGGGATAAACAGTCAGGTCATCCTCCTCACCCTTATCAACTCGAACCGGAAATGCAAGCTTCTCTTCATCTATTGAGAACTGCGCATCAACATCCGAACGGTTTCCTCTCGGATCAAGGCGTATCCATTTATTGAATTCGTTCAAATAAACGCCGGTCAAGCCGTGACTTATATATACAGGATTAGTCTCATCATCGAGGATGAGCTTCTGATAACATAAGCCTGCCGGAACACCTTTACATCTAAGAAGTGCGACAAGCAAATGAGACTTGGCATGACAGATACCGTGACCGATCTTCAGGACCTCGGAAGCACTGACTGCTATCTCATCTGCATTAATGTCAGCCGAATGTGGATAAGTGTCTCGTACGTACTCAAAAGCATGTTGGACAAAATCCGTTTCAGAAGAAACCTCGTCAAAAAGCGCGTCCGCGATAGCCTTAACCTCCGGCTTATCAAAGTCGATCACATCATCACATTTTAAATACATTTTTATGTTGTCTACGTAGGGTCTGATCATTTCTTTCCTCAGTTAAATCGTTCTACTGGAATATAATATGCATTTTAACATAATCCTTGCCGAAATCAATTAAATTAAGTATAGTCAAAACGAGCGGAACAATAACTTTTACCATCACTCTTTGATGAGAATTGATTGGCACACCGGTTTCAATCGTTAGAATGATAAAGAAAAACAACCGGCGTTAGGGGGAACCGATGAAAGCATTGATCATTAACTGCAGTCCCGTAAAAACAGGGGCCACAGCGGAAATTGCAAGTATTATCGAAAAGGAAATCTCCACTCGATATGATACAAAATGCATATGCATAGATGACTATGATTTTAAGTTCTGCAAAGGCTGCAGATCTTGCCACAGCACAGCGAAGTGCGTTATGGAGGACGACATCCTTAAGATCATGGATGCGTTTGATGATGCAGATATCATTGTTTCCGTATCACCGTCATACTGGGCAGATATTCCGGGGCAGTATAAGGCATTTATTGACAGATGTACGCCATGGTGTGATACTCATGAACCGCATGCATCTATCAGGGAAGGTAAAAAGGGATACACGGTTGCTCTCAGAACAGGCCCCGGAATGCATGAATGCGACAGTATCATTCAGAGCATTGAGCATTTTTATGGACATTTACATATTGAATGTTCGGGGCATCTTGGACTTACTTCGATTGAGTTCAAAGAGAATGTTGAGCCGAGGAAGCAAGAAATAATTGCGTTTTGCAAGAACATTTAATTGTAAGATATGTTCGATAACCATATCTTTTATGACGATACTTGGTCTATTAGGATTCTCGGTATCAAAGAAATACTGGATGCTGTTTCTTATCGCTGTTCCATACGGACTTTTGGAGATAGCTTACCGACAGGCAGACGCTAACAAGGAGAAATAAGATCATGAAAATTGAACATATGGCAATGTATGTAAATAATCTTGAAGAGGCCAGGGATTTCTTTATAAAATACCTTGGTGGAACTTCAAATGCCGGATATCACAACGCCTCTACGGATTTTAGATCCTTTTTCATATCATTTGATGAAGGTGCAAGACTTGAGATAATGACCAGACCGGAAATGGATGATCCGGAAAAGACTCTTAACCGTTCAGGATATGTTCATCTTGCATTCTCTGTCGGAAGCAGAGAAAAAGTAGATGAACTTACGGCGCAATTGAAACAGGACGGTTATGAGATAATAAGCGGCCCGCGAACCACAGGGGACGGATACTATGAAAGTTGCATCATCGGATTTGAAGGAAATCAAATAGAACTCACAATATAGAGTTATTCGATTCTTCAGAAGATAATCCGCCCATCACTTTGGGTTATATGGGACTTGGAGGA
>JAILQX010000011.1 GCA_024698705.1 Lachnospiraceae bacterium
CTCTATCGCCTCATTCCCGTCCCCTGCCGTTTCAACTTCATAGCCTTCTCTTTTGGCATATCTCTCGATCAGCTGGACAATGTCAGCTTCATCATCAACTACTAGTATTTTTGCCATGCTGTCACCTCATCTTGCCGCCCCGGTTACCTCTGCTTCCAAAACTACCTTCCATGCCGCCGTATCCACCATTCATCATGGATTGAGGGATAGAATCTGTCCTGGTACCGTTTATTATGATCGTTCCATCATTGTACTCTGCTGTACCATCGTAATCAAAGGATGATCCCGCAGAGGCAATACTAATCGTACCACCATTTACATATATATTGCCATTTGAGTCAACCGCATCCGTATCGCCCTGACCCATCGCTATAACAGTTGTTCCACCGTTAAACTCTATCATGGGTACTGTGTAGGCTATGCTCTTCCAGGATGCATTCATTCCGTCATCAGATGCTGTTATATCAATATTTCCTCCATTGATCTGAATATATGTTGCCTCAATACCTTCAGCTGCATTGATCACCAAATCTCCTCCATCAATCACCAGGAATGTCGTAGCCTGTATTCCATCGCTTTTTACGTTAATATTATAGTTTCCGTCTTTAATATATATCCAGCCCAGAGTGTTGTCTTCATCGTTTTCACTGTGCAGACCATCCTTATTTGTTGTAATATTAAAGGTTCCATCGTATATCGCTATGGAGTCATTTGCCTCTATGCCATCTTCGGCGCTCTTTATGTTGTATGTCCCACCGGTGACCTTTATGTCGTCCTTACCTGATATTCCATTTCCATAATATGAATTTATATTCAGTATTCCCGTGCCATTAAGCACCAGATCATCCTTGGAGAAAATGACCGCGTCGGTATTTGTGCTCTCTTCCGAGGTAAATTTTCCGGTAACCTCCAGAGTGTTTTCGCTGTCTGTAGTTGTCACAAAACATTTATCGGCTGAAACAACATAAATCGCGGGAAAGTTATCATTAGTGATGCTCACGCCATCCAGTACGAGCTGTATCTTTGCTTCCTTATCCGCTTCAACCCTGATCGTGCAGTTTGCAGCAGTTCCTCTTATAATATAGATACCTTCGGATGATACAGTATATGATTCGCCGTCGACTACCTCAATGATTTCCGCATCAGTAATATCCGGGGACTGGTTGAGATCCCTTTTACTGAACATATCTGTAATATCTATCTCTTCATTCGAAAGTGTTGCTGAAGCGTAAACCGCCGAAGCTATATTTGAAGTATTTGAATTACCTGAGTCTTCTGACGTTCCGCTGTATGAAACAACAGACTCATCGTTTTCAGCATTTGCGCTTACGCTTTCTTTTGCCACCTCGACCAAATTTGAGATTGCTTCCGTTGAAAGCCCGTCACATGCTGTTAATGCTACAGCCATTGTAAGTGCTGCTATTATAGTTGTTATTGTTCTTTTCTTCATAAAAAACACCATCCTTTTCTGAATGATATATTGTTTCTTTGTTATGAAAAGAGTATAACAACCATTTTGGGAATCCCGATTGTAGCTATTAGGAATCTATGTGGAATATTTTATCAAATATTGACCCCGTTTTCAAACCTAAAATAACTCCTGTCTCGTTGCCATCCTTTTGCTTTGAAACTGTTCGTAAATAAACTTGTAATACACCACAATCACAGCTTTATCTTCGACAGCAGAGCCGCAAAAGGCGTATTTGTCATTTCTGCACAATCTCCATTTGTGTTCCAGTTAGCATAATTTCACCGACATCTCCGTCGCTCCTTGTCGGTGATGCTTTTCGAAACAGGTTCACGCCTATTCCGGAAGCACATTTGCGAACCTTATAGGAATATCACTTCAGGTTCCGATGAAGAAGGAGATTGTAAGCAACTTGGCGAACTATGATGAAATATGATCACTCAGCCCAGTTCTCTATTTTCAGATCTGGGACTCTGGAGAACTCTTTCACATTATTAGTCACAACAGTATATCCAAGGGACTGTGCATGACCGGCGATCATCATATCGAAAGGTCCTATCGGAGTTCCCTTTTTCTCCAGATCGGCTCTGATCTTTCCATAGCAATCAGCAGCATCTACATCAAAATCCAAAATCTCAATATTTGCCAAAAGCATGGATAGTGCCAACCTGTTCTTTTCTACGGCAACGCTTTTTTCCACACCGTGCACCAATTCTGCATATGTGACCGAAGATACGCATACATCTTCAGGCTCAACTTCCTGTAATTTATGAAACACTTTCTCCGGCTTATGTTTAATCGCATAGATACAGATGTTGGTATCAAGCATATATCTCATAATTCTTCACGCTCCTGTACCATATCTGTTGCTCTTCCGTCAACCATGAAATCATCAGAGAACATATCTATCGCTCTCATAAAAGAATCCCATTTATTCTGC
>JAILQX010000035.1 GCA_024698705.1 Lachnospiraceae bacterium
CGCCTTTGGATTTTTATATGGTTATGACGGACGTCTGAGGATCGGTTATTACTCGGATTGCTGGGTAGGTTACTATGCTGACGGTCAAATGGTGACTTTCCGGGGCATATCGTATGAAAACGGAAAGTTTTCGGAAGACGGTAAAGGCGGCTATGCGGGTTCCGATGTCTGGGATGATGCGGATTTTCTTGGTGAGCTGAGTGGCTGCGGTATCAATGTTAAATGGGAGGATCTTAACGAGATAGGTATACTCAGAGCAGTTAATGGTTCCCGTCTGTTTAAGATAGAATCCGGGGTAAATGATGTCGAATACGGGGAAGATGAATACAGCCCTCCTGTACTGCTAAAAAAAGATATCGAATTTATGGGCGGTGCGACGCTTGAAGAAGTTGAAGAAGAAGCCGATAGAAAAGCACACGAGGATTATATTTTTCCTTACAGCGCTGATAGATATCTTACCGAAGAAGATCTTGCAGGTCTGAGCAAAGAGGATCTTCGAAGGGGACGCAATGAGATAGTGGCAAGACACGGAAGAAAATTCGATGATGCAGAATTACAGGCATACTTTGACTCAAAGCCCTGGTACTATGGCTATATCGATCCTAAGGATTTCAATACGGAACTCATGTTAAACGAGGTCGAAAAAGAGAACATGGAGTTTATAAAGAAGTATGAATAGAAATTTTGAATATTCTGCTATTATAATAACTATAAATAGCGTGCAAAGGATAAAGTGATTTAACAATCAAAAAGGATATTATAAAAGAGGTGGACATGAATAACAGGATAGCGGTATTGATAGATGCGGAAAATACAAGTGTGAAGTATGTTGACGTCGCGCTGAAGGAACTGAAGCAATACGGGGATATTTCGGTTCAGAGGATGTATGGCGATTTCTCGAGCTCAAGTATGGCCGAGTGGTCTAAGAAGGCACTTGAATATGCCATTGTGCCGATACATCAGGCCAGATATACGGCAAGCAAAAATGCATCGGATATCATGCTGGTGATCGATGCCATGGATATATTGTTCAGGGATTCGGCAGAGATATTCTGTCTGATATCGAGCGACAGTGATTTCACAAGGCTGGCCAGCAGGCTCAGAGAGGGTGGCAAGAAGGTCATAGGCATGGGTAAGAGTGATGCATCCAAGTCCTTCATCACGGCATGCAATGAGTACAAATTCCTTGATAAGATCAGTGAAGAAGACAATGACGATGAAGATGACAACAACACGGAACTCAGTGCCATAACACCGATCAGTGATATCAAGAAGGCTATAAACTACATGATTCAGCAGGCTGAGAGCAGCGGAGAACTTCTTAATCTCGGTTCTTCCAAGAGCCGGCTGCAGCGTGAATTTGCGGATTTTGACGAAAGAAACTACGGATATACGCTTTTCAGGAAGTTTATAGAGGAAGAGACGAGGTTTGCGGTTGAGATATCCGGAAGTACGGCATATATCACGAGAAAGGGCCAGGATAAGAAGCAGGACGATACCGATAAGGTCGCAGGATATATAACCGAGAGGGCGAAGAAAAAGGTGGAACTCGCTGCTTTGGGACATGAGCTTCATGACAGATTCCCCAATTTCAAATACAAGGATCTGGGTTACGCGAAGCTTTCAAAATATGTCGAGAGTATTGCGGGTGTCAGGATCACAAGCAGGGGAAATAAAAAAATAGTGGAAAGCAAGTAGAACATAAGGCAATATAAAAGCCGATCGCAGACGGGACATTCCGCAAGCGGTCGGCTTGTTTTTTGTTTTAATGTACACTCCCGATCGAAAATTTTTCAATCGAAATGCTTTCTTGATCTATGCCTCGGATTCCTTCAGGCGCTGTTCCATTTCGGCCTGCACGTCTTCATGGAATGAGAGCATCGGCTTGATATCCTTGCCCTTGATATTTCGATCAACATAGTTCTGTGTGAGCTTATATATAAGAGGAGTAAGGCTGAGTACACCGATAAGGTTGGGGATCATCATAAGACCGTTGAAGGTGTCTGAGATATCCCATGCAAGTGAGGATGTCATCAGCGCACCGGAGATGATCATGATAACAAATACAACCTTGTAAACCTTTGCACCCTTTACACCGAAGAGATACTCAACTGCTTTTGAGCCGTAATGTGACCAGCCCATGACTGTTGTAAATGCAAAGAGCAGGACTGCGAGAGCCACGAACCACTCACCGCCTTTGCCGAATACATTGCCGAATGCCTTGGCAACGAGTGTTGCATCACTTACGCCTTCCTGTACGGCACCTGTCTCGAGGTCTATAAAGCCTGAAGAAAGGACTACGATCGCTGTCATGGTACAAACTACCATGGTGTCTGCAAATACTTCAAATATGCCCCACATACCCTGTCTTACGGGTTCGATGACATTTGAATTGGAATGAACCATTACGGAAGAACCGAGGCCGGCTTCGTTGGAGAAGATACCTCTCTTGCAACCGTTCTTGATAGCGAGCTTAAGTGCTGTTCCGGCAACACCGCCTGCGAGTGCCTTTGCACCGAATGCAAATCTGAAGATCGCACCGAACATTGCACCTACGGAACCGATGTGTGCAAACATTATTATGATGGCACCTATGATGTAAGCGATCGCCATGAAGGGAACGACTCTTTCGGCAAATGATGCGATCCTCTGAAGTCCGCCGAGGATTATGAAGCCGCCGATGAGCATCAGGACTATACCTATCACCCAGTTGACAACGCTGATACCGCCGAGTGTAGGCGCTTCAACCGAACCGAAGAATGCAGACTGTATGTTGAGGGTGATCTTGTTGATCTGTCCCATATTACCTATACCAAATGAAGCAAGTATTGCAAATATTGCAAATATGACCGCAAGAATCTTTCCGATTCCTTTGAATCCCTTGTATCCGCCAAGTCCGTCCTTGAGATAATACATGGCACCGCCGGACCATTCATTTTCGGAATTTTTGCGACGGTAGAAGATGCCGAGGATATTTTCGGAATAATTGGTCATCATGCCGAGAAATGCGGCAACCCACATCCAGAGAACGGCACCGGGTCCGCCGACACAGATCGCTGCGGCTACACCGGCTATATTTCCTGTTCCTATCGTAGCGGCAAGTGCGGTACACAATGCCTGAAACTGAGAAACGGCTCCTTTGTCCTTATTGTGATGTGTATCCTTTTTAAATACGGATACGATCGTTTTGGTCCACCAGTGTTTCAGGTGAGAGATCTGGAAACATTTTGTGATGACGGTACAGATAAGACCCGTACCCAGAAGCATGATTATTGCGAACCAGCCCCATGCAAAGCTATTGACTGCATCATTGACGCTTGCCACGTTTGATAAAAAATTTTCCATGGTAATTCCTTCCGTTTAGGTGTTTAACGCTTTAATATGTTAAAAAAATCATAAAAAAAATATACAGATTATTAGAGTTTATGTCAATATTTTAAAAAATTTAGGATATATTACTGTTTTTGTTACTGTTCTGTTACACTTGCTTTGATATTATGAATTCAACGAAAGAGCAATAGACTTTTTCGAAGCACCGAGAGGTGCGACGTCTCAATTGACGAAACAAAATATACTCCCCCTTTAAGGCCGTTTACCGCGAGGTGAATGGCCTATTCCCTTGTTAGGGGGTAAGGTTGTAAGTTTTTGTATTTTACTATAAAATATCATTATGATAAAAAGACTGACTGTAATACTTATTTGCATATTTGCGGGCATGATGCTGAATGCCTGTTGCCTGGCTCATGAGTGGGAAGAAGCCACCTGTACGGAACCGCGTACCTGTAAAAAATGCGGTGCTACAGAAGGCGAACCCCTCGGACATGACTGGAAGGAAGCTACCTGTACGGAACCGCAGACCTGTATAAGATGCGGGGAGACCTACGGAGAGCCTTTGGGACATGACTGGAAGGAAGCCACATGTACCACACCCAAGACATGCATGATATGCGGAGCAACCGAAGGAGGACTTTTAGATCATGTATGGCTCGAAGCCACATGTCAGCGGCCCAGAAGATGCGCCGTCTGCGGACTCACGGAAGGGGAGCCGGTCGGGCATACGTGGGTAAAGGCTACCTATGATACTGCCAGACATTGTTCCGTCTGCGGTATGATCGAGGGCGAGGAGCTTGAACCTGCATTTGAAAAGCGCGGTTATGAATTTACCATAGAGAAGGGGAGCACATGGGATTACACCACGCTTGCCTACTCAAGTGATGAAGAGGTTACCGGAACGGCAACGATCAAGGATTACAGAAAGTATTACTCGGATGCGGAACATCCGGGAAGAGAAGGCTATGAGTGGCGTGAAGTTACGGTGGAATACCGAATGCCGAAGGGCTGCAGGGTAATGTGGGGGTATACGGACACCTACAGCGGACTTGAAGAATATGCATCCGGCAATTTTATAACCTATCCGTCGGGATATACGGAGCCTGTAAGGGTAACGGAAGCGTACAAATACGACTGGGAAGGTGAAGAATGCGTATCGGACGGAAATCTGGCTGTCCAGGTTCCGGAGGATTACGAGTATCTGGTGTTCTATGTTTGCAATGCGGATTACTCATATACGCACAGGATAGATCCGAACATTAAATTTATGGATATGAATTAAATGTAAGGTCACGTATTAAGTTATAGGAAAAAGGTAAGGGGAAATGAGAGGAATTGGAAAAATTATCGTAAGTATCTGCGAGCGTGCAAGAATAGTTTTATGCATTGTGGCTCTGATGGCGGGATTGGCTGTTCCCGCCTTATTGGTGAGCGCCGAAGAGGAAGCCGTCACGGGTATGGCTACGGTTATGGCAGACTCACTCAATGTAAGGAGCGGTCCCGGAAAAGATTACGATGCCATCGGCAAGCTTTATTCCGGAAATGTGGTCGAGGTAGTGGCACTCGACGGTGAGTGGTTAAAGATAAAATACAATGACACCACGGGTTACATCGCACTTGAATATGCCGAATTCGAACCCGACGAGGTCGAAGAGGAAGTCGTCGAGGAGGAACAGCCTGCAGAAACAGTCGAGGTGGCTGAGCCTGAAGAGGAAGCGACCGAGGATATTGCAGGTGTAAGCCGTTATAAAGTGGTCTTCGGACTTATAGGGGCCATAGCCGTCCTTCTGCTGATCATCCTGTTCACGATAAAGAGCATCAAAAAGCTCGATGAAGAAGATGACGATGAAGATGACGAAGATGATGACGGATACGATGACGAAGAGGAATACGCCGAAGAAGAAGAGTATTACGAAGACGAGGATGGCGAAGAATATGAGGAAGAATACGAGGAAGACGGCGAAGATGATGACGATGATGAGTATGAGTACGAATACATCACCGTACGCCGTCCGAAGCAGGCAAATGTCCGACAGACACCGCAAAAACAGACAAGTGGGACAGACGATTTCCTTGTTAATATAGATCCAAAGTATTTTGAATAAAACTTTCAGACGGAGGTATGGCAATGGCAGACAGAAGGGTATTTATCATTGTATTGGACAGCTTCGGTATAGGTGAAGAACCGGATGCCGCAGAATTCGGGGATGTCGGAAGCAACACGTTAAGAAGTATATTGAAAAGTGAAAAATATGATACGCCGAACTTAAAGAAACTCGGATTATTTAACTGTGACGGGCTTGATTTTGTTGAAGGTGATGCGCATCCGCTGGGAGCATTCGGCAGGATGCAGGAAGCCTCAAACGGCAAGGATACCACGACCGGACATTGGGAAATAGCAGGGCTGATCTCAGAGAATCCGTTTCCCACATATCCGAACGGTTTTCCAGATGATGTACTTGAAAGATTCACAAAGGCAACGGGGCGCGGGATACTCTGCAATAAACCCTATTCCGGAACTGAAGTCATAAAGGATTACGGTATAGAGCATATGGAGACCGGTGATCTCATAGTCTATACATCCGCGGACAGCGTATTTCAGATCGCAGCCCATGAATCGATCGTTCCCGTAGAGGAGCTCTATCACTATTGTGAACAGGCAAGGGAGATACTTCAGGGCGAACACGGTGTTGGCAGAGTCATTGCCAGACCGTTCGAAGGCGAGTATCCGAATTTTGTAAGGACACCGAGAAGACATGATTTCTCACTCGTGCCGCCGAAGGACACCATGATGGATGTTCTCTTAAGAGAAGGCTATGATACCTACGGCGTGGGCAAGATCTATGATATATTTGCGGGTAAGAGTATCGCGCATACGCAGCGTATAGTCGACAATCACGACGGCATGGTCAAAACACTCGAACTTAAGGATGTGGATTTCAACGGATTGTGCTTTGTAAACCTTGTCGATATGGACATGATCTACGGCCACAGAAGAGATATAGACGGTTATGCCAATGCAGCTACCGTATTTGATAAGCAACTTGAGACCTTTATGGGAAAGATGCGTGACACGGATATCCTTATGATCACGGCCGATCACGGTTGCGATCCCGGCTTTAAGGGAACGGATCATACACGCGAGTACGTTCCGATCCTTGTGTACGGAAAGGATGTTAAGGATAATGTAAATCTCGGTACACGTAAGACATTTGCGGATGTTTCGGCTACCGTTCAGGAAATCTTCGGGATTGCCAACAAGACGAACGGAACCAGCTTCTGGGCTGATATCAGGAGGTGAGCGGGATGACAAAAGAGGAACTCGTACTCGAAGCCCGTGAAGCCAGAAAGATATCTTATTCGCCCTATTCGGGTTTCAGTGTCGGTGCGGCACTTGAAACGGCCGACGGTAAGATCTACAGAGGCTGTAACGTGGAAAATGCAGCCTACGGGCCATCCAATTGCGCGGAGCGTACCGCATTTTTCAAGGCAGTAAGCGAAGGTGAGAGAGAATTTAAACAGATTGCGATTGTAGGAGGACCGAGCAGCGACGATATAAGCAAATACTGTCCACCCTGCGGTGTATGTCGTCAGGTAATGAGCGAATTCTGTGATAAGGATTCATTTTTCATACATCTGTCAGACGGAAATGAGATCAGAACCTACACCCTGGGAGAATTGCTTCCGTTGTCATTCGGTTTGTGATGCTTATGAGGATGTATGATGTTATTGCCGCAAAAAGAGACGGCAGGGAATTAACCACAGAAGAGATATATGATTTTATAAAAGGCTATGTGAACGGGGAAATACCTGATTACCAGGCTTCAGCCCTGCTGATGGCCATATTTTTCAGAGGAATGAGCGAGAGGGAAATACTCGATCTCACTATGTCAATGGCAAAGTCAGGAGATATGGTCGATCTCTCCGCTATAGAAGGCATAAAGGTTGACAAGCACAGCACCGGAGGCGTCGGAGATAAGACGACACTTATAGTGGCGCCGATCGCTGCCGCATGCGGAGTCAAGGTTGCAAAGATGAGCGGCAGAGGACTCGGACATACAGGCGGAACGGTAGACAAGCTTGAATCAATTCCGGGCTTCAGGACGGACTTAAACCGTGAAGAATTCTTTGATGTCGTAAGAAAGACAGGTATAAGTGTCATAGGTCAGTCGGGCAATCTGACACCGGCCGACAAGAAACTCTATGCACTCAGGGACGTTACCGCTACTGTTGAAAGCATTCCGCTTATAGCCTCTTCCATAATGAGTAAGAAGATAGCCGCAGGTTCGGACTGCATACTGCTGGACGTTAAAACGGGCAGCGGTGCATTTATGAAGACAGTCGATGATTCCATCGCGCTTGCGGAGGAAATGGTAAAGCTCGGAGAAAATGCCGGAAGACGTACCTGCGCACTTATAACCGATATGGATGTGCCTTTGGGTAAAAATATAGGCAATAACCTCGAGGTAATAGAAGCGGTCAAGACCTTAAAGGGTGAAGGACCCGAGGATCTTACACATGAGATACTGTATCTCGCAGCCAATATGCTCGAACTTGCGGATAAGGGTTCGGAGGAAGAATGCCTTGCCATGGCACGTCGTGCGATAGACGACGGTTCAGCCATGAATAAACTCGCAGAGATGGTCGGAGCACAGGGCGGAGATACCGGAGTCATATTTGATACGGATAAATTTGAGAAGGCAAAGCATTCATATGTCGTTAAAGCGCCTCAGAGCGGCTATATAGCCTCTATGGATACCGAGGGCTGCGGTATTGCGTCCGTAATGCTCGGAGCCGGCAGAGAGACCTTAAACAGCCCCATAAACATGTCGGCAGGGATCATAATAGAAGCAAAGACCGGAGATAGGGTTGAAGCGGGTGATACGCTTGCAGTGCTCTATGCGGATGATGAGGGATTATTTGCCAGTGCGGAGAAGAAATATCTCTCATCGATAAGATTTGCAGCAGAGCCCGTAAAGAGAAATCCGCTGTTATATGCAAAGGTAAGTGCGAACGGCACAAAACGAATGGTATAATGTGGCGAGTTTCAGCTTGCCAAGTGGCGAGCCCTTCGCCGAAGGCGAACTTTCGATGGGCGAGCGTTCAAATATTAAGGAGGAGTAAAGTATGGAAGCAAAGACCATTGCGACATATATCGATCACACATTACTTAAGGCATTTGCCACATGGAAGCAGATAGAAAGCCTGTGTGACGAGGCAGTACGATACAATACGGCGAGTGTATGCATTCCGCCGAACTATATTAAGAGGGTTAAGGACAAATACGGTGACAACTTAAAGGTGGCGACCGTCATAGGCTTCCCTCTCGGATATGAGACGACGTCCGCAAAGATCTGCGAGACAGAAACAGCGTTGATCGACGGCGTGGATGAGGTAGACATGGTCATCAATATCACTGACGTGAAAAACGGTGACTATGAAGCGGTAAAACGCGAGATAGCAGCCATAAAGAAGGTTTGCGGTAACAGGATACTGAAGGTAATAGTTGAGACCTGTTATCTTACGGATGATGAGAAGATAAAACTCTGTCACATCGTGACCGAAGCGGGAGCCGATTACATCAAGACATCCACGGGCTTCGGAACGGCCGGCGCCACGTTGGAGGATGTAAAACTGTTCAAGGAGAACATCGGACCGAATGTAAAGATCAAGGCAGCAGGCGGCATCAGGACCAAGGCTGACATGGAAGCTTATATAGAAGCCGGAGTTGACAGGATAGGCTGCAGCTCGACAGCTGTATTATTTGAATAAAAAGAGGGGAGTATTCCTTTATATCAAAAGGGAAATGAAATTATGCATAACGATTTATTTTCAATAGGACCGGTAACGATCCACGGATACGGACTGATGATAGCCATAGGTGTTCTGGCTGCCATCATAATAAGCGATAGGAGATGTGCAAAGAGGGGCTTGAAGGCGGATCATATCTACAGCCTTGTGGTTTGGATGATCGTGCTGGGCTTTCTGACTGCAAAGATATTATTTATAATCACATATTTTAAGGACTTTCTGGCAGATCCGCGTGCTTTTTTAAAGACCAGCGGATTTGTGGTATTCGGCGGATTGATCGGCGGTATGCTGACGTTGTACGGTTATTGCAGGATCAAAAAAATATCATTTGTTGATTATATCGATCTTATCGTACCGTCGGTGGCACTTGCTCAGGGCTTCGGCAGGATAGGCTGCCTTCTTGCGGGATGCTGTTACGGCAGGCCTACGGACAGCGCGATAGGTATTGTATTTACACATTCGGACTTTGCTCCGAACAACATAAAGCTCTTACCTACACAGATCATGATGTCGATAGGTGATTTTATCATCGCTGCGATACTTTTCATACTTGCAGTGAAGCTTGAGAAGAGGATTCAGCAAAAGAGCGGTTCGGATACTTATCCGTCTTCGACGGGCGGAAGACTGACGCTCATATATTTTATCCTTTACAGCCTCGGAAGATTCTTTGTTGAGTATTACCGTGCGGATTACAGAGGCAGCGTCGGACCGTTTTCAACCTCGCAGTTCATCGGCCTGCTGGTGATCGCGGCTTCGATTGTCATGTATTATCTGTTCTTTATCAGAAATAAAAATACTGCAAAAGGTGAAAAAGATGAGTAGATTAAGATGCGTGCTTGTCGATATCGTCATAACCATGGCGACAGTTATAGCAGCATGTACATATTTCAATATCGTTCACGGAGAATTGCAGATGCCCTCGTTTGTCATAACGGGCTGGGGACTTCTTGTGGTCGCTGTTCTGGGCGGAAGGCTGCTTTACCCGAAACTCATGTCAAGGCGTCTTGATATACTCAGAGCGGGATGGCATCATCTCCTGATATTTCTTATCAGCACATGTTATATGATATTCTTTTACATCAAACTGTGGCTGGAAGGACGCATCATCATCTTTGAAGATATCAGGTTCAATAAATGGTGGATCATCTCGATCATTATTTCCGTGCTTGCTGAAGCGATCATCTTCTGGAGCGGTATGCTCAGGGTGTTCTTTACGTCGGAGCAGCTTGCCATCAAATGGCGTATCATCGCGGCTGTCTGCGGTATGATACCGATAGCCAATATATGTGTTCTCATCAGGATGATGATCATCACAGGCAATGAGATAAAGTTTGAGGATAACAGATTAAAAGTTCAGGCCTCAAGGGAAAAGGATCTGTGCAAGACCAAGTATCCTCTGTTTATGGTCCACGGTATATTTTTCAGGGATTTTGAGCATCTGAATTACTGGGGAAGGGTTCCGAAGGCACTTGAGGAAAACGGCGCTGAAATATATTACGGAAACCATATGTCTTCTTCATCCGTTGAACGAAGCGCACGCGAACTGTATGACAGGCTTGAAGAGGTCTGCAGGAAAGCCGGATGCGAGAAGGTAAATGTAATAGCTCATTCAAAGGGCGGTCTGGACATGAGATATGCGATAAGCAAACTCGGTGCCGACAAATATGTTGCTTCGCTCACGACGATAAATACACCGCACAGAGGCTGCGAATTCGCGGAGTATCTGCTCAATAAGATACCCAAAAAGCAGCAGGATCTTGTTGCGGAAAAGTACAATGCGATATTCAGGAAGCTCGGTGACAAGGATCCTGACTTTATGGAAGGTGTCAGCAACCTGACATTCAGTTTCTGTGATAAATTCAATGAAGAGGTTAAGGATGTGGACGGCGTCCTCTACGAAAGCGTCGGTTCAAAGTTAAATAAAGCAACGAACGGCAGATTTCCGCTCAACATGAGCCAGCCGCTCGTGAAGCATTTTGACGGAGATAATGACGGACTCGTCGGTGAAAAGTCATTTTCGTGGGGCAGCAGGTTTACGTATCTGACGGTTAAAGGGAAAAGAGGTATTTCCCACGGAGACATGATCGACCTCAACAGGGAAAATATCCCAGGCTTCGATGTCAGGGAATTCTATATAGGACTGGTTCACGACCTGAAACAAAGAGGTTATTGATCGGAGAAGGCAAATGTGTGAATCGTGTGCATTTTACATATATGACGAAGAATTTGAAGAATACTACTGTGATGTAAATATGGACGAGGATGATTACGGCCATTTGATGCAGAACAGTTTCAAAGGCTGTCCTTATTATCAGGACGGCGACGAATATAAGGTTGTAAGACATCAGATGTAGACGGGTTCAGTCCCTTCGCTGGTCTGTATTGTAATAGCTTTCGCAGAACCTTCCCGAGAACGAAGGTTCTTCACCTGCAGCATAAAGATGACTTACATCACCCATGGAAATGACTCTGAAAGACGCGATACCCTCGCGTCTTTCTTCAGTGACTACAGTAGTCACTGATGTGGGCGTTGTGATGGTACCATGCCACACAGCCATCGGACTGATATTTGTCAGATAGCTCAAAAGCAGCGCAGTTAAGCCAAAATGACAGAAAATGACAATTGTGTCATTGTTGGATTGACTGACTTTAAAGAGGTTGCCTTCTTTGGTATAACCATGATCTGTCAGAAATTTATCGAAAGATGAGATAACATACTCATATTCTTCCTTTACACCTGCTTCTTTGAATGCCGGATGCTCAAACCAGTGCTTCGGATCATAGAATTCCGGCCTCACGGTCCAGTCCTGGGGAAGCCAGTCCCATGCAACGTGTTCTCTGTCGGGAGAATCGGGACGATGTACCTTTGGAGAAAACTCCCTGAGCCATGGAAGAGTGATCGCCGTGCGGTTTATTTTCTTTAATGAAGGAGCTGCTGTTGCTTGAGCTCTTCCGAGCGGAGATACATATATCTCATCTATATCCATTTTTGCTACCCTGTCGGAAAGTATCTCAGCCTCCCTGAAGCCTTTTTCGGTCAGAGAGTCGTGTATATAATCGGGTTCGCCGTGTCTTATAAAGATCAGTTTCATGTTCAGTCTCCTTGTGGATGTATAAGAGTCGGTCATCTAAGGCCGACCCTGTTTATTATACAGAAAGTATTCGGCTTTTTCCATACACAGTGCTATAATGTTTTGAGTAAATATGGGTTTTACGGCAGGCTTAATAACTGCCGTATCTGCGGCGGAGACAGGTAAGGTCTCGCCCGGGGAGAGATCAGTCATGCACAATTATCTTTCATATATTGTTTATGCTCTGTTTTTGCTTTCGATATTGCTTGTTGCGAAGTACGCGGGCAAAAATAAGTTTCACGAGGATTCGGCGGGTCTTGATGCGACGCTTCCTCTTCGCGGTATAGCGGCAATGGGAGTCGTGTTCCATCATATTTCCCAGGAAACACAATTTCAAAGAGCGGCGGAAATGAGCCTGTTCGTAAATGTCGGCTTTCTGTTTGTTGCAATCTTCATGTTTTTCTCGGGTTACGGATTGATCAAGAGCATGGACAGCAAGCCTGATTATATGAAAGGTTTTTTGCGAAAAAGACTGCCGGTGATCATCGTGCCTTACTATGTCAGCATTCTGTTCTGCACTGTTCTGGCGCTTATCAGACATGCTCATTTTGAACCGGTGCAATGGGTGACAAATTCCCTCGGCCTCACGATGATCAATGAGTACGCATGGTATCCGATCGTCCTAACATTTTTGTATATAGCATTTTACCTTACATTCGGCAGGATAAAAAACCGCAGGACCTGTCTTGCGATCATGTTCGGTGTAGTGGTCCTGTTCGGAGTGATATTTGCACTTAACGGACATTTTGTATGGTGGATCGGTGAAGATAACTGGTGGATGAGCTTCCGGCATAAACCGGAGTGGTGGCAGGAACAGAAGGTATTCTGGTTCTCGGGAGAATGGTGGGTCAACTCTGCCATTGCATTCTGGACAGGTCTGTTCTTTGCATGCAAAGAGGATAAGATCAGAGCCGAATTTGAAAAATCGTATTCTTTCTGGCTTGTGATATGTGTGCTGATGCTTATGATAACAGGAGCGGCGAGCACAGTGCTGGAGATCACTGTCGGGTACTGGTCCGAGTTTGGCGGTCAGGGTCCGGGTATCATAAACAAACTGATCTGTTTTATCGGGCAGATGCCGCTTGTGATCTCATTTGTCATACTTATATATGTTATCCTCATGAAAGTCAAAACAGGAAATCCGGTCACAAGATTCCTTGGAAAGATCTCGCTTGAAACATACATGATGAACTATGTGGCTCTTCAGATCACGGATGATATCCGCAAGTGGATGAGGACCAATGCGAGAAATTACCCGGCATTTAAGATGATTTCGGACAATTCCGAAGCTTCCGGCCGTTTCACATATTTCCTTCTGGTAGTGGTGATAACATTGCTGCTCGCTCTGCTTTACAGGGCTGTAAACCGTGCAATGTTAAAGAGGCTTAGCAGGAAGGATCAGAGCCAAATAAGAAATGAGGAAATTACAAAATGAGCATTCTTATCAAAGATACAACAAAAGCTGAAAGAGAACGGATCGTTGCCGAGTCTATTGGAAATATCAACGGTTCATGTGACGGTTGTATGTCCGGACTTTCCGATATGTATCAGGATTATATAGACGGGAAAAGGGAAATCCGCGAGATCAACGAGTCATTTAAAGCACATTATGAATCCGGGGATGAAGGACCGCAGAAGGGCGAATGCGGATTTGCAAGGTAAATAGCAGAAACAGATAGATTAAAATGCAACCATAGATTATAATATACACATAGATCCTTACGGGGCATTGGCGCAGTTGGGAGCGCGCCTCCATGGCATGGAGGAGGTCGTGGGTTCAAGTCCCATATGCTCCATTTGTTTGTGTCAGGTTTTCCGTGAAAACCTGACATGCAGCGTCGACCCTTCGATTACGAATGCTCGCCCATGTAAAATTCGCCTGCGGCGAAGGGCTCGCACTACATAATGCTCTTTCAGAGCATTACAATAAGTAGTCGAATTTCAATGGGCCGATGTTCAAAGGGTGGAGGTCACCATGAAAGAAAACGATGTGAATGCGGTAGAGAGCATGTGCATGGCCGGCATGAGCCTTGAGGCTCTCTATAAGATATTCAAACAGTTTGATAAAGAAGACATAAGATCGGTATATGAACGTTACGTTAGCACACGCGATAACTATGTTGCAGAAGATATAACGATCAAGACCAATTGTTCATAGCATTTTGGGGAGAGATAAATGGATACTTATAAGACTGAAAATGTTGTGGAGCAAATAACGGCAAAGATTCATCCTTCGGATAAGAATATACCGGATTGCAGATGCTACCTTGTGCTTACGGAAAGGCATCTGTTTGTTATGGAAGATAACTATGACGGCTCCTTCGAGGAGCATTATGTTATTGATATCAAGTTCATAGATGATATAACCATGAGTACCCCTTCTAACCCTCTTGCGACAAGCGGCAGGCTGAACAGATTCAGGCGCCCCAAAAAGTTTCTTGAAGTTATATATAACGATGATAATTACGTGAAGCAGCATCTGTTCTTTGATGAATGGGATAAGCTTCCGAAGGGTTTAATATCCGGGTTTCAGAAAATAAAAAACCGGTAACTGACGATCACTTGCTTTTGCCACTTCTATGCTTTTTCCGAGGGTATGAAACTTTTTCTGTAAATAGCAATAATAATTGATACTAAGGTCTTCTATGATACACTAATTCATAGGAGGCCTTAAATTATGGCAAGAAGAGAAAAGAAACCTGTACACCACGTTCAGATGACTGAAGGCAAGCGCCAGATCATTCAACAACTCCTGCAAGAGTATGACATTGAAACTGCCGAAGACATTCAAGATGCATTGAAAGATCTTTTGGGTGGTACCATCAGGGAAATGATGGAAGCAGAAATGGATGATCATCTAGGTTATGAGAAATCTGATATATCTGGATTGTGCATAAAAGTTACCTTTCATGGCAGATCTTTTATGTAAAAAGGTAGCATAAAAAGAATAGTTAATACACATGAGAAAACAGATTGTTCGCTAAGGGGAATGATCTGTTTTTTGTTGGGA
>JAILQX010000040.1 GCA_024698705.1 Lachnospiraceae bacterium
CGTGGCTCCGGGCTCATACCACTGTATATCAACAACCACGTATTCCCATCCGTACTGCTTCAGATGAGACGCCATGAATTCCGCATTCTGTCTTACTTCCTTTTCCGTTACCGCAGCTCCGTAACAATCCCAGCTGTTCCAGCCCATAGGGGCAATCTTAGGCCTGTACATTTCATATCCTCCTGAATTTATCCCGCCACAAGGTCACGGTTTGCCTTTCTGGCTTTTATCTCACAGTCTCTTGAAACCCTCAGCTGCTCCCTCACCATGTCGAAGCTTTCGGTAAATGAACCGATCGTTATCCGCTTCACGGGAAAGCATCAGATCTTCCCAGATACGCTTATACACTGCCAGTTCCTTCTCATCGTCAACCATAAGACAATTGTAATGCATATATGCTCCCCGGTCTTCTTTACGGTCCATATAAGTTTATCATAACGGGAAATCAGTGAAAACATACATATGATGCCTTGATATCAGTCTTCCGTGATCATCTCCACAGGATGCAGATGTCTGACTTTCGCTCCGGTAAAGACGTGAACACGGGGACGGTTCCGGTGTTCACCCGCCCCGGGAGTATTTGCGCAAAATATAAGCGGGACCCATTGCGGGTCCCGCCTGATACAGAACAGATCAACAGAATCATTCACTCAGATATTTATAAAGCAGTCTGTAGAGTTCCGCCGCTTCTTTCTGTGTAAGGGAAGATCCTTCCGAAGCAAGTTTTCCGGGAATATCCTTGCACTTTTCCTTGAACGCATTCCCCTTATCGGTAATGCTTATAAGTGTCACTCTCTCGTCTTCTTTCGAACGGGCTCTGGTGATATAGCCGTCCTTTTCGAGATGCTTGAGAAGCGGTGTGAGCGTTCCCGCATCAAGATGCAGAATACTTCCGAGCTGTCCGACATTCACGCTTTCCTTTTCCCAGAGCACCATGAAAACCACATACTGCGTATAAGTAAGTCCGAGCGGTTTCAGATAAGGGGTATATGATGCGACAATCTTTCTGCCACACGCATACAAAGGAAAACATAACTGATTTTTCAAAAGAAGCTGTTCATATTCCTGCGCCACTTGCTGATCCTCCTAAATACTAAATAAGTTCTTCAACACACTTATCTATTTTACTCATTTTTTCCGTAGGTTCAAATCTTGCAGCAACATTTCCGCTCCGGTCGACCACAAACTTGGTGAAATTCCACTTGATCTCGGGATTGTTCCTGTAATCCTTATCGATCTTGGAAAGCATCGTGCTCATAGCAAGAGCTGCGGGGCCTTTGCCGAATCCTTCAAATCCCTTCTGCTCCTTCAGATATTTAAACAAAGGGATCGCATTCTCTCCGTTTACATCAGATTTCTTCATCTGCGGAAACTGTGTTTTGTATTTCAGCTGGCAGAACTCATGAATCTCCTCATCGGTACCGGGAGTCTGTCCGGCAAACTGGTTGCAGGGAACATCGATGACCTCAAATCCCCTGTCATGATACTTCTCATACATTTCCTCGATATCCTTGTAATGAGGAGTGAATCCGCAGCCTGTTGCGGTGTTGACGATAAGGACAACCTTTCCTTCATAATCCTTCATTGATATCTCTTCGCCTGATGCAGATGTGACACTAAGATCGTAAAAACCCATAATTTACTCCTTTCAAAAAAGTGATTTGCTTATCTTGTGCCCTATTATATTTTATCAAATGTAAGCTGTCAATCTTTTTTTCAAATCCTCTCAAACTGCCCATTTTTTGGCATTTGTGCCTTATTGACATTAAGTTATTATCTGCCTATAAAAAAAATCTACTTAAATAAAGTAAAAATTGTGCCAAATGTATGCATATATGATAAAATAAAGGGGTTCAAAAGCCGATATATACTGTGAAAAGTATGGCTTTTGCATCAGGGGAACTTATGAGGGAAAAAGTATCGCTTTTAAAATCTAACAGAGGCGCCAGTCTGGTACTGGTGTCGGCATTCTGTGTCATCATCATCGGAATTGCGGTCACCCTAACTGTGATCGGTTCTCTTCTTTTATCCAAAGCAGGTAAAGTTAAAAGCCAGGGGCAGGCATACGAACTGGCAACCGATATCACTCAGATGACTAACACAACCTGATGGACAGCTGCTTCTTCTGTTGACGAAGCGACCGATAAATACTGATATCTGGTTTATAAACTTTCCGGTGTTGATAAGGGAAAGGTTACCTCCTTCACCTTCAAGTACAGTAACGGAATCATTACCGAAGGAACCGTAACTATCAACTCTCACACCTATAAACTCAATTCAGACGGAACCCGGTCCGCATAATAAGCAAACCAAAATAATAATCCGATATAAACAACACACCGCAGGTCATATGACCTGCGGTGCTTCTTTATCCGCTATTTCTTTTTCATTGGCATACATTCTGCTGCATGATTCGTTATGCGGCTTTTTGTCCGGAGATCTGCATAATATCCGCTACCCGGATCAGGCTGCCTCGGAAGCATATGTTACGGGCCCTTTGTCCTTGTCCTTCTTATAAAGCAGGAAGTATGATCCGAAGAATACCAGAGTCCCGACAGCGGTGGCAAATACTTCAATCTGCACATCCGACAGGGAGATGACATTTGCCATTACAAGTCCCAGCACTCCGTCCAATGCAGTGTGGAGCAGGATTGCAAGGGGATAGAGCCAGAATTTCTTTTTATCCTTGCACGCGTAGAATACCATGATCGAAGCTCCGGTATGGAACAGGACCGCAAATATTCTTTCCCAGATAGCCAGAAAGATCGTAAACGCGGAATATGCGGCCAGCTGTGCCGGAAGCTCAAGAAAAGCACCGGCCCGATCGGGGGCAATCGCTTCTATCTGCTTTATGGTCTCAGCGAATGTGCCGTTATTTATCATGACCGCATAGATGATATAGTTGAGATAATTGATCGATAGTATAAACAATACTTCAAATCCGCCGTGTCCGAGTCCGTAGGAGATCGAGGTCTCCCTGTTCTTTCTCTTTTTCAGGACGGTCTTAAAAGCAACAAATCTGCCGGTCTCTTCAAAAAGTCCGGGGAAAAAGCCCAAAAGGATCGCCCACAGAACAGGCCTTGCGTTTATGAACTGTGAAGCGGCATGTTCCTTAAGTCCCATGGCAGTCGGGAATATCAGCACGTTCTGGATGGGCTTTTCAAGTACCAGTGCAAAAATGAAAAACGCAACGGCACCTACAAGTATCGTCGTGAACTTCTCTTTCTTTTTAACGCACCATACGATCCAGAGCACTATGGGTGCGACGACGAAAATACCCATGGCTGCAACCATCATGGCTATTACGCCGGTTCCTATCTTCGGAAAATCATACATATCTCATTCCTCCTTTTTGAGGTGAATCAATTACCTGATATCAATTTGATATCATATTTACATCATACTTGTCAAGTCCTCCGGGAGCGAAAAAACCGAAGAAAAAATCAAATAATAACATTTGCTTTGCGTTGACGCCACATTTAGACAAATGTATTATTATTACGGTGTTAAAAACACAATATATGGTATTTCGCATACAGGAGGAGTTTATGGCAGATTCTAAGAAAGAAGTCCTCGGCGAACAGGGCATCTATGATGCAAAAACCCTGGGCACCCCAAAAACGCTAGTGCTCGGACTTCAGCACATGTTCGCAATGTTCGGTTCCACAGTTCTTGTTCCCATCATCACCGGCCTCAGCGTTTCCGCTACTCTCTTATTCGCCGGTCTCGGTACTCTTTTATTCCATCTCATCACCAAGAGAAAAGTTCCCGCATTCCTCGGTTCATCATTTGCATTCCTTGCAGGATACGGTGCCATCTCGGGCCTTATGCTGGCAAGAGAACAGTATGCTACCGAAGATGCACTGATGGCAGCACAGGCAGGCGGAAAGCTTTATGCCGCATCCCAGCTTCTTCCCTATGCGTGCTTCGGCGTTGCGCTCGCAGGACTTCTCTACCTGGTACTTGCTCTTCTGTTCAAGGTATTCGGCGCAATGCGCGTTATGAAGTTCTTCCCTCCCATAGTCACAGGCCCC
>JAILQX010000001.1 GCA_024698705.1 Lachnospiraceae bacterium
TAATAATGCGACTTGATCTCTTCCTTATACTCTGCCGGTATAACGAGATTGTTATAATCGGATTCTCCGCCCGTAGAAGCGCTGAGCAAAAGCTTTATATCGTGATCCGTAGCCATGATTATGGACTGCTGGCCTCCGCCAAGCGTTTCCTCGGTTCCGGTACCGTAAACGCACTTTTCAAATACATTAAGAATGGCTTCTCTGTTCTCTTCGCATGCCATGGTCCTCTTGTCACTTATATACTTACCGAACATAGGGACCAAAAGTCCTGTGAGAACCGCCATAATGGCTATGACCGCTATCAATTCCAGAAGCGATAAGCCTCTGTTATCTCTTTCTTTTATATGATATATTCTTTTCATATACCCTGCCTCTGAGTGCAATTTTAATAATTCACACCATTATGTTAACACATCATTTATTATAATACAACAGTTTTTATAAAGAAATCTTAATTTTTTTTAAGATTATCTTAAGGTTATTAATGCTATTCTATAAATCTGCCCGTCTGGAATAACTTTTCCGAATTATATGCGGGGTATTCCGTCATTCCTTCGTAAAACCCTTCCTCATTTGTACTGTCCACACCCATGGCTCTTCTGAAGAAAGTAAGATAGACCATGCGTTCTCTTCCAACCTTTTTGTCATATCCGTCATATGAATCCCATTTTTCAACGAGTTCATCGGCAGAATATGTTTGGCTTATCTCCTCAAAGTCTATATCGTACTTATCCATTGTTTCACGAAAAGCCTCATCCGATGTTGTTCCGTCAAGAAGATGTCCATATACATTTTGCAGATCAAGAAATGATACCGGTATGTCACTTACTCTGAAATCATGATGCTCATCATATCCTTTTATAAACAGTATGGGACATTGCATAGAGTTTTTATATTCCCCGTCTCGATTGTAATCATTCAGTCCGTGATCGGCCATGATCATGATCACGGAATTGTCATACGCTCCCTGTTCCTTGAGCATATAAAGCCATGCACCTATTATCCTCACACAGACCTCGGCTTCCTCATCATAATCAACCCACTCATCCCCTTCTATTTTCTTAAATTCCAACGTGTACTGTCTCGGATTATGAACACCCTGGAGATGATAGTAATGAAAGACCGGTTCATCTGTCGATGCTTTTATTTCGGGAGTCCCCTTAACCCATTGTACGTGATCCCACATATATGTATTATCATAATATTCACCGGCTTCCGCATCGACAGTTTTACCGTCTATGGTTTTGGCCATTACATTTTCCGAAACAGCAATATATCTGTCATAAAAAAATCTCTTAAGCGGAGTCGGCATGTATTTGAATCCGACAAGTCCATAATAATCCACTATAAGATACGAAGGCTTTATAGCCCTGTATTCAACCCTTTTAACGTTGTCAAACTGATCAGATGCCTCTCCCTGCGGTAATGTTATACCCATGTATACATTCTCATTCCATCCTTCTGCCTGAAGTCTGTTAAAGAGCGGTGATTCACTATAAGCTTTTTCAATGAAGTCTCCATATGTAGACTGATTGAAGAAACACTGTCCCGTGAGGATCGTCGGAACCGAATAATCGGTCAAAGTATAAACACAGGCTGTATCCCTGTAAAACGTAAAATCCTCAAAAACCCTGTTGTACTCATCTGTTCCGTTTTCCGACATAAGATCGCAGAATATCTGTGAATCAAAAGCATCCATAACCAGTATGTTGAAATTCTTATTTCTGGAATATACCCATTCATTGTCAGTGGTGGATTTTTTTAACTGCTTATGTTCAAGCCCCTTGTATCTAAAGCATACAAGCACCAAAGAAACAGCCGTTGTGATCATCAGGCATATCATTATTATCCGCATGATATTCATGAACTTATCATGCTTTACCATAACAATAACAGCTGAAAAAGCGATCACTATACCGATCCACGTAACTGTACTTGTCAGATTATATAATCCATATGTGTCCCATTCAATATCTGCTCCCCACAGAGCCCCATACGGAACTTCCATAAAATTTCCCTGAATGTAAAAACATACCGTCAGGATTATGATGATATACATCCATATGTGTGATATCGTTTTTCCGGCTTTCGGGATCCTGCCAAGTCCGAATGTTGTAAAAAACAGCACGACAAAACAGCCGGCCGAAACCAGCAATACACCCGGAAGTATGTTATAAAGGTCTACCCAAAACTCATTCTTTGTACTAAAGTAAAAATCAAGCGGTGCAAAAAAGCCAAGAACAAATGCCGCAGTTAAACTTACTATAAGATTATTTTTTTGACTTTTCATAAACTCTTTCATGTTTATCGATCGGTTCCTTCCATCACTTCTTTATGCATTCGTGCTTATTATCATAAAAGTCTTCAACAACCTTTATGATCTCTTCTGTTATATTTCTTTCTATATAAGAGGTATCACTTTTCCCTTTTTCCACAGCATTGGCAAATGCAACAAGTTCATACCTTATGCCTTCACCCTCCAGCTGATAGAAGTATCGTTTATTCTGTTCTATGTCTTCATACCTTACTTCAAAGTAATCCGTTTTCCACCAAGGTGCGGGAACATATACGTATCCTTTGGTTCCCGATATGATCAGTTCGCCTTCGGATTTGACACCCTTGCCGGCTTTGACCGTAGCCACCGCATCCTTAAACCTGAAATCAATTTTGCTGAAAAGATCATAGTTTTCTATACTGTCAGACATAAGAGAAACCATATCTTTGCTCTCATAATCGGTTCCCAATATCTGAAAGACCGGCAACATGGCAAGTATTCCCCACGCACAGATACTGTTCCAGCTGTATCTGGCATCCGGTTCATTGTTATTTATCTCATACAAACTTGTACAGGTGGAATCAACCGAAAGTACATCTCCTATTTCCCCGCTTTTAACCAGCAGCAAAAGTCTGTTATAAGCTGTTGCATATGCCGTCTTCAAAGAATCCATCAGGACAAGATGCTTTTGCTCTGCCAGATCCTCCAGTTCCTTATACTGCTTCAAACTTAGTGATATCGGTGATTCGCACAAAACATGTTTTCCCGCCTTCAATGCCATACTTACATGTTCGTAATGTTTTGAAGGATGTGACTCTATATACACAGCCTCGCAGTCATTCAGTAATTCTTCCAATTCACTGCAAACAGGCGTTCCTCCTTTTTCCAGATTTTCTGCAAACCTTGGATCTTCCGTAAAAACACCCGCTTGTTCTATTCCATTTACAAAAGCGCTTTCGCTTCTGTATTTTTCTATAACTCTGTTATCGCCTATATATCCAAGTCGAACTTTTCTCCGCTCTGCCCTGGCTTCCGAACTAGACACGCCTTCGGTTCTTTCCAGATATACAACCTCACAGTAATCCTTCAGATAATCAAAGTGGCCTTTCCAATCCGTTCCAACCGTAAAAACATCGATGCCATATCTTTTGATATCATCGATCTTCTGGCCTTCATATTCTTCTATTATTATCTCATCAGCCAGGCCTGTGTTCTTTACTGCCTCTATTCTCTCGGCAAGCGATTGTTTTACATTGATCTTACCACGCCTTTTGTCAAAATCTTCCGTGGTTATACCGACTATGAGATAGTCCCCGAGAGCTTTTGCCCTTTCCAAAAGCCTTATGTGACCATAATGAAGCAGATCATATGTGCCATAGGTAATTACTTTTTTCATGGATCGTTCCTCTTCATCCTAGCATCCCACGTTTTTTCATATCGTGTAAAGCCTCAAAAAGTCTGTCATTGTCCGAAATGCTCAGATTCCCAATATGTCCGACTCTGAATATGGTTTCCGCCATGGTTCCTCCATTCGGACATACCCAAATACCGTAGTCATCCTTTAAAGTTTCAAAAACCAGACGCGCGGATATTTCCCCCGCGTGTACAGAAGTAACGGCATTCGACGGTGTTTCCGCATATAGTGTGAACGGAAACTCCTTAATGCGCTCTCTGAAATCCCTTGCCAGTACACTGACATGGTCAATCTCTCTTCTTACGCCGCCGTGTGTTTCTATATACTTCAGCCTTGCATGTATCTGTCTTATTATGCCAACCGCAGGTGTAAACGGCGTCTGGCCTCGCAAAGCATTCTTAAGAGCATCCTTTAAACTCAGATACATGTTTCGATCATCATTCTTTTCTACTCTTTCGAGTGCTTTCGGATCCATAACTGTCATTGATATCCCGGGAGCGCAGGCAAGGGCTTTTTGAGAACTGATCACAGCCACATCCACGCCCATATCTTTCATGGAAAAATTATCTGCCAAAAAAGAACTTATTGCGTCTGCAACAAGCAACATGTTATTCTTTTTACAAAAATCCCGGATGATATTCATATCATAGAGCACACCTGTGGATGTTTCATTAACATTGACAAGGAGTGCCGTGTAACCTTTATCGGAATACGGAATCAGTTCTTCTTTTCTCAATGTCTTTCCAAATTCAAGACATACATCATCGTGCTTCCTGTGATGCAATGAACACAGGCTTGAAAATCTCTCTCCAAAACTGCCGCCGTTAATTACAAGCACTTTGTCTTCATCATTTAAAACATTCATTACAACGGATTCCATCGCAGCCGTCCCCGAACCTGTCAGGAATACCGCTTTTGAATCATTCGGAGCATCGATCATCTGAAGCAAAAGCTGTTCGCTTTCATTTACTATGTCCGAAAACTCTGCTGTTCTGAAGTACGGAACCTGTTGTGAACCAATCTTCAATATATAGTCATATGTCTGAACCGGTCCAACCGTAAAATTGATCATTTATTAAGCCTCAGCATCAGTTGTATCTGTGTTTGTTTCTGTATTATTCTCTGTCTTTGCTTCTTCAAGCTGTTTTAATGCATTCTTTTTAGCCAATTTTCCGTAATGCCACTTTCTGTATGCAGCCACAATCTTATGTCTCTGTACGGTAACCACCGCACCTATGGCAACAAATATCCCGACTATGGCCTGGATAACGTAAGTAACGCTCGTAGCATCCACATATGCCAATGCCTTGATATCCATGATCACCCAGAAGCATACCATAAAGTATAAAGTTCCCATCAAATACGCAACTGTCTTTTTCATATCATCTTATCCCTCTTTCCATCATGTAATAAAACTTTGATAATTATACCACCATTGCCGTAATTACTCTAGTTCAGTTGACCTTGGCAAGATACTTCAGGTATTCCGCTTTGTGTTCATCGATATCCTTAGCTGCATCTATGATATACTGACCGCCCACCTTTGCACTGCCGTCGAGATTATACAATTCTTCGTCTCTGATCCTGCTAATCTTTTTCCTGTATTCTTCTTTGCCTTTTATCAATCTGTCGGCAACCTCACCGATACCCGCTATATCCGCAACCTCAATATCTTCGCCTATGAGTTTTCTCACCGCGATATTGATCGGTTCCACATTGATCTTGTCCCAGTCCCTGTTTATAACTTTCATGGGTGTATTGACAAACAAAACGGGTTTCAATGTAGTATACGCATATTCAAAAGCTATACTTGACCAGTCAGTCACAAGCAGATCGGCTGTATAAACGGTGTTATTGGATGAAAAATCCGTCTGGAGTTCCAATCGATCATAATCCTTAAACTCCTCAGCGATCTTTGCAAGGAACTCCGCATTATATCTTACATACTGAGGATGCGGCCTTACCACAACTTTATAATCAGTCTTAAGCAACGATCTGAGCATATCCCTGAGGCACAGATCCATTATGTTATCATCCTGCCATGAGGGAGCTATCAAAATGATCGGGATATCGTTGACCTTGTTATCCAATCCTTCTTTCAGATATGCGGCATGCATCTCGTCTACAAGGGCTGAACCGAATTTGATATACTTTTTCTTCTTGATCCCATACAGTTCTTCTATAGCTTCATGCTCTGCTATCGCTCTGTCGCTTGGCGCAAAGACCGTATCAAAATGTTCCAGTGATGCCGTCTTACTGCTCAGATTACTGCTATCCACTCCATGGGGGAAGTAAATATACTCTATATCATCCCTCATCATCGATCTCTTGATATAACTCTTATTGAGTCCCGGTGTACTCATAACAACTACATTTGCATCCATCTTCATCATGAAAGAGATAATGCGTCTGTTTCCTATGTAGTATGTTCTGAATCTGTCAGAGGTTAATTCAAACACCGAATCATTGGCATCTCCGGTAACGTAATCGATCACTATGTTTGAATTATTCAAAATATATTCTATAACACCTTTGAAATACTTGTAAAAGCCATTCTTTTCGGAATAAAAAACAACCTGTTTATCGTATATCCTGTAGAACCGTTTGTAATCTTCTTTTTCTCTTTTTCGATAAGGATCTCTCTTAAGAAAATTCCTATTGGCTTTTTTGGCTTTTTCCTTGCTTTTTCTTAATGCTATCCTACTTAGTTCCAATTGCTCATAATCAATGAACTTCTTGGGATTGATAAGCGCATTTATAAGGAAAAGCTGCGCGATCGCCGTAAGATTACCGCATATCCAGTAAATGCCGACAGCAACCTGTACAAAACACCCAAGATACAGAGATAATCCGACTGAAAGTGACATGGTCGACAGTTTATTGAGTATGCCCTGCTCAGATTGAAGGACGTTAAACCTGTTCTGTACGATACACAGTAACGCCGCGCTTATTCCTGCCATGAAAGGGACTATGAGCATCGGCTTAACATCGACAGGCACCGCCCACATATCAAGTCCAAGAAACGTCATTCCCGGAGTGAGTTGTCTGTGGACTACATCTATAACACCCATAAGGAGTATGATCTGGATTATAAGCGGGATCAATCCCAACATCGGATGATACTTATACTCTTTATATAATTTTAATTGGATCTCTCCCAACGTATCTTTATCTCCGGAATATTCTGCCTGTGCAAAATTCAATTCAGGTTTCATCTTGATCATCTTGATCGAATTAAGATGCAGGATAACGGTTAACGGGAATAGTATGATCTTTGCCACAACCGTAAATAAGAATATCGCTATTCCATAATTACCGCTTAACTTATAACAGAACGTCATTATAGGGTTTAATAAGTCACCCCATATTTTAACAAATGAATCCAGCATAACTCGTTTTACTTCTCCAATTCCTCAAGTATTTTTACAGTATTAGATACCCCTTCTTCAATGGAGTAATCAGGTTTCCACCCAATCCCATAAAGCTCCTTCGGATCCAGTATCTGTTCTTTTATCGGAGAATTCTGATCATTCGCTTCTTTAAGATCAAAGTTCACTTTTACTCCGCTTTCTTTGGCAATAGTTTTTGCCAGATCCGCAATTGAGATCACGTTTTTATCAGAACAGATATCATAAGCGATCCCACGATCTCCGTTAACCATGATCGTGAGCAGAGCTGAAACGGTATCCATAACATAATTATATGACCTGACCTGACTTCCATCACTTTTCATTAATATGTTCTTTTTTTTGCATGCATTTCCAAAAAACTGTGCTGTTGCCCTGTTATCACTCTCAACCGCAGTCGGTCCGAAAGTATGACAAACTCTTCCTATAACAATATCACACCTTTTTTCCTCTATATATGCTGCACAAAGCGATTCTGCCGTTTTTTTTGAATTAGGATAACAACTCCTCACAGATGCACCATCAATATTAGAATAAACCTCACCCGATGAAACATATAACATACGCGTATTCTTAGAGTCTGAAACATATTCCAGCATATTAAGGGTTCCCAAAACATTTCCGGCAATAGTATCTATCGGGCGCTCGTAAAATGCAGACGGATATGAATTTCCCGCAGCATGTATCACATAGTCAAATATCTCATTAAGATCGCTAAGATCACTCTTAACATCATGTTCAATATATTCAGGTTGGCCAAACGGCGATTCTTTAAACCTGTCTTCCAGCTTTTGACGATCTCTTCCCAAACTAAAGACATGCAGGTTCATATTATTCCGGGTACTGTAACACATCAGCCCATCGACCATCACTGAGCCGATCATTCCCGACGCCCCTGTTATCAAAACACTTTTTCCTTCAAGTTTTTGGATGTTTACAACACTGTTTGCAATTTTTCTTATATTATCGATATACGTATCGCTCTTATAATAATTCATTTTAACCACTCTGACCTTTTGGCGTTCAAAAGTGCCTTAAATATATCTATATCTTCCACTGTTGTTAACTTTATGTTTTTTTCCTCACCTTTAGAAAAGTAAACCTTCTCACCCAGTTCAACCATCAGGGTACAGGAAGCTACAGAGTTAAATATTCCTTTCTCTGCCGCTCTTTCATGAAGTCTTTTTATATTTCCGAGTCTGAATCCCTGTGGAGTTTGCGTTCTCCTCAGATTATCTCTTGGGAAACTTTCCGATGACTCTTCACCGTCCTGTGTTTTCAACATTGCTTCTGCACAGGGGATAACCGTTATGGCATTTCCCTTTTCGAGGGTTGTTTTCAGGCAATCCGTTATTATTTCTTCCGATACCAACGGTCTGATAGCGTCATGTATGAGCACCGTATCATCCTCGCTGCAGTGCCGGCAGAGTTCATCTATTCCGTTTTTTATAGAACCCTGACCGTTTGTTCCGCCCTTTACCACATATTTTAATTTGGTTATATTAAACTGTTTTGCATATGCCCAAAGAATGTTCTCCCACCCTTCCAGACATACAACTTCTATGGCATCTATCATTTCATGCCTCTGAAAGGCCTCTAACGTGTATACGATCACAGGTTTTTCATATACAGTCAGAAACTGTTTAGGGATATCCTGCTGCATCCTTGCTCCGGAACCTCCTGCAATGATCATCGCAATATTAGACATTTATTACTCCTTTCAAACAAATAATGATATAATGTAAAAAATATCAAAAAGGATCACCGTTATGAACAGCATAAACATATCTCCCGAAGACCTGCGTCTTATGCAACTGAACGAACTCGAACTTCTTGCAGAAGTTGACCGGATCTGTCGAAAGAACAACATCATATACAGTCTTGATGGCGGTTCCCTTCTTGGTGCGGTACGTCATAAAGGATTTATTCCCTGGGATGACGACGCAGATGTTATATTCACACGCTCAGAATATGATAAATTCTTTGAAGCATGTAAAAAGGATCTCAATACTGAAAAGTTCTTCTTACAAGAGCATCGGACCGACCCGTTCTATCGTTGGGGATATTCCAAATTGCGTCTCCTCGGAACAGAATTCGTTCGCTCCGGACAGGAACATATGAAATACAAAACCGGAATCTGCATAGATGTTTTCGTCAATGATAATGTTCCTGATGGCTGCTTATCGCGCAGGCTCCATCATGCTATTCATTTCTGCATTCGTAAAATCCTGTATTCCGAACTTGGTATGGTAGAGGCTCCGCGTGCATTTCAACGTGGTGTATACAAATTACTCAATAAGATATCCGTTGATCGCGTGTTCAATATCATCAGGAAGATATACACGCATTATAACGCCCACCCCACCAAACTCATATGCCACACGCTTTTTCCGACTCCCGGTGTGGGAAACAAGTATGGCATAGACGCTTCATTTCTGGCAGAAAGCGAAGACGTTGAGTTCGAGGGCATGTTGTTCATGGCTTCCACCAAGCGTCATGAATATCTTACAAGTTTATACGGGGATTATATGACTCCCCCTCCTGCCGAAAAACGCCACGGGCCTTCCTACCCGTCAAAACTTGCTCTTTTACCTGTAACCCTGGATGAGATCCACGCCGAATATGATCAAAACAATTGATACCGCTATTATTTTGTAATGGCCAAAGTTCCGCAATTATCACTTAAAGGGAACTTGGCCAAACTTATATGTTCATCACTTTCATATCGATCTATCGCCTTTTCCACTCCCAACAGATTGTTGTTATAATCATGAACGAATATATATCCACCGACAGCTAATCTTGGGTAAAAATACTTCAGGCACTCATAGATCGAATCTTCAAAATCCACATCCACAGATACAAATACGAATTTTTCTTCCAATCCATCCAAAGAATCCGGAAAAAATCCTTGCTTGATTATCACATTGTCCAAATATGTCATTCTATCCAGCACCACTTGCAGATTGGTGTTTTTATATGCTTCCACAAAAGCCTCAGTACAATTTCCCGCCTTTAATTCCCTCAATGCCTCTGCGGCATTAAAGCCTTCAAACGTATCAAACAGATAGCATTTTCTGTCCGGAAAGGCAAAATTGATATACTGTGCAAATTCTCCTCTGAATACTCCTACCTCGGCAACTTCTCCTTTTATTTTTCTTTTTCTTATCTCTTTGACTGCCAGTTCAAAACTCTTGGCTCTGACATAATCATCATCCATATACCCTGTTTTTTCATAATCCGTTCCCTTCAGACATAATTCACCGCTTGCCTCTACTCCACGCACCACATGATATCTGTTTTTTATTATTTCTGCATTTTCCTTGCCCAATATTCTTTCTGCAAAAGAATAATCCGCATTCATATCCTTCAATTCGCAATTATTGTATGCAAAAATCATTTTATCTGTATCGATCCCGATTTCAACACACTGTCTGTATATCTCCGCCGAAAAAGAATTGGCTACAATTATCGCATCATAATCCATCTTCAACATATCTTCAGGTTTGTATACCTTTTTATCCATATATTCCCGTGAACCGGGGTCATTATCGATAAATCCGGCTATTTGATCTATGGCTATCATTTTTCCTACAACCATTCCCATCAATCTTCCGGTTCCCCATACAAATATATTCATCCTTCTTCCTTTCTTTATCCAAAAAACTCTTTTATCAGGTATTTACCCGACACTATACCCTGATCCACCACGCGTTTTAATTCATCTTTATCTCCGGTATATTTGTATTCATACCAGCAATTAAATGAGGAATTAAATGTTGTGTATCTGGAAACAACCGTTTCGCCCAAACTACTGTCACACATCCGATCATACCACGCTCTTTCCCTTTGTTCGCCTTCGTGATGCATATATATAGAAGTCCCGAATGTCTTAACATCCTCTATATTCTTCTCCGAATATACACCTGCATTTTCCATGATCGTAGCTATGATATCCTCGTGATATATAGGAGCATTATTAAACTCTATTTTATCTCTGTGTATATTTGCCTCTTTTATAAAAAACATGGGAGTGCTTCCAAATACAACATCTTCACCAACATCCGCTCCCGTATCATGTCTTCCGTGATCCGAACAGAAAATGATCGTTGATTCATCGTATACGCCCAGCTCCTGCATCTGTCTGACATACTCGCCGGCGATATCCAGACAATACTTTGTTTCTTCGATCAGATCTCCGCTCGGGCACGGCCAATGTGCTCCTCTGATATGTTGATAAATATAGTATGGCTGATCGCTGTCACTGACATAAAGTTTCATATTATCCATAAAATCTTTATTATATGTTCTGGTAAAACTGTAATCCCCTATATCAACTAATTCAGAAAAAGAAATATTCTCTATATCTATATGCTTCTTTAAAACATACGGTAATACTCTGTATCCTATAAGCTTATCCATGTTTGCAGTCAATCTCTTATAATCCACCTGAGATATTCCGACATTTTCTACGGATACCGCATTGTCTATCTTACCTATCCATTCGATCGGATTACCCCCATAAAAATTATAGTAATTGATCTTATAGCCTGCATTATGCATCCTGTCATAAAACCCGGTGGTTTTATCATTGGTCCATGCCAGGTGATACCATTCATCCGCCGAAAGATCATTATGGAACTCAGCACCCGCAACCATGGTCATAACAGAAGGTGCTGTAGAGTCATAAACCGAGCATGTATTGGTATAAACAGTGAAATCCTTCAGTTCATCATATTTTTCGGGATCTTCATTGTATATTTGCTCAATAAAATCATTATCAACTGCATCTATGATGAATATAATGATATTTCCTTCTTTTGATACCGCATATTGTTCCTCCGAAGATAAATAAGCATCCATAAGCTTATTCTCTTTGGGTAATCCGGCTGCGATTATAAAGACGAGTGAAAAAGCATGTATCCCTATCAGTATCGCAGGTATTAGAGTTACAAACTTATCATATATCTTTATTTTTCCTCTGAGCAAAAACGGGATGGCAATGATAACCAGCCAAACAAAAACATTTATGATGATCTGTGTTTTGTATTTAGCCCAGTCCACGCCTGTTCCGTCCAAAAGTCTGTTAAGATTATTCAGAAACATGTATTGAATATATATCGCAGTTAAAACGCCACACATAAGACTCAAGACATGTTTGCCTATATTCCATTTTATATTCACGATAAATGTGGGTACTAAATACGAGAAAAGAATGACCATCGGAACATAAAAGAAGAGCAAATACTTGTATCTTATGTCAAAATCAGACATGTTTGAAAAGAAAGTTTCACTTGGAACCACAATATATACTATGAACAATATTGCAAACAGGTTTAAGATCAGTTGTTTCTGCAACTTTATATTGTCTGTTTTTCTTTCAACTATCTGCCCAAACAGAACAGATGTTATGATCAAAAGTATATATAGAATAACAGTCAGCATAGCAGTCTGACTTGCTATAAACAGTACCATTGAGTCTTCATAAACAGAAATGCTAAAGTCAGCGATCCAATCAATAGACCGATATGTTACAAACGCAGTCACCAGAATTCCAAACACGGAACCATGCTTTAACACCTGTTCATTCCTGGCAGATATGATCATTATCGCACCAAGTGAGACGAGCAATACGACTGCATTCACTATGCCCATCACACGATATACCGTATAACTGCAAAACAACAAAGAAATAAGTTCAAATATCCATAAAAAAGCCTTGAATGACTTCGAAAAAGAGTACAGGTTTCCAATTGTATCGAAAAATAAGTTATTTAATTTGGACAGTACCTTGTCTATAAACTTGTTCACAATTTGTATCTTCTTTCATAACTTATATTTCATCACATAAGTTTTCTTAAGATTTCTTAATATTTTATCATATTTATGTAAATAATAAAATATATTTGGAGCAGTAGTTTCATATTTTTTATTCCAACATAACGCTCACATTATTCCGTCTTTTCTCCTTTTTTATTACAATGATCGTTATAAAAACTCCTATCATTGATAATATAATACCTGCTTTGGCTCCGCAGGCATCAAATTCAAGTTCTATCTCGTGTTGTCCGGCTTCCGGCATCCTGACAGCCATATACGTATCATCCAATATCGGTTCGATCTCGGCAGGAGCTCCATCAATCCTTGCCTTCCACCCCTTATCATACGGTACGGATAAGAACAGTAATCCGTCTTTTTCAGGATTCGATACGCTCCCCTTGATATAGCCGTTTTTACACTCTTCAATCTCAAAACTGTATTGAGACAATCTTTCCTTAACATCAGCCATTATCTCTTCATCCATTGTGAAAAAAATGATATATCCGAATGTTTGAGATGTAACTTTTTTATCCGGCATTATCTTTAATGAGAAGCCGCTTTCTGTCTGTTTGAGTCTGCTTATATATGATACGTTCACACAGCCGTCATCATAGATAAAGTTCTCTTCCCCATCGATCAGAAATGTGGGACTGATCGTCTCGGATTCGGCATTGTCTATATATGCATAACAATTGTCACTGTCCGTGTTAACATCAAACTCCAGATATGAATCTGCTCGTTCTTCCTGTGTCAGACTATCTGAAATTTCCAATGTTAGTCCCTTGTCGTCCGAGTACAGTTCCAGATCCTTGATACTTGCCTGAACCGCTCCGTCTTCGACCGGTCTGTACACTTCGGTAGGTTCTCCGAGCATGAGTGATAACAGTTCATTATTATTCACAAACGCATTGGTGCTGCTCAATTTATAATCTTCCGGATCCCCGGCTATCATGAATCCCAAGCCAATATCATTACCCGTTTCATCGACCTTCATGGTGTATTGTTTTGTTTCTATTCCCGCAGTATATTTTATATCGAACAGCATCTCGGTAACCGATGTGATACCATAATCAAATACACTCCTTGGCGAACTCCACACCCCGAGTTTGTGTAAAGTCTCCCTCAATCGATTATTCTCTACACTCGAAAAGTATCCTATACTGTTGTAATCGTAATACATACTCATGTTGGGTCCGATATTGGGTCTGACTGCAACTCTTGAAAAATCGTCGCTTTCCGGCAGCTGTCTTACAAGTTCATTCTGATATCCATCAAGTGTTGTCTTTAATTGCATCGTGAATTTGGGTTTGAACTCCTGATTTTTTTGAACAAGAAAATATCCGTTACATATACACTCCGTACACACAAGTGTTACAAGCAGCATTTCATATGCTTTTTTTCTTTCATAATTAGTATCTGCATCGGCATTAAGGACTATAAACCACACTGTCATTATAAGAACATTGATAATAATGTGGCGTATATCAGTCACATCTACACGCTTTATACCTCCCTTGGAAATAACGTTCGCAACAGCGATCAGCAATGTATTGACGATCACTGCCGACAGATAAACCTTTTTCCTGTTTTCATTCAGTTTACATGCTCCTTTAACCCCCACAATACACATGAAAGCAGATAATACAAACGCAAATCTGAATGTCCATCCGTTTGGTTCTCTGAAACAATGCCATATTTTATATAGCGGCAACCACATACACGATAGTATAAGCAGAAGTAATATTATTCCGTGTTGAATCTTCTCCTTTAAGCTTACGTTACCTGCTGCAAAATATGCCGGAACCGTCATGACAACCGGTATTCCGCAATAGATATACGGCACACCCCCCAGACTGTTATCCGTGCTTCCGAAATAAAACTGATTCCATATATCAGATATACTGATACCAAGCTCGGTAAATTCACTGCTCGATGACATTCCATTGTTGATCAGAAATGATAAAGCCGGTACCCAAACGAACGCAGATAAACATGCCGCAAGGATCACTGAAGCAATATATCTCAGCCATGCTCTTCCTGTTCTTACGTCTTGTGATCCTTCCCTTAGATGTAATCTGAGAATGAAATATATCGTTCCTGTGATCCCCAATATATAACCCATGAAAAATTGAGTCGCAAAAATATATGCAAATGAAAGTGTGAGCATGATCCACTTCTTTTTCTCTATCAGTGAATCTATCCCCCATAATATGAGTGGAAGTATCCAGACCGCATCCAGCCATATGATATTGGTTATATTGTATGCCACCTGGAATGAGCACATTGAATACAATATTGAAAAACATACTGCCCTGTGATCATCGATTTGATGAACCTTTGAAACAAACAGATGGAAGCACATAGCTGCCAGCCCTGTCTTCAGGATTATGATGATCGCTGTAACGGTATTATCACTGAGGAATCCAAGTATGACATAGAGTATATTAAACGGGTTAATGGCATAATATGCATTGAACATGGATATATTCATACCCATTCCAATCGTCCATGTATAATACGGATTCTCACCATGCAATATACATCTGACAAGGTTCTTTATAGCCGGTATGTACTGAAGCCTTATATCCCCTTCCAGCAGAGAATACTGTCCAAATCCTATAACCCCTTTAAAAAGCATAAACAAAAGCATGCACAGTGAGGCAAGAATGAAACTGTAAATATTGAGTTGTTTGTTTTTTTGTCTGTTGGTTCTGTCCATATTTTGTTTATCTTTGAGCATATAGTTGTAACCGGACCGGTCATCCGGACAAAGTCCAAATCTATTATAACGATTATTGGCGTATTTAACCAGTGATAGTTACTCTTTACACAAAAGAGGACCACATTCCCAATGAATGTGGCCCTCATTAATGTTTACGAATTCGTTGACGATCTCTGCTATGGCACGGAGACGTATTTCATTTACAGAGAAAAAACTCTTATTCATGAATCCAGCAATGTCGTCGCATTTCCCATGCTGATGTACAGTTTATCACCGCTTGTATATATCATTCGGACATTATCTCCCGAATACCATACGTATGACCCTTTGTACGTTCCCGACTCGCCGTATTTCTTCTCATATTGATCTACGATCCCGGCCATGTATTTATCACGATCCGGGCAATTATTAAAGATTATCATGGCATTGTCCAGTTTATCATCGATGAAATAATATATGACTTTTACGTCCTTGCCGTCTATCTGACCTTCATAATAGACGGCCTTCTCATTTTCTTTTAACAGCTCGCCTGTATTTTCACTTGTCAGTTCTTTGGTTAACTCCATGTTTTCTGAACTCTTTACCGAATCGTACGGATCTCCGATGTTACTGCTTCTGAAATCCTTGTCTCCAAAATCCAGTTCATCCACTTTGCCTCCCAGCGCACATGCACTTAACATAAGCATAGCTGTCACAAGCCCAACTGCCGTTGCCCTTTTACTCACATTTTTCTTAAAAAAGTTCACCTTCATTCCTGCTCTCCCTTCATAACCGCTTGACTATATAGTAAAAAACACTTGCATATCCTGCAAGTGCTTTCTATCATATCTGTTTGTTTTTTACCCCATCTGCGCTTTGACAAGCCCATAATATATTCCGCGTTTTTCCATCAGTTCCTCGTGAGAACCGATCTCCGCGATCCTGTGCCCGTCGATGACCAGGAGACGGTCCGCATTTTTAAGCGTGGACAGTCTGTGCGCGATCGCAAATGTTGTCTTGCCCTTGATCAGTCTCTCCAATGCCTGCTGTATCAGGAATTCACTCTCGGTATCCAGACTCGAGGTTGCCTCATCAAGTATCAACATTCTCGGATTCTTAAGGATGGCACGTGCTATTGCGATCCTCTGGCGTTCTCCGCCCGAAAGCGTGCTTCCTTTCTCGCCCACATAAGTGTTGTATCCGTCCGGCATTGCCGATATAAAGTCATGTGCATTGGCCAGTTTGGCCGCATTGATGACCTCCTCGTAGGTCGCATCCGGCTTTGCAAACCTTATGTTGCTGAGGATCGTTCCTGTAAATAAGAATGTTTCCTGCAGCACTACTCCAAGTTGCTCATGATAATGCCTGCTTTCGATATTTCTTATCGGAATGTCGTCGACAAATATCTCACCGTCATCTATTTCATAGAGTCTCATCAGAAGATTGATGAGCGTTGATTTTCCGGCACCCGAAGGTCCGACTATACCTATCATTTCCCCCTGTTTAACCTTTAAGTTGATATCCTCAAGTACCGGCTGGTACGACTTGTATCCGAAGGTCGCATGTCTGAATTCTATGTCGCCTTTTATTTCATGGCGGTCCGGCTTTTCCTCTTCGCCGATGAACGGTTCCTGGATGAGGACATCATTGATTCGTTCCATGCTTGCAACGAGCCTTGTAAGGTCTCTGGGCATACCTGTCATCCACTCCAGATACTGATAGAGCAATGTCGTATAGGTCACGAACTGCAGCAGTTCGCCTGCGCTCATCCGCTCATTCAATACATCCATGCCTCCGAGCAATACAACAAGAAATATCCCGAATCCCATGATAAATCTCAACGTGGGATTGAATATCGCCCAGAACCTCTCATTTCTGAAGGCGACCCTGCAGTATTCATCGGCAAAACGGTTGAACCTCTGTCTTTCCTTCTGTTCTTTTCCGTAGGTCTTTACCACTCTGATGCCTGAGAGGACATCCTGAAGGTTACTGCTTATGTCGTCGTCTTTTTTACCCTGAAGATGGAATCTGCGGTGTATGCTCTCCCTGAATGTAAGGGTACCCCAGACTGCAAGCGGTACGCTTATAAAGCTGAACAGCGCAAGCTTGGGATTGAGCATCACCATAAATATCACATCCCAGACAAATATAAATGACACCGTGAACAGATTGCAGAATGTATTTGACATGAAATCCTTGATGACTCTGGTATCATTGACAACCCTGTTCATCAGTTCTCCCGGTCTCCTGTCGTTGATATAAGTTAAAGGCAATCCCTGGATGACCTTAAATAGTGTATCTCTTTTATCCGCAGCGATCCTTGCTCCAAGAACCGTACAATAATAGGATTTGAGAACATTTATGACGACGATGCCTCCGCCGAGCATGAACATACCCGCTATGCACCACAATGCCTTCTTTATGTCTCCGTTCGTCTTTGTGAGCACATCATCCACAAGATGCTTCTGTATCTCCGGATTCAGCAATGTAACGACTGCTGCCATTATCATCAGACACACGATGCCGCCGACACTTTTTTTATAAGGTGCGAGCATTCCCAGAAAATCATGCCAAAAACCGCCTTTTTTGTTGCAATAAGGACATTCCTTCGTCCCGGGTATGATACGTCCGCATATCTCGCAGACGCTCTCATATTCCTTGCTGACAACCTCTTCTGTCCTTCCGCCGCTTAAGATATTGATACCTCTGGCGATGTAAGCGAATCTGGTCCTGTGCTTCGCGGAATATCTCACGATGAGCTTCTCGGTCACAGTATGCGCGGCGTCGCGCTGTTCTGAAGTCTTTTCGTCTTTGTTCTCGAGAGCTCCGTACTCCGTCACGAGCATTCCCGCTCCGACCGCGGCTTCCGCCCTCGTCCTGCAGCACATCTTTATCGGCAGCTTTTCAACAAGCCTGTCACCTTCAAATGCAGCCACATTTTCACTGGTGACAACACACATTCCGTCATCTATCCAACGGCCGTTCTCACCGATATCATAGGGGATCGCATAGTAGAGTTTCTCATCCCTCTCCATTTTCAATTGTCTGATCCTGTCCTCGGACAGGTTATATTTCAGTTTCATAATATTTCCTCAAAAAATTTTGTCACCCGGCTTACAGGAACAAGTCAAGCTTTCTCTGTTCCTTTACGGTGAAATCGAGAACATTTGCTATCTCGAAACGGTTGCCGTCCACATCCGTTATTAGCAGCCTTGTATCCGAAAGCTTGCTCACCGCATCCGCGCCCATATTTATCGTGAATTTACATCTGCCCTTATCGGTCTCCACATCAAAATATGCGTACCCATACTCATCTTTTATGCTTATGACCTTTGTTATGACCGGTGTGAAATAATACAATTCCTGCTGTTCGAGCAGTATTTTCACCGTTTCCTCCGGCAGTTCTTTGATGTCTTCGATTATGCCTATTTCCTTATCGCCGTCCATGACATCGCGCACTGACATATACTTATCCGGATCGGTAAACGGAAATAACCTTATGACCTTGACACGGTCATATTTTTTCCCGTCCAGTTCCATTCCTATGAAACCGCCCTCAGTCTTTGTAAATACTGCATTTCCCGAATTTATCGTTTTGCTTTTGTCTGTATCTGTTGCCATTGGTCTTTCTGCCTCGACATTTATCATTTCTTTACTCATTATTCCGATATCCTTTCAAATAAGCTGTTATCCTTTTTTCACAGCATTTATGCATCTCCGATCACAGAACCCTTGCCCTGCGTATTCTGCAATTCAAGCAGGTGCCTGTATATGCCGCCTTCTTTTCCCGCAAGTTCGTCTATGGTCCCTTCCTCTGCGATACGTCCGTTCTCTATAACGATGATCCTGTCGGCCGCATCGAGTGTGGAAAGCCTGTGCGCGATCGAGAGCGTTGTCCTGCCTTTTACGAGCAGTTCAAGCGCCTGCTGTATAGCCTTCTCCGTTGCCGTATCCACACTGGCCGTCGCTTCGTCAAGTATGAGTATACGCGGATTTGCGATTATCGCTCTGGCTATCGAAAGCCTCTGCCTCTCACCGCCGGAAAGAGCCTGCCCCGAAGCTCCGATCACCGTATCATAGCCGTCCGGCATCCTTGATATGAAATCATGTGCACTCGCCAGCTTTGCTGCTTTTATGATGTCCTCACGCGATGCATTTTCATCCGCATATGCGATATTCTGAGCCACTGTTCCCATAAATATGTATGTGTCCTGCGAAACCACGGCTATATTTTTTCTCAGATCCGCAAATGCAAGTTTTTTTATATCCACATCATCGATAAATATCTCACCTTCGTCGGCGTCATACAGTCTGGACAGCAGATTGACGAGCGTCGTTTTGCCTGCGCCGCTTTTTCCGACTATCCCGAGCATTTCCCCGGGTTTGACGTGAAGATTTATATTTTTCAGGACCGGGTGTGTCCTGTTGTAACCGAATGTCATATTATTGATATCTATCTTGCCTTTCGGGTCGGAGAGCCTGATCGGATTTTCACACTCCACGACATCGGGGATCGCATCGATTATCTCAAATATCCTCTGCGCCGCATTGATCGAATCGGACCACATCCTGAATATCCATGAAAAGAATCTCATCGGACCGTTCAGCTGATCCACATATCCGACAAATGTGATCAATACACCAAGGCTTATAGACCTGAAATTCAGGACCATCACAACTCCGAGCGCCCATACCCAGATACTTGAGATGACCTGCACCATTTCATAGAGCAACGTGAACCTGTTGCTGTATCTGACTATCCTGACTTCGGCCTCTTCAAGGTTTTTATTCGGCCCGACAAATCTTTCTTCCTCTGCATCTTCCTGACCGAAGCTTCTTACGACCCTAGCTCCGGTGAGATTATCATTTACCTTGCTGTTTACAGCACTTTCCGCTCTGTGACGGCGTCCGAACAGCGTCCATATTCCCGGACGCAGCTTGACACTCAAGACCACCAGAAGCGGCAGAAGGATACACGCTACCACCGACATCTGCCAGTTAAGTGCAAACATTACCGCAAATGTAACAATTATTGTTATGGAATTTATGATCAGATACGGAAGTCCGTCAAGGTAAAATTCCGTCATCCTGTCGGCATCCCTGAGCACCCTCGTCATCAGGTTTCCGGTCTGTTTTGATGTATAGAAATTCATCGACAGATCTTCTATCGCGGAAAAAACGTCCTTCTTCATGTCCCTGACGCTTTTTGTCACGACACTGCCCATAACTATGCCCTGCAATACCGCAGTCAGCATCTGTATGACCTTGATTCCGAGCATCACAACTACCAGCAATATGACCGCAATTATATACTTCCCTGCCACTCCGAACGCAGCAAGAAATGAATCATCCCTCGCAAGTATCCTGTCATAAAGGACCGAACCGCTCAGATACGGCCATGCTATGCTCAGGACCGCTGTCAGTATGTAGCAAACGGCAAGCAATGCGATATGCCCTTTATATCTCAGAAAATAAGACAGTCCTCTGAAGAATACAGACGTCTTGCTCTTGTTTTTGCCGTCGGGCTGTTTGTCCGTTTTGTCCGGTTCCTGCCCTGCGTCCTCGCCTTCAGCTTTCTCCTGTGTAGGGTCATCATCTGTACTGTCAGCATCTGCGCCATTGCTTTTAGCCTTATCCTGCGCCGGGTCAATTTCCTGTGACGCGATACCTGCCCCGCTCCTGATAAGCTTTCTCAATTCCATAAGCTTCTCAAGATGCGTATTGGTGCAGGCTCCGATCAGCACATGCTCACCGTCTTTCAGGTTGTCCCGTTCTTTGCTTTGGGAAGCATCATCTCCGCTATCTTTTGCATTCTTCGCAGCTCTAAGCAGGTTGGTGGCAACCATATTTTCTATGGTCCAGTGTGCATACTTTGCAAGTACAAAGGTCCTGATCTCGTACTCGCTCTCGCTCTTCTTCGTTATTCCCACAAGTCTGTCGCGCGTAAGCACAAGATACCCGTTTTCATATGCACCGTCACTTGAAATATCCGTCGGGCACACATACAATATGTCATTTTTATTTATTCCTTCATCCTCGAGCACCTTCAGCTCGTACAAAGGTAATTCCGTCTTGTTCATTCTTATCTTCCTCTGTTGCTCATGTATAAAAAAAGGACACGGTAATTACCGTGTCCCTGACTGTACCCAATTGTAATATGATGCGCCCTCAAGCGCATTCACCTATAATAAGTCCGGAGGTAATTACGTTCTTTGTTCCATGTATTAAATTGCAAGTACTGATATAATGCTTAAACATTTCGTTACCTCCTTTCTGTGTAAAATTAAATTTAGGATACACATATCCCAAATGTCTGTCAAGTGTTTGATCTAATTTTCAGTTGGTTACAATTTGTCACCAACTGACTTCCCTCTTCTTTCAGCCTGTTTTCCGGCACTTTCCAATACTTCCCTGCACCATCACTCCCCGGGTTCGTCTGCGGGCTGCGTGCCCCAGATGTATTCCTCAAGCTCACTTATGCCGTCATCATCCTCAAGTGCCTTTGAAAACTGTGTTTCATAGAGTTCGGCGTAAACGCCGCCCTGCTTGACAAGTTCTTTATGCTGTCCTCTTTCGACGATCGCTCCGTCCTTTACAACGAGGATCTCATCGGCTGCAAGTATTGTTGAAAGCCTGTGGGCGATCAGTATGCTTGTATGGGAATTGATGATCGGATCTATGGCTTCCTGGATCTTCTGCTCCGAGATCGAATCAAGGGCCGATGTCGCCTCATCAAATACAAAGATCGTAGGATTCTTGAGCAATATCCTTGCTATCGAGATACGCTGCTTCTCACCGCCGGAAAGCTTCAGGCCTCGATTGCCGACCATCGTATCAAGACCTTTTTCCTGCTTCTCGACAAACTCATATATGTTGGCCTTTTTCAGGGCTTCGATCATTTCCTCTTGTGTTGCATCCGGCTTTGCGTAAAGAAGGTTGTCCCTTATGGTTCCGTTAAAGAGATATGTTTCCTGCGATACGACTCCGATCCGGCTTCTCAAGAAACCGAGGTCAAGTTTTCTTACATCCACTCCGTCAAATCTTACACTTCCGCTGCCTACGTCATAAAGCCTCGGGATAAGGTTTATGATCGTACTTTTACCCGAGCCGGAGGGTCCGACTATGGCTACGCTGTTGCCTGCCTTAAGTTCAAAACTGATATTTTTCAGGATGGGATGTCCTTCCTCGTATGCAAATCCCACATTTTCAAATCTTACATCGCCCGTCACTTTCTCGGGAATAACGGCATCCGGAGCATTTTTGATCTCGACCGGTATATCAAAATAATCAAATATCCTTGTAAATAATGCCATCGATCTTACCCAGTCCACCTTTATGTTGAGAAGACTGTTTATGGGCATATACATTTTTCCGAGGAGCGCTACCATAACGGTCACGTCACCGACGGTAAGATCACTTCCGTGGCGTATCATAAGTATACCGCCGACAAGGTATATGAGCATGGGGCCGATACTCGTAAATGTGGTCAGCACAACAAAAAACCACCGGCCTGCCATCCTTTCCTTGATATTGAGATCTATCATACGGTGATTGACCTTCTCATAGCGCTCATACTCGGTCTTTTCCTTACCGAAGAGTTTCACGAGAAGCTGTCCGCTTACAGACAGGGTCTCATTGAGGATACCGTTGATCTCATCATTACATTCCTGTGATTCCTTTGTAAGCGACCATCTGGTCTTCCCCGCCTTCCTCGTGGGAAGCGTGAACAGCGGCACAACAACTATCCCGATCAACGCCAGGATCCAGTTCTTGCGGAACATGGCTATCATGGCAATGATGAGAGTGACCGAATTGGACAATATACTTGAAAACGTATTTGTGATCGTCGACTGGACTCCGTCGATATCGCTCGTCATACGTGTTATGATATCTCCCTGATTGTTTGTGGTGAAAAAACTCTGCGACATTTCCTGCAGATGACCGTACATATGATTGCGCATGTCATAGGTGATGTGCTGCGCTATCCAAGTGTTGAAATAACTCTCGACCATACCGATGAGATTGGCCAGAAATGTGACAAGCAAGGACAGCAAAATATAATTGACCAGTGCGGTCAAATCCTTCTTGAGCAGACCTTCATCCAAAATCTTGCCTGTTAATATCGATGGGAGCAATGTAAAAAAAGAGGAAACCACTATGCAAAGCAGTACCAGCATAAATCTGAACCTGTAAACCCACAGATAAGAAAATATGCGCTTGAGTAAAGCCGGAGTGACCTTTGGCTGGTTCTCCAACTCTTCCTCGGATAAAAATCTGGCCATTCCCGGGCCTCTTCCTCCTGCTGGCGGCATAGTGCTCTCCTTCTTTAATTAATCATTTTTTTCCTTCGTTCTTTACCTCTACATGACACGCCTTCATGGCATTCAATGCCGTTTGATGGCTTTCGGGCGTGACACCTGCGCAGCATGACGCATCCACGATGATATGTGCATCCGGCAGAAATGCCTTTGCTAGCAATGCATTGCTTATGACACAGATATCTGTACAAAGGCCGATCAGCTCGACCGTGTCTATCTTCTCGGTTTTGTTGAGGTTTTTAAGCATTTTTCCGAGTTTCCTGCTGCCGAACGTCACCTTGTCAATGATATCGGCTTTTGCTGCAAACTCACTCAGTTCGTCTATGATCTGCCAGCCCTTGCTCCCCTTCACGCAATGAGGTACCGGAAGATTCTTCCCTTCCTCCGTCTTGAGGTAATCCTTGCCATGTGTGTCACGTGTAAATATTATCTTATCTCCCGCCTTTTCGGCCTTAGCTACCCTTTTTACAACTTTCGGAACTATCTTGATGCCTTCTTCATTTCTGAGTGCATCCGTAACGAAATCATTCTGCATGTCAACAACTATCAATACCTTGCTCATACCTGTCTCCTTTTCTGAAACCGATCACTTACAGCAAAAAGTGTCTGCCTGAAACAAACAAATGACACCTCATTACTTATCATATCACAAACCGTTGTGGAATGCGCACAAAAATCCCGATCGGGCCCTCGCACATTTGCAATTTCCCGACCGGGCTTTCATTCAGATCACGCACTTAAATCCGCCCCGTGTTATCATTCGTCCCAGAAAATATCATCAAGTGTCTTTCCAAGTGCCTTGCATATCGCTATGCACAGATTGATCGTCGGATTATAATCCCCCTTTTCGATCGCGCTGATCGTCTGTCTTGATACTCCGCATATCTTTGCAAGGTCATCCTGTGACAGATCCAGTGCCGCCCTTGCCGATTTAAATTTAAGATTTTTCATGCTATTCTTCGCCCCCGTTCAGTCTTCTTCCGTTTTATTATCGATCTTATTCTTTAACAGAAATGCTATCACGATAACCGTCATTGCAACTCCAAGAAAGAGATTCATTACATTTCCGCAGTTCTTATCGGCCCAGCTGAACGATCCGTCCGTTATTATCCTTATCCCCCCGATTATATTGGTCAGACCGAGCAGTAACCATATCACGATGATCCTCACCGGCTGAGCATCAAAGCCCAGAAGCGCGTCATGCATTATCGCATCGATCGCAAATACCGTCAATCCGATGAGCAGTGATATCATTCCGAGATTACTCATGCTGATGTAATTTTCCATCGAAGGTCCCGCAAGAACCGTTACCAATCCCAGTATGAGCGTTACCAGGAACCCCTTCTTGTACGCATCTCCTCTTGCTCGCAGCTGTCTCTCATCATACTCTCCCTTTATCCCACAGAAACCCATTTTCTTTTTGATGTACAAGATCAGCAATCCGACCGCTACTCCACTTAAAACTCCAATCAAATATGCACTCATAGTTTTCTCTCCTTTTACTTATTCCTTTTATTTGTTAAAATCAGTTTGTATTGCTTTCGGTAAATAAAACGACGCGTCGATGTACTTACCGAAATTCATTTTGTTTTCCCGGGTATGATCATAATATAAACCATGTTTTGCAATTTGTCAACTATATTTTACATTTTTCTATCATAAATTGCATTTTGCTATTAAAAGGGACTGAATAATGTAAATAGCAAGGAGAGAGAGGTGTTGATCAATGTCTGAAATATCCAAGAATATCATAGATCTCGACTATCCCGATCCGGATGTGATCCGCGTCGGTGATACCTATTATATGGTCTCCACGACCATGTATTTTTTCCCCGGCTGTGAGATCCTAAGAAGCTATGATCTTTTGCACTGGGAACATGCAGGCTTCGTATATGACAATCTGGACAATACGCCCGGCCAATGCCTCGATGACAAAAAAGGTATATACGGTCAGGGTATGTGGGCTGCCACTCTGCGCTTCCATGAGGGCAGATTCTATATCATATTTGTCTGCAATGATACCCATAAGACCTATCTGTTCACTTGCGAAAATATATACGGCCCGTGGCAAAAGTCTGAGATCGAGGGTTTCTATCATGACTGCTCTCTTCTGTTTGATGAAGACAGGGTATTTCTTGTATACGGAAACAGGGAAATACATCTGACCGAGCTGTCACCTGACTTGCACGGCCCTAAAAGAGGCGGCATTGACAAGGTGATCGTAAAGGACAGTGACAAGACTCCCCTCGCCTACGAAGGGTCTCATTTTTATAAGATAAACGGACATTATTACATCTTTCTCATCCATTCGCTTGAAGACCGCTGGATGCGTGCCGAGGCCTGCTTCATGGCCGATAAGGTCGATGGCGAATATAAGGGATGCGACATTCTTGCAAATGACCTTGGATATTGCGGTTCCGGTGTGGCTCAGGGCGGTATCGTGGATGATCCTTACGGTAATTTCTATGCGATACTTTTTCAGGATATGGGGGCTGTAGGACGTGTTCCGTATCTTCTTAAGCTCGAATGGAAAGATGACTTCCCGATGATCGTAACGGATCCATGCCCTCCGCAAACCATCGATCTGCGTCCGGGCTATGTATATACGCCTCTCGTCGGAAGTGATGATTTCGGTTTCGCTGACGGGCCTGTATGGGGTCTGAAACCCGCATGGCAATTCAATCACGTGCCAAAGCCTGAGCTTTTCGGTATCGACGACGCCAACCACAGCTTTACCGTCACCACCGACAGACTGTGCGATGATATCCTGACTGCCGTTAACACTCTGACCATGCGGCTTAAGTTCCCCGCATGCCACTGTGCCGTCACTCTTGACGCTTCCGCTCTGAATGTCGGAGATGTGGCGGGTCTCGCCGTTATGCAGGGAGCCTATGCATTTGTCGGTGTGACAAGACGTGAAGACGGCCTTCATATGTTCATGCGCGAACGGATACCGAAAGAAAATTCCGTAACCTCGTATACATACGAAATTACGGAACATGATGATGTTTTAATAGATTCTTCTGTTGTACGTCTTTCATTTGATGCGGATTTCGCTCATATGAAGGACGAAGTACGTTTCAATATCGGCCCGACGCATAAGATGTATTTTAAACTGGATCATTTTACAGGCAACAGGGCCGCCTTGTTCATGTATTCTAAGGAAGTCACGGGCGGAAGTGCTTCTTTCAGCGATTTCGTGCTTGAGTAGACAGTCGCTCCCGTCATTTCCCGTTTTACGTTGAGATATCCGGCCGCTTTACTCGATCCGGCTCGAAAAGATCCGGCCGCCTTACTCAATCCAGCTCGGAGAAATCCGCATCCATCGCGATGACGATCTTATGATCCGGATAAAGTTCCATGACCTTATCGCATACCTGCTTATAGGTTTCTGATCTGTCGGGCGAGTCAAAGCTGATGACTGCGTCAAAACGTATGCTTTTGGCTTCTTCATCATAGTAGAAACCGTGCATCTGTCGCACATACTTGATCGAAAGTATCTCAGATGCGATCTTATTATGTATGCTTACGGCCTTGGTATTTCCCTCATTGAAAGCATAAACGCCTATCGCTGTCAGATATATATTGTATTTCTCATAAACCTTATAAGTGATCTTTCTGCTCAGCTCATCCAGCTTGCCCACGGGGTAATTCTCGGGCACCTCGATATGTAGCGATCCGTTGAACATATCCGGTCCGTAATTGTTGAGCACGAGATCGTAAACACCTCTTACATCCTCGAATTCCTTGACCGTATTCTTGATATCGACCACCAGAGACGGCTCGGCACTCTCTCCAAGTATCCTTGAAAGAGTTTCCTTTATCATGTCTAAACCGGATTTTATGATGATCACCGATATGATCGCGCCCAGATAAGCCTCAGTTGAAAAGCCGCTCGCTATATAAATTATAGCGGCCGCAAGAGTCGATGCCGAGATCACGGAATCCAATGTGGCGTCAGCTCCCGAATTGATCAGAGAATCGGAATTCACTTTTTTACCGATGCCTTTGACATATCTGCCGAGAACCACCTTGACTGCGACACCTACCGCAACTATGATCAGGCTTGCAGTGCCGTAATCGGGTATCGAAGGATCTATGATCTTTTTAACCGATTCAATAAGCGATGTTATGCCTGCGTACAATATGATCATGGAAATAACCAGGGCACTCAGGTATTCTATCCTTCCGTAACCGAACGGATGCTTTTTGTCCGGCTGCTTTGCCGCAAGTGCGGTTCCCGCGATCGTTATCACGCTTGATGCCGCATCGGAAATGTTATTGACCGCATCCAGTACGATCGCGATCGAATTGCTTATGATACCCACCACGGCCTTGAATGCCGCCAGCAGGACATTTACAAGTATGCCTATGATGCTTGTTCTGATTATCGTTTTATTTCTGTTTTTTTCTTCCGTATTATTTGTATTCATTTCATAACCACAGCAGTTTTCCCACATCCTCCGCAGATGCGAAAGGACCGGGTAACGCAACTCCTTCTCTGGTATTTCCCAGATAATCTTTATCAAATATTATATCCGAACCGTCAATATTTTCAAATCTCTGATCGGGTTCAAACGCTCTTCCCAGTGTTTCGGTACACACAAATTTTGATGTAAAATCTCCTATGTGCTCATAGATATCCGTATCCAGCACGGGCTTTCCGTCCTTAAACTTCAGCTCGATCTTTACATCGCTCTCATCCACGAGCTTGTTTTTCTCATTTTTGAATGCCTTTGCTCCCGCAAGATATACGTTGCCGTCAATATATACGGGCAGTTTGTCAAAATGCCATTTTTCAAGCTTACCCATGTCCGGAACATCGGTGTCCATGTCGAATCTTGAGATCCATTCGTCATATTCCGGGTACTCGTCCCAGACTGCCGTACCGACCTCACGGTTCTCGTACATGGTCTTGCTCGCATCGCTGTCGCTGATGACACTGACGGCCTCCGAAGGCCATTTCTGTACAAATATATTATTGTAAAATCTGTTATCACCGTGAAGGATGCTCATGAAGCCCATAACTGCGGTATCATGCGGCATGTGATAAGGTGTATATCTCCATGTGGTGCCGCTTCCTACGCTTGTAAACGAACCGCAGATCAGGTTGTGTACCATCGCAACACCCTGGGTCGCTATACGGAGTGAAGCATCCGACAGAAGTATGTTATTGTCTATCAAAGTCGGACCGTGCCCAACTTCAACAAATATATCCTGGCTCATCATTCCACCCGGCAGAGGCAGCGCAAGATCGGGTCTTTGATTGTCATGCATTATATTCTGTGTGATCCTTGTTCCCTGTGCTTCCCAGTCGGTCCAGATACCCATAGTGCAGTGATGTATGTAATTCCTTCTCATGATCACATCGATCGCGGCATGAAGTTTGATGCCCGATATCTCCGCACCGCCGAGTTCCATCATGTTATTGATATGGTGAATGTGGTTATCTTCGATAACTGAAAATACACTTCCCATACGTCCTATGATACCGCCCTGCTCACAATGATGGATATTATTTCTTCTGATGATGTGGCTTCCGACATTTTCCCTTGTCCATCCGTGGAAATATCCTCTGCAGACCGCATCACGCTCCATCTGCGTTGGACTCTTCACATGCTTATATGTGAAGAAATGCTCATTGTCGGGATCGAGATATTTGCCGAGGCAGATTCCGGCGCATTTGCTGTTGGAAATATCACAATCCTCTATGATCCAGCCCTTGGACCAATGGGGACTGATCATGCCGTCCTGATAAGCCGCCGGGGGCGCCCATGTGGTGGCTGCCTTCGTGATCGTAAAGCCCTGTACCGTGATATAGTTGACGCCGGTCTTTTCGGGCATGAAGCATCTTCTTCTGACATTTATCTCGACATTCTGCGTATTGGGATCCGTTCCCTTAAAATTCGCATATATCACTGTCCTGTCGCCATCCTGCTCGGCATACCATTTGTATACCGAATCCTCGGGAACCCATGAATAGGGATAGACCTCACCCTTTTTACACTCTTCGATATCGGCTGCTTCATAGAGCATCTTATCGTTAAGATAAACAGCTGCAGTGTGCTTTGTCTTTCCTGCGAAATACCAGTCGCCGTACACAAATGTCGTGAAGGGATTGTAGTCAAAGAACATGCTGTTATCAACTGTGGCTGTCCAAACATCACCGTCATATTTCTTCCAGTTCTTTATCTGTTCGGCACCCGTGATGACAGCTCCTAAAGGTTCGCTGCTTTTGTAAACTATCGGGGCATCCTCCGTACCGCCGTTCACGGGATTGACATATTCCCTGTATATGCCGGGTGCAACAATGACCGTGTCTCCTGCCTTTGCAACGCGTGCCGCATCTCCTATCCTTTTGAATGGCCGTTCTTTTGTTCCGTTTCCGTCAAGCCCCGCTCTCCGGTTTACATAAATATCCATTGTGATCTCCTTTAATCCTGCCTGTATCAATTCTGTTCCTGTTCTTTTGAACCTTCTTCCTTAAACCTTCGCTCCACTTCGCGGACCTCGTCCTCAGCTGCCAGAAATGCCTCAACCACCTGAGGATCGAAATGCGTTCCCGCATCTTTTTTGATGATCTCCAGCGATTTTTCTATGGAGAAGCCCTTCTTATAGACTCTCTCGGAAACAAGTGCGTCAAATACATCGGCAACCGCCATTACTCTCGCTGAAAGAGGTATGTCCTCTCCGGAAATACCCTCCGGGTATCCCGAACCGTCCCATTTTTCATGATGGTAATGAGCCAGATCCCTGGCTTCATACAGGTAGCCCGAATCGGGAACCTGCTTTATAACCCTGTCTATTACGACCATGCCTGCAGTCGTATGGGTCTTCATCTTTTCATACTCTTCATCATTAAGCTTGCCCGGCTTTCTGAGTACCAGATCAGATACCTGTATCTTGCCGATATCATGAAGCGGTGCCGAAAGCACTACATTTGATATATATTCATCCGTCAGGATATCCTTATGCAATCCCATACTTCTCATCTTCTTTAAGATGATCTCAACATAGGCTGCTGTCTTATGTATATGCTGTCCGGTGTTTTCATCCCTGTTCTCGACCATGTCCGCCAAAACCATGATAAGTGCGCCCTGCATCTTTGTTATGGTTTCAGTCTTCTCTTTTATTTCCTCCATGTATCCCATACTGTCTTCGGTCATCTTGAGAAATGCAAGATAGAGGCTTTCAACTTCGTCTCCGGTATGAATGTCGAGATTTCTTATATTTTCAACGTTTTCTTCCAGTGCTTCTTCGCTGTTGTATGCAAATTCACCGCTTCTTAAAGTCATGGAATTGATCGGGAAAATGATATCATAATCGATGAACCATACGACGATTGCGAGTATCAATATGACAAAGCCCATGAACAGAAATACCATCTGCGTAAAGAAGCTTATCTGACTCGTTGCAAGTATGGCCATCTCAATATCCGCACCGACATAGCAGGTGCATTCGCCGGCATCATCGTATACAGGCACATACGCGGTCAGCAGGTATCCGTAGGTGTCATTGGTGATTATCGGCTCGATCTCTCCGCCCTCAAGGAGCGTATCGATGTACGGATCGAACGATTCGTCAAACGGGACCAGTGTTCCGGGCTCTTCACCCTTGAATTCCTCCGTATCCAGGTCAAATACTACCCTGCAGCCTTCGGGCTCCATCCTGTATACGTAGATGAATTTGATATCCGGTGCGGAATCCCTGATCATCTCAAGTTCCTTCTCGACCAGATTGTATCCGAAGGTCGCATAGCCCTTCGTTATGTAATCATCTACCTTATTGCCGTCGATATGCGATGCCGCCTGATTTGCCACGTTATAGGCAACCCCGGCATATTCTTCGACGATGGAATTGCGGTAGAGCATGAAGCTGATACCTGTAGCAATGACTGACAGAAATACCAGCGCTATGATAAGTATGTACTGGATCTTTCTTCGAAGAAATGTCTCACGGCATCTTATCTTTTTGACTTTCTTTATCTCCTCCTGAGAAAGAGGCGTCTGTTTCCATCCGTAGAAATAAACAAGTTCCTTTATCTTATTCGGAATAAGCTTTAAGACAAGCAACACTATGATGACTGTTATACTTTTATCTATAAGATCATAAAAAAGATCGTTCCAGAAACCCGCAGATGGGAAACCGCTCAAAAGCCACGGCAGCAATCCGCCTATACCACCGCCTATAAGCGTCATAACGATTATGAAAACGACTGTTTTCCAGAATTTCTTAAGGAAGCCTCTGTTTGCGAAAAATACGGCCGCCACGGCTATGATAACGTTGAGGACACCATAATAGATGGAAGTAAGATCCATACTTCCCTTAAAGATATTGGTAAGAAATCCCACCACTATACCCGGCAGGTATCCTCCGAGAATCGCGGAAAGCATTGTTCCCGCAGTGTCAAACCAGATCGGCAGCTTCAGGACCGCCACCAGTTTTGATAAGATCAGGTTCATCAATATGCACGAAACGCACAGCAACATAACATACATATGATTTTTCCTGCTCATACGTCTGATCTCTTTTACCTTCTCATCATCTATCGTTTTCATAGTTCCTCCTGTCCTCAGGCAAAAACCGCATTCAATTATCTTCCTATAAGCAAAATCCTCCTGACATCAGAATTGACTTAAACATACTTAAACCCTAATGATAATTTTACTACATTTTGATATAATGAACAAATATAATATCACACAAATATACGTATGGGAGCTAAATATTTTGAATACTGTTGCTGTTGCTGCCGAAATTCTGATATTGGCCGCATTTACGGTCTACATCATAAGACACGGGGAAATAAAACGTCCCGTAAAACGCGCCGATATTGATATGTGTATAGAGAAGCTGATCGCATTTAAGCATGCTCCGCTCAAGACCTATATTCCCGACGGGGTGCTCCTGCAAAGGCTCACAGAGGATTCCTATGATGTCGAAACGCTGAACCTGCTCTGCCGTGACATACTTTCACATTGCGGCATGCATGATCATAACGTCTGCGTTGATGTGGTCCCTCAGGAAGACAGACACGTAGCCGGACTCTACAGCTACAGGCCCGATATAAGCATCATACGCATCATACGAAAGCCCTATGAAATGTATCAGGAGACTCTTGCGACACTCGTCCATGAGTCCATGCACCACCTGCTGATCAGCAACCGTATCATATTTGAAAACAGGTTCATCAATGAAGCACTGACCGACACCGCGACCGTTTTCATGGGCTTCGATGAAGTGATGCAGGCAGGATATGCAATGCAGGGTTATCTTACGACAAAAGATCTCCGCTATGTCAGAAAGCGCCTGAAAGATTTACAGGACCGCGTCTGATCGAACCTGTCGATCGATCGGTTCCGGATGATCTTCAGTATTTGCCCGGATAATCCGTCCCCGTATCCGTACTGTACTTTTGTATATAAGTTTCCGGATCTTTTTCCATGTCCAGCATGGTATCAAATGCCCTTATGAGCATCTTATTGGGGTTGCTCTGCATATCATATAAGCCTCTGTCAAGATCCGACTTAAAATGATCCGTCTGCCATATCATGATATCCACGACCGTCATTCCCGCAACGCTGTACTGTCCAAGGAATGTATTGTTATGCATAAAATATATCATCTCATTTTTTATCTGCTCACTTGCTTCGAGTTTATTCAGAAATGCATTGCGGAACTCACTGTCCTCTCCCGCAAGTTCACAGACTCTTTTTATCCACATGCTCAGTTCTTCATTCATGTTCTTATCCTCCGTTGTATGATTCCCGGCCGCCTTCTCCTATAATATATCGCAGTTCTGTCACTATTTGCAAAATTCACTGTCGTAGTTTAGTATTAAATAGGTGGTATACACTAAAGCGAAGCTGCAAAAGGAGGTTGACATGGCTAAAACGCTTAAAGACATTCAGGAATTAATAAAGGAAAACAACATTGAGATCGTTGATTTCAAGCTCACCGACATTGACGGAAGATGGAGACATCTGTCAATTCCCGCAGAACGACTGACCGAAAGCACCATGACAAACGGTATCGGTTTTGACGGTTCAAACTACGGTTATGCACCGGTCGAAAACAGTGACATGGTATTTATCCCTGTCCTCGATTCTGCTGTTATAGACAGCTACTGCGAGATCCCCACACTTTCCATGATAGGTGACGTAAGGGTCATAGATCTTCCCGAGAACAGGCCTTTTGACCAGTACCCGAGAAATGTTGCGATCCGTGCACTCGAATATATGAAAGAACAGGGGATCGCCGATAAGATGATCATCGGTCCCGAATATGAATTTTATATTTTTGACAATGTAACATATTCGGTAAAACAGGAAAGTTCGGGCTTTACGGTTGATGCCGCACAGGCCGGATGGGCTTCCGGCGATTATGATAACAATAACGGATATCAGGTCGGCAACGGAAAGGGATATCATATTTCCATGCCCATGGACATAAGAAATGATCTTCGAAGCCGTATGTGTCTTTCCATGAAGGACTGGAACATAGATGTCAAATATCATCATCATGAGGTCGGCGGCTGCGGACAGATGGAAATAGAAGTCGAACTCGGCGACATGCTCAAGCTCGCCGATGATACGATGAGTGCAAAATATGTCATTAAAAACGAGGCATACCAAAACGACTGCACCGCAACCCTTATGCCCAAGCCTATAGCGGGCGTGGCAGGAAGCGGCATGCATGTGCATATGCTTCTTACAAAAGACGGCAAACCTGTCTTCTACGATCCCGAAGGATATGCCTGCCTCAGCAAGACAGCGCATTATTTTATGGGAGGTCTGCTCACTCATGCACGTTCTCTCTGCGCCATAACCAATCCTTCAACGAATTCCTACAAGAGACTGGTCCCGGGCTTTGAAGCTCCCGTTACCATCGGCTATGCAATGGCCAACAGAAGCGCCGTTATCCGTATTCCGGCTTATGCCAAGACTCCCGAGACCAAGCGTTTCGAGCTCAGGAATCCCGATGCGACCTGTAATCCGTACTATGCATATGCAGCCATTCTTATGGCCGGACTTGACGGCGTGATCAATAAGATCGATCCGAGTACACGCGGCTGGGGTCCTTTCGACTTTAACCTTTATACTCTTTCGGATGAAGAGAAAGCCAAGATCGAAGGTCTTCCGACCACCCTCGATGAGGCTCTGAATGAGCTTGAGAAGGATCATGATTATCTTACAAAGGGCGGTGTGTTCCCGCAGAGACTTATCGACCAGCTCATTTCCCGTCGCAGAAAAGACAGCTCATATATATCAAAGCTTCCTCATCCTGCAGAATACGAACTGTATTACGATCTGTGATGATATGCGTTTAGTTGACTAAACCGGATCCTGAGATCCGGGTTAGCGAATATCTTTACAAAATAAGAGCCCGCGGCATTCATATGCTTCGGGCTCCCTTTATGGGAAGTTTCAGATGTTCTCTTTAATATCCGATGTATCTGAGAGTATCCTCGATCACCGTAGCGACCTTTATCGAGAAATCCTCACTGATATGCTTATTTTCTCCTTCAAGGATACATCTTCCGAGCTGTTCGACTTCAAGTGCATAATTGCTCTTTACGTCGTACTCATACTCCACTGTCGATTCATCTGTGCGTATCTCAAACCGGTTCTTTCCTTCCTGGTTAAATACGATATCAGCCCACAGGCTCCCTTTGTCACCGTGGATCACCATACGGTCGGATCTGCCTCTCGCTACAAAGCCGCAGCCGAGCGTAGCTATTGCCCCGTCCTTAAATCCCAGATAGATCTGGCAATAGTCATCGACACCTGTTTTGTTCATATGCGCCATGGCTTGTGTATGCACCGGCAGTTCATCCATGATACGCTCCGTAAGGCTTATACTGTAACAGCCGAGGTCGTATACCGCACCGCCGCCGTATTCCTTCACCCATCTGAAATCCGAGGATGCCGGAGGCCCCGTGAAGAAGCATGCTTCGATAAGACTTACCTTTCCTATCTCACCTGCTTTGATCTTTTCTACCATTGCCTTTATCGCATCATTATGCAGGTATGCAAATGCCTCCATGAGGATCACGTTATTCTCCCTGCATACTTCAAATGCTCTCTTTGTTTCGTCCACATTCATTCCCATGGGCTTCTCGCACAATATATGCTTGCCTGCCTTTGCCGCCTTTTCGATCCACTCGAGGTGAATGTGATTTGGCAGCGGTATATAAACCGCTTGAACCTTCGGATCCGAAAGCATTTCTTCATATGAGCCGTATGCCTTTTCAAATCCGAATTCTTCTTTAAACTTTTCCGCTTTTTCAAGCTTTCTTCCGGCTATCGCATAGAGATTGCAGTTATATGCCTGCTTCATCCCGGGTATGGTCTGCGAATATGCTATGCCTGCCGTTCCGAGTACACCCCAGTTTATTTTTTCCATGCCCCTTCCTTTCATACGATCGTTCATCTGCTGTACTGTTTACGTTTATATTTCCAATATGATCTTCCGTGCCGCTTACATTGATATTTCCAATGCGATCTTCCGTTTTTCTTACAGTACTACGACCATCTGATCGTTGTTGATCATGCTTACCTTTGCTCCGTTTTCACTGTCCGCCGTATCATTTGCGTGGTCACTGACCGCCGGCTGACCCTCACCTTCGGCAAGACTTATGAGATAATCACCCTTGAATGCTTCAACATTGATATATCCGTTTTCATCGCTGACAAATACCTCATCGGTCCACCATTCTTCATGGATGAGTTTCTTCATCATCTCGTATGAGGGCTTGATCGTATTGTCCTTGCGAAGGAAGCCGCTCGGTGCCCCGAGCCATGCTCCGTCCTTGAAGTCCCATGTCGTGATCGCCTCAACAAGCGGATGCTCAAAAAGAATGGTGTACATCTCTTTCATCTCTGCGGCCTGACGCTCCTCACCCTCGGGTGAAGACGGCCAGTCGGCTACCTGCCAGTCATTCAGATCCTCTATGTATGCCGGCATGATGTCGCCGGATATAAGAGTGTTCTCCGTAAAATGTATAGGCAGACCGAAATGCGAAAATCTCTTAAGAACCTCTCTGATCTTATCTGCGCCCCAGTATCCCTGGTGCTGATGTGATTGAATACCTATTGCCGAAATAGGTACACCGGCCTCCAGACAGCCGTCGATGAGTATCTCATAGGCAGTTGTCGTATTGAAGTCATTTATAAGAAGTGTTGCATCGGGATTGCATTCCTTTGCCTTTGCAAATACTTCCTTTATAAGTCCGACTCTGCCCCTGTCCTTGCATATCCTTGTGATAGCATTGTCATATTTGTCAAATATGGGCATTATCACAACCTCGTTGATAACGTCCCACATATCGATCACGCCTTTAAATCCGGTAACCTCTCTTTCGATCCTTTCAAGCTGCTTTTTTAATATGGTCTTATTGTCATATTTCATCAGCCAGTCTGCGCAGACCGTGTGCCAGCAAAGCGGGTGTCCCTTCACCTTAACATCATTGCTGTTCAAAAATTCAGCTGCTTTCATGAGCATCTCGGTATTGGGCTTTCCCTCTTCGGGCTCGAACTGTCCCCAGTAAAAAGGCAATGTTCCGTAATTGAACACCTCAAGCCATTTCTCAACCGCTTCCTTGCTTGCTTCGTACCACGGTTTATCCTCACCGTTCATGTAAAGCAGTGTATCAAATGCGCCGCATCCAAACAAAAACTTATGGTTTGTCTGCTTAACCCTGATCTTTTTCCCCGCTATGGGATTGCCTGCTTTGTCAGTCACCCTTATGACTTTATTGACCTTCCTGTGATTCAGATTATTATTGTTATCCATCCTGCGAATTTCTCCTTGATCCATTTTTGCTTTTCGATATGCCCGGACTGTAATGCCTTTAACCTTTACGAACATTAACGGGCATACCCTTTCAACTATATAATAATCATACTATTTTTTCATACCGCATGTATATGTTAAAAATAATCCTTTTTCACACAATTATCGCCCGGCAAATAAAAAAGGGCCCCGAACCGGGGCCCCGTAAAGCTATGCCATATTACTGTTCTTTCTTCTCGTCATCTACGATAAGCATGGTCTTTGTGATGCTGACCTTCTCTTCGTAGCAGGCAAATATCTCACCGACTTTTTCTTTGTCCATCTTGGGTGTGATGAGTGAAACAACAAATACAACAACAAATCCTATCGACATTGCAAATGCACCTGCCGTTATAGACGAGCTGAACATCTTGAAGAACATGTTTGAAACGGTTATTCCGACACCTGAGATAAAACCGGCCCAGACACCGAGTTTTGTTGTTCCTCTCCAGTAAAGACCGAGAAGGAAAGGAGCAAGGAATGCACCTGCAAGTGCGCCCCATGATATACCCATAAGCTGTGCGATGAATGCGGGAGGATTAAGGGCAAGTACTACTGAGATGATCACGAAAAGTATGATCCACACTCTCATCCATAATATCTGTGTCTTCTCCTTCATATCCTTTACGAGGTTGCCCTTGATAAGGTCAAGTGTAAGTGTTGAAGAAGATGTAAGTACAAGTGATGAAAGCGTTGACATTGATGCCGAAAGTACAAGCACGATTATAAGGCCCATAAGTATATCTGGCACATTTGAAAGCATTGTGGGAACGATCGTATCAAATGCGATCGAACCGTCAGCCTTGTATATCGCAGGACCGTCGAACAGTCTTCCGAAACCTCCGAGGAAATAGCAACCGCCGGCGATTATTATCGCAAATATCGTGGAAATGATGGTTCCCTTTGCTATATCGGCTTCCGACTTGATAGCGTAGAATTTCTGAACCATCTGCGGAAGTCCCCATGTTCCGAGTGATGTAAGAACGATAACACTGAAAAGTCCCATAAGGTCAGGTCCGAAGAATGAAGCATATACACCGGGCTGTGCATTGCCGAGTACATTTGTACCTTCTATCTGTGAAAGTCTGAATACCGCTTCCGTAAGACCGCCCTGACTGTTGAGTACAGCAGCAATGACAGCAACGATACCGATCAGCATGATGATACCCTGTATGAAATCGTTGATCGCCGTTGCCATGTATCCTCCGAGGATAACATATGCGGCTGTAAGGAGTGCCATCACGATCACGCATACCTGATAAGGAACATTGAAAGCCATTCCGAACAGTGATGATAAACCGTTGTAGATACTTGCCGTATAAGGAACAAGGAATACAAAAACGATTATCGAAGCAACTATCTTTAAGCTCTTTGATTCAAATCTCTTCTCAAAGAACTGCGGCATCGTGGCGCTGTGAAGATGCTTGGTCATGATACGTGTTCTCTTGCCGAGGACGAGCCATGCGAGCAAAGATCCGATAACCGCATTTCCGATACCGATCCATGTACTTGAAAGGCCGAACTTCCAGCCGAACTGACCTGCATATCCTATGAATACAACTGCAGAAAAATAACTCGTACCATATGCAAATGCAGTCATCCAGGGGCCTACGTTCCTGCCACCCAATACGAAACCGCTTACATCGGTTGCATGTTTTTTACAGTAAATGCCCACGCCGAACATTACTATAAAGAAAATGATCAACAATAGAATTTTGATAAGCATAAATAAACTTCCTTTCTTATTTCCACGTTGAAGCGTCGACGCTTCAACGTAGTAAAGTCTAACACGTAAGATATGAGGTTGTCAACCTTATTTTATCGACAACCTCTAAATTATCATTTCCTTATATTTGGTACGGATATAGTCAGACACCTCAGCCTTGATATAGAGCCCCTCCGGCCTGTATTCTCTCTCGAGAACAGTGGCTTTTTCACTCAGTTCACCGGCCACGGCTCCGTGTGCATAATCGATCATGAATTCAGCTGTTTTATTTCCGCCGTAAAGTCTTCTCTGGATAAGATCGACCAGTTCATCTATTCCTTGTCCCACACCTGCTGCGATATATATCCTGTCTGCCGTTTCCTTAACCGTGAACTTCTGTCCTGTCTTGCCTTGGCTGCTGTCAACGTTATCCTCGAGTTTGTCGCATTTGTTCATAACATATATACGCGGGATGGTCTCAGCGCCAAGTTCCCTTATCGTTTCATCGGTCACTCTCATCTGCTCCGTGTGGCGTTCATCGGAAACATCCACAACCTCGAGCAAAAGGTCCGCATACTTTATCTCATCCAATGTGGATCTGAATGCTTTTATCAATGCATGCGGAAGCTTATCCAGAAAGCCTACCGTATCGGATAACAGGAAATCCTTTTTGCTGACCGTTTCTATCCTTCTGACGGATGTATCGAGAGTGGCGAACAGCATGTCCTTTTCAAAGACCTGCTTCTCTTCCTCCCTGTTGCTCATGGCTAAAAGCCTGTTCATGATGGTGGATTTACCCGCGTTGGTATATCCCACGAGTGCCACAAGCGGAAGTTCCTTGTCGGAACGTTTTCTCCTCTGTATATCCCTGTCATGCTCTATCGCTTCAAGCTCGCGTCTCAGCTCGGCATTTCTCTTCTGTATCCATCTTCTGTCCAGCTCAAGCTGCGTCTCGCCTATACCCCTGTTGCTCGAGCTTCCGCTGCTGCCGCCCTGTCGTCCTATGGCTTCCCACATTCCGATAAGTCTGGGCATCATGTACTGCAGCTTTGCGGATTCCACCTGAAGCTTTGCTTCCCTGGTACGGGCTCTTTTTGAAAATATCTCCAGTATGAGTCCTGTCCTGTCGAGTATCCTCGCTTTGATGTTCTTTTGAAGATTCTTAAGTTGTACCGGTGATAATGTATCCTCAAAGATACAGCAGTCTATCTCCTGCTTCACCTCTATATCGCATATCTCTTCCACCTTGCCTCTGCCTATATAGGTCGCCGCTATCGGATGAGCAAGGTTCTGTGTGAGAATGCTGACCACTTCGAACTCACATGCTTCGGCAAGATTTTTCAGTTCCTCCATGGAACTGTCAAAATCCTTATCACCGATGTTAAGTCCCACAAGCAGAGCTCTGTCCATATATTTTCACTTTCTGCTGTATTTTATAAATTCATAGGTCACGTCAAAATAAACCTGTTCATCGCTCTCTGCCGTGATCTCCCATGCGTCGTCATCATCAAGATCCATGAAAAATGCATCCGCATCATAGGACCTGTCTATCTTTGTCACATGAACCGTATTCACATAAGGCAACAGCTGCCTGTAGACCGATTCTCCGCCTATGATGTAGATGTCATCACTGTCATACTTTTCAAGTTCTTTCAAAAGTTCTTCTATACTGTGGACAACACTTGCATCCTTTACCGTCAGATCATTGTTGCCTGACAGGATGATATTGGTCCTCTGCGCAAGAGGCTGTTTCCCGGGAAATGAATCCAGTGTCTTTCTTCCGTACACCACAACCTTTCCCGCGGTCTCCGCACGCATCATTTTCTGATCCGCCGGGATATTTATAAGAGGCCGTCCCTTATGACCGATGGCCCAATTGGAATCGGCTGCCACTATCATGTTCATTGTATCTATTCCTCTTATCCGGACTGTGTTTTTTCCTCTTATCCGGACTGTGTATCAGATAGCGATGGGTATATTCTCTATCTGCTCACCGTATACGTAATTCTCGACCGATACGTCATTTCTCGTGAAATCATAGAAATTATGCACATCCGGATTCAATGTAAACTTCGGTGCATCGTATTGCGGTCTTGTGATCAGCTCTTTGATTATATCCACATGTCTGTCGTAAATATGCGCGTCGGCAATGACATGAACGAATTCTCCGACATACATATCGCATTCCCTTGCGAGCATATGAATGAGCACAGCATACTGGACCACGTTCCAGTTATTGGCCGCAAGTACATCCTGCGAACGCTGATTAAGGATGGCATTTAACGTGAGCTTATCCTCTCCGGGGCGTTGGGTCACATTAAACGTCATGCTGTATGCACAGGGATAAAGGTTCATCTCATGAAGATCCTGATGTACATAGATGTTGGTCATGATACGCCTTGAGAAAGGATTGTTCTTCAGATCGTATATGACCCTGTCTACCTGGTCCATCATGCCTTCCTTGTAGACATGCTTAACCCCGAGCTGATAGCCGTAGGCCTTTCCTATGGAACCGTCCTCATCGGCCCATTCATCCCAGATATGGCTGTGAAGGTCGTGGATATTGTTGGACTTCTGCTGCCAGATCCACAGTATCTCATCCGTAGCCGATTTGAGTGCGGTCCTCCTCAAGGTGAGAAGAGGAAATTCCTCTCTCAGATCATACCTGTTCACCACACCGAATTTCTTTATCGTATAAGCCGGTGTTCCGTCGGGCCAGTGAGGTCTTACCTTCTCGCCTTCGGTACTTGTACCGTTTTCCAATATATCCTTGCACATGTTGACAAATACTCTGTCAGCATAACTCATATCATTTCCTCCAGATACCGATTTTCTTTTACAGATTGCGATCCCACTTATCACACAATGAGTTGATCTGATCCGCAAATTTTCCGAGGTCCTTGTTTGCCATACCTTCGCATTTTTTGATAACACCGATAAGTCTCTGGCCTGCCTCGACAAGACGGTTGAATACGTTGCTGATAGGCTTGCTCCTCTTTGCAGCCACGATCCTTACCGGACTTGCCTCATAATCAAATGTATTGTTTATCAGATCGAATTTTGTTCCGCTGTAGGGTGCATATGCATCCAGATCGCACTCATCTATCAGCGTCTGTGCGAACTGTTCGCAGACGCTGTCTTCACCGTGAACGACAAATACTCTTGTCGGACGGTTCTCAAATCCGCCTATCCATCCGAGCAATCCTTCCCTGTCGGCATGTCCGCTTATTCCTGCAAGCTGCTTTATCTCGGCCCTTACCTCGATCGGTTCACCGAAAAGCCTCACTTCATCGGTGCCGTCGACCAATGCCCTTCCGAGGGTTCCTATGGCCTGATAACCAACGAAAAGAATGGTACATTCCTGTCTCCAGAGGTTGTGCTTCAAGTGATGTCTGATCCTTCCTGCTTCACACATACCAGATGCCGAAAGGATGACCTTCGGTGTCATGTCGAAGTTTATGGCCTTGGATTCATCGGATGTGATAGAAAGGTTCAGTCCCGGGAAAGTGATCGGATTGATACCTTTTCTCAGCAATTCGGTCGCTTCCTCGTCATAGCATTCGGTACTGTTCTTTAGGAACACGCCGGTAGCTTCAACCGCCAGAGGGCTGTCGACATATACCGGAAAATCCTGAAAATCCGGAATAAGCTTCTTCTCTTTTATCTGACGCAGAAAATAAAGCATTTCCTGCGTACGTCCTACAGCAAATGAAGGGATGACTACATTGCCTCCTCTGCTGAATGTTTCCTGTATGATACCTGCCAGTTCACCCACGTAATCCGGTTTTTCTTTGGAATGAAGCCTGTCACCGTAGGTTGATTCCATAACTACGTAGTCAGCTTCTCTTGTGGCTATGGGATCTCTTAAGATGGGCTGGTTTGTATTTCCTATATCACCTGAAAATACGATCTTTTTCTCGGTGCCGTTTTCCTTTAACCAGATCTCGATGCTGGCAGAACCGAGCAGATGTCCGACATCCGTAAATCTTACGGTGATGCCCTCGCAGACATTTATCATCGTGTCATATTTGCACGGAACGAGTCTCTTTATCGCACCGTCCGCATCTTCCATCTTATATAAAGGTTCCTGATACTGGACTTCGCTGCTTCTTTTTGCTTTTCTGCTTCTCCATTCAGCTTCCTGCATCTGTATGTGAGCACAGTCACGGAGCATGATGCTGCACAGATCGGCGCTTGCTTCGGTCGTGAGTATCTGTCCCCTGAAGCCCTTTGCATATAACAGGGGCAGCATTCCCGAATGGTCTACGTGAGCATGTGTCAGGAATACATAATCGATCAAAGGTGCTTCCACCGGCAGCGGTACGTTCTCAAAGACATTTATGCCTTGCTCCATACCGTAATCCACCAGAATGTGTTTCCCGCACGCCTCCAGATAGTGACAGCTTCCTGTAACCTCGTGGTCCGCACCGACAAAAATCAGTTTCATAAGTTACACCTCTCTTATTTTATAATTTATTATCCCCAAACCCGTTATATACGGATATCTATCTTTGATCTTTCTTCGTCTGTTTCGTGCTCTCCGTTCACGGCCCGCCCGGCTCTTATACCGTCGAGATAGAATTCGGTAAGAGTGAGTTTAAAGTAGGGATGCACAAAGAAGGCTCCGATACCAAAGCTTATGAGAACCACAAGCCATAACGGGATAAAGCTTGCTAAGATCCTCAGAAGTTCTTTTTTTCTGCCTCTCATCAGATCCCTGCTCTTTTTAAATGCCTGCATCACCTTAAGCTCCGGAAAATCATGCATTATCATGATGACAAGAGCATAATTGAGATAAAATATCAGGCATACAAGTCCCGCGAGTATCATTGATCCCACTTCGATAAAAATACTGTTGGCTCCCACTCCTTTGAGCAATACCGTCGCTTCGGACGAAATGAAAAATGAACCGGCTATGACTGTCAGAAAGATCAGCCTCCAGCCTATCGCCGAATCCGCTCTGGTCTTAAAGGCCCTGAAGAGATCAAATGAACTGGCCTGCCTGCCTGTCGCGATCTCCATATAGATCTGCTGTTCTCCGAATACGAATATCCCTTCTATCAATGCAAATACAAACATCATGAGCATGTAAATATTGCTGTACATCGGTGCGGACAATGCCGAAACATTGGTAGCCGTAAAGACAAACAGCCTAATAAACAGAAAGGCACCTATAGCGGTGCCGTATCTTCCTAGCATTTTATCACGGGATATATCTTTTATCTCTGCCAAAGATTTGTAATTCATATGCATGTATCTTCTCCTCACAGAAGTTTATGCACCGGCGCTGAAATTCATGCCGCTGAGTAAGCCTTTGTCCCTGTTTTTCATATTTTCGATGTAAGGATTCTTCTCATTGCTGTACTTGATCTTGGTCGTTGTCAGTCCGCCGGAAACGTAGACACGTCCGCACTCCGGACAGACCGAAGTATGTATGGCCACAGAAGCCTGCAATACCTTACCGTTGTTCATGGCTGCCTTCTTATAAGCATTGCTCACATGCTGTCCTTCATGAGCACGTACCGCAGCGCCTGCCGCAGTCGGACTGATATGCTGTGCCGTCTGAAATGAAACGTTGCATTCATCAGATCCGTCCTGATACTTTCTTTCCTTGCAGGTCTGGCATTCTGCCGGTGAAGATCTTCTTCCCGGATGTACCTGCGTATCCTCTCCGGGATTGACTATGGCTGCCCTGCCTGTATCACCTGCTCCGGAAGTTGCCGCAGAACCGCCAACGGTAAAGCCTGTACCGACAATACCCTGATAAGCCGCATAATCTGCTCCGTATCCTATACCCGATAATGACATGGCAACCTCCTTTCAGCGAAAGTTGGATCCTTTATCTTATGTAATATGATTCTATGTTGAATCCATTACCTATATATTCGTTTATCATGTCCGTAAATGTATATCCGAACATATCCATGTATCTGCTGTTCAATGCTATCCTGAAAAGATTGTTGCAGAAAAACAGGTAAACTACCGCAAACACTATCAAAAGGTTAAGTACTATCGCGACCGTCCCGGTCGTGATCCCTGTCAGTGCCTTGGAATTCAATTCGCTCTTACCCCTGGAAAGCACTGCCAGAATGATGGCTACTCCGCCTGTTACACAGGGTATGACGAACGGTACGAACAATGTTGATACAAGTGCTGTGATACCAAGCGCATATGAAGTTGATGCGAACCCGTTATCAAAAGGCTTGTATGGCATATTCTCTTCCATCGCACAGTCTCCCTAATATATGGTACTATTATACCACTTTCCCGTTATCACGGTCAAGATAAGGGCTCCTTATCTCATGGTCAGTGATATCCTCTTCTTTGCCACATCCACGCTTAAGACTTTTACATCCACGATGTCTCCGACCGAAACAGCTTCAAGCGGATGCTTTATGTATCTGTCGGTTATCTGGCTGATATGAACAAGTCCGTCCTGATGTACTCCGATATCCACAAATACACCGAAGTCAATTACATTTCTTACGGTTCCCTTGAGCTGCATTCCGGGCTTCAGATCCTTCATATCGAGGACATCGCTTCGAAGTATCGGAAGCGGCATATCCTCTCTCGGGTCTCTCGAAGGCTTTTCAAGTTCTCCGAGGATATCCATGAGGGTTATCTCACCGATCCCAAGTTCACCCGCAAGTACAGCGGGATCCTTTACCTTTTTAGCAAGACTGCCGTTTTGAACAGCCGGAACTGTACCTGTTACCGAGGTATTCCCTGCAGATCCCGTCTTATTTCCCTTTTGTTTACCGGAAGTATCGGGTTCATTTTCAAGCACTGTTCCGCCCATGGCTGCCGCGAGCGCCTTTCCCATGGCTGTGTTGGTATTTATCCTGGGCACCTGGGGCTTTGCCTTTTTGCTGCCTTTGTTTTTATCATTTGCAGTGGCTTCATTCCTGCTCTTCTTCTTTGCAGCAAGTGCTGCCTGTTTCTGAAGTTCCCTAACATCATCCATGTTCATGCCGAGCTTCTCAAGCAGTTTGCCTGTAGCTTCATAACTTTCCGGATGGACGCTGGTCGCATCAAGCGGATTCGTACCGTCATTTATCCTTAAGAATCCCGCACATTGCTCGTAAGCCTTGGGACCGAGCTTCGGTACATCAAGAAGTTGCTTTCTCTCCTTAAACTTTCCGTTCTTCTCCCTGAATTCAACGATATTTCTGGCAATGGGCTTTGATATACCGCTTATGTATTCAAGCAAAGGTGCCGAAGCAGTATTGAGATCAACGCCGACCTTGTTAACACAGTCTTCAACCACATGACCGAGTGAATCTCCGAGCTTTTTCTGATTCATGTCATGCTGATACTGACCTACACCTATGGATTTGGGGTCTATCTTTACCAGCTCGGCCAGCGGATCCTGTAAACGTCTTGCTATGGAAGCCGCCGAACGCTGTCCCACATCAAACTGCGGAAATTCCTCCGTGGCCAGCTTGCTTGCCGAATAAACCGAAGCACCCGCTTCATTGACGATCACGTACTGAACCGGTGTATCAAGCTCGGATATCAGGTCGACTATGACCTGTTCCGACTCACGTGAAGCCGTGCCGTTGCCGACGGAAATGAGGTCGACACCGTATTTTTTTATAAGTTTCTTAAGCTCTGCCTTCGCTTCGGTTACTTTATTCTGTGGTGCTGTCGGATAGATGACTTTGGTATCCAGCACCTTTCCCGTGGCATCCACGACCGCCAGCTTACAGCCTGTCCTGAAGGCCGGATCCCAGCCGAGAACGACCTTTCCGGCAATGGGAGGCTGCATCAGAAGCTGCTCAAGATTCTTGCCAAATACGCTGATTGCACCGTCTTCGGCCTTTTCCGTAAGCTCATTCCTGATCTCACGTTCTATCGAGGGCGCTATGAGCCTGTCATAACTGTCTGCTATCGCATCCTTTATGACGGGACCTGTAAACCCGTTGTCTTTGTCTATGACTTTTTTTTCAAGATAAGTCATGATGTGTTCAACCGGTGCCTCGATCTTAACGGTAAGTATCTTCTCTGCCTCACCCCTGTTGATCGCCAATGTCCTGTGCCCGACCACTTTTGATATGGGTTCCTCGTAATCATAGTACATTTCATACACGGATTCGGTGTCTTTTTCTTTGACCGTGCTGGTCAATTTTCCTTCCTCAAAAGTGATCTTCCTGATATATGTTCTGAAGTCGGCTTCATCGGAAACCCGCTCTGCTATTATATCTTTGGCCCCCTGTAATGCAACTGACGCATCTGTCACTTCCTTCTCGGGGTCTATATATTTGGCTGCTTCTTCCTCTACCGGTGCTGTTGCATCCATCTGCATGATGTAATCCGCAAGAGGCTCCAAACCCCTCTCCTTGGCCACACCTGCCCTGGTCTTTTTCTTCTGCTTATACGGTCTGTACAGGTCTTCCACGCTTACAAGTGTCTCTGCCGCTTCGATCTTAGCCTTAAGCTCATCGGTCAGTTTCCCCTGCTCTTCTATGGAAGCAAGCACGCTTACCTTTCTCTCCTCCAGTCCGCGAAGATACGCGAGCCGCTCATCCAGATCACGCAGCTGCTCATCATTGAGCGAACCTGTGACTTCCTTTCTGTATCGAGAGATAAAGGGTATGGTATTGCCTTCATCGATAAGACCTACCGCTGCCTCGACCTGCCATTTCTTAACCTGCAATTCTTCAGTAATTTTAGCTATGATATCCATATTGCCTGTGTACTCCCTGTATCCTTATGAACTTTCATTGATGTTCTGTACTTCCATCCCTGTCAGACATTTAAATGTCTGACTACTCAGTTCATATCATGCATTCTGCTCCGGTCTGGTATTGATCCATTTGAGATAACCGTTAATGAACATATCTATGGCACCGTCCATGACTGCATCAACATTGCCGCTTTCAACACCTGTCCTGTGGTCCTTGACCATTGTATAAGGCTGAAATACGTATGACCTTATCTGATTGCCCCATCCGATCTCGGTGACCTCACCTCTGATATCGGAGAGTTTTTCCTTGTTCTCTTCCATACGGAGCATATATAACTTTGCTTTCAGCATCTGCATCGCCTTGTCCTTGTTCTGGAACTGGCTTCTCTCATTCTGGCACTGAACCACTATCCCTGTCGGAAAATGCGTGATACGTATTGCCGAAGACGTCTTATTGATATGCTGGCCGCCCGCTCCGCTGCTTCGATATGTATCGATCCTGATATCTTCATCCTTGATCTCTATATCGAGGTCATCATTTATCTCAGGCATGACATCAAGAGAGACAAATGATGTCTGTCTCTTTCCCTGCGCATTGAACGGGGAAATACGAACAAGTCTGTGTACTCCCTTTTCCGCCTTGAGATATCCGTATGCATTGATGCCGTTAACCTGAAATGTGACAGATTTGATACCCGCTTCGTCACCATCGAGGAAATCCAGCACCTCGACCGTAAAGCCCTTCTTTTCGGCCCATCTCGTGTACATACGATAAAGCATCTGAGCCCAGTCACAGGATTCGGTCCCTCCCGCTCCCGCATTAAGCTTCAGTATCGCATTATTCCTGTCAAATTCACCGTTCAGCAGAGTACTGATACGCAGTTCCTCAAGGGTTTCGATAAACCCATCAAGTTCAGCACGTATCTCGGGTATCAGACTCTCGTCTTCCTCCTCATATCCCATCTCTATAAGTGTCTCGATATCCTCATATCTCGTCACGAGCGATGAGCAGAGTTCTACGGTATCCTTCATGTTTTTTAGTGTTTTCATCTTCTCGTTTGCCGCATCCGCGTCATCCCAGAAGTTCGGAGCCTCCATCTCGCGCTCCATTTCCTCGATCCGCTTCTCCTTATCAGCTAAGTCAAAGTGAATCCCTCACTTCCGCTAATGGACTTTTGTAAGAGCCGAGTTCGCTCTTCATCTGATCTAATTCAACCACTCGCGTTCACCACACTTTCTTTTTATATTTTTTTAAAAAACCGGCAGAAACCTGCCGGTTTTGGTTTTCAAATAAACTGCCGTACCCGCTCAAGCGGCGCTCTACCTGCCTTGCCCTGTGGTCAAGGCCTACCGTGGCACTGTTTATATTTCTTTCCTGAACCGCACGGACACGGATCGTTGGGGTAAACCTTGGCTTCCATTCTCTTAACGGGCCCCTTCTGAACCGTATCATCCTTGTTGGTTCCGGTAACCTTGGCTACCTGTTCACGCTCAACCTTCTGTTCAACACGTACATGGCAGAGCATTCTGACCGTCTCTTCTCTGATGCTATCCGTCATCTCGTCGAACATGTCATAGCCGGCCATCTTATATTCAACAAGAGGATCTCTCTGACCGTAGGCCTGAAGACCGATACCCTGACGCAGCTGATCCATATCATCGATATGATCCATCCACTTTCTGTCAATCGTCTTCAAAAGCACAACTCGCTCGAGTTCTCTTACCGTTTCTGCATTCGGGAATTCGGCTTCCTTGGCTTCATAAAGCTTGACTGCCTCTTCCTTGAGCTGCTGCTTCAAAGCACCCTTATTATCGCCCTCAAAGCGTTCTGCCGTGACAGGCATAAGAGGTATGATCGGAAGCAGTAATTCATTGAGCTCATTGAAACTCCAGTTCTCGGGATGATTGTCTTCACCTATCGCCGTATCAACACTGTTATCCACGATATCCGTCATCATCTTATAGATAACGTCGCGCATATTCTCACCGTCAAGAACCCTTCTTCGCTCCGCATACATGATCTCACGCTGTTCATTGTTGACACGGTCATATTCGAGCAGGTTCTTTCTGATACCGAAGTTGTTGCTCTCTATCTTCTTCTGTGCGTTTTCTATTGCATTTGAAAGCATCTTATGCTCTATTTCCTGGCCCTCCGGAATACCGAGCGCATTGAACATATTGATCAGTCTCTCGGAACCGAACAGTCTCATAAGATCGTCTTCCAGTGAAATGTAGAACTTGGATTCACCGGGATCACCCTGACGTCCCGAACGTCCACGCAGCTGATTGTCTATACGTCTGCTTTCGTGACGTTCCGTTCCTATTATCTTAAGTCCGCCTGCCTCCAGGCTTTCCTTATCAAGCTTTATATCTGTACCACGGCCGGCCATGTTGGTCGCTATGGTAACCTTGCCGTGAATACCCGCTTCAGCTACTATCTCGGCTTCGAGTTCATGGAACTTGGCATTTAAGACCTTATGCTCTATGCCGCGCTTTCTGAGCATCGCAGAAAGCTCTTCACTGGCTTCGATGGTTATGGTGCCGACAAGCACCGGCTGTTCCTTTGCATGTGCCTCGCAGACCGCTTCAACGATCGCATTCAGTTTCTCTTTTCTCGTCTTATATACGGCATCCTGATGATCGATACGCATAACGGGTCGGTTCGTGGGTATCTCTATTACATCCATGTTGTAGATATCCCTGAATTCCTTTTCCTCTGTAAGAGCGGTACCGGTCATACCTGCTTTCTTTTCGAACTTGTTGAAAAAGTTCTGGAATGTTATCGTAGCAAGTGTCTTGCTCTCTCTCTTGACCTTTACATGTTCCTTTGCTTCTATGGCCTGATGCAAGCCGTCAGAATATCTTCTTCCGGGCATTATACGTCCGGTAAATTCATCTACTATGAGGACCTGGTCGTCCTTAACAACATAATCCTGATCCCTGAACATCAGATTGTGAGCCCTGAGTGCGAGGATTATATTATGCTGTATCTCTATATTTTCCGGGTCCGCAAGGTTATCGATGTGGAAGAACTGCTCTACCTTGTGTACACCTCTTTCGGTAAGATTGACGATCTTATCCTTTTCATTGACTATGAAGTCTCCGGTCTCTTCCTGAACAATACCCATGATGGCATCCATCTTTGTCATTTCCACCATGTCCTCACCACGCTCAAGCTGTCTGGCCAGCAGATCGCAGGCCTCGTAAAGCTTTGTGGATTTACCGCTCTGGCCGGAAATGATAAGAGGCGTTCTCGCTTCGTCTATGAGCACTGAATCGACCTCATCGATGATGGCATACTTAAGATCACGCAGAACAAGCTGTTCCTTGTAGATAGCCATGTTGTCCCTTAAATAATCGAAACCGAGTTCATTGTTCGTAACATAGGTTATGTCACATTTATATGCTTCCTGTCTTTCTTCCGGTGTCATGGAGTTGAGTACAACTCCGACCTTTAATCCGAGAAACTCATGTATCTGTCCCATCCACTCTGCATCACGCTTTGCCAGATAGTCATTGACAGTAACGATATATACGCCGTCCCCCGTAAGAGCATTGAGATACGCAGGCAGTGTCGATACAAGTGTCTTACCTTCACCTGTACGCATTTCCGCGATACGGCCCTGATGAAGGATGATACCGCCGATTATCTGAACCTTATAATGCTCCATGTTGAGTACTCTTTTTGCAGCCTCCCTGACTGTTGCAAATGCCTCCGGCAGGAGGTCGTCAAGTGTTTCTCCCGCTGCCAGTCTTTCTTTGTATCCGGCTGTCATACTCTTAAGTTCGGCATCCGACATGGCCTCAAATTTCGGCTTAAGGCTTTCAACCTTATCTACCAGAGGCATGATACGTTTGAGTTCTCTCTCGCTGTGAGTGCCGAAAACTTTATCTACAATCTTACTCATTAAAAACTCCCTGTTTGATACCGTCAATATCGGTATATCAATAAACCATTGCTTCCTCTTCTTTGTTCATGACGCGTAATCCGCCCTGGACGAGTGCAAGCAATTCATCCTCTCCCGGATATACCGTAAACGGTGCTATCCATTCAGTTGCCTCTTTAAGACCTGCAACAACACCCTTGTCATATGCGATACCGCCGGTAACGATGATCCTGTCAACCTTTCCCTTGAGAACACATGACATTGAGCCGATATTCTTACTTACCTGGAAGATAAAAGCATCCCTTACTTCTTTTGCCTTTGTATCGCCTTCGCTTACCATCTTCTCCACATCTCTCATGTCATTGGTTCCGAGATACGCGTTAAAACCGCCGTTACCTACGAATTTCTTATATATTTCCTTTTCAGTGTATTCACCTGAGAAACACATCTTTATGAGTGCGCCTACAGGTGCCGCTCCCGCTCTTTCAGGTGAAAATGCTCCGTCGCCGTCAAGTGCGTTGAACACGTCTATGACCTTGCCTTCCTTATGCGCGCCTACCGATACTCCGCCACCCATGTGTACAACAATGAGGTTGAGCGAATTGTAAGCCTTGCCGCATTCCTTTGCATAACGTTTGGCAACAGCCTTCTGGTTGAGTGCATGGAATACCGATGTACGTGGAAGTTCCGGAACACCCGAATATCTTGCGATATCACAAAGTTCATCTACAACCACCGGATCAACGATAAATGACGGAACACCTATCTCATCACCGATCTCACGTGCGAGCATACCGCCTAAGTTTGATGCATGCTGTCCCTGCTTTCCGATCTGAAGGTCATGAAGAAGTTCATCCGTTACGGCATATGTTCCACCCGGAATAGGCTTCAACATACCGCCGCGCCCTACTACCATTCCGAGGGATTTTATGTCAAAATTCTTTTCCTTTAAGAGATTCATGATGATCGCTTTACGGAAATCCTTCTGGTCCGCTATGGTCGCAAACTGTGCTATTTCCTCGGTTGTATGTCTCAATGTCTCTTCAAACAACAGATTTTCATCTTCAAATACACCGATCTTTGTGGATGTTGATCCTGGATTTATTATCAAACTCTTTATACTCATATTGACCTCCGAAATACTAATTATTCTTCTTCATCTGCTCTGCAACAACTGCTGCAAGAGCAATGGAATTTATCTTAACTTCAACAGAATCCGAACGTGATGTAAGGATGACCGGTGCTTTGGTTCCCGTAAGTATATTGCCGTTCTTGCAATCTACCATATGTACCATTGTCTTATATACAAGGTTTCCTGCGTGAATGTCGGGGAACACAAGGATATCGGCATCTCCGGCTACCTTTCTGTCAAGTGCGTTCTTCTCCTCAGCAGCTTCTTTGTAAAGAGCGATATCAAGTGACAGCGGGCCATCAACAACACAGCCTGTGATCTCACCGTTATCGTTCATCTTTGAAAGTTCTGCTGCTTCAACCGTGCAGGGCATCTTCTCATTGACTGTCTCAACCGCTGCAAGTACAGCAACCTTGGGATCATCCACACCGCATGCCTTGGCAACATCCACGGTGTAATCGATCATGCATTTCTTATCATCAAGCGTCGGATAAGGCATGAATGCAACATCGGTAAGGAACAGCAGTTTATCAAGTGCGGGGATCTCAAATACACATACATGTGAAAGCGGCTTGCCTGTACGAAGGCCAACCTCTTTGTTAAGGACACTCTTTAAGAATGTTCCGGTAGGAAGGATACCCTTCATGTACATATCCGCTTCACCGTCATGAACAAGCTTAACAGCCTTAAGTGATGCTTCAACCACGTCCTTCTCATCTATTATCCTGTAATCATCCATATTCATGCCGATCTCAGCACCGATACTTCTGATCTGATCCTCATCTCCGACAAGTATCGCATTGGCAATACCGCGTTCCTTTGCAAGTTTTACCGCTTCCAGAACAGGCTTATCCTGCGCAACGGCAACCGCCAGTTTTTTTATCTCGCAATCGTTTACCTTTGAAAGTAAACCTTCAAAATTTTTAGTCATATCTTCCTCCGTATATGTAAAATATTAATTTGCAAAGCGCCTTTTCTATACTACCACTTAAGCCCCCAAAAATCAAATAAAATGCTGTTCATATAATATTCATAAACACAGGCGTATTTTGGTCTGTTTCGTATTATTGCCAGTAATTTTTTGTGTCATTCTTTTATTTATCACACCCGCAAATGCCTCATGATACAAAAAAGCAATACATTTGCCCATGTATCGCTTTGTCTGTCTTTCAAACACTCATTTTCAACAAGGTTGCCCTTTTTACCCGGCGTTTTATATCATTGAAACACGCTTTTTTACCACGCGTTATCCGAAAGCAGATCATTCTGCTTCATAAAGAGATTGACGTAATTGAGCACTCTGTATTTCGTAAAATACAAGTCCATCTTTTTCCCGTCTGCGTAGCTTAAACAATCAGGCTTTCTCTTCATATCCTTCCACATAAACCTTCCTGTCTTATCCAGTTTATACTCAACCTTCACCTCCCGGTCGTTGTAAAACAGTTTAAAGTCCGCGAGTCCCTTTCCCTGCCGGAATTCGAATCTGTACCTATCCGAGCTGTGGGAAATAGGTGCGATCAAAAAAATATAAAAGGCTATACCGACAAGACACACTCCTATTATTATGGATTCGTTCACTCCCTTGCGTATACCGTCCGTCATGCAGTATATCCCGAGCGCCGCAAATGCGGAAAGTATCATTCCCGTTGTCACGTAATTGCTAACTGCCGGTTTCTTTTTCATATTTTCATAATCAAGATCCTTGTCGACCTTTGTTACTGCCGTTTTGTTTTTTCCAAACATATCTCATCCTTTCCACGGGCTTCGACCATCTTTTTCAAAGAATCCGTATAGGGTTCGTAAGCAATCCCATGCTCTGTCACTATTCCGGCTATCAGGCTGTGATCCGTTACATCAAATGCAGGATTGTAGACCTTTATGCCCTCAGGTGCCATACGCTCCTTATACCACATTTCCGTCACCTCTTCGGCGGGTCGCTGCTCTATCCTGATCTCCGCTCCCGTAGGTGTGTTCAGATCTATCGTAGAGGTCGGTGCGCAGATATATACCGGAACATTATAATGCTTTGCCACCGTTGCCACAACACTTGTTCCGATCTTATTTGCAGTATCTCCGTTGGCGGCGACTCTGTCGCATCCGACAAATACGGCATTGATAAGTCCCTTCTGCATGACCGAAGCACACATGTTATCACATAAAAGTGTCACATCCACTCCGGCACTGCTGAGCTCATAAGCCGTGAGTCTGGCTCCCTGCAACAGCGGTCTGGTTTCATCGGCGTACACCCTGAGATCATACCCTCTCTCCTGTCCGAGATAGATCGGTGCCGTTGCCGTACCGTACCTGCATGTTGCAAGCTGTCCCGCATTACAATGCGTGAGTATACCATCACCTTTTTTTACAAGTGTAAGTCCGTTTTCTCCTATCGCTCTGCATACCTCTATGTCTTCCTGTTTGATCAGGAGGGCTTCATTTTTCAGTGCTTCCAGAACAACGGATATCTTTGATCTTTCGGACACGGAAGGATCGTTACGATCCGACTGTTCATTCTGTCCGTTGTTTGGCTGTATCTGTCCGTTTTTTGATCGTGACTGTATGCTGCTTTCCGCGGTCTTATCGGCGACCTGCATCATACGATTGAGTGCCCAGCTTAAATTTACGGCTGTAGGTCTCGAACTGTTCAGAAACTCTTTTTTTCTCTCCAGCTCTATTCTGAATCCTTCGTAATCATCCGACTCTGTGCCGCAGGCAAGTATATAGAGTCCAAATGCGGCAGCAACTCCTATTGCCGGTGCTCCTCTGACCTTCAGCAGATAGATCGCATCCCATATGTCCTGTGCATCACTTATACGTACTATCTCTGTCTTTCCCGGAAGTTTTGTCTGATCTATTATTATAAGTTCTTTCGTATCAAGGTCTATGTCGACCGTTTCGTAATCAAGGATTGTTTTATTTTCCATTTCGCTGATCGCATTTCCTTTCCGCCGTCCGGCAGGAATCGTATATTTCCCAAGTGTCCTTACCGGTTTATCATATATCCGTAAAATATCATTACCGGTTTCTCGCATATTTGTAAAATATCATTACCTGCTTCAGATCATTTCTATTATTTTTTATCATTTTCATGTCCATAAATCAATTATTTTATCGCATTACCTGCAACTCTTGCTCTTGAATGCAGCGCGGATACGTTGTATAATTTGAAAAGTGTTGTAATGCATTACTTGTAAAGGAGTATTTAACTATGATGAAACTTGTACTCGTCAGACATGGCGAATCAGAATGGAACAAACTTAACCTTTTCACAGGCTGGACAGATGTAGACCTCAGTGAAAAAGGACACGAAGAAGCTAAGCAGGGCGGCAAGATCTTAAAGGAAGAAGGCTATGACTTCGACGTAGCATATACTTCATACCTTAAGAGAGCTATCCATACTCTCAACCATATACTTGATGAAATGGATCGTAACTGGATCCCCGTACATAAATGCTGGCAGCTCAATGAACGTCATTACGGTGCTCTTCAGGGCCTCAACAAGGCTGAAACAGCTGAGAAATACGGTGAAGAGCAGGTTAAGATCTGGAGACGTTCTTTTGACGTAACTCCTCCGGCTCTTGAGGAAAGTGATGAGAGAGCTCCCCAGAATCAGGATATGTTCAGAAACGTTGATAAGAAGAACCTTCCTCTTACAGAGAGTCTTGAGATAACCATCGAGCGTGCGGTTCCTTTCTTCAACGAAGTTATCAAGCCCGATATGAAAGCAGGCAAGCGTGTTATCATCGCTGCTCACGGCAACTCACTTCGTGCACTTGTAAAGTATTTTGATGATCTTACACCCGAAGAGATCCTTGGTGTAAACATTCCTACAGGTGTTCCGCTTGTTTACGAATTTGATGATAATTTCAAAGCAGTTAATCATTATTACCTTGGCGACCAGGAAGCCCTTAAGGCTAAGATGGAAGCTGTTGCAAATCAGGGTAAGGCAAAATAAATGAGCAAATAAAAAAGTGGGGTTCGCCCCACTTTTTTTATTGTTTATCTTACAGGCTTAATGAAGCGTATCGATCACTCTACAAGTTTGATCTTGTTGTAAGGTATCTCGATCCCTTCTTCCTTAAATCTCTTAAGTATTTCCATAAGAACCTCTGAGCAGGTTCCGGGATTTGTCTCAAATGCCTTTGTAACGACGGTTCCCTTGAGCATCACGCCTGAATCTCCAAGGAGCTTGCACAATACCTTTGACGGATTACCGTAATGGTTCGGATGTTTGTTGATTATCTCTTCCATTATCTCCTTTGCTCTCGGAACATCGGCCTCATAAGCAACATACACTTCTATAGGGAATCCATAGCCGTCCGTCGCTGTATAATTGATAACGGTGGTATTTCCGACAACAGTGTTGGGGATAAATATGACCTCATTGAGATAGGTTCTGACGACCACATGTCTCAGTGTGATATTTACCACATATCCCGGATCCGAATTTCCTATCTTAACCCTGTCGCCTATATCAAACGGCCTTGATTCGGAAGCGGTCATTGATATCCCGGCAAATACATTTCCAAGCGATGACTGTGCAGCAAGACCGACTACAACAGCTATGATCCCCGAACCTGCTATCACCGTCTCCCAGCCTTTGGTAAAATTGGGAATGTTGTTGAGGGCGATAACTGCGCCCGCTGTCCATACTATGACCTCTATTATGGACCTGAGCAATACAAGATGTATCTTTCCTCTCAGCCTTTCCTTGCTTGCCACTCTCGATATCGCCTTATTGATCAGAAAAGCACAGAGCAACGGTACTACAAACTTCAAACAAAAACTCAAAATATCTGTTAATACTTCAGGCAATTATATGATCCTCCAAATCGGTCTGTTATGTTTTACGGACACCTGAAAGCCTTCCCGTTTTTGGCATCCCAGTCTTCATTATAACTGGCATGGGAATACAGTTCAAGTGGTGGTATCCGGTAAAGTAATTCCATCTAAGTTCAATTTCGGTGCAGTGAAATAAGATACATTTTGGATATTTCCCTCATATATCTTAATTTTTTCTCTCACTACAGGGGATCCGGATAACAAATTAAGATAAATGATATGATCTCCGTAATTCGCGCTTAAATATGAGTGTTTCCGACAGAAAATCTAAAAATAATCAAGATAGTTTCCTCTGTATCAGCCTATGTATCTTAAATGTCCTTCCTGACCGGCAGATAAATTAAAAAACAAATACCTTAAACTACTCGAAGAGACCAAAAAGAAAGCCGGACCTATATCAGGTCCGGCTTTCTGTATCAACTTGATCAATATCCTTAAATTCCGATATTAGATACCTTTGCTTAGTTCGCTGCATTAGCAGCTTTAGCTACTTGATAGTTGCTTATCAGTTCGCTGCTTTAGCTGCCTTGATGGCTGTCTTATCAGTTCGCTGCTTTAGCTGCCTTAGCTGCCTTGATGGCTGCTGTAAGCTGGGGAACGATCTTGTTGAGATCTCCGACTACACCGTAATCTGCCACATCAAAGATGGGAGCATCCTCATCCTTGTTGATAGCTACGATGATGTCAGACTCTTCCATACCTGCTACGTGCTGGATAGCACCTGAGATACCGATAGCAAAGTATACGTTGGGTCTTACTGTCTTACCTGTCTGACCAACCTGAAGATCCTTCGGCTTCCAGCCTGAATCAACGACAGCACGTGAGCATGATACGGTGCCGCCGATAGCCTCAGCAAGCTCATCAAGTATCTTGAAGTTCTCAGGGCTTCCGACTCCACGGCCGCCTGATACGAGGATCTTAGCGGACTGGATATCAACCTTCTTGCCCATATCCTTTACGATGTTCAGAATCTCAACGTATTTGTTGTTCTCGGTAAGGTCAGCCTTGTACTCGATGATGTCGGGAGTCTTTCCCTTCTCGGGATCGCGCTTTACCATAACGCCGGGACGTACAGTCGCCATCTGGGGACGGTTGTTGGGGCAGGCTATGGTAGCTATTGTGTTTCCGCCGAAAGCGGGACGGGTCATGAGAAGCTGATTATGCTTCTGTTCAACGCCTTCCTGGGGCTGAAGCGGGAAATCACCGATATCAAGCCCTGTACAGTCTGCGGTAAGACCTGTAGCGACTCTGGCCGATACCGTAGGGCCAAGGTCACGGCCGATGGCTGTCGCGCCAACGAGCATGATCTCGGGCTTATATTCATTGATCACTCCGGCAAGTGCCTGAGCATAGGGCTCTGTCCTGTAGGTCTCAAGCTTCGGGTCATCTACCAGAATAACATGGTCAGCGCCGTACTCTGCAAGAGTATTGCAAAGACCCTTTACATTTGATCCAATAAGAACGGCGGTAACATCGGTCTTCAGGGGCTCTGCCAGCTCATGAGCCTTTCCGAGGAGCTCAAGTGCTATACTCGAAAGCTCGCCGTCCACCTGCTGCGCAAAGATGTATACGCCTTTGTAGTCTTCTATAGACATCTGTTCCTCTCCTTATATTACATGCTTTTCCGTTAATTTTCCCATAATGTAGTCGCAAGCGCCCTGAGGGTCAAGATCCGCCTTCTTCTCGCCGGCGCCCTTCCTTACCTTGTCGGAAGCTTTTGCGATCTTTGTGGGTGAGCCGTTAAGACCGATGTTGGCATCGTCTAAGTCCTTAAGATCAGCCCTTCCCCATACAGTGACCTTCTTTTCATCATAAGCATCGAAGATCCCGCCGGGTGTCATGTAGCGGGGCTCATTGAGCTCAGCAAGTGCAGTGATGAGGCAGGGAAGCTTTGCCTTAACCTCATGATAACGATCCTCATACTGTCTCTTTACGATGATATAATCGCCGTCAAGCTTTATCTCTTCAGCATAAGAGATAACGGGTATATCAAGGTGCTCAGCTATCTGCGGACCGACCTGCGCCGTATCACCATCGATAGCCTGACGTCCGGTGATGATGAGGTCATAATCGAGATTCCTGATGCCTGCAGCGATCGTGGAGGATGTAGCCCAGGTATCAGCGCCGCCGAGAACACGGTCCGTGATAAGGACGCCCTCATCAGCTCCCATAGCCATAGCCTCTCTCAAAACATCCTCTGCCTTGGGAAGACCCATAGTAACAACTGTAACATGAGCGCCGTACTGATCCTTCAGACGAAGAGCAGCCTCAAGGCCGGCCTTGTCGTCGGGATTCATTATGGTAAGCATGGCGCCGCGGTTAAGCGTGCCGTCCGGATTGAAGACTACTCCGCCTGCGGTATCCGGAACCTGCTTGATGCAAACTATAATATTCATATTATTTCTGACTCCTTTTCTTTAGTTCCGAATTACTTCAAGAGAGCGCCGGAGATGACCATCCTCTGAACCTCTGAGGTTCCTTCGTAGATCTCCGTGATCTTCGCGTCGCGCATCATGCGCTCTACATCATAATCTCTCATGTAGCCGTAGCCGCCCATGAGCTGAACAGCCTTTGTGGTAACATCCATAGCGGCTTCTGCTGCAAAGAGCTTTGCCTTGGCTGCTTCTACGGAATAAACAGGCTTTGTGGACTTCGCATAAGCTGCAGCATATACAAGGTGCTTTGCCGCCTCCATCCTGGTAGCCATGTCTGCAAGCTGGAACTGAGTATTCTGGAAAGCACTGATCGACTTTCCGAACTGCTTTCTTTCCTTTACGAAATTCACACAGCAGTCGATCGCGCCTTCGCCGAGACCAAGAGCCTGAGCGGCAATTCCGATACGTCCGCCGTCAAGGGTGTGCATTGCCTGATTAAATCCCTTGCCTCTGGCACCCAGCATATTCTCCTTCGGGATCCTGCAGTCCTGGAAAATGAGCTCGTAGGTTGAAGATCCTCTGATACCCATCTTCTTTTCCTTCGTTCCGAAGGTGAATCCGGGCGTTCCCTTTTCAACTATGAACATCGAGAACTTCTTCTGAGGTCCGCGCTTTCCTTCAACGATATCGGTAATAGCTATGATACAGTAGATCTCAGCCTCTTTACCGTTTGTGATGAAGCACTTCGAGCCGTTCAAAACCCAGGAATCGCCGTCTTCGACAGCCTTTGTCTGGCAGCCCTGAGCGTCGGTACCGGCGCCGGGCTCGGTGAGTCCGAAAGCTCCCAATTTCTTTCCTGACGCAAGGTCGGGAAGATATTTTTTCTTCTGCTCCTCTGTTCCCCAGAAAAGTATGGGGTCAACGCACAGAGATGAATGAGCCGAAAGGATAACGCCTGTGGTTCCGCAGACCTTTGACATCTCCTCTACCGCCATTACGTAGGTAAGGGGATCGCAGCCCTGTCCGCCGTATTCCTTCGGAACCGTGATCCCAAAGAAGCCGGCCTTCGCCATCTTTTCTACATTCGCTCTCGGAAATACTTCTGTCTCGTCCGTTTCCTGCGCATTGGGCTTTACTTCCTTCTCGGCAAACTCCTTGAAGAGCTGCTGAGCAAGCGCATGCTTTTTATCCAATGAAAAATCCATTTATCTTTGCTCCTTTATTATCAATCACAACTGATCAGTAGGTGTCTTTGTCCTGTCCTCATTGTATTTGTAGAAGCCGATGCCTGTCTTTACGCCAAGCTTCTTCTCTTCCACCATCTTGCGAAGAAGGTCGTTTGCCTTGTATTTCTCGTTTCCGGTGCCTCTGTAGATGACATCCATGATCTCAAGGACAATGTCAAGACCGATGTAATCGCCGAGCTCAAGCGGTCCCATAGGATGGTTGCAGCCAAGCTTCATAGCGGTATCGATGCCCTCGATGTCAGATGTACCCTCAGCATAAACCTGGATACCTTCGTTGATCATAGGGATAAGGATCCTGTTAACAACAAAGCCGGGTGCCTCGTTTACCTTTACGGGGATCTTTCCGAGCTTCTTTGAGATGTCAACGACAGTATCCGTCATCTCCTTCGGTGTGTTCTTTCCGGAGATAACCTCGATAAGCTTCATCACAGGTGCGGGATTGAAGAAATGCATACCGATGATGGGCTTTGAAAGACCCTCTCCTATCTCCGTGATGGAAAGGGATGAGGTGTTTGACGCGAAGATGCAGTCAGGGTTCTTTACGATGTCGTCCATCAGAGACTTGAAGCAGGCCTTTTTGATATCCATCTTTTCAAGAGCCGCCTCAACTACGAGATCGGGATCTGTCGCTATATCGTTGAGACCTGTAGCGATCTTTGCAAGAATCGCGTCCGCGTCAGCCTGAGTTATCTTCTCCTTGCTTACGAGACGACCGAGATTCTTTTCGATCTTTCCCTTTCCGCCATCAGCGAACTCCTGCTTGATGTCGCAAAGATAAACCTTTTCAACATCACCGCACTGAGCAAATGCCTGGGCGATGCCGGAACCCATTGTGCCGGCGCCGATCACAGCTACTTTCATTTAATTATTCCTCCTTTATATATATAATAATTATCAGCCTTCGTACTTTTCAACAACCGTCGCGCAGCCCATTCCGCCGCCGATGCAGAGGGTTGCAAGACCGCGCTTTGCGCCGGACCTGTTCATCTCATGAAGAAGGGTAACGAGGATCCTGCAGCCCGAAGCTCCAACGGGATGTCCGAGGGCGATGGCGCCGCCGTTTACGTTGAGCTTTGCGGGATCAAACTTGAGATCCTTTGCAACCGCACAGCTCTGTGCTGCAAATGCCTCATTTGCTTCATAGAGATCGAAGTCGTCTATTGTAAGGTTGAGCTTCTTCATTACCTTTTCCGTAGCGGCAACGGGACCTACGCCCATGATCGAAGGATCAACACCGCCGAGGGCTCCGCCCTTCCACTCAGCCATTATCTTTACGCCAAGTTCTTTTGCCTTTTCTTCAGACATAACGACAACCGCTGCTGCGCCGTCATTGATACCGGAAGCGTTTCCTGCAGTAACGACTCCGCCTTCCTTGCCTGAACAACATTTAAGCTTCTGAAGATCAGCTATGGTCTGTCCTGCACGGGGACCTTCATCAGTATCAAAAATGATCGTCTCCTTCTTCTGCTTGATCTCAACGGGAACGATCTCGTCCTTGAACTTGCCTGCCTTCTGAGCGGCTTCGCACTTGTTCTGTGAAGCTACTGCGAATTCATCAAGCTCTTCTCTCGTGAGCTTCCACTGCTCTGCAACGTTCTCAGCAGTGATCATCATATGATAATTGTTGAAGGCATCCCAAAGAGCATCCTTTATCATGCAGTCTACGAGTGTTCCGTTGTTCATACGATAACCGTAGCGTGCCTTTTCAAGAGCAAAAGGAGCCATTGACATATTTTCCATACCTCCTGCCACAACGATGTCAGCATCGCCTGCCTTGATGAGGTCAGCTGCCATGTTCACGGCATTAAGGCCGGAGCCGCAGACCACGTTCAATGTGACGGCCGGAACCGTAAAGGGAAGTCCTGCGTGAAGCGCAGACTGACGTGCGACATTCTGTCCCTGAGCTGCCTGGATAACGCATCCCATCAGGACTTCATCGACCTGATCGTACTTGTCCTCAGAGATACCCGCACGAGTAAGAGCCTCCTTGATAACGATGGAACCCAGTTTTTCAACGGGTGTCGTCGAAAGCGCTCCGCCCATCTTTCCGACTGCCGTCCGGCACGCGCCGGCGATAACAACCTTTCCTGCCATGTTTGCCTCCTTCTAAAGAAAACTAATTTGTTTTTGTGCTTCGTTTATTTTCTCCGGACGCCATGTTAATTTTTTAACAATATCCCGTAAAAAAAATAAACGCCAGTAGCACCAGCGAAGAAAATTATAGTACAACGGGCGTTCGTATTCAACAAAAAATTCGAAATGGACCCCCGGGACTGTCCCGGGGGTCCAAAATATTAAGCGGGTTGATCGGGTTCTTTCGGCTCTTCCGGTTCTGCGGGCTGTGGTGTTTCAGGTGTTTCCGGCTGCGATGGCTCTGCAGGCTGTGAAGGCTCTGAGGGCTCCGATGGCTGCGTGGGTTCAGGATCGGGCTCGGGCTCAGGCTCAGGTTCCTCCGGTTCCGGCAGCCTCTCCCACTTGTAGAAGAAGGCACAGCCGCATACAAGCTCGTAATTTGCGATCCTCAGGCGCTCTGCCGCCTTGACTGTCATGAAGAAGAGCCAGTCACCGGTGCGCTCTCCCGC
>JAILQX010000037.1 GCA_024698705.1 Lachnospiraceae bacterium
AATGAACGAATGATGAAGAACAATAATAAAGCCAAGATCGGGCCCATACTGATAATCCTGGCAGGATGCTTTTGGGGAAGTATGGGGATTTTTGTACGAAGGCTTGGTACATACGGTTTTAATTCCATACAGATAGTTTCAATACGTGTGACTTTGGCAGCGCTGATATTTGCGTTGGTATTGTTTGTAAAGGATCGTTCCGGATTTAAGATCTCACGCGGAGATATCCCGCTGTTTCTTGGACTTGGGTTTGGGAGTATCCTGTTTTTCACGGTCTGCTATTTTACCGCTATTACAATGATGCCGCTTTCTACTGCAGCTATACTGCTCTATACATCACCTGTATGGATCATGCTCATGTCTGTTCTGTTCTTTCATGAAAAGCTGGACAAAAGGAAGCTGATCGCCCTTGCCCTTGCGTTTGCGGGCTGTGTACTGGTTTCCGGCATCTCCGGTCATGGAATAACTCTGACGGGATTACTTGTGGGGCTCGGATCCGGGATCGGATACGGATTGTACAGCATTTTGGGTACAATAGCACTGCGCAAATATTCTTCGTATACTGTCACGGCTTATACGTTTATTTTGGCCGCGATAGGTTCCTGGTTCATTTGCCGCCCGGCGGATATGCTTTATAAGATCAAAAACACGGCAGATTTAGGATTTCTGTTGTTTTTCTGCTGCCTTACCGCACTGATCACTGCCGTGATCCCGTTTCTGGCATATACGCTTGGACTTGAAAGTGTGGAAGCAAGCAAAGCGGGGATAATAGCCACTATTGAACCCATGGTGGCAACCCTTATAGGAATAGTTGTCTTTTCCGAACCGCTAACGATCATATCGGGAGCAGGCATCATTCTTATCCTGACAGCAGTGATCATTCTGAATCTGAAACAGAAAAAATCGGACAAAAGCTTTTCTTCCATGACCGGATCAGCGGAATGATCACGATCACAAGCGATACTACCATACCGATCCACCCCGGATGGATCATTACGGAAGCAGCCTTGTCCGGATTTATATATCCTTGAAGGATCGAAGGTGACGCATTGCCTATCGCATGTACAAATACTGCCGGCCATACCGAACCGCTCATTTCTGTAAGAAACGTAAGTAAAATGCCTAATAGCGTGCAGAATATGCACATTAACAGGATCCCAACATAGGGAAATCCGGGATAATCCGTTCCAAAATTATGCCCGATGCATGTAAGAGGGGCATGCCAGAGTCCCCAGATGATGCCACCGAGCAGGAGCGCACGTTTCCGTCCCATGATCTTAATGAGCTTCGGCATCATATAACCTCTCCATCCGCCCTCTTCCCCAAATGCGGCAAAGGAACCTATAATGCCCGTGACTATCGCATTTACAGGGAGCAGGACAAGAAGTCTTTTCTCAATCCCCAGGCTAAGATAGTATTTAGGATCAAAACGGGACGGGCACAAAGCAAGCTCTATAATATTCCCAAGTTCGGTATATATCCACGGTATAAAGCACGCTATGACATAATACTTCCATTTTCCTCCGCTGAAAGTCATTCCGAAATATGATGAATTGCTCCCGCCAAATGCGAATCCTTCCCTTGTAATGATCCTTGTCAGTACATGGGATATCACAGGAAAGATCATTCCGAGCGCCATAAGGGACTGCCTGGCCTGACCCATCTCATCCCATGTCTTTCCGTCAGGGTTTGCGATCATAAACCATATGAACGTAAGCAAAAACGTAAATGCCAGATAGATAAACAGCCTTGAGGTATCGGTATATGTCCTCTTATTCATAATCGCCCTCCCTTCTTTCGAAGATCAAAACCGAAATACGGTATGATACAAAGTAGATCAATATGGTTATAAGAGGTGATAAGATCGAGACAGATGTCAGTGCAAATGCATGCTTATCCGCCCAGCTCATAAATGTTTCAACATCCCAGTTACTAAAAACGTTCAGATCACCGAAGAATAAATATCCCAGCACAAGCATGCCGCACATAAGTGAAAATCCTATCTTAAAAAGCATCGCCTTTCCCTTCCCAAAAGCAAAAAGCAAGGGTAATTCTATCGAAGACATAAGCAATGAAAAACAGTATAATTCAAGGGCAAATGAAGTTGTGAACATAAGCATGTCTTCAGTGTAACCGCCCTCAAGAAAAGCCATTGCGATGATATTCCAGACCATATACAGCGAGAAAAATGCGTATATGCAGATACCTGTAAAAACATACTTGGATGCGACGTATGTTTTCTTTTCAAAAGGCATTGAAGATATGTAATCCCATACTCTGTTTTTTTCGTCATATTCCATGATCCTGATGCGCCACCCGCTTATAAGAGTGACTCCCCATATGTTAAAACAGCATATTAACATCCAGCAAAACGTATCCGGAATATACACCGGTTCACCTTTATCATTGACAGCTGTTAACGAGTCAATAAGTCCCATATGAATACGTATAAACTTTAGGATCAGGAATATGACCGTTGCCGTAAGAAACAGAATAACAATCTTTTTCCCTTTTATTGCCAGAAAATCCTTATACAGCAAACCGGCCATCAGATGACACCCCGCTTTCTTTCGGCTATGTTTAAAGAGATCATATAAGAAAGGATCATCACAAAGACAGCGATGAAGAAAAATACATATCCCTTCTCTTTAAAAAAATCGAGCGGCTGCCAGAATGTATCGCTGTCAAATCCATGTTCTTCAATAAAGATACGGATAAATACGGATTTCAGATCTTTAAACCTGACAATGATAAAGGCAGCCACCATGGACAGCAGTGAAAAGCACTGCGCGTACTGCTCCTTTCCGTACCCGAGCATTATACAGAATAAGATCACCAAGGCGCTGTAGATACACATTAAAGAAGAAACGGATATGATCACCCCGAAAAATTCACCAAAGCTCATTATGTCGGTAAGCATACAGAGCATCCCTGCCAGAAGAATATCCGCCAGGGCACCGATGCCCAAAAGCGAAAAGATAGTAATGAACCGAGCAAGCAGCCTGTTCTTAAGCGGCACCGGAAATGATGCTGAAACCTTTACAAACCCTGCTTTGCCATCTGCCATAAAAACATTTATCATATCTCCGACAGATACGATCGGAAGAAACATAAACAGCACAAGCGCCATAGAGCCGAGATTCTTAACATCGATCTCGGACATGTTATTATTCTCATCAAGCAATGCCACTCCCACTTTGGCGAGATTGCCGAAACGGGTGCTTAATACATACATGACCGACACGATAACTACTCCTGCGATCACAAAAGCAAACGTGGTAAGCTGCTTTTTCAGACACATGATATCTTTGATCACAAGTCCCTTCATGCGCTCACCCCTTTCCGGCATTGACGTACCCGATCATTATATCTTCAAGCGGTGCCGGTTCAATGATCGTTTCGGGATAGAGCTGATTCGCGGAGTATCTGTCATTAACCAGCGCCTGTACTCCGTATTCATTGTAATCTTCGCTTATGATGAGCGATCTGCTGATCTTGCCAAAATCATCCTTTTTACATTTCAGTATCCCGTGTTTTTCAAGAAGCTCATCCTTATTTCCTGCAAGTATTATCCTCCCGCCGTCAATGAATACTACCTCATCCGCAAGCTTCTCAAGATCCCCCGTGATATGCGACGACAGAAGGATCGTGTGATCCTCCTCAACCACGAATTCCCTGAAGATATTTATCATCTCGTTTCGAACGACAGGATCAAGCCCGCTGGTAGGTTCATCCATGATAAGGAGCTTTGCATTATGGGAAAGTGCAACGGCAATCTGCAGTTTCATCCTCATGCCGCGCGAAAATGCTCCGCACTTTTTCCTTGACGGGAGGGAAAACCTCTTCAGATAATCAAAAAAAGCCTTCTCATCCCAGTTCTTATAAATATTCTTCATCATGATACTGATGTCACGGCCCGTCATGAATTCGTGAAAACCCATCTCATCAAATACAACACCTATGTTTTCCCGAATCCCTGCGTTATTCTTACAAACGCTTTCACCGAACACCCTTATCTCACCGGAGTCTTTCCCTATCATGTCAAGTATCAGTTTGATGGTAGTGGTCTTACCGGCGCCATTCTGCCCGATAAACCCGCAGACAGAACCCTCGGGAACAGAAAATGTAATACCATCAAGCTTAAAATCCCCGTAATCCTTAGTGACATTATCAAGTTCTATCACATTATTGATCCCATCCATACTGCTTTCCTTTCATCAGGTAATGCTCTTTTTATCTTCATATATGACACTGAGCATTTCCTTAAGCTCATCAAGCGTAACCTTACCCATGACCGCCTTTTCAACGGCCTTCTCAAGGCATTCCTCGATGGCAAAGCGCAGGCTTTCCATCATAAGCTCACTGTTTACGCCCTTCACAAAGCTGCCTTTTCCTATGACCGACTCAATGAAACCGTCCTTCTCCAGGTCCTCATAGGCTCTCTTTGTGGTGATCACGCTGATCTTTAATTCCTTTGCAAGAACTCTCATCGACGGAAGGGCATCCCCAGCCGCCATCTCTCCGGTCATGATCTGACCCTTGATCTGCTCCTCTATCTGCTCATAAATGGGCACTCCTGAAGCATTACTTATAATGATATCCATGGTTTTCTCTTTCTGTGCGCAGACGAGAGGAATCATTTGCGCAATAATTCCTCATCCAATAATTATTGTATATATTCATTATATACACTTAAAAAGAATTGTCAACTGTTTTTGAAATGTAAAAGAACTCTTATGCCATATTTGTTGTCGAGGCTTCAACAAATGCACTGAATACTTTCATACTGCTGCTATCCGAAATATAGGAAAACTCCGGATGCCACTGAACCGCCCAAAGAAAACGATGTGAGGGCATATAAAAAGCTTCAATAAGCCCGTCGGACGAGACAGCCATTGTTACAAGTCCCGATGCGATCTCTTTTACTGCCTGGTGATGGTAACTGTTGACCGCCAGACTCTCGATGCCAAGACAGCAATGCAGCGGCGTATCCGGTACGATATCCACCGTATGCACCGGAATATCATATGGAGGATCCTGATGATGTTCAGTATCGGAAGGGAACTGAGTCGGTATATCCTGATACAGTGTTCCCCCAAGATATGCATTGATAAACTGTATACCCCGGCATATTCCCAGTACCGGTTTGTTGCTTTCTATTGCTTCTTTAAGTATAAAAGTCTCCATTTCATCACGTTTCCTGCAACAGCTTATCTTGCCTTCCATTGGAGGCTCCGAATAGATCTCAGGTGAGACATCATGGCCGCCGGTAAAAAGAAAGCCGTCACACAGATCCATAAGCTGTTTCAGATCATTACGTTCTGTCAGAAGCGGTAAAATTATCGAAACACCTCCGGCCCTGCTTATTCCATCAAGATATCCGGGCAACATCCAGATACTGTTTTTTTCATCATCCCATAATGGCATGATCCCTATTATCGGTTTCATCATTCAATCCCCTTTAACAAAATAAGCGCTCCATCCTCAGTTGATGAAACGCCCTTGTTTCCTGTTTATACAGATATCATATCATCAACAGACAGAACGTGCAAATGAAAATAGAACTCACTGTATAGGAAATTCATATATCATTATCCGGTTTCTGGCATCCTTTTCAGGAAACAGATCCGTGCAGTTTATCTCATCAACAAACATAATCTCATCTATCCCGGAAACATAAGCGATGTAGTCATCCTGCGGATAATAGAAAAACAGGAGCATCCTGCGCTCCTTCTCATAGTATGATCCGATCACCTTTCCCATAACGCTCTTAAAGAC
>JAILQX010000039.1 GCA_024698705.1 Lachnospiraceae bacterium
GCCATCTTGTCAACGGTAGGTCTGGGAAATGCCTCGTTTTCATCTGTCTCGATCGCCAGAGGCTTAGCTTCTTTCTCAGCAAACTCTTTGAAGAGAGTCTGAGCCATTTCATGCTGCTTGCTAAGAGTAAAATCCATTATGTTTTTCCTCCGAAAATATGATTAAATTACACACGAAGATGCAAAGTGAAATAATGCTACTTTGCATCTTCAAAAGTTTCGATAAAATTAAAGCTTGTCTACAGCTGTCTTTGTTCTGTCAGCATTGTAAACATAGAATCCCTTGCCGCTCTTGCATCCAAGGTTTCCGCCGCGCACCATCTTGCGAAGAAGAGGGCATGCACGATACTTGGAATCGCCAGTCTCCTTGTAGAGAACGTCCATGATAGCAAGGCAGATATCGAGTCCTACGAAATCGCCGAGCTCAAGGGGTCCCATGGGATGGTTTGCACCAAGCTTCATTGCGCTGTCGATTCCCTCGATATCGGATACACCTTCCATCTTGATGAAAGCTGCTTCGTTGATCATGGGGATAAGGATACGGTTAACAACAAATCCTGCTGCCTCATTAACCTGTACGGGCTCCTTGCCGATCTCCTTGGAGATCTCGATGATCCTGTCAACGGTAGCCTGAGGAGTGTTAACACCTGCGATAACCTCAACGAGCTTCATTCTGTCAGCAGGGTTAAAGAAGTGCATTCCGATCATAGGACGGGTAAGTCCGTTGCCGATCTCGGTGATTGAAAGACTTGATGTATTTGAAGCAAATACACAAGACTCTTTGCAGATCTTGTCGAGCTCTGAGAAAGTGGTCTTCTTAACCTGCATATCCTCGAATGCAGCCTCTACGATGAGGTCACAGTCAGCACAGAGATCCTCCTTGAGACCGGGAGTGATCCTTGCAAGGACAGCATCAACGTTCTCCTGAGTCATTTTTCCTTTTTCTACAAGCTTTGCATAACCCTTAGCAATCTTGTCCTTACCGCCTTCAGCCCACTCCTGCTTGATGTCGCAGAGTGCAACTTCATAGCCGTCAACCAGTGCGAATGCCTTAGCGATTCCCTGGCCCATTGTTCCGGCACCAATAACGCCTACTTTCATGTTCATTCCTCCATAATGTGAAATAATATAATTGATTTACTTATTCTGGAAAGGTACGACTTTAAGCTTCTTCTCTTTATCCTTCTCAAGGAAGTTGCCCATGCCTGCCTTCTGATCTTCTGTCTCGAAGCAGTCACCGAAAAGCTTTTCTTCTATAACTATAGCCTTGTCCATATCAACCTGAAGACCTTCGTTTATAGCCTTCTTGCAGTTGCGTACAGCAATGGGAGCCTGAGCTGCGATGCCTGCAGCCATCTTGTTTGCAGCTGCCATAAGAGCATCCTTTGCTGAAACGACTACTTCGCCTGCTTCATTTGTCTCAGCTGAAACGACCTGGTTTACAAGACCGATCCTGTAAGCTTCTGCAGCCTTGATGTTGCGAGCAGTATAGATCATCTGCTTAGCCATGCCTGCACCAACCAAACGGGCAAGTCTCTGTGTTCCGCCAAATCCGGGTGTGATTCCGAGTCCTACCTCGGGCTGACCGAATACAGCATTGTCTGAACATATCCTTATATCACAGCTCATTGAGATCTCGCAGCCGCCGCCGAGTGCAAAACCGTTTACTGCAGCGATAACGGGGATGGGGAATGTCTCAAGCTTTCTGAATACGTCATTTCCCTTCTTTCCGAATGCTTCGCCTTCTGCCTTTGTAAGTGTGCTCATCTCTCCTATGTCAGCACCTGCAACAAAGCTCTTCTCGCCTGCGCCTGTAAGGATAAGGCATCTTACATTCTCAAGATCAACAGCATCAAGTGTAGCGTCAAGCTCTTCAAGAACCTGTGAATTAAGTGCATTGAGTGCCTTTTCTCTGTTAATGGTGATAGTACCGACTGCACCGTTTACCTCATATAAAATGTAATCCATAATCTCTCCTTTATTTCGTGCAACAAGCAGCTGCCCTTTTTACAGGGAGCTGCTTGCAGATTTCATTATTATATTAGTCCATCTCAACGATAGTAGCACAACCCATGCCGCCACCGATACACAGTGTAGCAAGACCCTTCTTTGCACCCTTCTTCTTCATCTCATGAAGGAGTGTTACAAGGATACGAGCACCAGATGCACCAACGGGATGTCCGAGTGCGATAGCGCCGCCGTTAGGATTGAGCTGCTTGTCAACATCGATTCCGAGATCCTTGCCGACTGCTACAGACTGAGCTGCAAATGCTTCGTTTGCCTCGATGATATCGAAGTCCTCGATCTTGTAGCCGGCCTTTGCCATAGCCTTTCTTGTAGCTGCAACAGGTCCGATACCCATGATAGTAGGATCAACGCCTGCAAGTGCACCTGCAACGAATGTAGCCATAGGCTTAACACCAAGCTCAGCTGCCTTTTCTTCGCTCATGAGAACGATAGCTGCAGCACCGTCATTGATTCCTGATGCATTACCTGCTGTAACGACACCGTCGGGATTAAGAGGTTTAAGCTTAGCAAGACCTTCTATTGTAGAACCCTGTCTGGGACCTTCGTCTGTATCAAATACAACTACTTCTTTTTTCTTCTTTATCTCTACGGGAACGATCTCTTCCTTGAACTCGCCGTTCTCGATAGCTGCACATGCCTTTAACTGGCTCTTAAGTGCGAACTCATCAAGCTCTTCTCTTGTAAGGTTCCACTGCTTAGCAACATTGTCAGCGGTTGTGATCATGTGGTAATCATTGAATGCATCCCATAAAGCATCCTTTACCATTGTATCAACAAGTCCTCCCTGGCTCTGGCTGGGCCACATCATTCTGTAACCGTAACGTCCGTTGGGGATTGCGAAAGGTGCCATAGACATGTTTTCCGTACCGCCTGCTACTACTACATCAGCATCTCCTGCGATGATCATCTGAGCTGCCTGATTAACACAGTTAAGACCCGAACCGCATACTACGTTGATCGTAACAGCTGGAACTTCTATGGGAAGACCGGCCTTTATAGATGCCTGACGAGCCACGTTCTGTCCGAGACCTGCCTGGATAACACATCCCATGTATACCTGATCAACATTTTCAGGCTTAATACCTGCTCTGTTAATAGCCTCCTTGATAACGATAGCACCGAGCTGAGCTGCAGGTGTTGTGCTGAGTGAGCCGCCCATTGTACCGATAGCAGTACGGCAAGCACTTGCGATTACTACTTTTTTTGCCATATTTAATGACTCCTTTCATACATTTCTTACATTTCAATCAAACCTTTAATGTCAGATTGTTATTTTATTATCAATTTCGTGCCTTCTTATTGTAACACACATATATAATCAGACGCAACGTAAAATTTTCATCCTCAAAAAATAAAAAAAATCAGCCGTTTCCTGCCCGGATACGGCTGCTTTGGACGCATTTTTCCGATCGATATTTATAGGGTTTATCTGTTGTAAAGCATACTCATTTCATAATGGAAATATCATCCGTTGTAGTGCTGAAAGCTTTCCTTGTAAATAAGTACGTTTCGGTCACTCTTCTCCGTAGAGAAGTTCAAAACTCTCGTAATGATCTTCCGTATAATAAATAAGTCCGTCGTTGGAATAAATGATACGCTTCGCTCCTCTTTTCTTTTTCCCGAGTGTATCTATATCGCATTCCCTGTATTCCCTGCCCTTTTTTTCAGGCAGGAGTTCCTCATAATTGCCGAAGAAATCGCCGCCGATACATTTGCCGGGCGCAAAGGGTTCCAGCGAACCGCCTTCCCATCCGAGTTTCTTGGCCTCTTTCTTGGTCATGAAGTTGGACGGCAGTTTGTTGTACGTATGTATATAGAGAGCAACCTCGTCTCTGGAGGTATAGGTTCCGTTCTCGTCTATCACAGGTATATCGGCAATCTGATCATCTGTGGTATCATCCGTCGGTTCCGGATCCGATACCGTGGTATCGCCTGCTTCCGTTTCAACCGTCGAAGTGTCCGGATCATCAGTATCGGTTTGGAATGTATCCTCAGTCTCTGCCTCAGCTTTGGCATCGGGGCCTGTTTCGGTCTTTTCTGCATTTATGACATCACTGTCATCTTTATTTACAGTTGTGTCACTTGTTTCCTCTGTGGCTGTAACTGTCTCTCCTGCGGCATCTGCGGGTTTTTTCCTCCCGCATCCGAACGCAAATACCAATGCCAGTATCGTTAATACCAAAAGGATCTGAAATTGTTTTTTTAAGCTTTTTTTCTTCATATCTTAATCTTGACTTATAAGGTCAGTGTGCCTCATTTAATCATCATCAAGCTTGAGTACGCTCATAAATGCCTTCTGCGGTACTTCCACGTTACCGAACTGGCGCATACGTTTCTTGCCTTCTTTTTGCTTTTCAAGCAATTTCTTCTTTCTTGTTATATCACCGCCGTAGCACTTTGCCAGAACATCCTTGCGGACGGCCTTGACTGTCTCCCTCGCTATGACTTTTCCTCCGACTGCCGCCTGGATCGGTATCTCAAACAGTTGCCTCGGGATCTCTTCTTTCAATTTTTCGCACATCTTGCGTCCTCTTTCGTAGGCGCCTTCTTTATGTACGATAAATGATAATGCATCAACTTCTTCCCTGTTGATCAGGATGTCGAGCTTAACAAGCTCTGATTTCTCGTAACCCTTCATCTCGTAATCAAATGAAGCGTAGCCCCTTGAGCGGCTCTTCAATGCATCAAAGAAATCATAGATGATCTCATTGAGCGGAAGTTCGTATTTGAGAAGGACTCTGGTCTCTTCTATATAATCCATGCCCAGATGTTTGCCTCGTCTTTCCTGGCAAAGCTGCATGATCGGACCGATAAATTCCGTAGTCACCATTATCTCGGCATTTACGATGGGTTCTTCCATATAATCGATCGTAGACGGATCGGGAAGATTTGAAGGATTTGTGAGCTCGATCATTTCCCCGTCTGTCTTGTAGACCCTGTAAATAACACCGGGAGCCGTTGTTACCAGATCAAGATTGTATTCTCTCTCCAGTCTTTCCTGTATTATCTCCAGATGAAGCAGGCCTAAGAAACCGCATCTGAAGCCAAATCCGAGAGCAATGGAGGTCTCGGGCTCATAAGTAAGTGATGCATCATTGAGCTGAAGTTTTTCAAGTGCATCCCTTAAGTCCGGATACTTTGCGTTATCAGCCGGATACATTCCGCAATAAACCATCGAATGTACTTCCTTGTAGCCGGGCAGTGCCTCTGCACAAGGATTTTCGGCATCCGTGACCGTGTCGCCCACTCTGGTATCTTTAACATTTTTGATGGATGCGGTAATATATCCTACCATGCCCGCGCTCAGTTCGTCGCAGGGTATGAACTGTCCTGCACCGAAGGTTCCGACTTCCACTACGTCGCAGACTGCGCCCGTGGCCATCATGAGGATCTTTGAGCCTCTCCTTACCTGACCGTCCATAAGACGGCAGAAAATGATAACTCCTCTGTATGAATCATACAGTGAATCAAATATAAGTGCCTTAAGCGGTGCATTTGCATCCCCCTTCGGGGGCGGGATCTTCTTTACTATCTGCTCTAAAACTTCCTCGATACCAATGCCGTTTTTTGCACTGATAAGCGGAGCGTCCTGCGCTTCTATTCCTATAATATCTTCTATTTCCTCTATAACACGCTGAGGTTCGGCACTCGGAAGATCTATCTTGTTGATAACCGGAAATACATCCAGATCATGATCGAGTGCAAGATAAACATTTGCAAGCGTCTGTGCCTCTATTCCCTGTGCCGCATCAACTACCAGTATCGCTCCGTCACACGCAGCCAGTGATCTGCTGACCTCATAATTAAAGTCAACATGTCCCGGGGTATCTATAAGATTGAACACATATTCTTCACCGTCATTTGCCCTGTATACAGTCCTGACAGTCTGGGCTTTGATGGTGATACCGCGCTCACGCTCTATGTCCATATTATCGAGGACCTGCTCCTGCATTTCCCTTTCGGTCAGCAATCCGGTCTTTTCGATGATACGGTCAGCCAACGTCGATTTACCGTGGTCAATATGTGCTACTATGCAAAAATTTCGTATTTTCGACTGGTCCACTTGGAACTCCTTTTTGTGGTCTTATTTCTTTTTACCTGAAGCAGGTGTCGCCTTGGCATCCGCGGTTTTCGCATTCTTAGCATCCGAAGCCGGCGTGCTCTTTGCACTCTGAGGATCTTCGTCCTTAGCCTTCTTTTCGCCAAGCGGATCATTTCTGTTGTCCTTGAGCATATAATATCTTACACCGCCGTCACGCATTACCATCATCAGATCGCCAGCCGTGGCAACGCTTGATGCGGCTCCTATTTCCTCAAGTTCCTCGAACTTCTCGTTGATGATGTATGCCTTGCCCCCTTTAACGACAAGCGCATAGCCGCCGCTGAAATCCGACGCATCGTCGTATGTCGGTTTCTGTGCCAGTCCCGAATGATCGATGTAACCGCATTTATTGCCTTCCTTGTACATCCAGAACTCTGATTCGGAAAGCGAGATATCATCATAGACCGCTCTGACGATCTTGTCCGTAACAGTCTCACTTGTCATGCCAACGGCCTTGGATACATCAACCAACACATCCTTGTTGCCTATGTTGAGCACCATGCATGCACCGTAATTCCAGTAGTTTTCACCGTTATGAACATATTTTGAAACGGTGACTGCACCGTTGTTGAGGTTACCTATCACAAATCCTTTCTTGGCATCGGGATTCATATAAGAAGTATCAAGATCTGCGACCCACGTTCCCTTTTCATCATAAAATGAGTACGGATCCACAACATCATAGATATCCTTCGTTACAAAATAACCTTCACTCGGACTGTTGAGCACTTCGTCCATATGGAAAATAGGACCTGCCGAAAGATCCACCTCTTCCTCGATGTCCTCAAGTTCCTCATCGGTGAGTTCTATCTCCTCAAGCTCCTCATCTGTAAGCTCTTCGGTTTCCTCATCTTCATTGGCTTCTTCTTCTGTGTTTTCTTCGTCTGTATTTTCCGCATCTGTATCGGAATTCTCTTCCTCTACTTCTTTTACGACATCGCTCTCTTTTTTCTTTTTTGTCTTCTTGGCTTTTGTGGTCTTCATGACTTTATTGTCTTCTTTCCACTTGGCCACGAGCTTATTGAACTCATCCATTCCGGGAGCCTTGGCAAACCATGTGACCTTACCGGTTTCATCCATGATACCGCAGACAAGATTTGTTGGATTGGTATCCTGATCTTCGGTCGGAGGAGCAGTAAATCCGTAAACGATCGTCTTGCCGTCCTTGAAACCGTTTACTGCAAGCGAATCCTTCATATATATGACCATGAAAGGTTTTCCTGCTGCATCGGTCTTATAGTATTCCACACGGTTCTTTCTTACATCGGAAGCATCTTCTATCGCAACCGTAAATATACTGCCGCTGGAAACAACTTCTCCGTTACCCTCATAAAGTTTCTTGCCCTTATTGTCAAAAAGCGTATAAGTCGTGGTTTCCTTGTCGTATGCCAATGTTGCTCCGTCCTTTTCCTCTGTAACGGATTCTACCTTCGTATTGGCAAGTACGTAATTACCTTTGGCTGTCGGAAGCTGGATCGCCTCCTTATAGCTGAGCGGTGTGATCTCCTTGCCTTCATAATCGATGGCACCGTACATCTCACCCTTGCGTACAACGACTACTCCGCCATCCGCATAAACGCACTCGTCATATCTTGCATTGCCCTGAACGATACCTATAAGGCTGTCGTCAGGCATCTCTTCCTCTTCTTCACCGACGATGGGCGTGATCGCCTGCTTACCTGAGGCTGTAGTCACCGCAGGTTTTGCTTCTTCTGTCGGAGCATCGGGAATGGTATCCTGCATAGCGGTCGGGATCTTTCTGGTCTTTCCGCCCATAACAGCTGCCGCATAAACTGCCGCGAATAATATGAACACACCGCCTATGGCAACTATGGCTATCTTGATCCTGTTGGATTTATTTGTTTTATCCGTCTCAGGAGTTTCAGAAGCTTCCGGTGCTTCCGGTGCTGCACCTTCTTCAGGGTTTGCGTTGCTTTCCGCTGCTGCGCCCTCCTCAGGGTTTGCGTTGCTTTCCGCTGTTGCGCCCTCCTCAGGGTTTGCGTTGCTTTCCGCTGTTGCGCCCTCCGTATTCTCTCCGGTCATTTCGCTGTTTTCGGTATTCTCTTTATTTTCAACCATTTCATTGTCAAGAGATTCCATATCTTTCCTCCGCTATAAATACAGAATACAATAACGCTTATCTGCTGTGGCCTCCGCCACCGTGACTGAATCCGCCGCTCGATGTATGTCCGCCGCTTCCGCCGCCGCCGCTTGAAGATTCTATCTTAACCTTTGTTACACTCTTTCTTATAAATGTATCCTGCTTGCGTTTTATCATCGGTCTGCCGCTTTCCACATAAGTGGTGCTTGATGTTGTTCTGACACCTGCTTTGCTGTTCCAGTTGATCATAATATAGAGAGCCGCGATGAATAATGCGGCAAATATGATATAAGAAGGTTTGAATATCTGTATAGCCGCCGGTGCAGAACCCATGTATACGGGAAGCAGCTCTACAACTCTTGAATATGCACGGAAATAGTCATCCGATGTCGAATAATCATCCAGATCGTAAAGTGCATCATCCATGATGCTTTCACAATCAGAAACGGTGAGTTCATCCATGCCTCTGCCGCTTGTGCTTATCCATGAATATACGTGTCCGTCACTCTCTCTGTATTGATTATCCAGAAATACTATGCTGTCACCGTGAGGTGCATCATAACCCATCTCATGTACATCCGCGAAGTCATCCGCAAAATTCATCACCCATCTTGAGGCATCACTTGTCGAATAGAGGCCTTCAAGCGACTCATCGATTATAACGACCGCTACATCGCAGCCTATCCGGTCTTCCACGTCAGTTATGATACCATCAAGTTCTTCTCTCTGTGAATCGGTCAGTGCATTGGCAACATCCCATACATTTTCCTGTTTTTCGGCGTCTTCATTTCCCCACTCGAAGCTTTCCTGACTGTTGTGGCTTGCCTTCACAAACACGCAGATGATGATTATGACAAATGTTACTATAAAGGGGATCTTAAAATACTCAAAATACTTTTTCATCTCGTCCCCTCCTATAATGCCATCAAAGCCATACGGATCATGAATCCGATAAGCGTTACAAGTCCGAATACCGTTGCTCCGTATGCGATGACCTTTCCTTTGGCTACGGGTGTTGTTCCGACAACCTTGCCTGTCTGGCCGTTTACCATGAACTTGTATTCCGTACCGCCGTATCCGAATATATATTCCCAAACGGGAAGAAGAGCATATTTTACACCTTTTTTGTCGGTCCTGATGCTCTTGTTGACATTGGTCAATGTGGCATATCCGCCGAGCGTGCTTTTCAAAAGTTCTTCCGAATCACGCTGCACCTTTTCTTCCGCTCTGCCCTCAAGTTCCGTTGACGGCATATTATATTTTTCAGCGTAAAAACCTGAAAGGTATTTGTCCTGATATTTTTCCAGTTCACCGTATTTGTACGGCTCCATAAGATCCATCTTTGTGTCATCCATTTCAACGGATGCGTCGACCGGAACCTTTTCGAAATCGGCATCCATTTCTCTGACAACGTCAAAATAAGAGGTCTCCGTATATCTGTAGCTGCCGCTCGTCCAGCTTCTTACCTTTGTTCCGACTGCGGAATAATTGATATCTGCGCTGTAATCGTACATGAAAAACGGAACGTAATTACCTTCCATTTTCTCAAGACCGGCGTATGACAAAAAGCCTGCCGGTGTAAATGGTCTCTTGCCGAACTCCTTATACAGGATCTCCTTCACCTGATTTTTGCCCAGTTTGAAGGGAATGATCAGTTCAGGTTCATAAACCTCCTGAACACGCTCGTCAATGATAAGGTAACTGCCACAACTCGGACATTTGGTTGCCGAGGTATGTTCCTTAAGCACTATCGGTGCACCACAGTTCGGGCAATTGTTGACGATCGAACTGCCCGGCAGTTTTTCTTCCGAATCCAGTGATTCGCAGTGCGGACAGCACATTGCTTTCTTTACGGGGTCATAAACTATGTTGCCGCCGCAGTTTCTGCACTTGAAAAGCATTTTTTCTCCTCCTTATAATGTAGTGCCCTGAAAGGGCACTATGTAGCGCGAGCCCTTCGCCGAGAGGCGAACTATACATGGGCGAGCGTTCAAATGTAGTGCCCTGAAAGGACACTATGTAGCGCGAGCCCTTCGCCGAAGGCGAACTATCAATGGGCGAGCGTTCAGATGTAGTGTCCCAAAGGGACACTACATTTTACATTTTATCCGGTGCTGTGAAGCCCAGCACTTCTATACCGGTCTCCAGGATATTCTTACACAGCGAAAGCAATGCGATATATCCCGCCTGCTTGGCTTCATCTTCTTCGGTCATGATCTTTGTTTCATGATAGAAACCGTTGAAACTGTTCGCAAGATCATATATGAATGCACAGATCCTGTTGGGGGCAAGTTCTTCGTAAGCCGTTTCCATCATTGTGCTGAACTTGGTTATCTCAAGCATCAGGTTCTTCTGCTGTTTCGTATCCGGACTTGTGATCACGGCCTTGCTCACATCCCTGCCTGTCTCAGCGTACTTTGCAAGAATAGATTTGATCCTGACTATTGTGTACAGGATATATGGTCCTGTGTCTCCTTCAAATGATGTGAATTTGTCTATATCAAATATATAATCCTTGGAAGGCTGGTTTGAAAGATCGCCGTATTTGATAGCTGCGAGTGCGATCTGTTTTGAGGTCTTTCTTGCTTCCTCTTCACTCATGTCGCGGCCGTCACTCATCTTCTCATACATCTTGTCATTTATCTCTTTGATAAGATTCTCAAGACGCATAACTCCGCCTTCTCTTGTCTTGAACGCATGACCGTCGGTGCCGTTGACCGTACCGAAGCCGATGTGGTCGAGGCGCGTATCTTCACCTATAAGCTTTGTCTTTTTTGCACAGCGGAATACCTGCTCAAAATAAAGATTCTGCCTCTTGTCGGTCAGATATATCATCCTGTCGGGTGCGTAATTCTTCATACGATCCATGATCGTAGCAAGGTCGGTCGTATTGTAAAGTGAAGCGCCGTCGGATTTTAATATCATGCACGGAGGCATTTCCTTGGTATCGGTGTCTTCCTTGACATCTACAACGAGTGCTCCTTCGCTTATATATGCATATCCTCCGTCTTTCATGTATTGGACCATGCCGGGAATGATGTCATGAACATCGCTTTCACCTTTCCAGAGTTCAAAATCAACTGACAGATCATCGTAATTTCTCTTAAGGTCAGCTACCGAAACCGCAAGTATGTGTTTCCAAAGTGCCCTGTAACCGCGCACTCCGCTCTGAAGCTTAAATGTAGCCTCCATGGCTTTTGCCTTGTAATCTTCGTCTTCTTTACTCTTACCTGAAGCTGTCGGATATATTTCCTCCAGTTCGGCAACCGTCACAGGCGACTCGCTCGGGTATTCACCTTCATAACTTTCATCAAAATATATCAGATCGGGCTGTCGCTCTTTTATTTCAGTTATAACAAGACCCATCTGCAGTCCCCAGTCACCGAGGTGGATATCACCGATGGTTTCATGTCCCATGTACCTGCACAGGTTCTTGACGCACTGACCGATGACCGCACTTCTTAAATGTCCTACGTGAAGCGGCTTTGCCACATTCGGTCCGCCGTAATCGACAATGATCTTCTTTTTCTCATCTGTTTCAAGACCGAACCTGTCACTCTCTGCCATTTGTCTAAGATAATCTGCGAGAAAATCCGGGTCAAAATTCATGTTCAAGAATCCCGGTGGTGCGATCTCCACATCTTTAACGGCCTTGCAGTTTTTTATGCCTTCAAGCACATCATTTGCTATCATCATCGGTGCTTTCTTATACATCTTGGCACCTGCCATCGCGCCGTTGCATTGCAGTTCGCACAGATCGGGTCTGTTGGACCATGTGACCCTGCCCAGACCTGCATCGTAACCGGCATCGACAAATGCCTGTGATATTTCCTTACCGACTGCTTCCAATATCTTTTCCATATAATAACGGCACCCCGCACAGGGCGGTTTTGCCTCCTCCTTATCATATTACATAATCTTATATATTATACTTGTTTTCGGCGATTTATACAATACATAAAGCCTTTGATACGCACCGATATTCCTTGATTATCGGGGGATTAAAGATTACAATATCGGTATGAAAGACAGAATAAAACAACAACTCGATTTCCTTTTGGAAATAGACAAAGAAAAGAATATTTTCCGACAGACTCATCTGTCCGGTCACGGAAGGGCCGAAAATGATGCCGAACACGCCTGGCATATGGCCATCGCCGCATATCTTTTGGCCGAATATTCCAATGAGCCCGTTGATGTGGGCAAGGTGCTCATAATGTGTCTGATCCACGATATCGTGGAAATAGATGCCGGCGACACCTACGCATACGATCCCGAAGGAAAGAAAACGCAACATCTGCGTGAGGAAATGGCAAAGAACAGGATATTTTCCATCCTGCCCGAGGATCAGCGTGCGGACATGATGGCAATATTTGACGAATTTGAAGCAAATGAAACCGCGGAAGCACATTTCGCGCATGCCATGGACAATCTTCAGCCCCTCATCCTCAATGACAGCAATAACGGCTCGGATTGGAAAGCTCACGGCGTAACAGCCGCTCAGGTCTATGGACGCCAGGGCACCACCAAAACCGGCTCGGAAATACTCTACAGGGTCACTGATGAGATCATCCGCTCAAATATCGAAAAAGGCAATCTGCCTGAGAATTAAAGCTGATACAAACTGCCTGTCGGCAAATAAAAAGGGCTCTGTCTGCTCGACAGATGCCCTTGTTTTGTTCTATCAACAGTGTACTGTTACTCTTTAAGAGCCAGATGGCCCGAAACCCTGAGTGCCGTTACGTTATGGTTATCATCGTATTGGACATCCATATAGGTTATGTACAATCTGGTCTTATCATCAACATCCACGGTATCCACTCCGTAAATGGTCGTCACCTTCTCAGAAGCATTGGCAGCTTCAAATCTCTCAAAGAATGAAGCGATCTCCTCAGTCAGATCCGCTGTCGTATAAGTAGTTCCGTCTATGGTTATATCAACCGCCCGGATATTGGCAAATCCATCCGCACCTGTTGCGGCATTGACATCGAAGCCGGCTATCTTATCAAAATCACTTACATCCATAAATGAATCATCGGCATTGAGATATCCGTAGTTCTTATAATCCCTGAAAACGAATACATTGACTTTCATACCCATATAAGTCAGCTCGTCCTGCTGCTCTCTCGTGAGAAAACTGTCCACATACTCCTCGCCCTGCTGTTCCAGAAGGTTTTTATATGCATTGACTATCTCGGTCATTTCTTCCTGTGAGTAATCTTTTTCGGTGTTTTCCAGATATCTGTCTATGATCCTTCTATCCCTTCCGCCTTCTTTTCTGCCACCGGTCAGGAAAATTATAACAACCAGCAAAACCACAAACAATACTCCCAAAACCGAGATCAGTTTCCTGTTGAAGCCGTTCTTTTTTATATCTTCATTTTCAGAATAATCATTGATCGTCTGCTCTGACATTTTTGTTCTCCGTTTTTATATACCTGCAATATTTGACAAGCCTTATTTAATGTACATAACATTCTCATCTCATCATTTTTATAACTACATGTATTTCCTGAATGGTACACAATTCCTATTATTATCTATCTCAGTGCCCCGCCATGAAAACCATAGGCCCATCGCCGTTTTCTCTATATGCCTGATAGATCAGCTCATAATTCTGTGTATCAAGAAATTCCTTTATTTCACCATCGTAGTTTCCCCATCCATCGCCTTGGAGTACTATGATCTTTGGATGCTCATTTTCCAACCCTTGTATATACTCCCCCATAATCTTATCATCACAAGACTTTATAGGGTTCTGGAAGGAATACTTGGTAGCATGCGCTCTGTCAGAAAAAAGATATACTACATCCCAGTTACCATATACACTGATCCGGTCATCATAATCCGTGTTTTCGCGTACAATTCGGCATATGTCATTAAGTTCATCAGACAAACCATTTGAACCTGAGTTTACCAATTTATAAGGAATTGGCTTAAATTCACGAAACCAAGCCGGAATGATCATATACGCCAGCACAAAAACAATCACCAACTTCTTTATTACCATTTGATCCTTCAATGAATCCAGTATACAGGCTACAGGATATATAACTACGGGTACCAGTATCAGTCCATGGTGACATGAAGTATCCTCCAAGAATGCGATCAGGCAATAACTTACGATCATATACGCTGCATAAATACCGTTTACTCTCTTATCCTTGGGAATCAAAAATACCATTGCAACGAGCGCTAAAAGATAGTATTCATACGTAAGCCAGTATTCCATTCCTGTAAGTATATTTCTTCGTGCATTGATATACTTGAAATTGAATATAATATAATCGTATATAGCAGCAGACAGACACCCCTTACAAAAAAGCCATACAGCAAATACAAGCACTATCGAAACAAATCCGGCAACGAACATGCCAGAAAACTGACGAAGTTTTTTGTAATCCTTGTTCTTTAATAATTCAACAAAGATAAAGATACAGAAAACAAGCCAGACGCTTGCTTGATTCATCTTAATCAGGAAGATTGCCCCACAACACAATCCCGAAATAAATATCCTTTTATATGTAGTTTTACCATTGATGATATAGTCTAAAAAAATATATAAACTTACGCATATAAAACAGAGTGAAAACTCCTCGACATCAGCAACTTCCTTGTGATTGTTCAATAAGATCATACATCCCACAAGAAGCGCAAAGACAGATTCGGCTCTCGATAGCTTAAATCTTGCTATCTTGTAGCCAAAGAAGAAAGATATATAATAAAACAAGAGTTGAAAAACAGCAACACCCGAATGAGTATTTATCAATGAGCCAAGATAGTGAATAAGATATAATAAAGGCCCCTTATGGTCAAACGTGTCTACATACGGAAGATATCCCCTCTTCATCATATATCCGACAGTCTGAAATACAGCGGTATCATACGATGTATCGCCGGGACAGGCAAAAAAAGTCTCACCATGTCCCAGTATGATCAATCCCATTATTCCCAATATAAAGAATACCCATATATCTGTATCTTTAAACCGTTTCACTTTTCATATCCTTCCTGAACCTTCCGAATTCCCCGAGAGCTTTTATACCTATCTTTATAATCTTCTTCATATTGATAGAATTAACTCCGTTGCTTCTCGGTCGGAAACTGATCTCTTTGAAACAATAATCTTCTTTGTAATAACAGAAAAAAGTGCTTATCATTATATTTGGCAGATTGTAATCGTCATCAAGTTTATCGATATATTTTTTAAGCACATCTGTCCTCATCAACCTAAATGGCGCATTAGCATCAGGTATGTTAACCCCAAAATATATTTTTAACAATTTACACACCACTTTTTCAACAAATGCACGATCTTTTCCGTCGCCTCTGACAGTTCTGTTTCCAAATACTCCGGTATATTGTTCTCTGATCTTCCAAAAGTCATCAAACTCTGAAGGATCTGTCTGTCCATCCGAATCAGTCTGAAATACATAATCGCATTTATTTGCTATAGCATGCTTATATAACGCTATAACCTTTGGTCCATGATATTGATTCGTGGTTTCCAGAATCTCCAGTTTAGGGAACCCATTATCAACAAGCATTTTTAGAATATCATGGGTACCATCTTTGCTGCCGTGATCTGCGATCACAAGTCTTGAGTTATCACCCTTGTCCGCTAGGATCGGGTACCAGGATCTCACAACCTCTTCAATATTCTTCTCTTCATTGTAAGCGGGCATTACGATATACAACGAATCTTTGCTTCTTTTATCTATTGCAATATCAGTCATCTAAATGTTTATCCCCTTTAGATTCAAAAATTCATCTTTGCAAAAATGTTTCTCCACCAAACATCTTGTCGACTCTTCACTTCATCATGCATCTGATACATATACCGATCATATCAGAACTGCACAAACACGAAGAGTCACAAAAACCGATGCGGATAACAGGACTTGAACCTGCACGGTCTCCCACCAGAACCTAAATCTGGCGCGTCTGCCAATTCCGCCATATCCGCCTATTTAATCTTTACGACGCGCTCATATTGCATCTGACGCGTCTGTCTGTTATTGCACCTTCGGCACAATAACCATGATTTCCGCCATATCCGCCTAACAAGCGCCCGCTGCAACGCGGGCGCATAATTGTTTCTTTATCAGCCCTTATAACCGATCTCGTCTGCAAGTGACTTCTCGATGACAACTATGGCATCTCTGTGAAGTCTTAAGAAGGTTGCGGGACACATGGGATCGATCTTGTCTTCCATGAGAAGCTTTCTTGCTGCTTCTTTCTTGTTGCCGTTGATGATCATGAGCAATGTCTTAGCCTTCATGATGCTTCCCATACCCATTGTTACTGCGTAACGCGGTACATCATCACGTGATGCAAAGAAACGTGTATTGGCATCGATGGTGCTCTCCTCGAGAACTTCCTTGTGAGCCTTTTCATACAATGTCGCACCGGGCTCATTAAAGCCAAGATGTCCGTCGGGACCTACTCCGAGAACCTGAAGGTCTATATCCGTCTTGTCGAGGATCTCATTGAACTCCGCAATGTTCTTGTCGATGTCGCCGGTCCCCTTTGCAACATAGGTATTTGCTTTATCTATGTTGATATGGTTGAACAGGTTATCGTCCATAAAATATCTGTAACTCTGATCGTGTGTAGGCTCGAGTCCCACATATTCATCAAGGTTAACTGAGTGTACCTTTGAAAAATCAAGTCCTTCTTCCTTGCAACGACGTGCAAGTTCTTTATACATACCTACCGGGCTTGAGCCTGTAGCCAGACCGAGTGTGCAATCGGGTTTTTCCCTGACCAGCTTCTCGATGACATCGGCTGCCTTTTTCGCTCCTTCTTCATATGTATCCGCAACGATTACTTTCATGCCTGTTCCTCCTATTATTTCGAACATTTGCGACAAAATATGTGTTCTGCATAGCCTGGGCATTTGCAAAAACAAAGTGCACATACAGTGCACTTAACTAATTAATAATATGCTTTTTTTGTGAAGATTGTCAAGAAGAATCCGCCGTCAAAGCAAGGCTCCGATCGGTATGTCCCCGCTCTCATATTTCAGTCCGGTATCTTGCTTATTATTTCCCTGTTGACCTTGTACAGGAAGAACAGCGATACGCACAGACTCATGATCTCTGCGATCGGAAATGCCCACCACACGTTGTTGACTTCACCCGTCAGGCTCAGCAGATAAGCTGCCGGCAGAAGGACAACGATCTGTCTCATGATCGAATTTATCATACTGTAGACCGCCCTTCCCAAAGCCTGAAATACCGTACCGATTATGATACAGAAAGCCGCAATGGGGAAATGGATCGATATGATCCTGAGTGCCGGTATGCCCATGCTCAGCATATGATCGGATGCATTGAAGAATGACAGCAATTTAGCCGGAAATGCAAGGAATACCGCTGTACCCGTTGTCATTATGATAAATGCATACAATATCGCAAGTTTGATCGTGCCGGTCATACGAAGGCGCTTTCTGGCGCCGTAGTTATATGCCACGATAGGCACCATGCCGTTGTTAAGACCGAATACAGGCATGAATATGAAGCTCTGAAGCTTGAAGTATACGCCGAATACAGCCGTCGCCGTTGACGAAAATGCGATCAGTATACGATTTATACCGTATACCATCAATGAGCCTATGGATTGCATGATTATTGACGGCAGTCCGACCGAATATATCTTTTTGATGGTCTCGCCGTCAGGCCTGAATCTCTTTAAGGAAAGCTTTATCTCCGTATTGAGCTTTATGTTTATGGTAAGAGCCATGATCGATGCCACGATCTGTCCGAAAACGGTGGCTATGGCCGCACCCTTTACTCCAAGTTTAGGTGCTCCGAGCAGTCCGAAGATAAGTATCGGATCCATGATCAGGTTTATGACCGCTCCTGTTGTCTGGGTTATCATTGTGTAAAATGTTTTGCCCGTAGACTGAAGGAGTCTTTCAAATATAAACTGAAAATATATACCGAACGAAGCGCAGCAGACTATGGTCAGATAATCGATGCCGTAGCCGAGTATTTCCGTATCGCCTGTCTGGCTCAGATAAAAAGGCTTTACAAATGTAAGGCCGATGACCACAAATATGATGAAATTCACGAGTGAAAGAAATATGCCGTTCATCGCGGCCTTATTTACCTTATCGTAGTCCTTCTCTCCGAGTGATTTGGACAAAAGCGCATTGACACCTATACCCATACCGCCTCCGAGAGCTATCATGACCTGCTGCACAGGAAATGCAAGAGATACCGCCGTCAGTGCTTTCTCACCTATCCGCGATACAAATATGGAATCCACGATATTGTATAGAGCCTGCACCAGCATGGATATCATCATCGGTACGGACATTCCCAGCAAAAGCTTATTGACGGGCATATAACCCATTTTATTTTCGACGATCGCCTCCCCGACCGTATCAGTATTGTCAGCCTCGTATTGTTTCTCCATTGTATTTCCTTTCTTTCCACGGAAGAATGCCATCCATGTAAAAAACACATTCCCCATTATAGCATAAATTCTTTCACTTACCATATACATGCAATATAAACGTTGCTGAATTCAGCTTCTTCAGATCGCTTATGTAATATAAAGGCCTGTACTCAACGTACAGGCCTTTTCTCATTATATATGAATATCTATTCCTTTTCTATCCCGAACATCTCATCCACCTGACCGGTAAATACACTGAGCTGTCCCATCTGCTCTAATGCCTTTTGCTTTATATCTGTCTGCTCTGCCGCTTTTTGCCCAAGATTCTTTGCGTCATATATTTTGAGTTTAAAATCGGCTTCGATATAATCCGCGAGTGCATTATAGCCGTCTGTGCTTGTATCACCGTTAAAGAAATTGATATATCTGCCCTGAATAAAAGCAGCATAGTCCCTTTTTTCAAGCAAAAATCCCATCTTCTGCGCATCCTGTGAAAATGAAGGCTTTTCAGCGTATGACTTGCTTGTATAATAGATGAATCCCACCGGTATCATAGCTATTATCATTATGATTATTATCAGATCCAGCACAACATTTACCGGATCTGTTTTTTTCTTTTTATCTTTCATCTGACTATTCCTCCGGATAAAGATCCATGCATTTACTGTAGAGCATGTCACAGACTTCACCTTTTTCCATCTGCCACATATCATTTGCCTGATCGGTCGTCAGATCAAAATATACCTGCACCATATCCTGTACAGCCTTTTTGCAGTCATTTACATAGGCCTCGTGTCCTGTGTCGGTAACCGGCAGATACGGATTGGCATCAACGGGAGGTATATATCTGTCCCACTCTGTTATATACAGTGCGATATTGTCACACCAGTCCCTGTTAGTTTCGTTCTCATATCCTTCAAACCCGTCAAGGATGTTGAATATATCATCATGTATTGCTCTGTAATGGATCGATGCCGTAAATAACCTGCCGTAATCCCTGTAATAAGCC
>JAILQX010000051.1 GCA_024698705.1 Lachnospiraceae bacterium
GTAATAAGATCCAATACCGACAATGAAGAAAAGATATTTGCAACAGCCAGAGGATATGGAGAGTTCAAAGGCCGGTGGGAGTTTCCCGGAGGAAAGATAGAAGAAGGAGAAACGCCACAGCAGGCACTTGTTCGTGAAATAAAAGAGGAGCTTACAGCCGACATTGAGGTGGGTGAGCTTATAAAAACCATTGAGTATGATTATCCTGCATTTCATTTATCAATGGATTGCTTCTGGGCTGAAGTAACAAATGGTGAGCTGATTCTTAAAGAAGCAGAAGCAGCAAAATGGCTCTCGAAGGAAGAACTGGATTCGGTGGATTGGTTACCGGCAGATTTGGAATTGGTGGAGAGAATAAGAGAGACTTGGTAGAAAAAAGAAGAAGTAAATTGAGATTTGTAGAAATGATAGATGATACAAGGAATTATACGAGTGGTTATAAACTAAAAGCTAATTTGATTGATGAAAAGGTAGCTAGTTTTATGGTTGCTCAAAATTCACTAAATATCGAGGTATAAGTCAACTGTAATATGAGCATGGATTCTTCAGAAATTGTAAACATATTTGCCTTCCTGGCCATTTTTCTAATCGTACTCATTTTGTTTTCTTGTTTTTTTAGACTGCGTATTGAGTCACCGGAGAGAAGAGCTGGAAGACTTGGAGAACGTTTTGCGAGCAGGCTTATTAGTGAGACGTTGGAAGAAGACGATGTACTCTTGACAAATGTACCAATATTTGCTGACGGTAAACAGACAGAGCTTGATAATGTCATCATAAACAGTTATGGAGTCTTTATAATTGAGGTTAAGAACTATTATGGTGAGATTTTCGGTGACGAAGATGACCATGAGTGGATAAAGAACAAGATAACACCTGCTGGGAACATATATCAAAAGAGTGTCAAAAACCCTATTAAACAGGTGAAAAGACAAATATACATCTTGTCTAGTCTGCTGAAGGAGAATGGGCTAAATGTCTGGATAGAGGGATACATATTTTTTGTAGAGAGGAATTGTCCGGTAGACAGTGATTTTGTACTGGAAACGACTGATGATATATATAATGCTATTCATTTGGCTACTCGAAATAGGTTGTCATTAAAGACACAGAACAAGATTATTTCGTTATTATCATAGAAGTTTATAACAAGCAGTGATCCAACGTAAGGAAGTATATATCTAAATAGATATCTTGAATAGAGTAATTGGGAAGAGGATTTTTATGAATAACAATACAATAGAAAGAATAAGAAGATTTACGGAGGATAGAGACTGGGATCAGTTTCATTCACCGGCTAATATTGCAAAATCCATAGTGATTGAAGCTGCTGAGTTATTGGAATGTTTCCAGTGGAGCGACACTGAATATGATATATCAAAAGTGGAAGAAGAACTTGCTGATGTTATGGTTTACTGCAGGAACATGCTGGATAAACTCGGCCTTGATGAGGATGAGATAGTAAACAGAAAGATGGATCAGAATGAAGCCAAGTATCCAGTTGAAAAAGCAAAAGGAACAAGTGCTAAGTACGATCAGCTGTAGGAGAATCAAGGAATGATAATCTATGAAGATACAATACAACAATTCGCTGATGATGTGATATTAAATAGGATTAGCGATAGGCTTTATGACTCATTAAGAGAACATCATCTTAGCGGAGGAAGTGAGAGCGAGATCAATTCATGGAACAACTCGTTGCAGTTCATGAAAAATGTTCTTGATACTCCCCAAATACCAAAAGACTGCAACGTGGCAATCGAGTATAACATTCCACAGACATCCAAAAGAGTCGATTTCATGATTTTGGGCAAGGATGACAATGATATTGATCACGTAGTAATAATAGAACTTAAGCAGTGGGCAAAAGTTGAGAAGGTCAATGATACGTTCAGGCATTCTGTTATGTCTGATCTGCGTTCTCATGAGCCTGTTGCACATCCTTCTTACCAGGCTTATACATACAAAAGTCTTATAAGAAACTACGGTGGAGCAGAAGATCTTGATGAGAGTTCTCTCAATCCATGTGCATATCTGCACAACATGTCTGAAGATTACAGATCTGTAATAGAGGATGATATATATTCCGACTGGACAAAGGAAGCACCGGTCTTCTTAAAGTCTGATGTATTAAAGCTTCGTGAATTCATTCATCAGTATATCACCGCAAAGTCTTCTGATGATCAGCTTCTGTATAAGATAGATTACGGAAAGATCAAACCAACAAAGTGTCTTCAGGATTCCATAGATTCCATGCTGTGCGGCAATAAGGAATTTGAGATGATCGATGAACAGGCCGTGGCATATGATTTTATCATGAATGCAATAAAGTCAGCTGCCAGTGATCTAAAGAAGCATGTGATAATAATACAGGGAGGACCGGGAACAGGAAAGTCGGTCCTGGCTGTTAATGTACTTGCAGACAGCATCACAAAACTTGGATACAATGCATCATATATTACAAAGAACAGTGCTCCGAGAAACTGCTATCAGTCTCTGCTTGCTAAAGGAGACGCTAAAAAGATTGTTGATCTTAAACTAGCATTCCGTTCACCTCATTCACTTCCGTTTGTACCTGACAACGGAATAGATGTGGGAATCTATGATGAAGCACACAGAATGCAGAAAAAGCCATATATGTATAAAGGCGAGGATATGCTTAAGGATGCAATAAGAGCATCACGTGTATCGGTATTCTTTGTCGATGAAGATCAGCGTATCACAGCCAATGACTGTTATAACATAGATACCATTAAGCAGTATGCAATGGATATGGGAGCAGTATTGGAAACCAGAGAGCCGTTTGTTCTCCAGTCGCAGTTCAGATGCAACGGAAGTGATGGCTATATAGCCTTTCTTGATGATGTCCTCGAACTTAGAGAGACGGCAAACAAGACACTTGATCTTAAAGACTTTGATTTCCGTATTTTTGATACACCAGCTCTTATGAAAGAAGCACTTCGTGTTTTCAATGAAGAAAGAAACAAATCAAGGATGTGCGCAGGATACTGCTATGACTGGAATGTAAAGAACAAACGAGGCGAATGGGATATCATGATCGAGGATTTCCATGCAAAATGGAATCTTGAGAATGATAACATATTTGCGATAAATCCCGATTCCTTTGAACAGATAGGCTGCATACATACTGTCCAAGGAATGGAATTTGATTATGTCGGTGTAATTATTGGAAAAGATTTAAGATATATAAACGGCCATGTATGTACAGACAAAACCGCTATTTCAAAAGATGATCACACAAGCCGTATCAGACAGTGCAAAGATAATGCACTTGCAGAAAGATTGATAAAGAACACATATAAAGTACTTCTTACACGAGGTCAGAAAGGCTGCTTTGTATATTGCGAAGATGAAGCTCTACGAGATTATCTGAAAAAGAGGATAGAGGAGTAGAACGATATGTATGATATAAGAGAAGAACTAATGTATAAAATGGTAAAGGAACTAAAAGAGGAACAGCCTCATTTCGAAATCATGACAGACGAAGAGTATTACTACTCTGATTACGGCATTACTCGCAGAAAGAGAAATCAGACCTGTTCTAACGTTGTATACATGCATTGCCTTGTACCGGGAGTTGCAAAAAACCTCTTTGGCGCCTATTTTCACAAGAAGGACATAGCTATTGCGGTACCTATGGATTTTGAGACTTTTACGACAGATCTTAATGTCGAACGCAAAGTTGAGGATGTGTTTAAGAAGCCTTATATATCATTTAAGGTAATTCGCAAGGATTATGATGAAATGTACGAAGATGGAAAGAAGCTGATATCGGATCTGCTGGCATTTGCCGATAAGAACAACTTTAGAAATAAATGGTAATTCGAATACGATAGAGATATCAGATGAAAGGCAAACATGAACGCTCTTGTGATTGGAGGAAGTGGCGGACTCAGCAGTGTGCTGGCATCCAAAGCTTTAGATAAATACAAAGTATATACATTAACAAGAGGGGAGCGTATTCTCCCTGAAGGTGTAATACCTCTAAAAGCAGACAGAAATAACCTTGATGCTTTCAAGGAAGTTATAAGCTCAGCAAACGTTCATTTTGATGTTGTATTTGACTGCATCTGCATGAATAAGGAACATGCCAAAGCAGATATCGAAATACTGTCTGAGTATACCGACAGACTTATAGTTGTTTCGACAGATTCTGTATTTGACGGAAAATGCAAGAAGACTCCAGAAGATGAAAGCGGTGTATGTCTTAAAGCAGACGGTGATACAAAGGATTGCGATTATGCCCAGAATAAAAGACAGATGGAAAAGGTTTTTTTAAATGAAATGTTATCACGATCATCTGGGCTTAAGATAACCATATTCAGACCGGGACATATATACGGCCCGGGATTTTTGCTGGGTTGTTTCCCTGAACATAGCAGACAAGAAGATCTGGTCGATCACATCATTTCTAAAAAGCCCATACGTTTAGTGGGAATGGGAACATATCTGATACATCCTATATTTGTGGATGACCTGGCAGAGACAATGATAGACTGCGTTCAAAATGACAAGACTTTCAATGAGATATTCTGTATAGGAGGTCCTGAAGCAGTTGAAAACAGGATATATTATGAATATATTGCAGATATACTTGGAGTTGATATAAATGTGCAGGAGATACCGCTTACGGGATATCTGGATGCACATCCTGAATATGCAGGTCATCTGTGTCACAGGATATATGATCTATCAAAACTAAGGAATACGGGAGTAAAGATGACGTCAACACATCTTTATGAAGGCATCAGAAAAACTCTTAATAAGTAACCAGCAAAGAAATATATAACAATACAAAATAATCACAGGAAAGATATAAGAACGATGAGAAAACGTACATTACTTACAAGCCTAGCAACAATCATGACCAAAAGCTGGAAAAGTTTTCAAATAACAAAAAGAGGTCTCAAACATGCATAAATACGGTTTTCTGAAAGGTGTAAAAATTTTCAGAAATGGAACCGAAATTTGTTCAAATTCAAATATCAAATAATTTGAATATTACATTTTTTCAAATATCAAATTAAGATATAGAAATGAGAAATGAGTTAACTCGGTATATCATATAATATGTATATAGAAATAATGATAGGCATGCTAATAATACAAATAATTACAGGAAAGATATAAGAAAGATGAGAAAACATACATTAATTACAAGCCTTGCAGCCGTCATGACTATTACCGCTTTAACAGGATGCGGAAGTGCCAATGATACTATTCAGAATACTGAAACACAACCCGAGGTAAAAGAAGAAACGGTCATAGAAAGTGAAGAAGCAAAAGAAGAGCAGCCAACCGTAAATGAAGAAGCTTCCGGTGAAATACCAGACGCTTCAGTTTCATCGGCGGATGATAAGATATACGAGCAGTTTATTAACGATGAGTTAAAATTGGATGGAAAAACCTTCTCAGAGATCTTCAGCTTTATGCAGGAGGATTTCAATACGGATCCTACAACATTTTACTATGATGTTGATGAGGACGGTAAAGATGAACTGCTTGTAACAACACTGTTCTATGGCTATAACATCTATGATGTAAGAGACGGAGAACTTCTGCTGCTTGATTGCGGTGACGGAACGGCAGCAGCCTGCGGCGTTTACGAAGTAAACGGTCATGTGTACGTCAGTCACAGTGACTTTTCTCATGCAGGCAGGAAAATGCTTGATCTTACAAGATATGACCAAAACGGAAATGTCACGGAGACTATAACAATAAATGCGGAATACTGGGATTCTGAAGATGATGTTTATGATGAGAACAGTGATTTCACATATAACGGTCAAAAGATCACCATGCAGGAATACGAGGATCATATGAATTCACTTGTCTTCATAGATCCGGATTCTGCAAATGCAAGACCGGCACCGTAGTATATATCCAATAATACTCACCACAAGCCTTGACCTTTCCGTAGCCGGTGATGATCAGCTTGTATGGGATATAAGCGCCTTTGACAGATACAGCGGTACAGAGTTTTACGCACCGACAAAGAAAAGTAACACATTTTCCCTGACGGTCAAGAATGAAAAAGGCGACTATGACGGAGCGGTATTTCTGATAAATCATTTTTATTTATAAAAAAATAAAACCGATGCATGATCGCATCGGTTTTTTCGCACACTTCATTATGTATGATATCACATTTTTAAATACAAGTCTATACCTTTTTTGAGTTCTCTGCTAAGATGTAGGAACGTAAAAGGAGACACCAAATGAGTGAAAAAATGTTTACCGGAACTTTCTACGGAACAACCCGGGAAGACGAAGAGAAAAAACTGAATATGGTAAAAGAGATCGCAGAACAAAAGCTTAACAGCATTAAGCAAGATGCGACGAGACTTCAGGATGAACTGAAGTCATTAAGAGAAGTCTATGATGCGGATGACAAGGAAGGACTGGCTCAGTGGTTTAACACGGATGCAAGGTTCAAGGAAGTCAGAAATGACATGAGGAGAGCCGAAAGAGCAGGTAAGAAGCCGTTTTTCGGGAGGGTCGACATTGAAGATCCGGATAATGAAAGACGCGAGAGCTTCTACATCGGAAAAACAGTCATAGCAAAAGATCCTTCATCGCCGGAGGTTATAGACTGGCGGGCACCGATCTCTTCCGTGTACTACGATCACAGCCTTGGCTCATGCGAATACAAAGTGCCCAAAGAAGGAATATTCAGGGTAGATCTGAAAAGAAAACGAACATACGAAATAGAAGACGGAACCATCAAGGATTATTACGATTCGGATGTTGTTGCTAATGATGATCTGCTGACCAAATACCTTTCAAAGAGCAAACGAAATGTCCTTAGTGAGATCATTGCAACGATCCAGCAGGAACAGAATGAGATAATCAGAAAGAATCCAAGACATAACGTTCTGGTTCAGGGTAGTGCCGGATCCGGTAAGACGACGGTGGCCATGCACAGAATTTCATACATACTGTATAACTATGATACGGAATTTAAGCCGGAAGGATTCTATATAGTAGGCAGCAATAAGGTGCTGTTAAACTACATCACAGGTGTTCTGCCGGACCTTGATGTATATGGCGTGCGGCAGATGACCATGGAGGAACTGTTTACCAGACTTCTCTATGAGGACTGGGACAACAGATATACTGTACGCAGATTTGATAAAACCGAAAAGAGCATAGGGATCAAGGGAACCGGAAAATGGTTTGAGCTTCTTAAGGATCATTGCAGGGAGATCGAAGATGAGATCATTCCGTGTAAGGATATAAGGATCGAAAAGAATGACAGACTGATAATGAGTTCCGAAGATATAAAGAAGATCATAAATGATCTTCGTGAACTTCCTGTGATACGCAAGTTCGAGAGACTGAATGATGTGCTCATGACTAAACTGGAAAACGAGATTTACGGCAAGTACCATTCGTACAGCGAGGAAGAACAGAAAAAACTTATAAGGAAATACAAGAACTATTTTGACCGCTTCTACCTGAAGGATTCGGTATTTGAACTGTATGAGAGGTTTGTGACAAGGCAAAAGGAGACCGATCATGACATAATCTATGAAAAGGATTCTCCGGATCTGTATGATCTGGCTTCCCTTGCATACATATATAAGCGCATTAAGGAAAGCGAGGTAATTCAGGAAGCAAGCCATGTTGTGATCGACGAGGCACAGGATTTCGGAATGATGGTTTACAAGTCGTTAAAGTACTGCATGAGCAAATGTACTTTTACCGTAATGGGGGATGTTTCCCAGAATATCAATTTTGGCAGCGGACTGTCAGACTGGGAAGATCTTAAGAAGGTGATGCTGCCTGATAAATATGATTATTTCGGACTTCTTAAAAAGAGTTACCGAAATACGGTGGAAATATCACAATTTGCGACAGATATCTTAAGACATGCCACATTTCCGATCTATCCCGTTGAACCGATCGTACGTCACGGGGATAAGGTTGAATGCAGAGGATATGAGAGTAAAGAAAGCTTAAGTGAAGCTGTTTTAAAACAGGCACTCAGGATGAAAGATAAGGAATATGAGACCATCGCTGTCATCTGTAAGGATGTTTATGAAGCAAAAGAAGTCTTAGAATATCTGGATGATCACACGGATGTCAAATATTTCTCGGGGGAAGATATTGAATTTTCATCCGGAATATATGTTATTCCGATAGAGTATTCCAAGGGCCTTGAGTTTGATGCCGTGATCATATATGATGCCTCAGATGAAGCTTACCCCAAACAGGACGGTTATGCGAAGCTGTTGTATGTTGCCGCAACAAGGGCGCTTCATGAACTCAGCGTGTTCTATATGGGAACACTCACGGGACTGATCGCCGATCCGATACCGGAAGACAGGAAAAATATCACATTTGAAGATGATGATTTTCATATAAAGCCTGTTGAGTTTGAGGAGGAGTTCAAGACAAAAGAAGAGATCGCGAGAGAACAGGCAAATGAAGGCAACAGTGACAGGGCATTGCGTGAAAAATACGGTCCAAGGACGATCGAAGTCAAAGTAAAGAAACCACAGGCAAAAGAATCTGTCGTAAAGAATAAGGCTGCCGTTAGTGTAAAAGCCGGGATCATTAAACCTGTGCCGGGCATGATAAAAGATGAAACGACCAAAAGAGTTAAGGAGTCTGAATTTGGTGCCGCTCCGGAATCCACATCATTGAAACCGATCGGACACGGAAAGATAAATAACGGCATCAGATGGATCAACAAGGATGAGACAAAACTCGAAATAGTCACGGGATACGGTATTCTTTCGATCATACCGGTCTCCGATGAAACCGTTCGCATCACTTTTTCAAAAGAAGATAATATCAAGCTTAAGCCGCTGCCCAAAGAAGTTAAATATGATCCGCAGGTCAAATGGCTGTGTGCCGACATGAGAGACAGTGTTGAGGTCAGACTTAATAAGCTTACCGTAAAGATCGATAAAAGATCGGGTGCCTTGAGTTTTGTAACCAAAAAGGGAACTGTACTTTTGTCCGAAAACGCAGGTACGTCAAGACAGTATCATGAAGTCGGAAAAGTATGGTGGGATTATTTTGACTGGGGCAAGAAAGAAAAACTCAGCGCAAGGTCAAAGGATCCGCAGTCGTGGATGGATCTTTGCGGGGTTGCCGGATATATTTCCCATGGAAATGATGAAGATCCGGTGCTATTGATGAGCGGGAACGGATATCAGATACTTGTGGTGCCCGGCATAAAGGTTATGTCATGTACCGTCATGCCTTACGGAAATTATCTGCGCTTTGAAAACACGCAATATATTGATTACATATTCAGGTCGTTTGGTTCAATATAAGACGGATCACGGAAAAGATACTTTTTGATCTTCCGTCACGGTGCAAGAAGGAAAAACACTGATCGGGAACGAGAAAAAAACGCACCCAAAAGTGCCGTAAAACGTCTGTTTTTTGTGGAAAGGTCCTAAGTTCTGTGGTATAATCCTAAAATTAAGGGAGCTGAGTTATCTCGGCTCCCTTTTTGGACTATAAAGAGAAATACATGAAAAAGCATGCACTTACCGGAGAGGTTGGTAATAAATGAATATAAGGCAGTATCGGGAATACGATTTAGATCGGATGATAGAGATATGGAATGAGGTAGTTGAGGAAGGGATCGCGTTCCCCCAGGAAGATCTCCTGACACCCGAGACGGGAAAAGAGTTCTTCGGATCGCAAACATATTCTGCTGTTGCAGAAGAGGACGGGCGTATATACGGGCTATACATTCTTCACCCTAACAATGTCGGAAGATGCGGACATATATGCAATGCGAGTTACGCCGTGAGCAGCGACAGCAGGGGAAAACATATAGGAGAAAAACTCGTTATGGATTGTCTTGAACAGGCGAGAGCACATGGCTATGGCGTTCTTCAGTTTAATGCCGTTGTTGAGTCGAATGTTCATGCCAGACATTTATATGAACGGCTGGGCTTCACACAATTGGGAACAATCCCTAAAGGGTTCAGAATGAAAGACGGACATTATGAAAACATATGTCCCTATTATCATTCTCTGTAAGCATGAAGACGGTTTTTTTGATGTCCGGATCGTAGTGAAGCATTAAAAAAATGATACAGATGTATTCGGTAAAACGGTAAGGTCGGTAATGTAAATGAGTAAGTTTAAGATACCTAAGATCAATTCCATTCATCATAGCGCAGATATACCTTTTGACCCTGACAAACAGACAGCTGTGATCAAATGCAGTATTTGTACCGGAGAGCAGGTAGCCGGTTTTAAGAGTAAAGAAGACGGTCATTTCACTGAGGTAATGCTGATCAGGGATCCCCGGGATCTGGCTGAGTTTAAGGAAATATATAATATTTCAGAGATAAAAAAGGAATATTAAAACACATGGAAACGATTGAAACAGACAGACTGATCCTGAGACGATTGTTGCCGGAGGATTATCTTGCAATGGCGGCATGGGACATGGATGAGAGAGTATATAAGTATCTGTTGGGCACGGCATGTAAGTCTCCGGAGGAACCTCTTTCATGGTTGCCTAAGAAGGATCCCGATTCCAAAACAAATATTTTGATGCTCGTTAAAGAAAAATCGGATGGGCATGCAGTAGGGATCTATGCTTTAAATCATGATGTCGACAGAGATGTGTGGATATTGTCCTATGTAAACAGATATGATGATTGGGGCAAAGGATATACTGCAGAGGGTATGAAGGCTCTGATGGACCATGCGGTCAAAAAATACGGAGCACATACATTTGAGGGCGAGTGCGCAAAGGAAAATGTGGGCAGTTCCAAAGTCTTGCAGAAATTGGGAATGGTATATGATCATGACTCTTCATATACCAAGAATGACGGCAGCGCTACTTTCGAATCAGAAGTTTACCTGCTTACAGTTCATAAAAGCATATTACTTCAGTGGGGCAGAATAGTTATGGGACTGCTGGTTTTTGCACTGGGTGTGCATCTGACTATATTTGCCAATATCGGCCTGGCACCATGGGACTGCCTGGGCATGGGGATCGCGGATCACACACCGCTTAATTACGGTCTGTCAATGACATGCATTGCGGTAACTGTTCTTGTGATCGATATTTTGCTGAAAGAGCAGATAGGATACGGAACGGTGATCGATGCCCTTCTGACCGGGAATTTTATACAGATCTTTAATTATCTGAATCCTTTTGAAAATCATAATATGTGGCTGGGGATAATCTGTATGCTGGTCGGATTCGTCATTATGGCTGTCGGCATGATGATATATATGAAAGCCGGTCAGTGCTGCGGACCGAGGGATGCCCTTTTGGTCGGCCTTGGAAAAAGGCTGAACAAGGTGCCTATAGGAATAGTCGAGATCATACTGTGGGCAGTGGTCCTGCTTGCAGGATGGTTTTTGGGAGGACCGGTAGGGATCGGTACACTGATAAGCGTATTCGGTGCCGGCCTTATGATGCAAATGGTATACTCGGCTTTGCATTTTGAACCAAGAAAGATACACCACAGAAATATCGTTGATGTCACAAAAGAACTGATAAAAAGCAACAATGCATAATGCTCCTTCGGAGCATTACATTTTAAGGAGATAATGTTTCAGATGGGAAAACAATTCCTGAATAAAAATAAAAAGGTTGCGGTCATAGCATTCATAATAAGTTTTATTATTCTTATGATTTTATATGCAATGCTGCTGCAGCATGAGATCAAGATGGAAAAGGACCGATACCGTTATATAGCGGAAAATGAGGCAAATAATATTTCCACAACAATTGACTGTGTAATGGCGAGGACCAATACGCTTAAGGCTTTGCTGCAGGATCATGGCGGAGATACGGATTTTTTTAATGAGGTGGCCGAGGATATCTATAATTCCGTGAAGGATGAGACCGGTGTTTCATTGAAGAATTTTGCCGTTGCACCGGACGGTATCGTGTCCGAAGTATACCCACTGGAGGGAAATGAGAGCCTGATCGGCTTTGATTTCCTGGATACCGGCAGACCGGGCAACAAGGAAGCAAAGGAAGCCTACGAACAGGATGCTACGATCCTGACAAATCCTTTTGAACTGATCCAGGGAGGTATAGGTATGGGCGGCAGATCACCCGTTATCCTTCATAACGGTTCGGAGCGGATGCTCTGGGGACTTGTGACCGTAACGATTGATTTTGACAATCTGGTCGAAGAACTTCATCTGGAAAACCTGACCGGAATGGGAATTGATTATACACTTTCATATATTGATGAAAATAAAAATGCAACTGTCATGCTGTCCGGAGGTGAACCCGGACCGGATGCGATAAGGAAGATCTTTAATGTGCGCAATCTGACATGGGAGCTTGTGTTGCAGCCCAGCGAAGGATGGATCAACATCTGGTATTGTATCTTCGTAAGTATAGTGATACTTATCGTTTCGATATTTGTCGGAATATTTACATACATGATGCTCTGTCTGCAGGAAAGTAATGAGAAACTCATTCGTATTTCCAATACTGACCAGCTGAGCGGGTGCCTGAACCGAAGAGCCTATGTGACGGATGTTTCCGAACTGGAGAAAGATGATCGGATCAACAATGATCTGGTATATGTTGATATAGATGTTAACGGTTTAAAGCAGGTCAATGACAATAAGGGGCATCTTGCCGGTGATGAGCTCGTATGCGGTGCGAGTGAGTGCCTTCGTGAATGTCTGAAGCCATACGGAAATGTTTACCGTATCGGCGGAGATGAATTTGCCGCTATTCTGTATGCGACCGAAGAGGAGTATGCACGGATACCCGGAGAGGTACAGGCGGCGGTTGATGCATGGAAGGGCGGCAGTGAGAACAAACTTTCTTTATCGGCAGGATATGCGTCACGAAGGGAGTTTCCCGATAAAGATCTTTATGAACTGGTAATGATAGCTGACCAGCGTATGTATGATGCAAAACGTGAATATTACGAGAAGAACGGTATTAAAAGGCGAAAAGCGTAGGATAAAAAGATAAAATAAAAAGAGACCTCTTAATTGATATGTACCTTCCTTACCGGACATATCAAACTTGAGGTCTCTTTTTAAATAGTACCGATCATATTTTTCGGATTTTATTCCTGACCATATAAGATCCGGGCGTATTCCGAATCCTTATCAAGGATTATCGTCTTATTAGGTCCGGATAAAGACTTAATGGAATCCAAACCTCTGATGAAATTATAGAATTCAGCCTTGCCTTCTTCATTGTAAGCATCGGACAATATCTTCATGTATTCAGCTTCGCCTTCGGCTTCGATCTTAGCCGCTTCCGCCTTGGCATTGGCTGTTGTTATGCTGACCTGCTTATCGGTTTCATTTTTGATCTTCTGGGCCTCTGAATTACCCTTTGCGGTATATCCCGCAGCAATATTATTTCTTTCCGAGATCATTCTTTCATAGACGGCTTCTTTGTTATCATCCGGCAGGTCCAATGCCTTGATTTCAGCGATCTCTATGGAAACGCCATACTGGGCGATATCGGAATTGGCTGCTTTTGTGATAAGATCCGTTAAGGTACTTCCTCTTGCCGCTATGATCTCGTCCTGTGTCATGGATGAGATCGTATTCTTTGTTGCGTTATAAACAGCGGCTTCTATCCTTTCTTCCGCACGTCCTCTTACGGCTCCGAGCGTCTGATAATACTTGGCAGCATCTGTTACCGACCAGATAACATAGTCATCGGCGATCATGGATTTTTTATCTGATGTAATGACATCGGAGGTGGGAATATCATACAGAATATCACCGGTATAAACAAACTGTGTATTCTCTATGAAGGGTACATGGAAATGTAACCCGGGTGTCTGTTCGATATATTTTATTCGCCCTAACCTTATGACGATGGCCGCCTGATTTGTCTTAACTGTATATGCTGCGGCGCCAAATACGATCAATCCGGCAAGTAAAAACATGGCAATGATAATTGTTCTCTTAAGTGCTTTCATTTTCATTCTCCTTCTGTTTCGTAAGAAATGCCGTTTATGTCAGAGGAAAAACTGTCGAGCGGCAACATGGTCTGTGTTGTGCCGTCAGTTATGATCACCTTTGTTGTGGGTAACAATCCCTCCATTGTTTCATAAAATATACGACGTTTTGTGATCAGCGGATATTTTTCATACTCGGCATACATTTGGTTAAATCTTGCCACTTGGCCTTCCGCTTCGGAGATTCGTGCCTGCTTTACCGCCTCGGCATTCTGAATTATGGCATCTGCATTTGCTTCGGCTTCGGGGATCTTCTGATTCTGATACTGATATGCCTGGTTCATGGCCGTATCGGCACCCTGCTTTGCGGTTTCAACTGATTTAAACGCCGCGATGATTGCTTCCGTCGGCGGCGCAGAATCCTGTACCGTTATATTTACAACTGTTAATCCGATATTTCTTTCCTCAAGTTCCTTGATCATGGCTTCTTTAATATCTGCCTGGATCTGGCCTTTACCTGTTGTCATCGCTTCATCAACAGTGTAATTGGATACGACAGTCCTTATGTTTGCCAAAGCGATATTCTGCAAAACACCTTCCGGATCCTCGGAATTGTACAGATAAGCGACAGGATCTGAGGCTCTGTATTCCAGATAAAAATCAATGTTTAACAGATTGAAATCGCTGGTGATCATTATACCGTTGTCGCTATCTGTTAAGTTCTGACCGGTTTCGGATACAATGTATCCGATCCCTGTACCGTGTGTGGTCATATCTACTTTTTTTACGGACTGCCAGGGAGCTTTGAAATACATTCCGGCAGTATTTACCTTGATGATCCTGCCAAACTGTGTTACAACCGCATTGGTCTGCTCGTTTACAGTGTAGAAACTGCGCATTAAGGTGATAAGAACCACCAGGCCCAGTATACTGAACAGGGCGAATCTGGAAAATTTCTTTACCTTGGTCACATCTTTTTCTTTCATAAGATATCTCCTCTTGATTTATTAAAAGTCTAAAGCCCCACTGAGCAAAATCTCACATCGTGAAGGCATGACTTAGGCATGACTTGCGTAGTCTATAATATCCGACATGCATTTGAATAACAAGTAGTGTATCATAAAAAATGCATTTTTGTAACGTGTCATAAAAAAGCAACTTTGCAGCGTGTCATAAAAAAGCAACTATGTAGCGTGTCATAAAAAAGCAACTATGTAGCGTGTCATAAAATGCATTTCATATTGGTCATTTGTCAGGAGAACACAGTCGATATCATGGGTTTTAAGATATTTGAGCGCAGCCTTCCTGCTGCTTTTCCCCTGCTTATGTGGCTTGAAGTCGTATTTTTCTTGAAATGAACAGATAAAATCAGAGAAACCACAGGATTATCTGTTTTTTAAAGTGGCTGTTTTGGGAGGGACAGATAAAATCAGAGAAACCACAGGATTATCTGTTTTTAAAGTGGCTGTTTTCCGGACGGACAGATAAAACAGGCTTAATACGCATATTATCTGTATTTGTGAGCTAAAAGTCCCTTTTTTTGAATGTAAAAACAGATAAAAATCCGTATATGAAAATATTATCTGTTCGGGACATCCGCAAAAGGGCAAAAATGTAAGAAAAAACAGATAAGAATCCGTATATAGAAATATTATCTGTTCGGGACACCCGCAAAAGGGCTAAAAGATAAGAAAAAAACAGATAAAACCACTGAAACAAGGAAATTATCTGTACGTAGGAAAAAAATAGTGGGACGGGATGACCACAAGTAGGACAAGCCGCCCTCAAAATGACAAGTCTATCCCAAGATAGGACAAACCGCCCTCAAAATGACAAGTCTATCCCAAGATAGGACAAGCCGCCCCAAAAATGACAGGTCTATCCCAAGATATGACAAGCCGCCCCGATATCACAACCTGTTTTTTATTGTCTGAAAGAAGCATGTAAACTGTAAGTGACCAAAATGTAAAAAAATTCAATAAATTTAATAAAAACAGTTTAAGAAATGATACCTGTCAGTATATAATGGTATCAGTGGGAATGAACTTGGATGGGTAACAGGGAGTATATATTATATGGATTTATCAAAGAAAAGACCATGGTTAAGAAAAAAATTGATTTTTACAGCCATGGCTTTAATTTTAGTAATGGCGAACGGATGCGGATCGGATTCTTCTGCAAAGGATACCGATCAAGACGAGTCCCTTCAGAAAGTTCTGGATTCGGGACAGCTTGTGATCGGCCTGGATGAGGAATATCCGCCGATGGGTTTCAGGGATGATTCGGGAGAGATAGTCGGATTTGACATTGATGTGGCAAAAGAGGTGTGCAACAGACTCGGCATACAATTGGTCACGAAGCCTATTGACTGGAGTGAAAAGGAAAATGAGTTAAACAGCGGCAACATCGACTGTATCTGGAACGGAATGTCGGTGACACCGGAGCGGGCGCAGGCCATGAATCTGAGCGATCCTTATATGAAAAACGAGCTTATATTTGTGGTTTCAGGCAATAGCAATATTGAGAGCATGACAGATCTTAAAGGATGCAGGATCGGAATGCAGGCCGGGTCAACAACGCTGGACGCCCTGGCGGAGACTTCGCTTGGTACGGAAATAACGATCGTAGAAGGCGACAATAATATTGAACTTTATCAGATGCTTAACAGCGGATCTTTAGATGCGGTACTTGTTGATTCCATAGTGTCCTACTGGTATATCTCAAACAGCGATGAAACCTTCTATGTCCTTCCGGAGAGCCTCAGAGAAGAAACTTTTGCGGTTGGTTTTCGGAAAGAAGACAATGCTCTGCGTGACAGGGTACAGGAATTGATCAGTGAGATGAAAACAGACGGAACACTTCGCGGTATAAGCGAAAAGTGGTTCGGAAGCGATATAACGATAGTTAAATAATATTATCGGCAAAAGGAGACAAATGTAATGAAGAAAAAAAGAAAGGTCAGTACAGCATCTCTGCAAGGCATAATGCTGACCTTTGTCGTAATTCTGTTCTTTACGGCTGTTATTCTTATATATTACCGGATGCTTTATTCGGAAACACGCCAGCGTATCATCAGGACCGGTGAAATGAATGCCTTATCATCCGCAAAACAGATAGACAGTTATCTGTCAACCGGTGTTGATACCCTGAGGCTTGCGTGCTATACACTGGATAAAATGATACGTGACGGACGATCAAATGAAGAGATCCTGGATTTCCTTAGGAATCAGTCCTACGCGATAGAAAATATAACCGACAGATATTCCACAGGTCTGTATGCGGTCATAGGAGGCACATATCTTGACGGAACGGACTGGATCCCGGAAGATGATTATGTTCCGACGGAGCGACCGTGGTACATTGATGCAAGAGCAAATATCGGACAGGTAGCCGTAGTAGATCCGTATCTTGATCTGGATACCCATACGATCATGATCTCACTTGCCAAGACGCTGTGTGATACAAAAAGCGTTGCGGCAATGGATATGTCCATGGAGCAGTTGCAGTTTATCGCAGAGGAGACCGCTGCCAAAGGCGATTCCGATATAGAGATCGTCCTGAACAGAAAGTTTCAGGTTATAGCACACTCGGACCGTTCCGAGGTCGGGAAGGATTATTTCAAGGAGTCGGACAATTTTGCGGCAGCTCTTGTTGATAAATTAAGATCCACGGATGAAAGCTATTTTTCGATGAACTATGCAGGACAGGAGTATATAGTTTACACTGTTCCGGTTGCGAGTGACTGGATGTGTCTTTCGGTCGTCAATGCCACGCTGGCATTCGGACAATTACGTAAGATGCTTATCTTTACTCTGGTAGCGATGCTCTTGGTTATTGCGGCCGTTATAATCATTATGACTTATTCCATGAGGAAACGCCGTCTGGCAATGGAATTGTCGAACGATCTGTCACGTGCAAAAAGTGATATCGTTGAAAAGGATGTTGAGATCGGTAAGATCTCTCATGTTGCATTTCGTGATGCACTGACCGGAGTGGGAAGCAAGGCGGCTTACAACAAGCTGAAAGATGAAATCTCGGAAGTATTTGAGAACGGTGAAGAGAAGCTGGCTGTCATGATGATGGATGTTAATGATCTGAAATATATCAATGATAATTTTGGCCATGATGCGGGTGACAGCTATCTTAAGGGATGCTGCAATCTTGCATGCAATATATTTAAGGGCTCACCTGTATTCAGACTGGGCGGAGACGAATTTGTGGTTGTCCTGCGCGGCAATGATTATGACGATCGTGAAATACTTGTCGGTCAGCTTGAGGAAGCGCTGGAAAGATCACGTGCGCGGAAAGATGTACAGCCATGGGAAAGATATTCGGCAGCGATCGGCATTTCTGAGATCATGAAGGGCGACAGCGGACTGGAGGATGTTTTCAAGCGCGCGGATAAGGCAATGTATGAAGCAAAAGCGTTATTTAAGGCAAGATACGGAAGTTATCGTTGACGGGTAAATATAATATTTCGCATACGTAAAAGAGGAAACGCATGCAGACAGATGAGACGAATGTAAATCACAAGGGAACCGATGCTTACACGGAGGATATATCTGCGGCAAATGAGGATTACGAAAAAACCAACTTTGCCGAATATAAGCAGTATGAGAAAAAACTGGATCCGCAGAAACGCAGACAGTATGCCAATGACCTGAGATTTATAGAGAGAATAGAAAAACTGATATCCAAAAAGGTAGAATATTTCGCATATTTTATCGGTTTTTTGGCGTGTTTTGTGGTACACGTATTGTATCTTATACTGTTTAAGACTTACGGAATAAAAGAGATGGCCATATTCAATATAGGCAGTGTTATCTTTTATGCCGTATGCATCATCCTGATCTATCGTATAAAGAACAGAGTATATCTGGTATATTTGGGTTTTGCGGAGATACTGGTACATGCAACACTGGCGACTGTATATGCAGGCTGGAAGCCTGATTTCGGTATGTTTATACTTATGATTGTCGGTGTTGTATTTTTAATGCCCAATATTAATACCAAGATCCCTTATGTGCTGCTTTTTGTCTCCCTTGTATTGTACAGTTCCCTCAGGATGATCTTCTGGGGACCGGAAAAGCCGGTATATGAACTGTCTGATGAAGTGGGAAATATTTTCTTTTTGATCAACTCGATAGTCGGCATGCTTGTGCTTGTATATATGACGGTAATATACAGCGTAATAAACCACTATTCCCAGAGCCGTATAAGAGTTCAGAATGTCCGTCTGAACGTACTTGTCAATATCGATCCGCTTACACAGCTGACAAACAGAAGAGCAATGAATGATTCACTGAAGAAGATCGAGGCTTCGATCAGGGGGACCGATAAGACGTATGTCATAGGTATCGGCGATATAGATGATTTCAAAAATGTCAATGACATCTACGGTCATGCCTGCGGAGATACGGTCCTTAAAAAGATTGCCGCGATAATATCGGATAATCTGCCTTCGAATGCCGTTGTGGCAAGATGGGGCGGGGAAGAGTTCCTTTTTGTCATTCCCTCGACCGATCTGAAGGAAGGCGCTGCCTGCGCGGAGAATATAGTAAAGACCGTTGCCGCCAATGTATTTGAAAAAGATGATAAGAAATTCAACGTAACCATGACATTCGGTGTGTGCGAAGGCACGGACGGCGCAGACCCTGAAAAGATCATAAATCAGGCCGACAAACGTCTGTATAAGGGTAAAAACAGCGGCAAAAACCGGACGGAATACGAAGACTGAGAGATGCGTATATGGGAAATGCAAAACATTATGATGTGGTGGCTCTGGGAGAGCTGCTTATAGATTTTACACAGAACGGGAAGAGCGGACAGGGAAATGAACTCTTTGAGGCCAATCCCGGCGGAGCTCCGTGCAACGTACTGGCAATGCTGTCGCGTTTCGGGAAAAAGACGGCCTTTATTGGGAAGGTCGGCAATGACATGTTCGGAAAAATGCTGAAAAAGAGTATAGAAGAAGCGGGTATAGACAGCACGGGACTTAAGATGGATGAGAAGGTGCCCACAACACTTGCATTTGTGCATACGCAGGAAGACGGGGACAGGGATTTTTCATTTTACAGGAATCCGGGTGCGGACATGATGCTTCGCAGCGAAGATCTGGGGATCACGGGAGAAACTGCAGCGGATACTCTTTTCGGTGACTGCAGGATATTTCATATCGGATCCCTGTCTATGACAGATGAAGGCTGTGAGAGGGCAACAAGAGAAGCTGTGGAATATGCGAAGGCAAACGGTGCACTCATAAGTTTTGATCCGAATCTGCGTGAGCCGCTATGGGACAGCCTTGATAAGGCACATGAGAAGATAGCTTACGGACTGTCGCAATGTGACATACTCAAGATATCGGACAACGAGATAACCTGGTTCACGGGCAGGGATGATATTGAGGATGCAGCGGAAGGATTGCTGCGGACATACACACCCAAGCTTATGGTCGTGACGCTGGGCAGGGACGGAAGTATCGCATATTATAAGGGACGCAGATACAAAAGCAGGGCATTTTACAACACGGATACGATAGAGACGACCGGAGCCGGTGATACTTTCTGTGCCGGGATACTGAATACGGTACTGGATCGCGGATTGGATCAGATGCAGGATGCGGATATTGAACGGATGCTGGTGACGGCGGGAGCAGCTGCTTCACTGATCACAGCAAGAAAGGGCGCGCTCCGTGTCATGCCGACAGTCGATGATATAGAAGCCTTTCTTGATAAATACAGATACGGAAAAGAGGCAAACAGGCGTTTTCTTAAGGAGCAGGCAGCCGGCCTGCTCAATTTTGGCATGAGGTTTCCGTCACCGCAGGGAAGCTCATATTACCTGGGTGATGACGGCACACCAAATACTGAAAGACCCAGAGAAACATGGATCACCGCGAGAATGGTCCATGTGTACAGTCTCGGTCTGAGGCTCGGACATAAAGGGGCGGCCAAACTTGTGGCAGCAGGGCTTAAGGGACTGACCGGGGAATTGCATGACAGAGAAAAAGGCGGATATTTCGCAGGGATCGATGCCGACGGAAATGCGCTCGAAGGTAAGCAATGTTATGCGCATGCATTTGTGATACTGGCGGCCTGCTCTGCATTGAAGGCGGCAGAAGAAACAGAAGAAACGGAAACAATGGGAGAAGCGGAAGCAACAGCCCGTGCACTTTTAAATGATGCGCTGGAAGTATATGACAGATATTTCTGGAATGAAGAGGAAGGCCTGTCCTGTGATACATGGGATACAGGTTTTAAAGTATGTGAACCCTATCGCGGCATCAATGCCAACATGCACAGTGTCGAAGCGTTCCTGGCTGTTGCCGATGTTACGGGAAGGGAAGAATACAGGGAGAGGGCCGGAAGGATCATCGATCATGTCATAGGCTGGGCAAAAACCAATGACTGGCGTATACCCGAGCATTTCAGTGCGGATTGGAAGGCCGAACCCGAATATAACAAAGATAAAAAAGATGACAGATTTAAGCCATACGGTGCGACTCCGGGACATGGTATAGAGTGGGCAAGGCTGATAACGCAGTGGGCTGTGTCGGTATTTAAGACAGAAGCGGACGGCGGACAGACCGATGGCCTGAGTCGGGCAGACGGCATGGCACGATACATCGAAGCGGCATGTAACCTCTACGACAGGGCTGTAAGTGATGCATGGTCTGACAGAGTTCCGGGCATAGCGTATACGACCGATTGGAACGGGGAGCCTGTGATACGCGACAGGATGCATTGGACGCTCGCCGAGGCGATAAACACATCATCGGTTCTGTATCGGGTAACAGGTAATGAGAAATATGCTGCGGACTACGAGAAATTCATACGGTATCTGGATCGGTATGTTATGGATCATAAGAACGGTTCGTGGTTCCATCAGCTTGACGGGGACAATAATGTAATTGGAACGGTATGGCCCGGAAAACCGGATCTTTATCACGCCGTTCAGGCAATGCTTATCCCGTATGCGGATATCGACAGATCTGTAATCTTTATAAACCGATAGTATATTGAATTATTGATCGTATTTGATATAATAACACTTTAATAGTTGCACTCGGATAAGCGTAAAACATAAATAAGGCGGGATATGGAAGCGATAAAGCAAAAGAAGGCAGGGAATACGGGTAAGTTTGCAAATATTTTCTACGCGATGAAAACGGTTTACGAATCCGATCACCTGCTTTTATGGTTCACACTGATCAAGAATTCCATGGAACAGATATTCTATGTGTTTTTCTTTGTGTATCTGACGAAGTATATCTACGATTGCATTGAGAAAAACATACCGTATGAGAAACTGTTCAGATTCCTGGTCATAGCATGTCTTTTACATGTAGTAATCCATTTTATGTGCGGATGGTACGAGACCTACCGCAAGATCAGAACTCCTGAGATCTATCGAAATATCTTTCATAAAGTAATGGAATTGTCGGACGAGCTGGAACTTCGTGATTACGAAGATCCGGCCTTTTATGATACCTATGCAAAGGCTCTGGACAGATCGGTAGATTCGGCAATGGATCTGAGCATCAGGTTCGGAGTATTTTCCGGCAATGTCATTTCATCGGTCATGGCACTTGTGATCGTGGTGTCCGTCGATCCGGTGCTGTTCGTGTTTATGATCATACCGATAATCGCAAGCTTTTATTTCGGCGGAAAGACCAATGTCAACAACTTCAACATGGAGAGGGATATCACGCGCGACAAGCGTATGACGGAATATGTCAAACGTGTTTTTTATGAGAAGAAATACGCTGCAGAGCTGCGCCTTTACGATATGCCGGAGCTTTTGAGCAAAAAGCAGGAAGAAGCCGTTGACAGGCTTGCAGAGACCACGCTTAAATACAAGATGAAAAATGCAAAGTATGCATTCTTCACCTATGGAAGCTACAGCATTATCAGCGGTATACTTGCATTTCTGTATGTGGCATTTCGCGTAAAGGTCTACGGTGCCGAAAATGTGGGAAGCTATGTTGCCATGGTAACCGCGATGGGATTCGCTTCCAATCAGCTAAGGGATGCCGTTACCAACGGAATATTTGTCGGAAATGAATCAAAGCTCTTTAAGAATCTGAAGGATTTTCTGGAACGGGCGGTGGAAGAGAAGGAGCCGGGTGAGCCCATAAATGAGATAAATGAGATAGAATTCCGACATGTGTCGTTTACCTATCAGGGAGCAGAGGAGCCGACGATAAGGGATATGAGCTTCACATGGAGACGCGGAGAGAGGATCGCGCTGGTCGGATATAACGGTGCAGGCAAGACGACTCTCGTGAAGCTGCTGATGGGCCTGTATCCCGTAACCGAAGGAGAGATACTTGTCAACGGAACAAATATCAATAAGATAGATCTGAAGCAATACAGGGCATTATTCGGGACGGTTTTTCAGGATCTGCAGGTATTTGCCATGACACTTGCCGAAAATGTTCTTATGAGGACACCTGAAAATGATGCCGATTATGAGAAAGTGGCAAAGGCGCTTTCAAACGCCCAGTTCGATATCGAAAACGTTGCATTGCCGAACGGATTGGACAGTATGATAAGCCGTGAGTTTGATGAGAACGGATTCGTGTGCTCCGGCGGACAGGCACAGAAGATCGCGATAGCAAGGATATTTGCCAACAATCCGCAGATGGTCATCCTGGATGAGCCGAGCAGTGCTCTCGATCCTCTCGCGGAATACAATATGTACAACAATATGATGAGGTTATCGGATGGGAAGGGTGTCATATTTATTTCCCATCGTCTCTCTTCAGCGAGGATGGCACATCATATCTTCATGATGAAGCAGGGACAGATCATAGAGTCCGGCACACATGAGGAACTGCTCGAGAAGCATGGGGAATATTACGATATGTTCATCCTGCAGGGGCAGAATTATCAGGAAAGCGTTCCTGAAGAATTGTTAAAGGGGGCGCAGACATTCTATGAATAAGATCGATGACAGAAAAGACAGATTAAGTGTTTCGGAAATAGTAAAAAACGCGTTATTCATGATAAGATATGCCGCCGGATTCGACAGAAAGCTTGTGATGATCATCATAGGACTTTTCTGCATATCCAATATATGCTTTGCACTGTACGATACGCTGATCATAAAGTTTATCATAGAGAAGCTGCAGGACGATTCGCCGTTTAAGGCGTTTCTTCCGATCCTTGCTATCGGGTTTGTATTGACACTTATCGGTGAATTCGGTGACAGACTCAAGGAGAACTGGGTAGAAGCTAAGCTGGTAACATTGTGCGGCAGTGTTCAGAGAACTCTGGTAGAGAAAAACGGAAAGCTGGATCTTATATGCTATGACGATCCCAAATTCTATGATCTCTATATCACTACAGCATCGAATGCCGATGATATGGTGAAAAAGTCGGTACTCGTAACAGCTAAGCTGATAAGCGGGATCATCGCGATGATCACAGCCACAGCAGTCCTGATGACCGTGAGTCCGATCATAGCCATTTTCCCTCTGGCAGGTTTTATAGTTAACCTTCTCACACGTTACAAGATAGAAGAGATACACTATCTGTGGGATCTTTCGTACAGAAGAAGCATAAGACAGGCAGATTATGCGAAACGTGTTTTCTATCAGCCTGAGTATGCGAAGGAATGCAAGATGACCGATGTGCGGAATCCTTTAAGAAAGCATTTTGATGAGGCTCTGGAGCATGCATCCGATGCGGGACGTCAGTACGGACCCAAACTGACATGGGTATCACTCATCAACTGGATATGTGTGTTTACGATATTTTCATTTTTCTGCGTACCCGCAACTCTTGGTTATCTGGCACTTGTCGTTAAGAGTATAGCGCTCGGAGAAGTTGCGGCGACAAATAATGCTGCCAATTATATAAGGAGAAATCTGGACAGGGTGAATTTCTGTCTTGTCGATCTGCAGCAGATAGGGCAGTATGCGAGCAGATTCCGTAAGATACTTTCTTATGAGACCAATATAGAAAGCAGCACGGGCAGTACAGCCGATCCGGACGAGGGAGACTGCACCATCCGTCTTGAGCATGTAAGTTTCAGATATCCTCACAGCGAAAAGGATACATTACAGGATATATCGATGACTATCCGTCCGGGTGAGAAGATAGCGATCGTAGGAGAAAACGGAGCAGGCAAGACCACATTTGTTAAGTTGCTCATGCGACTTTATGATGTAAGCAGCGGACAGATCATTTACTCAAAACATGATATAAGGGATTATGCCATCCGCGATTATCGCAGGGAGATCGGTGCGGTATTTCAGGATTATCAGATATATGCGGCAACGCTCGGTGAAAATGTAATGATGCACAAGACCGGTCCCGATGACGAGCAGACCATAATCAAGGCCCTGAACAGAGCCGATTTCGGCAAGCGTCTGGCTACACTGGAAAACGGAACGGAGACCGAACTCACAAGAGAGTTCAGTGAAGAGGGCGTTAACCTGTCTGGAGGAGAATCCCAGAAGATAGCCATAGCAAGAATATTTGCGGGCGATCATAAGAAGATATTCATACTTGATGAGCCAAGCAGCGCATTGGATCCTGTTTCCGAATACAAACTGAACCAGAATCTCATTGCCAATGCAAAGGATGCAACGGTCATATTTATTTCCCACCGCCTGTCCACCACAAGGATGGCGGATCGTATATTCCTGTTCGATCACGGAAGGATCAAGGAACAGGGATCGCACGAGGAACTCATGACGCTCGGCGGAGATTATAAGGAAATGTTTGACAGACAGGCAAGAAGTTATATCAGCTGAAGCAGAAAAAACCGGCAAAAAAATTTTTAAAAAACCTGTTGACTCTCCCCTTGGGGAATCCTTTAGGGTTAATGTATGGACAGTCCAAAGAACATACATTACCACTTACGTGTTGACGTAAAAGAAGGGAGTTAATCATGGATAAGAAAATGACATCAGGCGAGATCGCCAAAAAAGCGGGAATATCGCAGAAAGCGGTAAGATTATATGATGAGAAGGGACTTTTAAAGCCCTCTGATTATTCTGAAGGTAATTACAGACTTTACGATCCGGAGGCGCTTCTGGTGCTTGAGAAGATAATAGCACTCAAGCAGATCGGCTTCTCATTGGAAGAGATCAAGGATAATCTGGTAAAAGGATCCGACAAGGACATTCTTACCACACTCAATGAGCAGATCGATCTCATGGAAGCAAAGCGTTATGAGTTGGAAAAGGCCGTTACACGCATCAAGGCGGTTATCGCAAGGAGTAAGGGTGAGCCCGATTGGGATGACGTGGCAGATATCTTAAAGAGCGCTCAGCTCGATCAGGACAAGGATGCGGGGCATTTCTTCGCACTGGATCACCAGAAGGACGGGATCGACTGGTATGTGAAGATCTTCAGATTTATGAATTTCAGCAAGGGTCAACGTGTTCTGGATCTCGGTTGCGGCTTTTCAAAACTCTGGAGAAATAACTGGACTGATATTCCCGAGGGTATCAAGATCGACGGCTATGATATCCGCGGCAGCTGGGCCGATGACTTTGAGAAATATGTTGCCGAAAATAAGGACAGGCTTCCTGAAGGTGTTGATATCGACCTGTATTTTGAGGATCTCGATGAGGATGCTACATGGGCGCATATTAAAGGGGAAGAGAAGTATGACGTTATAATTTGCCATTATACGGCTGATGCCCTGAAAGATCCGGAGAAGCTTATTGCCGGTTCTGCGCAGATGCTTGCGGACGGCGGCTGCATGTCGCTCAACGCATTCGGCAATTACGGAAGGGAGAGACTGGATTTCTGGTATGATGCATTTGAGGCTATGGGACTCAATGCTTCCGTTCTCGATCGACAGAAGGATCATTTCGATGAACATCACGCTCAGTGCAAGGACGTATTGCAGAGATATTTCAGTCACATAGACGAGTGTACTCTTGACAGTCCGTTCACCTTCGATGACCCCGAGGATATCGTTAAGGATCTTGAGAAGCTGCTTGAGGGCGAAGAGCAGTTCATAGAGAAGAATAAAAAGACCATCGTTCAGTATTTTGACGGTGTTCTTAAGAACGGCAACGTTGTGATCCCTCATGACGGGTGGTTCTGGAAAATTGTCAAATAACACCGAGAAAAATTTTGGTCACCCCGGTGAAGCTTATTGCATCCCATGGTACTTGTTTGTGCTATAGACAAATGAGTATCATGGGATGAACTTATCTTGCCCGGATGTGGTATTATTAGAGAAGAACCTTCGGCCAACGTAGGCTCTAAAGGAGACAGACAGAAAATGGCTGATAAAGATTATCTTTTATTAAGAACAATGGAGTGTCCGGTATGTGGGGAGAAATTCAAATATCCAACGGTTAAGGCTTCCTCTTCAAAACTGATCGGGACCGATAAGGACCTGCGTCCCATTCATGACCGGCTGGATGTTAACAAATACGATGCGATAATGTGTCCGATCTGCGGATATTCCGCTATCACAAGATATTTTGAGGGTGTTGCGGATATTCAGAAGAAAAAGATCCGTGAGAAGATATGTTCCGGGTTTAAAAGCCGAGGTGAACTGCCCGAGGAATACAGCTATGACATTGCATTGGAGCATTACAAGATGGCATTGCTCAATGCGGTCGTCAAGGAAGCCAAGCACAGTGAGCTTGCTTATATCTGCCTGAAGATATCATGGATATATCGTGGTATAGCAGAGCAGACGGGGCAGTTCAGTTCACATTACCCGGGTATCAAAGAGACTGAAAAAGAATTTACGGAAAAGGCTTATCAGAATTTCACGGAAGCACTTGGTTCGGAAAACTTTCCGATGTGCGGCATGGATGAAACAACGGTTGATTTCCTGTTAGCTAACCTGGCTGAGATCACGGGTCGCTATGATGATGCAGGTAAACTCGTATCCAAGATACTGGTTTCGCCTTCGGCTCCTGCCCGTATAAAGGACAAGGCACGTGATATGAAGGAAGAGTTGCTTGACAGGAAGAAGGAATAGTTTTCGGGGAGGGTCTATGGGCTGCAAAGCTGTAATATTTGACATGTTTGAAACGCTGGTGACACTGTACAGGAAGCCTCTTTATTTCAGCGAACAGATCGCACCCGACTGCGGACTTTCGGTGGCGGAGTTCAAGGCTCTGTGGAAGAAGAGCGAGCAGGACAGAACATTGGGCAAGGTTGATTTTGAACATGTCATCGAGGATATCCTGAGGACAAAAAATGTCTATTCAAAAGAGGTCCTTGAAGATGTTGTCCGTAAGCGAAACGAAAGCAAAACCGGTTGTTTCGAGACCATGGATCCCGAGATCACGGTCATGTTTGAAGAACTTCACAAAAGAGGGATAAAGATCGGATTGATAACCAATTGCTTCATCGAGGAGCAGAAAGCGATAAGAGCCGGCTCGATCATAGATTATTTTGACGTGGCCTGTCTTTCATGTGAGATAGGGATGGCAAAACCTGACAGGCGCATATTTGAGTATTGTATGGACAGACTGGGACTCAGTCCCGAAGAATGTGTATACGTGGGAGACGGCGGCAGTCACGAACTTGAAACTGCTGCGGAGCTTGGGATGAAAGCCCTTCAGGCCACCTGGTATTTTGCGGACAATACCAGAAACGAGGTTGTCCTGAAACCCGAATTCACAACTCTTCACACACCTATGGAAGTGCTGGAGTATATTTAGATCATTTAAGCGGAAGTATATTTGATGCACTTCTGCTTTTTATTTGATAAAATAATATTAATCGATATTGGCGGGGGCTTTAGGATGGGTTTATTTGATAAAAAAATAGGACCGGTTTTTCTGAAAGAAGACAGCGATGCAGAAAAGTTTATAGCTGAGATGAGCGAGTTGTCTGAGAAGGCATCAGGAGATCTGAAGACTGAAATAGATAAACAGATCAAGATTGCAAAGGTTGGTTTAGAAGGCGAGAAGAATATCATATTTGAACTCAAAAACTCAGGGATCGATATGTATATCCTTCATGACATATATCTGGAATATGGTGATAAAGGGGCTCAGATCGATTTCCTGATATTTACTCGAAAGAGACAGTACGTTGTTGAGTGTAAAAATCTGATCGGTAATATTACCATCAATAATGATGGTTCATTTATAAGAGAATATGAATTGTCAGGTAAAAAGATCAAAGAGGGAATTTACTCCCCCATCACACAAAATGAAAGGCACAGGCTGGTAATAAAGGAACTCAGGATCAATGAAAAGAATATTCTGGGCAAGTTCCTTTTAAACAAAAATTTCGATAACGCATATGTGCCCATAGTAGTACTTGCTAATCCGAAGACTGTTCTTCAAAACAGATATGCACCGAAGGAAGTTAAAGAAAAAGTAATACGTGCAGATCAATTAATTGAATACATCAAAAAAATGGATCAAAACTGTAATGATGTAGACTATTCAAACAAAGATATGGAAGAGATAGCAAGATACTTTCTGAGTAAAAACGAAATGGAAAGATCTGATTACTCTTTAAAATATAAAGAAATGCTGGAGAAGATTAAAGAAGAGGAAACCGAGAAGCCACAGAATAAAGAAAATGAGGAAGAGAAATGTGAAACATCGGTTGAACGAATCTGTCCAAGGTGTGGCAATAAACTTGTACTCAGAACAGCAAAGAAAGGCGAAAAGACAGGCCAAAAGTTCTACGGCTGCTCATCTTTTCCGCATTGTAAATACATAGAAAATATATAAAAAGGATAAGGAGAAAATAAGATGAAAACACTGATAACATATTTCAGCGCAGAGCGCCGGACAACAGCAAAGATCGCAAAGGAACTTGCTTCCATGATAGACGCGGACATTTTTGAGATCGTTCCGGAAGAACCGTACACAGCGGCAGACATGAGATGGCCGAATCCGCTTGCGCGTTGTAACAGAGAAAAAATCGGCAATAAGGACGTACCGGTGGCAGGTAAGATCGAGAACTTTGACGAATATGAATTGGTGATCGTTGCCTTTCCGATCTGGTACGGTGCGGCTCCAAATGTTGTAAATACCTTCTGCAAGGGCTACGATTGGTCAGGCAAGAAGATCGCAGCATTTGCTACTTCGGGCGGAAGCGGAATAGGAAAAACGGCCGAAAAACTCAAACCGTTTGTAACCGGCGGTGAAGTGTTGGATGCCATACTCGTACATAGTGTTACAGAAGTTAAGGATTGGCTTGACAAACTGATCAAATGATCTAAAGAAAAGCCCAGAGATCATAAAGGTTATTATCATGAACCCTGAAATAAAGATGAGCGTCTCCGCGATGACGCGAACAGATAATAAAAAAGCGGTCTACGTATTATTTACGGATGACAGGAAAAGTGCTGAGTTTGCAATACCTGAATGTAAGTTGATCAGAAATGACGGCTTTGCCGCGGACGAGATCGATCAGCTCATGCAATACGTAAAAAATGAGCAGGACAGTATCCTGGATGTTGCAAAGGGGATTAATCCATTAAAGGCTTTTATGGGTAAATAGGCATATGGTAAGATACAGGATCAGATTTACCGGCAGGGTACAGCATGTCGGATTCAGGTGGAAAGCCGAAAGACTGGCGGAAGCATTGAGCCTGACCGGCTGGGTGAAAAATATGTGGGATGGCTCAGTTATGGTTGAGATCCAGGGAGACGAGCAGCAGATAGTCCACATGGTCGATCGCTTAAGAAATGATGATTACATCATGATAGACAATGCGGAATGGGAGGAGATCGACCCGCTTGAGCGGGAAAGATCGTTTTCCGTGAAATTCTAAAAAAGACACCGAGTGGTGTCTTTTTTGCAGATCAACATCCAATTGATAATGAGTATATCAGATGCAATTATTTAAATGCATCATAATACCTGCTCATGATGTATTCGATTCGACAATCTATATTCTAAATATATGATCCGGCTGAAGATTTATATCTTCAGCCGTTGTTTTTATAACTCTCAAAGAATTCGAGGATCAGCTGATTGGTGTTGAAACCGGCAAACTGTTCCTCGGGCCATGAGTGACGACCTTCATCGATAATGACTGTCCATACGGCATTTGAGCCTGAGGGAGAGGTAGCTTTGGTAAGGGTTGATCTGTCCGAAAGTGAAACTTCCTCTGTTTCGGTCAGACTATTCGCATCGATCCAGTATTGCATGACATCTTCTATTGCGGGATTTATGGATGAATCCGCGGTTCCCGTCAGTTTCATCGGAACAACTTCGTCCTTGGTCCCGTATATTTCCAGAAGGCTGATGTCTGCTGTTTCTTTTTTATTTTCCCATACTGCTTTGGGCATCATACCGGCAACACAAACAACTGCTTTAAATGCATCGGAATCGGATGCGAGTCGCTGGATCATGAAACCGCCGTTGCTGAAGCCTGCGGCAAATACATTGTCACTGCTGCAGCCGAATTCTTCGCCGGCATATTTTACGATGGCCTCAAGATAGCCTACATCATCTCTTTCATAATCACCCATACCGCTGTTCCAGCCGGCTTCGGCTGAACCCGCATAGATCACGACATATCCTTTTTCGCATGCATCCTTATCCATGTGTGTCTGCGAGCGGAAGGCTTCGGGGCCCGCGGCATATCCATGGAGCATGATTATCAGAGGCATGCCATCCGTTTTGTTTTCGGGAAAACATACAAGAAATTTGTGTTTTTCTCCGGCATATGTACACTCGTACATGCCGTTTGACTGTTCGGCAACATCAGCAAGATCATTTTTTCCCGTGCAACCGGCGATCAGCAGCATTGCCACCAGCATGTATATGATAAGATTTGTGCGTTTCATGGAATTCCCCCATATATTATCTGTCGATTTTTCAATGACGGTTTTGCTTAATATAATCATAATGATTTGTCTGTTTCTGTCAATTGATTTTATCAGGATGTGTTCTGATGCATTTTTGATGAAAGTCAATAATATGATAAAATAGAATAAAAGTGTTTCCGATGGGACAGGCGGTTTTAAAGCATTGGATGGGTATACAGATGATCCGTAAATACAGGATCGTGAGAGGGTGACATATGATAAACGAACTTAAAGAGAAGATGCATGAATATTTTGTGGGCAGGGAGGAAATAATAGAGAACCTTCTGATCTGCCTGTTTGCGGGAGGACATGTTCTTTTGGAGGATGTTCCGGGAGTAGGCAAGACGACGCTGGCAAGAACACTGGCAAAGTCGCTTGACTGTGACTTCGGAAGGATACAGTTTACTCCGGATACGATGCCCGGTGATGTCATTGGAACAGAGATATTCAATATGAAGACCTCAGAGTTTGAATACAGGGCCGGTGGCATCATGCACCAGATCATACTCGCGGATGAGATCAACCGTACCTCGCCCAAAACGCAGTCGAGCCTGCTCGAAGCCATGGCAGAAGGTCAGGTTACCGTGGGTGGCGTGAAGCGTAAGCTCATGGAGCCTTTTATGGTAATAGCAACACAGAATCCGGTTGAATTTGCGGGAACATATCCGCTGCCGGAGGCGCAGATAGACAGATTCATGATGAGGCTCTCCATAGGTTATCCATCTAAGGAAGAGGAACTGAGACTTGCCAAAAACCGGCTTTCCGGTAAGACGACGGACAGTATAGAAAGTATCATAAGTGCCGAAGATGTCCTGAAGATCAGGGAAGAAGTTAAGAAAGTCACGATAAAGGACGCGGTGCTTGAATACATGCGTGAGATCATAGATCTTACAAGAAATGAAAGCAGATTTGTACTTGGTGCAAGTCCCAGAGCCATGCTCAGCATGATGAGCGCTGCTCAGGCGAAAGCCTATATGAAAGGCAGGGATTTTGTGAAACCCGACGATGTGAAGGCAGTGGCTGCATATACACTTGCTCACAGACTTACACTCACATCGGAAGCAAAGATAGGCAGGGAGGATCCCGCCAAGATAATCACAGCATTGATATTAAAGGCTAAGGTTCCCATGGAATAGGTGACTGATTTGAACAGGAGATTGATCCTCTGGGGAATTTTGTGGATATTGTCGCTGGTTTGTATAAGCTTTTGGGGTGGCCCCGTAAGCTATGGTTTCTTTGCGGCGATGACTATCATTCCCGTGATCTCATGGCTTTATCTTTTTATGGTATTTTTAATGTTCCGCATATATCAGAAGCTGGTTTCACCTGTCATGGTCACACGTGAACCCAGCCCGTTTTATTTTACGCTTGTCAATGAATTTCCGATGATATTTGCAGGCGTCAGGGTCAGGTTCTTTTCTTCCTTCTCAACAATAAGCGGATTGAACAGCGAGACCGAATACGAGCTGAGACCTCACAGCAGTATCAAAATGGAAACACAGATAGTCTGCCATTACAGAGGCGAATATGAGATCGGGATCAAGCGTGTCGAGATTGAGGATTACCTGCGTCTGTTCAGGTTGTCCTATAAAAATCCCGATACACTTCGTGTTGCGGTAAAACCGCATATCATATATTTTGATTCTCTCAAAACAGTCAATGTGTCGGAGCTTCTCAGGGATTCGCTCTATCATAAGAATACTCCCGATATCCTTACACGCGAGTACATGGCGGGGGATGATGTCCGCATGATCAACTGGGCTCAGACAGCCAGATCAGGCGTACCTATGGTGCGTGAGCAAACAGGTGAAGAGAGGCAGGGAGTAAGCATTTATCTTGACACTTACCGCCCCGAAGAGGATGAGCGGGATTATCTGCCTGCGGAAAATACCATGCTGGAGATCCTGCTGGCACTTTCGTGGTTCATGGTTTCCAAGGGTATTTCCATAAAGGAGTTTCATATTGACAGGGACAAGAGGATATATCCTGTCTCCGATACGGCTCATTTTGATGATTATTATGAGTTTATCTCGGCTGTATCATTTGCAAAAGAATACTCGCCCGACAGAGCTGTCGGAGTTCTGGACACCGATGTATCGATCCTTTCGAGCAATGCCGTATTTATCATAACAAGGCAGTTATCGGATCCCGTCATGAAGATGATCAACACATATACCCATAATGACACGGAGGTTCTGATATATCTTGTCTGTGAGACGGCGGATGATGCTGTTGAAGCCCTTAACGGTGTAGCCAGGGTCACTCTGATACCTGTAGAGGTTGATGCAGAGATAGAGGAGGTGCTGTGATGACGGTTTTCTTCTACGATCTTCTGTATTGTTTCAGCGTCAGTATCCTTTCCGTTTCGCTTTTGTGGGATCATACGGGGGCAAAAGAACATGCGATCGCCGGGGTCATCATCGCGGTCATCCTTCCCGTATTCTTTACGGCGGTGAAAAATGCGGGCCGGCGTTTCAAACTTCTTATACTCGGTATCCCTTCGGTCATAGCTGTAAGCGTTTTATCTTTGACCGGTTTAAAAGAAGGGATAGAATATCTGTCATCAAACCTCTGGATACTGTGGCTGGTATTTATCTGCATCGGTGCCTATTTGCTCGCCGTGCTTATCAGATCGTATATTTTGGTGAGACGGATCGCAGCCATGGTCATCATAGCCGGTGCCATCCTTCTGACATATTACAATGAGCCGATAAAGAAGGTGAGTGTGGCGGTTGCAATGCTGTTGCTCCTGATATTTCTGGTCGAAATGATACAGAGAAAATGGAACAAGGTCGGTGATACCGATATGAAGAGGCATGTGGCCTGCATATCACCGTTCCTGCTTGTTTTTGCATTGCTTGTATTGGCTTCTCCCGCAAGAAAAGAAGCATACGACTGGAAATTTGCGGTAGAGCTGTATTACAAAGCAGTGGCAGGTTTCGACAGGATCAATTTCAGTTTATTCAAAAAAGCCGATGATTCATTTGCAAATGCCGGATTCACCGAAAACGGGACGTTTGTGTCATCGTTTAAAAACAACAACATGCAGATATTTACGGTCAACCCGAGTATTTATTCCGGAAGGGTCGTGTACCTTGGTGGGACGTCAATGGATCATTTCGACGGCAGGGGATGGAGCGAAAAAAATGTGCCGGACAGGAAAATGATCATGCTTGACACACTGGAAACACGATGCGCCGTGTGGCAGGCGGACAGTGAATACATGACCGATCATATCAGGGAAAGCTCTGTGCGTATTGCTTATACAGGTTATTACACGCATTATTTCTTTGCACCGGTCAAAACACTGATGAACACGGGGAAACTGGGCGAATTTTCGTATCATACGGAAGGGACCGGTATACTGTCGGATAAAAAACTCGGGCCCGGAGATGCTTATACGATCTATTATTTCCGACTGAACAAGGACAGTGAACATTTCAGGGATCTAGTGAAAAGCGCGGAAGCTATCGACAGGGATACCTGGGAGACGGTCCGCTACAACTATTTCAAGAGCGGCAGCAGCGGTCTTGAATATGAGGATTATCTCGCTTACAGGGATGAGGTATATAAAACTTATCTGAGCGACGTGAAGCTGTCACCCGAACTGTCAGAGAAATTGGACGAGGTAATTAAAGGAGCCGATTCCGACATTGAAAAGATGCAGCGGACAGAAGCGTGGTTAAAGCGATTCAAGTACAGTTCAAGTCCCGGAAAGATCCCGAATTCCGTTGATACTCCGGAGGAGTTCCTGGATCATTTCCTGCTTAATACCCAAAGCGGTTATTGTGCGTATTACGCCACTGCGATGGCTATGCTGGCAAGATCGCAGGGTCTGCCCGCAAGGTATGTCCAGGGCTATCGTGTGTCATTTAAGGATGCGGGTACCGTGGCAGTGACAAAGAATATGGCGCATGCATGGTGTGAGATATATTTTGACAATGTGGGATGGATACCGTTTGAAGCGACACCCGGATACAGTATGGGCAAGCCATGGGAGGCTGCAAACAGAAATGAGACCGAGACCAATGTAGAATATGGGCAGCAAAGGACCGCGGAAGTTACAGTTGAAGAGAAAGAACCTGTTGAAGAGAAAAATGATATCGATCCGAAACTGGTCCTGTATCCGCTGATCGGTCTGGCTGTATTTATCATCCTCTATATCCTGATGAGCAGACTGATATACAGTATCAGGACCGCAAGGATGGATAACGAGAGCAGGGCTATGCTGCTTTGCAGAAGGAACTTAAGATTCTTAAGACTTATGGGTTACAAGAAGGACGATGCTGAGACACTGGAGGAGTACGGCATGGGATTGCCGGCTGAAACAGATAAGGGATTCATTACATGCATGGAAAAGATATTGTACTCAGAGCAGAAGATAAATGATGACATGCTCGCAACCGTGGAAAGATCGGCTAAAGAGATCCTTAAGCAGCTAAAGAAGAAAAATATCATTTACAGATTGTTTGTGTGGTAAGACGCAAAAAAATCTGATAAGATTAAAATGACATATACATGACCGGAGGTGACCGGTATGGAGATTATGGCGTGGCTTGTTATAAATGTATATTGTGCACTTCTTATGGGTATATTGATACCGATTGTTGTTAAAAAGCGCGTGGGTGACACCATTCAGGGCAAGAGGTATCTTTATTTGCTTGTGGTCTTGATGATCACATTCTTTGTAGACGGACTCGGTCGAATTAATTCTCATGACTATGTGACATACATGCTTTGCAGGATAGGAAAGTATTCAACCTATATAATTGACCCTATCCTGTATTATTGCGCCATGCGTTATCTGGCGGGCTGGGTCGATATAGATGACGAACGCAAGAAGCCGTGGTTTTACTACATCAAGATATATATGCTCGTCAATATAGTTCTGGTAACGGCTTCAGAACTTTTTGATCTCAGGATATTCTATTATTTTGATGAGAACTATGTTTATCACAGAGCCGGGTGGCCCTACGCATTAAGAGCGGCAGGACTGTTTCTGGCTTGTGTGATCGTCGAGATCTTTGTCATCAAATATATCAAAAACATCTATGAGGGCTACAGGATCCAACTTATCATATTCCCTCTTCTTCCCCTGCTTGGTGGCTTGTTGCAGACCTTTGTATACGGATTTGCGTTTGAATATGTCGGTATGAGCCTTTCTGCACTGGCATTGTTCATTTATGTCCAGTACAAGGACCAGACAGAGCTTGAAAGCCAGTCTCTTAAGCAGGAAAAGGATATCATTCAGCTTAAAACCGTTGCCAATACCGATGACCTGACCGGCCTGTACAATCGTCGTTATATCCTGGATTATTTCAACGATGTATTAAAAGAACATGAGAACAGAGGCATATTGCTGATGATCGACATAGACAACTTCAAGCAGGTCAATGATTATCTCGGACATGATGTCGGCGATGCGATCCTTGTAGCGACTGCAGAGGTTCTGAGGGAGATATGCAGGGATGAAGATACAGCGGCCAGGATAGGCGGTGATGAATTCGTATTGTATCTTGCCAATGCGACGGTCGGAGAATGGACGGGACAGAAATGCGAAGAGATCATGGCTAAGGTTAAGGAGCGCTTTGCTCAGATCATGAAGAAAGATCTTCCCATGCCTGTAACGGTTTCGATCGGCGGTGCAGTGTATCCCAAGGACGGAGCGGACTTTGATTCCATATATACTTCCGCAGACAAGGCAATGTATCGTATTAAAATGGCCGGCAAAGCGGGATATGAGATGTATGACAGCTCAAATGTTGACAATATTAAAAGAGGCGAAGATAAGCTGTCAGATCTGGTCACAAGAAATATGCTGATCATGGATGAAAGAGGCAAGACAACAGGTGCTTTCAATGTATCCAAGGATGAATTCACATTGCTGTACCAGTACATGAAGAGATATACGGATCGTTACTCATATAGTCTTCAGTTGCTTGCGTTTGAACTGGATACAGTGGCCGGGGCAAAATGCATGGATGAAGATGTTATAAGCGGTTTTGTGGAATTTGTCGAGGAGACTACAAGGCGCGGCGATGTGACCGCAAAATTCCAGGACGGAGTGGTATTCATGCTGATGCCGGGACTCGATGAAAAGAATGCCAAAAGCGCTGCGGCCAGGATCGTGAATGAATGGAAAAAACACAACAGCGAGTATGATCTCATATACGAGATCAGACAGGTATAGTTCATCAAAGACTATCGAGGCCTCCTGACCTGAAGGGCTTGCCGATCGAAGATATATGCACTAAAAAAGGACTGCGATTGCAGTCCTTTTTTGGTACGTTTTACGGTACATGTCTATACGGTATATGCACCTACGATATCGCTGAGATTGTCGGATTCCCTGCTTATGTTCATGCCGGTCTCCTGTAGCTCGTGGATGGATGTGGCAACGTTTGAAGTGGTTGCTGACAGCTCTTGGGCTGTAGCAGCATTTTCTTCCGAAGAAGATGAAAGGGATTCAACAAGCAGCATTACATTGTCCACGCCGGTGCCAAGCTCTTCATTAACGTTGTTGAGAGTATCAACACCTGAATTGACGGTGACGATATTCTGTACAATGGATTCAAAATTAGAACGGGTCTCAACAACGGCAGCTTTCTGCTGCTCAACATATTTCTTAACGCGCTCGCTCTGTTCGTTGGCATTCTCAGCGCTCTTTATAAGTTCATCGAGAAGTTTGTTGATCTTCTGTGCGGATTCACCGCTCTGCTCTGCAAGCGTTCCGATCTCGGAAGCTACTACAGCAAAGCCTCTGCCCGCTTCACCAGCCCTTGCAGCCTCAATGGAAGCATTGAGTGAAAGCAGGTTTGTCTGTGTGGCGATGGATGCTATAAGGTCACTGGCCGTACTGATCGCTTTGATCCTTTCATCCATAAGAGTGATCGCCTCAAATATGTTGTTGAAGGCTTCAACGCTTTGGTCTGTAACTTTGGTAAGACCTTCTACGATATCCATACCCGAATCGGTTATATGTCTTATGTCGTCACATGCATCGGCAAGTTGTGCCGTACTTGATATACTCTTCTCCGTAATCTCCTGGATGTGATACATCTCGCTTGAAACATTCTGAACATCATTTGCCTGCTCTGTGGCTACGTGTGCTAGTTCGCCTGCAGCGTTATCGATATTGTTCATTGACTGCGCGGATTCCGTGGTGCTTTCAGCCATGAATCTGCTTGATGAAGCAAGCTCTTCACTTGAGTGATCCATGGACTGGACCAGGCTTGAGATCTCAAAACGCAATGTTGCGGCAGCTCTTGAAAGCCTTCCGATCTCATCAACGGTCTTAAGGGGAGAAAAATCATCAGTCAGATCCTTGTTGGAAATGGATTCGATCTTTTTGATGAGCATCGCGATGTTTATTCTGATATATCTGATGATATATACGATAAATGCACCTATTACGGCATATACGAGCAGCATGAGGATAAATGATATTATCACGGTCCTGCGTATCTGTTTTTCAAGAACTACTTTCTGAAGATCCGAGTATTCCTTTACAAGGACCTGCATGTTGTCGATATGATCTCTTGCATTTTCAAAATGTCTTTGATGAGCTTCATAATCGCCGCTTCCGTCCTCGTGGTTTATGGAATTCTGCCATGCTTCGTATTCGACCGTGAAACTGTCGTAATATCCGCCGAGATTCTTGCCCTTGTATTTATAAGATGCAAGATCGGGATACTGTCTGACCACTTCCATTACATAAGATGTTCTTTCCGAAAGCTCGTCACAGTTTGAAGTAAGCTGGTCGATATTTGCCTGAAGTGTCTCAGGGTTCATGTTCATGGCACCAAGCTGAAGATTCAGTTCGGCCGAATATGCCTGGTAAAAATCACGGTCGGCATTTGCCAGGGAATCGTTGATCTTATAGAGCTCGTTGTAGAATACGGTCTCACTGTCATTGAAAGTCTTGAAAAGCAGTTTACTGTAGATGATCATAAAAATAATACCGACCACAGCCAGCGGGATGACCATCAGGATCAATTTGGTTCTGATACTCTTAATGCGTGACATAAGCATATACCTCCTCTTTTTTACCCAATACAATTAATTAATTATATCATGAACGGAACACAAAAATCAGTAAAAAGGAAATATTTGCTTAAATTATTTTACAATTATTCGGATTCTTTATTTTTTTCTGAGTTAAGGAGAGGTCTTGCGATCTTTTCATTGAAGAATTCGATAAGGGGACCCATGAAGAAAGCAGTGATGATCGTGCCTATACCGACAACCGTGGGAACCTCGCGCCATGTTCCGCCGCCGATGAGAAATACGATCGTTCCGAGAACAACACACACAACATCCGTTGCGATACGTATATACTGAAACTTACCGAGCTTCCATTTCTCGCTCATGACTATGGCAACAGCATCGTAGGTTGATACTCCGAGATTGGCAGTCATATAGAATGCAGATCCGAAGCAGATGACAACTATCCCGACTATGAGACAAGCCGCACGGACTATCATGCCGGGATCGACTATGATCGTCTGAAGAAATTCGTATGTGAACTGTGTTATATAACCAAGAAGAAACAGGTTGATAAAAGTCGCGATACCGATCTTCGTTCTGTCAGCTATCAGGCTGAAGAGCAAAAGGATGACATTGACGATAACATACAATGTTCCGAATGCGATCGGGATGAGTTTATCCAGGCCGCTCATGAGTGACTGGAAGGGATCGACACCGAGTGCCGCTATTTTAAATATACCGACTGCGATAGCACAGATTATAACGCCGAACAAGGACATAAGGATTCTTCTCTTTAACATTTCACACCTCATCATATGAATGATATTTGCCTGAATACTGGGTGTATTGTATAGGTAAACGGTAAAAATGTCCACGATTTTGGTTAAACCTGCAGGTTTTTCAAAAATAACAGGTATATTTCTGAAAACAATATCGCATTTCTCTGTTATAATGATACCTGATAGGAGTATGAGAAGATGAAAAAATTTATTTCATGGAACGTTAACGGCATCAGGGCCTGCAGGGACAAAGGCTTTCTGGATTTCTTTGGGGAGATCGATGCGGATGTATTCTGCCTTCAGGAGACCAAACTGCAGGAGGGGCAGATAGAACTGGAATTGCCGGGATATCATCAGTACTGGAATTATGCCGAAAAGAAAGGCTATTCGGGAACCGCGATATTTACGAAAGAAGAGCCGGTCTCCGTAACATACGGACTGGGGATAGAGGAGCATGATCACGAGGGAAGGGTCATAACACTTGAATATCCCGAATATTATCTGATCACAGTCTATGTTCCGAATTCTAAGGAAGATCTGTCAAGACTTGAATATCGTATGCGCTGGGAGGATGATTTTCTTGCCTACGTGAAGAAACTTGAGAAGAACAAGCCCGTCATCTACTGCGGAGATCTGAACGTGGCTCATAAGGAGATCGATCTTAAGAATCCGAAGACCAATCATCACAACGCCGGCTTCACCGATGAGGAGAGAGGCAGGTTCGACAACGTGGTCGCGAGCGGACTCATAGACACATTCAGATATTTCTATCCGGATATGGAGCAGATCTATTCATGGTGGAGTTACAGGTTTAAGTCCAGAGAAAAGAATGCGGGCTGGAGGATAGATTATTTTGTTGTGTCGGAAGCTTTGAAGGACAGACTGGTCGACGCAAAGATACATACGGAGGTATTCGGATCGGATCATTGTCCCGTTGAACTTGATATTGAATAAAAAAGACCCCTTAAGCGTGTGCTTAAGGGGTTTGTTCGTTGAAATACTATCCCACGATAGTAACATTCTTCTCTTTATCAAAGGTATGGGGCTCCTTTGAGGCATCCTTGTGACCTACGGCGATGGCTATCTCATATTCGTAGCCTGCGGGAAATGCAAGCTTCTCTTCATAATACGATCTTTTTTCGCCGCGCAGTACGTCGTATATGCACCCGATTATAAGGTTGCCGAGCCCAAGATCTTCTGCGGCCAGGGCCATATTTTCAACAGCTATACCCGCATCGAGAGGGCTCCATTTGTATTCGCTGTCGGCACTTAAAAATATAACTGTGGGAGCTTCGTAGTAAAAATTGTGCTGTACGTTTTCAAGACCCCTGAGCCTGTTTTTGTCATTTTCCAATTCGGCAAGGATCGGGTTGTCGCCCTCTAATACCGAAAAATGTATCTCCTGCCTGTTGGCGGCAGTAGGAGCCTTAAGACCGGCTTCTATAATTGTATCAAGTTCCTTATCGGTCAGTGCTTCGGATGTATAGCCTCTTGTGGAATATCTGGTGGTGATGGCCTCAAGTACGGTACTCATAGTGATCTCCTTTCGAATATGCTGTTCTTTGATGGTAATTATACAATAAACGCATATATTTCCGCAAAAATATTTACCCGTTTCATATATAATAGTATAATTATTATTGTTATTACAGTAATGCCTACAGACACACGGAGGGTTAAAAGATGGGAAAATTTATTATTAGTGAAGCAAAGAACGGATATAAGTTTAATCTGAAGGCAGGTAACGGCGAGGTTATTGCCAGCTCGCAGGTCTACAAATCTCTTTCGGGAGTAAAGAACGGCGCTAAGAGCGTAGCAGCGAATGCGCCCAAAGCAGCCATCGAAGATCAGACAGTCAAGGGCTTTGAGAAGCAGACTAATCCCAAGTTTGAAGTTTATAAGGACAAGAAGGGTGAATTCCGCTTCCGTCTCAAGGCAAGTAACGGACAGATCATTGCAACAGGCGAAGGCTATAAGGCTCTCAAGAGCTGCTTAAACGGTGTTGAGAGCATCAAAAAGAATGCACCCGGTGCAGATATAGTAAAGGAGTGACAGGCAGCAAAGCAGTATTGGAAGATCGGATATACAAATTCATGATCCGGAGGGTTACATATGAACAATAACATAAAGGCTGAAAAAGCATATGCAAACAAAGTTGCCTGCAACTTGTACACGATCGTCACATTTGTACTTGCGTTGGCGTATCTGGTACAGTTCATTCAGGGCTCCAGAACACTTTTGATATTTACGATCCTCATGATAGCCGATATCGGCCCGTGGATCGCATGCAAGGTCATATACAGGAATGATCCCGCTTCAGAGATCATCAGACATGTTATGGCTATCGGATATGCAATATTCTATTTACTGATATGCTTTACGAGTCCCGAACAGCAGGTATATGTATATGCTGTTCCGATGATGCTCGTGATAATGCTGTTCAACGATTTTGCATTCTCAGTGAAGATATCTGTCGGCGTAGGAGTCATAGCGATCGCTCATGCGATAGTATTTACGGCCAGAAAGGGCTGGACGCACGAGGCACTCGCCGCAATGGAGATCGAGGTTGCGCTTATGGTTCTCGTTTCCGTGTTTACCATAATCGTAAGCCGTGTGATAGCTAACCTTAATAAGCAGAAGATTGACAGTATCAATGAGGCGGGTCAGAAAACGGAGCATATGCTTGACAGCATCAAGCAGATCTCCGGTATATTGATCGATAAGGTTGGCGAGATATCCGACAAAATGACAACACTGACAGCATCAAGTGAAGAGACTCTTTCAGCGATGCAGGAGATCCAGACCGGAACCGGCGATACGGCCGAATCCGTTCAGAATCAGTTATATAAGACCGAAGAGATACAGAATCAGATAGACAAGGTCACACAGGCAGCCAACAGCATCGGAGATGATGTTGTGATCTCTGCGGATGCGTGTCAGGAAGGCAGCGAGAATATCAACAGGCTCATCGAGCAATCAAAGGTTTCCGAAGAAGCCGGCAATAAGGTCATGGCGGAGGTTGATGACCTTAAGAACAGTACGGCCCAGATGCAGTCCATAGTTGAATTGATCAAAAATGTGGCATCACAGACAAGTTTACTTGCTCTGAATGCTTCGATCGAAGCCGCAAGAGCAGGTGAAGCGGGAAGAGGCTTTGCCGTTGTTGCAACAGAGATATCAAACCTTGCCGGACAGACACAGACAGCTACCGGCGATATCAGTGATCTGATCGCAGGTATCGGCAAAGAGATGAAGGAAGTTGTATCTGCGATCGATTCGCTCGTCGAGAGCAACAAGATCCAGAACGAATCGGCGGCGGTAACAAAGGACAGCTTCGAGAGGATAGTAGGAAGCATAGGCGGTATCCGAACCAATTATCAGGAACTTTCCGATATAGTCAATACACTCGTATCGGCTAATCAGGAGATTGTTGAGAGTATACAGACGATATCTGCCATAACCGAGGAGGTTTCCGCACATACCAACAATACATGCGCGTCTACCGAACAGACAGAGCAGATCATCGAGTCGGTTCAGGAAATAGTTGAGCAGATGAACGGTAATGCCGAAGAATTGAAGAGTCTGACCTGACGGCAACTCTTTGAGTGATAAGACTGCAGGCTCCTCGGATGAAGGTCCGGGGAGCTTTTGATGTACACAGGTAATGTAAAGTTTTCTGTGAGAACTTTGCGCTACGAGGCCGCGCCTTCACGAAGTGAACTTTTCATGGCGTGATCCTCAATAAACACAGGAAAATACAAGACATGGAAAAGCAGACACAATGGAATGATCAGAAACTGGGAATAATATACATAACCGCATCGGCGTTCTGTTTTGCGCTTATGAATCTCTTCATAAGGCTGGCAGGTGATGTTCCGACATTGCAGAAATGCTTTTTCAGGAATTTCTTTGCACTTATGATAGCGGTTTTCGCCCTTATCAGGACTAAGACAAGGTTTAAGATCGGGGAGGGCAATTTCAAATATCTTTTCATACGTTCCTTAAGCGGGGCGCTCGGAATGGTATTGAATTTTTATGCAATAGACCACATGAATATTTCCGATGCATCCATACTCAACAAGCTGTCGCCTTTTTTTGCCATCGTGTTTTCCATATTTGTGATGAAAGAGGTTGCCGACAGATATGAATGGGCAGCCGTGATCGCAGCATTCATAGGTGCATTGTTTGTGGTAAAACCGAGCTTCAATGCGGAGGTCATACCGGCTGTGGCAGGTGTGCTCGGCGGCCTCGGTGCGGGACTTGCCTATGCTTACGTGAGAAAGCTGGGCAGCAGGGGAGAAAACAGCATGATAATCGTAGCTTTTTTCTCCGGCTTTACAACGTTGTTCCTGCTTCCGAACCTTGTTTTGCACTACAGTCCGATGAGCGGGATACAGTGGATGTTTCTGGTACTGACAGGAATGGCTGCGGCAGGCGGACAGATATTTATAACCAATGCCTACACGAAAGCGCCCGCCAAAGAGATATCCGTATTTGATTATTCGATAGTCATATTTACGGCTGTCTTCGGTTTTATGTTCCTGGATCAGATACCGGACATATTCAGTTTCATCGGATACGTGATCATAATCGGGACCGCCATCATAAAATGGCATTATGCAAGAAAGATATCAGAGGTCTGAAAACCGCGTATTTACGCTATTGCAACCACCGGTTGACAAATTTCAAAGTAAACTTTATGGTTGGCAACCGACACATCTGGTACATTTGCCTTGTTCGAACAAGACAGCAAACAGATTTGTTGGAGCCGGACCGATCTTATAAAGAAAGGAAAATATCTTATGGCTCCGGAAAGGAAAAATATGATACTTGCAGATAAGATTATAAACGAAAGAAAAAAATGCGGATGGTCGCAGGAGGAGCTCGCTGAGAAGCTTGGTGTATCACGTCAGTCGGTTTCCAAATGGGAAGGAGCCCAGTCGGTTCCGGATCTTGGTAAGATTCTTTTGATGGCCGATCTGTTCGGAGTTACAACGGATTATCTTCTTAAGGATGAGATCGTTCCCACGTCGGATAATAATGAGCTGAGGGCCGATTCCGATTCCGTTCCGCCAAAGACAAAGATATCAATGGAAGAAGCCAATGAGTTTCTCTCACTTAAGAGATGGGCAGCTCCGAGAATGGCAATAGGTGCGGCATTGTGTGTTATCAGCCCGGTTCCGATTATCTTTCTGGCAGCCCTGAGCGAGGTTGCCCGGTATAACATCTCCGAAAATTTTGCCGGGGGCATGGGGACCATCCTTCTTTTCGTGATCATCACTATAGCGGTACTTTTGATGACCAATACGGAGCACAGGATAAAGAAATATGCAAACCTTTCGGATAAGGATTTTGAAACGGAATATGGTGTTACAGGAATGGTAAGGGAAAGGCTGGCGTCATTTGATACAACGAATCACAGAAACATCATGATCGGTATCACCTTAAGCATCCTCGGTGTTATCCCGATACTGGTTTCGGCATTTCTGGAATTTCCGGACTATGTAACGGTGATGATGGTATGCGTGATGTTTCTTATGATCGCCACAGCAACGATATTGTTTACCTACACGACAATCATCAGCGGATCCATGAAACTGCTTCTCAACGAAGATGATACAAGCTATGAGAACAGAAAGAAAGAGAAGCGCATGGGTAAGATAACCGGTGCATACTGGTGTATAGTCGTTGCTATTTTCCTCGGATACAATTTCGTTACGAAGAATTACGACACATCATGGATCATCTGGCCTGTGGCCGGAGTGTTGTATGCGGCATTCCGCGGCATCGTGAGTATGTTTTTTAAGGAAGACTGATACGGTTTTATAAAAACGTTTGTTTCCGGGTACGGGAAATAAGTCATTTCATACGTCCCGGAGACAGCGTTTGGGTGAGTTTTATGAAAAGATGTGTTATTGTCGGCGGGGCCGATATAAAAGATGTGGAAAATATAAGATCATACCTCAGGGATGATGACTTCTTTATATTCTGTGATTCGGGACTTAAACACATGGAAGGGTTAAATGTGAAGCCGGATCTGATAGTCGGGGATTTTGATTCGCATGAGAATCCCAACCTGAGTGTTGAGACCATAGTACTGCCATGTGAAAAGGATGATACCGACAGTTTCTTCGCGGCAAAACAGGGGTTAAAGAGAGACTTTGACGAGTTTCTCCTGATTGGTGTGATAGGTCAGAGGATAGACCACACGCTGGCCAATATTTCGATACTGTTAATGCTTGATAAGGAGAATAAAAAGGCAAAAGCCGTTGATGATTACAGTGAGCTTGAGATAGCGTCGGATGAGACGGTTTACGTGGAAGATAAGTATGCGTATTTTTCGCTTCTCAATATAACGGGAACAGCACGGGATATAACTATAAAGGGAGCAAAGTATCCCCTTGATGACGGTGAGATAAATGTCGATTATCAATATGGCGTGAGCAATGAAGTATTGCCCGGACAGACGGCTGAGATAACAGTCGGGGAGGGAAAACTTCTTCTGGTTAAGGTCTTCTGACAAACAGATCATACGATGCCCTGAGCGATCCGATATCATACCGGAGAGGTCATATCAGATATCCTCGTAGTTCATGCATCCACCGCGACCGTTGTGTTTAACATGATAGAGAGCCTTGTCCGCATGGGCAAAAAGCTCATCCGTGTATCCGTTTTCGGAAAACGCGATCCCCACACTGAGGGAGATATCATATCCGACGCTGTAATCCTGATCGCGTTTAATATGACGATTGATCTCAGCGATCTTGTGACTGACCATATGCCGGTCATTTTCATTGGTATCAAGCATGATGATGATAAATTCATCGCCACCGTATCTTATAACATAATCATTTTCACGGAAGGATTTTTTGAGAGAAGAGGCAACGAGCATCAGAGCCTGATCACCGGATTCATGTCCGTAGTTATCATTTATTTCCTTGAATTTATCTATGTCAATAAGAATAAGCGTTATCGAGCCGTGATATTTGACCAGCTCGCGCTTAAGACTGTTAAATGCTGCACGGTTCAGCAGTTTGGTAAGGGCATCGTGTTCTGCTTTGTAAACTAGCTTATTGTGGTTTCGCAGATTGCGGTCGAACATGTTGTTGTATGTCCTGGCAAGATAGCGGAATTCAAACATGCCGGATTCGGGAAGTTTGCTCTGGCTTTTTATACACAGGATGTACTCCTTAAGCTGTCTGATAACTGAAAAGTACATTATCATAAACGAGAGCGCGATGATCGAGATCAAAATGACAACGCCGACTGTCTGCAGGGAAAGTGCCTTGTTGAGATCTTCGGTGCTTTCTTTCTGTTTGTCGGCGGCCAGCTTCTTTATGTGTTCAGAGGTTTCATTGACCTGAGCGATTATCATTGATTTGGATTCCGAATATTTTGAACCGAAGACCATATCATTTGCAAGATTTACGGCAGCCAGGCTGTTGAGCGCACTGTCGGTATCGCTCAGTTCCACACGGTCAAGTTCCGGAATACCCTCGACCTTAAGATTTTTGGAATTTATGATGAGCTTCATCGCATACATTTCCTGCTCGGCCAGGCTGTTGGATTCATTGAGAGCCTGAAGCAGTGACATGTAAGCATCATCATCGGGAAATATCTCAGACAGTCCTTTGACTGCTTTCTCACGGTGTCCGCTGTGTAATTCGTCAAAATATGCGTAGATATAAGCGGTATCCTCGGTGATCACAAATTGGCGTACCTGATTGGTAAGATGATCCGAAGCTTTCTGAAGGGATTCGATATTATCTCTGGCCATAACGTAGTCGTTCATGGAATCGATCATTGAATTGTATTTGTTCGATACATTATTGATCGTATAGAGAGCAATGCACGACGCTATGATGGAAGCGACGAACATATAAACGAGGACAACGCTAAGCTGGATCCCCTTGACCTGTTCTTCACTTTGTGATTCGAATTTAACTATCTTAAGACCCATGACATCCTTTCCGGATTTCGACATGTCGTATTACCGAAATTAACAAAAACATTATAAATCCAAGATCCCTTTATTACCAGTAAAAAGTTTGATTTTTTACTGATTTATCAATATAATCATTTTATCGGATAAAGATATATTTTATTTAACGTACAGATCATTCACAAGGAGGGCATGAAATGGAATACAACGTTAAGATAGAAGGCATGATGTGCGGTATGTGCGAGGCACATGTCAATGATGCCATAAGAAATAATTTCGATGTTAAAAAGGTAAAATCATCTCATAAGAAAGGACTTACGACGATCAAGGCTGCAAGCGACATCGATACCGAAAAGCTAAAGGAAGTAATAAAGAACGAAGGTTACACGGTTCTTGAAGTATCGGTTATGGCATAAGGAGGTATATGTGAACGGATTTGATTCATATTACACTCTCAGCGATGGCTCAAAGTTGCCAAAGATCGGCTTTGGTACCTACAATGAGGAATTTGCGGATAATGAAAAGGTGATAAGCACTGCGATAGAAGCAGGCTATCGCTTTTTTGACACGGCTTCGCTCTATGAGACCGAGAGATATCTTGGCAATGCAATAAAAAAGAGCGGTATCCCGAGAGATGAATTCATAGTCGAGACCAAGCTGTGGATCGACGAGATGGGCTATGACGGGGCAAAAAAAGCCGTGGAAAGATCGCTCAAAAGATTACAGACCGACTATATAGACATATACATGATGCACTGGCCCAGACAGACAGGAGAGCTCGATGAGGACTGGAAGACACTGGATATGAAAACATGGAAAGCCATGGAAGAGATGGTCGACGAGGGTATCGTAAAGAGGCTGGGAGTAAGTAATTTTCTCCCGCATCACCTCGATAATCTTCTTGCGCACTGCCGTATCGCGCCCGTGGTGGATCAGCTTGAGCTGCATCCGGGTTATTCACAGGAGTGTGCGCTGGCATATCTGAGGGAAAAGAACATACTTCCCATGGCATGGAGTCCCCTGGGAAGAGGCAGGGAAAATGCAACGGCAGGCAACAGCATACTTGTTAAACTGGCTGAACGATATGGCAGGAGTGTTCAGCAGATCAATCTGCGGTTCTTGCTTCAGAAGGGAATACTGCCCATACCGAAGGCTTCCTCAAAAGAGCACATGATGAGCAATGCCAATGTATTTGACTTTGAACTGAGCGCAGAGGATGTAAGCATGCTTTCATGCATGCCGCAGACGGCATGGCTTGAAGAACATCCGGATTTTTATATTCCGGACAGAAAGAGTAATCCCGACAATATCTGAGGACAATAAATTGATTTATCTGGATCATGCAGCTACGACAAAGCCACGTAAAGAGGTTGTGGAAGCCATGCTTCCTTATCTCGGGGAGAAGTATTACAATCCGTCGGCATATTATCGGGTCGCGAACAATGTAAAAAACGATATGGAAACCGCAAGAGCGCGGATAGCACTGTGCCTTCAGGTTCAGGCCGGGAGTATTTATTTTACCGGAGGCGGTACGGAGTCCGATAACTGGGCGATACGCGCAGCGATTGCCGGTGCAGGGATAAAAGGTTCCGGGGGCAAAAAGGGAAAGCATATCATTTCCACGCGCATAGAGCATCCTGCGGTAAGCAATACCCTGAGGTATCTTGAAGAGAACGGTTGTGAGGTAACGAGGCTCGGAACCGACAGATACGGAATGATCTCAGTGGATGAACTGGCAGATGCGATCAGGGAGAATACGGTACTGATATCTGTCATGCATGCGAACAACGAGATAGGAACGATCGAACCTATCGAAGAGATCGGAAGGATCGCACATGAGAGAGGCGTGCTTTTTCATACGGATGCCGTACAGAGTTTCGGTCACATACCGATAGACATGAGCAGCATAGATCTGCTGTCGGCAAGTTCGCACAAGATATACGGACCCAAAGGTGTCGGGCTGCTTTACATCAATCCGAAGATCAGGCTGGGACGCATGATGTTCGGCGGAAATCAGGAAATGGGTCGCAGACCCGGAACCGAAAATGTAGCGGGTATCATGGGATTTGCAAAAGCTGCGGAACTGATATTTGATGAAACAGACAATTTGGCAGAACATGATAACAGCCTCAGGGAAAGATTGAAAAGAGAACTGAGTGAAGCGATTCCCGGAGTGAGGTTCTCAGGTCATCCGGACAGACATCTGCCGGGGATCTTAAGCGTGACATTTGAACATATGAGTAATGAGGTGATCCTCATAGGACTCGACAGAGAGGAAATCCTGGCTTCGGCCGGAAGCGCATGTTCAACAGGGGCCATGGAGCCTTCAAAGGTACTCAAGGCCTGCGGGGCGAGCGATGAGGAGGCTCACGGTACGATAAGGTTCAGTATCGGAAGAGAGAATACCGAAGAGGATATAGACGAGACGGTCAGAGTGCTTAAGAAGATCGTAAACAGGAGTTGACATTTGAAAAAAGTAGTTGTGGGCATGTCCGGAGGAGTTGATTCTTCCGTATGTGCCTATCTTTTGAAAAAACAGGGATATGATGTCATAGGTGTGACCATGCAGATATGGCAGCCTGATGACAGCATCGCAGAACGTGAAGGCAGCTGCTGTGGTATTTCGGCAGTAACGGATGCAAGGAGAGTTGCGGGACAACTGGATATACCTTACTATGTTATGAATTTCAGGGAGGAATTCAAAAAGTATGTCACGGATCCCTTTATAGAAGAATACATGCGCGGAAGAACTCCCAACCCGTGTATAGTATGCAACAGATATCTCAAGTGGGGAGAATTGCTAAAAAGAAGCAGGGAACTCGGCGCGGATTATATCGCAACAGGACATTACGCTCAGATCCTGCAGCTTGATAACGGAAGGTATACCATCAAAAAGTCCGAATCCGACACCAAGGATCAGACCTATGTACTCTATAATCTCACGCAGGATCAGCTTGCACATACACTCATGCCTGTGGGAAGTTATGAGAAGACTGAGATCAGGAGGATAGCGCAAGAGGCAGGATTGTCCGTTGCACATAAGAAGGACAGCCAAGACATTTGCTTTGTAAATGACGGTAACTATGCCGATTTTATCAGGACCAATACAGGAAGCAGCGGCACAGAGGGTAATTTTGTAACTGCTGACGGAGAGATCATAAAGAGGCACGAGGGTACGGTCAATTACACGATCGGTCAGAGAAAGGGCCTCGGCATAGCGCTCGGTCATCCCGTATATGTCAACGATATAAATGTTGAGACAGGCGATGTCTGTGTCGGAGAAGAGGACGTACTCTTTAAGACCACGCTCACGGCGGACAGCATAAGCCACATGGGTGCGGAAAGATTTGATGAGAATGAGCGGTACACAGCCAAGATCAGATATTCGCAGAACAGTGTACCCTGTCATGTAAGATACACAGATGACGACAGGATAGAGGTGGAGTTTGAGCGACCTGTGAGAGCCGCGACACCGGGTCAGGCCGTTGTCATTTACAAGGACGACTGGATCGCAGGTGGCGGAACCATATGCAGGTGAGATCCCGGGTCCGGATACATAAGTTAAAAATATATACAAAATTTTTTAAAAAATTGTTGACAGCGATTTTAAATCGTATTATTCTAACTTCAACTTAATAAAATAAACCGTTGACGAAGAGGAGTAACTTAGGATACTTGCTTTCAAGAGAGTACGGGGTGGTGGGATCCGTACAGTAAAGGCTTAAGCGAATGGACTTCGGAGGGCATGGTGGAAAGCATTCGTGTGAGTATATCATGACGAGAGGCATACGTTAGTTGCCGAGGATATGTTGGTATCTTGCTAAGCGCATAGAGCGATCTATGAAACAGGGTGGCACCGCGGATTTTGTATATTCGTCCCTGACAGTATTTTTATACTGTCAGGGATTTTTTATTTCCCGAGGAGCTTGGCTTACAAATACTGAAAATGGTATATTCCGGGAGGTTACGAAATGACTTACGAAAAATTGCAGGCATTAAAAGAAGAAGGACAATACGATATTGCCCCCATAAGTATTGAAATGCTCTCAGACATGAGAACACCGTTAGGGGTTATGAGAGTACTGAAAAACATCTCAGCGCATTGTTATCTGCTCGAATCCGTAGCGGACAATGATAACTGGGGAAGATATACATTCCTGGGATACGATCCCAAGCTCGAGATCACCTGCCTCAACGGAGAGATGAAGATAGGTGATGTAAGAATAAAAACAAATGATCCGGATCAATATATAAGTCAGGTACTTAATGAGTATAAGAGTCCGAGAGTCAGCTCACTTCCTCCTTTTACGGGCGGCCTCGTTGGGTATTTTGCATATGATTACATCAAATATGCAGAGCCCACTCTTAAACTCATCGAAACCGATGATGAAGGCTTCAATGATGTTGATCTGATGTTATTTGACAAGGTCATCGCATTTGACCACTTAAAGCAGAAAATAATACTCATAGCCAACGTCAAGCTGGCAAATCTTGAAACAGATTACAAGAGAGCAACGCTTGAACTGGAAAAGATGCGTGAACTGATAGAGAACGGAGAAATGTCCGATGATATCTCCGGACATGCACTCGAGGAATTCAAGCCGGCATTTTCGAAGGAACGCTTCTGTGATATGGTCACAAAGGCCAAGAAGCATATCATCGAAGGCGATATTTTTCAGATCGTGCTTTCCAATAAAATGTCAGCAAGATTTGAAGGCTCATTGTTAAATACATACAGGATATTAAGGACGATCAATCCTTCACCTTATATGTTTTATTTTTGCAGTTCGGATATGGAGGTGGCAGGTGCTTCACCTGAAACACTCGTAAAACTCGAGGATGGAGTGCTTCATACATTTCCTCTTGCAGGGACAAGAAGAAGAGGCAAAAACGAAGAGGAAGACAAGGCACTGAAAGAAGAACTGCTGGCGGATCCCAAGGAACTTGCGGAACATAACATGCTGGTGGATCTGGGCAGGAACGATCTCGGAAAGATCTCAAAATTCGGTACCGTGGCTGTTGAAAGACTCAGGGATGTGCTGATGTTCTCGCATGTAATGCATATCGGATCGACAGTCAGAGGGATCATAAGGGATGACATGGACGCGTTATCGGCGGTCAATGCGATACTTCCGGCGGGAACGCTTTCGGGAGCACCGAAGATCAAGGCGTGTGAGCTCATCAATGAATTCGAGCAGAACAAAAGAGGCATTTACGGCGGTGCCATAGGATATATAGATTTCACCGGAAACCTGGATACCTGTATAGCGATCAGGCTTGCCTACAAGAAAAAGGGCAAAGTATTTGTCAGAAGCGGAGCGGGTATCGTAGCCGATTCGGTTCCGGAAAATGAATTTGAAGAGTGCATCAATAAGGCGTCTGCGGTTGTAAAAGCCATCGAAAGAGCAGGGGAGGTAAATATATGATCTTACTTATAGATAATTATGACAGTTTCAGTTACAACCTCTACCAGCTTGTAGGGGAGATCGATCCGGATATCAAGGTCATAAGAAATGATGAAATGACGATCGAGGAGATCAGGAAACTGGCTCCGAAAGCGATCATCATAAGTCCCGGACCGGGAAGACCAGAAAATTCAGGCATATGCATGGACGTTGTTAAAGAGTTCAAAGCAGATATACCGATCCTCGGTGTGTGCCTCGGACATCAGGCCATATGTGCAGCATTCGGTGCGACGGTAAGCTACGCAAAGCAGCTGATGCACGGCAAGAGTTCGGTTGTGAAGCTTGATACGGACAGCGCATTGTTCAAAGGAATAGGAGAAAAGAGTGAGGTCGCAAGATATCATTCGCTGGCCGCAGTCAAAGAAACCATACCCGATGAGCTGAAGATCACGGCACTCAGCGACGATGACGAGGTGATGGCCATAGAACACAGGGATCACAGGGTATACGGACTTCAGTTCCATCCCGAATCTATACTTACGAGCGACGGAAAGACCATAATAAAAAATTTTTTGCAGATAAGATAAAACAGGCCGTAAAGGCAGGAAAATCCACAAACACAAATCAGGAGGAAAATACCAATGATCAAAGAAGCAATCGTAAAAATCGTAAATAAGCAGGATCTCACATATGATGAAGCATACACTGTCATGAACGAGATCATGAACGGAGAAACAAGCCAGACACAGAATGCAGCATTTCTTGCAGCACTTTCCACAAAGTCCGCAAAGGCGGAAACAAAGGATGAGATAGCAGGCTGTGCCGCAGCCATGAGAGAGCATGCACTTCCGGTAAAATACGACAAGGATACTCTGGAGATAGTCGGTACGGGCGGTGACAATTCACAGAGCTTCAATATATCAACAACCTCAGCAATGGTCATAGCTGCTGCAGGTATAAAGGTTGCAAAGCACGGTAACAGAGCAGCATCTTCAAAGTCGGGAGCGGCAGATTGTCTTGAAGCTCTCGGAATCAATATCGATATGTCGCCGGAGAAGTGTGTTTCAATGCTTGACAGTGTCGGTTTCTGCTTCTTCTTTGCACAGAAATATCATACATCCATGAAATATGTCGGAGCTATCAGAAGAGAACTCGGTTTCAGGACCGTTTTCAATATCCTCGGTCCCCTTACAAACCCCGTGAAGCCCTCAATGCAGATACTGGGAGTTTATGATGAATACCTCATCTCACCCCTTGCAAGTGTACTTGCGGAGCTCGGAGTTAAGAAGGGCATGATCGTATACGGTCAGGAAAAACTTGATGAGATATCAGCATGCGGTCCCACAACTATCTGCGAGATAAATGAAGGATGGTATAAGCAGTATGTTATAAGACCCGAAGACTTCGGACTTACCAGCGGTCAGAAGGATGACCTCATGGGCGGTACGGCGGAAGAAAATGCACAGATCACCAGAGATATATTAAGCGGCAAAGAGCAGGGAAGCAAGAGAAATGCAGTACTTCTCAATGCAGGTGCGGCAATTTATGTGGGCGGCAAGGCTGCTACATTTGCTGACGGTGTCAAAGAGGCGGCAAGACTTATCGATGAAGGCATCGCATATAAGAAACTTGAAGATGTTATAGCTGAATCCAACAGATAAGGATCAGACTGAGTATACAAAAGGACATACAATGAACATTCTTGAAGAGATAGCGGCTTACGCTAAAGAACGGGTTGAATCAAATAAGAAGATCATTTCCGCAGAACAGATGAAGGCAGCGGCTTACCGGGCCATGGAAGGTGAGGGAGGTGTGCAGAGCGCATCATTTCCTTTTGAAGAGGCATTAAGAAAGGAAGGAATGTCATTTATCTGTGAATGTAAAAAGGCTTCACCTTCAAAAGGGCTTATATCCGAAGACTTTCCTTATAAGAGGATCGCAATGGAATATGAGGCAGCAGGTGCATCGGCCATCAGTGTCCTCACGGAGCCGAAATGGTTTCTCGGGAAAAACGAGTATTTAAAGGAGATAACGGAAACCGTAAGAATTCCATGTCTCAGAAAAGATTTCACGATAGATGAATATATGATCTACGAAGCCAAGACACTCGGAGCAAGCTGTGTGCTGCTCATCTGTGCCCTGCTTCCCAAGGAGACGGTAAGGGATCATATCAGGATCTGCGACGAACTCGGATTATCCGCACTTGTCGAGGCGCATGATGAGCATGAAGTGGATGATGCCGTGTGGGCCGGAGCAAGGATCATAGGTGTAAACAACCGCAACCTCAAGGATTTTACCGTCGATATAAACAATTCGGTACGTTTAAGGAACAGAGTTCCGAAAGAAATACTCTTCGTGGCCGAAAGCGGTATCAAAACCTCCGATGACATAAAAGTATTGAAAGAAGGAAAAGTAAACGGCGTACTTATCGGTGAATCACTCATGAGAGCCGAAGATAAGCGGGCCATGCTGCGGGGACTGGCAGGAAACAACTGAGCCGGGTTAAATAACGGGAAATTTTATGTTTATAAAAATATGTGGTCTCAGAAGAGAAAAAGATGTAGAATATGTGAATGAGCTCAGACCCGATTATGTGGGCTTTGTATTCGCAAAAGGCAGGAAACGTACGGTAACGGACGATGAAGCGGCAGGATTAAAGGCTATGCTTGCGGATGATATTAAGGCTGTCGGAGTGTTTGTGGATGATGATGTTGAAAGGGTGTCTTCACTTTTGGAAAATGGCATCATAGATGTTGCCCAGCTCCACGGTGACGAAGACGAGACATACATCAGGGAGCTCAGGAAGATGACAAACAAGCCCATAATAAAGGCATTTCAGATCGGTGAAAACACAGATATGAACGAGATAAAGGATTCTTCCGCGGATATCGTTCTGCTCGACAGCGGACAGGGAAGCGGGAGAGAACTGAATCTTAAGCATATAGCGGGGATCGACAGGTCATATATACTTGCAGGAGGACTGAGCCCCGACAATGTGGCTGAGGTTATAAGCAGGGCACCCGATGGTATTATCGGTGTTGATGTCAGTTCCGGAGTTGAGACGGACGGCTTCAAGGATCACGAAAAGATAAGATTATTTATGGAAAGAGGAAAATAGATGAGCAGAGGAAGATTTGGTATTCACGGTGGTCAGTATATTCCGGAGACACTGATGAATGCGGTTATCGAACTTGAAGAAGCATACAACAGGTTCAAAGCAGACGAAGGATTCAATGCCGAACTTAAAAAACTTCTCAATGAATACGCCGGAAGACCTTCATTGCTTTATTATGCGGAGAAAATGACAAAGGACCTTGAAGGTCCGAAGATATACCTCAAGCGTGAAGATCTGAACCACACGGGTTCACACAAGATCAACAATGTTCTCGGTCAGGCTCTTCTTGCAAAGAAGATGGGCAAGACCAGACTCATAGCCGAAACAGGCGCAGGCCAGCATGGTGTGGCCACGGCGACAGCTGCAGCCCTCATGGATATGGACTGTGTGATATTTATGGGAGAAGAGGACACCAAGAGGCAGGCTTTGAATGTTTATCGTATGCGACTTCTCGGCGCAGAGGTGATCCCCGTAAAGAGCGGTACGGCTACACTAAAGGATGCGGTAAGCGAGGCCATGAGAGAGTGGACGAACAGGATCGACGATACGCATTATTGCCTCGGTTCGGTCATGGGACCTCATCCGTTCCCCACGATCGTAAGGGATTTCCAGTCAGTTATTTCCAAGGAAATAAAAGAGCAGATGTACGAAGCCGAAGGTACACTTCCGGACGCGGTCATTGCCTGTGTAGGAGGCGGATCCAATGCGATAGGTACATTTTATAATTTTATAGAAGATAAGAGTGTCAGGCTCATCGGCTGCGAGGCAGCGGGAAGAGGAATCGATACATTTGAAACCGCGGCAACCATCAATACGGGCAAGCTGGGTATATTCCATGGCATGAAGTCTTATTTTTGCCAGGACAAATATGGGCAGATCGCTCCCGTGTATTCCATTTCAGCCGGTCTCGATTATCCCGGCATAGGTCCGGAGCATGCCGATCTGCATGACACGGGAAGAGCCGAATACGTTGCGATCACGGACGATGAAGCGGTACAGGCGTTTGAATATCTTTCAAGAGTGGAAGGTATCATACCTGCGATAGAGTCGGCACATGCTGTTGCTTATATCATGAAGCACGCCAAGGATTTCAGTAAAGATCAGAAGGTTGTCATCACCATTTCGGGACGAGGCGATAAGGATTGCGCCCAGATAGCCAGATACAGGGGAGAGAACATTTATGAGTAGAATAAAAGAAGCTTTTACGGGGAAGAAAGCATTTATCCCCTTTATAACCTGCGGAGACGGAGGACTTGCCAATACGATCGATATAGTCAAAGCTGCGGTTGAGAACGGAGCGGACCTGGTCGAGCTCGGTATACCGTTCTCGGATCCGACGGCGGAAGGCCCGGTCATCCAGGCTGCAAATATTCGCGCACTTGCAACAGGAGTTACCACAGATAAGATATTTGACATGGTCGTTGAACTCAGGAAATCCGTTTCGGTACCGCTTGTATTCATGACATATGCCAATGTGGTCTTTTCATACGGTATAGAGAAATTTGTGGGCAAATGCCACGAAGTGGGCATTGACGGATTGATCCTGCCGGATGTTCCTTTTGAGGAAAAGGAAGAATTTGCAAGTGTCTGCGACAAATACGACATTGATCTCATATCGCTGATAGCACCGACCTCTCATGAGCGTATCGCAATGATCGCAAAGGAAGCAAAGGGCTTTATCTACATAGTATCAAGCCTGGGTGTCACCGGTGTGAGAAATGAGATCAATACGGACATAGCTTCCATGGTGAAGCTGATAAGAGCCAATACAAATACACCGTGTGCAGTCGGATTCGGCATCTCGACACCGGAACAGGCAGCGAAGATGCGTGAACTTTCCGACGGTGTTATCGTAGGATCCGCAATAGTACGTCAGGTTGCCGAATACGGCAACGATGCGGCAGGCCATATCGGAGAATATGTTAAGTCTATGGTAGGATAGATTTGAGACCAGTGAAGTAATGGTTTTGAAAAATAAGAAATTGTTATAACTCTAAAGAACTGTCATCGGACCGGATGCTTATGCAAGAGCATCTGTCTCATGACAGTTTTTTTTAACGGAAAATACGCGGGAAAGCATAATTTTAGAAAACTTTAATCAATAATAAAGGGTATATATTCCATCAAGTGTGGTAGAATATGTATCAGGCCGTCGGAGCCGATATTGATCACAGGCCGGATGCAGGACGCAAAAAAGCAAACAGATATACTTCGGGCTGAAAGGATACAACATGAAAGAGATAAGACAACAGGAATTCTTCGGGGAGAGACCTCTCTATGCAACAAAGGATGCAAGGATAATTGACTGCATGTTCGGAGAGGGAGAATCGCCGTTAAAAGAGAGCGGCAACATAGAAGTCGAAGGATGTACCTTCGGCTGGAAATATCCTTTGTGGTATTGCAACAATGTAAAAGTGGACAATTGTACCTGGCTTGAGATGGGCAGATCCGGCGTATGGTATACCCGCAACATCAGTGTTAACAACTCACTTTTACATGCGCCCAAGAATTTCAGAAGGTGTGACGGAGTCATGCTGACTGACGTGGTCTTTAACGATGCTAAAGAAACATTCTGGAGCTGTAAGAATGTAAAACTCAAAAATGTGACCGCAAAAGGCGATTATTTTGCGATGAATTCCGAAAACCTCGATATAGACGGACTCGTGCTGGACGGGAATTATTTTCTCGACGGTGCTAAAAATGCGGTAGTAAGGAATTCGAAACTGATCTCAAAGGATGCATTCTGGAACTGTGAAAACATAACTGTTTATGATTCTTATATTTCAGGTGAATACCTTGGATGGAATTCAAAGAATGTACAGTTTATCAATTGTACAATAGAGAGCGACCAGGGCATGTGCTACATTGATGATCTGGTGCTTGAAAACTGTAAACTGGTCAACACGACGCTCGCATTTGAATATTCGAATGTGGATGCGGATGTGACGACATCGATCGACAGTGTATTTAATCCTTATTCAGGCAGGATAAGCGCTCCAATGATCGATGAACTCATCGTGGAAAATGATAAAGTTGATCCGGCAAAGACACAGATCGACTGCGGGCAGATACGGAAGGTATCCGAGAGACCCGAGTGGCTCAGGTAATATTGGCGGGTAAATATAAGCAAATACGCTTGACTGATGTAATGTGAGGAAAAGTACATGACATATGATTTTGACAGGATCATAGACAGAAGAAATACGGATTCCGAGAAATGGGATGTTAAGCCGAATGAGCTTCCGATGTGGGTAGCCGATATGGATTTTGAGGTAGCTCCGGATATCAGAAAAACTATTCAGGAAAAGCTGGATCACGGGGTGTTTGGTTACTCGCTCGTTTCGGACAGATGGTATGATGCCTATATAAGCTGGTGGAAGAGACGTCACGGCTTTGAGATGAAGAAGGAATGGCTGATGTTCTGTACAGGGGTCATACCCGCTATATCGTCGATCGTCAGAAAACTGACCACACCCAATGAAAACGTACTTATCCAGACTCCCGTATATAATATATTTTTTAACAGCATTGTAAATAACGGCTGCAGGGCGCTTGAATCACCCTTAAGATATGAAAATGGCTTGTACAGCATGGATCTTGAGGATCTTGAAGAAAATCTTTCAAAGCCTCAGACCACACTTATGATATTGTGCAATCCGCAGAATCCTATCGGAATGATATGGGAAAAGGATACGCTTGCCAAAGTCGGCGAGCTTGCAGCAAAATACGGTGTCACAGTCATCGCAGATGAGATCCACTGTGATCTGACTACACCGGGACAAGAATATGTGCCGTTTGCATCGGTATCCGATACCTGCAGGGATATCAGCATTACCTGCATAGCTCCCACAAAGACCTTCAATATAGCAGGGCTGAAGACCTCTGCCATCTGTGTACCGAATGAACAGCTTAGACATAAGGTGAATCGTGCCATTAATACGGATGAAGTGGCGGAGCCGAACGTGTTTGCCGTGAATGCGGCGATCGCAGCATTTGAAAAAGGTGAGCCGTGGCTGGAAGAACTTAAGGTTTATCTGGCGGAGAACAGAAAGATAGCCGAAGACTTTATCAACAAAAATATTGAAGGAGTACATGCCATCCACGGAGATGCGACTTATCTGCTCTGGATCGATCTGAGCGGTCTGCCCGGAGACAAGAGCAGGATGGCCGACTATATAAGGAAGAATAGCGGACTGTATCTTTCGGAAGGAAGGATATACGGCAAATGCGGTAGGGATCATCTCAGGATGAACCTGGCGAGTCCGAGGAGCATGTGTCTTGACGGATTGCAGCGCCTCAAAGAAAGCATAGAAGAATACATAAAAGAAAACAGCACATCATAAATACACGGAAATAAAAAAACACAAAAATAAGCCCCGATCCTGATCATTATAAAATGATAAGGCCGGGGCTTTTATATCCTGCAATATACGCAAAACTCAGAACGTGATGCTTTGGATCAGCCAATCGTCGTATCTGAAAATGCGGTATCGACTTTTCTCAGATCACCGGAAGTGTGCTGAGTGAAGCCTTCAGGTCATCGTCTGTAGGGATGTAGTCATCCATAAGACCGTCATGGAAGCTTTCGTAAGCAACCATATCGAAGTAGCCTGTACCTGTAAGACCGAATACGATGGTCTTCTCTTCGCCGGTTTCCTTGCACTTGAGTGCTTCGTCGATGGCAACCTTGATAGCATGTGAGCTTTCGGGTGCCGGAAGGATACCTTCAACTCTTGCAAATCTTTCAGCGGCACGGAATACGTCAGTCTGAACTGCCGTAACGGCTTCCATAAGACCGTCATCGTATAACTGAGAAAGAATAGAACTCATACCATGATATCTCAGGCCGCCTGCGTGGTTGGGTGAAGGAATGAAGTTGCTTCCGAGTGTGTACATCTTTGCGAGAGGACAAACCATACCTGTATCGCAGAAGTCGTATGCATATTTACCGCGTGTAAGACTCGGACATGATGCGGGCTCCACTGCGATGATCCTTGTATCGGCAAGACCTTTGATCTTGTCTCTCATGAAAGGAGCGATAAGTCCGCCGAGGTTTGAACCGCCGCCTGCGCATCCGATAACGATGTCGGGCTTGATGCCGTATTTTTTGAGCGCGATCTCGGTTTCAAGACCGATGACACTCTGATGAAGAAGAACCTGGTTAAGGACGCTGCCGAGTACATATCTGTAGCCGGGTGTCGTTGTGGCAACTTCAACAGCCTCTGAAATAGCACAGCCAAGGCTTCCTGTTGTTCCGGGATGAGCCTCAAGTATCCTCTTTCCAACTTCCGTAGAGGTTGAAGGAGAAGGTGTAACGCTTGCTCCGTAAGTTCTCATAACCTCACGTCTGAAAGGCTTCTGCTGATAAGAAACTTTAACCATGTATACTTTACAGTCAAGGTCAAAATATGAACAAGCCATAGAGAGAGCAGTACCCCACTGACCTGCACCTGTTTCCGTTGTAACACCCTTAAGACCCTGCTTCTTAGCGTAATAAGCCTGAGCGATAGCGGAATTCAGTTTATGAGAACCGCTTGTGTTGTTGCCTTCGAACTTGTAGTAGATCTTAGCCGGTGTGCCGAGTGCCTTTTCCAAGAAATAAGCACGAACGAGCGGTGACGGACGATACATCTTGTAGAAGTTGTATACTTCCTCCGGGATCGGGAAATAAGCCGTTTCATTGTCCAGTTCCTGCTTTACGAGTTCTTCACAGAATACCGGTGCAAGCTCTTCGGCCTTCATGGGTTCATGTGTACCGGGGTTGAGAAGCGGAGCGGGCTTATTGATCATGTCTGCTCTTAAGTTGTACCATGCTTTGGGCATCTCATCTTCGGTGAGGTAGATCTTGTAAGGTATTTTTTCCATTTGTCTTGTTCCTTCCTTTGAAAATGTTGTTGACGGGTTTCCTGACAAAAAATTAAGCGGTGCAGGTTAACCTGTACCGCTTTTAATTCATGAGATATCACAAATCAATGCACTGCAAATTAACCCTACATTCATGTAAAGTTAAAGCGCCACCACGAATTTGCATTGTTAAGTGATCTGAACATAAATCTAATCTCCATGTCATTTAAAACTGTTTAGATGATATCATCATATCTTCCATAAGTCAACAGGTTACCGCAAATTGACGGCTTTGTTGTGGCTATGGGTGTATTGTGATAGGATAAACATTGATCGGAGGAGTGATAGAAATGAACATAAGCGGATATTTGGATTATATAAAAACGCCATGGGGACACTTATTTTACAGATTGGTATGGCACAATCTTGAATTCGAAGGGAAAAAGATATTGGATTTCGGAAGCGGTTTTGGTGTTACGGCTAACCACCTGGCGGGATCGAACACTGTAATTGCCGTAGAGCCGGCTGACGAACTTCGTGAAAACAGGATAAGTGATAATTCTTATGTGCAGATGGACGGAAGTATCGACAGCCTCAAAGGGATGGATGCCGGAAGCTTCGATGTGATCGTATGCCATAATGTTTTGGAATACGTGGAGGATCGCGCAGATGTTATTGCCGAATTCCACAGGTTGTTAAAAGACGGTGGAATATTATCGATCGTCAAGCATAATAAAAAAGGCAAGATTATGCATAAAGCAGTGTTTGAAAACAACATCGATGAAGCAATGGCACTTCTGAATGGCGGGAAGGCTGTATCACAAAACTTCGGAATGATCGATGAATATGAACTTAATGATCTGAAGGAGTGGATCGCAGACCGGTTTGTTTTGGATAAGTTATACGGCATTCGTACTTTCTTCGGAATACAGCCCAATTCTTTTAAAGAGGAAAATGACTGGGAAGACAAAATGTTTTTGTTGGAAAGTGCGGTGGAGGACGATCCTGTTTTTTCGAACGTTGCTTTCTTTCAGCATTTGATACTGAAAAAAGAATAAATTGAAAAAAATTTTATTTACCCCTTGACATGGTAGGTAAATGGTTGTATAGTTACAGCATCGAATTTGAGCAAACACTCTGAGAAAGGAGAAGAATGCAATGTTTGGAACAATTTATAATTACGTTGTTAATACATGCTGTATGTGTCGAATGTTGTTCTCCCGGGCAGTTGATGATGGTCCGGTGCATTCGTCTCATTTGTGTTGCACCGATGTATAACATTTGTATGTGATATGATGTTAGAAAGCCATTTGCCCGGGAGCGTAGTACCCGGGTTTTTTTAATGCTCAGATTTGAACAGGTTGTCCCGCAAAGGTGAGGAGACAGAACGGAGACAGATGAGTTTGGAAAAGGAAAACAACATATATACACTTCGAAATGTGTCGAAGGTATTCGGAAGCGGCGATACCGCGGTAAAAGCCATAGATGATGTGAGCCTTGATATCCACAGGGGAGAGATCTTCGGGATCATAGGCATGAGCGGAGCCGGCAAGAGTACACTGGTAAGAACACTTAACAGGCTGGAGAGTATAGATGAAGGATCGGTCATTTTTAACGGTTTGAACCTGGGAACGCTTTCAAATAAGAAGTTAAGGGAAGCGAGACATTCGATCGGTATTATTTTCCAGAATTACAATCTGCTGATGCAGAAGACGATCTTAGCCAATGTAATGATGCCGTTAAGGATAGCAGGTGTACCTAAGAGCGAGAGGCGCGAAAAGGCAATAAAGATGCTCAGTATAGTCGGACTTGAGGACAGGCTGAATGCCTACCCCGCACAATTGTCAGGCGGACAGAGACAGAGAGTTGCCATAGCTAGGGCACTTGCAACGGATCCGGAAGTTCTTCTCTGTGACGAAGCAACGAGTGCACTCGATCCCAAGACGACGGGCGAGATACTTAAGCTCTTAAAGAAGATCAATTCGGAAATGAAACTCACCATAGTGATCATCACACATGAGATGAAGGTTGTGGAAAGCATATGCGACAGGGTCGCGATCATCAATTACGGTAAGCTGGTGGAAATAGGAGATGTAAAGGAGATATTTACCAGACCTAAGACGGAAACAGCAAGAAACCTGCTGATGCCGGGAGCCGGTGCGAATGACATCGACATAAGCGAATACAAAGGCAGATGTGCGAGGATAGTATTTGACGGCACGGTTTCTTCGGAGCCCATCATATGTAACCTGACAAGAAAGACGGGACACACGGTAAGTATATTGAGTGCAAATACGAAAAGCATCGGAGGGATAGGATTCGGACAGATGATAATCGAGATCCCGGATGATGAAAAAGTATATGCGGAAATAGTCGGATTCCTGACTGAGGCCGGAGTAGCGGTGGACGAGTTAAAAAGTTACAGATAAGGCGGGAAACATGTCAAACATCATATGGTCTGAAATATGGCAGGGCACAGCAGATACTTTACGCATGACACTGATCTCAACATTGCTTGCTTATGCGGTGGGACTTCCCTTCGGAGTATTGCTCGTTGTAACCGACAAAGGTCATATTCTTGAAAATAAAACTATAAATTTCATATTCGGAACGCTGGCCAATATTTTAAGATCGATACCTTTTTTGATTCTGCTGGTAGTACTGATGCCCTTCACGAGACTGATCGTGGGCAGTTCAATAGGTACAACGGCAACCATAGTGCCGCTTACCATCGGAACCATACCGATCATAGCAAGAATGGTAGAGTCATCTCTCAAAGAGGTATCGGCAGGCATTATAGAGGCGGCAAGATCGATGGGAGCTTCATCATGGGAGATCATAACACTGTTTATGGTACCCGAAGCCGGCCCGTCACTGATACTCGGGGCAGCCATAAACCTGGCAACCATACTCGGTTATTCGGCAATGGCCGGATGTATAGGAGGCGGAGGTCTCGGAGCGATAGCACTGAATTACGGGTATTACAGATACCAGACAGACGTGCTTATGATAACGGTGATCATACTTATATTGCTCATCCAGATATTCCAGACGCTGGGAACAAGGATAGCCCTGAAAGTAAGACATTCATAAACTATTTATAAAAGAGGAGAAAAATTATTATGAAAAACATTAAGAACATTTTAGCGATCACACTGGCAACTGCATTATCATTTTCACTGCTCACAGGATGCGGAGCAAATGAGAAGGCAAACAACACAGATGCCTCGGCATCGATCGAAGACAATCAGGTAGCGGCAGCACCCGAAGCAGGCGAAGCAGCAGACAGCACAGAACCTGTAAAGATCGTTGTAGGTGCAAGCATTACACCTCACAGTGAACTTCTTGAGCAGGCAAAACCCATACTTGCAGCAGAAGGTATCGACCTTGAGATAGTCAAGATCGAAGACGTGGTAACACCCAACACAGGTGTTGTTGAAGGAACACTTGATGCAAACTTCTTCCAGCATCAGCCTTACCTTGATGACTTCAACAAGGAAAACAATACAGAACTTGTTTCGGTAGGAGCAGTTCACTATGAGCCCTTCGGCGTATATGCAGGCAAGACAACAGACCTTGCACAGTTGCCCGATAATGCGGTAATAGCAGTTCCAAACAATGTTACAAACGAAGCAAGAGCACTTCTTTTACTTGAACAGGAAGGCATAATCAAACTTAAAGATGATGCGGGAATACTTGCAAGCGTTCAGGATATCGTTGAGAATCCCAAGAATATCCAGTTCAGCGAGATCGATCCCGCACAGCTTGTAAGAGCTCTTCCGGATGTTGATGTGGCAGTTATCAACGGCAATTATGCTCTTGAAGGCGGACTCAGCGTAGCAGATGCACTTGCAGTGGAAGCAGCAGACGGACTTGCGGCACAGACATATAAGAACATCGTTGTAACAGACAGCAAGAATGCAGACAACGCCGCACTTAAGAGACTCGTGGAAGTACTTCAGAGTCCTGAGATCCAGAAGTATATAACAGACACCTACAACGGTTCTGTTATACCGGTACAATAAACTAATTTAATTCATGATCGGAGGAAAAAATCATGGCAAGAGTAAAACTTACACCACCTGAAGAACTGACAGGAAAGGAACGCGAAGCATACGAGGACCTGAAGGCTAAAGGCAAGATAACCAACATGAAGCTGTTCATGCTCCAGGATTATGGCACATTTGAGGCATTTATGGGCTGGTATCCCTCATGGGAGAGTCTCGTAAATACAGTAGGACTCAGAGCAGCTACGATCTATGCACATTCAGTTTCAACGACCAACGGATGCCTTTTATGCTCACTGTTCTTCATCAGTGACCTTAAGGATCTCGGTATAGACCCGAACAATATTGAGTTTGATGAGAAGGAAGAACTGCTTGCCAAGCTTGGAGCACAGATCGTAAAGGATGCTACAAATGTTTCGGACGAGATCATTGAAGGCCTCAAGAAATATTACACAGACAAAGAGATCATCATCATCGTAGGTTTCGGAGCACAGATGATGGCAACAAACAATTTCAATTCGGTCCTTCACGTAGATGTGGATGAGAGACTTCTTCCGATCAAGGATTATTTCAAACCCGCTACCTGGAGAGAGAACATAAAATAATTATAACCTTAGAGAGGTAAGGGTCATGGTTAATTTCAAATATTACAATCCGGCTAAGATAGTTTTCGGAGCAGGTTCACAAAATGAGCTGGCAGAGCTGTTGAAAGAGGAGGGTGTAACCTCCCTCCTCATGGTATACAGCGGAGATTTTATTAAGGAACTCGGTATATATGATACTGTGGAGCGCGCTGCAAAGGAGCTGGGAATAGAGTTTACCGAGAATGGTGAAGTAAAACCCAATCCAAGTGTTGAACTGGTAAGAAAGCTGGTTAAACAGGGCAAAGAAAAGAAGGTTGATTTCGTACTGGCAGTCGGAGGCGGCAGCTCGATCGATACGGCCAAAGCAGTGGCACTCGGTATACCCTATGACGGAGATGTGTGGGATTTCTTCTACAACGGAGCACTACCTCAAAAAGTACTCGGTGTGGGTGTAATCACAACATTACCGGCAAGCGGATCTGAGACCAGCAATGCGGCGATCATATCAAACGGCGAATGGAAGCTCGGATTTGAAGACAATCGTATAGTACCGAAGTTTGCGATCATGAACCCTGAATATACGCTTTCTCTGCCCGCATATCAGACGAATGTGGGAATAGCGGACATACTGTCCCATTTGCTTGAGAGATATTTTTCCGATGTATCACATACGGATGTGACCGACTATATGATAGAAGGAGCGGTCAAAGCCCTTTTGATCAATGCTCGCAGGTTGATCGACGATCCGAGGGATCTGAACGCAAGATCGGAAATACAGTGGCTGGCAAGCATAGCGCATAACAATCTGCTGGATACAGGGCGTATCGGAGATTGGGGTTCACATCGTATAGAGCATGAGCTCAGCGCTCAATACGGAATAACACACGGTGAAGGAATGGCGGTGGTAATGGTCGCATGGACGAAATATGTGGCCAAGGTTAAGCCATATAAGCTTGCACAGCTTGCTGTCAGAGTATTTGGAGAAGACAGCTTCAATAACACGGAAGAAGAGCTCGCACTGAGGCTGTCCGAACATTTGAAGGGCTTCTTCAGATCTCTGGATCTTAAGACTTCACTTACGGAATTAAACATCGGAAAAGAACATTTTGATGAGATGGCTGAAAGAGCAACAAGGAACGGAAGCGTAGGACATTATATCAATCTTGACAAGAGATTGTTCAAAGCAGTTTTGGAAGCTGCGATCTAGATAATCAACAGGAACGAGGACAGAGCTATGGGAGCACTTAAAAAGAAATACAACAAAATAGAATCGGCACTTATTCACGGAGGCAAATATACCGACGAGGCCACAGGATCGGTAAATGTACCCATTTATCAGACATCAACATACGAACAGTTGAGCCTGGGACATCACAGAGGTTATGAATACTCAAGAACCGGTAATCCGACGAGATATGCGCTGGAGACTCTTATAGCCGAACTCGAACACGGGCTCGCAGGTTTCGCATTCGGATCGGGAATGGCAGCCATAACGGCGGTACTCAGTTTATTTGAAAGCAATGACCGCATCATCATTTCCAGCAATGTATACGGCGGAACCTACAGAGTACTGGATAAGGTGTTCAACCATTTCGGAATCAGATATACGATAGCGGATACCGAGGATATCGAAGGACTGGATGCTCAGATAGAGAGTGATGTTAAGGCGATAATGATCGAGAGTCCGGCCAATCCCCTGCTTACCGTAACGGATATCGAAGCGGTGAGCGCAGTGGCAAAAAAACATGGGATACTTTCCATAGTTGACAATACTTTTATGACACCTTATCTGCAAAGACCCATTGAACTGGGCGCAGACATAGTCATACACAGCGGGACCAAATATCTCGGCGGACACAGCGATGTGATAGCCGGACTGGTTGTGGTAAACAAAAAAGAACTTGCGGATCGAATGGCGTTCATACAGAACTCCACGGGCGGAATACTACCTCCCTTTGATTCATTTCTGCTCATCCGCGGTATCAAGACACTGGGAGTACGCATGGATCGTCACGTGGAAAATGCCGAGGCGATCGCAGAATACCTTAAGGACCACGAAGCAGTCAAGAATGTCTACTATCCGGGATTTAAGGATTCGAAGGGATATGATATCCAGCAAAAGCAGGCAAAGAACGGCGGGGCAATGCTCTCATTTGAGCTAAAAGAAGGGTACGACAAGGAGAAATTCTTCTCGGCACTTGAACTTATAGCCCTTGCCGAAAGCCTCGGCGGAGTGGAATCGCTCGTTTGCCATCCTTCCACAATGACACATGCGGCTATCCCGAAGGATATAAGAGATGCGGTAGGGATCACGGACGGTCTGATAAGACTGTCGCCCGGTATAGAGCATTACAGTGATCTTATGGCAGACCTGGAGCAGGCAATAGCCGCTGCCAAGATATGAACGGTATGAACAGGTAAATGAGGAGGACAGAGTTATGGCACTTTACGGATCCATGCAGGAGTTGATAGGCAATACTCCGATAGTAAAACTTACGAACATCATGCTCCCTGAGGGGGCGAATATATATGCAAAACTTGAATTATACAATCCTTCCGGCAGTGTAAAGGACAGAGTCGGAAAATATATGATAAAAGACGCCGAAGAGCGTGGAGTACTTAAGAGCGGCGGAACCATAATTGAGGCCACGGCAGGCAATACAGGTCTTGGCATCGCATTTGCGGCACTCGGCAAAGACTATAACGTAAAGTTTGTGGTACCGGACAAGTTTTCAATGGAAAAGCAGGCACTGATGCGTGCACTCGGTGCTGAGATAATCAACACACCCAGAGCGGAAGGAATGCTCGGGGCAGAGAATAAAGCCGATGAGATAAAAAAGCAGACTCCGGGAGCGGTAACTCTGGAGCAGTTCAGAAATCCCAGCAATCCGAAGGCTCATTACGAGACAACGGGACCGGAGATATACAAAGATATGGAAGGTCACATAGATTACCTTGTAGCCGGCGCCGGAAGCGGTGGTACATATTCGGGTATCATGCGCTATCTGAAAGAGCAGAACACGGATATACAGGGAGTTCTTGCAGATCCGATCGGGTCGGTTATCGGAGGCGGAGAACATGCAGACTATGATATCGAAGGAATAGGCAATGATTTCATCGCGGACACAATGGATATAAAGCTTGTGGACCGCGTGGTTAAGATAGATGATAAAGAAGCATTTGAAGGTGCAAGAAAGCTGGCTAGAGAGGAAGGGATAATCGCAGGCTCTTCATCGGGAGCAGCATTTGCCGCAGCACTCAAGCTCGTTGACAGCGGTGCGAGGGGCAACATCGTAATCGTCCTTCCGGACAGAGGAGACAGATATTTCAGTAAAAACTTATATTAGTTCATATTTGAATGCCCGGGCCGGGGTCGGTCCGGGCAATTTCGTTTTGACTATAAAATTTATGAGGAATATAATTGGGGTATGGAGTGAAAAGGGACAAAAGGGATTTACAGGGACAGAGTTATATTGTATGAACGTGAAAGGTATCAGACCTATGGTTACAGGAGGTAGAATATGTCTGAAAAAGGATTGGTTTATACTAATGACAAATGTATCGGATGTAACAGATGCATAAGAACGTGTCCCGCGCTTGGTGCCAACATATCGGAGGTTAAGGCCACCGGCGCATGGATCGATGTGGATCCGTCCAAGTGCGTGGGATGCGGAGCCTGTTTCGATTCGTGCGAACATGGAGCGAGAGAATATAATGACGATACGGTCAGGTTTTTTGATGATCTTAAAAAGGGAAGGAAAATATCACTTCTTCTTGCTCCGGCTTTTATGGCCAATTATCCTTCCGAATACGGAAGAGTACTCGGAGCCCTTAAGAAAATGGGTGCCGACAGGATCATAAGTATCTCATTCGGTGCGGATATATGCACGTGGGGATATCTCAATTACATTAAAAAGTATGATTTTATCGGTGGCATATCGCAGCCATGTCCGGCTGTCGTAAGGTATATAGAGAACTATATTCCCGAACTGATACCTAAGCTTTTCCCGGTACAGAGCCCCATGATGTGCGGAGCGATCTATGCAAAGAAGGAGCTCGGAATCCAGGATGATCTGGCTTTTATTTCTCCGTGTATAGCAAAGAAGCTGGAGATAGACGATCCAAATAACCATGGATATATCAAATATAACGTGACATTTGATCATCTGATGAAATATATCAGGTCCAACAACCTGCTCGCAGGAGCACCTGATGCAAATGATGAGATCGAATACGGACTCGGTGCATTTTATCCTACACCCGGCGGACTTAAGGAGAATGTATTCTGGTTCCTCGGAGATGAAGTGTTCATCAAGCAGATAGAGGGCGAGAAGCACATGTATGAATATCTGCAGCACAATAAAGACCGCATCCGTAAGGGAGATAATCCTTTTGTATTTTATGATGCATTGAACTGTGTAAACGGATGTATCTGCGGAACGGCTACGGAACCGGAGAAATCATGCACGGAAGACGCTTTATTTGAACTGCTTAAGATAAGGGAGAGGGTTAAAAAAGACAAAGGCAAGAATGCATGGTCAAGAAAACTCACTCCTGCACAGAGACTGGAGGAGTTCAACAAACAGTTTGCCAACCTTGATCTCAACGATTATCTGAGAAAATATACCGACAGATCTGCCAATTGTACGGTTAAACAGCCGACAGCTTCAGAAGCTGACAGGATATTTAACTCTATGTACAAGACCACAAAAGATAAGAGAGAGATCAACTGTTCATGCTGCGGATATGAAACATGCCATGACATGATGGTCGCTATCTATAACGGCTTCAATCATCCGGAAAACTGTATACACTTTGTCAAAGACGGTGTTGAAGATGAGAAGAAGGCAGCAGTTGCGGAAGTTCAGCATAAGGAAGAACTTCTGGAAGAAAAACAGAATATTATCATGGACACGGTAACAAAGGTGGATGAAAGCTATGAGATACTCTATGAATCTATGGATCAGCTCAACGAAGGTAACCGGACCAATGCGGGAGCAAGTACGTCCATAGCACATGAGATGGGAGATGTATCGGAATTCTGCAATAAGCTTTCCGATTCACTGGACGAGATCAATGCATATATAGGCGAGGTCGGCAGGAATAATGATGAGGTTGTTGCCATAGCCTCTCAGACGAATCTCCTTGCACTCAATGCTTCAATAGAGGCAGCCCGTGCGGGTGAAGCCGGAAGAGGATTTGCCGTAGTCGCAGACCAGATCAACCTGCTTGCTTCGAATTCGAAGGAAACCGCGGCAAAATCCAAGGAAAGTCAGGAACTTATCCAAAAGGCGATAACATTGATACTTGACGAGACGAAGCAGCTCCTTAATACAATAGGGGATGTAAATGAAAAGACACAGAATCTTGCCGCATCTACGGAAGAAATGTCAGCATCCCTGAAGACTGTATTCTCAACTGCGGATGAGGTAAAAGAACTGCTTGAAGGATTGAAATCATAACGCATTTCCAAGAAGGGCAGTCAGATCACAAAAAATATCAGCGGATAGCATGATCAAATGCTATCCGCTGTTTTTTGATCCGTATCCGCATGTTATAATATTTGTCAGAAGGAAGAATAATATCGCAGAGAAAGACAGTGGGGATATTTAAGTTGAATAGTGGAAGAAGAATATCTTCGATCGTAAAAATAAGATCATTATGTATGTTTGCCGTTCTGATACTGTGTCTTACGGCGTTGAACGGCTGTAATTCGGCGGAAAAGAAAAAACTGAGGGAAAAGTATAAGGATGTGACGGTCGATTATGGAGAGAGCAGTATCTACTCCGAAGAAGACATTGATATGGCTGTTCCCGTCATCGGGGAAAAAGTGACGGGTTTTCCGGGAAAAGGGAAATGCGAACTGATCTCCGTTTCATTCAGGGATGACAATTACAGTCAGTCAAGACTTGATGATTGCAATGAGATCGAACCCGAAAGCAATTATACCCGGAGTCTGGTCCTCTATGCACATTTTAAAGCACCCGAAGAGGGTGGCGGACCTTGGATAGCGGGGCGGGAGTATGAGTGGCCCTTCTGCCTGGCGCGCGTCGATGACGGAGACTGGAATCTGGTCTGCTACGGGTTCGGAAAAAGGGGCATCGATATCTCATTACCCGAGAAGACGGATGAAAATGCCGGACGGTATTTTACCGCATTTCTTTCAGCCAATACATCTCTTATGGGTACTCTTTTCGGTGAACCTTATAATGAATGCGATGTCAATAAAGACGGATTTCCGGATCTTTGCGGGAGCATTACGGAGGGCAGCGGGCTCATAACGACATTTACTGCCGTTTACGATTTTCATAATGAGCAGGGATATATCCTGGACGGCCGGCCTGATCACAACTATTATATCGATTGGGATCTTTCAGATGAGGAAAAACTTGTTGTTATAAAACAGGAGGTCGGAAAAAACAAGAAAGTGTCCGGTACGGTCGCTATTGAAGATGGCGAACCGGTTTTTGTGGAGGATGAATAAATGATCATAAGAAATGCAGCGAAAGAAGATGCATGGCAGATAGCGGATATTCTGGTCGAAGACTGGAAGATCGCATACAAGGGGATAATAGACGATGATTATCTTGATTCCATGAACGTAGAAGAGCGTTATCAAAGAGAAGTACAGAGATATCAGATATACAGGGTTGCGGAGGATGATAAGGAGATACTCGGTTTCACATGGAATGAGATGACAGAAGACGAAGATGCAGACTGTGAGATCATTGCGTTATACGTCAGAAGCGCTAAAAGAAAAAGCGGGATAGGAAGGGAACTGTTTCGGGACTCCGTAGACACCTTCAAAGCGGCAGGCAGGAAAAAGATGATAATATGGTGCCTCAAAGAGAATCATGAAGCAAGGAGATTCTATGAGAAAATGGGTGGAAAAGTTTATAAACCGGGTACCCATAAATGGGGAGACCGCGATTATGATATGATATCCTATCTCTATCAGCTGGATATGTAAAAAGGAGGATCGGATGAAAATAGAACACATGGCAATGTTTGTAAACGATCCCAAAGCGGCACGGGACTTCTTTGTAACTTATCTCGGCGGCAGATCCAATGACGGATATCACAACATTAAAACCGATTTCCGTTCATATTTTATCTCATTTGATGAAGGCGCCCGACTTGAGATCATGAATAAACCCGAAGTGACCGATCGGGAAACAAAGACCGATCGTACCGGGTATGATCATATCGCTTTCAGTGTCGGAAGCAGAGAAAAAGTCGATGAGCTGACAGCAGAACTCAAGTCGGCCGGATTTGAAGTGATGAGCGGTCCCCGTACGACCGGAGACGGATACTATGAAAGCTGTATAATTTCGATCGAGGGGAATCATATAGAGATCACGGTATAACAAGACAGGATAAGATCGGTGATATGTCTTTTATGAAGTACAGTTGACTTTTTACCTCTATGTGGTATAGTTAAATCAGTAATGATTACTGATTTTGAAAGGAGATATATAATATGGCTGAAATTACTTTAACAACTGAAAATTTTGAGTCAGAAGTGCTTAATAGTGATATACCCGTTGTGGTGGATTTCTGGGCAACATGGTGCGGACCCTGCAGAACAATGGGACCTATACTTTCATCTTACGCAGAAAAAGTTCAGGGCAAGGTGAAAGTAGGAAAAGTTGATGTGGATGCACAGGAAGACCTTGCAGCGAAATATAAGGTCATGAGCATACCTACGATCATAGTATTCAAGAACGGTGAGATAGCTGCAAAAGCAGTCGGTGTTCAGACAGCAGAAAAACTTGCGGAGATGGTGGGAGAATGATCAGGATAGCATTTTTCGATGCCAAGGATTATGACATCAATTCATTTAACAACAATATTACCGATGAATTCGAGATGAAGTATTACGAGACTCATCTGACGGTCGATACGGCATCTCTTGCTGCGGGATATGATGTGGTCTGTGTATTTGTCAATGACATGATAGATAAGGCTGTTATAGATGCATTGGTGGAATCAAACATCAAACTCATCGCACTCCGATGTGCGGGATATAACAACGTTGACATTGAATATGCTTACGGAAAGATAGATATTGTAAGAGTACCGGCGTATTCGCCTTATGCGGTTGCGGAGCATGCCATGGCATTGCTTCTCACATCGATAAGAAGGATACATAAGGCATACATAAGGACAAGAGATTTTAACTTCAGTCTGAACGGACTTACGGGCTTTGATCTTCACGGTAAGACGATCGGCGTTGTGGGTACGGGTAAGATAGGACGCATACTCATTGATATATCGCGTGGCTTTGGCATGAAGGTCATAGCATACGACAAATTTCCGGCAAAGGACAGCGGTATAGATTATGTGCCGCTTGAAGAGATATGGGAGAAGAGCGATATCATTTCCCTGCATTGCCCGCTGACCGATGAGACCGAGCATATGGTAAATGCCGATTCCATAGACAGGATGAAAAAAGGAGTTGTTCTCATCAATACATCAAGAGGAGCTCTGGTTGATTCGGAAGCTTTGCTTGAAGGCATCAAGGAGCGCAAGATAGGCGCTGCCTGTCTTGATGTGTATGAGGAAGAGTCCGATGTATTCTTCCACGATTTCTCGGGGCATATAGTTGCGGATGATGTTCTGGCAAGACTCATATCGATGCCGAATGTAATAGTAACCTCTCATCAGGCATTCCTGACCAAAGAGGCGTTGGAAAATATCTCGCTGACGACATTTGCAAATATCAGAGAATACCTGAGCGAAGGTACATGTGCCAACATGGTCACATACAAACCGGAGTAAACTGTAAATACAAGATATAAAACATATAAAACGGGCTGTCACGCAGCCCGTTTTTCTTTGTGTGTATTTATTTTTGTAATGATCAATGCAGCAGTTCCTGTGACGGATTGTTCATAAGATCCTCGAGGGTAACGCTGTCCAGATAATCATTAATGCGTTTGTTAAGCTCTGTCCACATGGGAAGAGTGGGACATATACCTGTCAGTTTACAGGGCTGCGCATTGCATTCAAGACATGCCACGGGAGCCAGATCACCCTCCGTGAGCCTCAGGATATCGCTCACACGATAAGTTGACGGGTCTTTGGTCAGCCTGTAGCCGCCGCCCTTTCCGTGAACGCCTTCGATCATATTTTCCCTGACCAGAAGGGGAAGTATCTTCTCAAGATATTTGAGGGAGATATCCTGTCTCTCTGCAACTTCCTTCATGGCCGTATATCCGTTTTCACTGTGTTTGGCGAGGTCTATCATCACTCTGAGAGCATATCGACCTCTGGTTGAAACCATCATAGCCTTCTCCTTCATAAGAACAATATATCAAGCCTTTTTGAAAAGGCTTGATATATAAAGATCACTTAAATCTGTTTGATGTAACAAAGCATCTTATCAGTCTGCGAAAAGAGGTGTTGAAAGATATCTGTCACCGTTATCCGGCAGCAGAGCCACGATCTTCTTGCCTGCATTCTCGGGACGCTTTGCGAGCTCGACAGCCGCATATGCAGCCGCACCCGAAGATATACCAACAAGTATACCTTCCTTCTTGCCGATGAGCTTTCCTACGCGGAATGCATCTTCGTTGGAAACTGTGATTATCTCATCATAGATGCTTGTATTGAGTGTATCCGGAACGAAACCTGCACCGATACCCTGGATCTTATGGCTTCCGGCTACACCTGTTGAAAGTACCGGAGAATCCTTGGGCTCTACAGCTATAACCTTGATATCAGGGTTCTTAGACTTAAGATATTCACCTACACCTGTTACGGTACCGCCGGTGCCTACACCTGCTATAAAGATATCAATTTCACCGTCTGTATCCTCCCAGATCTCCGGACCTGTGGTCTCACGATGTATAGCGGGGTTTGCCGGATTGACGAACTGTCCGGGAATGAAACTGTCCGGTATCTCCTCTGAGAGTTCCTGTGCCTTTGCTATGGCACCCTTCATACCCTTTGAACCTTCGGTAAGTACAAGTTCCGCACCGTATGCCTTCATGAGCTGTCTTCTTTCAACAGACATTGTTTCCGGCATAACGATGATTATACGATAACCTCTTGCCGCTGCTACACTTGCAAGACCGATACCTGTATTGCCGCTTGTAGGCTCTATGATAACGCTTCCCCCATGAAGACTTCCGTCCTGCTCAGCCTTGTCTATCATGGCCTTTGCGATACGGTCTTTTACAGAACCTGCGGGATTGAAGTATTCAAGTTTTGCGTAGATCTTTGCATTCAGTCCTTCTTCTTTTTCAATATTGCTCAACTCAAGTATAGGTGTATTGCCTATAAGCTGATCTGCAGATGTATATATAGCCATTGTTATTCTCCTTTCAACATATAGTATGTTCTGATCTGTTATTTTACTGTCTGAAAACCATGTTCAAGGTCAGCGATGATATCGTCAATGTGTTCCGTTCCTATTGAAAGTCTTACAGTTGTGGGACGTATACCTGCTTCAAGCAATTCTTCTTCTGTCAACTGAGAATGTGTTGTTGATGCGGGATGGATCACGAGAGACTTAACATCGGCAACATTTGCGAGCAATGAGAACAACTCAAGGCTCTCCGTAAACTTCTTTGCGGTCTCCGCATCACCCTTGATATCAAATGTAAAGATAGATGCTGTTCCGTCAGGGAAGTATTTGTCATAAAGTTCCTTCTGTTTTCCTGTTGCGAGTGAAGGATGGTTAACACGTGCAACCTGAGGATGCTTATTAAGATATTCTACAACTTTCAGAGCGTTTTGTACATGACGCTCGATCCTCAGTGACAGTGTCTCAAGTCCCTGTAAAAGCAGGAATGAGTTGAAAGGTGAAAGTGCAGCACCCTGATCGCGAAGGAGTGTTGTTCTGAGTTTTATGATATAAGCCGCATTGCCTGCAACCTGTGAAAATACAACTCCGTGATATGACGGATTGGGCTTTGAAAGGCCGGGGAACTTGTCATTTGCAGCCCAGTCAAACTTGCCGCCGTCTATGATGAGGCCACCCATTACCGTTCCGTGACCGCCGATGAACTTTGTTGCGGAATGAACAACAATGTCAGCACCGTGTTCGATGGGACGAACAAAATAAGGTGTAGCAAATGTATTGTCAACAACGAGCGGAATGCCATGCTTGTGAGCTATTGCTGCAACTTCTTCGATATCAAGGACATCCGAATTGGGGTTGCCGAGTGTTTCAGCGTAAAGAAGCTTTGTGTTGGGGCGGATAGCCTTTTCGAAATTCTCCGGATCCGACTCATCAACAAATGTTGTCGTAAGACCCTGATCCACGAGTGTATTTGCAAGAAGGTTATGTGTTCCGCCGTAAAGGCTTGAAGCTGATACGATGTGGTCGCCGCTTGTTGCTATGTTCTGGATAGCATATGTGATAGCTGCGGAACCTGATGCAACTGCGAGAGCGCCAACGCCGCCTTCAAGGGCTGCGATCCTTTTCTCGAGTACATCACTTGTAGGGTTCATGATCCTTGAATAGATGTTTCCGCCTTCGGTAAGACCGAAACGTGCAGCTGCCTGAGCTGAATCCTTAAATACATATGAAGTGGTGGCATAGATCGGGACTGCTCTTGAGTCAGTTCCGGGATCGGGATTTTCCTGACCAACGTGTAACTGTAATGTTTCAAATTTATAATCTGACATAATATATATTCTCCTTTAGATAAATGTGTAATGTTTAACGGGTTCCGAAATATTTAACAGCAGCAACATCGACACATTCGTCCAAAGCGGTAGTTTTGTCTTAAAAATTTCTCAAAATGAAATGTCATAAGCGTTAATTTTCCTTTCACGAGAATTAAACCGTGACCAACCCCCCGACGGGGGGGGGTAAAAATATTAAATAGAAGATATCATCATTTACCTACCCTGTCAAGGGGTAAATAATAAATTTTCTTGACAATGATTTTTAGGGATGTTATCATGCTTTCTGTCGGAAGACTTTTGTTTTATGTTTTCTTCCGCACACAGAGGACAACATGATGAAGAACATTGGTTACATCGCAAACTATTATTACTTTTACTTTTACTTTACCGGCTCAGACAGTAAGGTTAATTTGCGATGCAGCTCTTTATGATAATGAGATCATGAAAGAATGATGCGACACAGATTAACCTGTGCCGCATTTTTTATTTTACGGAACACCGGAACGTTAGGAGGCAGGATATGATAGTTGTACTTAAGCCCAATGTGGCTCAGGAAAAGGAAGAAAGACTTATTGAATGGTTCAAGGGAATGGGACTCGGAGTTCATATTTCCACAGGAGAATATCAGACGGTACTCGGACTGATCGGAGATACCGCAAAGGTTGATATGGAAATGATAGACAGCCTTGATATAGTGGATTCCGTCAAGAGGGTTTCGGAGACCTTCAAGTGCTGCAACAGAAAATTTCATCCCGAGGATACGGTCGTATCGATCGGTGATGTACGCGTGGGCGGAGGAAATTTCTGCATGATAGCAGGTCCGTGCTCGGTTGAAAATGAAGATCAGATCATTTCTGTTGCAAAGAGTGTCAAGGCGGCGGGAGCAAATCTCTTAAGAGGCGGTGCATTTAAGCCCAGAACCTCACCCTACGATTTCCAGGGACTTAAGGCAGAAGGTCTTGAACTTTTGAAGATCGCAAGAAAAGAGACCGGACTTCCGATCGTGACCGAGATTATGAGTATTGCGGATCTTGATCTGTTCTCCGATATAGATGTGCTTCAGGTAGGCACAAGAAACATGCAGAATTTCGATCTTTTAAAGGAACTCGGACAGACGGGCAAACCCATACTTCTCAAAAGAGGTCTTGCCAATACGCTCAAAGAACTTTTGATGAGTGCCGAATACATAATGTCCAGCGGCAATGAAAATGTTATACTGTGCGAAAGGGGTATAAGGACCTTTAGTGATTATCTGAGAAATACACTTGATCTTTCGGCCATTCCGATGCTTCACGAGCTTTCACATCTGCCTATCATCGTCGATCCCAGTCATGCTACAGGCATAGCGCGTATGGTACCGCCCATGGCCATGGCGGCAACTGCAGGAGGCTGCGACGGACTGATAATAGAGGTACACAACGATCCGCCTCACGCTCTTTGTGACGGAGCGCAGTCGCTCACACCCGAAGAGTATGCGGAACTCGCGAAGAAGATCAAAGCTATCAGGGAGGTCGTGGCATGACAGTCGGTGTTGTGGGATTGGGACTGATCGGAGGATCATTTGTCAAAGCATACAGTAAAGCGGGACATACAGTCTTAGCAAAGGATATAGATGAAAGCGTAATGCAGTATGCAAAACTCTGCGGAGCCATAGATGATAAGCTTGATGAGAGCAATATTGCGGATTGCGACCTGATACTCATATGTACCTATCCGGAAGCAGCCATAGAATATATGGAAGAAAACGGCAGGCTTATAAACAAGAAGACGATCGTCATAGACTGCTGCGGCACGAAAGAGGTCATAGTTGACAAGGGAAGGGAGATCGCAGTGCGTTACGGCTATACATATGTAGGCGGACATCCGATGGCAGGAACCCAGTATTCGGGCTTCAAGTACTCAAGGGACAATCTCTACAAGGGCGCTCCGATGGTCATAGTTCCTCCCGTATATGATGATATCATCCTTCTTGACAGGATAAAGAAACTTTTAAGTCCGGCTGGATTCGGGAGTATAACGGTCACTACGGCAGCCGAGCATGATGTTATGATAGCATATACCTCACAGCTCGCCCATGTAGTCTCAAATGCCTATGTAAAGAGTCCGACAGTGAGAAGTCACAAGGGCTTCTCTGCAGGAAGCTACAAGGATATGACCAGGGTGGCATGGCTCAATCCGGAGATGTGGACAGAACTTTTTCTGGAAAATAAAGATAATCTCTTAAACGAACTTGATATACTCATAGATAATCTGAACAAATACAGAGTCGCACTTGAAAATGAAGACAAAGACACACTTCTTGAACTTTTAAGAGAAGGCAGACAGATAAAAGAGGAAATAGACGGATAAGGAGCACGCCTATGGATCGTAAAGTGGCTTGCGGCAGACGGAGCGGAAGGATAAAGATCCCCGCATCAAAATCATATGCACACAGACTGCTGATATGTTCGGCATTTGCCGACAATGAAACAACAATATCCTGCGACGGAATGTCAAAGGACATCGCGGCAACCATAGACTGCCTCAGAGCCCTGGGAGCAGGTATAACGGTTGAAGATGGAAAATACATAAAAGTGATACCCGTAAGCATAGACCGGACGGGTGGTGTTGCAAAAAAAACGGACACCGAAGAACGGATACTTCATTGCGGTGAGAGCGGTTCGACCCTCAGGTTTCTCATCCCGGTAGTCGGGGCAGTGGGAGTCGATGCCGTATTTCATATGGAGGGAAGACTGCCGGAGAGACCGCTTGATGCATTTAAGTCGGAACTCGAAAAGCACGGTATGAAGATCGTACAGGATAAGGAAAAGCTTCATTGCAGCGGACAGCTTGAAGCCGGAACCTATACGATACCCGGCAACATTTCTTCACAATTTGTATCGGGACTTTTATTTGCACTTCCGCTTCTGAAGGCTGAGAGTACTTTGGATATAACGGGAGACATACAGTCACGAAGATATATAGACATGACCGAAGAGATACTTGAAAGTATGGGAGCGGAGTTTGAGGGAAACGAATCTTCATATGACATCAGGCCTTCCGTACTCAGATCCAAAGGAGATGTGACTGTTGAAAGCGACTGGTCCAATGCAGCATTCTTTATGTGCATGGGAGCAATGTCGGATAAAGGGATAGAACTTTCGGGCATGAACCCGGGTTCAAAGCAGGGGGACAGAGCCATAGTTGATATCCTGAAAGGCTTTGGAGCACGTATCGAGATCGGTAGTGATGTGCTTACCGTTAAAAGAGGAAGCCTTAAGGGACAGGTAATAGATGCGTCGGAGATCCCCGATCTTGTACCGACCATATGTGCGTTGGCGGCTGTTGCCGAAGGAAAGACCGAAATTGTAAATGCCGGACGGCTCAGATTTAAGGAATCTGACAGACTGGCGACTACCGCAGGATTGATAAATGACCTCGGAGGAAATGTCAGTGAGACGGCGGAAGGACTTATCATAACAGGCGTGGGCAGTTTAAAGGGCGGAACCGTCGATTCCGCAAATGACCACAGGATAGCCATGGCAGCTGCGGTTGCGGCATGCGGCAGCAGCAAAGATGTTACGGTAAAATGCGCGGAATGTGTAGCAAAATCCTATCCTGCATTCTGGGAGGATTTGGAATCGTTGGAGGTGACAGATGAGCAGTAGCTACGGAGAAAACATAAAACTTACGATCTTCGGACAATCTCATTCACCGGCGATAGGTATGACACTTGAAGGGATACCTGCCGGAGTGAAGATAGATCAAGATGAGCTGAATGCCTTTATGAAAAGAAGAGCCCCGGGACAGAACAGTTATTCAACTCCCAGAAAGGAAGCGGATGAGCCGGAATTCTTAAGCGGAGTCGTAGGGGATACTACCTGCGGGGCGCCCATAACTGCCATTATACGCAATACCAATATGCGTTCAAAGGATTATGAGGAACTTAAGCGGATACCGAGACCCGGACATGCGGATTATACCGCCGAAATAAAATATGAAGGATTTCAGGACTATGCCGGAGGAGGTCATTTTTCCGGAAGACTTACCGCACCGTTATGTATAGCGGGAGGGATATGTAAGCAGATCCTTGAGAGCAAAGGTGTAAAGATCATGACCAGGATCGCTTCCATAAAGGATATATGCGATAGAGGTGAACTTACCGAACCAACCGATAAAAAAGATTTTCCGGTTGTGGATGACGAGCAGGGGAAAAAGATGATAGAGCTCATCGAAGAGGAGCGCAAGAACGGCGACTCTGTCGGTGGTGTGATAGAGTGTGTTATTACCGGTCTTCCGGCAGGGCTTGGGGATCCGATGTTTGACGGAATGGAAAACAGGATCGCCGCCATGGTATTCGGCATACCTGCAGTTAAGGGCATCGAGTTCGGTGCGGGATTTGCTGCGGCAGAAATGACGGGAAGTGAAAATAATGATGAGTTCTGTATATGTGACGGAAAGGTCATGACAAAAACCAATAACTGCGGCGGGATACTCGGAGGCATAACAAACGGAATGCCGCTGACGTTCAGGGTGGCGATCAAGCCCACACCTTCTATAGCAAAGAAGCAGATGAGTGTTGACCTGACGACAATGAAGGAAACAGAACTTCAGGTCAGGGGAAGACACGATCCGTGCATCGTTCCCAGAGCCGTACCGTGCATAGAGGCAGCAGCAGCCATCACAATATGTAATGCCATGAAAGGAAAAAACTATGAGTATAACCGATTATCGTGAAAAGATGGATATCATAGACAAACAGTTTCTTGACCTGTTTGAACAGAGGATGCAGGTATCAAAAGAGATAGCAGCCTATAAAAAGGAGAAGAACCTTTCGGTCCTCGATCTTAAGAGAGAACGCGAAAAGATGAACGAGATCATCGAAAGATCTCCCGAAGAACTTAAGGATTACAGTTCGATTCTGTATTCGATGATATTTGAGATAAGCAGAAGTTATCAGAACCGCCTGATAGGTGTAAGGACCGATATCATGGATATGATGAAAAAGGCTATCGACAATACACCGAAGTTATTTCCCGAGATAGCACCGGTAGCATGTCAGGGCATAGAGGGGGCCAATTCGCAGATCGCCTGCGATAAGTTGTTCCGTAATGCCAATATCATGTATTTCGCCAATTTTGAAGCAGTATTCTCTGCCATAGAAAAGGGGCTTTGCAAATACGGAGTCATACCGGTTGAAAACAGTACAGCGGGTTCTGTCAACAAGGTCTACGATCTTATGTTGAAACATAACTTTAAGATAGTAAGAAGCATAAGGCTCAAGATAGAGCATAATCTTCTTGTCAATCCGGGAACGAAGCTCGACCAGATAAAAGAGATATATTCGCATGAGCAGGCCATAGCACAATGTTCGGGATTCCTCTCAACACTTAAGGGAGTCAAGATCATTCCCTGTGAAAACACCGCGGTTGCGGCAAAGAGTGTTGCGGAATCGGGTAAGAATACGGTTGCGGCACTTGCTTCAAGCATGTGCATGAAATACTACGGACTTGAATGCCTTCAGGAATCCGTGCAGAATACTGACAACAATTACACAAGATTCATATGTATCTCAAAGGATCTTGAGATATATCCCGGGGCTGACAGAACAAGTATAATGCTCATACTGTCACATGAGCCCGGAGCTTTGTATAAGATCCTTTCACGCTTTTACGCGCTCGGTATCAACCTGATAAAACTGGAAAGCCGTCCTCTTCCCAATCATGAATTTGAATTCATGTTTTACTTTGATCTGGACGTACCTGTTTATTCACCGAACCTTCTTCAGCTCATGGGAGAATTGCCCGGGGCATGCGAAAGTTTCACCTATCTTGGCAGCTATAGTGAGGTAATATGATGAAGTGCGGACTGCTCGGCAGAAAACTCGTTCACAGCTATTCACCGCAGATCCACGGGATGCTGTGTGATTACGAATATGACCTTTTCGAAAAAGAAGAGGATGAACTTGAAGAATTCTTTAAAAACAGCGACTGGCACGGGATCAATGTGACCATACCCTATAAGAGGAGCGTCATCCCGTTTTTAGATGAGATGAGTGACATGGCCAGACGTGCCGGAAGTGTCAACACCATCATAAAGAGGGAGGACGGATCCTTTTACGGAGACAATACCGATGTCTATGGTTTCATGATGACGGTTGAAAAAGCCGGTATCGATGTTAAGGGCAAAAAGGCGCTGATACTCGGAAGCGGAGGAGCTTCGGGAGCGGTAATGACTGCACTTGAATCGATGGGAGCGATCCCTTTCATCATCAGCAGAACGGGAGAGAATAATTATTCAAACCTTTATCTTCATGAAGATGCGCGTATCATCGTCAATACCACACCTGTCGGAATGTACCCCGATACAGGCAAGGCGGCACTGGATCTTAAGGTGTTTCCGAACTGTAAAGGTGTTATAGACATCATCTACAATCCTGCCAGGACCGAACTGCTCCTTCAGGCAGAGGAACTGGGCATACCCTGTGTGAACGGATTGTATATGCTCATAGCTCAGGCATATAAGAGCGCGGAAATATTTGCCGGTCATAATATAGAGGAGTCTAAGATCGATGTCATACTTGATGAACTGACCGGATCTATGCAGAATATCATCCTTGTAGGCATGCCGGGAAGCGGCAAGAGCACTATGGCTTCAAAGCTTGGTGAAAAACTCGGACTTACCGTAAAGGATGCGGACGTTGAGATAACAAAGGCTGTCGGAAGAAAGCCTTCTTTGATAATCACACAAGACGGGGAAGCGGCATTCCGTGATATCGAAAGTGAAGTAATAGCGGATCTGGGCAAGGGTTCAGGCATGGTGATCGCTACCGGAGGAGGAGCGGTACTTCGGGAGTGTAATTACAGAGCATTGCATCAGAACGGTATCATAGTATGGATCCGACGCGATATCGACAAGCTTCCCACAGGTGACAGACCTTTATCTGCAGGACAGGATCTTAATGTGATGTATGAAAAAAGGGAACCGCTTTATAAAAAATATGCAGATGTGATCGTCGATAATAACGGTACACCTGACGAGACTGTCTGCAGGATCATAAGTGAAATAAAAAAAACACGGAGCAAAGGAGCGATATGAGAATACTTGTAATAAACGGCCCCAATCTGAATCTTCTGGGTGTAAGGGAGCCGGAGATATACGGAACAGGTGACTACAATGCCCTCATAAAATATATAGAGGATGTTTGCAGGGAAGAAAATGTAGAGGTTGAATGTTATCAGTCCAACCACGAAGGAGACATTGTTGACAGGATACAACAGGCTCTTGGCAATAAGGACGGGATAGTGATCAATCCGGCTGCATATACACATACAAGCATTGCCATCATGGATGCACTCAAGGCTGTTGCAATACCTGCAGTTGAGGTCCATCTTACCAATGTTGAAAAAAGAGAAGATTTCAGACAGATAAGCTATGCCGGAATGGCATGTGTCCATACGTATATGGGACTTGGTTTTGAAGGGTATAAAGAGGCTGTGCTTTTCCTGAAGAGATATCTTAAGGATTAAGAGTAGGTTTTGATTATGTTTTCAGCGATCTCGCGCTTTGAAACACACAGATCCATGGCCTGTTTTTCTATGTATCTGTGAGCTTCGGATTCGCTCATGTTCAGTTCGCTGATGAGGAGCCATTTTGCCTTATTGACAATACGGATCTCCTTCATCTTATCTTCTATGGAACGTGTCTGCTTTTCGGATCTTCTTAAGTGTTCCCTGGCACTTATCATCCAGTTCATTGCATTTCCGACCGTAGCCTTGCTCAACGGTTTTGCGAGTACAAATACACCATGCTCCGCCACTGTATCGAAGACGTCGTCGAAGAAGTCCGCACGTGCAAGAACCATGACTGCGGTACATGTACTGGAGGTCGCGATATCGATGGCAAAGCGTGTTCCGTTGTCATCCGGAAGAGGAGAGTTGATTATGACAAAATCATAACTTCTTTCAGTATATTCACGTTTTGCCGCACTTATATTGGTTGAGATCTTTATTGGAGAATATCTTGTTTCGGGGAGCAAAGAAGACAGATTGTCATTGAAATTCTCTGCAGCCGAAACCACAAGCACACTGTAAACATGTTCTTTCAGACTCATCTTATTTGCTCCTTTCGTTATAGTTTTTAAGTAGGATAACAGACATTTTCGGATCGTATCATTAACAGTACATCTTTAATATGTCAGCATTTATGTATTTCTTTATGAATTCGCTTTCAGAGGCAAGCTTACGGGCTGAATCCAGATCCATCGGAAGTCTGGTATATTTCGATAAAGTAGCCTCATCGGCAGTATAGAGATTGATATTGGCCGGTTCCGGAAGGGGGACGTTGTCAACTATACCGTGAAGCCCTGCATATATGAGCAATGTAAATGCCAGGTAAGGGTTGGTCATCGGATCGGGAGATCTGAGCTCAACACGTCTGTACTGACCGATAGCGGCGGGTACACGAAGAAGCTGTGAGCGGTTTTCTTCCGACCATGAGATATAGCCGGGAGCCTTGTACTGGCCCAGTCTGCTGTATGAAGCAGGTGTGGGATTCAAAAATACGGTCATGTCCTTTACTTTATCCAGTATTCCGGCCATCATTGGATGCAGATGATCCTTATTGTCTTTGGCTCTGACTGACATGTTGATATGGAAGCCGTTACCGGGTTTGTCCTCGAAGGGCTTAGCGGAAAAGTCGGCATAGAGGCCGTTTCGGTATGCGGTCGTTCTTACAACGTTCTGGAAGGTGAGAACATTGTCTGCCGCACTCAATGCATCGGAATAGCGGAAATCTATCTCATTCTGTCCCGGGCCTTCTTCATGGTGCGAACTTTCGGGACTGATACCCATCTGCTCGAGAGTCAGGCAGATCTCACGTCTTACATTTTCACCCTTGTCTCTGGGGGCAAGATCCATATATCCCGCATCATCATAGGGAGTGTCTGTCGGGTTGCCGTCTTCATCAAGATTTAAGAGGTAAAATTCCTGCTCGGCTCCGAATGAAAATGAGAGACCTTCGCGCTTAGCATCTTCCACGGCTTTCTTTAACAGACTTCTGGTGTCACATTCAAACAATGATCCGTCCGGATGTCTGATGTCGGAGAACATACGCATTACCTTGCCGTGTTCGGGACGCCAGGGAAGATACATCAGTGTATCAGGATCGGGGTGGAGAAAGAGATCGGAATGAAACTCGTCTCCGAAGCCCTGTACGGCGGATGCGTCGATCGCTATCCCATATTCAAATGCTCTCGGCAGTTCGCCGGGCATGATCGATATATTTTTCTGATTACCGTATACATCACAAAAGGCAAGACGTATGAATTTTACATCTTCTTCATTGATATACTGGATAACCTCTTCCTTGGTATAATTCATATTGTTACCTCACTTTCCGGTGGTGGATACATTCATTTAAGGCGCTCATCCCAATGCAGACAAATACGTGATCTGCAGTGGAATGAACGCCTTTGCTCATATGATTATTATTTACACATGATACAGGTGATTGTCAAGATAAAACTGTATTTACAGGCATTACGCAAAAAACTGCAAAAAATTTTCAAAAGGTATATTGACAAGCATCAAAATGAGGTGTATATTGCATTTCATGAAAAGGCAAAGGCGTCTTTAATGAGTAGGAGTATACTCGTTAAAGGTGCTTTTTTTTGTTGATGTTATGATCCGTACAGATCGGATCGACAGGCAGAAGGAGGATAAAACATATGTCGTACGTAGATGAAGTCTATGACAGGGTAGTAAAGCAGAACCCTGCACAGCCCGAGTTCCATCAGGCAGTAAAGGAAGTATTGGAATCACTCAGAGTAGTGATAGAAGAAAATGAAGAAAAATTCAGAGAGGATGCATTGCTCGAGAGACTGACAACACCCGAGAGACAGCTCCTCTTCAGAGTTCCCTGGGTTGATGATAAGGGTCAGGTTCAGGTAAACAACGGATACAGAGTACAGTTTAATTCGGCCATAGGACCTTACAAGGGTGGTTTGAGATTACATCCTTCCGTAAACTTAGGTATCATCAAATTCCTTGGATTTGAGCAGATATTCAAGAACTCACTTACAGGTCTTCCGATCGGAGGCGGTAAGGGCGGTTCGGATTTCGATCCCAAGGGTAAGTCGGATCGTGAGATCATGGCTTTCTGCCAGAGCTTTATCACAGAACTTTACAAATATATCGGAGCAGACACAGACGTTCCCGCAGGTGATATAGGAACAGGTGCACGTGAGATCGGTTACATGTACGGTCAGTACAAGAGACTCACAGGACTTTACGAAGGCGTTCTTACAGGTAAGGGACTTTCATACGGCGGATCTCTCGCACGTACTGAAGCTACGGGTTACGGCCTTCTGTACATGACACAGGAAATGTTAAAGTGCAACGGTATCGATATCAAGGGCAAGACCTGTGCGGTATCAGGTTCAGGTAACGTAGCCATCTACGCTATCCAGAAAGCACAGCAGTTAGGCGCTAAGCCTGTAACATGCTCAGACTCAACAGGCTGGGTATACGATCCCGAAGGAATAGATGTTGCACTTCTTAAGGAAGTAAAGGAAGTAAAGAGAGCAAGACTTACGGAATATGCTGCAGCAAGACCGTCAGCACAGTATCATGACAAG
>JAILQX010000019.1 GCA_024698705.1 Lachnospiraceae bacterium
CAAGGAGCTTAAAGAGCAGCTCGATCCTGCCGTCTACTATGACATCATCAACTATGTGTCTCTGAACCTCCGGTACGATCATGGATACAGTGACCGAAAGTATCAGTGATGTAAGCGCTATTATGTACTGCCATAAGTGTCGCTTGATATGTTTGAATAAACTGAATTTTTCCCTCATTTTTTGAATCACATCCTATCTCAAAACATCCGAAAAGGTAAAAAAATAGCCGGAAGCGCTTGCTTCCGGCATTATGGTAAAAACCGCTATACAGTTCATATATGGTCGCAAGACCACATTATACCTGCATAGATCCTTTCCGGAGGCTGTAAGTATTGTACATAAATAGATTATTCTGATTATTTCTTAACTTAATCATTTTTAGTTGCCTCCTTTCTGTAAACACGGTTGATAGTTTCGAATTGTCTCACTACGGACACTATGTAACATAACGAATTAATAATGCTTTGTCAAGAGGTGACATTGGGGACGTATCAATTTTGTCACCGGCGACAAAATTGATACGTCCCCAATGTCAAATAATTATGATATTATAATTTTATAGGGGATAATATATGGACGGATCGGACATCGGAAAACTCATAACCGAATACTGCAACAGCATGGACCGTCAGGAAGAGCTCAACAAAGCCCTCTTCAAAAAGCTTCCGAAAAAAGAGTGGATCGGTCAGCTGGATGCACGCGCCCGCGAGCTTACCATGATTGCTACAAGGGATGAGCAGATCCTGGACGAGATAGGCACACTGCTTGCAAAAGATTTGTCCAAGGAAGAAAGTCTATACCTTTACGACCGTGTCGTCGAAATGTACAACAACGATTATGACGATTATGTCGTTATCTTTCCTCTCCTGAAAAAACTTCAGCAGATATACGAAGGCAGCAATGATTATGAAAAGCTGATCTTCATCTATAAAGCAATCTTCTACGAAATGTGCGAGATCAGAAATCGCGGCTCGGGTCAGATGAGAATGAGCGATGAATATCTCGAGAAGATCTTCGCGCTGTGCGATCACTACAGCGAATTTACACCTGAAGCAAGACGCGGTGTCTGGGTTGCCTGGTATAACTATGTTGTCATAGATACGGAAAACCCCGATTTTGACATAAACCGCTCATATCTGCGCCATAAAAAGGCAAATGAATTCTGGAACAGCGATGTGGTTCAGTCCCTCGATAAAGACAACGAAAACATACTCGAGATCATCGATATAATGAACAAGGACTGGATGTGCGTTGAGGAACATATCGAGAAAGCCAATGATGAAGTAAAAAAATATCTCTACGATTATTCCGGCAAATTATACGCCGAGGATGTGGCCAGGGCAAAATCCATTACGGATTACAACGACCGTGTGTATGCTCTGTATCTGCGCACGAGAATCGAAAGCGGCGAAGAAACTTTCTCAGGAGCTTTGGACAGATATCTGAAGTATTACAAGTCATGTCTTGCCAAGTTCGAAAACGCCGAAAAACAAAGTGTTGAGGAGCAGCATTTTCTCAACAACGGTCCTCTTTTTATGCTCCGTCTCGTGGAGCATATCGAAGACAAAAATAAAGCAGACAGAACCATATCCTATCTGATCGAATCATCAAGAGAAAATCTTTTTACAAAGTACAAAGATTTCCCTTCGCAGTTCATAAACGATGTTCTTGCGAAGTGGTGTTACAAAACTCTGAAGTATCTTGATACCAGAAAAGAAAAAGAAGACTACATACTCGATCTTATAGTAAAACGTCAGCTTCCTACTTACCTGCACTCGGTAATTGTATCGGAGCTTGCCATAGTTTTTGCCGAAAGTGCACTTGTATATATGCCTGAATTCTTCAATGACCTTCCCATCAAAGAAGACATCCCGGAATACCTGCGCCACTGCGGCCTCTTTCACGATGTGGGCAAAACAAGGATTGCGGATATCATAAATCTTCAGTGCCGCAAGCTGGGTGATGAAGAATTCGATTCAATTAAAAAGCATCCTGAATACGGTGCCAAATTCATGGAGAATGACCCTGAACTTATCATCTACCGTGACGTCGCAGCAGGTCATCACTGCTACTATGACGGCTCAGGCGGATATCCGGATGATTACGATCACAACACTCCCTACCGTGCAGCAATCGATATCATAACCATTTGTGACTGCCTTGATGCGGCA
>JAILQX010000029.1 GCA_024698705.1 Lachnospiraceae bacterium
TATTTTGAAATTTGATTATTGAACAATTTTTCCGTATATGATCAGGAAAGAATAAAACATGAGATTAACAGATCCGGTAAGTGAGATAAAAGGGGTCGGAGAAAAGACTGCGACGCTTTTAAGCAAACTGAATATAGTAAAAGCGGCTGATCTTATATATGACCTGCCCAGAGGATTTATGGACATAAAAGAACCCGTGATCCCGTGTAAGGAACTGGTTGGAAGCCTTGTATCCGTAAGAGGCAGCATTGTGAGAGGGTCTGTCCATATAATCAAAAAAGGCAGGACCATGACTTTTGCAAAAGTAGAATGTACGGATGAAAACGGCATAAAGTCAGGAAATTCCGTATCCATTGTTTATTTTAATGCGCCGTATATGAAGAAGACTCTGGAAAAGATGGATGACGAAAGAGTATTCTTCGGGATCCTTTCAGACAGCAGAGGGTTTATGATAGCACAGCCGTCCTGTTTTACACCACAGGAATATCGGGAGATGCTTCGTGTATTGCAGCCGGTATATTCTCTGACTAAAGGCATATCCAATAATCAGATCAAGAAACTGATAAAGAATGCATTTGAGGCTGTAAGTCTGCCGGATGAATATCTCGACAGATCCGAGCTTGATAAATATGGAATTCCGGATATAAAAGAAGCTCTTTATATGCTGCATTTTCCGACAGATATGGAGGAACACAAGCGCGCAAGGAAAAGAGTGGCTTTCCACGAATTTTTATCGTTTTTTATTCAGACTCATCCCGATGAGGATAAGGTAGAGAGAACCTTTGACAAAAATATGATAGAGGTTGCGGATACCGAGAGACTTTTGGAAGCATTACCTTACAGACTGACAGGCGCACAGCTTAAGGTATGGGATGAGATCAGAGGTGATATGTGCAGCGGGATTTGCATGAACCGTATGGTGCAGGGCGATGTGGGAAGCGGCAAGACTATAGTGGCTGTTTTGGCTTTACTTCTTAATGCGGCAAACGGTCATCAGGGATGTATGATGGCTCCAACGGAAGTCCTGGCCACACAACATTATGAGAATATATGCAATCTAGTAAAGAAGTATAAACTCTGTATCAATCCTATACTGTTAATAGGTTCCGTTACGGGCAGGACAAGGACATTGGCTTATGAGGATATAAAAGAGGGCGCAGCCAATGTGATCATAGGTACCCAGGCTCTCATAACAGACAAAACGGAATACAAGGATCTGACTTTGGTCATCACGGATGAGCAGCACAGGTTTGGGGTGAGGCAGAGGGAAAGCCTTGCCGAAAAGGGGAAAAGCGTACATGTTTTGGTGATGAGCGCAACTCCGATACCCAGAAGTCTTGCCATGACAATGTATGCAGGTGTAAAGCTTTCGGTCATAGACGAGTTGCCTCAGGGCAGGCTGCCCATCAAAAGCGGCGTTGTGACAAAGGCATCAAGACCCGCGTCCTACAGATTTATTGCAGGTGAAGTACAAAAAGGCAGACAGGCATATATCATATGCCCGATGATAGATGACAGTGAAGTGATGGATCTGGAAAATGTGGTCGAATATACCGAACGTATCAGGGATATCTTTCCTCCATCCGTCAGGATAGACTGCCTTCATGGCAGAATGAAACTTGATAAAAAAAGACAGATAATGGAGCAATATGCGGCGCATAATATTGACGTTTTAGTCTCAACTACCGTCATAGAAGTCGGAATAGATGTACCGAATGCCACAGTGATCATGATAGAGAATGCCGACAGATTCGGGCTGGCTGCACTGCATCAGATAAGAGGAAGGGTCGGCAGAGGAACCGAGCAGAGCTACTGTATATTCATAAATTCCTCAAAATCACCGGAGGCAAAAGCAAGACTCGATATATTGGCGGAGAGCAATGATGGTTTTTATATCGCTGAACAGGATCTGAAGCTGAGAGGCCCGGGGCAGATGAGCGGAATCCGACAGAGTGGTGAATTCGGATTTAAAGTTGCGAGCATATATGATGATCTTTCCGTGCTCAATTCGGTAAGAGAGTATACTGATACATTGTTTTTGCCGCAAAATAAAAATAGGCTTAACGATATATCAAAATCGGTGTCGGAGTTCGCGTTTGACGCGGTTGACTTTAGGAGCATTTAACAGTAAAATTGTATTATAATATGCGTAAAAGGGAAATGAGGGGACAGAGTGAGAAGTACTATGAGTAAAGTGGCTGTAGTAACGGACAGTAACAGCGGCATCACACAGGCTGAGAGCGCAGAACTTGGAGTGTATGTGCTGCCTATGCCGTTTACCATTCAGGATAAAGATTATTTTGAAGACATCAATCTTACGCAGGAAGGCTTCTATGAGATGCTTAGGGATGATGTCGATATAGCCACATCCCAGCCTTCACCGGATGCGGTCAAGAGGCTATGGGAGGATGTGCTAAAGGACCATGACGAGATCGTATACATTCCGATGAGTTCCGGCCTTTCCGGATCATGCCAGACAGCTATTATGCTTTCCGATGATTATGACGGTAAGGTTCAGGTGGTCAATAATCAGCGTATTTCCGTGACTCAGAGACAGTCTTGTCTGGATGCGCTCAGGCTTGCGTCCGAAGGCAGCGATGCTGCGGCCATAAAAGCAATCTTGGAAGAGGACAAGTTCAATTCGAGCATATATATTATGCTGGATACGTTGTATTACCTTAAAAAGGGAGGACGTATCACACCTGCAGCGGCCGCACTCGGCACGTTGCTCAGGATTAAGCCCGTTTTGCAGATACAGGGTGAGAAACTCGATGCATTTGCCAAGGCACGTACCGTAAGTCAGGGCAAATCCATTATGATCGAAGCCGTTAAGAGTGATATGGAGAAGAGATTCGGGGGAGTAGATCCGAATAACTGTCATCTTCACATGGCATATTCGTATGACAGAGTTTCAGCAGAAGCATATAAAGAGGAGGTTATGGCGGCCTTTCCGGGATTTCAGATACACATGGATCCATTGGCTCTCAGTGTATCCTGTCATATTGGCCCCGGTGCACTGGCATTGGCATGTACCGGCAGATTAAAGTTTTAGATCGCAGATAAGGATCAGGGTAAAAGGGTAGAAGGAGAAAAGAAGGAGAAAAGAAGAAACGGATTTATATAGGGGATAATAAAGGGTTTATATAAATACAGGGGTAATAGGGTAAGTTGCAACGATACGAAATTAGCATTGTTTAGGAGGGCTTATGGCTGTTAACGAGAAAAATGACAAAGCTTATATCGAAGAGTTGGCTTCGAAATCAGAATTGGCTCTTGCCAATAAAGTTTGTGTGATTACCTTGACTGTTATTTGTTCCATTATGTCGGCAGCATATGTGCTGGAAGTGGTAAAAGGGGCTCGTACAGTAATGTACATTATTATGACTCTGATTTTTGCCATGGGTCCGGTCGCATTATGCTGGTTTTCTTTTTTAAAGAATAATGAATCGGCGGCCATATTGCATATAGCTTCCATTGGATATGGCATTTTGTATGCGTTCCTGCTTTTTACCGCTCAGAATGATCTGGTATTCACATATGCGATACCGATGCTCATAATTATCTCTCTTTACAACGATAAAAAGAGAACAATACTGGTTGGAGCAAGTGTCTGCGTGCTTAATGTCGTGGATGCCGTGATGGTCATCATGGGGGCGGAAGATGTAGAGGCTGTATCGGCTACTCTTGAGATACAGGTGCTTGTTATGATACTTATCGTTGCATACCTTATCGCGGTATCCAACGGTAATGTACTTTTCTCGGAGATAAGATCGGCCAGACTTCAACTTCAGCAGGATAAGACCAATGAGCTTATGCAGGATATACTTGGAATATCCGGTCATATGACGGACCTCATCACAAATGTGGGATCTGAGATGGAGAGATTGCAGGACTCGGTGGACCAGACCGTATCTTCGATGGTTGAGGTTGCCGCAGGAACCAATGAATCGGCAGAGGCGGTTCAGAGACAGCTCGTACAGACTGAGGATATACAGACATATATCGGCGAAGTTGAGGATGCCAGCAAAGTCATCAATGAGAATATTTCGACTACCAATGAAGCTGTTGATATAGGAAAGAAGAATATCAGCCGTATGATAGGTTATACGGAGCAGGTAGACAAGGCAGGTAAGGATGTTGCCAAAGCTCTGGAGATATTCAAGGAAGCGACATCAAAGATGAATACGATCACGGATCTTATCACGGACGTTGCTTCAGAGACCAGCCTTCTGTCGCTCAATGCATCCATAGAGGCGGCAAGAGCGGGAGATGCCGGCAGGGGCTTTGCGGTTGTTGCAAGCGAGATATCAGGACTTGCCAGTCAGACCACGGAGGCTACGGACAATATCGTAGCATTGATCGATAATATCACATCGCAGGTAGCATCCATGGTGGAGACCATACAGGGCCTTATCGTGGTTGGTGCAGAAGAGAGCAAATGCGCAGAGGAGACTGCCGACAGCTTCAATACCATAGCAGATAATGTAGCAGTAATTGGTGAGCATTCATCTCAGTTATTCAATGTGGTCAAACAGCTTGCTGCAGCCAATAAAGAGATCGTTGACAGTATACAGACCATTTCATCGATCACTGAAGAGGTTACGGCTCACGCTACTGAGACACACGTTATCAGTGAGCAGAACCAGAATATCGTACGTGATATCAACGGTATGGTAGAGAGCCTTAACAGTGATGCAGCCAAGTTGAAAACTGAGTCATAGGCCGTTCGCCCATACAAGATCGGGGGGTGAAAAAATTATCATAACCTCCGAGAGAATAACAAAAAAGAAGATCGTTCGGATCTTCTTTTTTGTTTGTGTACTTACTGATGAAAAAACGAACATTTTTTCTTAATTTTGTGTTTTTGCTTTTACAAAACCACAAAATATGGTATAATCGTTGAGGTTTATCGTGGAACATTTTTGATCAATACGGATCCGAGATGATCTTCAGGATTCGGGAAAAGGTAACTAATGGCTCAAAAAGATACATACGATGCGTCCAATATCACTGTCCTTGAAGGTCTTGAGGCCGTCAGAGTACGTCCCGGGATGTATATAGGCAGTGTATCTACGAAGGGACTCAATCATCTTATATATGAGATAGTGGATAATTCCGTTGATGAGCATTTGGCGGGACATTGCAGCGAGATAAAGGTTACGCTTGAAGCGGACGGATCTGCCACCGTAGAGGATAACGGACGAGGCATACCCATAGAGATGCATGAAAAAGGTATGAGTGCGGAGAGACTTGTATTTACCACTCTTCATGCGGGAGGTAAGTTTGATGACTCTGCATATAAGACAAGCGGCGGACTGCATGGTGTGGGAAGTTCCGTAGTTAATGCGCTTTCAAGCAGATTGACCGTAAGAGTCAAGAAGAACGGTCATATATACGAAGACTCCTATGAGAGGGGTAATCCGACTACTGAACTGATAGACGGATTGCTTCCGGAAGTCGGTAATACCAGAGAGACCGGGACCACCATCAATTTTCTTCCTGATGATACCATATTTGATAAGACATGGTTTAAGGAGGAGGATGTCAAGAGCAGACTTCATGAGACTGCTTATCTGAATCCGGGACTTACCATCATATTCACGGACAAGCGAAAGAGCGAGCTTGAGTATGTTGAGTTTCATGAACCTGACGGTCTTGTTGGATTTATTCAGGATATGAACAGATCCAAGGAAGTGGTCAATGAGCCGGTTTATTTAAGTGGAGAATCCGAGGGTATCACAGTCGAGATAGCATTCCAGTATGTCAATGAATTCCACGAGAATGTTCTCGGTTTCTGTAATAATATATACAATTCCGAGGGCGGTACACATCTTACCGGTTTCAAGACTACATTTACCAATATCATGAACAACTATGCCAGGAGCATAGGGATTCTTAAAGATAAGGATGCCAATTTTACCGGTGCTGATGTTCGTAACGGTATGACGGCTATCGTATCCATTAAACATCCGGATCCCAGATTCGAAGGTCAGACCAAGACCAAGCTTGATAATCAGGATGCTGCAAAAGTTGTTTCCAAGGTTACCGGCGAAGAAGTCGTACATTACTTTGACAGGAATGTCGAGGTCCTTAAAAATGTCCTCAGCTGTGCCGAAAAAGCAGCTAAGATAAGAAAATCCGAAGAAAAGGCCAAGACCAACCTTCTTACCAAGCCGAAATACAGCTTTGATTCCAACGGAAAGCTTGCGAACTGTGAATCGAAAGATCCTAAGAAATGCGAGATATTCATAGTCGAGGGTGATTCTGCCGGCGGTTCAGCAAAAACAGCGAGAAACCGCATGTATCAGGCTATATTGCCGATCAGAGGCAAGATCCTTAACGTGGAGAAGGCCAGTATCGACAAGATCCTTGCAAATGCCGAGATCAAGACCATGATAAATGCATTCAATTGCGGCTTTTCAGAGGGCTACGGAAATGATTTTGACATAACCAAACTCAGATATGACAAGATCATAATCATGGCCGATGCCGATGTTGACGGTGCCCACATCTCGACACTCTTACTTACACTGTTCTACAGGTTCATGCCGGAACTTATATACGAAGGCCATGTTTACATAGCAATGCCGCCTCTGTATAAGGCCATGCCGAGTAAAGGCAAGGAAGAATATCTGTATGATGATAAGGCATTGGATAAATACAGAAAGAGCCATAAAGGTTCATTCACACTTCAAAGATATAAAGGTTTGGGCGAAATGGATGCCGAACAGCTCTGGGAAACAACGCTCGATCCCGAGCGTAGGAAGCTTAAGCTGGTTGAGATAGAAGATGCACGTATGGCCAGCGATGTTACCGAGCTTTTGATGGGTAATGATGTTCCCCCAAGAAAAGATTTTATTTATCAGCATGCCAACGACGCACAGCTTGACATCTGATCGACAGGAAAAAAATGAACAACAACGAAGATATCATAAAAACCGAATACTCCGAGGTAATGCAGAAATCGTATATAGATTATGCGATGAGCGTCATTGTATCCAGAGCCCTTCCGGATGTTAGAGACGGCTTAAAGCCTGTTCAGAGAAGAACTCTGTATGATATGCACGAACTCGGTATCAAATATGACAAGCCTTACAGAAAATCCGCCCGTATAGTAGGTGATACGATGGGTAAATATCATCCCCACGGTGATTCATCGATATATGACGCACTTGTTGTAATGAGTCAGGATTTCAAAAAAGGCCTGCCGCTTGTTGACGGTCACGGCAACTTTGGCAATATCGAAGGTGACGGGGCAGCCGCTATGCGTTATACCGAAGCAAGATTGCAGAAGATAGCTCAATTCGGATTACTCGATGATCTCGATAAGGATGTTGTTGATTTTATACCCAATTTCGATGAGACGGAAAAAGAGCCCTCGGTTTTGCCCGCTAAATTCCCTAATCTTCTCGTAAACGGTACGGAAGGTATTGCAGTCGGTATGGCAACAAGCATTCCTCCTCACAACCTCGGTGAGGTCATAAGCGCAATGAAGGCGTATATGAAGGATGAGACCATTTCCACCTCAAGACTCATGAAATATGTTCAGGGACCGGATTTTCCCACGGGTGGCATCGTAACAAACAAAGACGAGCTTCCGGAGATATACAGGACCGGACAGGGTAAGATAAAGGTCAGAGGAAAGGTCATTACGGAAAAGGGCAAGAACGGTAAGACAAATGTGGTGATCACTGAGATTCCGTTCCCCATGGTAGGAGCCAATATAACCAAATTCCTTCAGGATGTGGCTGCTCTTGCGGAAACAAAAAAAGCCCCCGATATTGTTGATATTTCCAACCAGTCTTCAAAAGAAGGCATCAGGATAGTCATAGAACTCAGAAAAGATGCCAATGTTGATAATTTCATAAACCTTCTATACAAAAAAACAAGGCTTGAGGATACTTTCGGCGTAAATATGCTTGCGATAGCTGACGGAAGACCCGAGACCATGGGTCTGAAACGTATCTTAAAAGAGTGCATTGATTTCAGATTCGCCGTTGTGACCAGAAAATACACGACCTTGCTTGAAAAGGAGCGTGAGAAGAAAGAGATACAGGAAGGTCTTATCAAGGCATGTAATGTCATAGATCTTATCATAGAGATCCTCAGAGGCTCAAAGGACAGGAACCAGGCTAAGGCTTGTCTTATCGACGGTGTCACAAAAGGCATCAAGTTCAAGAGCAAAGAAAGTGAAGTCATGGCCGGACAACTTCATTTTACCGAACCTCAGGCCAATGCGATCCTTGAGATGCGTCTGTACAAACTGATAGGTCTCGAAATAGATGCTCTTATAAAAGAGCATGATGAGACCATGGCCAATATCTTCAAATACGAAGATATCCTTGGCAGAAGAGACAGCATGGCGCAGGTTATCATTAATGAACTGGATGAGTTAAAGAAAGAATATGCCGTTCCAAGAAAAACAGTGATAGATAACTGTGAAGAGGCCGTTGTTGAGGAAGTTAAGGTTCCCGAGATGGATATCATGTTCATCATGGACCGTTTCGGTTACGCCAAGACGATCGACATGGCAACATACGAAAGAAATATAGATGCGGTCACAGCCGAGAACAAATACATCTGTCAATGTAAAAATACCGGCAAGATATGTCTTTTTACCAATACCGGACTACTCCATACGATTAAAGCCGGCGATCTTCCTTTCGGCAAATTCAGGGACAAAGGAAAACCCATAGACAATATCAGCAATTTCTCGTCGGCCAATGAAGAGATCATAGCTGTTGCAAGCCAGAGCGATCTTAATCTTTACCGGATGATATTTGTCACAAGGATGAGCATGATGAAGGTTGTTGACGGCGGAGAATTTGATGTAGCCAAAAGAACCGTTGCCGCGACCAAACTGCTTGATGACGATCAGGTCGTAAGTGTGGTTCCGATAAAAGAACAACGGAATATTGTCTTAAAGACCAATGACGGTTATTTCTTAAGATTTCCGATCGAAGAGATACCGGAGAAAAAGAAAACGGCTGTCGGAGTCCGCGGCATGAAGCTTGGAGCAAAAGACTATGTCGACGAGGTATTCTATACACAGAATGCACAGGAAGCCAATTATGATTACAACGGCAAAACGATAGCGCTAAATTCGATAAAACTCGGAAAGAGAGATTCCAAGGGAACAAAACTCAGAACATAGTGTGCAGGACGGAGAGGATCATGAGAGTCATAGCCGGAACAGCCAGGAGCATACCTCTTATCGCACCCGCAGGCATCGATACAAGGCCTACGACCGATAAGATCAAGGAAACATTATTCAATATGATCAATTTTGATCTTCCCGATTCCGTATTTGTGGATCTTTACAGCGGAAGCGGGGCGATCGGCATCGAAGCTATAAGCAGGGGTGCCAAGCATGCGTATTTTGTGGATAACAGCAGAAAATGTGCCGATGTCATAAAAGCAAATCTGAGTAAATGCAGATTCACGGATCAGGCAACCATGATAACAAGAGATGCAAAAGATTCATTGTTTATGATCAATGATAATCCCGATATTATTTTCATGGATCCGCCATATGAGCAAAACTGTGAATACGAGATAATGGAAGTACTCTTAAGATCGGGTCTTTGCGGTAAAGATACGCTCATTATCATTGAATCAAAGATTGACAGGGATTTTTCCGATATAACGAACCTTGGTTATACGATAATAAAAGAAAAGAAATACAAAAACAATAAACACACATTTTTTAATATTTCATAGTAAAATACAAGTATATACTGTATAATATTAAGTGGATTTTTCAATATGCTCTTAAAGAGGATTTGCCATGCATGCAGCTATTTATCCCGGAAGCTTTGATCCGATGACATACGGTCATCTTGATATCATAAAACGTGCTGCCGGAATGTTTGATGAGGTTATAGTCAGTATACTTGATAACCGCCAAAAGACGCCGTTGTTTTCGGTAGATGAACGTGTTAATATACTTAAAGAAGCCACAAAAGACATTGCGAATGTCAAAGTAGAGAGCTTCAGCGGTCTTTTGATCGATTATGCCAAAGAAAAGAATATCAATATAGCCATCAGGGGTTTGCGGGCTATAACGGATTTCGAATATGAACTTCAGATCTCTCAGACCAACAGACTTTTGAGCAAAGGCGCTCTGGATACCATTTTTCTGACAACCAGTCTGGAATATGCTTACCTGAGTTCCTCAAGTGTAAAAGAGATAGCCAGTTTCGGCGGAGATATAAGTCGTTGTGTTCCGTCATTCATAGAAGATATGGTATACGAAAAATACGGTATTTCAAAGAACGAAGCAGAAAGGTAGAAGGGATATGGAAACAAAAAAGAGCAAGATCGAAGCACTTATCGATGAGATCGAGGATTATATAGAGAGTTGCAAATATAAAGCACTTTCGAACAGCATCATACTTGTCAATAAGGATGAGATCGATACTTATCTCATGGAGCTTAGGAAAAATACTCCCGAAGAGATCAAGCATTATCAGAAGATAATCGCCAATCGTAACGCTATCATGGCTGAAGCCGATAAAGTAAGGAATGATGCCAAGAATGAAGCACAGGAGATCATAAACAAAGCTATCAACCAGACAAATGAACTCATAAGCGAGCATGAGATAATGCAAAGAGCTTACGATCAGGCCAATGAGATCATAAATCTTGCTGCAAATCAGGCACAGGAGATAGTTGATGCTGCAGTACTTGAAGCAAATGAGCTGAAAGAATCGGCCACACAGTATACGGATGGCCTTCTTGCTCACGTAGAGGAACTTGCAAACCATTATATCCAGGTATCGGGCAATGATTTCAATAATCTTATCTCAGGTCTTACGGATTGTGTAAACACCGTACAGGCCAACAGAAACGAACTGTATCCGCCTCAGCCGGCTGCAGCACCGTCTCCGGATCTCGGAAATACAACCGACTTCATTCCGGTACAGCCTCAGGTAAATGTTAACACCACTCCAAAAGCTGATTCGGACGGGATAATGGATCTAGACCTTATCTGATGAATAACGACTTTAAACACCTGACCTAGGTCAGGTGTTAATAATATACGGGGGAATATATGCCGGACCAGACAGGCAATATCATAATAGTCATTGATCCCGGTCATGGCGGAGAATCACTCGGGGGCAATTATGAGGACAGGATCGAAAGAGACATCGATCTTATTACCGCCGAGGCTATGAAAGAAAGACTGGAACAGTATGACAATGTAATCGTTTATCTGACCAGGGAAAATAACGAAGACAGGGAATTAACAAGAAAAGAAAGATTTGAATTTGCCCAAAAGGTAAATGCGGATTTTCTATATTCGATACATTACAACATGTCCGAATATCATACGCTTTTCGGCGCTGAGGTATGGGTATGTTCATCCGGTGAAAACAGCGCAAAGGGCATGACATTTGCAGAGATCGAGATGAAAGAACTGACCGGTCTCGGATTGTTTGACAGAGGTATCAAATGCAGACTTGATAAAAAAGGCGGAGAATATTACGGCATCTTAAGATACAGTCAGGAATTCAATATTCCTGCAGTCATCATAGAGCATTGCCACCTGGACGAGGAGCGAGACAGTGCATTCTGGAACAATGAAGCTTATCGTGAATTCGGAAGGATAGACGCAGATTGTGCCGCAAAATATTTCGGTTTGAGTTCAACGTCCCTGAATGTAGATTTCAGCACATATGAAAAGCATGAATATCCTGTCAGCGCTGAAACCCTCCAGCCTGATTCCACGCCACCTGGTTATTGCAATGCACAGATGCTCGATACAGATGGACTTACCGCGAGGATAAGAGTAAGTTCCGCTGATGAAGATGATTATATACAATACTATTCGTACTCACTCGACGGAGGAGTGAACTTTTCAAGGCTTGAAGCATGGGAAGACAGAAATTCCGAGTTTCAGGAATTTGATGTTGATCTGAATGAGAACAGATCAACCGATCTTGTGGTCAGAACATTCAATAAATACGATCTTTATACCGATTCGGAGATCGTGGAACTTCCGCAGGCAGTGATCGTCATCGAACAGGAGGATGTTCTCCCCGACGAAACCGGATATACAGATATTTCTTACAATACCGAAGTACCTGTAAATACCGAGCCGGTAACAGATCATTTCAGATTGTTTATCGGCAGTATCATAGCCTGTCTTATTCTGATCTTTCTCATCAGTCTAACAGTAAGCATCAGGCAGCGCAGGAAACGCAGAAAACGCAGGAAAAACAAAAAACATGAGACTTGATAAATACCTTTGCGACAGCCTTCTGATCACCAGAAATGAAGCAAAAAAGATCATAAGGCAAAATAAGATCACTGTCGGATCTAAAACGATTTCAGATGCAGGATATCATGTAGACAGCGAAGATAATGTCTGTTTTGAAAGTAAAGCTCTTGTCTATAAGGAATTCAGATATGTTGCAATGAACAAGCCTTCGGGGTATATTACGGCAACAAATGATAAAAAGGATAAGACCGTAAACGATCTTCTTAATGATAAACTAAGAAGAGCCGTAGTTCCCGCAGGAAGACTTGATAAAGATACGGAAGGACTGCTTTTATTTACTAATGACGGTAAACTGGCACATGATCTTTTAAGTCCTTCGGGTCATGTACATAAGACTTATCTTTGTGTACTTGCGCATGAAATTGATAATGATTCAGTAAAACTTCTTGAAGAAGGCGTCGATATCGGAGATGATAAGCCCACAGCGCCGGCATCATGTAAAAAAACAGGCGATCATACAGTTCTTTTGACTATCTGTGAAGGCCGTTTCCATCAGGTTAAGAGAATGTTTCACGCTGTAGGCAATGAAGTGGTCAAACTTACAAGAGTTTCATTCGGTCCTCTTGAATTGAGTAAACTGGATCTTAAAACCGGTGAATACAGAGAATTAACGGCCGAAGAGGAGGCATTACTTAAGACAGCCAATGGATAAAATGCTTAAAGACATAAAAGCCATAATATTTGATATGGACGGCACGCTTGTTGATTCCATGTGGATATGGAAACAGATAGATATAGATTTTTTCGCGAGATTCAATAAGGTATTTCCCGAAGATCTCCAGAAACAGATCGAAGGCTTAAGTTTTTATCAGACTGCCGAATTCATAAAGGAGAGATATGATTTTGATCTTTCGATCGAAGAGATGATGGATATCTGGAATGAAATGGCATATGAGAAATACAGCCGGGAGGTTAATTTCAAGGAAGGTGCCGAGGATTTTGTCATCCGTTGCAGAGACAAAGGCATAAAGCTCGGGATAGCCACAAGCAATTCAAGATATCTGTTTGATGCAGTAATGGATCATCTGGGTCTTGACAGATATTTTGACTGTATATTGACCGGAACTGAGATCACAAACGGCAAACCGGCTCCGGATGTATATCTGACAGTAGCCGAAAGGCTTGGAGTCAGTCCTTGTGATTGTCTTGTTTTCGAAGATATCATACCCGGTATAATGGCAGGAAGAAATGCCGGAATGAAAGTATGTGCCGTTGCGGACGAATACTCCGTCTGCGATGAGAGCGAAAAGATAAAACTGGCCGATTATCATATAGATAATTACAACAGACTTTTATAGAAAACGGAGGAAGATATGAATATAGCGATCATTACCGGAGCATCATCCGGACTCGGAAAAGAATTTGCAAAACAGCTTGACAGAAAATGTGTTGACAATATCGATGAATTCTGGCTTATAGCAAGAAGAAAGGAAAGACTCGAGGAACTCGAAGATACGATAAACAGAAAATGCCGTATATTCGCATATGATATAAGTGATGCGACCGATATGGCCAAGTTTTCTCATGCCCTTAAGACCGCCAATGCAAAGGTCAGGATACTCGTCAACTGTGCCGGCTTCGGTCTCGTTGGCAGATTTACCGAACTCAGCATAGACAAACAGCTTGATATGGTGGATGTCAATTGCAAAGCTACCGTAAAACTAACTTATATGTGTCTTCCCTACATGAAGAAAAACAGCAGGATCATCAATGTTGCCAGTGCCGCCGCATTTGCACCACAACCTTTATTTACTGTATATGCGGCTTCAAAAGCATTTGTTGAATCATTTAACAGGGCATTGAATTCCGAACTCAAAAACAGGAACATATACATAACCAGTGTATGCCCCGGCCCTGTAAATACGGAATTCTTTGATGTGGCCGACGTAAAAGGCGAATACAATAAAATGAAGAAATTCTTTATGGCAGACCCTGCAAGAGTTGTAAGTTGTGCCCTGAGAGATTCTATAAACAAAAAGAGCATTTCGGTATACGGCACCGCAATGAAAACATGGAGATATGCAAGCCGTCTGGTTCCCACCGATCTGCTAATGAAGATTTACGGATGATTATGGATAAGATCATAAACAGATATAAAAAAGGCGAATTTAAATACTCCTCATACAAAAAGAGATACGAGCTGATCAAGACGATAATAATGTTTGCTCTTTCGATCTCGATATATATCATGGGATATGTATCGACCGGATCAAATAAAAATCTTTTGACCATAGTTGCAGTGCTCGGCTTATTACCGGCAAGCAAATCACTTGTTTCTACCATAATGAATTTCAGGGTACACGAAGCCGGCGATGAACTCAGAGAAGAGATTGACCGTGCATTGAACGGATTGAGCGGTCTCTATAATATATATTTCACATCATATGATAAGAATTATTTTCTTCTTCATCTTACAGTATGCGGAGATGACATCATAGGCTTGTGTGAATCAAAGGATTTCGATGAAAAGAGTTTTAAGGAGCATCTTGATAAACATATCAAGATAGAAAAGCTTGAAACCGGAGTCATCAAGGTGTTTGACGACAGTAAGTTATATATCAAAAGACTCGGTGAGATCAATTCATCAGACCGAAACAAGGAACCGGACAGAAAACTATATGATCTTTTGCTAAATATATCATTGTAAACATGAAACAGATAATAATCGATCAAAAAGACAGCGAACAGAGAGTAGACAAATATCTGCAGAGAATACTTCCCAACGCGGGTAAAAGTTTTCTTTACAAAATGATGCGAAAAAAGAATATCGTCCTTAACGATAAGAGCATAAAAGGCAATGAGATCATAAAAAAGGATGATGTTTTAAAGATATGGTTCTCCGATGAAACATATGAAAAGATGTCAGCTGTGCAAAATACTTTTGATATCGATGAATGGCTTCGTGCTTACAGATCATTAAAAGGCATAAAAGTTGAATATGAGGATGATGATCATATCGTTCTCTATAAACCGGCCGGTATACTTACACAGAAAGCAGTCCCGGGAGATCTTTCACTAAACGAATGGCTGCTCGGATATCTTTACGATGATCATAAGATAGACGAAGACTCGCTTAAGACCTGCAAACCTTCGGTAACCAACAGACTCGACAGAAATACATCGGGACTGGTACTGGCCGGCAAAACACTATTCGGGATCAACACCTTTACCGGGATGATAAAAGATCATAAGATCCGTAAGTTCTATAACGCATATGTAAAAACCGGACTACCGGACAGCGGACATCTCATCGGATATCTGAAAAAAAACAGGGATCATAACATTTCCGAGGTCATCGACTCCGATCATTTCTCTTCATTATCCGATAAGGCTAAGGAAGGATATGAGAGGATAGAAACAAAGTACAATATTCTCGGCAGTACATATATCCCAAAGGCGAATACAACTCTTTCATTGCTAAATATCGAGCTTCTAACCGGAAAGAGTCATCAAATACGTGCCCAGTTTGCATCCCTAGGATATCCTTTGGCAGGAGATATGAAATACGGAGACAGTGAGTTCAATAAAATGCTCGGTCTTAATTCCCAGCTCTTGCATGCTTACAGAATTGTAATGCCCGCAGATGATAAGCTCGGAGATCTGAGCGGTAAAACCATAGACTGTTCGATCAATATAAGATCACTAATATAAGAAAGGCAAACAATGCCAACCTGGAAATCACGCGGTCTGAGAGGCTCGGTCCTTGAGGATATAATCAACAGGACAAATGAAAAATATACTTCAAATCATCTTGCATTGATACAAAAGATACCTACGCCGATCACACCGATCAACATGGATCATTCTACCAAACAGATCACATTGGCTTATTTCGAAAAGAAGAGCACCGTAGATTATATTGGTGCGGCACAGGGACTGCCTGTATGTTTTGATGCCAAAGAATGTGCGGCGGATTCATTCAGTCTTAAGAATATCCATGAACATCAGGTTGAATTCATGAAAGAGTTCGAAAAGCAGGGCGGGATATCATTTTTTCTCATATATTTTACCAACAGAGAACTGTATTATTACCTCAGACTTTCGGAATTTTTGATATTTTATGAAAGAGCGATCGACGGCGGAAGAAAAAGCTTCAGGATCGATGAATTGTGTGAAGATTTTTTCATTGAGAATGTAAAGCCGATATTTATCCCTTATCTGGATTATATCAATAAAGATATAAGATATCGCGAAAATAACTTGACATAACATTTTTCATATAATATACTACATCAAGGTAGCATGCTATCATGGTAATGAATTAGCGCGTTACTTCACTAAAGTGCAAATGAGGTAGAATATGAAACAATTACTGCATACTCCCGACGGAGTGAGAGATATATACGGTGAAGAATACAACAGAAAGCTCAATGTTGAAAATGCCATTCATGAGCTCTTTACCGGCAACGGTTATCAGAATATCCAGACACCCGGTTTCGAATATTTTGACCTTTTCGGATATGATATAGGTACCGTTGACAGCAAAGAACTGTATAAGTTTACGGATAACGAAGGCCGTACGATGGTATTACGGAGTGATTTTACTCCGAGTATAGCAAGATGTGCCGCAAAGTATTTTCTCGATGATGAAAAGACTTTACGATTCACATATAAAGGAAATGCATTTGCCAATACGGCAGAGTTGCAGGGCAAGCTCAAAGAGACGACTCAGATGGGCGTTGAACTCATAGGAGAGGACTCCATAGAGGCTGATGTAGAGATCATACGTCTTGCAGTCGAGTCATTAAAGGCTGTAGGCCTTGAAGGCTTTAAGATCTGTATAGGCAATGTTGAGTATTTCAAAGGTCTTTGCGAAGAACTTAAGTTTGATCATGATGTCGAGATCACACTCAGGGATTATGTGTCAAACAAGAATTTCTTTGAAGCTGCCGATTTCATGGATAATTCCGATATTGACAAGGCCTCCGAAGAAAAGATCCTCGCGATAAATGAACTGGTCGGCGATGAGAAGATGTTTGAAAAGGCATATTCTCTTGTCGGAAACAGCCGTTCAAAAGCCGCAGTAGACAGGCTTAAGAATGTTTATGAAGCCGTTAAAGCTGCCGATCTGAGCGAATTTGTATATTTCGATCTTGGAATGCTCAGCAAATATAATTATTACACGGGTATGATATTCAAGGGCTATGCACTCGGTAACGGCGATGCCATCGTCAAAGGCGGAAGATATGATAATCTTCTGGAACAATTCGGCAAAAAAGCTCCCGCAATCGGATTTGTCGTTGTTATAGACAGTGTTTTGAATGCCCTTAACAGACAAGATTCCAAGAGCGATAACGAGTATCTTACATTTGCCCTTACAAAGGGAAGACTTGCGAGCAAAACGCTTGAACTGCTTGAGAGCATAGGTATCACCTGTGATGAGATGAAGGATAAGGATACGCGTAAGCTCATATTTGTCAATGAGGATCTCAAATTAAAGTTCTTCCTTTCAAAAGGCCCCGATGTACCTACTTATGTTGAACACGGAGCCGCCGACATCGGTGTTGTGGGTAAGGATACCATCATGGAAGAGGGCAGACGAGTATACGAAGTTTTAGATCTTAAATTCGGAAAATGCCGTATGTGTGTCTGCGGACCTCACGAAGCAGAAGAGCTTTTGAAGCATCATGAGATGATAAGGGTATGTTCAAAATATCCGGTCATCGCTAAGGATTATTTTTATAACAAAAAGCATCAGACGGTTGATATCATCAAACTTAACGGATCGGTTGAACTAGGTCCGATCGTAAAACTCGGAGATGTCATAGTTGATATAGTTGAGACCGGTTCTACCTTGCGTGAAAACGGACTGGAGGTTCTTGAAGAGATCTGCAATCTTTCCGCAAGGATGATCGTTAATCCCGTAAGCATGCAGATCCATGGCGACAAGATCAGAAATATAATCGAAAGGCTGAAGGATAAAATAGACTGAAAGAAGGGATCACATGAGAATAGTTAATTTGACCGAAGAAACAAAGAACAACATATTGCAGGGCCTTTTAAAAAGAAGCCCGAGCCAATATAAGGAATATGAAAGAACGGTTACAGAAATAATTGAAAATGTAAAGGCAGAAAAGGACAAAGCCGTATTCGAATTGACAAATAAATTCGATAAATGGGATATAAATGCAAGTAATGTAAAAGTCACAAGAGAAGAGATCGATAAGGCGTACAGTGAAGTAGAACCGAAGCTGATCGAAGTATTGAACGAAGCAGCCGAAAATATAAGAGTATTTCACAGAAAACAGCTAAGGGACAGCTGGTTCTTTACCAAAGAAGACGGTTCAATCCTCGGACAGAAAATTACGAGCATGGATTCCGTTGGATGTTATGCACCGGGCGGTAAGGCCTTTTATCCCAGCAGTGTTCTTATGAACATCATTCCCGCAAAAGTTGCCGGAGTAAAGAGGATCGCACTTGCAACACCGGCAGTTAACGGCATTGTAAGCCCTGTAACTCTTGTGGCTGCTGATATAGCAGGTGTCGATGAGATATATAAGGTAGGCGGAGCACAGGCTGTTGCTGCATTTGCATTCGGAACGGAATCCATCAAAAAAGTAGATAAGATCACCGGCCCGGGTAATATATTCGTTGCTCTTGCCAAAAAAGCTGTTTTCGGACAGGTCGGAATAGATTCCATAGCCGGACCGAGTGAAATACTTGTAATAGCCGACGATTCGGCAAATCCCAAGTTTGTGGCCGCGGATCTTCTTTCACAGGCAGAACATGATGAACTTGCAAGCGCAATTCTTTTAACCGATAGTAAAGAATTTGCTTTAAAAGTAAATGAGGAAGTGATCGCATTTACCGAAAAGCTTGAAAGAAAAGATATCATTAACAAGTCATTGGATAATTACGGATATATACTTGTGGCGGATTCAATAGATGACTGTGTTGATGCAGCAAACGAGATTGCAAGCGAACATCTTGAGATAATTACAAGGGATGCTGCCAGGGTTATGTCGGCAGTCAGAAATGCAGGCGCCATATTTATCGGCCCTTATTCTTCGGAGCCTCTTGGGGATTATTTTGCGGGACCCAATCACATATTACCGACCAACGGAACTGCAAAATTCTTTTCACCGTTAAATGTTGACGATTTTATCAAAAAGACCAGCATTATCAGTTATTCAAAAGAAGGCCTGAGTAATGTTCACGAACAGATAGAATACTTTGCAAAAGCAGAAGGATTAACGGCTCATGCCAATTCCATAAAGACAAGATTTGAATGATAGGGAGAAAATAATGAGAAAATCAGTTGTTGAAAGAAATACTCTTGAAACAAAGATCAAAGCGGAATTGAACCTTGACGGTAAGGGGAATACCGAGATCAATACAGGTATAGGCTTTTTCGATCATATGTTAAACGGCTTCGCAAAACACGGCTTGTTCGATCTTAAGCTTAAGATTGACGGCGATCTTAATGTTGACGGACATCATTCGGTGGAAGATTGCGGTATCGTAATCGGTCAGGCCATAAAGGAAGCCATTGGCGATAAAAAAGGCATCAGACGCTTCGGATATTTTATACTTCCGATGGATGATGCACTTGCACTTGTTTCGATCGATCTGGGAGGCAGACCGTATCTTGATTTTCAATGTGAATTTCCTGCCGAAAAATGCGGCGAATTCGAAACAAACCTTGTACGTGAATTCTTTTATGCCTTAAGTTATAGCGCTATGATGAACATTCATGTTAAAATGTTGAGCGGGATCAATTCTCACCACATGGCAGAAGCCGTATTTAAGGCGTTTGCAAAAGCATTGGATGAGGCAACAGGTATTGATCCGAGGATCGAAGGTGTCGCAAGCACCAAAGGAGTTATCTGATAATGAATATCAAAAAAATGATACCATGCATATATCTGTATGATAAAAAGGCACGCAAAGGTCTGAGTGACGATACCATACTTGATGAAGATCCGGTAAAACTGGCTCTTTACTACGCTAACAATGATTCGGATGCCATCTTTGTATTTGATCTGTCGGGAAATGACGATAAGGCTCACGATGAAGCGCTTGATTGCATTAAGCAGATATGCGAAACGGTAAATGTTCCGGTATACGGAGCAGGTAATATAAAGCGTATGGAAGATGTCAAAAAACTTCTTTATGCCGGCTGTGCCAGGGTTGCTCTCAATTTTTCAAAAGAAAGCAATGTTGAGATATTAGAGGAAGTGTCTTCAAAGTTCGGCAAAGACAAGATCATGGTTTCGATCAAGGATTCAGCCGAACTCTCAAAAAACAAAGAATCCATAGAAAAATATGCATGTACGATACTGTTCATGTATCATAAAGAGATCATAGATGCCGCTGAGCTTTGCAATCTGCCTTATATAGCGCTTTTACCCGAAATTAGTTTAGAGAAGCTCATAGAGATGTTTAAACATGAAAATATAGTTGGGATAAGCGGTGATGTGATCTGCGATAATGTTGAGAATATAAAAAATCTCAAGAACATACTTGAGGAAAACGGCATAAAGACAACACGTAAGAAGATCGCTGTACCTTGGAGTGAGATCAAAACGAATTCCGACGGTCTTATTCCGGTTATAGCACAGGATGTCAAAACAGATGAGGTCCTCATGCTTGCATACATGAATGAGGAAGCCTACTTAAAGACAATTGAAACCGGTCGTATGACATATTTCAGCCGTTCAAGGAACGAACTCTGGGTTAAGGGAGAGACATCAGGACATTTCCAGTATCTTCAATCAATGTATCTTGATTGTGACAATGATACGCTTTTATGCAAAGTCATCCAGGTCGGAGTCGCCTGTCATACAGGCAATAAGACATGTTTCTTCAATAATCTTTATGAGAAGGAAGTAAGAGAGGAGCATAACCCGTTAAAAGTCTTTGAAGAAGTATTTGATGTGATCAAGGACAGAAAAGTCAATCCAAAAGAAGGTTCTTATACCAATTATCTGTTTGACAAAGGCATTGATAAGATCCTAAAGAAGCTGGGAGAAGAGGCAACGGAAATAGTAATAGCAGCCAAGAATCCCAATCCTAATGAGATCAAGTATGAGATAAGCGACTTCCTGTATCATTGCATGGTACTCATGGCCGAAAGAGATGTAACCTGGGAAGAGATATGCGAAGAACTGGCAAAAAGATAAGAATCGATAAAAATGCAATACTTAAAAGTATTATTAAAGGCAGGTAACCGGATGTTACCTGCCTTTTGAGATCCGTCGTTTTTATATATACATTACTTATACAAACGAAATACACCAAAAACCTTACCAAGGATCTGGCAGTCATCCACGATGATCGGATCCATCGTATCATTTTCGGGCTGAAGTCTGATGTGATCCTTTTCTTTATAGAATGTTTTGACCGTAGCGGAATCATCGATCAATGCCACTACCGTATCACCGTTCTTTGCCGTATTGCAACTCTGTACAAATAACTGGTCACCGGAATAAATGCCTGCATTGATCATGGAATCACCTTTAACCATCAAACAGAAACTCGGTTCTCCGTTTGGTATCATCTCAGCAGGTACCGGAAAATATGATTGGATATTCTCTTCGGCGAGGATAGGAGAGCCTGCGGCAACACGCCCTATAACGGGTAATGAAACCATCTCCGTCCTGACCATCTGAAAACTGTCATCACAAATTTCTATAGCACGGGGTTTTGTGGGATCTCTTCTTATATATCCGTTCTTCTCAAGGGTCTCAAGATGAGCATGTACAGAACTGGTGGAACTGAGTCCGACAGCATTGCATATCTCTCTGACAGCCGGAGGATAACCTCTTTTAAGTATCTCTTCTTTGATATATTCAAGAATTTCGCTTTGTTTTTTACTGATTTTACCGTATCCCATGTAAACTCCTTTCGAATAATAAATTCGATCTTTGAGACAATAATAACACATCTGTTCGATTTTGAAAATAGAAAATCGAAAATTTGTTCCGAAAAAATGTTCGAAAAAGTATTGACAAGCGAATTTACGTTCGATATATTATATACAGAACAGTTGTTCGTAACATTTGTTCGAGAGGAGAACGGTTATGAAAAAAAGAACATACAACAGATTTAATCATAAAAGAGTGAATTCATTCACACCCAGACAGAAACAGATGATATTCAGACGTTTAATGCTTGCATTTATGACTCTTTTGATCGCTTTAACAATAGGATTATTTGCCAGCGGAATGTTTTTCAAAGTAAAAGCAGCAGATAATTATAAGAAGTATTATACAAGCATAGAGGTATATCCAGGTGATACACTCAGCATGTACGCCCTGACTTACGGAGAGCATTACAGATCATATGAAGATTTTATAGAAGAGGTATGTGTGATCAATTCGATAGAAGAGGATGAATTAAAAGCGGGAAGTCATATAATCATCCCTTATTATTCCGTAAAAAAATAATGATCACATATGTTCATTGCTTGATAGATATTTGGATTTAACCCTGAATACCACAGAAGTATTCACAAGATACATTATCATGAATATAAAGTAGAATACTGTCATATTACTTGAACTGCAGCTGCGCATATCATCATATTTTATGAGATACCCTATTATGAGAGGTATTATACTCAATTGATAAAGAGTAAGCGTTACAAGCAGATGAGTTGTCTTGTTCGCAAGAAGAGTGATGATTAGAGATATAAGAGGAACTGCAGTCATACACATGAGCATAACTGTAAAAAGTTTTGATGAATCATCAAATACCGTACCGGCACCGTCTATTGCTATCAATAATATGATACAGATCATTTCTATTCCGAATATGATCGCATGAGGCAGGATCATTGCCTTCTTTTGATTCATAAATTTTCTTTTACTTGCTTCTTCGTATTCTTTTTCTCTTATTTTTTTGTTTTTATCAACTGCCATGGTCAGATCTCTCCGGTTTGGGATAGTAGTTTATATATTATTTTACGTCATGTAACTTTTCGCAAAAGAACAGTTTAACGAATAGTTATATGCGAAAAACACCGTTTTATGCTATTTTTTCTTTTTGAACAGTTTTTTGAAGAATTCGATTATCCTTCTGAACTTATCTTTTACTTTATCACGTTTAATCTCACTTACGGGATCTTCGCCCGATGAAGTAAGCTGTATATAATGTTTTCCGGGATTGATCCCATCGATCATTTCATCAGTATCATTTAAATCATTATCGGATTCAAATTGAACAAATTCTTTATCATCGGTTATATATTTCAGATTTATGTAATTCTCGGTATCATACGGATAATTCTTCTTTATGAGTGATGTACGCATTCTTCGCCTTATTCCTGCATATATACACGCGAATGTCGGTACACCAAGGAACATACCGGGAACACCCCAGATTCCGCCGAATAACGTGATCGAAAATATGACCCAGAAGCCCGAAAGGCCTGTTGAGTTGCCCAAGATCATCGGACCGAGAATATTTCCGTCAAATTGCTGCAAAAGTATGATTATTATCGCAAAATACAGCGCCTGAATCGGATTTACAAGAAAAATAAGCAATGCACTCGGTATTCCGCCGATAAAAGGACCGAAAAAAGGAATAACATTTGTTACACCGACAATTACCGATATGAGCAATGCATAAGGAATATTGCATATTGTCATTATGATAAAGCACAGACAGCCAATAATTATTGAATCAACTATCTTACCAACGATAAATGCCAGGAAAGTTTTATCTATATATCTGATGTCGGATATGATCAAATTGGCTTTATTCCTATCAAATATCGAATATATCAATTTTTTGGACTGTCCTCTGAACTTTTCCTTACTGAAAAGCAGATATATCGCTATAAAGAATCCTATAAAAAGATCAAATATTGCTCCAAGGAAATTGAATACACTGCTTGAAAGCGATTTGATCCATCCGTTCAGAATCGGAAGGATATTTTCGTAAACGAAATTCATTATGTCTTCATAATAGTTATCGATTACCGCAACGATATCATTTTCCTCAAAAAGATTAAGACTGCTTAATATCTTATTGGCTGTTATGATCAGCGTATCCATATATGTGGGCATTTGAACTATGATATTCTGTATGCTGTCTATTAATTGCGGAACAACAGATTTAAAAAACAGATAGATCATCAAAAATACGATTATCAAAGATATAAAGACTGACAGTCCTCTCATAAGTTTCTTACGTTTTTCGGTCAGTTCAATATTATGTTTTTTCAAAAAAGGCTTATAAATCTTCTCTTCCTGTTTGTCAACGAGCGGAATAAGCAGATATGCAACGATCAGACCGTCTATTATCGGCATGATCAGACTAAAGAAGCTTGATATGTCTTCACTGAATTTTGAACTGTTATAAATTATATATATGGATAATATGCTGGCCATTATAACAATAAAGGCTGTAAGTCCCCATTTAAAATAATGACTGTTTTTTGGATTGGATCTGTTTTCTTTATTATCCATAATTGCCCCCAAATTTCGATATCAGATAAATTATATCATAAAATATTGTAGTTTTGATAATTATATGTGATAATTCATTAGAAGAATCAACTTTTCGTTAAACCCATACTATTGATTCTTCCATAAGGAAAAAATATGAAACTGCAGCAGGTTTTGAGCCGGGTCCGGAAAGCCGTGGACGACTACAATATGATAGAGGAAAATGACTGTATAGCAGTCGGGATCTCAGGTGGAAAGGACAGCCTTACTCTCCTACACGCACTCTCCGCTCTCAGGCAGTTCTATCCCAAACATTTTACATTAAAAGCCATAACCATAGATCTTGGATTCAAAAATATGGATCTTGATGCTGTTATCAGGCTATGTAAAGAACTCAATATTGAATACCGAATAGAAAAAACTGATATATCCCAGATCGTATTTGATGAACGCCAAGAAAGCAATCCCTGCTCTCTCTGCTCAAAGCTCAGGAAAGGAGCCTTAAACAATGCCGTCATTGAAATGGGCTGCAACAAAGTCGCTTATGCACATCATAAGGATGATGTTGTAGAAACAATGCTTCTCAGCCTTCTTTACGAAGGCCGGTTCCATACATTTTCACCGGTAACATATCTTGACAGAAGTAATATCACGATAATCAGACCTCTTATATATATGCATGAAGCTGATGTAAAAGGCTTTGTACGAAGATATGATCTACCTGTTGTAAAGAGTCCCTGCCCTGCAGACGGCAATACAAAACGTGAATATGTTCATCTTCTGATGAAAGAGCTTATTAAAGATAATCCCGGAGCCAAAAACAGGATGTTTACTGCCATAAAGGACTCATCTATCAAAGGTTGGCGACCCGATAAAGATAATGAAGCACATTATTGATCTCATATAAATATTTTAAAAGGATAAAAATGAGTGCAAAATCCAATTATCATGATGAACTGAATAAGAAAAATGTTACCAAGCTCAGAGAATTACTTGATACCTTACCGTCATTCTGCAAGATGTATTTTCGTGGGATGAATGATACCATCGCTTCCAGAACAAAGATCGCATATGCTTATGACCTGCGTGTTTTCTTTGAATTTCTGCATAAAAACAACTCATACATAGCTAAATTTGATATGAAGGACATACCGATGTCCATGCTTGATAAAGTAAGCCGAGAGGATATCGAAGAATATCTTGAGTATCTTTCATTTTATAAAAACACCGACGATGAGGATGTCCTTAATGATGAACGCGGTAAAAGCAGAAAATTGGCCAGCTTAAGGTCTTTTTATAATTACTATTTTAAAAATGAACTCATAGAGACCAATCCGCCGGCTCTTGTACCGATGCCTAAACTCCATGAAAAAGAGATCATACGACTCGAACCCGATGAAGTTGCAACATTGCTTGATATGGTAGAAGCCGGAACATCACTTTCCAAAAAACAGATGGATTATCATCAGAAGACAGTCATAAGAGATATGGCGATCCTTACGCTTCTACTCGGTACGGGTATCCGAGTAAGTGAATGTGTCGGTCTTGATATCAATGATATCGATTTTGCCAATTCAAGACTTAAAGTACGCAGAAAAGGCGGATATGAGGATGTCGTTTATTTCGGGGAAGAGGTCGAAAAAACCCTTCTGGCTTATCTTGAGGAAAGAAAACTTATAATACCCGTTGACGGCCATGAGGATGCTTTTTTTCTTTCCATGCAGCAAAAAAGGATCGGAGTAAGGACTGTTGAGATACTTGTTAAGAAATATGCGAGCAACCTGACAAGTGTAAAAAAGATCACACCGCATAAATTGAGAAGTACTTTTGGTACCAATCTTTATCAGGAAACCGGCGACATATATCTTGTTGCTGATGTTTTGGGCCATAAGGATGTCAATACCACCAGAAAACATTATGCGGCCATGAAGGACGAACATAAGAGAAAAGCAGCAAAAGCAGTAAGATTAAGGGAAGACTGATGTCTTCCCTTTTACTTATCTTTTACTCTTCTATCAGGCCTTTAGGCAACCAATGTTTAAGCATGTTTTCCAGTTCCAGCGGCACAATCGGCTTTGAAAGATAATCATCAAATCCCTGTTTGATAAATGAATCCTTGGCACCCGAAAGTGCATTCGCCGTAAGAACGATTATTGGTGTACTGTCGCACAAATGCTCATTCCTGATGATGTTCAGGGCTTCCGTTCCGTCCATCTCGGGCATCATCTGGTCAAGCAAAACTATATCGTAGATATTGTTTTTTATCATATCTATACATTCCTGACCTCCGCCGGCCATATCTATCTTGATAGACGTAGCCTTGAGCAGGTTCTTTACGACAATAAGGTTCATCTTATTGTCATCGACCGCAAGAATGCGTGCCTTCGGAGCATGGAATGAAGGTTTATACTTGGATTTCTCGTTGGAAGGAATGTTCTTGTTGAACTTGAAGTCAAAATCACCGATCTCATCACGCCGCATAACCTTTTGGGGTAATGTAACGATGAATTCACTTCCCTTGTTATACTCACTTATTACATCGATCTTACCGTGCATAAGCTTTACGTAACCGCCGACGATCGAAAGCCCCAGGCCGGTACCTTCGATATTCTTATTTCGTGATTCCTCCAAACGTTGAAAAGAATTGAACAGCTTATTTATATCCTGCTTTTTGATACCACGCCCCGTATCCTTAACGCTCATTATAAGATCGATCTGTGATTTATTGGATCTGTTGGCAAAATCAACATTAAGTGTTATCGTGCCTTCGTCCGTATATTTGCAAGCATTGGTTAAAAGGTTCAATATGATCTGTCTGATACGAACCTCATCACCGTACAGATAGTTGGGTATCTGAGGATTTAATTTAAGCTTAAGACCCAGATTTTTCTTTTCGGCCCTTTCTTTGATCATGTTCATAAGATCGTTAACAACAGTACTTAACTGATATTCGACTCTTATGATGGCAACCTTACCGGATTCGATCTTGGACAGATCCAAAATATCGTTTATAAGGGCCAAAAGCATATTGCCGGAACTTGCGATATTCCGTGAGTATTCGGAGATCTGCGGATCGTGACTCTCTCGAGTGATCATCTCATTCATACCGAGGACGGCATTGATAGGAGTACGGATCTCATGCGACATATTTGAAAGGAAATCAGATTTCGACTTTGCTGCATTTCTTGCATCATCAACCTTGATCTCAACAACTCGGAGCATATCATCAAGACTTCGCTCCTGTTCCTTACTCTTAAGCCTTTCATATTCGATCGTATCTATTATCTGACGTGCTACAAAGCTTACACCGTTTATCTCAAGAAATACTATCAGAAATTTAAACTGATCCAATGTAACATTGTGTGTGGCTATTTCATAGAAAAACAGTATTAGTATACTCAGATCGCTTAATACGTTCTGGAATGAAATAAGTTTCTTATCCAGATACATAAGGGTCAGAGCCGTGTGCAGAAACATTGTGGTAAAGAACAATGTTATCGAATTCCATGCGAAATAAAGCGCAAAAGACATACAAATATAAGAAAATAAAAACATTCTCGGATGCTTGTAGTCATCAATAAGCTCATTTTTGTAAAGAAATCCGGGCAAAAGACCTATTATGATAAGTCCGACCGCGATACCGATCCTTCCACCCTTGCTCATACCTGAATTAACGGCTAGTCCCCACCAGCATATGGTGATACCGATAATATAAAATAACAGATTTATATATCTTGCCATTCCTTTAGTTTCCACCTGCAGTCACCCCCTTGGGAACAACGAGATGTAAACCGTTGTGTACTATTTCCAGCTTTATGGTACCGCCGAATGTGGATACCTCTCCGTCCATATTAAACGGGATCGGACCGTCATCCAGACGTCTGATATAAATGCTTTGAACATCACCGTATTCGGCGATCATCTCCAGTTCACGTGTCTTGTGCTTGAACATCTTTATGGTAATTGGAATTGACCACAGCCTTCTGGCATCCTGTCTTAAAAGCATATATTTACCCTTGCCGTCCGTGGTATCGGGATCTTCATATACCTGAATCGAACCACCTATGATATTGCCGTTTCCGAAAAATATCTCCGTAAAATCATCAACATAATGCTTATCGCCCGCCGTTATCTCGCATTTGATCGTCCTGGTATGAAACAAAGCACTTATAAGTGAAAGAAAATACGGAAGCTGATTCCATACGGAATAAAGGAATCTGTAATCATCAAGCTTTTCAACCATACGTGTATCTATACCGGTCGAACATGTGTTGATACATACTCCTTTGTTATTATAACGGATATAATCAACGTCGATAACATCTCCGTTGATCAGTTCTTCAATATTCGTAAATCTCTTCTGATCTTCTTTTTTGAAAGTTTTTAGATAGTCATTGGTATGACCGCAAGGAAAAAAAGCAACTTCGACATTGTCGAGGTCTTTTATGTCATTAATGATATTCTTGAATGTTCCGGAGCCTCCGCAACAATATATCCTTATTTTTTCATCCTCAAAGATATGCTCTATCTTTTTGATTAGAGTTGCTTCATAACCGGCAGAACGGGTATCAAATATATAGTATTCGATATCGGTCAGTCTTGAGATCTGTTCACGAAGTGAATCGGCGAAATTTCTCTTGCCGGCCATGGGATTAACTATAAATACATGAACCATAATCATACCCCGCTGTAACCACAATTCATAAATATATTATACTAGATTTCTACGATTTTTCCACCTTTCCATATTCTTTCGAGGTCATAAAATTCGCGGCTTTCCTTATCAAAGATATGAATAATGAAATCCCTGTAATCCATAAGTATCCAGTTGGCGTTATTGTAACCTTCAACAGACTTGGGTTCAAAGCCGGCTTTTGCAAGTTCTTCTTCGACAAAATCCGTCATCGCGTGTAATTGATTGACATTATTACCCGATGCGATTATAAAATGATCGGCCATCACACTGATTTCGCTGATATCGATGATCTTAATATCTTCCGCTTTCTTTTCGGAAAGTTTGTCATATATGAGTTTAAGGGTTTCCGTCATGTTGTTTTCTCCGTTATATTTCTGTAATATTCGTATGCTTCGATCGTTAGCGGATCGATATCGTCTTCTTTTATAGACTTGAGATATAAGATCGTAGATTCGTATATCTTTAAAACGGCTGTGTCTATATCTTCGAATGCAAGTCTCCTGATATGGTCCAAATTGGGAAGAGGTCTTCTCGAAGGTTCGATATAATCAGCAACAAATATTATCTTTTCGAGCAGATCCATCGCCTTTTTCCCTGTAGTATGCCATCTTATTGCCGAACAGACTTTTTCATCCGTTTCATTATACTCTTCTTTAGCAAGAACAGAACCGACCTTGGAATGAAGCAATGCGTTAACACTTTTTCTGTCATATTCACTGACTTCTATATCATGCTTCTCGCAATAATCAAGGAGTTCTTCATCTGACATGGATTTGGCACAGTCATGCAATAACCCCGCCCTGTAGGCAGTATCAATATTATATTCATAGCGCATGGCCAAACATGCCGCCGTATAAGCCACTCCCACCGAATGAAGGTATCTTTTCGGCTTCAGTGTGGACATTAATCTGTCCGTGATCTCATCGTAGTTCATATCAGTCTCTGTACAAATTGAATTTGTTGATATAGTTCAGTGTATCTTCCGTGATCATGTATTTAACGGTCTTGCCTTCTTTTATGCGTTGTCTTATCTCGGTAGATGAAATATCTATATAAGGGCACGTGAGGATCCTTATGGAGGAATTATATTTGCTCATAAGTTCCTCGGACTTCTTTTCAAGTTCCTCAAGACTCTGTCCCTTTCTTACAGCAACAAGGATGGTGGCATTTTCCATTATACTCTCGGTGTTTTTCCAAAGTTCGATCTGGAAAAGCGAATCCGCTCCGATTATAAGATAATACTCGGTATCGGGATTCATCCTTTTGAGTTCTTCAAGTGTTTCATAGGTATAGGAATTTCCGGGACGATCTGTTTCAATCGTTGAAAGTGCAAAATGCGGATTATCATCAATGGCTCCGCCTGTCATAGTTATCCTTTTCTTCTTGTCAAGAACTATGTTGGGGTCCTTGAAATGGCTTATTCCGGTGGGAATAAAAAGGATCTCATCAAGCTTATACTCATCATAGGCATGCTCTGCCAGTATCAGATGTCCGATGTGGATCGGATTGAACGTTCCGCCGATAATACCGACTTTCTTATGATCTTTCATATTTGCCTCCGTAACTCCCTATCTGGGTAACAATATCTTCGGATTGTCATCATTGGGTTTATATAATACAATTTTCTTCCCGATCACCTGAACTAAAGTTGAACCTGTACGTTCCGCCAGAATACCTGCTATCTCTCGCGGATCATCCATACAGTTTTTGAGGACGCTGATCTTTATCAGTTCTTTCTTGTTGAATGCCTCTCTTATGGCCTCTGTATATTCAGGTGTTATCGATGATTTACCGACCTGAAATATCGGATCGATGTTCATCGCTAAACTCATCAGATATGAGCGCTGTTTACTCGTCATCATTATACTCCTTATTTGAAATAGTCAAAAGAAAGACCGTACATTCTTACCGTATCGCCTTCTTTTATTCCCAGTTCTTCAAGTTTTTCCAAAATACCGTTATCTTTCAGGAAGTTCTGGAAGAATACAAAACCTTTTTCACTGTCTAGATTTGTAAATCCGAGCATCTTCTCTATACGCGGTCCTTCGACAACATATTCCTTTTCATCCGGATCGTACTCGACCGTAAACGGTTCATCATATACGATATCTCTTTGCATATCATACTCAGGCTCGAAAATGACCGGTTCATCCCCTATCTCATCAAGCATATGTCTTACTTCATACAGGATCGCACTCAGTCCCTCACCTGTTGCGGCACTTATAGGATATACCTTAACGCCTTGGGGTTCAAATGTATTTTTAAGCTTAGCAATCACTTCATCTTTTGTATCTGGAATAAGATCGGTTTTGTTTGCAGCTATGATCTGAGGTCTTTTTGCAAGGTCTTCACTGTAATTTTTAAGTTCATTGTTTATCTTTACGATATCTTCTATCGGATCCCTGCCTTCCGAACCGGAAGCATCGACAACATGTATGATTACTTTCGTACGTTCAACATGTCTTAAGAACTCATGACCGAGACCCACGCCCTCGCTTGCGCCTTCAATTAGACCGGGGATATCTGCTATGACAAAGCCCTTTGCACCATCAAGATCGACAACACCCAGATAGGGATTTAATGTCGTAAAATGATAATTGGCTATCTTGGGTCTCGCATTGCTTACCATTGTTAAGAAAGTACTTTTTCCTACGTTTGGATATCCGACCAAGCCCACATCCGCGATAACCTTGAGTTCAAGAAGTATCTTCATCTCAATTGCAGGCTGACCCGGCTGCGCGTATTTGGGTGCCTGCATGCGGCTTGTTGCATAATGCTGGTTACCGTTACCGCCTCTGCCGCCAAGGAGCAATACAAATCTGCGGTTGTCTTTGCTCATATCGGTTATGACTTTTCCGGATTCCGCATCCTTGACAACAGTACCTTCAGGGACCTTTAATATGACATCCTTGCCGTTTTTTCCGTGACAATTGCGTTTACCGCCGTCTTCACCGTGTTCGGCAAGATATTTCCTGACATTTCTGAAATCCACAAGAGTATTGAGACCGTCATCTATCTCAAGTATGACGCTCCCTCCGTTACCGCCGTCTCCGCCGTCGGGGCCGCCGTTAGGTACGTATTTTTCCCTTCTGAAGGAAACATGTCCGTCTCCGCCCTTACCGCTTCTGACATAAATTGTTGCTCTGTCTGCAAACATAAGACCTCCGTACAATGTCTAAAAAAGCTCCAAACGCAATGTTCGGAGCTTTTGAAAAAACTATTTCTCTTCTACAGGATATACACTTGCCTGTTTTTTATCTCTTCCGAGTCTTTCGAATCTGAGTACACCGTCTGTAAGTGCAAACAATGTATCGTCACCGCCACGACCTACGTTGATACCGGGATGGATCTTGGTACCACGCTGTCTGTAAAGTATATTACCTGCTTTAACGAACTGACCATCAGCTCTCTTAGCGCCAAGTCTTTTAGCTTCTGAATCTCTACCGTTCTTTGTAGAGCCAACACCCTTTTTGTGGGCGAAGAATTGAAGGTTTAACTTAAGCATTTCTTACACCTCCTCGAATTTTATATCGATATATCTGCTGTCATATTGTTCCTGTATCTGTCTCAGACCGATCAGCATGGAATCAACCAGTAATGTTGCTTCTTTTGAAGGAACCTCAAGAAAAGTACATCTCATAATGGCTTTCTTCTCATCTGCAGTAACATCTATCCTGTCATCACATAATTCATCGATCGAATTGATCGTATTGGTGGTCAGTATCGAGATCGCCGCACATACGATATCTTTTCCGGCTTTTGCAAATCCGGAATGTCCTTCTATGATAAATTCACTGTAATGATCATCTGATCTGTTCTTTCGGATACATATTGTGGTCATACGAACTCCCACATGCTCTAGGCATTGATCTTGTCAATCTTTATCTGTGTATAGAGCTGTCTGTGACCATTCTTCTTATGATAACCAGATTTTCTCTTATACTTGTAAACAATGACCTTCTTGCCCTTACCCTGATCCATAACAGTAGCTGTTACACTGGCATTGGCAACATCATTTCCACATTTAAGATCGGCATCTTTTACGGCGAGTACAGTATCGATCGTGATCTCGGAACCAACTTCTGCGTCAAGCTTTTCAACCTTGATGCAATCGCCTTCCTCAACCTTGTACTGCTTTCCGCCTGTTGCAATAATTGCGTACATAGGTATTCCCTCCTATCATAAATCTCGCTAACTGTGGCGGCGCATGAGCGCACTTATAGCCTCGTTACGCGGCATACTCAAGTATATTAGCATTTTCATGTATTAATGTCAAGAAAAATCGTTAATGTCAAACCGACCCAAATATCATTATTAGGTGATTCGCAAAATTATCTTTTATGAGTGTATCTTAAGCCATGCTGTTGTCAGGAAGTGCTTCCGGCTCATCATCCTTTATTGCGAGAACGCATACTACCATATATACAATAAGAACTATGATCTCAACAAACATACTTACATTCAGACCGAGCATACCACCGAATCTGAATATGATAAATACAGGTATCTTTGCAATAAGTGTAAGTCTGAAAAGCTCGTTGCCCGCAAGTTCCTTTTTGCCGGCACTGTTGGCTATATATGCAACAAACTGGATTATGGCTGCGGCAAGGTAATAGATACCGATATAAAAAACAAGTATTAACGCAAACATGATGATAGTAAAAGGCATTACCATCGTATTGATATATTCAAACGCAGAATCTTTGTCTAACTGCGTACCCTTGATCTGCTTAAAATCATATGACTGGAACTGATTATTACTGAACATGGTGATCGTATCCGTACCGATTACTATAGCTGTCGCTACAGGCTCATCAAGCCCCATCAGATAATCGCTCAGTTCTTTCTGGCTCATACCGGGGATCTCATTTGTAGCAAGAAAATATGTTCCTTCTTCAGAAAACTCGATCGGTTCGTCTATATCAAATTTCCCGTTCTTAAGTTCAAACTCAGGGCAGATAGGATATACTTCCTCGACAAAATCATTCATTATCACATTCATCCTGATGCTTGATACGGCAGCATAGATCGTTATGAGAATGAGGATCGCAAGAAATATAACTCCGGGTCCTTTGCGGATCATGTACTTATATTTCGGGGGTACAAAAGAAAAAATCGGAATTGTAACAGGATTAAAATTATTGTTCATATTGGCTCTCCCTTTCTTGTTTATGTTTTTCCAAAGAGTATAATAACAAATATTAAATATGTAAACAATATCATTTATGACATATTTATTGTACTTATTTGGTATATGAGGGCAGATTAAAGTGCTTTAAAATCATTTCTGTCAAATGATTCATAAACAGGCTTTGTCGTTTTCTTTCTTATTATTTCTGCCAGTCCCAGTTTTGTTATATCGACAAATTCGCAGTTTTTGTCTTTTCTTATCTCTTTTTTCATAACTTCGATAAGTCTTTTTATGTATTCTTTTCCTGTCATGTTTATGAAATCTACGATAATGATGCCGGAAATATTGCGCAATCTCAGCTGTCTGGCTATCTCAGCGGCTGCTTCGGCATTTATATCAAATATATATTCCTGTTTATCCTTTTTGGATGCGCTTTTCGCTGTATTTACATCGATCACCGTCATCGCTTCCGTGTATTGGATGATCAGACTTCCGCCGCTTTTTAACCATATCTGTCTGCTTAACAATTCGCCGATCTTTGTTTCCAGACTGTATAGTTTTGATAAAGGATATTCATCCGTATAGAGCAAAGCTCCGTAAGCCCCCAGTCTGTCGCAGACAGACGGAATATCGGTTATCAATCTTTCAAAAGGTTCGTTTAAACCGAGGATGAATCTTTCATATTCGGGTTCTGATTCATATAATAGTGTTCCGGCTGTCCTTGTCTTGGATCTTGACAATATATCATCCATCAAAGTTTCTTTATCACCGATCTCTTTTATCAGTTCTTCGATCGAGTCCGGATCAGCACAGCTTGTTCTTATAATGACGGAATATCCGGATATGCCTTTCAGTCTGTCCTTAAGTGTGTTTCTCATTTCTCCGGTGATCTTCCTGCTAATGCTGACGATCGGATCACTGTATTCCATGATACAGTATTTACCTGTAAGGCACAGCTTCATTGTAAGGGAAGCGTCTTTATTTCTCGAAGCATCTTTTACGACCTGAACGGCAATACAGTCGCCTTCATGTATCTTCTCGGTTCCATATGTTTCCGACATTGGAAGAAATCCCGTCATGTCGCCAAATTCCACAAAACAGGCACCTAAGTTTTTTACAATATTTTTAACCTTGCCGACATATATGTTGCCTACAAGCCCAGAATCATCATCCGTAACGGATAATTGCTGCATCTTACCGTCCACATCGAGCCATGCCACGGTCTTACCCATAAATTCAGTTATGCATACACCCGATCTTATCAAAATTCCTCTCCCATGCTTTCAAGACTGACCAGTTTACCGTCTTTAAGCGTATATATCTCTTCTCTGTAAACTCTGTATATCTTATCCGGTACATTGACATTGCAGAATCTGTTATATTCATTTACCGCCATCAAAGGCTTGATATTGCCGGAGCTGGATGCATCAACTGTCAGTCTATATGATTGACCATTGTAGTCAAAACTATAAATATGTGGTCTTATATCAAATTCCGTTTCCGATTTCTTGGTCTGCTTGAGAATGATTATGCTATCCTGTTTCAGAAAATCACCGACCCTTGAAGGATCGGTATGAGGATCCTCATATTCTTCCTTTACTGCAACCGTATACTCTGCGGCAGCAATACTTGCCATTGCATTTTTGACATTATCTTCAAGTTTTCTCACGCTGATTATCTTCATGCCGGGGACCATGACATGGTTTAGAGCGTTTTTGACGCTTTCACTCGTCCCGCTGTTCAATTCTATGTCAAAATATTCTCCGCCCGATTCAAGCCCTACTCCCAACGGAGAAGCAAAACTCATTATCTGATGCGGCGAATATCCGCTTGAATATGCGATATCGACATCGGCTTTTCTCATACATTTCTGAAAATATCGCATGATGTCCAGGTGTCCTATATATCGCATGACACCTTCCTTTGAAAACTTTATCCTTACTTTCATATATTGTCACCGTTTATGTTATCTTCCGTCACCTATGCAGATGCCCGTACCGTATATAGCCGCTCCGCAACCGCTGCATTGTGTTTTGCAGTTTAAAGTAACCTCAGCTTTTTTGCTCTTTTGCCATTCTTTTTTCAGCCATTCCTTGCTGACGCCGCATCTTATGAAATCCCAGGGGAAGATCTCATCGAGTTCTCTTTCTCTGGTGGTGTAAAATGCGATATCAATACCCATATCCTCAAAGACCTGCATCCATACATCGTTTTTGTAGAACTCACCCCACGCATCGTAGAAACATCCTCTTTTATATGCTTCAAGAATGACTTTGCAGAGTTTCCTGTCTCCTCTTGCAAATATACCTTCCATAACACTTACATCCGCTTCATGCCAGTTGTATTTGATTCTCTTCTGATTTAGCTGGCTTACTATGGCTGTCCTTGTTATAAATGCCTTGTTCAGGAAATCCTCCTTTGTATTCATCGGAGCCCATTGAAAAGCGGTAAACGGCTTCGGTATGAAAAATGAGGTACTTGCGGTGATCTGTACGGGCCCGTTCTTTCTGTCTTCTTTAGGCACGGTATCAAAAAATACCCTTGCTATCTTGTCACAAAGTTCGGCAATACCCTCTATGTCTTCCTTTGTCTCACCGGGAAGTCCCAGCATAAAATACAGCTTTACCTTATTCCAGCCCCTTTCAAATGCCATCTTTGAACCGTTAAGTATATCTTCTTCCGTAAGGCCCTTATTGATGACATCTCGCATATGCTGACTTCCGGCTTCGGGAGCAAATGTAAGGGAGCTTTTCTTTATATCCTGGACTTTTCCGAATGCGTCAAGAGCATAATTGTCAATCCTCAGGCTCGGCAACGAGATATTAACATATTTTTTCGAACATTCCTCGATCAGATAATCCGTCAGTTCTTCCAGCTTGGAATAATCACTTGAACTCAGTGAACTGAGTGATATCTCTTCATGACCTGTGTTCCTAAGTATTTCAAGCGCTTTTTTCTTCATGTCATCGACATCACGTTCCCTTACGGGCTTATAAAGTTCACCCGCCTGACAAAACCTGCATCCTCTTATGCAGCCTCTCTGTATCTCAAGTACGGCTCTGTCCTGTGTGCATTTTATAAATGGCACTACCGGCTTGGTAGGATAATCTGCCGATTTCATGTCTACAACTATCTCTTTGTATATGACATCGGGTATATCATCCCTGAGCGGTTTGAAATCTTTTATCGTACCGTCAGCGTTATAGCTCGTTTCGTACAATGAAGGAACATACATTCCGCCTATTTTGGCCGCGGCAACCAGGAAATCATATCTCGATCTTCCGTTGTCCCTGTATTCCTTATAGATATCCAAAAGCTGTCTGTATTTTGTTTCTCCTTCACCTATATAGAAAATATCAAAAAAATCTGCAATGGGTTCCGGATTATATGCACAGGGTCCTCCGCCTATAACTATCGGGCAGTTTTCATCTCTTTCGTTTGAAAGAAGCGGTATCCCTGAAAGATCCAATACCTGAAGAATATTTGTATAACACATCTCGTATTGAAGTGTGATACCGAGAAAATCAAAATCTTTAACAGGATCCTGACTTTCAAGGGCAAAAAGCGGAATACTTTTCTCACGCATTATCCGGTCAAGATCTACCCATGGACTGTATACCCTCTCGCACCATACATCATCATATTTATTGAGCATATCATAAAGGATCTGAATGCCTATATGGCTCATTCCGATCTCATATACGTCGGGAAAGCATATTGCAAATCTTACCGATATGCTGTTTTTATCTTTTACCACACTGTTGATCTCATTACCGATGTACCTTGCCGGCTTTTCAACAGTCATCAGTATTTCATCACTCAGTGCTGTTTTAACTGTACTCATCTTGTACTCCGTTTATTTTTTTTAATCTCTTACCCATATATTTTACGGCTTTTTCAAATTCCGCTTTTGAAATGATCTCATCAGAAAAGCCCGCTTTTTCCATTATTGCTATGATCTCGTCCTTATCGGATGCATTTGCCGAAAAATGACTGAGATATTCGATCTGATCCCTGTAATTGCAGCATTCCTTAAGCTTATCAAATCTTCGCTCATTTCGTCTCAGATAATTATGGTACTTCAAAACAAGTTTTGTATTGATATCGGCCTTCGAATAAATGATGATATCTTTAATCACCATATAAGATATTTTTGCAAAAACAGCCGCTAAACAAATGAATATAACAACTATAAAGAATACCCTGAGTTTTGTATTGTCAAACTGCGGTGTATTACCTATGTTCGGGGAATTAACGTCCTGGTTATTTGAAAATATATCAATGAATCTTTCAAAGAAGGACCTGTCATTCCTGTCGATATCCGACGAAGGAGGGGTAAGTTCTATCGGGATCCAGCCGTATTCATCGGTATACATCTCAATCCATGCATGTGCATTGGCATCGGATAATTCAACTTCCACAACTCCCGATTCCGGAAGAGCGTTGTAACCTTCATAATAATCTTCTTTATCAGCATCTTCAACCGCCTTGGAATCAAGTACATTGAGATAATCAAAGGCATAGCCTTCCACATATCTTGCGGGTATACCGATCTGTCTTAATGCGAGAACACCTGCACTTGCAAAATGAACACAATAGCCCTTCTTGTTATTATCCAGAAAATAATTCACAAAATCCCTGTTTCTCGGAGTTGCTCCCGGTCGAAGTGTATAGGGTATATAGTTCAGATAATATATCCTTATAGTTTCAGCCGCTTCGATCGGATCCATGCCCTCTTTGATCCCGAGTTTATTTACAAAATTCATGATCGAAGGTCTGTTGTCATTTGGTATCTGCAACCAATAAGCCTTCTCCTCTTCGGAAAGTTCGATATTTTCGCCATATGCTGCAGTCTCTTCAAATCTCGGATAAAAATATCCTTCATACTCCGAAGCGTTGTGTATGGATTTGTGCTTTTGGGCATAGTAAAGCGCAAACTCACCTATTTCCGCCGAAATATTACGTATATTCATCTTAGCCTTTGCGGTATACTGATCACCGTTTTCATACATAGCCTTTATATTGATATATTCATTTCTGTTGAGATGATCATTATTGGCTAAATACCAGCAATTCTCATAAGGCGCATATGTACCTCCGACAAATGTCCTCAGATAAACGGGGCTGTAATCGTACGGCACATAAGTAACGATCAGATCGGTCTGATAATCCAGTCTTATGGAATTTACACCTCCCAGTTTACCGGATTTGATACCGCCGTTATTTTCATATCTGTTAAAGAAACCCGAAATACCGGAAGTGATAAATGTCTCAAAGATATCATCCGTGTATTCCTTCGAATCACTCCTTGTTCTGATCAGTCTGTAGTCCTCTACGGGAAATATCACATAGATCAGAATAAGGATTACTGAGACAACTATACCTGTCTGACAGAATGCCATAAGATGGGCTTTGAGATCATATGTATAGGTTATCTCCTTTTTCTTTTTGATGTATATCGAATTATTGTCAGTCTTTTCATATCTGCCGGTACTTCTCCATACTATGCTGAAAGTTATTCCTGTTATAAGCATTGAAGCATAGATGAATCCCGGTTCCAGTTCAAGATATGCGGGAAGCAGGATGATAATGATCGCATCAACGAGGATATCCAGGGTATGCATCTTTTTGATCAACGACATATTGACGATGATCACACCGACAGCACCGAGATAACATGCCGCAAATGTGACCGAAGTCTGAACATCCTTAAGCTGCGCAAGATAACCGCCTATTTCGGGAAGATCAAAATAAACGCTGGCCGCACCTATGATATCGTTCATCCATGTATAGAAACCCGTGTTTATATAGGGGGCATAATACAAGCCTACAAATATAAGCATGATAAGATATACTATATCTCCGATATTCTCGCTCTTTTTATTGTAATAAATGAGTGATATGACGAGTGACAGCACAAAAACGACTATATTGAACCATATCTCATTAAAGCCTGTTTTTGTCGCAGTCAAAGCACAGCCAAACATTCCGGCCGTGATAAGATAAACAAGTATTCCCTTAAGAAACAGTGTTAAAAGCCTGTTTTCATTTTTTTTGTAGAAATTATCCGATACTTCCAATCCCTCAAGAATGGATATATCGACGCTTTCCTCTTTGTTCTTACGCTTCATAGAGATACGCCCTTACGTCTCCTTCTTTATATCCGATCCTTATGAGACTTTTTATGTTGTAATTATTGTTAAGTAAAAGACTCCTGATATCATTTATACTTTCACCGCGTTTACCTCCGTATAATGCGATGAATGCCTTATTTATGTCCATTACGTTTTCGATAACATATTGAGATACGCTCGAATCCTTATAATCCATCCACATAAGCTTTGCAAGAGTTCCTTCGGATACCGAATGAAGCAATATATTATAAGTCAATGTGAGTATCTGTTCGCAAAGCTTTTTGCTGTTTGATGAATCTACCCAGATGATCAACTGGTTCTCGCTGGTATGTATCCTCTCTTTTACGAGCAGGATATCGCGCTTTGCGGAAAGCTTCCAGTGTATGTCCTTTATTCTGTCACCGGGTACATATTCCCTTATATTGCTGGTATCGGCATATTCATTGCCTTTTCTCGTTTCATCTTCATTATCGCTCATGCCTTCCATGAGGCCTGCGTTTATATCATCATCAAGAATGTCGGTAACAGGCAACACGAGGATGGAGCGTGTATCTTCGCTTGTATTTACATATTTTACAAACCCTAAAAGATCGCTTATCTCATATCGTGAAAGCGTGATCGTTATCTCACCCAGGCATGTTGTTTTACAGAGCAGAGGATTCTTTGTTGTCGTTTTGCCTATGACCGGCAGCGAAAATACCTGTTCATTTTCATAGCCGTAATAATTATTGGATAATTTCAGAACGCAGGCGCAATGAAGCGCTGTAAGGATATGCGTGTTTTTAATGATGATACCTATACCGATATCATCTCCGACGCGAACCTTTTCATCGCTCGCAAATATCTCGATCTTTACATGATCGTGCATTCGCGTGAGAAATAATACCGATGCAAAGGGAAGTGCAAAGAAAACAAAAAGCATGAGCAGCTGGATATAACTGCGGATATAACTGAACAATAATATGCCAAATATTCCGTATACAAAGATATATCCAAGTATACGGAATATGTTCCATTTGTAATATGAAGTTTTCGTAATTACTTCTGATCTCATATATAATTACTGTCTGGGCGGTAATACGGATTTTTTTAATTCGTCGATGGCGGAATATACATTCATCCCTTCGGTCCTTGCTTTACTGCTCAGTTTTACCCGGTGGCAGAAAACATCAGGCAATACGGCCTGGACATCCTCGGGACGTACAAAATCATTGCCCACGATATAAGCATATGATCTTGCCATTTTTAACAATGAGATACCGCCTCTCGGGCTGACCCCCATTGAAAAAAATTCATTGGTCCTTGTCGCTTCACAAAGGCAGGTGATATATTCATAGACCGCATCATGAACAAATATCTGCGCAGCCTCCTGTTTCATGACCTTAAGTTCGTTAAGATCGATCTTAGGCTCTACAAATGATTTTCCGGAGATATTATTCTTTAGTATATTGATCGTATCCTCATGTCCCGGATAACCCATGGACAGTCTGATGATGAATCTGTCGAGCTGTGATTCCGGAAGCATATTGGTTCCCGCGGATCCGCTCGGATTCTGTGTTGCTATAACAACAAATACATCGTCAAGCTTTCTTGTAATGCCATCAACAGTAACGCTTCCTTCTTCCATAACTTCAAGAAGCGCCGACTGTGTCTTGGGCGAAGTCCTGTTTATCTCATCGGCAAGAAAGAAATTACAGAAGATCGGTCCGCTTTTAAAATCAAACTCACCGGTTTTGCTGTTATACATCGAGAATCCGACTATATCACTCGGAAGTACATCCGGTGTGAATTGTACACGTTTGTAATTCATGGATAGTGTCTTGGCAAATGTTGTCGATAATGTTGTCTTGCCGACTCCAGGTATATCCTCCATCAGAACATGTCCGCCGGCAAGTATCGCCGCCATTACTTTAAGGACTGTCTCATCCTTGCCTTTTATAACTTTATTGACTTCTGCCAAAGCCTCGTATATTTTATTCATGTCCGTAATTTAACATCTTCAGATGTTATATAACTCCTATCTGTTTTCGATATCCTCAACAGCCTGAACTATAAGTTTGACGGTACCGTCTATACCCAAAAGCGAACTGTTGATGCACAGGTCGTAAGACTCGGCCTTACCCCATTTTTTTGAGGAATAATAATTATAATAACTCTGACGCTGTTTATCCGTCTTTGTGATACGCTCCAAACTTTCTTTTTCGGTCATGTTGTATGCTTTCATGACTCTTTCCACTCTGTCCTTCTCATCCGCATAGATGAAAAGCTTAAGTACGTTCTTGTAATCACTCAGAGCATAATCGGCACATCTTCCTACAATAACGCATGCACCTTCGTCGGCTATCTTCTTTACCGTATCGAATTGTGCAAGAAATATCTTATGGCTTATCGGCATATCGACAAACGTTGACGCATTGTAACCGAATGAATATGTATCCATAACAAGATTATAAAGAAAAGAATTTGTCGGCTTTTCGTCGTGAAGCTGTATCATCTCCTCGCAGAATCCGCTTTCCTTTGCAGCCCTTGTGAGCAATTCTTTATCAAAAAATTTAATATCAAAGTATTCGGCGAGCTTTTCTCCTATTTCTCTACCGCCACTGCCTGCCTGACGACCGATCGTTATAATAGTATTCATAAGCATCCCCTCCTTGGTATTATTTTACTGAATAAGCGAGAGTTTAACAAGCAAATCTTGAAAATATCCGGGCAGCGGAGCCGTTGTTTCAATGTACTCTCCGCTCGTCGGATGAATAAAGCCAAGAATATATGCATGCAGGCATTGACCGTCTGTTTTGAAGCGGCTTTTCTTTCTGCCGTATACCTCATCTCCCAGTATCGGATGCCCCATATCGGCCATATGAACGCGTATCTGATGCGTCCTTCCCGTTTCCAGCCTGCATTCGATATAAGTATATTCATTCGATCTTGCCAGAACTTTCACATGTGTGACCGCTCTTTTACCGTTTCGCGATGAGCAGCTCATGCGTTTTCTGTCATTTTGATCGCGGCCGATGGGCTTATCTATGACATACTCGTCATTTTTTAACACACCTTCGACTATAGCCCTGTAACGTCTGCTTATATTATGCTGCTTTAACTGCTCAGCTATCGCTTCATGTGCTATGTCATTTTTACAAGCAATCACAGAACCCGTGGTATCCTTATCGATCCTATGGACTATACCGGGTCTCAACACTCCGTTTATCCCCGAAAGCGAGTCCCTGCAATGATACATGAGTCCGTTTACGAGCGTACCGCTGTAATGTCCCGGTGCCGGATGAACTACCATTCCTTTTGGCTTGTTTACCACGATCACATCATCGTCTTCATAGAGTATGTCCAGTTTCATATCTTCCGGCACGATCTCAGGTATTGTACATTCTCCGGTCTCGAATTCAATATTGTCATCAATTTTCAGAATATAACTCGATTTCTGTGGTCGATTGTTGACAAGTACTTTATTCTCTTTTATGAGCTTTTGCAAAAAAGAACGACTAAGATCTTCTCCCGTCAATAACGCAAGACCTTTGTCCAATCGTTCTCCTTCACAGCTTTCATCTATAAGATAATCATATTTGGGCATTTATTCGTTCTCTTTCTTTTTGAAGGACAAAAAAGCCAGATCATCTTCCTTGTATACAAACATAAGCATTACGGCAAGCAGTATGCAGCTGACCGTAACATATATGTCTGCCACATTGAAGATAGGAAAATCTATCAGCGAAAAATACAGGAAATCAACCACATAATTCTGTGATATCCTGTCTATCATATTGCCGATCGCACCGGCGGCTATCATGGTAACGGCTATCTGTGCTGTTATGTATTTCTTATCCACCGGTATCTTGACAAGAATATATATCACTCCGGCAAACATTATGATACCGACTATGATAAAGAACCATTGCCTGTTCTGGAGCATGCCGAAGGCCGCCCCTCTGTTCTCGAGATACCTGAGTTCAAACACACCGTCGATAATAACATAAGCCGGCTTGTTCATCAGCTTTTTAACAGCCATTTCCTTAGTCACCCTGTCAATAATAACAAGTGCGACTATCATGACGGCTTCGATCAAAAGTTGAATTCTTTTTACATTATCCTTCATATCATTCAACCACAAAATCATCATCGGAAAAACTTATCTCATCCAATGCTGCCTTTATCTCCTCATCAAAAACTTCGCACATGACTGCCTTACCGATCTTTTTGAGCAGTACAAAACCGCTGCCGTCCGTCTGTGCGTTTTTCCTTATTCTTTTTAAAAGAGCATCCGTATCCTTCTTGTCGATGGTGATCGGAAGATTGAAAGGCACAAACATATCCCTGATCTCAAGATATTCTTCAAGAGAAAGCATCTCTTTTTTCATGGAAATATATGCGTTAACTATTGTACCCAGTGCAATCGCCTCACCGTATGTTCTGTCGGGTTCCGTTTCGTATATCGCATCGGCCGTATATGTACCCAGTTCATAAAGAAGGCTTTCATTTACATTTTTTGTATCCTTGTCGGCATAGATCTTTTTGAGGCTTACGGTCTGTTCGACCATATCTCTTACGATCTGCGGATCACGCTCACTTATCTCATAAAGCTTATCTATCAACCATTCATAAACGGATGAGCTTTTAACTATGGCTGCCCTCATTATATCCGCAAAACCGGAATAATAATCTGCCGGTGATAAGGTCAATGCAAACTCCGTGTCCATATACACAAGCACGGGATGATAAATAAGAGAGATATTGCCTCTTTCGGCCTTAAGACAGCCTCCCGCTTTGCTTCCCACCGACATTGACATGGAAAGGATTGAGGTGGGTATCTTAATGAGTTTAAGTCCTCTCTTAAAAGTGGCCGCAGCAAATCCTGCATATTCGCATATTTGTCTGCCGCCAAAGGCTATGACAAAATCATTTCTTGTAAAAGAATTGTCGGTAAACAATGTATATGCCCTGTCAAAAGCAGAAATGTCAGTGCAGTCGAAATCCTTATCCAGTATCAGTTCGAAGGTCTTTGCATCATGATCCTTAAATGCGTTTTTTAAAAGATCGCCATGAATCGACCATACATCATCGCAGGAAATAATACATGCTTTTCCCGAAAATGATATTTTGTCAAGACACTCCTTTAAACCGTCAAGATTATCATCGATCTCTATCATATATCCTTTTTCGGGAGTTTTGATCTTAAATTCAGTCATATTAAGCTCCAAAATTATTCTAATCGCAACAAACGGACCGAATTGATCGGTCCGTCGCAAAATCTCTATTATCGATAATCATCATATCGAAGGAACATCAAAGGATCCGCTTATAATTTCCTGGAAATCTCCTGATATATCAACACTTGCGGGTGTTATGATGAAGATATAATGAGATATCTTCTGAAGATTTCCTCTTATCGCATAGCATGAACCGGAAGTATAATCAACGATCCTCTGTGCGATATCCACATCAAGTCCTTCAAGGTTGAGGACTACAGTGCGATTGGCAAGTAATGTATCCGTGATCTCTCGTGCTTCTTCAACGCTTGTAGGTTTAATAACACATACTTCCATACCATCCCCCATTGTCTTCTTGTTGCGAGCTATGGACGGCTTGACAACACTGGGTCTTTTGGCAGCCGGTGCATCGTCATCACTGTCGTTTTTCACAACTCTCGGTTTAACCGGTTCGGTTCCCTCATCGGGCTCATCAAGATATTCATCTTCGTAATCTTCATCATTCTCTCCTAATTTCATGGCTGAGAGAAAAGAATCCATAATTCCCATACTTCATATCTCCTGTCACATGTTTTATACCGTATAATCCCTTGCTCCGAATATACCGGTACCTACTCTGATATGAGTTGCTCCTTCTTCAACTGCAACCTCATAATCTCCAGTCATTCCCATGGATAATATGCTTATATCATCAATACCCACAATCCTATTATCAATGTTTTTCGTTGTTATGTCAACATATAATTGCTTAAGCTTTTTGAAATATATGCGATTTTCTTCGGCATTTTCGGTATAAGGTGCGATACACATAAAGCCTTTTACCTTAATACCGGGTAAATTGACTATCTCAGAGAGAAAATCCACTGCCGTATCAAATGTAATGCCGAACTTGCTTTCTTCGTCTCCTATATTGATCTCTATTAGTATCGGCATGACAACACCGGCGGCTAAAGCTCTTTTGCTGATCTCTTCAGCCAGTTTGAGAGAGTCCACGCTGTGGATCATGCACACCTTGTCTATGATATATTTGACCTTGTTTGTCTGGAGATGACCTATCATATGCCAGTTGATATCCTTTGGCAGCTTATCGTATTTGTCCAATATCTCCTGAACTTTATTCTCACCGAAATCCCTTATGCCGGCATCATAAGCAACCTTAAGATCATCTACCGGTTTTGTCTTGCTTACTGCTATAAGTGTAACCTCGTTTCTTTCTCTTTTGCCCCTTTTGCAGGCATTCTCGATATTTCTTTCAACGTTTTCAATGTTTTCAACTATCTTACTCATAGATAAATTCATCCGTATCAACGCTCGATGCATCCAGTACGATATAGTCGTAAGGCACAAGACCGTATTGGGTGTTGGATTGTACGATACTGTACTCCTCATTTTGATTTAATATCTGTATCTGTTTAAAATCGGCATATCCCTTATTGATATTGTATACACCTATAAGGGTGGCTGATTTTGATATCACGTATGTCTGTTCCGAATCCGGCATGTCTATCCTGTCACCGAGTCTCAAAGACGAATCGTCAAGATAAACCTCACCGTCCGCATTACTGTATATGCTGGTTGCTACAAATTCGGGGACCATGGTACCGTCTTCATTATAGGTTTCCCTGAGTACTCCGTCATCACCGTTCTTGCCGCCCTTTGTGATATAACTCTCGGGCACAAGGAAAAATGATTTTTCAACTATAGCCGAATTGGGTATCTTCAAGCCCGTTTCGGCAGCGGTCAGCAATTCAATGGTTATGAACCTGTCAGTCACAAAAGATATCATCGAATTGGTAAATGAAAGTTTTATATAATGACCGTCATCGGTTCCGTCGACACCTTCCACCTTTGCCCATGATTCAAATTGGTTCTTTAAGAATTTGACTTTTACATAACCTTCTTCTATAAGTTCATTATATCTCTCCTCATCAACCGAGATGATGATAGACCATCTTTCGTTACCGGTAAGTTTATAAAGCGGATCTCCCGGTGCAACGATCGCATTGTTGATGAGCTGAATCTTTCCGTCCTCATATTTGCTCTTGTCAAACCACTCTTTGTTTATCTCGGTAGGGGTTTTCTTTTCAAATCCATCAATCGTATAAACGACTACACCCGATTTCGGAGAATTGCACAAGGTCATCAGGGAACTCTGGGCTTTAATATCCTCAAGGGAATTGAGCAGGTTTCTGTTCGAGAATTTGAGAACGTCTCCCTGTATGGCATACTTGAACTCATATGTTTGCATAAAATCTTTCGGATCGTATGATGTGGAGAAATTGACCATCTCATTTTTTATCTCACTAAGGTCCTTCTCGGTCAGCGTATTGGTACCGTCACCCGAATTTTTGATCATATAATCCTGCAATGCACCCGTCTCATCCACGCAGCACACGAGATTATTGTATCCGACCTTTTCACCTTCGGTCGCGAAATAATTGACATATCCGGCTGTTCCGGAGTCGATTATGATCTCATCGCGCAATGCGATGCCCTCATATACATTGGATACGCTTAAGGAACCGGTCTTGACTTCATAACCTGTTATATGTTTTGAAGAAAAGTACATTACCACACATATGATGATATAGATGAGTATCACAAGAAAGAATATCAAACCGATGTTGATATTCAGGGGCTTCTTTATCTTTTCAATCTTAAGCTTTTCGTTGTTCTCGCTCATGGACATGCCTTAAAACAAAAATAAACCCCGGAAATCTCCGGGGCTGTTATCTACAATGCTACAATTACCTTTTCCTGCAACTCCCCAACAAGTTCACTTTTGTCGATTGAAGCACTTATTATCATATCAAAGTCAAATTGTTCGCTTATTTTATCAAATTTGGTGATGATCCCAAGTAAATCTTCAGGTTTAAGTCTGGCTATCTTCATGATGCCGTCTATGTACATCTGCTGGATATCGTGATCCTGTGACACAATACCGTAAACAAATCCTACAAATTCCGAACTGTTTTCGAAGTCATATTCGGAAACGTTGATAAGTCTAACTCTGTTATTCAGTTCAAACATGTGTTTCGTACTTCTGTCAAGAAATACGATATTACCCGATGCTTCTTTAATCTCCTCATTTACCTTATCAAGTAAATGCTTTGTCTTGCCCTTTCCTTCTTTGCCTACAATTAAATGAACCATTGCGGTAGCCCTCCCAGCATGTAAAATTTAGAGAAATAACCCCATGAATTTATTATAGTTTATTACCCCTTAAAAAACAACTCTTTTTACCTTGAATTTATCTCATCCAAAAGCTTGATCATCTCATCATACAGTACACTTCTTTCGCTTGCTTTGAGTATGACCGCAATATATGGATTTCCCGATGTGTCCTGTGCTATAAGGATGAGGCATGAGCCTGCGGCGGCAGTTGTACCCGTCTTCCCTCCAATAACGGTAACGCGCTCCGGAGGTGCATAGCTGCCGTCAAGGAACTTATTGGATGTCTTGACCGTGATTTCCTTTTCCTCTCCTCCCTGAGAGGTTACAAAGGTGGAATATTCAGGCAAGGCTATCATCTCATTGAACATATCGTATTTACGGGCTTCATTGACTATGAGATACATGTCATAAGCCGTCGTGTAATGACCGTCTGCGGTAAGTCCGTGAGGATTGACAAAATTTGTATTTGTCGCGCCGAGACTATGTGCTTCTTCGTTCATCAATGCAGCAAAATCCTCGACAGAGCCCGAAACATGTTCGGCGACCGCTATGGCCGCATCATTGGCCGAGGGCAGGAGCATGAGTTTAAGCGCCTGCTCGAGCGTAAGTCTGTCACCGGGCTTTAAGCCGCATGTACTGGCACCGCTCTCAAGCTTGTTTACATTTTCGGAGCATATGATTATATCTTCGGGATTACCGTATTTAATGGCACAGATCGCCGTCATGATCTTGGTCAGACTCGCCGGATTCATCTGTTCGTGAATATTGTGAGCATACAGTACCTGAGCATTATTCACATCAAATAAACCGGCAGCAGATGCGTCTTCCGATTCAAAACCGCCTTTGGCGGATACATTTACGTCTGTCACGGCCAGAGTGTCGGCAAAGCCTTTAGCCTTACTGTCCGACTGTGCAGCCGATATATCATTGTATTGTTTGAAATCCATGGGTAATTGTTTATCGGAACAGCCCGTAAGACAAATAACGCATGAGATAAGTAGTAAAGCGCTTGCTTTAAAAAATCTATTTGTACATTTCACGCCACTCAAGATCCCCTCTGTCAAGAGATTTAATCAATAATTCGGCCGTTGCAAGATTCGTTGCCAGCGGAATATTGTGAATATCACACAGTTTTACGACATTATTGACATCGGGCTCATGGCTCTTCGGATTAAGCGGATCTCTTAAAAATATGACAAGATCCATCTGATTATGCTCTATCTGAGCTCCTATCTGCTGTTCTCCCCCGAGATGTCCTGCCAGAAATTTGTGGATATTCAGATTTGTAACCTCTTCGATAAGTCTGCCGGTCGTACCCGTCGCAAACAGATCGTTTTTGCTCAAAACTCCCCTGTAAGCTATGCAGAAATTCTGCATAAGTTTCTTTTTTGCATCATGTGCGATCAAAGCGATATTCATTTTGCATACCTTCTCTCATTAATGTGTTTTGGATGTCTGCAGGCCCACGTTAAGTACTACCCCAATACCTATATACAGGCTCACAAGACTTGTCAGTCCGTAACTGACAAACGGTAACGGGATACCCGTGTTTGGAAGAAATCCCGTTGTAACGGCTATGTTCATAAAGCCCTGAAGAGAAATAAGGGACGCAACCCCACAGCATATAATAGCTCCCATATCATCCTTCGCATATCTTGCGATCTTCAGACACTCTATGACAACTATCGTCAAAAGAATGATCACGGCCGCAGCTCCCAGAAATCCCAATTCTTCGCCGATGATCGCATATATAAAGTCAGTCTGTGGCTCGGAAATGAAATTGCCGTTCTTAACGGACGCAATGGCATTATTTTTCAATCCCTTTCCAATAAGCTGTCCCGAGCTTATCGCAGTAATGGAATTAAGCTGCTGATAAGCGGCAGAATCCGCATATTTTTCGGGCTCAAGCCACGCCAGGATACGCGTGATCTGATAACCTTCAAGCAAAGTATTGTCATCCTGCAGTATTATTGAAAAAAATACGATACCCGCAGGAATGCTTATACCCAATATGGTCAATACGATCTTGTAACTCAGTCCGCCAACAAAAAGCATGACCGCAAATGTGACCACGACCATTACGGTGGTGGACAGGTCAGGCTCCTTGTAAATAAGCAAAAGAGGTGGAACAAGAAGCAAAATACTGCCCAGAAGAACAGTTAACGAATTGAGATTATTCTTATTTTTTATAATAAACTGAGCAAAGAATAAAATCAATAAAATCTTTGCCAACTCCGAGGGCTGGAACTGAAAACCGATGTTGAGCCAGCGCTTGGAACCGTTTACTTCATGACCTGCCACAAGAACCAGGATCAGCAATAGGATATTGGCGATATAAATGCCCCATCTAATGTATGAATACAGTGAATAATTGACAAGCGAAACAATTATCATGAGGATGATCCCTACTATGATACCGTACAGCTGACGTTCCTGCACCGATTCACGTGCGCTGCCTATTGCAAAATAGCCAATGAAGGACAGAGCTACAACACTAAAAACCAATATGAAATTGAAATTCTTGATCTTATATTGTCTTAGCATTCCTGTTCATCAATTCCCTTATAGCATCTTCACTTGCCTGTTTTGCAACAAGCCTGTCATTTTCAAGATATACAAAGGTTCCGGTAAATTTCTTCTTTCCAAAGGCTTTGGAAGTGCTTTTTACAGCCTGTTTTACATTGCATATGCTTATAGCCTTTGCATCGAGTCCGAAGCAGAATATAAAGCAGTTCTTATCCATGCCGTTACCCGCATAAGCCTGGCCGTATATGGATCCGAAAACTATGATATTGTTCTTCGCGACAGCTGCGGAGCCTTCTTTTATATCACCGAAGATCACGAGTGAGCCTTCCGATTCAACTATATCGCCCTCCAGAAGATCTCCTTTGTAGAATCTGGCATTGTTCTCATCCTGCATCGTCTCAACACGTTTCAGTGCCTTTACGAATTTTCTGTTGGTCTCCTCATTGCGTCCTACTATACAGATCAGATCAACATCACTGTGATTGTTTATCGCCTGAACTATGAGTTTCTCTTCTTCGTCGCTTATGTACCTGTCTTCTATGGACAGGGCAACTTTTGCATTTTTGAAAAACTTTCTTGATTCCTCGAATTTTTCCTCGACCTCTTTGATAACATCTTCAAAATCCGCATCTTTGTCCAAATGAAGTGAAATTCCGCTCGGATAACTCTTAATTGTAGCTAAACTCATATCAATCTCTCCGTTTCCCGTGATCTTTGATCAATCAGCATTGGTAATGGTTGCTTCGGGCACTTCCGCTGTTCCCGTAAGTATATTGTCCTCTTCTTCAAGTTTAAAATAATACTTATATATGTCTCTTGTTACATTTGCAGCATATTCGGATGTATAACCGAAGGCTATACGTGTACATATCGTTACCGTGGGCTCCTCGTAAGGTGCATAGCTAACGAACAGAGCATGGTTTGTCCTGCTCTTGCTTTCCTGTGCCGTTCCTGTCTTTCCTGCAACATTTACACCCAGATCCGAATAATAACTTTTCTTAAGTACGACATTTCTCATGCCCCTGTGGATCGAATTCCAGTATGTGTTCGGAAGATCGATCGTATTTCTCACCGACGGGCTGTAATCTATTATAACATTTCCGTTCGGATCGGATACCTTGTCAAGCAATGTAAGATTATAAACCGTTCCGCTGTTTGCAACCGCAGTGACATACCTCGAAAGACTTATGGTCGTAAAGTTGTTGGTACCCTGCCCGATAGCCGAGGGAACGGGATATTTGTCCGAACATTCAGGCTCCGATTCTTCTATCTCGATACCGGATTTTTCGTTAAGTCCGTACAGGTAAGCATATTTATTGAGCCTGTCGAGACCGTATTGTTCGTTATAGGTGTCATTTAACAGACTCAGCTGATATCCGACCTCGTAGAAAAAACTGTTGCAGGAATTCTCAATGGCACCGCTCACATTGAGCGAACCGTGCGCACCGGGATAAACCCAGCATTGATATTTCTCATCCGTGAATCTGTCAAAATAACCCTTACAAGTCAGGGTACTTGATGTTGTCACTATCCCCTCTTCAAGTGCCGCCGTGGCCGTTACCATCTTAAATGTGGAACCCGGTGCAGTCTTCTGTTGTGTCGCATAATTCCAAAGCGGTTTGGAAAGATCCGCCTGAAGCTTTGCATAATATTCGGCATCTATCGAATTTGCCAGTTTGTTATTGTCGTAACTCGGATAGCTTACGAGTGCAAGCACATCACCGTTCACATCCGTTATGACACATGATGCGGAATACGGATCCAGTGCAAGCTGTCCGGGCGTAATATAAAGATTCTCGATCAGATAGAGCATGAACGAATAAGGCGTTGTCTTGCCCTCAAGGAAATTGTTCTTCTCTTTTTCAACGATCGTAACGGCGTCCTGCTCAAGCAAGACCGAACATATCTGTCTCGGCGTGATGCTTTCGCTGATTATCATGTATCTGATCGTCTTTTTCGTAAATGCAAGACTTGAATCCAGATGCTCGATTATATAATCAACAAGTCTTTCATAAACCTCATCCGAATAAGAATAAGATGACTGAAGGTCTATCTTCGATACATCTATCCAGTTCATCGAAACTGCGTATTCAAGATATTCCTTTAAGGAAATGCTCTCCTCGAGCTTCCACGCGAGATAGGTCTCATCTTCCTTGTCTATCTCACTGTCCTTCAATACACCGTTTTCAATGAGCATAGAAGTTATAAAGGTCTCATAGACCTTATATTCATCCGAAAGATCCTTATATGCTACTCCGCCTTCCGTAAGTTCATTCTTAAGCCGCTCAAATACAGCTTCTTTCTTTACAAGTATCGCAGCATTTATGACCTTCTCATTTTCCATCGCGTCATCGTCATCGAGATGATCGAGACTTATGATGTTATTGTTGAAAAGCTGATAATAAACATCCGTTATGGGTATGATATAATTGCTCTGCTTGGTATTTTCGTCCGGCTTGTATTCCTTTATGTTCTGGATCTTGCTTACAAGTATACCCGCAAGATACTGTTCTAGGATATTGTAGGTCGCGATCTGCAGATCCTTGTCTATCGTAAGATAAACATCATTACCCGCAACAGGTGTGACGGTTTTTTTAGTTTCAATGACTTTTCCGAGGTTATTGACATAGATGGTCTCTCTCCCCTTTGTACCTGCCAGATATGTTTCCATCGTCTGCTCGATGCCGGATTTGCCGACCATGTCATTTATCGTATAATCAGTCCGCGCTTTTGTGGTGCTCATATTTTCCTCGGTGATCTCCTGGTTGTTGAGCGCAAGGAGTTCATCTTCGGAAATACGTCCCGTATATCCCATTATCTGTGCGAAATATACACTGTCACTGTATTTTCTGACGCTGTTCTCGGATACGCTGATACCGGGCAGATCTATGGAATTCTCCAGTATCGTGGCAACCGTCTCTTCCTTGACGTCATTGGCTATTACAGTGGCAATGTATTTCTGGTATGAATTGAGGCTCATCGCGTATCGTATCGTAACAAGCTCAAGTATCTCTTTTTTTGTGTAACCCGCTCCGATCACAAATGTATCATTCGGGTTTTCAGGATCGGTGTAATCTCCTACGCCAAACTTGGGGTAACTGCACAGATAGTCCATAACCTCCTGTGCCGTCGCCGTCTCTTCTTCATACTTGAGACCGGATAGATCGGTCCTTCCGTAGACATCCGCAAGAAATCTCTTTAGCTTTGTACCGGTCAAAGTGTATTCGTACTCATTATACGAGTTCAGGATTATTCCGAAATCGCCTATGGGCTTGTCGCCGTTATCTTCTATGATCTTCAGAACAGCCATAAGCGTATTGTTGATATTCTTGTTCTTGTCTCTGCCGGACTCGTATACATCTTCTATGGTAATATTGTATGCAAGCTCGTTATATGCGAGGATCTTGCCGTTACGGTCGTAAATATTTCCTCTCGAGGCTTCTATCGTACGTTCCTTCTGGATCTTTAAGGTAAAATCGTTGAGCGCCTCCTCGCCATGTACGATCTGAAGATAAAATATACGTCCCATCAATGTACATGCAACGATAAATATAAATATAAAAAGAACGAGCATACGCCCTTTTATGGAATTGATAAAATTATCTGTATTGTTATTCCGCAACGTAATTCTCTCCGGATCTCTTCGCGTCAAACTTATCTATCTTTTCGAACAGGAAATGTATAAACGGGTAGATTATACATGCAAATACCGTCGTATATATCAGTTCCGGAAATATAACGCTTCTTAAGTGGAAAAGATAGTTGAATTTTCCGTGCAACAGGAAAAAAATGATGTAACATACATTTGTAAAGGCCAGATCGCTTATCATTATCAGTAGCAAAGGCAGCTTTAAGTCATGCGAGAAAAGATATTTTTCACCGGTTCCGTTCAGATAGCCCACAAACATATAGATGCAGGCATATAAGCCTATGATATTTCCGAAAAATATATCTGTCAGAAGTCCGAACGCAAAACCAAACCACATGCCTTCCTCGCTTCCGAGAAGAAAGCCTGTGGTCGCTATAGCCACAATCATCAGATTGGGCACTATTCCTCCAAGCTTAAACTGGCTTAAAAGAGTAGACTGAAGCAGAAAACACATGCTTATCAAAATAAAAGATACAATATTTTTCTTCATCACTCACCGTTTTCTTTAAGTTCCATGATCACAAGCACCTCTTCGAGATGTCTGAAATCAACTGCGGGTATCAGGCTCCCCGACTTTGTTAGGTTATTTGAATCTGTTGAAATGGTATCAACATATCCGACTAAAAGTCCGGGCAGATAATTATTGCTGATATTGGAAGTAACGATCTTATCGCCGATCTTTACTTTATCTTCCTCATCATATAACTGACCGAACGCTATGACATTACGGCTCATCATCTGTTCAAGATCTCCCGAAACTATCATATTGTCTCCGGAAGCCAGTACCATCGCGCTGGTATTGACATTGTCGGAAATTATAGCCGTCACCTTTGAAAAATTCGGTCCCACATCAACAACGCGACCAACAAGTCCGTTGCCCGCGATCACATTACAATTTATCCTGATACCGTCATTGCTTCCCTTGTCTATGACAAAATTTGAATAAAAATTTCCGGTATCCCTGGCTATTATTCTCGCACCTATCTTGGTGTATTCTTCGTATTCCTCATCAAGTTCATACAGTTCCCTGAGTTTTGTGAGTTCATATCTGTCCTGACCGAGAGCGATATTTTCCTTCGTGAGCTCTTCGACCTGAGCCTTGAGTTCCTCGTTTTCCTCAAGTACGGACTGCATGTTTTTAAAGTTTTCCGTTCGGTTTAAGATGTATGATCCCACATTGGATAAGCCTTTCTGAAATGGAACGACCACATATCCTCCGATGGAATTTAAAGGTTTTGAAAATATATCCGTAGCAAATGATATTACCATTGTTGCGACACAAAATAATGTGAGGATCAACAGCCAGTATTTGGTTGAGAGAACATATCTCTCCCTTTTCCTTTTAACTACAGGACTCATCTACCCATCCCTTCGATATAATAAGCAAGTGAGTTGAATTTATCATCCTTTATGACTTTGGCAAGTCCCAATGCGACTGTTGTAATCGGTTCTTCGGGGACATTTACCTTCAGATCCGTCGCACGCTCTATAAGTGAAGCAAGTCTGCTTATCTGCGAAGCACCTCCGGTCAGATATATGCCCTGGCGTCTTATGTCGGCGCCAAGTTCCGGCGGCGTCCTTTCAAGTATGACCTTTATGTTGTCTATGATGGTGGCAAAGTTCTCTATGAGCGCTTCATCTATAAGCTTTGTCGGAATCTCTCTCTCTATCGGAAGTCCGGATACTATATCTCTTCCGAACACAAGCGCAGGCTGTCTGTTTATCTCAAGTTCATACAGGCTCTCAAGTGTCTTTTCAGCAGTCTTTTCACCGATAAGGAGGCTGTATTCCTTCCTGATCGCATTTCTTACGGACTCACCGAATTTGAAACCACCTACCTTTATGAGACGGCTTAAAACGATACCTCCGAGGGAAAGTATGGATATCTCTGTCGTAGCATAGCCAACATTTATTACCATCACACCCTGTGAAGTCTTAACGTCGATCCCGAGTCCAAGGCCGTCGGCTATGGCTTTTTCAACGACCATGATCTTTCTTGCCTTTACACTGCTTTCCTTGATAAGGTCATAAAATGCCTTCTTCTCAACCTCGGTGACATCTGTCGGAACGGCTACATAATAATCTGACATCTTCATGCCGCCCTTGCTGAGATCGTTAATGAAATATTTCACAAGAGTCTCCATATTCTGGATATCTGCAATAACGCCGTTGCATACGGGATAGGAAGCAACTATGTTGGAAGGTGATTTCTCATACATCGCATATGCGGAATCACCGTAAGCCAGCAGATTTCTCTTATTCTCTATGGCGATCATATTTCTTTCAACAAATATGCTCTTGCTTTCTTCACTGAATATCTTAATGTTACTGGTACCGAGATCGATACCGAAACTGTTTATTGTAGACAAAACATACTCCTTTCATACGTAGCCACCCTGCTTAAGGCTTACGTATCTTCTGTCTCCTATTATGATGTGATCAAGAAGCGGGATCTCCATGATCTCTCCCGCTTTCCGGATCTTTTGTGTAATATCGATGTCATTACGGCTCGGTGTCGGATCTCCGCTCGGATGATTATGTATGAGTATCACTCCGCTCGCCTTTGAACCTACGGCATTTATATAGATATCCCTTACCGAAACGATGGACGCATTGATGCTTCCCTTACTCAGATTGACGACCTTCATGAGGTTGCATTTGGTGTCAACGAGGAGCAGCAATACATTTTCCTGTTCGAGATGCCTTACCTGCTCCATGAAATAATCCGCTATGCTTTCCGGATTGTTGAGCATCAGCACCTTCTTTTTATTCTGCATCGCCATTCTCATGCTGAGTTCAACGATGCATCCAATGCACATGGCTTTCACTTTTCCTATGCCCTTTATGGCTGTCAGATCATCAAATGAAAGCTTCTGCAGACCTATGATCCTTCCTTCGTCATCTCCTGCGGAAAGTATCCTCATTGCAAGTTCATGGGCATCTTCATCCCTTGTGCCGTTTCTGATTATGATGGCAAGCAATTCCGTGTCGGTCAAAGATCCCGGTCCAAGTTCAAGAAATTTTTCATATGGTGTATCGAATCTTCTGTCAGTCATATAGCCCCTGTTCTCTCCGAACACGTTCCCACGGCATACGACAAACTATTTTAACATAATCCAATTTGACTGACAATATGATCGACTATCTTATCATTGTCACCGTCGAAATCCGATCTGTTTATAAATACGGCGTTTTTTTCCCTTTTAAACCATGTAAGCTGCCTTTTGGCATAATGCCTTGTAGATGTTTTTATGTTATCTGCGGCTTCCTGTAATGTGCATGTCCCGTTCAGGTACTCGCATATTTCCCTGTACCCTATGGATTGCATGGATTTAAGTTCGGGACCGTAGCCGGAATCCATGAGTCCTTTGACCTCTTCCACAAGACCGTTCATCATCTTATCCACGCGCTTGTCTATCCTGTCGTAGAGTAATTCCCTTTTATCGGTCAGCACAAAATAATGATCATCATAAAGGCCGGGCTTTTCGGATTGCTCCGAATTGTATCCCGAAAACATCTTACCTGTGAAATGATTGTATTCTAGCGCTCTTATCACTCTTTTTTTGTTGTTTTTATGGACAGTTGCGGCATAATCCGGATCAACTGACTTCAAAGTGTCGTAAAGCTCATCTTCATCAAGTTCTGCAAGGCTTTCCCTGTAGGTCATATCATGATTTTCTTCATCAAAATCGACTCCCTTAAGAAATGCCTGTATATAAAATGCCGTACCTCCGACCATTATCGGCAGTTTTCCCTTCGCGTATATCTTTTCACTGGCATCCTCGGCCAGTTTCACGAATCCGGTCACATCAAAATACTCATCAGGATCCAGGCAGTCTATAAGATAATGCTTCACGCCCTCGCGTTCACTTTCGCTTATCTTGGCGCTCCCTATGTCCAGACCTCTGTAGACCTGTATGGAATCCGCACTTATTATCTCACCGTTTATGCGTTTTGCGAGTTTTATACTGATATCACTCTTTCCGACAGCAGTCGGTCCGGTAATTATGATCATCTTTTTATCGTTCATATCACATCAGACTATTCTCTTAAACTTCTTCTCAAGTTCGTATTTGCTAATGGTTATTATCGTCGGTCTGCCGTGAGGACAGTTGTAAGGATTGTCAAGCGACATGAGCTGACAGAGCAATTCCCACAATTCCTCGGTGGTCATGCTGTTGTTACCTTTGACCGCAGCCTTGCATGCCATCGTGGCAATCCTTGTATTCAGTATCTCTGGTATATTTTCCGTGACACCTATGGTTGAAAGTTCGTCAAGAACTTCAAGAAATACTTCTTTTTCCTTTAAGCCGTACAGATCAAGAGGCACACTCCTTATTGCTATCTCCCCTCCGCCGAAATCATCGAATTCATATCCCATATCATCGAAATATGATTTGTATTTTTCCAAAACCGCTCTTTCCTTGCCGGAAAGCGTGATTATGATAGGCGGATTCAATGTCTGTTTATCGGGCACCTTTTCCTTCAGTTTGCTGATTATCGCTTCGTATTTTACTTTCTCATGTGCCGCATGCTGATCCATGATGAGCATCTTATCCTTGTATGCGATGATCCAGTATGTATCAAATACCTGACCGATGATCCTATAATCCTCCATTGCATCTTTTGAAAGGAGCTTTTCATCGAAAAGATTTAGTTGTGTCGTGTCGAGCGGCATGTATGTTTGTTCCGCCTTTATAACATTGCCGGTTTTACCCGCATTATAATTGCCGGTCTCTGCCACAGTGGATCCGATGATCTTATTTTGCATGATCCTCATGATCGTATCATTTATCAGGCTGTTATCGGAAACTCTTTGAACGTTTAAGTCTTCGTTTTCCGATTTTATATCATTTTTTGTTATGTTTTCACCTGATATGTCCGGAGTACTGTGTTCACCTGTAAGATTACTCCTTGTAACCTCAAACGGCTCGGGTCCGCGTTCTTTTGGTCTTATCTTTTCCTCGAGCTCTTCGACGAGAACGGTATCCGGTATCATTTCATTTACACGAAGAGTCGCGCATATCGAGGTCTCTATGAAATCCGATATGTATTCTTCGTTATTGAATTTGACTTCCATCTTGGTAGGATGTACATTAACGTCTATCGCAGATGTGTTTACTTTTATATCGAGTACAAAAAACGGAAACTTATGCTGCATCAGATATGCCTTATATCCTGCTTCCGAGGCTGCCGCGATCATGTTGCTCTTGACAAATCTGCCATTGATGAAATATTTTTCAAAATTTCTGTTCGAACGGTTGAGTACGGGTTTCCCAAGATATCCCTTTAATCTGATGTCCTTGTTCTCATGCTCGATCGGTATCATCTCACCCGCAACATCCTTGCCGTAAAGCCTGTAAATGACTTCCTTCAGATCACCGTCACCCGAGGTGTTGAACTTAAGCTGACCGCCGCTGACAAATTTGAATGAAACATTCGGTACGGAAAGCGCCAGATGCTCGCAGATATCACTGATATAACCAAGCTCCGTATTGGCGGTCTTAAGAAACTTTCTTCTGGCAGGTGTATTAAAAAAAACATTTCTTACAATGATCGTCGTCCCGTTCGGTACTCCGATCTCGGAAAATTCTTTTTCAACGGCACCTTCTATGACGTATCTTGTACCTATGAGTTCATCCTTTGTCTTTGTCATCATCTCAACCTGTGAAACGGCCGCTATGCTCGACAATGCTTCTCCTCTGAAACCGAGGCTCACGAGAGTTTCAAGATCTTCGACATTCTTAAGCTTACTTGTAGCATGTCTGTAAAATGCTTTTTTAACCTGATCTCTTGCGATACCTTCACCGTTATCCGTGACCCTTATAAACGATATGCCGCCTTCTTTTACCTCTATGGTGATCGCAGTGGCATGGGCATCGATAGCATTTTCGACAAGTTCCTTAACGATGCTCGCAGGCCTTTCCACAACTTCCCCGGCAGCTATCTTATCAATCGTTTCTTCATTCAATAATTCAATGTTTGCCATTCTTCATCCTCATTTTCAGTCAAAAGAAAATCTGTTGTTTAACCTGTTCTGGAGTTTGTACAGGGTATTTAAGGCATCCAGGGGCGTCATAGAACTTATATCCAATGATTTGAGTTCATTAAGGACATCCTCATCGCTCACGGTATCGAACAATGACATCTGTGCAAGATCCACTTCATCAAGATGTTCCACAGGCTTTGATCTTGTGCCGGATCCGCCCTTAACTTCGATCGACTGGATCTTTTCAAGTATATCATTGTCCACAAGCTGATTCAGTATCTCTTTGGCCCTGTCGATCACCATGTCCGGTACTCCGGCAAGCTTGGCTACCTGGATACCGTAGGATTTGTCGGCTCCGCCTTTTACTATCTTTCTCAAAAATACTATATTATCGCCCTGTTCCTTGACGGCTATCGAGAAGTTCTTTACATTGCCGATCCTTCCCTCAAGCTCCGTCAGTTCATGATAATGCGTCGCAAATAATGTCTTTGCGCCGAGTATCTTTGTATTTGCAATATGTTCGATCACTGCCCATGCTATAGAAAGACCGTCAAATGTAGATGTTCCCCTCCCTATCTCATCAAGGATGAGAAGGCTGTTGCTTGTGGCATTTCTTAAGATGTTGGACACCTCATTCATTTCCACCATGAATGTTGATTGTCCGCTCGCAAGATCATCACTCGCCCCGACTCTTGTAAATATCCTGTCACAGACACCGATATCCGCAGCCTGCGCCGGGACGAACGAGCCTATCTGCGCCATCAGTACAATAAGAGCCGTCTGTCGCATATATGTGGATTTACCTGCCATATTCGGACCCGTGATTATTGCTATCAGATTTTTGCCGTTATCAAGCAATGTATCATTGGGGATGAACAGATCCCCCGGTATCATCCTTTCAACGACGGGATGGCGTCCCTCGGTGATCTTTATGATACCTTTGGAGTTGAGTTTGGGACGTACGTAATTGTTACGTTCCGCAACAAGTGAAAGTGAGCACAACGCATCCAGCGTGGCTACCGCCTTCGCGGTTGCCTGTATCCTGTCAATATTAGCAGCTATATGATCCCTTATATCACAGAACAGTTCATATTCGAGGTTTACCAGTCGTTCCTCACTGTTCAATATGATGTCCTCAAGTTCTTTAAGCTTTGCGGTCGAAAATCTCTCGGCATTTGTAAGCGTCTGCTTGCGTATGTAATCATCCGGTGTTTTATCGAGATTGCTGTTCGTGATCTCTATAAAATATCCGAATACATGATTGTATTTGATATGAAGGTTATTTATACCCGTTCTCTCTTTTTCGCTCGCCTCCAGATCGGCCAGCCATACCTTGCCTTCCTTTTTGGCAACCTTCAGTTTGTCGACATCCTCACTGTAACCGTCTTTAATGATATTGCCTTCCTTAAGGTTCATTGAAGGCTCATCAAGGATAGCAACGTCGATCAGTCCGCATATATCCTCAAGCCCATCTATCTGCCCTCCGATCGTCTTTAAGAGTTCACAGTCCAGTTCGGATGCGAGCATCTTTACATACGGTAATACTGCTAGTGAATTTTTGAGTGCTATCATGTCTATCGGCTTGATCGTCTTATAACTTACTTTTCCGATAAGCCTCTCAAGATCGTATACTGCATTAAGATATTCCCTGATCTCATCTCTCTCAACGGGATTTTTACACAGCATCTCGACACTGTCCAGCCTCATGTTGATCTCCCCGATGTCAAGCAGGGGCGATTTAAGGTAATTGCCGAGCATACGTGATCCCATGGCTGTCTTTGTCTTGTCAAGCACCCATAAGAGGGAGCCTCTCCTTTGCTTATCCCTCATGGTCTCGGTGAGCTCAAGATTTCTTCTTGTCGAACTGTCTATCAGCATGTATCTGTCGTTAAGATACGGGATGATATGCGTGAAATGAGAAAGATCAGACTTCTGCATTTCCGTAAGATATAAAAGCATTGCACCTGCAGCTGTCGTTCCGCAGAGAAAATCCTCGATACCGAGGCCCGAAATGCTGTTTACTTTAAAATGCGACGTAAGTGCCTTTTTGCATCTGTCATCGTCAAAATAATGCGGTAAAAGCGAAGTGATGATACATCCTATACGATTTCTGATCTCTTCAAGATCTATGCCGCATACCATGAAAGCCTCATTGCATATGATCTCGCTGGGATTGAACTTATACAGTTCATCCATGAGGCTTTTGTTATCCGAAACCTCACTTAAAAGAAAGTCACCCGTAGTAACATCGGCAACGGATATACCGATCTTATCTCCCAGATGACATATGCTGATTATGTAGTTATTGCCGTTGTCTTCCAAAAGCGAAGTGCTCGTATTTGTACCCGGAGTAATAAACTGAGTGATCTCACGTTTCACGAGGCCTTTTGCGAGTTTCGGATCTTCTACCTGATCGCAGATCGCCACCTTATAGCCTCTTTTTACAAGCTTATTGACATATCCGTCCACTGCATGAAAAGGAACGCCGCACATGGGCGCTCTTTCATCCAAACCGCATTGTTTTCCCGTAAGAGTCAGTTCCAGTTCCTTTGAGCACAGTTCGGCATCTTCAAAGAATATCTCGAAAAAATCTCCCAGTCTGTATAAAAGTATGCAATCATTGCCGACTTCTGTTTTGGTTTTAAGATATTCACGCATCATGGGAGAAAGTTTTCCCTGATCGACTTCATTTAAATGCATTTGACACCTCAGTTCATTGTACTGCTTCGGCAAAATAATAAAATCCCTTCGCTTCGGTAAGCTTTACTTTTACTATCCTGCCGATCATTGACTCATCTCCCGGGAAATGAACCATCACATTGTTTGATAAACGGCCCGTTACGAAGCCCTTCTCTTTTTCATTGACTTCTTCGACCAGTACTTCATCGACCATACCGGTCAATTTCCCGACACGTTTCCCCGCTGTTTCCTGGACACATGTGAGCACTCTGTCAAACTGTTCCTTGACAAACTCAGAATCGCATTGTTCCATTTTTGCCGCGGGAGTCCCTGTCCTCTTGGAATATATAAATGTAAATGCATTATCAAAAGCACATTGTTTTATAACATCAATAGTATCATCGACATCTTCTTTTGTTTCGCCGGGAAAGCCGACTATGATGTCCGTCGTGATTGCTATATCCGGGATTGCTTTTCTGATCTTCAAAGCCAGATCTGTAAAACTTTTCTTTGTATATCTGCGGTTCATGGCCTTTAATATACGGTCGGAACCGGACTGGAGAGGAAGATGCAGATGTCTGCATATCTTCTTTGACTTTGCCATAACCTCTATCAGTTCATCACTAAGATCCTTGGGATGACTTGTCATGAATCTTATTCTTTCAAGTCCTTCTATCTCTTCGATACGTTCAAGAAGTTTTGCAAAGCTTATAGGTTCTTCAAAATTCTTTCCGTATGAATTGACATTCTGCCCAAGCAGCATGACTTCCACGACACCGTCCTCTACAAGTTTTTCTATTTCCCTTACTATCTCGCGAGGTTCCCTGCTCTTTTCACGTCCTCTTACATAAGGCACTATACAGAAAGTGCAAAAATTATTGCAGCCGAACATGATATTGACGCCGCATTTAAAAGGATATTTTCTGAGTGCAGGAAGGTCCTCGACTATCTCATTGCTTCCTTCCCATATATCTATCACCATATCTTTCTCTGTATGCATGCGATATAAAAGCTCTGCAAATTTATAGATATTATGCGTTCCGAATATAAGATCGACAAAGGAATAGCTCTTTCTGATCTTTTCAATAACACTCATTTCCTGCATCATGCAGCCGCACAATGCGATCTTAAGCTCCGGATAACCCTTCTTTCTGTGATGCAAAAGTCCCAGTCTGCCGTATACCTTCTGATTCGCATTATCACGGATAGTACACGTGTTGAAAATGACAAAATCCGCCTTATCCTCTTCTTCCGTCAGTTCATAACCGCATTTTTCAAGGATACCCGCGAGTTTTTCACTGTCCTTTGCATTCATCTGACATCCGAACGTGGTCACGCAGGCCAGAAGTCTCCTTCCCGTCTGTTCGCTTTTTTGATCAACAAGTTCTTTTGTCTTCTGCATGTATTCGTATTGTAATCTTGTTTCAGCTTCGTTCATATATTAAGGTCTTACCTGTCCGTTTCCCGAAATGATATATTTGTATGTGGTAAGTTCATTAAGTCCCATCGGACCTCTTGCGTGCAGTTTCTGAGTGCTTATGCCTATCTCAGCACCGAGTCCGAATTCAAAGCCGTCCGAAAATCTCGTGGATACATTGGCATAAACGCAGGCCGAATCTATCTCTTTAAGGAACTTATCAATATTTTCCTTATTGTTGCTTATGATGCATTCGGAATGTCCGGTGCTGTGTTCATTGATATGAGCTATGGCTTCATCAATGTTATCAACAGTCTTTACGGAAAGTATATAATCAAGGTATTCCTTATAGAAATCTTCCTCTGTTGCGGGAACGCCCCCTACAAGAAAGCCTATCGAACTCTCATCGGCTCTGATCTCAACATGTTTCTCGGCAAGCTTCTTTTCTATTGCGGGAAGCAGTTTTTTTCTCGCATTTTTATGCACAACAAGACTTTCGGCAGCATTGCATACTCCGATCCTTTGTGTCTTCGCATTGTAAATGATATCGAGCGCATAATCTTCATTGAAATCTTCGTCAATGTAGATATGACAATTCCCGGAACCCGTTTCTATAACGGGGATCAGGCTGTTTTCAACCACACTTTTGATAAGTCCCGCACTTCCTCTCGGGATCAGTACATCAACAAAACTCTTCTGCTTCATGAATTCTGTCGTAACGGCCCTGTCGGTATCTTTTATCAGGATGATCTCATTTTCATCCACTCCGCAGTCCCTGAGAGTCTTTTTTATACATTCGCTTATGGCTATATTGGATTCCATCGCATCGCTGGCACCCTTTAGTATGACAACATTGCCCGCCTTGAATGTAAGAGCCCACGCATCGGCTGTAACATTGGGTCTGTTTTCGTATATTATCCCCACCACTCCGAACGGTGTTGTGACCTTGGTGATCTTCATGCCGTTTGCATGCGTATATTCATCCAGTATCCTTCCGACCGGATCTGGCAGTTCGCTCACCTGTCTGACTCCTTCGGCCATAGCCTTAACACGTGCTTCGGTAAGCTTGAGCCTGTCCATGCGGCCTTCGTTCATATTGGCTTCGACCGCTTTTTTGATATCCTTATCATTGGCCTTTAATATCTCATCCATATCGGCTTCAAGATTCAACGCAACTTTCCTGAGTACCTCGTTTTTTCTGTCAGTATCAAGCCTGTTCATGAAAGCTTTTGCTTCTTTTGCGTCTTTTGATATCTGCTTAAAATCCGTCATCATTCTCCTCCAAATTCCTTTATGCCTTTTTCGGTCACTACCATATCAAGTCTTATATCGTGCTCGTCGCAATCTATCACTTCTGTATGCTGGCAGGCAAATGCCAGTCCTATCTTTTTGTCGACTTTGGTCCGAGATAAATATTTATCGTAAAAACCTCCGCCGTATCCGATACGGTTTCCGTTATCATCAAAACAGACCAACGGTAAAAGGCAGATCGTGCCGTTTTTTTCTTCGTATCTTAGATGTTCGATATCAAGAGGCTCTCTTATACCGAAACTGCCGGGTTCAAGTTCTGATAAGGAAAACACCCTGTAGAATTCCATTTCACGTCCTTTTACCTTCGGCATATATACTTCCTTGCCGGATAAAAGTGCTTTTAACACTATCCTGTCAGTCTCAACCTCATTGTTGTGATTGGCATATACAAGTATACATGAACTGTCTCCATATGCCTCATCACTGTCAAGATATTCCGATATACGATCACTCATCTCACGTCTTTTTTCATCGGAAATATCGGCTCTTTTGGCAAGTGAGATCTTTCTCAGGCTCTTCTTATCTGTTTCCGAATTTCTTTCCAAGATTTTCGATCTTTCCTTCTTTGTTTATGATATCTATGTTATCCAGCTGGCCCCTTAAGTTTTTCCTTACCGAAAGTATGTATTCTTTTCGCAGGGCAGCCTGTTCCTCTTTTTCTTCATCGGTAAGTCCCGTATCAACGGATTTATGATACAGTTCATTGATACGTTTTATCTTTTCATCCATATTCATGGCATAATACTCCGGATCACTTGTTATTTATAAAATCAATCGCATTGAAATCGGGATCTTCATGAGCAAGTATCATGGTCCCTACGTTTCTTCCGTCCATTATTCTGTGAATGATACGAATATCCTCACTGTTGGCTATAATTATGTCAGCGCCTGAACTTGAAGCGATCTTGGCTGCGCTCATTTTCGTATTCATTCCGCCGGTTCCGACACTTGAACCTGTACTTGCCTTTCCCATGTTCATATAATGGTCGTCAAGATTTTCGATGCATTCTATGAATCTTGCATCGGGGTTGATTCTCGGATCGTCGGTATACAGTCCGTCAACATCCGAAAGCATGATAAGAAGATCCGCTCCGATCAGGTTTGCAACGATCGCGCTGAGCCTGTCATTATCGCCTATGAGCACATCATCGTCATCCAGAAGTATCTCATATGTTGATACGGTATCATTTTCATTTACGATCGGAATGACGCCGAGATTCAGAAGCTCATTGAATGTATTGAAAGCATTTGTCCTGTTGATCTCATCCGTCAATATGTTTTTTGTCATAAGTATCTGAGCTGCGATCTGGTTGTATTCGGCAAAAAGCTTCTGATATATCATCATGAGTCTGGCTTGGCCTATGGCTGCACAGGCTTGTTTGAAGCCCATATTTTTGCTATCGGATTTTACGGCATGTTTTCCTATGGCTTTCTTTCCGGCTGCGATCGCACCTGAACTTACAAGAACAACATCTTTGCCCTGATTTCTCATGTTGCATATCTCTCTTACGAGAACATCAAGCTTTGTATAATCCAGATCTCCCGTTTCCGCATGCTGCAAGGATGATGATCCTATCTTAATGACAACTCTTTTTTTGTCTTTGATCACATCACGATAATTCCCCATTATAACAAACTCACTCCTGTTCTTTACATATGGCTTCGGCTACCGTTTCAGCTATAAATATTCCGTCCATCGCCGCACTTGCGATACCTCCGGCGTATCCCGCGCCTTCGCCGCACGGGTACAGCCCTTTTATCTCAGATTCGCCTTTTTCGTCTCTCTCTATCCTTACTGGTGAAGAAGTCCTGCTCTCCACACCGGCCAATATAGCATTGCCGTCATTGAATCCCTTTATGATCTTCCCGAAATGTTCCATTCCTTCAACCAGTGATTCATTACATACTTTAGGCATTATACCACTTAAATCGGCAAACTTAAACAAACCTTTGCATGCTGGTTCAAATTCTTTTATATCATATGTTCCCGTTTCACCTGTCACTCTGAATCTGAAATCGCCGTACTTTTGAAGCGGTATCATACCGTCCGCAAGATCGTAAGCGGCACGTTCCAGTTTTCTTTGAAACTCAACGCCGGCAAGAACATCATCATTTCCGAAATCATCCGGTGTTACCTGTACAAGAATGGCACTGTTGGCTACCCCCGAATCTCTGCCGCTGTAGCTCATACCGTTCACACAGGTCATATGTTTCTCACTTGACGCGTTTATCACATATCCGCCCGGACACATGCAAAATGAATATACACCCCTGTCACCGGCTTTACAGGTGAGTTTATAATCGGCGACCGGTAGTCTACCGACATTCTCTTCACCGTATCTGTCCGCATCTATCATATGCTGAGGATGCATGATCCTTAGTCCTATAGCAAAGGCTTTTGGACTCATCTTCACGCCCGAGGATCTGAGCATTCCAAACGTATCTCTCGCACTGTGTCCTATGCACAAAACTACTTTGTCGGTATCAAAGGCCTTATCTCCTGCTTTTACACCTGTGATACAGCCGTTTTGGATCAATAGGGCGTCTGCTTTTGACTCATAATGTATCTCTCCGCCGTTTTCAATTACGGCTTCTCTGATGCCTCTAACGATTTGTTCAAGCACATCTGTACCAACATGCGGCTTATTATCATAAATGATCTCTTCTTTGGCCCCGAATCTTACAAATGTCTTCAACACCTCATGGTTTCGACCGTATCGGTCTTTTATTGCGGTATTAAGCTTACCATCCGAAAATGTACCGGCTCCGCCTTCGCCGAATTGGACATTCGAAGGTAAAAGGATGTTGTTTTTAAAGAAATTCTCCACATCCTTTTTTCTTTCTTCAACTCTTTTACCTCTTTCAAGGACAATAGGTCTGAACCCGGCTTTTGCAAGCATATAGGCACAGAACATTCCCGCGGGTCCGAAACCCACTATGACGGGTCTTTTAAAGTTCCCGCCCTTATTCTTATACGGGAACACATATTCCGTGTTTTTCTCTTCCGTAACATTATTGTCCTTATATTTAAGGCCGCCTTTGGAAATATTTATATCCACGGAATATACATATTTTATGTCATTTTTATCTCTTGCATCCAGAGAACGTCTGATAATGGTCAGTGAATCGGCTTTAACTTTTGTTTTATATTTTTTTGATATTGCTGATGCAAGTGCTTCAGGTACATTTTCACAAAAAGCCGATATCTTTATCTGATTTATACGATACATCTTATTTACCGTCCGCAGCCGCAAAACTTCCTGCAATGCATCCGCTCGTCCATGCCCATTGCAGGTTATAACCGCCGCATTTTCCGTCTACATTTAACATCTCTCCACACAAATAAATCCCTTTTTGATACAGGGATTCAAGTTTTTCATTTACCTCCGTAAGAGGCACGCCTCCGGTACATACCTGTGCGTTTTCAAATCCTTTTGTCGAGCTTACTGATGCAGTAAAAGTTTTCATCATGATACATGCCTTATACAGGTCCCCTGCATTGGCCTTGTCTACGATATCCGTCGGCTTAAGGGAGCACAATCTCATGATGAGCGCACTCAGTTTTTTATGTATCATACCAAGGAAAAATGACTCAACGTTCTCGCCGAGATAACTCTTTATGCGTCCCGATATAAAGCTTTCAAATGAGTCTTCATCAAATTCGGGGAGCAGATCGATCACAAGATTCAATTCCTCATGTCTTTCAAGTCTTCTGGATATCTCCGAACTCAGTTGAAATACGACTATCCCCGACAAACCGTAATCCGTTATCTGCAGTTCTCCGCGTTCTCTACCAACAGCGCCGTTTTCGTTATACAAAGTTACCGTCGCATCACATCTTACTCCGGATATAGACTTATAATATTCTTCAGCACATACGACCTGAACAAGTGCGGGAAGAACAGGAATTATCGAATGCCCCATTTTTTTTGCCAGATCATATGAATTAACATTCTTTCTCTTTTTATCATCAAAACCTGCATAGCTTCCGCATGCAAGTATCACTTTATCAAAATGATGCTTCGATCCGTCAGTTATCACATCAAATCCGTTTCCGGCGATAATGTCTTTAACATCCATCCCGGTCTTTATATTCACACCAAGAACATCAAGCATATGTCTGAGCACATCAAGGACAACGCTCGCCTGTTCACTCAAAGGATAGATATAACCTTTTTTATTCTTTAACATCAGGCCTAACTGTCCGAAAATGTCAAGCGTATCCTTTTCACTGAAAGCATTCAGGCAATATCTTAACTTATCTCTGTCATCACTGTTATACATGGACAGGTCCATATTGAGATTCGTAAGATTGCATTTGCCGTTACCCGTAGAGAGTATCTTCTTTCCCACTCTGTCATTTTTTTCAAATATCGTAACATTGGCTCCGAGCTTTGCAGCACTTATCGCTGCCATCATTCCGGATGCGCCTCCGCCCACAACAAGGATATCCATAACAGTTACCTTATCCTCAAAAGACCGGCAAGAAGGTTAAGCGGATAATATAAGACCGTTCCCTTCAGGCTTTCTATATCTTTCCCGTTCAATGTTCTTAAAAGCACCAGCGATACCGAATATACGGCATAGCCGATTATGACTCCTACAATAAGCACTATCACATTGCTCTTTACGAATCTGGCTATCAGAAAATCTATAAGAAGCAATACAGCCGATGAAATACATACCTTGATCAGCCTTGCCGTGATATCATTGAGCCTGAAACCGTATTCTCTCATGATAAACACCGACTGAATTATAAAATTCACAAGTGCGTCAAGCATGATCGCTACCGTGACAGTGGTTATCTCTACTCCTTTTTTATCCATGAGAAGAATAAAGAGCAAAGCTGCTATAAACCCGGATAACCTGCCTAACAACGCATTCAGATCCAGGCCTTTAACTTCAAGTGAAGTGATAAGCCCAAGATCTATGCCATACAACAATACCGCAAATGCACCCGTGATCATAAGCGATGCTTTGTCCGTATTGCCCGTAGTGACAGTGAAAATCATTTTTGAGAAGGCTATCATCGACATGCTTATCGGAAATACTATCGTAAATGAATTTTTTAACAGATTGTTAAATTTTGAATTCAGTGATTTCTTATCATCCTTTTTGATATCACTCCGCATTTTACTTCTGCATCCTGATATATATTCCTTATAAACGGCAAGTACCAATACGGCACTTAAGCAGAAAATATAAAACGATCCGAGTTGAGAATATACATCCGCAGCACTTGCACCGCCTCTGAATCTGCTCCTGCAAAATATAAAAACTCCGACCCACGCAGTGATCACCGGAAACAGATTATCCTTCAAAAGCTTTAGGCTTCCGGGGATAAATGATCTTAAGAATGACTTAAAACCGTCTTTGGAACGCACTTCATTAAAGGAATAATTTTCGGTATGTATCGCTCTCTGACCTGTCACAAGAATGATAAGATATATAATATCTGCCACACACATCGTCAGTACAGCACCCATACAGCCGTACACGATAATAAGGAAATCGTTTTGATGCAGATTGGCTGCCTTTGAACCGATGCTCATGAACAATCCGATAACAAATCTGCCTGCCACTATCAGGATAAGGCTCTTCGTAAGCCTTCCCGCAGTCATGAAACCCGTGCTCTGACAGCCGTTGTGATACCCCCTGAATGTCCTCACAAAAGAATCAATAAGATAAAACAAGCCGAAAGCCCAGAAGACCATGCCAAGCGAACCGTCTTTATACAATCTTACTGACATCTTTGAACCCAATGCAACAAATATAGCGAATATCAACAGACCGATCACCGCTGAATAACCAAGGCAGTAATTAAATATACGTTTTGCATTGTCGTAAAAACCTCTGTGCCTTCTGACTGCTACCATCTTGGCCAGAAGTTCCTTCACTCCTCCCATGGTAAGTATGAATATGATCAGATATGTGAGAAAACCGGTGCCGAAAAGGCCAAGCCCCTGTTCACCCAGCAATTTCTCAATTATGATAAAAAATATTATATAAGCAAATGTATCGCTTATCCTGATCAAAGTCTTAATACTCATGTCATTCTCCCGATATCAATCTATTCCCTGAAAATCTTAAGTCCGTCAAGTATCTGTTTCTGCAGATCTTCCATTACAACCGCATCTTCATCCGTCATATGATCATAGCCGCACAGATGAAGCATACTGTGCGCTATCAGAAAAGCATATTCTCTTTTTATCGAATGTCCGTATTCCGTGGACTGGGCAAGTATCCTGTCATAGGAAAGCACTATCTCTCCCAGAACGATGAGTCCGTTTTCGGGATCTATAAGATCACTGAGTTCCTCATCTCTGATATCAAACTTTCCCGGATCTGCAAAAAAAAGGTTAGGAAATGAAAGGACATCCGTTGCGTTGTCAATATCCCTGGTTTCGAGATTTATCTCTCTTATCCTTTCATCGTCAACTATAAGTATGTCTATCTCCGTATCAAAAGGACATGAAATTCGCTTAAGCACGGCTTCGCACACATCCATTGCGATCTTTTCGTGATCAAAATCAAAATCGGTCTGTATATCGGAATCCAAATAGATCTTCACACTACCTGTTTTTATATCTGTCATTATCCTTCTTCTGCCTGCTTTCGTAATCTTCGTAAGCTTTTACGATCTTCTGTACCAGAGGATGCCTTACAACATCCTTCGAGGTCAGATTTATCATTGCGATACCTTCAATGTTCTTCAAAACCCTTCCCGCAATGTCAAGGCCGCTTTTCTGTCCGCTCGGAAGGTCTTTCTGACTCGCATCACCGGTGATTATCACCTTTGAACCGAAACCTATTCTTGTAAGGAACATCTTCATCTGTGCCGGGGTCGTATTCTGCGCTTCATCCAGTATGATATAGGCATTGTCCAGCGTACGTCCTCTCATATACGCAAGAGGCGCCACTTCGATAAGACCTTTTTCCATGTTTTTAAGGAATGAATCCGCTCCCATGATCTGATAAAGTGCATCATATAAGGGCCTTAAATACGGATCGACTTTTGACTGAAGATCACCCGGAAGAAAACCGAGCTTTTCACCTGCTTCTATGGCCGGTCTCGTCAAAATGATACGTTCAACCTCATTGTTCTTGAATGCGGTTATGGCCATAGCCATGGCGAGATATGTCTTACCGGTACCGGCAGGTCCAAGACCGAATACTATCATATTGTTTTTTATCGCATCGACATATTGCTTCTGCCCCAGCGTTTTGGGCTTTACGGGTTTTCCGTTAACCGTATGGCAGATAAGCTCCCTGTCCATATTCAAAAGTTCTTCCGTGTTAATATTGTCACCGGCTATCTCAAGAGCATAGTCAACATTCTGATCCAAAATCTCATTTCCTCTTTTCGATAATTCTTCAAGTGTCTCAATGACGTTTTTTGCATTTTTGATCGCCGATTCACGGCCCTTTACCACGATGCCGTCCGCTTCGGCATAAATGTCAACACCCAGATTTTTCTCTATTTTTTTCATGTGAGAATCAAATCTGCCAAACACGTTAGCCGCATGTCCGGCATCTATATCCATCCTCAGTGAATCCGAATTTTCTTCAGGTAAAGTGTTGTTCATCAAATGTCCTTCCGTCACATAAAAAACCTATATAATTATACTAAAAAAAACAGTAAAAAAAAAGGCTGTCATGCGACAGCCTTAAAATTTATTTTCTTGTGGGTGCCTGGTTCTTGTAGGCAAATCCCTTGGTCTTTTCTTTCCACTCATCGATAACTTCCGCATAGTGAACCATCTGCTTCTCGCTCAGTTCACCGTTCTTACGAAGGGCTTCAAACATAGTCTCGAGCTTGGCGAGATCAGCTATAGTAGCATCCTTATAGTTATGTGACATATTCATCTCAAGATTAAATAATACCGCTTCCAAAGGTTCACATTCTTTTTTTCCGAAACCAAACAAGCCCATAATCTGCACCCCCTAACGCAAAAATTAACGTTATCATTCAAAGATGACACATCTTGTGGTAAAAATATTATAACACTATATTCAAAAAATGTATAATAATTTTGATAAAAAGAGTAAATTTTTATAAATATTTAACAAATTTCAACTATTCAAAAATATCAGAGTATATTTTTTCTGCCATCTGTTCCATAAATCCGTCATCTGTTTCGGGAAAGTTTTCTTTTATCATATTATATATCGTCTGATATCGACCGAAATATAATATTTCCTCATCAACAGAAGTATCTTCTCCTTTTGTTAAAAACTCCTTTGTAAGATTATCTTTTGACCATTCGATAATCTTTTCCCTGAGTTCTTTTTCCTGAGTTGCTTTTACGGCAAGTTTTTTGTAAGACTTGATGCTCGCAAAGCCAAGGATTATGAACAAAAGGAACATACCGCCCATTACGATATTGATCAGATATTTTCCGCCGGGCGACATATAGAAATGTATTATACCGAGGTCAACCAGAACGAGCAGAACCGCACCGATTATTCCGACAAAAAGCAATGTGCCGGCTCCGGCCTTGTATTCAGCGGCTCTCTGTGCCGTATCGACATAAGCCTTTTTTCTTACGGGTTTACTCTCGGCTTCCATGTACCGATCGGAAGCATCTTCATCTTTATATGATTCATAAAACTGCATGGCAGCCTGTGGATCAAATTCCATTTCAACCTTATCAGACTCTTTCGGAAGCTCATCCACCAGTTCACAGCCACAGTCTGCACAAACCTTTATTCCTGCTTTATATTCGTATTTGCATTGCGGACACCAAGGCATAACGTGACTCCTTTATCCTCTGTTCTTATTTTTCAGATAATTATCGATACCTTTTGCGGCATTCTTACCCGCACCCATGGCAAGTATCACGGTAGCGGCGCCGGTAACCGCATCACCCCCGGCAAAAACACCTTCTTTTGACGTCTTTCCAAAATCCTCATCCGCTACAATACATTGACGGTTATTAACCTCAAGTCCCTTTGTGGTGCTTGAGATAAGAGGATTCGGAGATGTTCCGAGTGACATGATGACCGTATCCACATCGATAACAAACTCGCTGCCTTCGATCTCCACAGGTCTTCTTCTTCCGGAAGCATCCGGTTCGCCAAGTTCCATCTTTATGCACTTTATACCGTTTACCCATCCGTTTTCATCTTTTAGGATCTCAACGGGATTTGTGAGAAGATCAAATATGATACCTTCTTCTTTTGCATGATGTACTTCTTCAACCCTGGCAGGAAGTTCCTGCTCGCTTCTTCTGTATACGATATGTACTTCCGCTCCGAGTCTTAATGCTGTCCTTGCAGCATCCATTGCAACGTTTCCGCCGCCCACAACAGCAACCTTCTTACCTCTTTTTATCGGCGTCGGACTCTTTTCGTCAAAAGCCTTCATAAGATTACTTCTTGTAAGATATTCGTTTGCCGAGAATACACCGTTTGCGGTCTCGCCCGGAATTCCCATAAATTTGGGAAGTCCCGCTCCCGAACCTATAAATACGGCCTCAAAACCTTCATTTTCAAACAATTCATCTATCGTAACAGACTTGCCTATAATAACGTTGGTCTCAAATTTTACACCGAGACTCTTAACATTTTCTATCTCTTTTGCCACAACCTTTGTTTTGGGAAGACGGAATTCGGGTATTCCGTATACAAGGACTCCGCCGGCTTCATGAAGTGCTTCAAATACCGTTACATCATATCCCATTTTGGCAAGATCCCCTGCGCATGTAAGTCCTGAAGGACCTGAACCAATAACAGCAACCTTTATGCCGTTCGGTGTCACATCGGTCTTCGGCTTTATATTGTTTTCCATGGCATAATCTGCCACAAATCTCTCAAGTTTGCCGATACTTACGGCTTCGCCCTTGATACCCCTTATGCATTTTCCTTCGCACTGGGTTTCCTGCGGACATACTCTTCCGCAGACAGCGGGTAACGAGCTGGATTCGGAAAGGATCTCATATGCGCCTTCTATATCTCCGTCTTTAACTTTTGCGATAAAGCCCGGAATATTTATAGCCACGGGACATCCTTTCATGCATTGCGCATTCTTGCAACTGATGCAGCGGCTTGCTTCCTCCATAGCTTCTTCTTTTGTATATCCGAGACAGACCTCTTCGAAATTGCAGGCTCTCTCTTTTGCATCCTGTTCACGAACAGGCACTTTTTTCATAACATCCATATCTGTTTATTCTCCTATATAGGTTAACAATTTCCGCATCCACCGTGATGTGTGCTTCCTTCGGTATATTCAAGCAGCTTCCTGCCCTCTTCGGTTTTATAGAGAGCCTGACGCTTCATTGCCTCATCAAAATTTATCAGATGACCGTCAAATTCCGGTCCGTCAACACATGCAAACTTTATCTCATCGCCGACACTGACTCTGCATGCACCGCACATACCCGTTCCGTCAACCATAATAGGGTTCATAGAAACGACGGTGGGTATACCCAGTTCGGCTGTGAGCTTTGCAACAAATTTCATCATTATCATCGGTCCTATTGCCACGCAAAGATCATACTTCTTGCCTTCAGCCACAAGATCTTCTATGACTTTTGTGACCATGCCGCTTCTGCCGTATGAACCGTCATCTGTTGTAACATACAGATTTGACACCTCTTTCATCTTATCTTCCATGATAAGAAGGCTCTGTGTCTTTGATCCGACAATTGCGTCAGCCTTTATGCCTCTTTCCGAAAGCCATTTAACCTGCGGATAGACCGGAGCTGTACCTACACCGCCGGCCACAAACAATATATTCATCTTTTTAAGTTCATCAACGGACTTATATATAAGTTCACTGGGCTTTCCGAGCGGTCCCACAACATCCCTGAACGAATCGCCTGTCTTTAGTTTCGCCATCTCGGTTGTAGATGCACCTATTGTCTGAAATACTATGGTCACGGTTCCCTTTTCCCTGTCATAATCACAGATGGTAAGCGGGATCCTTTCACTGTCTTCTCCGGTTCTGACGATAAGAAACTGACCCGGCTCGCATTTTGCGGCAACTCGGGGAGCTTCAACTACCATACAGTAAATGTTTGGCACCATTTCATATGCTTCGATAATCTTATACATAATTCCTCCAAATAAAAATAAATGTGAACCACATAAACAATAGTTTATAAAATCCACACTAAAAAATCAACCGATATTCGGTATTATTTTGCAGATGAAAAACATTCAATCAATAGGTATGAAGTGTATAAGTATTATCCTTACCCAAAACCGCCTGATATGTGCTTCCGTCATAGACATCAACGGTAAATATATTACCGGTGACCATTCTGATAGTGCCTTCCTGATAGTATTCACTTATGAAATACATAGTCCTGTTCTGAACATATCTCATTTCGCTGAACACATACATATATCTGCCCGCTCCGCCTTCAACGGTACCTTCGAGATCGATGACCCTTCCGATCTCAAACTGCTTGTTTTTGACTATATTTATAGCCTCTTCTTCAGAGATAACGGTATCAACGGTAAGGTTATAATGTCTGGACACTTCATCACTTAAGTTGCCTGATCTGCTTATTGCAACAAATCTGTACCATGAATCCCCCATGGGAATGGCTATGGGGTCCGTGTAAATGGCACTGTTCGGGCCCGGAACCGTTCCGTCTGTCGTATAATGGACTTCCGCTCCCGCGGGCGCAGTAACCTTGATAAGCTGGGGTACATTATAAGCCCCCTCATCAAGGGAAATAACCGGAACATCAGGTGCATCCGAGGTAACATCATATATCTTAGAAACCACTTCGGAGCATACTCCGTACTTATTGACAAATATCGCACTTACGATGTATCTTCCGTTTCTGAGGACGATGGGTTCGGTGTAAAGCAGGCAATCGCTTCCCGGCTCGGAGCCGTCAAGCGTATAATAAATGCTTCCTTCCGTAATGGGAACGAGTTCAAGTTCCTTGACTTCGTTGTAATCTCCCTCTTCAAGCGAGAAACCCGGTTCTTTTGAAAGATATTCTATATATTCGTTTCTTATGGTATCCGGTGCATAATTTTCAAGCAAGGAACTGATCTCGTCATAATTCTTATCTTCATCAAGAAGATTTATTACGTCGATCCACGCTTCTGTTTCTGTATTGGATCTGATGATTATGGTCTCATATGCATCTATGGTCTTGTCTATATTGCCCATTGCATAATAGCAATCAGCTATCTTATAGATAACAAGAGGATCTGTCTCCTCCAGACGATAGGCCTTCTCATAATATTGGATCGCTTTGTTGTAATCTCTGAGAGCATATGCTTCATCACCCTTTTTGATCTGATAAGATCGTGAATTATCATGTGAGATATATATGATTATGGCCGTGAGCAGAACAATGACGATACCTGTGAGTATACCTATGACCGTAATGAACATTCTTTTGGACACAACAATTGAATCGTCTTTTCTTAACGGATCAGACGATCTTTGATCAGTACCGTTTCCTTCAAGATCCATGAACATATCATGTGTATCCCCGGACACTGCATCGTTATCCGGCTTTTCAACGGTCGGGTTGATCTCCTCGGCAACATTGCTGAGTACATCCGATATGCTGTTTTCTATTTCAGGCTCAAAGTCCGGGACAATATATATCTCTTCACCGCATACTTCACAGTACATATTGCCTTCGGCCAGTTCATTGCCGCATTTTGGACAGATCATATTTGTTTAACCTTCTAAAATAGCCCTGTAATCTTTCCGTTATCATCAACATCAATATTATATGCCGCGGGATTCTTGGGCAGACCGGGCATCGTCATGACATCTCCGGTAAGTGCGACCACAAATCCGGCCCCGGCAGAAACATAAACGTCCCTTACTGTTATATCGAAGTCCTTCGGCCTTCCCAGTTTCTTGGGATCGTCCGAAAGAGAATACTGAGTCTTTGCCATACATACCGGCAGATCACTGAAGCCCAGGGTTTCAAGTTTATCAAGCATCTTTGCCGCAGCGGGGAGAATATCGACTCCATCTGCTCCGTATACCTCTTTTGCTATAACTTCTATCTTTTCCTTCAAAGAAAGATTATCCGGATAAATGGGCTTATAATACGAAGGCTCTTCAAGTGCTTCAAGCACTTTTTCGGCCAGTTCGATACCGCCCTTGCCACCCTTTTCCCATACATTGGAAATGGCAAATTTTGCCCCTCTTGATTCACAGAATTCTTTTACAAAATCCGTCTCTGATACAGTATCCGAAACAAATGAATTCAATGTGACAACTATAGGTACATTATATTTTTTCAGATTCTCTATATGCTTTTCAAGATTTACTATACCGGCTCTAAGCGCATCAAGATCCTCTTTGCCCAAATCTTCTTTAGCAACTCCGCCATTATACTTCAATGCACGCACAGTTGCAACCAAAACAACGGCGTCGACAAAAAGTCCCGCTTTTCTGCACTTTATATCAAGGAATTTCTCGGCACCGAGATCTGCTCCGAAGCCTGCTTCCGTAATGCAGTAATCAGCCATTTTAAGTGCTGCTTTCGTTGCTCTTACCGAATTGCAACCGTGAGCTATATTTGCAAAGGGTCCGCCATGGACCAGTGCAGGTGTGTGCTCCAGTGTCTGTATGATATTGGGTTTTATGGCATCCTTAAGAAGTGCAGCCATAGCTCCTACAGCCTTAAGATCTCCGGCTGTTACCGGTTTCCCACCGGCAGTATATGCAACAATGATCCTTGAAAGCTTTTCTTTAAGATCCTTCATGTCTTCAGCAAGGCAGAGGATCGCCATGATCTCACTCGCAACGGTGATGACAAAATGATCTTCCCTTACGTATCCGTCAGCTTTTGAGCCAAGTCCGACAACTACATTTCGAAGTGCCCTGTCGTTCATGTCTTCACATCTTTTCCAGATGACCTGTCTCGTATCTATACCAAGTTCGTTTCCCTGCTGGATGTGATTGTCGAGCATTGCTGCAAGAAGATTGTTTGCAGAGGTGATCGCATGAAAATCTCCTGTAAAATGCAGATTAAGATCTTCCATCGGAACAACCTGCGACATGCCGCCTCCGGCAGCTCCGCCCTTTATACCGAAGCATGGTCCAAGGGATGGCTCTCTGAGCGCTATGACAGCATTTTTCCCCAACTGCGCAAATGCCTGTCCCAGGCCGACGGTAGTTGTTGTCTTTCCCTCACCTGCAGGTGTGGGATTTATGGCTGTCACCAGTATAAGCCTGCCGTTTTTATTATCTTTGATCCTTTCGAGATATTCATCCGATATCTTGGCCTTGTATTTACCGTAGAACTCAAGCTCGTCTCTTTTTATACCAAGCTTTTCGGCAATCTCTTCAATAGGTTTTAAACTGGCATTTTGCGCGATTTCTATGTCACTAAGCATTTTCTTTCTCTTCCTCCGTCATACATACTCTTCTATATACTGTTCAAACTGTTCTTCGCTCATCAATATCTCGCGCGGCTTCGTACCCTGTTCATCACCCACGACTCCCGCATCGCAAAGCTGATCCATGATCCTTGCGGCCCTGTTAAAACCTATCCTGAACTTACGCTGCAGATATCCTATGGAAGCCTTATCCGACTCGATTATGAATCTTCCTGCCTGAATGAACAGATCATCATATTCGTTATCCGAACTTCCCTGTTCCGAATTCGGATTGGATGTCTGGCTCATAACAACCTCACTCACTTTTGCACCGAAATCATTATGAAGCCTCTGATTCTTTATAAAATCAACGACATCGGCGACCTCCCTGTCGGATACAAATGCGCCCTGTATCCTGGTAGGCTTTGTATACCCCTGGGGATAGAAAAGCATATCTCCCTTACCGAGAAGTTTTTCAGCTCCGTTCATATCAAGTATCGTTCTTGAATCTACGCCGCTTGAAACGGCAAATGCAACACGGCTCGGCATATTGGCTTTGATAAGGCCTGTTATAACATCAACGCTTGGTCTCTGTGTTGCCAGTATCAGATGTATGCCGCATGCTCTTGCAAGCTGAGCCAGTCTGCAGATGGCTTCTTCAACTTCCTTTGCGGCAACCATCATAAGATCTGCCAGTTCGTCAACGATTATAACGATCTGGGGCAAATGTTTATGCTCGCTGTCATCTCCGGCTTCATTTTCCGCAACCTTTTTATTGTATCCCTTAAGATCCCTTACATTAAGTTCTGCAAACTTCCTGTATCTGTCTGTCATCTCATTTACCGCCCAATGTAAAGCTCCTGCAGCTTTCTTAGGGTCGGTAACTACCGGGATCATAAGATGCGGTATATCATTGTATACATTGAGTTCTACGACCTTCGGATCTACCATGATCAGCTGTACATCCTTCGGATCGTGCTTATACAGAATGCTCATGATTATCGTGTTGATACAAACGGATTTACCCGAACCCGTGCTTCCGGCGATCAGCATATGCGGCATCTTGCTTATATCGGCAACGATAACTTTTCCGGCTATATCCTTTCCTACGGCAAATGCGATATTGCCACCGAAATTACCAAATTCCGCATCTTCAAACAGTTCTCTCAGTTTTACTCCCGCATTTTCTGCATTGGGTACCTCTATACCAACAGCCGATTTTCCCGGTATAGGCGCTTCTATCCTAATATCTTTGGCAGCCAGATGAAGCTTAAGATCATCAGCCAGAGCCGTTATCCTGCTGACCTTTACTCCAATGGCAGGCTCAAGCTCATATCTTGTTACACTCGGGCCCTGACTTACATCCGTAACTCTTGCGCTTACGCCAAAGCTTTCGAGTGCTTCCTCAAGTTTATGTGCAGTCTCACCAAGCTCCGATCTGGATGCGGAACCCGATCTTTTCTCTCCCTTTGACAATAGCGAAAGCGGAGGGAATTTGTATTTTTTATTGGAATATGTCGGTCTTGGCTCCGTATTATCCTCGATATTCTGTTTTGCTGTATGTCTCTTTATATCCGGTTTTGTTTGCAGTGTCTGTTCAGCTTTGTCTTCGGGAAGTTCATCGGTCCTGCCGTCGTCATAATCGGCAGTATGGAATCTGATCCCCTTATCATCATAAGGGCTTCTGTCCGTAGCCCTGACAACTTCTTTCTTTACTTCAGCCGGCTTCTCTCTGAAGACTATCTCATGCATGTCATCACGTTTCTGTGAATGCTGCTCCTTTAGAGTCGTATCAAGCGAAACTCCCGAAACCTTTTTATCCATCCTGAGGATATTTTCGGTTTCGATCTCTTCCTTTTTTCGTTCGATCCTTGACTTTTCCTCGGCTTTTAATCTGGCCGCACGTTCCCTCTTTTCATATGCTTTCAGATCGTCCTCTTCTTCGCTTCTTTCTTCTCTTTCTTTTCTGCGCCTGTCATTGAGATTCGTGCGGTAATTGTCAGCTTCCTTTGCAACATCAGTTAACTTCTCCCGCCCTTCCGCGAATATCTCTATGATCATCTTTCCGCAGATCAGAAACAGTGAGATGATGATGAGCATGAGACCAATGAGGATCGTTGCCAGTTTATCTATATTCTTATTTAGGAAATATGCCAGCGAGCCGCTTATAATGCCTCCGCCGGCTCTGTCCATAGCGCCTCTTTCTATAAGCGATTTTATATCATAATCGATGCCATCGGCAGTAATACCGCTGCTCAGTTCAAATAAGAGACTTAGTGAAAAGAACATCGTGATAAATGCAAATATCTTGATACCGATCCTCTGGTCAGACTGCTTTGATATCCATAAAAATGCGATTATTATGAGCAATACCGGAAACAGATATGCAGACCATCCGAAAAGCGCAAACATGAATTTGCTGATGGCATTGCCAAAATCACCTATAAGTCCGAAATTGCACAAAAACAGCATGATGCAAAGAAAAGCCGCACCGATGATGACTATATAATTGATGACGAGTAATTCGTCATCGGTATACTTTACGGTCTGCTTCTTTTTGCCTGTTTTTGAAGAACTGCCTCTACCGGAACCCGATCTTGTGTTTTTTGAAGTTGTTTTTCTGTTGCTGTTGTTAGCCATTTCAACCTCTCTTGCATGATCTTACGTACGATCATAATTTACCATTGAAATTATAGCACATAATATGGATTCAGTCATTATCAAAACTACAATATTTTGTGTTTATACATATTATTTTTCATCATGATCATCAGTGATGATCACTCTTTACCGTAAACGCAAAAAATGCCCCGATATCAATCGGGGCATAAAGTCTTATCAGACATCAAAGAAATTATTATCTTTGCCTACATCAATGTCGTAATGCATCCAGACATCAGGTATCGATCTTCCGTAATCGAGTTCCCTGTGAACATGCTTCTTTGGTAAGGGAAGAGGATTTTCAATATATTCCACGGTTTTTTCCTCCTTTGGACCCTCTGAAACATTTTCGGTTTTGTCCGCCTCCGTTTCGATTTTGTCTGTTTCTTTAACGACTTCGGTCTTATCAGCCGCCGTATCCGGCTCGGCAGTGGAAGTTTCCGCCTCAATCGACTTTTCATCTGTCGTATTATCGAAAACTTTCGCTTCCTCTATGAGTTTTGCTTCTTCATCGAATAAAAGATCGTTAAACGCCTCATCGGGTCCGAATTCATCGAGCATGGTCTTGATCTTTGCCTTTTCTATCGACTGTTCGGCATCCAGTTTCTGTTCAAAAGCTTCCTGGAATGAAAAATCATCGCCCGCTGACAGATCCGGTATGGAATCCTCAGTTTCAACCTTCTGGTTTATTGCATCTTCAACGGAAGCATTTCCAAGTTCATGAGAATTGTTGATCGATTCCTCGAGCGCTATCTTTTCGCTCAATCTTTCTTCATAAGGGAAGTTTGTCGCCTGCGTAGCTTTTTCTATTGCTTCTTCGGCATCAAGCTTCTTTTCGAAAGCTTTTTCATAGGAGAATTCATCATTGAGCGCTTCTTCTTCGGCATCAAGCCTCTTGTTTAAACTTTCTTCAAATGAGAAGTTATCATCATTATCTATCTTTTTCTGAAGCTGTTCCTCTATCGATATCTCTTCTGTATCATCCTTATCGAAATCCGCAAGAGCTTTGTAAATCTCATTTTCAAGTGCTTCGTCGCTCTTATTGTCAGCCTTTATCGTGAAGTCGTCATGTGAAACATTATCCCATGCGGGCTCAGAATTACGTATAAACTTCAGATCATCAAAATCGAACTCGTCTTCATAATCGATCGGATCTTCCTTTGGCTTTTCTTCAAAGGCTTCTTCATCCTTCATCTCTTCAAATCTGAAATTACCGGAATCATCAAAACCGTAGCCTTCATCCAATGAATCATCGGGTTTGGGTTCATTTATTGCGGTTTCTGCGCCGTTTTCGATCTTTGCGGGCTCTACTGCCTTTTCAGGCTCAGGTTTGTCAAAGCTTGTATCTTTCTCAGACTCGTCAAATTTGAAACTATCATTGCTCACATTTTCCGCGTCATCAAAGGAGAATTCCTCTTTGCTCACGTTTTCGTTCTCATCAAATGTAAATGTATCATTTTCATTTACGGGCGTTTCATCAAAGGTGAACTCTTCATTTTGAACAGTTTTTGATTCTTCGAATGTGAAACCGTCCTCTGTTTCAGGCTTGCTCTCTTCAAACGAAAAACTTTCCTCTGCTTCAGACTTGCTCTCTTCAAACTTGAAAGTGTCCTCTGTTTCAGGCTTGCTCTCTTCAAACTTGAAAATATCATCTGTTTCAGCCTTGTTTTCTTCGAACGCGAAAGTGTCCTCTGTTTCAAAATTGCTTTCTTCGAATAAGCTATCGCTGTTTACTTCCTGTTTTGTATCCGCGAATAAAAATTCATCATTTGCCGCAAGTTTTTCTACTGTTTCTGCAAGTTTCTCCGTTTCGGTAGTATCCGCAGTGCTTACCGGGTTCTGTGCGACTAACGTAACACCGGCGATGCCTGCAGCTGTTTCTCCGATATTTTCAGCATTTGCGATCTCACTGCCTTCAGCATTAGCATTTTCTCTGCTTCCGGTATTTGTCTCTTCTCCGCCTTCGGGAACATAATCAAACGCATCAAATCCGAGATCAAGCTCGAGATCCGCAAATTTGGAAGCATTTGAAACATATTTTTCCTCAGGCTTTTCTTTATGCTCGGGCATCTCTATGGGCTGATCGAATACGGATTCATCATACAGATAACTGAAGAATGTATCTACATAAGCCTTTTTATCCTTTGAATCTGTTTCGTCGGTATTGTCTTCCGTTACTTCCTCGACAGGTTCTTCCGCAGTCTCTTCGACTGCGTCTTCCTCAGGCGTTACATCTTCGATGTTTTCATCTTCACCGAAAGAATCATACATATCATCCCTTACAAACTTCGGAGGTATGCTTGTTCCGTTAAACAATGATTCAAAGTCCACATCATTCATGCCGAAATCAGAGGTCTTTCTCTCTTCGGGCATGCTGTATTTGCTTTCTTTTTCCACAGTACTTTTGTCGGTTTCGTTTTCTTTTTCAACCGTGGTTGTTTTTTCGGTTTCCGGATTTATAACTTCCGCGGTTTTTGATGTATCAACCGCCTTCTTATCTTCAGCGGTTCCTTCTCCTTCACCGACTTGAGTCTCTTGTGTATGATCATCTTCATCGGCAGCTTCTTCGCCCGTTTCAGGCTTTGAAACCCAATCAAAGAACGAATTTGCCCTCCAGCCCGATGTTGAAGCATTATCACCTGCTACGCCGCTCTTAAATGATGAAGTCTCTTCTTTTGATTCTTTTATGTTTTCCCGTGCTTCATCGGCAGGCTTTTCTTCAATGACTTCACCGAATATATTCGTATTTGAGGCGGGCTTTTCTTTTTCATTTTCTCCGTTTGAAAGATCATTGTAGGATTCAACGGAATCGTAACTGAATACGGATTCCTCTTCTGATTTCAGGCCGCTTTCTTTTTCTTCTTTGTTCTCTTCAACTTCCTCTTTTATGTTCTGTCTTGCATAGAAAGGTATATTATCTTCGCTGTCGCTGCCATCGCTCAAAGGCGCATCCTTATCAGTTTTATTGTCTATATTATCGGCAAGAACAGAGAGATAATCTTCGTTGTTTTCATCATCTGTTCCGGACGTATCATATTCAAGATCTTCATTCTTTGCCATGGCATCAGAGAAGAATCCTCCTTTGACCTGTTCGTTGATGATATTGTTAGCCTGTTCCTCGGTGTTTATAACTTTGCTTCCGATGCTCATGACAACGGCAGGTGCCATATCATCCTCGATCCTGCTGACTTTGACATAATCATCCTCATACCCCAGGTCATACAGCCCGTAACCCGCAATCGCAAGAAGGCTGATCATGTAGATATAAGAATATGCCTCACGTCCGTCACCCGAAGTAAGTGCGAGCTGCACCGTGAACAATATAAAGAAAGCCGTGATGATATGAGCGGCATCATCTCTGTTCCTCCAGAAAAGGAAACAGTAGAATACGCAGATTATCATTAAAACAAATATCCATTTTTGTGAAACTATGGACGCGAGCAGCCCAGTGTCGATATTGATGTTCGTACGAGCATTGAATACAGCCATAAGATCGTCGGCAAAGCCCATAACTCCTTTCCCGCTAATAAGAAAATTACCGAGAAGGAGCGGTAATGCGAATCCTATAACAGAGCCAAGGATCAGCATCAGACTGTTAACAACCTTTTTAACCGTCTCTTCAGATGCACATTCGCATAAAACTATGAGAGGCATAACAAGTATGCACAAATACAGATGTGTATATAGGCCGAATATACCGAGCAATATTCCGTATAAAATACTTATAAATGCATTTGCTCCTTTGTTTTCCACGCGATTTACATACAGTGATGATAAAAAGATGCTGAATGTAAATATCATCAATATCAGATTATCGGCCGTATCCGTTGCTATCGAATTGAAAAATACAGGAACTGCGGCATAACCGAAGCATGCCAGAAATGCAGCAAATTTTCCGATAAGATTCTTGATACCGAAAAGCAGGAAAACATACGCAAGCACAGCTATGATAAACTGAACGATGATTATCGGGAAATAAGTATTGCCGAGAAGCTTTAAAAACAGAGACAGTATCGTTGACATGACCGCATCTATGTCTTTGAGATCAACGTAGACCGAACCGCTTGCGGCGATCTTTGCATTTTCGTAGACATTGCCAAGTTGCATCGGAACACTTATGATATCGCTGATTATAAGCAGTCTTACAGCAACAAAAATCAGGGATGAAACAATAATGCCAACCGTGAAGAACAGGTTTTCATTAATTGATTTTCCCTGAGTTATCTTTTTGAATAATTTATTGAGTATAAAAGCAAGCCCTACGATCACAGCGCACAAAACTCCCGCTATGATCGCACTGCTGACCTTATTTGTAATTCCGAACCCCGTTTCTATAGATAAAAAGAAAAGCAAAAGTAATATTGCGGAAAATATCACGCATACAATGTTGCTGAATTTATTTCTGGAAATATCCATAGTAACCCTCACTCCTGAGCAACATGCCCCATTTATAGAATTTATGCTCTTTCTATTGCCTGTGCCAGATCGGCGATTATATCATCAGCATCCTCTATACCCACACTGAGTCTGATGAATTCGGGTCTGATACCCGCTTCCAGAAGCTGTTCGTCTGTCATCTGACGATGAGTATGGCTTGCCGGATGCAATACGCATGTTCTTGCATCCGCTACATGTGTAACGATACATGCAAGTTCAAGATTACCCATGACAGCCTTTGATGCTTCTCTTCCGCCTTTCATACCGAAAGCCATGACACCGCTGGTTCCGCCCGGACAGTATTTTTTACCAAGTTCATAATACTTGTCATTCTTAAGTCCCGGGTAATTGACCCATGCAACCTTTGGATTAGCCTCAAGGAATTCGGCAACCTTCTGTGCGTTGGCAACATGTTTCGGCATACGCAGATGAAGCGTTTCGATACCTATGTTCAGATAAAAAGCATTCTGAGGTGACTGGATGGAACCGAAATCTCTCATCAACTGTGCAGTGGCTTTTGTGATATAAGCGCCCTTACCGAACTTCTCGGTATATGTTATACCATGATATGATACATCAGGCTGTGTAAGTCCGGGGAATCTGTCAGCATATTTATTCCAGTCGAAATTACCGCTGTCAACTATGCATCCGCCTACACCGAGTCCGTGACCGTCAAGGTATTTGGTCGTTGAATGTGTCACGATATCCGCACCCCATTTGATCGGATTGCAATTGATCGGTGTGGGGAATGTGTTGTCGACGATAAGAGGAACACCATGAGCGTGAGCAACCTTTGCAAACTTCTCTATATCAAGAACCACACACGAAGGGTTTGATATCGTTTCCGCAAGAACACACTTTGTATTCTCCTTAAAGGCGGCATTCAAAGTCTCCTCATCATCGTCGGGATGAACTATAGTGCACTCAATACCCATTTTTTTCATGGTCGTGATAACAAGATTAAAGGTTCCGCCGTATATGGGCGAAGCCATCACGACATGCCCGCCGCATTCACAGATGTTGAATACCGCAAAAAAATTTGCAGCCTGTCCCGAACTTGTGAGCATTGCGGCAAAACCACCTTCAAGCTCGCAGATCTTTCTTGCGACATTATCATTGGTAGGATTGGCAAGTCTTGTATAAAAATATCCGCTGTCTTCAAGGTCGAACAGCCTTCCCATTGCATCCGAATCCTCATACTTAAATGTCGTGCTCTGTACGATCGGCATATTTCTCGGCTCACCGTTTTTCGGCTTGTATCCCGACTGAATACAGATCGTTTCCTTTGAACTGTAATTACTCATCCCTTACACCTCTTATTCCTGTTCTTCCCAGTTTGTATATACATCCTGAACGTCATCATCTTCATCAAGAAGATCGATTATCCTGTTCAGATATTTGGTCGTTTCTTCATCCGTGACTGATACATAATTCTGAGGTATCATGGTCACTTCGCTTGAAATATATGTGATCTTGTTCTCATCAAGCGCATTCTGTACTGCCATCAGTTCATCCGGAGCTGTTATGATCTCATATGAATCATCATCATCCGAGAAATCTTCGGCACCGGCATCCAATGCGATCATCATGATGTCGTCCGCATCCATATCGCATTCTTCCTTATCTATTATGATCTGGCCTTTTTCATCAAACATAAACGAAACACAACCGGGTGTACCGATGCTTCCGTTTCCCTTTGTGAATGCACTTCTTACATTGGCAGCGGTCCTGTTCTTATTATCGGTAAGAGTCTTAACGATTATGGCTATACCGCTCGGTCCGTAGCCTTCATACGTGATATATTCGTATGATACGTTTCCTGCATCACCGCTGGCTTTTTTGATACCTCTGTCGATAGTATCATTAGGCATATTGTTGGCCTTTGCCTTCGCGATGACCTGTGCGAGCTTAAAATTATTGGTCGGATCGGGACCGCCTTCTTTTACGGCAACCGCTATTTCACGTCCTATAATTGTAAATATCTTTCCCTTTGCGGCATCGTTCTTTTCTTTTTTGTGCTTGATATTAGCAAATTTTGAATGTCCTGACATAATTACCTCTTTCCGATTTATTCATTTTCCTCAGCCGATGATCTCTCGTTCTCTTCATTGACTGCTTGGGTCACAAGTATCTGCTTGATCACATTATTTTCCACAGACAGAACCTTAAAATTGTATCCCTTAAATAAATACTCAAACCTCTCCCTTTTATCCGGGATATGTTCAAGTTTTGATACCAGAAATCCGTTAATGGTCTCGAAATTCTCATCATCAAATCTTATGTCCAGCATACCTTCGAGATCCTCAAGGGGAGTAAGCCCGTCTATGACAAGTTTGTTCTCTTCTTTTGCTACTATGAAATCATTGTCATCATTTTCATCGTCGATATCACCGACTATCTCTTCCAGAATATCCCTCATAGATACGATACCGCTTGTCTGGCCGTATTCATCGATAACAATGACCATCTGATTCTTTATCTTTCTCATGGAAGCGAACAATGCTCCCACATTTCTTGTCTCCGGGATGAATTTTGCTTCTCTGAGCAGTCCGTCGATCTTTCCCACGGGCTTTTTCTTGTTGGTCCTGTCACGGTCTGCGGTAAATGCATCCTTTATCTGAATCGTGCCTATTATATGGTCTATATTTTCGCTGTATACAGGGAATCTTGATTTGCCCGCATCCAGCATCATCTCAATGGCATCATCCAGTTTCGTATTCTCGTCAATAGCCACGATGTTGCTTCTGTCTGTCATGATATCCTTGGCAACCTTATCGCCGAACTCGAAGATATTGTTGATCATGGTTGCTTCGCTCTCTTCGATGGTACCTTTTTCAGAGCTTTCATTGACCTTTGACAGGATAACGTCTTCGTCCGCACCGGCGATCTGATTTTTATTTGACAGATAGCAGATAATATATCCGATCACGACTCCGAGGATCAGACCTGTGATCGCGATCGCTATGAATGTTGCCGTCGACATATTTCTCCTTTAATAGCACACAAATAACATAAACAGCACCGAATAAATATATCATTTATACGCGTTTACGTCAAATTCTTTCTCCGTTCATATCAAGTATCGGAACGTCATCAAAATAATCCTTTGAACAGATATATTCACCGTTTCTCATGAAGAGTCGCGGTACCCTTTTTCCTATATCGCAGGCAAGCTCATAATTAAGATGATCAGACAATGCGCTTAAGTCTTCCATCGTTATCATATTGCCACAATCGTCACTGCCTATGATGATGACTTCATCGTTGCATTCAACATCCGGTATATCGGTCACATCGACCATCATCTGGTCCATGCATATCCTTCCGATGATAGGTGCTTTCATGCCTCTTATAAGTACATGCGCCTTATTGGAAAGCGCTCGCGGATAACCGTCAGCATATCCTATCGGTATCGTTGCGACCCTTCTCCATGTCTTTGCGACATAAGTTCCGCCGTAGCTTACGGCAGTACCGGGGGCGATATTCTTTACATATGTTATGTGACTGATAAGCTTCATGACAGGTTTTATGTCGATATTTTGCTTATTGACCTCATCAGAAGGCCACATGCCGTACAGGATGATGCCGGCTCTTGCGCAGTCACCGCCTGCATAAGGCATATCGACTATCGCTCCGCTGTTTGCGCAATGTCTTATCTTAAACTTAAACTTCAAGTCATCTTCCAGTCCGTCAACAAAGCTGTTAAATATTTCCAGCTGTTCGTTGGCACTTGTCTTGTCGGCTTCATCTGATCTTGCGAAATGTGTAAATATTCCCTCAACCTCGATATTTTTTAGACTCAGCGCTCTCTTTACAAATGCATAGCCTTCATCCTGCGTTGTAATGCCTATACGGCTCATACCAGTGTCGACCTTTATATGGACTATAGCTTTCTTTCCGAGTTTTTCTGCCGTTTCTTCAAGCATATCGAGAGTGTCTTCCCTGAAGACAGTGAGTCTGATATCATGCTTTATCATGGTTTCATAAGCGTAGGGAAATGTATAGCCGATAACAAGGATCTCTTTTCTGATACCGGCGTTTATCAGCTGCATGGCCTCTTCACAGGTTGCCACGGCATATCCTCTTACCGAATCGACCTCCTCGAGAAGTCTGCATATCGGTATCGCTCCGTGACCGTATCCGTCCGCTTTTGTGACCGCGTAGATCTGTGTTTTGTCACCGAGTCTCTCTTCTATAGCTTTGATATTGTTATAGACATTATCAAGATCTATTACGGCGCAAACCCTGTCATAATTCTTTATCATAATCTCTCCGCATCCGGTCTTATTCTTTTTTTATCTGTCTTTCATCCGGATTGTATTTCATATCAAAGAGTTCTATGACCTCCGCACCGAAAATATCATGCATATAGCTGTAGATCTCCTGATTTTCTATCTCCATTTCCTGTTTTCTTACAACGTTTTTCTTGAGTTCGACCCTGATCTTTGCGAGCCAGTCTCCAAGCTGATTGATCCCGTCTTCATTTTCCTTTATGACGTCATAGCATACATCCATCGTTGCGGTCATGAGTTCTTTGTTGACCTCTCCGATCTCCTTCGGCAGATCCATATTTTCATCGTTGTAAGCATCGATCTTTGCATTGCAGTCATCGATCAGTTTTTTGTTCTTTTCGACTTTGTTCGCTTCGCTCTCATTCTCCATAAGCGCAACTATCTCATCCATGAGATTCTTCTTGATCTTTTTGATCTCCTTGATCTCATTGTTGATCTTGCCCTGTCTTCTCAAAAGCTCGTTCAGCTTTTTCTCAAGCTTTTCGATCTCATCGGTCTTTTCAACCTTTGCAAACAGCCTGTGCCATTTGTTATCAAGCGTAGCTATCGGTACCTTCTTGGCTGAAAGAGCGCTGATCATCTTGTCAATATCCTTTGCCATCTTTCCACCCCGAATACATGATCGTTCAATTCTTATTTCTTTTAGCAGTGTTGAAATTATACGAAAGTTTCATCAGACTTTCGGAAAGGTGTACATTCTCAACCGTTACATTATCCGGAACTTTAAGGTCAATATGAGCAAAGTTCCATATCGCTTTGATACCGCACGCAACAAGCCTGTCAGCAACTTCAGCGGCGCCTACCTTGGGTATTGCGATGACAGCCATATCGATGTTGTTCTGGATGATGAAATCCTCCATTTCTTCCATCGGCAATACTTCGATGCCTCTTATCTTAGTGCCTATAAGTTTCTCATTGATATCAAAGCATCCGTCAAATATAAACCCGCGTCTCTCGAAATTCATATAATTGGCCAGCGCATGCCCGAGATTACCTGCACCTATTATTATCATATGATGCTGTCTGTCCAAGCCGAGTATCTTTCCTATCTCTTTGTACAGCAACTCAACATTGTAACCGTACCCCTGCTGACCAAAACCTCCGAAATTATTGAAATCCTGTCTTATCTGAGATGCCGTGGCATTCATGATCTCAGACAGTTCCTGACTGCTGATACGCTCAACTCCGTTATCCTTTAACTCCCCGAGATATCTGAAGTAACGTGGCAGCCTTGTGATGACTGCCTGCGAGATCTCTCTTTCTTCCATCATTTTGTCCCCTTATTCTATATACAACCCTCTGAAAATATATAAAACTAAATATAATATACATCTATTGTGAAATTCTTGTCAATCGTGCTGTTCAGCGAATGCTTCAAGTTCCGATGATATCATTTCCCATTCATCATACAATCCCGCAAGTTTATCGTCTATCAATTTAAGATCTGCACTGATCTCATTGAGTTTTGCACTGTTTGTCGCATTTACGGGATCGTAAAGAGCTTCATCCAGCTTTTGTTTCTTGGCTTCAAGTTCCTCTATGGTCTTTTCGTTGTCCGACAATCTGTTCTTTATCTTTCTTAAACCCGCCTGTTGCTGTTTCTGCTGCAGCCAGTCATTTTTATTGCCTTCATTTTCAAGTTTGGTATTGTTACTTTTTTGCTGATCGGTGGCTGATCGCTCGGCTTTCTTCTCCAGATAATAATCGTAATCGCCAAGGTATTCATTAAAAGAGTTTCCGCTCAGTTCAAGTATCCTGTCAGCCGTCCTGTTGATAAAATACCTGTCATGGCTCACATACAAAAGTGTTCCATCATACGCGTTCAACGCCTGTTCGAGGATCTCCTTTGAACTGATGTCCAGATGGTTTGTCGGCTCATCCAGAACTATGAGATTGGCTTCCGAGAGCATGAGCTTTGCCAATGCGACTCTGCCCTTCTCTCCACCGCTCAATGAATCTATCCTTTTAAGCACATCTTCGCCTGTAAATAAAAAAGCAGCCAGAGTATTTCTTATCTGTGTGTTATTTAGTGAAGGATAAGCATCACTTATCTCATCAAATATGGTCTTTTCCAAGTTCAGAACATGCTGTTCCTGATCGTAATAACCAAGTGCCACTTTCGTGCCAAATCTGACTTCACCCTCATCGGCTGTTTCGACTCCGTTTAATATCTTAAGCAACGTGCTCTTGCCTGTCCCGTTATCGCCTATTATCGCAACATGCTCACCTTTTTTTATCTCTATGTTGACGTTTTCAAACAGCGATCTGGTGCCATATGACTTTTTTAAACCTCTGATGCTCAGTACATCCTTTCCCGATTCAACTCCGGGAGAAAGGACAAGCTGCATCTCTCCGTCGTATTCGGAAGGTCTTTCGAGGCGGTCCATCTTTTCAAGCATCTTAACTCTTGATTCTGCTCTCTTGATTGATTTTTCCCTGTTGAAGCTGCGCAGCTTCTCTATAACGGCCTCCTGATGTTCTATTTCGGCCTGCTGTTTGATATAAGCATTGACGGCGGCAGTCCTCAGTATCTCTTTTTTCACGGAATAATCGGAATAATTGCCTTCAAACGTCGTAGCCTTACCGCAGTCTATCTCAACAACCTTATTGACTATCCTGTCCAGAAAATATCTGTCATGGGATACAACAAATACGGTATTTCTGTAGTTACCAAGATAATTCTCAAGCCAGGCGATCGAACTCATATCCAGATGATTTGTCGGCTCGTCCAGGATGATAAGATCCGGTGAATTAAGCAGAAGCTTTGCAAGCGCGACTCTTGTCTTTTGTCCGCCGGAAAGTTTATCAACCGTCTTGCAAAATTCTTCGGGCTCAAAGCCGAGTCCCATGAGTATTCCCCTGACCTCGCTTTTATATACATAGCCTCCTTCAAGTTCAAATACGCGCATCGCCTCATTATATCTTGCTATGGTCTCATCAAGCTCGCTGCCCTCAAGCTTACCCATCTCTTCATGCATCCGTTCAAGTTCGGCTTCAAGGTCTGAAAGATCTTTTTTAACGCTTAAGACCTCATTTTCGATCGTTTCATGCGAATTTAAAAGCGCATTCTGGGGCAGATAACCTATACGGATATCCTTAGCGGTCGTAATGATGCCGTCATCGGCATTTTCGAGTCCCATTATTATCTTTATAAGAGTGGATTTTCCGCAGCCGTTCGGCCCGATAAGAGCAACGCGGTCGTGCTCATTGATGTGAAAGCTGACACCACGCAGAACATGGTTGTCAACATATGTTTTATCTATATTATTGCATGCAAGTATCATAATCAGGTTTGATCCGTATCTATGTGGTCAGATATTTGTTTTCAAATTCTTCTATGGTCAGAGGCTTCGAATAAAGATATCCCTGGATATAATCACAGCCGCATTTCATAAGAATATCACGTTGCGACTCGTCTTCAACGCCTTCCGCAACGCTTATCATCGAAAGATGCTTGACCATCCTCACTATGTCTTCAACTATGCTCTGTCCCTTTGAATCCGATGCGTTTACACCGATGGAATCGACGAAGCTCTTGTCTATTTTGAGTGTATTGAGAGGCATGTCCTTAAGCAGGTTAAATGATGAATAACCTGTTCCGAAATCATCCATGGACAGCCTGAATCCGACTTCCTTAAGACGCCTCATGACTCTGATAAGGTATTCCTTATCCTCATAAGCCGCGGTTTCGGTCAGCTCGAATTCGATCAGATCATGATCTATCTTATATCTGTCGACGATCGAAACAAGATCATCCACAAGCGATTCCTTGTATATCTCCCTCTGGGAAAGATTGATCGAGATCGGATGAAGAGGCAATTTCTGATCGATCCAGCAAGTAAACTGTCTGCACACCCTTTCAACTATGTATTCATCAAGCATATTAATACCGTTATTTTTCTCTATATAAGGTATGAAACGGTTGGGAGTCCATATCTCCTTGCCGTGATAATTCCATCTTGCAAGTGCTTCTGCGCCTACAATATCACCGTTCTTGGGATCGATCTTGGGTTGGAGATATACAAGTATCTCATCACGCATAAATGCTTCAGGCAGATCGTTAAGAAGTTTTTCTCCCTTCAGCAGATCTTCCTTCATGGTCTCATCATAGAAAATGATCTCGGTACAGTTCTTCTTTGTACCCATGGCCTGAGCCATCTTTGCCATATCGGCGATCGTATCTCTTGCTATACCGCTGAAATTCTTCTCTACAACGCCGCATCTGAAATAAAGAGGGCGTTCTTCATAACCGGGAACATATTTCATTTCCTCAAAGAATTTTTCCAGCGTCTCCTTCAAGTTTTCATCATATTCCGGTTTGACCATAAATGCGAAATTATCGTTGTGACATCTTGCGGATGCAAGTATGAAATCCGCCTTCATGATAGATTCGGACACAAAACAAAGAACAAGGTTTCCGACCTTGTGATCATATAATTCATTGAACATCTTGAACTCTTTGATATCAAAATGAACAAGCGTATATGGCAATATCCTTTCTTCGGGGCTGTGACCGATCCGGTCAAACATGCTGAGCCAGTTGGTATGACCCGTTATGGGGTCATGATCCAACCTGTATCTTAATGATTTGTTTTCCTGCCTAAGCAGTTCTTCGTTTGTGCGCAGGTCTTTTATAATGCGCTTTAAAGAAACACGCATCCATAACATGAAAACGCACGCAAGAATCAACAATGCTATTGTTATAATAAGAATTATAAGCATATAACCTCCGTTTATACCTAACCTTATTATAACATAATTTTGATATCTTATAGTGCTTTTTCGAGATTTTCTCTTATAGCCTTGATAAAATCTCCGGAATTCAATACCGTTACATCCTTAAATGTTGTGATGAGTGCAAGATCCTTTGTCATTTTGCCTGATTCTATGGTGTCCAGTGTTGCTTTTTCGAGGATATCCGCAAACTTCATGAGCTCATTGTTCCCGTCAAGCTCTCCTCTTTTTCTGAGGGCACCTGTCCATGCAAATATCGTGGCTACCGAATTGGTACTTGTTTCTTCACCCTTGAGATATTTGTAATAATGTCTCTGTACCGTTCCGTGAGCAGCTTCATACTCATATACGCCGTCGGGGCTGACAAGTACGGATGTCATCATGGCAAGTGAACCGAAGGCCGAACTTACCATATCACTCATAACATCTCCGTCATAGTTCTTGCATGCCCAGATAAATCCGCCCTTGCTCTTCATTACCCTGGCTACCGCATCATCTATGAGCGTATAAAAATACTCGAGTCCCAGCTCTTCGAATTTAGCCTTGAATTCCTTTTCGTATATTTCGGTAAATACATCCTTGAATGTATGATCGTATTTCTTGGAAATCGTATCTTTCGTTGCAAACCAGATATCCTGTTTTAATGCAATGGCATAAGTAAAACAGGCTCTTGCAAAGCTTTCTATTGATGCATTTGTATTGTGCATGCCCTGGATGATTCCGGGGCCTTCAAACTTATGTATTATCTGTTCCTGTCTTTCACCGTCCTCGCCTTCAAATACAAGCTTTGCAACACCTTTGCCGGGAACAATAATCTCGACGTTCTTATATACATCTCCGTATGCATGACGGGCGAGAGTAATGGGCTTCTCCCAGTTTTTGACGCAGGGTTCTATGCCCTTTACCAGGATCGGTGCTCTGAACACGGTTCCGTCAAGCATTGCTCTTATGGTACCGTTGGGGCTCTTCCACATTTCTTTTAAGTTGTACTCGCTCATACGTGCCTGGTTCGGAGTGATGGTTGCACACTTTACCGCAACACCGTATTTCTTTGTTGCATTGGCACTGTCTATGGTAACCTGGTCGTTTGTCTCATTGCGATGTTCAAGACCTAGGTCGTAGTATTCGCTCTTAAGGTCGATAAAAGGATTGATCAGTTCATCCTTGATCATCTTCCAAAGTATTCTCGTCATCTCATCGCCATCCATCTCAACGATGGGGGTTGTCATCTTTATCTTATCCATGGGAAATATTCCGCCTTTCATTTATGCATATGTATGATAATACAGGAAATATCATATTTAGTCTAGTTAGAATATGTTTCTTTGAGAGCATTTTTCATCATGTTCTCAAATGCATTGACGATATGTCTGTTCGCAGCCTGCTCAGCCCTGTCGGGATCCTTGGCTTTGATCGCCTCCATGATCTCTTTGTGCTCTCTTGTGGATGCTTCGCATCTTTTATTTTCTGCAAGAGTCCTCTTTCTGCCCCTCTGGACATACTCATGGAAATCCCTCAGCTGATGCTCCAGCATCTTGCTGTTACAAGCTTCATACAATATTTCATGAAATCTGTTGTCAAGATTTGTTATCTGGTCAAAATGACCCTTACTCGAATGAAACTCGGAAAGATATATATTTTCTTCCATCTCGTCGAGCTGTTCCTTTGTTATATGCTCCGTGGCCCATCTGGCAGCAAGTCCTTCGAGTCTTGAACGCATCATATAGATGTCCTCTACATCCTTGGCCGTAATACCCGTAACATATGCCCCCTTGTTGGGAATGATCTGTATCAGTCCTTCAAGTTCAAGCTGTCTGAAAGCTTCTCTGACCGGAGTTCTCGAAACACCCAGTTCTTCACCTATGGCAACCTCTCTGAGCTCCTCATTGTCCTTATATACGCCGCTTAATATATCCTCTCTGATCTTGCTGTATACGCGGCCTCTGAGTGAAAACTTATCGGTAACTTCACTTTTTACATCGTATCTGTTCATGTCTATACCAGCTTAATCCCCAATTTCTTTGTCTCTTTGTTGATAACCTTTATAAGTTCTTCATCGGTTATAACGGTAACTCTTCCGGCTTCGTATTCTCCGTCAACCCAGACCTTTACGTTTCTTACCAGCTCGGAACTCTTGTCAACGTGCTTCTCTTCGGGAAGCTTGTAATATGTGTTGATCCAGTGTGCTATTCCCGCAAGTCCGGAAGTATTGCTTACTGCACACAATACAGGGCGTTTCAGAAATTTATCCGTATCAAATATATTATATATCTCTTCATTCTTAAGAAGGCCGTCAGCATGAATGCCCGCACGTGTTACATTGAAATTTTTGCCTACAAAAGGTGTTCTCGGCGGTATCTTGTATCCGATCTCCTTTTCATAATACTGAGCAAGCTCCGTGATGACTGTCGTATCCATGCCGTTTAAGTCACCCTTGAGCTGTGCGTATTCAAATACCATGGCTTCAAGAGGTGTATTTCCCGTCCTCTCACCTATACCGAACAAAGATGTATTTACCGCACTGCAGCCGTACAGCCATGCGGTCGTTGAATTAACAACAGCCTTGTAGAAATCATTGTGGCCGTGCCATTCAAGATTCTCATGCGGCACTCCCGCATTGGTATGAAGCGCATAAATGATACCCTGAACACTTCTGGGGATGACAGCACCCGAGAAATTGACTCCGTAGCCCATGGTATCACATGCACGGATCTTCACCGGGATGTTGTATTCCTTTTGAAGCTTCATGAGCTCAACACAGAAAGGGACCACAAAACCGTAGATGTCCGCTCTTGTGATATCCTCCAGATGGCAACGTACAGCTATGCCTTCCTCAAGGCAGTCCCTTACAACGCTTAAGTAATGCTCCATAGCCTGTTTTCTTGTCATCTTGAGCTTAAGGAATATATGATAATCAGAGCAGCTTACAAGTATACCGGTTTCCTTCATGCCTATCTCCTTGACAAGTTTGAAGTCCTCCTTGCTCGCTCTGATCCAGCTTGTGACCTCCGGGAATTCATAACCGCGTTCCATACATTTATAAACGGCATCTCTGTCCTTCTTACTGTAAAGGAAAAATTCACTTGCTCTGATCATGCCATTTGGTCCGCCGAGCCTGTTGAGATAATCATATATCGTAACGATCTGTTCCGTGGAATAAGGTGCACGAGACTGCTGTCCGTCCCTGAATGTGGTATCGGTTATCCATATCTCCTTTGGCATATTGTGAGGAACGATCCTGTCATTGAACGGTATCTTCGGTATCTCAGAATATGGGAACATATTTCTGAAGACATTGGGCTTCTCGACATCGTCGAGTATATACATATGCTCCTCGATCTCCAATAGATTATTTTTAGGGTTCATCTGAACCGGACGGTTCTGAAATCCGCTGAATTCTTCTGCCATGATAATATTCTCCGTTGTTTAAAAATGTTCGACTGTATCATTGTATACAATCATACCATATGTGTCAAGTTTGAATTTAAAAAAGCTGCCTTGTGGCAGCTTTTCAATCTTTATTCCGTCCGGAGTTGTTTTGGGCTTTGTTTTTACGAAAGCTTCACTCTTTTTCTTGCAAATATAAATAACGATCCGATCGCCCCGAGTGCTATGGCAGCGACATATTTTATCGGGATAGAGTCATCTCCCGTATCGGGCGACTTGTCAAGCCTGTAGTTCTTAACAAGTTTTCCGTCCCTCATATTGAGTGTGACGTTCTCTTCATCTATACCGTAAATTCCGAAATATGAGGCATGGCTTGTTTCGAATGTGATCTTACCGTCATTATAATCCGACTTTAATTCTTCAAGCTGTCCGTCCTCATCGAGGGTGACCACATGATAGGTTCTCGCTTCATAAGGTGCGGGAACCGTGACATACAATACAGACTGCCCAAAGCGGTCTATTGATACTGTCCCGCTCTCATCGGTAAGATCGATGTCGTAAGCATTCATATTGATGGTATCTCCTCCGAAAAGTTCGGAATAAGCCTTTAAAAGGGCGCCCTTTGCCTCTTCACTGTCATTTATCGAAAGATCACCGAGAAGTTCGTTTTCGGAAAACTCGGCACTGTAATCATCGTCCTCAGTATTGTTATGTAATGTATTTACAGCCTTTGCGGGCTTCGCAGTCACCTTTTTGTTGCTCGAAACCTTGAGTGTGTCATAATCCTTTATGACATAGTTCGTACCTGTGACAGCTATCTCTGAGGGGATTTTTTCAAGCACTTCTTCGCTGAATACATAATTACCTCTGACATACGCAAACCCTGTCTCAGCACCGGAAGCATCCTTTTCGAGAGAAACCACGATACCAGAAAATCCAAGGCCCGTATCATCCAAAACTGTACCCTCAAATGTGGCTGTCTCATCGGGAACTACCGCATAGAGGCAATTGTACAGCGCGTCTTTTCTGTAATCGGAATTGGACAGTCTGGAAGATGTTTCATCATATACGACCTTCGGCAGTTCGCTTCCTTCAAATACGACAACCTTTGAAGCATCCGTCTTGTCCGTCTCGGAATAATCCAGTGCCCTGAGCCCTATTTCCTTAACTGAAGCTTTAACTTGGAAGGTTCCGATGGGACAGTTCATAAATGCCCTGTCACCTATTCTTTCCACGTTATCTCCGCCCATAACGCCTGAGAGTTTCTTACAATCCCTGAAAGCATCCGAATCTATGTTTATGAGAGATGAAGGCAGCTTGACCGTACTCATGCTCTCATTGCCCAAGAATGCGGCGCATGCTATGGTCTTAACACCTTCCGGTACATTTACCGTCGCATCATTTCCTTTGTAAGCAAGCAATATACCGTCACCGACGATCAGGAAGTTATCGCCGCTAACGTCACTCATGAACCTTTCCATGAAAGGCGTTTTTTCAAATGCGTATCCGTCAATACGTTCAACACTTTTCGGGATCGTCACATCCTTAAGGTTATTGCAATGATAAAATGCTCCGTATCCTATCTCTTTAACTCCCTCTGGGATCACTATGGAGCTTATATCGCTTCTTGCAAATGAAAATCTTCCGATCTTCCTTATGTCAGAAGGTATCTTATATGTGTCACCGAGTTTTTCGGCATAATATGCCTGTGAGGCAATTACACCGTTTACTTCCGTATATTTGGGCAGATATCCGCCTTTACCTGAATCATAGATGATATTTTCGTTCGATGCAGTCGATTTATCTACCGAAGGTTTTGCATTGTCACCACTGTCTCCTTCGTTCAAATTATCGCTGTTATCAGTATTGTTTTGTGTGACCGGTACATCTGCGGCCTCTATGGTCTTTACATCCATTTCCCTGTTTATGAAAAATACGGCTCTTCCGTTAACAACAATGGTCTTGCCGAGAACCGAAGAATCTTCGGGTGTGACAAGTGAATTAACGCTGGGCATCCACTCAACATTGCTCGGGTCACTGCTTGCATCGATGAGTCCGTCCGCAGTAACTCGTTTTCCGCCGTTTACCGCACCCGCAGGTACTTTATCCGTAGTCGTTGAAACATTATCAACAGTTTCACTTTCTCCCGCTCCGTGAACAAAAAACCTGGAATCCTGACTTTCGGTGTCTGCAACATCCGATCTGTCATAGTTTTCAAAGAATCTGTAAGCCTCGCTGCCCTCTTCGGCAACTATATTGAGATTAACGCAACCGTCAAAAGCGGTCGGATCGATATGAGTCACAGAACCCGGGATCACCACGTCTCTGAGTGATACACAGTTTTCAAATGCCTTTGCATCTATCGATTTAACACTGTAAGGTATCTGTACACTCTGAAGATTCTTGCAATTCGAAAATGCGTAACCCGGGATCTCTTCAAGATTTGAGCTCAGGTATACATCGAGAAGATCTTCATTTCCCCAGAAGCTGTACATGCAGATATTTTTTACGGTATTAGGCATATTGAATGTGTCATATGTGTTGCCGCAAAGATATGCATAGAGTTTTTCCTGTTTATTGTCATAGAGTGCACCTGATTCAAATTTAAAATTATTATTGGCTTTGGGTATGCTTACCGTCATCATGTTTTTGCAGCCGGCAAATACCGCATCACCCATATCCGTAACGCCTTTTCCTATCGTAAGATTGGTGAGACTCGTACATCCGCTGAATGCAGCGGAATCTATGTATTCGAGAGAATCCGGGATCTTTACATTTCCCAGATAGGTACAATTTGCAAATGCGGCATGTTCGATCTTTTTGACATTCTTACCCAGATTGACCGTGCCTATATAAGGATTTGAAGCAAATGCTTCCTCTCCTATAACTTTGACATCATCAGAAACAGACACGGTGCTTGCCGTGCCTGTGTATTTTGATAATGTATCATGATCCATCAAAAAATCATCTTTTGCGTATGAAGCCTGAACTTCCTTTGCCGGAATCTGAGTCACAAGGATCGCAGCTATTATAAGACCGACTCCGAACAATCTTCTGAACTTTGTCCACATAAGCCTTCATTTCCCTTGTTAAGCCGTCTTGATCTTCTTTCCTGTCTTATCGCGTTTGAAGAACAGTATCATCGAAACCGCAAACAATGATATGGAAGCAAACCACTTCGGATGGATACCGTCGCCTGTCTTCGGTGTGCTGTCTATCGTTCCGTATGTAAGATTATTGGTATCTACATATATCGTATACGGAGAAAAATGCGTTGCCGTAAATGATATACACGGTATTCCTCCGACAGTCACGAATTTGCAGTTCAGATCTTCGAGTGTGGTTCCGTTTACGGCTCCCACCCTGTTATTGCCTGCATATTGTATCATTGCATCCGGTATGGGCATCGTGACCGTAACGGCAAGTCCGTTCGTTCCAGTGATCTTGGTCGTACCGGTCGAATCATAAAGCGAGATATCCATTGCGAAATACTTGATACCCGTCATATCACCGTATTTGTTGGAAAGTGCGGTTGCAACAAGATTTGCCGCTTCATCGCTCTCACTTATCTTAACTATGAAATTATCCGATGAACCGCTTACAGATGCATAAGCCTTATCAACATTACTGATGCCCGGCTTTGTGATATTTACATATGTTCCGTTGTTACCCTGTCCGGTATTTCCGTTTCCGCCACTCGTTCCCGTACTTGATCTGTACGAAGAACCGGCGCTTCCGGAATCCTTGTAAAGAGCTGTTACTATAACATCGCTCGCAGGCATCTTGAGTGTGGTCGACTTTGATGTCGCTGAGTAAATATTCGGTGTCGAATTGCCGGCAACGCTCCATTTATCAAATACCTTGCCTGCCGGCGGGTCTATGGCTTCGATTATTACTGTTGTATCAGCAGGATAATCGCCCGAACCGGAACCGTAATTAACAGTAAGCTTATATTTCTTTCCCGTTGAAGAGGCTGCGCTTGTTGCATTGGCCTGAGCCTGCTGTGTCGGATTGAGGCTTGAACTTCCGGGCGTTGTACTTGTTCCCGCTCCGGGTGTCGTTGATGTTCCGGCTCCCGGTGTGGTCGAACCGGCGCCCGGTGTCGTATTTGTTCCCGCTCCCGGTGTCGTAGTCCCGGCGGCGGTATATGTTGCAAGTATGAAATCATCACTTGTTATGTTCTTAAGTGATTTGTTCCATCCGCTGAAGGTATAGCCTTCCTTGACCGGGATAAGAGCTTCGTCGGGACCTTCGGCATTATCGCCGTCCTCAACCTGTTCTGAATAAAGGAATATTGTACCCGTATCATCGTAGAACTTGACTGTCCATACATCATCCAGTGTCTGGTCAATGATATATTTCTGCTTTTCTGCAGTCTTACGTGAAGGTGCATCCATGTATGTTACATAATAAGATGTCTTTACCTTATCACCGGAAACACCGTTGGAATCGTCACCGAGATAGAGATTCTTGTTTCTTACCGTAACCTTTGTATAATCACCTGTATGATCAAATGCCTTGTCACCGATCTCACCTACGTTTGCAGGTATATCGATCTCAGTCATGTTCTCACAGCCGCTGAAACATTCGTCGGGTATCTTCTCAAGTTTTGAAACACCTGTAAGATCTACCGAATTGATCGTGTCGCAGTTCGCAAATGCCTTATCTTCTATCTCTTTTACATTGGCAAGATCGGGATCGTTGTTGGTTGAAACGGTAGGTGTACCGACAACCTTTCCTCTTGATTCGAGACATTCAACAAGTGTTTTTGTTCCGTCGCTGTTGTTTTGGTAGAGTATACCGTTGTTACATACAAAATTGTCATTGCCGCATGCAATTGATGATATCTTTTCACACCCTGAGAAGGGAAGACTTCCAGCATCTCTAATGCCCGTTCCGAGACTTACGGTCTCAAGATTTTCACAGCTGTCAAACGCATTGTCGGGCAGATATACGACATCCTTCATGCTTACGCTTGTTATCCTGTCATTGCCCTTTGCCTTTTCCTCGGCACTTTCTCCGTTGGCATACTCACGGATCATGCCGTCAGATGTATCTATGATCGTACCGTCACCGTAATAACCGTTAAACAGACCGTTTCCTGAATATGAACTGTAAGGAAGCGTTGTAGCGGATCCGAAATAAGCGGTCTTGCTTGATGAGTTCGAATATGAATCAACTCCGTTGGGATTAAGGCTTGTATCATTGAAGAAACCCTGGGAATCTATGGATTCGATGCCTTCCGGTATGACTATGTTCGAGCAGTTCTTAACCATGGTCTCTTCCCAGTAGTTAAGAGGTGTTGCCGAAGCGATCTTATCCATGATGGTCTGTCCGTAATACGGATCTGAAGCTGACGGAGCCGCATCAAACTGAAGAAGCTTATCATTAGCTGCATCATAAGCGATCCTGTCGAGATACTCGTAGTGAGGATAATCAACAAGAGTCGTGAGTTCATTTCTGTTATCAAGTATCACGCTCAAGCCTGTCGGTAAAGGAGTCTTGTAAAGAGCTCTGATCGACTGAGACTTGTTGGCATAATTGGCTGTATCGGTTGCCCACTCGAAAGGCGCATATCCCACGCCTATCTCACCTTCAAGGGTGAGTTTTGTTCCCTGTGTATTGAAAGCATTTGTTCCGATCGATCCTTCGGGGAATGCAGACAGATCCGAAGGTGTCTCAAATATGATCTTTTCAAGCTTGGGATCGTTCTGGAATGCCTCATCCCCTATGCTTGTGATATTTTCGCCGATGGTAACCTGTTCAAGCTTTGGACAATCCTCAAACGCAGCTTTGCCTATGCTGGTAACGCTGTCACCGAGATATGCGGTCTCCATCCTGTCCGCGTCCTTGAACGTATTGTCATCGATAGAAGAAATACTGCTTCCGTCTTCGACAACAAGATTAACGATATAATCAAGTACTCCGACATTGAGCGTATCGCCCTCGAAGCAGCCGTCCTTGAGGCCCGATACCTGTGTAGTACCGACAACCGCAGGGATGGTAAACCTGTCGATCGGTGCAGGTGTTGAACTCGGCGGGAATGTACATGATATAAGTTCTCCGGTATCCTTCTCAATTACCATTAGATAATTGCCGTCGCTGACTTCATAATAATCCTTGCCGCCTTCGGTATAAACGTAAGGAACATGTCTTCCGACATTGCCGGTAGCCGCATAATCGTATAATGCAACCCAGGTACTTGTTCTCGGAGAAGCCGCTGTTCCGCCCGAATTGAGTTTGGGTCCTCTTACGTAGAAGTTGGGATTTGCCACGGTATAGAACATGGTATTGTGGTTGTCGCCCGCAGCATTTCCTGTACTGGTATATGTCATGTTGTAGCATTCAGGTGAGAATACCACGCTGTCAAGCCCTGTACAGAGATAGAAGATCGTATCTCTCAGATTACCGTCCGTATTGGGCGGGAACGTAACAGTTCTTAAGTTATCCCTTCCGGCAAGGCAGTAATCTCCGATGTTCGTAACATTGGAGCTGTCCTTTGTAATATAATTCGGGAAGGTGAAATCGCTCATGTTACCGGTTTCATTGTTATTAACCGCAAATACCGCATCTCCCAGTTCAGTTATATGGCTCTCGCCAAAAGACACACTGTTCAGTGCTATATCGTCATAAAATGCAAATTTTGCTATCGTTTTCGGATTGCTCGATCCGCCGTTTGCAAATGTAACCGTGCTCAATGCGGATGAATCCGCAAATGCACCGGGTCCGATATATGTACACGAATCCGGTATAACGATATCCTTAAGCGGACAGCCGTAGAATGCTTCGGCTCCTATTCGTCTGATACCTTCCGGCAGATCTGCCTGAGAAAGCTTTGTACATCCGTAAAATGCTCTGTTACCGATCTTTGCATCACTTGAAAGAGAAACGGTTCCCAGGAAACTGTTTTCAAATGCACTGTCGCCGATAAATGATATTTCCTTTGCCATAGTAAGATTCTTAACATTGGAAACATCCTTAAAGGCATCTTTTCCGACACCGACAATGGTGGCAAACGTATCGCATAAGAAGAAGTTCATATCGACATAATATGCATGACCGCCGATCGTAATGGTTCCCGTTGAAGGTCTGGATCCTATATTCGGAACATAGACCTTTTCCCATGTCTGTGCTATCCCCGATGAGTCATATACACGCTTATCAACGTTTACGAGGCTCATTGCGGGAGTTCCGTCACCGAATACCTTTTCGCAAAGATGCTGTACCCTTTCGGTATCTGTCTTGTATTTATCGCCGAGTGTTCTCACAAGGGGCTCCGGCTGGGTTTTTGTTGGATCAGCCAGAAATTCAAGATAAGCATCCCTGTAGGCTATCGTATCATCAGGGAAATTTTTCATAAGCCAGCTGTCGGCCGGCCTTGTGTTATCGTAAGCATCCGCTATCTTATATTCATAATTAACGGTTTCTATACCACTGACAACCGTAGGCGTACCACCATCACCGTAATGGATGGTCACGCTGATCGTGGGATTGGTAGAATCCTGATAATAGTTCTCAACATCGCTTTGTGTAAGATATACATAATCGGAGAATACACGGCTTTCAAGAGCTATATCTTCAACCGAATACTGATTGTTGTATTCCGTGATATAGCCGTTCGATCCGCTGGTCTGATTCCAGTATTTGTATTGCCAGTCAAGCTGCCAGCTGCCTATGGAAGTTTTTGAAAGTATAAGGGCCTGCTGAACGCTGCCCGGTGTCTTGGTCTTAAAATCCGTATCCGAAGGATAATCAAGATCGGGATAACTATACGTATAATCCGTTGTAGTAACGTTGTAAGGCGGTATGGCGGCAGAAGCGGGATCGTAAGCTCTTGCTTCCGGAACCGGTATTGCCGCAACTATGATCGATGATGCGAGCAAAAGTCCTCCGAACGTCCTCCTTGCAGTCTTTTTTAATCTTCTCTTTGATATTTTAGAAGTATTCATGTATTCTCTCCCTGATCATACAATGGGCAGGTACTGTATACCTGATTACACTGATCAAAATATATATCGGCATGTAAAGCCAAAAAAATTATTCAAAAATAGAGCACGCGACCGATTTTGCCCGCAATATCCCCAATTTTCCATTACATACCTATTTTATTGTACTATATCTTGGAAAATATGCAATAATTTTTTCAATATATAGTGGTTCGGGGTAAAGTGAAAATGAATTCCGCAATATTATTTTCAATTACAAAATAAAAAGGCCCTGCGAGAGAGCCTTTCTGTCATTTTATTTTTTTTGCCACAACAACGAATCTTCCGTTGTTTTCGGTGTTATCACATGTACTTAAGGTTATGAGTTTATCGCCGTACTCGGCGGTCACACCCGTATCATAAAGAGAAAGCTTCTCCATCTCTTCCATGTTTGAGTAAAACTCATCCTCGCTTGTGGCATCTATGAACTTGTAATATTTGAATACTATCTCTTCCTCGCTGTAGATCTTCGATCTGAAGACGTACATGATCTCATATTGTCCTTCTTCGTATATCGTATCGAAGAGGATCACCGGATGCTCTTTGTAATAACTCTCCTTTGCATAGTAATTCAGGTTGCCGAACATCCTTCCGCTCTTCATATGATGGCCGTATATGATCATGTTATCGTTCGGAAATGCGGGATCGCAGTCCTTGTCAAGAAAGATCGAACCGTTCTTGTCATATTCCTGATTATAGTTATGGTCGAGATAATAATCGTTGTTGGTCGTCTGCATCACAGGATAATCAATATTGGTATCCTCTATCTTCAGCCAGCCTACTATCCTTCGGTTCTTTTGATACAGAGCTTCGTACTTCTTTAGTATCGGCGGTCTTGTCTTGTCTTCCTTGGAAAGAGTCACGGAATACTCCTGACCACTTGCCTTATCGTCTATGAGTTCCGTAAGCTGGTCGGTCCTCATATCGTTTTTTGCATACTGGCTGCCGTAAAATATAAGATATCCTATGCTTACGGCCGCGACCAAACCCATCAGTGCGATAAACAAGCCTCTCTTACGATTGCTCCTGTTCATGGCATCCATGATCTCACGCTGCATATCGTCATCATAGTCTTCCAGCCTTTTGATCTCTTTGGGCTTTTTCTCTTTCTTTCCCTTGTTGTCCTTCTTGTCCTTAAGCGACTGTTCAGTCCCCGCCGTTCTCTTAAGCTCATCTATCAGATCATCCAACTCATCGAGAAAATCATCCCCTATGACAGTTTCAAACCTGTATCTTCCCGCTTCGATATTATCGCGCATTCTTTTGACATCTTCGACATTTGTCATGTCGAGTCTTTCCTTCATGCGGTCTATAACGGCGGCATCACGCTTGGCGGCATTGTATCCGTCAAGGTCCCTGAACCTTCGCCCGTTTACTTCCAATTCAGCCATTTAGCACCTTATTTGAGGTAATTTTACTGCTCCTGTGTTGTGTCCGCTTTAAGCTGATCAACATCCATCACAAGACTGTCAGCGTAGTAGCTGACTATTTTATAAACATTGTTATCGCCTTCGACTCTTGCAAAATACGTTCCGTCAACTCCGAAGAAATCACCGATATAAAATGTGGTCTGTACCCCGTCACTTGTAGTAAAGCTTACGGTATAATCCGGGGCATCAAGACCGTACTCCGACAGATCCGTAACATCCTCCAGGGTTGTACTCGCATTGAGATTGGCGGCAAATCTGAGTATATCTGTAACCTTGTCCTGATCAAGTTTTATGCTCTTATCATTTGCAAGATACCATGTATCACCGTCTCTCGTAAGTTCAACGGTCACACCGTCATGCATGTACATAAGTTCCTTTACGGAACCTACGTCATTGTGAAATACTTCCGTAACGGATACCGAACCTTCTTCGATCTTGGGGGCTCTGAAATATGTAAAATATATATAAGCACCAACTGCAAGCAATAGTATTATCAGAAGAGCAATAAACTGTTTCTTTTGCTTTTTCATATTATTTGCGTCTCCTCTTTTGCCAGATTATGAAACCTGTTGCAAGTAAAGTGATCGGAACAACGACCATAAGAATGATGAATATGATCAGTCCCGCACTGCTGCTTATCATAAACGGCTCGGCATCCATGCTCCTTACAGGTACAATGACAGCATTCATCGCATCCTGATCAACGCAGTTGTTTACGATATTCATGAACATCGTAGAGCCCGCATTGCTTGTGATCTCATCGGCAACATCCGAAAATACATTGGGCGAAGCGATGATATAAGAAGCACCCGTTGCATCCTGATATCCGCCCTTCTTGGCTACGATACCGATATTGAAAGGTCCTGTGGGGTCTCCGTCACTGTAATTGAAATCATCGACCGATGTAACGTTCATCTTGTTGAATGATGTCTCGGTACTCATGAGGAATGTCGTGATATTGACGTTTTCATCATCATCATTGAAGAACAGCGCTTTTGCATAGGGCAGAAGCACCGGCTTCTTCTCATGTACTCCCTTTGTAACGATATTGTTGTTGGTCGCACCAATGATGTAATAAGGCAACTGGTAATACTGCTGCATATCGACTATAAGTCCGTTAAGCACTTCGATATTATAGTATTTAAGGATCGTATTGAAGTTGGGCATATTGGTGTCAAGATCATCAACAACACCGAGTGTGAGGAGTACGTTTCCTCCGTTATCGAGATAATCCGTTACCTTCTTCGCATCATCCTTTGAGAGATCCGAATTGGGGGCATTGATAATGAGCATCTGGCAGTCATCCGGTATCTCCTTGCCAACAAGCGAGATGTCCTCGATCGTAACATTATTTTTCTCAAGCGCATCGAGATAACCTTTTTCAAACTGCATCTCATCATGTCCCGTTAGGTTGTATACCTTTGCGGTAAGTCCGGTCCTAAGATAATTGATACCTGATGTAACCTTTCCTTCTATGTCGTAGCTGACCGTTGTCGTAGGCGTATAATCATCCGCATAAGAATAATCGGTTATGTATAATCCTTCGTAATCGATATATTTGCTTCGATCCTTTGTTTCAAGGAACAAACTGTTATAGGTAGGTGTATCCTTGGTGTATTTCTCATAGAACTTCGGCGATTTATCAGGATCTTTGTATACGATGCTTATATGCTTGTCATAACTTGCATAATTATTAAGTATCCTGTCAACGGCTTCATCCTTATTCTCGGAAGACGCATATACATAGATCGTTATATCTTCCTGATATTCGTCAAGAAGATCCTTTGTCGCATCGGTGAGTGAATACAGCTTTGTCTTTGTAAGATCAAACTCCGTATAATCCTTTGAAATCCTCTTTATTCCAAGGTTTGCAAGGATCGCCAGGGCAATGACCATAACGATCATCGATACGCTGAATGCACCGAATGAAAAATTCTTGACCGATACGGTGTATCTTCTCTTCTGGATAGACTGTGTCGTAAGGAAGATAAATACAACTATAACGGAAATAAAATAAACAATTGCCTTAATATCTAATATACCGCTTAGGAAGCAGTCAAATCTTGTTGAAAAATCCATTATCGAAAGAACCTTTGCAACAAGCTGAAGGATCTGGTTCTCTGAATTATTAAGCAGATCCATGATACCCGCAAGGATATAGATGACAAACATCGTTATGATATTGAGTATGGCGGCTATGACCTGACTCTCCGTAAATGATGAGATGAACAGGCAGACCGCTATACATGCGCAGCCGTAAAGGAAGAAACCGAGCATGGACAGAAGATTGATAGCCCAGTCAATATCGGCATATTTTGCGATCAGAAGCAGAAATGCACCGATCGAAAGTGTTGTTATCCCAAGTATGGAAGCCATCGCAAGGTATTTGCCCACAACTATCTCTCCAATACTTACGGGACTTGTAAGTGTCAGCTGATCGATCTTGTTCTTTCTCTCATCGGTGAGTATCCTCATGGATAATACCGGGATCGCAAATACCATTATGATAAGCAGTGATACAAGTACTCTCAAAATGTCGGGAAAACCTCCGACAAGGTTATATGCTCTGAAATAAAATGATGACATGAAGATCATGCCTGCAAGGAATACCCATCCAATAACATTTTGGAAGAAGCTTTTGAATTCTCTCTTAAATACCGCAAACATTTACTTCTCCTCCTTTGCATCGGTCTTATCGGTTTCATCTTCGATTTTTGAAGCTTCATCGGAAGCTTCTGCATCCGGCGTTTCGCTTTCAGCAGTTTCGGCCGTTTTGTCGGCATCGGCATTCTCTGCTGTCTTATCGGCTTTGTTCTTTTCTTTTTCTGCCTTCTTTTCTGCCTTTGCTTTTTCTTCCTCAGCTTTTCTTGCAGCCTCTTCTTCGGCTTCCTTCTTCTCAAGCTCATCGACATGTCTGTCGTCGGTCAGTTCAAGGAAGATATCTTCAAGAGTCTTGCTCGATGAAACAAGTCCGTATATCGTTATATCTTTTTCCACAAGTTTTTTACACAGCTCGGAATTGATATCTTCGCCTTCATTAACCGAGATGACACATTTAACTCTTCCCTTCTGCTGTGAATCCGTCTTGTATGACTTAATGTTCTTTATCTGTGAGACAACGCTTTCAACAGTCTTCTTATCTCCGCCGAGTGAAAGCTCGATCGTATTGCCTTCACCGAGTTCTTCCATAAGTTCAGCCTCTGTACCGCCGGCAACAAGTCTTCCTCTTGCGATTATCATGAGTTCATCGCATACTTCCGCAACCTCACTTAAGATATGTGAACTTAAGATCACGGTATGATCCTTTTTAAGATTTCTGATCAGCTCCCTGATCTCGATTATCTGCTTTGGATCGAGTCCGACTGTGGGTTCATCGAGTATGATGACCTCCGGGTTTCCGAGCATTGCCTGAGCAAGACCGACTCTCTGTTTGTAACCTTTTGAAAGGTTCTTGATCAGTCTGTTCTGCATATCAATGATGAAAGTCTTCTTCATTACATCATCGATCTGTTTGTTGCGCTCTGTCTTCTTAACATTCTTAAGCTCGGCAACGAATTTAAGGTACTCTTTTACTGTCATGTCCTGGTACAGCGGCGGTAACTCCGGCAGATATCCCATGCATTTCTTTGCTTCTTCGGCTTCCTTAACGATATCATGTCCGTTGACCGTAACACTGCCGTCACTTGCCGCTATATATCCGGTCATGATATTCATGGTAGTGGTCTTGCCGGCACCGTTGGGTCCCAAAAAGCCGTAAACCTTTCCCTTTTCTATTTCAAAGGAAAGATTTTTAACAGCATAATGATCCCCGTACTTTTTTGAAATGCCGTTCACAGTAATCATAATACTTCCTCCTGATATTATTAATTTCAACAGATCATACAATATGATCAATATGTGAAGATTATTGTATAAAAATGTGAAAATTTTGTGTTCATACAAATTCCATGAGCCTGAAGCTCATGGAATCGTTTGATTTATTTGACTACAATATTTACTATCTTACCCGGAACATAAATTTCCTTTACAACTGTCTTGCCGTCTATAAATTTTGCAACTCCAGGTTCTGCCTTTGCTTTTTCAAGTGCGCTGTCCTTGTCTTCATCGACTCCGAGGGCAACAACTCCCTTAACCTTGCCGTTTACCTGAACACCGATCTCTATGGTATCTTCTTTAACGGCTTCTTCATCATATTCGGGCCATTTTTCGTATGCAATGGTATCCTTATGACCGAGGATACTCCATATCTCCTCACCTACATGAGGACAGATGCATGAGAACATCTTGATGAAGCCCTCCGCGTATTCCATGGGACACGTGCTCTTGGTAACCGTATTCATGAAGATCATCATCTGAGCGATGGCTGTATTAAAGCCAAGCTGTTCGAAATCCGAAGAAACCTTTTTAACGGTCTTGTGGTATATCTTACAGTATTCTTCCTTATTATCATCAGCGATATTGGCAGGATCGGTAAAATAATTCCATACTCTGTTGATAAATCTTCTTGCGCCTTCAACCCCCTGAGGGCTCCATGGTTTGCTTACTTCAAGCGGTCCCATGAACATCTCGTAAAGCCTTAAGGTATCAGCGCCGTAATCTCTTACAATATCGCTCGGATTTACAACATATTCCGGGAAACGTTTGCCCATCTTGATGCCGTTCTCACCAAGTATCATACCCTGATGAACAAGTTTCTTAAACGGTTCTTTTACAGGTGATAATCCTTTATTGTACAAAAATCTGTTCCAGATCCTTGAATACATGAGATGCCCTACGGCATGCTCCGGTCCGCCTATGTAAAGGTCTACGGGCATCCAGTGCTCAAGAAGCTTACGGTCCGCAAATTCCTTGTCATTGTCGGGATCTATATATCTGAAATAATACCAGCTTGATCCTGCACTTCCGGGCATAGTAGAGGTCTCTCTCTTACCCTTTATCCCATGTTCATTATAATTCTTCCATTCCGTAGCGTTTTCAAGCGGTGCCTGACCGTTCTTGCCCTTGTAATCCTCAAGTTCGGGAAGTACAACAGGAAGATCCTGTTCAGGTATGAGATGTATCTGTCCGTCATCGGTATAAACTACGGGTACAGGCTCACCCCAGTAACGCTGACGTGCAAATATCCACTCGCGGAAATGATAATTTACCGTTCTCTTTGCAACGCCCATCTTTTCGAGTTTTTGTGTGATAGCTTCCTTTGCATCTTCTACTACCATACCTGTAAACTCTTCTGAATTAATAAGTGTAAATCCCTTGTTAAGATAATCGTATTTTTCAAGAGCCGCTTCACTTACATCAGCTCCCGGGCCGTCGATTACCTGGATCATCTCTATGTTATGAACCTGAGCATATTCAAAGTCTCTCTGATCATGACTTGGAACTGCCATAACGGCACCTGTACCGTATGAAGCAAGTACAAAATCACCGATAAATACTCTTACTTCCTTGCCGTTAATAGGATTTATCGCATGGATGCCTTTAAGCTCACAGCCTGACTTGGTCTTGTTAAGCTCTGTTCTGTCCATATCATTTTTCTTGAGAGTCTCAGCTATATAAGCCTCAACCTCAGCCTTATTCTCTATCCTGTCCATAAGGCTCTTAACGATATCTCCATCGGGGGCAAGAACCATAAATGTGATACCGTAGATAGTCTCTATACATGTCGTATAGATACTGAACTTTCCGCCGCCGACTATCTCAAACTCAACTTCCACACCTTCGGAACGTCCTATCCAGTGACGCTGCATATCTTTTGTGGATTCGGGCCAGTCTACCTCATTAAGTCCGTCGAGCAGCTCTTCTGCAAATGCGACCTGATCGATGACCCACTGTTTCATCATCTTTCTGACTACAGGGTATCCGCCACGCTCTGACTTACCGTCAATAACTTCATCATTTGAAAGTACGGTACCCAGTTCCTCACACCAGTTAACCGGCATATCTACAAGCTTAGCATAGCCTGCCTCATAAAGCTTTTCAAAGATCCACTGAGTCCATTTATAGAACTTGGGATCTGAAGTAGCAACACATTTTGACCAGTCATAATCAAAGCCGAGCTCTTTAAGCTGCTTTGAGAATGTCTTAATATTCTCCTGTGTAAATCCGTTGGGATGATTACCTGTTGTAACGGCATATTGCTCAGCAGGCAGGCCGAATGAGTCATAACCCATGGGATGCAGTACATTAAAGCCCTGCATACGTTTCATACGCGAAACGATATCGGTAGCGGTATAGCCTTCCGGATGACCTGCATGAAGACCCACGCCTGACGGATAAGGGAACATATCAAGCGCATAAAATTTGGGCTTGTCAAAGTCCCATACATCAGTCTTAAAAGTCTGATTCTCCTCCCAGTACTTTTGCCATTTTTTCTCAACCTCATGATGGTTGTACACAACTGACATGATAAACACTCTCCTTCATATCACAGATATATTCAAACATGATATATTGTATTTTCTTTAGGCAAATATGTCAAATGTAAAAAGGGACGCGGGTTTTCCCGCGTCCCTTATAACTTTATCATATTTTGCTTCTAACTTTCCAGTTTCATCGCTGCTTCCTGTAAGAGTTCAATGATAGGAAGATGCTGAGGACACACGCTCTCACACTGACCGCATGAAATGCACTGACTTGCAAGACCCGAATCTGCCGTGAGTCCGTTGTAGAAGAATTTAGGTCTCATGTCATCCGGAAATTTGCGTATCGTATTGAGTGCACTGAATATATCCGGTATCTTTATACCCATGGGGCAGCCATCCGTACAATATCTGCATGAAGTACAGGGAACCTGCGGTGTGTCGAGCATTATAGCTACAACCTTGTCTATAAGCGTCTTGTCTTCGGGTGTTAGCGGCTCAAAATCTGTAAATGTCTTAAGATTGTCTTCGACCTGATCCATATTGGACATACCGCTTAAGATCGTTGTGACACCCGGAAGGCTTGCGACAAATCTCAACGCCCATGAAGCGATGGACATATCGGGTCTTGCTGCCTTATACATGGCTTCAAGATCGGGATCCATCTTTGCCAATGTTCCACCCTTGACGGGTTCCATGATGATCATCGGCATATTACGCGCCTTAAGTATATTGTACAGTTCGCCGGAATGCACCAGTTTGTTGTTCCAATCCGCGTAATTGAGCTGTATTTGTACAAATTCGATCTCCGGATGAAGATCGAGTACCTTCTTAAGTAGCTCGGGTGTGCCGTGGAAAGAGAATCCGAAATGCTTTATCTTTCCTTCTTCCCTCTTCTTTATGCCCCAATTGAAGCAGTCAAGTCTCTCATAAGTATCATAATTGTTACCGTCTTCAATGCTGTGGAGTAGGTAATAATCGAAATAATCCAGTCCCGTCCTGTCAAGCTGCTCGTTAAAGACCTTATCCCTGTCATCTTCATTCCTGAGAGACCATGCGGGAAGTTTGCTCGCTACAGTAAATGCTTCTCTCGGATATCTCTTTACGATGGCCTCTTTTACCATCTTCTCGGAATTGCCTCCGTGATATACATATGCTGTATCAAAATAATTAAAGCCGGCTTTAAGATAAGCATCAACCATATCGCATACATGCTCAAGATCGATAACTCCGTCTTTCTCCGGCAATCTCATCAGCCCAAAGCCAAGCTTGGGCATATTTGCTGTATCAAGCCCCATTAATAACCTCCTATATCATTCTGTATTCCCATAAGTAAGCGCCTATCGCACTCTTATACGTATTATAACATCAAATCGAGATTAAAAATGGACTAATTTTATATAATAATACACATCAGAACACAAGAAATATAAACAATATATTAACCACTGCCTGGATTATCATGAATCTGAATACACAATGCATGTTTTCCCAGCCCATCTTCTTTCGCACATGGTCATGAAGCGGAAATGTTATATTCTTGAAAATGTGTATCTTGCATGTTTTGATAAGCGTGATCTTCACAAGACCGAGGCCTCCGTCAAGAATGATCATGACAGCGAGCGGAATGATGATAAAGATACTTCCTGTCTTCATGGCTGCGATCGCAAGAAAGAAGCCCATTGCTCTGCTTCCGGCATCTCCCATCATGAGAATGCTCTTAAATGCATTAAACCACAGATATGCAAGAAGGCATACGACAAAAAGGATGATATGATATCCGTCACTTCTTTCAATACCTTCAAATGTCAGTACTCTGTATATTGAGAGCAGAGTTACGATCGAAAGGCTTGCGGAAAGTCCGTCAACACCATCCGCACAGTTAGTCACGTTGATCATGCCCCATACAGCGGCGACGATCACAATGCCCATGATGATAACCGGGAAATGTACAGTATTGTAGCCGAAAAGAATAAATGTAACATCCGAACCGTTAAACCATATGTAATTGACCGCAACAAGCACCGCTATGCCAAGATCCAACAGTCCCTTCTTCACACGTCCCCACGGCATTACTGCCTTATCATCAAGAAAGCCGGTTACCATACAGCCTGCCATCAATATAAGATATACGAAAAATTCAAGATCGACCGGTCCGAATATAAGATAACTTACTATAAAAGAAAGGACAAAGAAAAGGCCCGCTCCCTGAGGCTTCCCTTTGGATGCCTGCCCGTCATGAGCATATTCCTTGCCTCTGTCGAGAGGAAGATATTTCATCAAAAACTTTGTTGAAAAGAAGGTTGTAAAAAAAGCAAATGCAATACCGAGTAAACTTATAATGTGATCATATCCAAAACAATAATAAAGCATATAGCGTACCTCTGTTCAAATCATCCTTTGTATTATAATGTATGCATCTTAAACGGTCAAATCCGATACATCTCACGGTAAATAAAACAATGATCTGCATGTATCAAAGACTTTTGTATTTTCCTGTAAATAAAAAAGCCGGGGGATATTCTCCCCCGACCATATATCATCATTAGTCTTCCGTGTTGTTCTCCGCAACCTTTGCCGCTCTTGCCGCAACTTCCTTCTCCTGAACATCAGAAGGACATTGCTCATATCTCGCAAACTCGTATGAATACTCACCTGCGCCGCCGGTCATGGATCTTAAGTCCGTACAATAATTGAATATCATACTCATGGGTATCTCGGCCTCGACTGTCTGCTTTCCGTTGCCTATGGGATTCATGCCGAGCACACGTCCTCTTCTCTTGTTGAGATCACCCATAACATCACCCGTATTGGCATCCGGAACGGTAACCTTTAAGCTCATGATGGGCTCAAGCAATACCGGCTTGGCTTCCATGAAGCCCTTCTTGAATGCCTGGATCGTAGCCATCTTGAATGCCATTTCGGAAGAATCTACCGGATGGTAAGATCCATCGTATAATACAGCCTTAACGCCAACAACGGGATAAGCTGCCAGAGGTCCTCTGAGGACTGAATCCTGCAGACCTTTTTCAACCGCGGGGAAGAAGTTCTTCGGAACCGCTCCGCCGACAACCATCTGTTCAAATACATAAGGCTTTGAGATGTCGCCGCTGGGCTCGAATGTCATCTTTACATGACCGTACTGGCCGTGTCCGCCTGACTGCTTCTTATACTTATACTCAACATCCGACTTCTTGTTGATAGTCTCTCTGTATGCAACCTTGGGATCGGACATCTCTATCTTAACCTTGTATTCGTTCTCAAGTCTGCTTGCAACGATATCAAGATGCTGCTCGCTCAATCCGTAAAGAAGGAGCTGTGAATTCTCCGAATCATTGATATTCTTGAGTGTCAAATCTTCATGCATCATCTTCTGCAAACTCTGACTGATCTTATCGATATCAGCCTTGTTTACTGCTTTATATCTTCTGTATGTGTAAGGAACAGGCATATCAACCTTTCCGTACATGATCGTGTTGGCCTTTGTTGAGAGCGTATTGCCCGTACGCGCAGCTGTCAGTTTTGCGATTGCACCGATATCACCGGCATGGAGTTCTGCAACCTCAATAGGCTTGTTGCCCTGAAGGACATACAACTTACCGATCTTCTCTTCAACCTCTTTATCCTTGTTGTAGATCTCATCGCCTGCCTTGAATACGCCCGAATAGATCTTTACAAGACTGTATTTGCCGATAAACGGATCCACGATGGTCTTCCAGATATATGCACTCTTCGGCTTAGAGAAATCATAATTTGCTTCGAATACTTCATTGGTCTTCATCGAAACTCCGGCAACTGTCCTGTTCTCCGGGCTCGGGAAATACTTAACTATGTCATCAAGCAACGTATATACGCCCTGGCAAAGGATATTGGATCCCATTGACATAGGGACTATAGAACAATCATTGATATTGGTACGAAGTGCAGATCTTATCTCGGCTTCAGAGAAGGTCTCACCGCCGAAATATCTTTCCATCAGATCTTCGCTGGTCTCTGCTACAGATTCCATAAGCGTATCTCTGCAAATACCGAGGTTTTCCTGATTGTAATCGGGAACCGGACATTCCTTGACCTCTTTACCTTCCCATCTGTAGCCCTGCTCCGTTATGACATTGATATATCCGACAAACTTCTCATTTTCACGGATCGGCAGATGGAACGGAGCCATCTTCTTGCCGAATTTAGCCGTAAGATCTTCAACGACCTGACGATATGATGCATTGTCGATATCCATATTGGTTACGAAGACCATACGGGGAAGTTTGTATTTTTCACAAAGATCCCAGGCTTTGTAGGTACCCACTTCAACGCCTGATTTACCGTTAACAACTATGATAGCCGCATCAGCCGCGCTTGCTGCTTCTTCCGCTTCTCCGGCGAAATCAAAATATCCCGGTGCATCGATAAGATTGATCTTGCAACCCTCCCACTCAATCGGTACAACCGATGCGGAAATAGAAAAGTTTCTCTTAATTTCTTCCTTACCGAAATCGCTTACGGTATTGCCGTCCGATACCTTACCCATACGGGATGTGATACCTCCGAGATAAGCAGCCGCTTCAACGAGTGACGTCTTACCCGAACCGCCATGACCGAGCAATACGACATTACGGATTTTGTCTGTTGTGTAAATGTTCATAAAGTAACCTCCAAGTTTGCGATTTGGTTAATTAGGATTCGGAAATATCTCTAAAAAACCCACTGAAAACAGTTTACTAGATTTTAGACAACTTATCAACATTTTTATATATATTTTGAACAATTTATGTGCAAATTGTATATTGTGTTTATATTGTAGGTTAAATTCAGACAAATTTACAAAAAAATAAAGCCGCTTATCACAGCGGCTTTGTGTAAATCCTATATTCTTGCTTCAATATACTCAAAATCACCGTTCAAGTCCATGACTGCATCCGTCGCAGGTACGAACACACAGTTTCCTTTCGTGAATTCAAGTTTTTCATCACCGTGACTTATGCTTCCTTCACCTTCAAGTATGATGATCGCGGCAAATGTCTCGGTACTCATGTTAAGTTTGCTCCTGCCCTGACATTTCCTTACCTTTACGGCAAAATATTTACAATCCTTGTTACCCGCATAACTAGAAACATCAAGGACATCGAGGGCTTTCTCCAGGTCAAGCTTACGTTTGTTACCGTATTTATCTATTCGGTCAAAGTCGTACAATCTGTAGGTGGAATTCGAATTCTGCTGTATCTCGCAGATAAGGCAGCCCTTGCCTATCGCATGGACCGTTCCTGCCTCGATATAATAGGTTTCTCCCGGCTTTACATAGACCTTGTTCAAAAGATCGACTATGGTCCCGTTCTCACTTGCTTCCTTAACCTCTTTCTTCGTAACATTTCTGTTAAAGCCGCAGTAGATGTATGAATCCTCTTCACAGCTGATTATGTACCACAACTCGCTTTTACCGTACTCATTTTCATGCTCAAGCGCATAATCATCGTCGGGATGCACCTGGATCGAAAGATCCTTTTTTGCATCGATCAGCTTGATCATAAGAGGAAAATTCCTCATTCCCTGGAATTTCCATCCGAGAGCATCTTCACCGATCCTTCTGATGTAATCACCGAACAGAAGTCCTTCGTATTTGCCCGAAGCCACAAGGCTCTGGCCGTCCGGATGTGCCGAGAGCTCCCAGCTTTCCGCCAGGGTTGTAAGATCGGTCTTCTTACCGAATTCTTTTTTGAGTTTGTTGCCGCCCCACAGATAATCCTTATATGCGGGCGAAAGCTTCACGAACTTGTCATACGTATATCCGAGTGAACCTTCACTGAGGTCCGAACTGTCCACGCTTATGATATCCTCTTTTTTGAAGACCACATTTGTGGCGGTCTCTATGAATACGAGCATGTTGTCGCTGATACAGCTCAACTGATGCTCAGTACCCGCATTGATCGAAAGCGTATCTCCCGGCTCGAGTATGATACTTTCATTGCCGACCATCGCCTTGCATCTCCCGCTGACTATACATATATGCTCGCATTTTCTCGAATGCTTATGATAATATATAGTCTTTCCGGGAAAGATCTTGACCTTTCGTACCTGGTATGCTATCGAAGTGTTCTCTTCGAGGATCTCGTATGTGCCCCATTTTCTGTAATACAGCTCACTCTTGTTGAAATAATCCCACAGTTCCTTTCTCTCAAGGATTATCTCCTTCAGATCGTTGGACTGGCCCTTTTGGCCAATATATACGGCATCGCCGGTGTTTACGACGAGAACATCCTTTAAGTGGTTCACAACAACCAACTTGTCATCACATCTGTTGATGACGGTCGTATTTTCGCATTTGTTGGATATTACAGGCTCAACCTTTGTATTGCCGCGCTTTGAATTGCGCTTGCCTATGGCATCGCGCAGTACAACTTTTTCAAGATCATCCAGGCCGCCCATGTCCTGACATTCAAAACTTTGCTCAACCGTTCTTGAACGCTCCGTGTTTTTGAGCATGATGTCGCCGATGCTCAAATGGGGGATACTCTTCAGTACATCCGCAGGGAAATAAGTATAATTGCCGATTGTCTTCTTGCGGCTGTACGCCTTTTCACAGGTATCCTTGAGCCCCGGCATGTTGATCGAGATCTCATTTAAGAAAACACCGTTTTTGAAGATATAAAGGCCGCAATCTCCGATTGTGACGAGATTATCTTTTTTTGCGAGATTTCTTGCCTCTATTACGTTATTTTTATATCCTTCACCTGAGATAAGCTGGTCTGAAGCGACCACAAAGATGAGTTCGGAATCGGGCAGTTGAAGTGCGGACAAAAGAACGGCTCCCGCTGTCCCTCTGCCCTCTTCCTCATATATGCATCTGTAAGTAAGTCCTCTGAAAGCCTTCATCTGACTTTCGATCACGGACTGGTAATCCTTGTTTGTAACGATTATGAACTCGTCACAAAAAGACATATTTCTGGCGATCGTTTCCTGAAATATGGAATGATTGTTCTTTATCGTGATGAACTGCTTCGGATAATTCTTTCGCGACAGAGGCCACATGCGGTCGCCGCGGCCGCCGGCAAGTAAAATACACTTCATGTGTCAGTCCTTCTTCTGGTTCTCTTCTACCTGCTGATATATGGTTATTCTCTGGGAATCCATCTCGGGCATGCCTACGAATATGCCGCCGTATTCAAAATAATCTTCCTTCATCTCTATCCTGACGATCTCAATAAAAGCATGGATCACTTCCTTGGTCCATATCGTCAGGAATCCTTCGTAGATATTGCCGATGGCAAGAGGCTCGGTACAGTTGAAGCCTATACCGTTCTTGGATACATCATTGATCTCTATCGCAACCTCTTTTGCCTGATCTGCCCCCGAATTAAGCTGCTTTACAATAAGTCTTGAATTCAATTCAGTGCGATTGTATCGTCTTTTTTCCATACCCCCAAAACCTCCGTTCTGTGGCTTCAAAGAAGTCCACAATATTAATAATACAGGATTATTCATCCGAAAACAACTTTAATCATCGTCAGTTATGAACATGGCGTCGCCAAATGAGAAGAATCTGTATCGCTCTTCGACCGCCTGTCTGTATGCTTCAAGCACATTGTCCTTTCCCGCCAGTGCGCTCACCAGCATGATAAGTGTCGATTCCGGCAAATGAAAGTTCGTGATAAGGCAGTCGAGTATCTTAAACTTATATCCGGGATAGATAAATATCTCCGTATCTCCCGAACATGGCTTTAATCTGCCGTTTTCGTCTGCCGCACTTTCTATGGTCCTGCAGCTCGTCGTCCCGACGCAGATTATCCTGCCTCCGTTTTCTTTTGCTGTATTTATCTTATCCGCCGCCTCCTTATCTATCATATAGAATTCCGAATGCATATGATGTTTTGTCACATCATCAACCTTGACAGGTCTGAAGGTTCCGAGTCCCACATGAAGCGTAACATAGGCAAGGCTCACTCCCATATCTTCTATCTGCGTCAGCAGTTCCTTTGTAAAATGCAACCCCGCCGTAGGAGCCGCGGAACTTCCTTCCAACTTCGCGTATACAGTCTGGTATCTGTCCTTGTCCTTGAGCTTGTGAGTGATGTACGGCGGCAGCGGCATCTCCCCGAGCACCGATATTATCTCCTCAAAGACTCCGTCAAATTCGAATCTGACTATACGGTTGCCGTCATCGCAGACTTCACTTACCTCGGCCTTTAAACTGCCGTCACCGAATAGGACTCTTGCGCCTTTCTTTAACTTCTTGCCCGGTTTTACGAGAGTTTCCCAAGTGTAAGTATCCAGCCTTTTAAGCAGAAATACTTCTACGGCCGCACCGGTATCTTCCTTGATCCCAAGCAGTCTTGCGGGTATGACCTTGGTATTGTTGAGTACAAGGCAATCCCCGGGCTTAAGATATTCGGTTATATCCTTAAATATCCTGTGTGTGACCTTCCCGTTGTTTTTATTCAGCACCATGAGCCTTGACGCACTTCTGTCCGTTAAGGGATCCTGCGCTATCAGTTCCTGCGGAAGCTCATAGTAAAAATCACTTGTTTTCATATATTTTCGTGCGATCAATCCTCTGCATTCAAAAATGCCATATATCCAAGATAAGCTTCATACAGATCGGCCTTGCTTATACATTCCCACGGCGCATGCATATTGAGTACCGGAACGCCGCAGTCGATAACATTCATACCGTAGAGTGCAAGGATGTATGCTATGGTTCCGCCACCACCGAGGTCGACCTTTCCGAGTTCGCCGGTCTGATATGTCACGCCTGCCTTACCCATGATATCGCGCAGTCTTGCAATATATTCGGCGTTGGCATCATTGGAACCGGATTTGCCTCTCGCTCCGGTATATTTTTCGAGAACTATGCCGTGTCCCAGTTTATTTGCATTTTTCTTATCAAAGCTTGAAGCAAAGATCGGGTCGAAAGCGCTGCTCACATCACTTGAGAGCATGTAAGAATTCGCAAGACATCTTCTCACCTTCAAATCGCTGTAATCTCCCGTAAGGTTGATGAGCTCTGCGATAATATTTTCAAAATAAAGCGAACGCATGCCGGTAGCTCCGACAGATCCTATCTCCTCTTTGTCAACAAGGATGCAGCATGCCGTTTTCTTAACCTTATCAATGGCAGTCATCGCCCTGAAACTCGGAAATGCACATACTCTGTCATCATGACCGTATGCGAGTATCATGCTTCTGTCAAATCCTGCTTCCCTTGCTCTTCCGGCAGGTACGACCTCTATCTCCGCAGAATGAAAATCCTCTTCTTCGATGTCATAATTATTTTTGAGGATCTGAAGGATATTGGCCTTGACCGCCTCCTTTTCCTTCTCATCTTCGGTCTTAAGAGGCATGCTTCCGATGACAACATCAAGCTGTTCGCCCTCTATTACCTTTGAAGCCTTCTTATCAAGCTGTTCCTGTGAAAGATGAATGAGAAGATCGGAAATGAAGAAGACCGGATCGTCCTCATCCTCGCCTATGTTGATCTCAACGACCGTTCCGTCCTTCTTCACAACTACTCCGTGAAGGGCAAGCGGGATCGTAACCCATTGATATTTCTTAACGCCACCGTAATAATGTGTGTCAAGATATGCGATCTCTGTATCCTCATAGAGCGGATTGCCTTTGAGATCCAACCTCGGCGAATCTATGTGTGCGCCAAGGATGTTCATGCCGTTTTCAAGCGGTTCCTCGCCGATATTGAACATGATAACGGATTTATTCATGTTGACGGCATATATCTTGTCTCCCGCAGATATCTTTCTGCCTTCATTGATGATCTTTTCAAGTTCCACATAACCGGCCTTTTCTATCTCATTAACGATAAAGTCCGTGCATTCCCTCTCAGTCTTTCCGTTATTAAGGAAATTGCAATATTCCTTTGCAAAGCCGTCTATTGCTTTGATCTTTTTTTGCTTTGCATCAAGCCATACGTTTTTATTCATTTTGTCCATGATCTCTCTCCTTTGTTTTATTTAAAACATTTTCTATTACACTTTTAAAATATCTGTTCATATTTGCACCGATCAGGAAGATATACATACAGGTATAGATCCAGATCATTACAAGTATAAGCGTACTTAAGCTCCCGTACAAAGATACTCCGCCAAAATATTGCATATACATTGAAAATCCAAGTGAAATGACAGCCCAGCCCGTTGCCGCAAATACCGCTCCGGGCAATTGAAGCCGAAACTTTAATCTGATATTCGGTATGATCGTAAAAAGCAGGTCAAACAGGAGCACGAGTATAAGCCAGACAACAAGAAATCTGAGATTACCGAGCATTTTCATGACAGATGAAAAATTCGGAAAAAGCCCCTCTATATAATGCAATATCTTTTCCCCCGCAACTATCATACCGAAGCAGGCGATTATGATGATGAGCATGATAAGCGAATAAAATGATGCAAGTATCCTGACCCAGATTATATTGCGTTTCTCGGTAATGCCGTAGGATGTGTTTAGTCCCATCATCATTCCCCACATCCCTTTTCCCGCAGACCAAAGCAACAGGACGATCGCTACGGGCAGGACCGCATGATAAGCCTGATTGGCCGTATCAAACAGTCTGTAGATATACTGATCGAGAAAAGTGGGCGTAAAATCAACGAGCGTCTTAAGCATGACATCCTCCGACAGCGGCGATATGGCAAGAATGGTAAATGCTATCATCAGTATCGGAAACATGGACAACAAAAAGAAAAAGGCAATCGATGAAGCATATGCACCAATATTGTCTCTTTGCAGCTGTTTTCCAAATGAATTGATTATCAGATACAGTTTCTTTATCATAATACCCACACAAAAAAAGTGGCTACAGCCACAATCTTTGCCCAAGCAGTTCCTGAATTTTGACTCCTAGCTAAGGCTAGGTGGGTTACCGCAACTTAAGCGTCTGTCTTCCACTGCAAAGGAGGCCTGACATGTTCTTAAGCAATGTAGGAATCCCGTTTAAAGTAAATGTAGGTTCAAAATACCAGGATTTGATCTACTCGGGTTACTTATATAATACTAAATTTACATAATAAAATCAATAAAAAAAATTAGCTTCGTGATCCTTCCCATCTTCTTCATTTGAAATAATGATGATCGGTCGATACACGGGCCGAAATCATCGGAAATCCTGCGAATAATGCAGAAATATGACGATTTGTAAATTTATTTGAAATTTACATAACAAATGATGTATAATAATTTTATTCTAAAATTCATGACATATACATAGGAAACTATGTATAGAACTAGGAGGAACTATGGTACCACATAAGAAGGGTCTGACCATTCGGACCATGCTTGTACTGTTCGCAGTTGTTCCTATCTTTTTGACAGTCATCATCCTGGGGATCGTTATGACGACTTCTCTTAAGGGTGGACTCGAAAAAGAGATCAAAGCGGAACTTCAGGTTGCATGTCAGGGGTTGAAGGAATATTACGAATGGGATCTTATCAACGCAGGCGGAATCGAGTACGAGACCGACTACGTTGACAGTCTTGCGACAAAGGACGTTGAGATGACGATCTTTGAAGGCGACGTTCGTAAGATGACTTCTATCAAGGATCAAAGCGGACAGCGAATCGAGGGAACGACAGCTAAGCCTGAAATCTGGGCAGCTTGTCAGCGCGGGGAAGAGTATTATTCGGAGAATGTATCCATTGATGTCAACGACTACTATGTTTACTACATTCCGATCTACAACGCAGACAACGAGGTTTGGGGTATGGCATTTGCCGGCAAGACCGTTGACAATGTCAAGAGTGCCCTCAATGACATGGTCTTAAAGACTCTTGTGTTTGCAGTCATATTGACTATCTTAATAACATGTGCGGCTGTACTTATATCAAAGCTGGTTTCAGCACCGCTTATAACAGCTGCCAACAATGTTGAGAGCGTCGCAAGCGGAAATCTGGCAAAAGCTGATGCCATATCATCTCATATTGCCGAATCGAAACAGCTTCTTGGTTCAACAGCAAAATTACAGACCAGCCTTTCAAGTATCATCGGCCGTGCAAAGGAAACCAGCCAGGAGCTGAATCTGAAGTCAGAAACACTCAGGGCTTCCGCTCAGAACTGTACCGACAATACTTCACAGATTTCAATGACCATGGATGATCTTGCAAAAGGTGCTTCAGCTCTCGCAGAAAGCGTTCAGGACATCGCAGGACAGATGAACGATATGAGTTCGGCAGTTGCCGATATAACGACCAACGTCGAGAATCTTTCTGAATCATCAAGAAGCATCAGCGAAGCAAATACCAATGCCAGCGATTACATGAACAAGGTTCTGGATTCTTCAAGAAATACCGTTACATCCATCCAGAGTATTTCTAAACAGATCCGTTCGACCAATGATTCGATCACAAGGATCGGTGAAGCCGTTGCGGCAATTACCGACATCGCGAGCCAGACCAATCTCCTTGCTCTGAATGCTTCTATTGAAGCGGCAAGAGCCGGTGAAGCCGGACGCGGTTTTGCAGTAGTTGCTACAGAGATATCTTCTTTGTCTGAACAGAGTAATAAATCTGCCGATGACATCAAGAAGATCGTTGCAGAGATAATCTCTGAATCCAATGAATCCGTTAAGCTCACGGATGAGGTCAGAGACGTTATCGAGCATGAGCAGGAATACATCGAAGAAACACAGGATAGGTTTGCTGTCCTCAATTCCGAGATCGAAAACTCTCTCAGACAGATCGATTCTATCAGTGCCAAGACCAATAAACTCGATCATGTTAAAGAAGTCATCGTTGGTTCCATCTCCGATCTGAGTGCCATTTCTCAGGAGAATGCGGCATCTAACGAAGAAGTTACCGCTACGATAGCCGATATCGCTTCTTCGGTATCAGGTATGATGAATGAATGTACCGAGATCGACAGTATGGCTAAGAATCTTAACGAAGACGTATCTTATTTCAGATAAATATGATACAATCCAATATGTAGTTTAACGACCGGAGCACAAACTGCTTCGGTCGTTTTTATAACAGAGAAGGAAATAATATGAATAAAACTAAAAGCAGATTTGGTTGGACATTGAGATACACGCTTATAAATATGTCTTATTTTGCGGTCTTCTGCGGCATACATGCATATGCTTCTGTATTTCTGCAGAGCAAAGGCTTCACAAACACGTTCATCGGGCTCTGCCTGACTGTTGCCAATCTCCTCTCTGTTATCATCCAGCCTGTCATTGCGGGTCTGATAGACAAACCCGGTCCGCTGAGCAACCGTAATGTATCAATCATCTCCACTCTCTCACTTCTTGTCGGCTCTGTTCTGCTTTACGTGATAAAAAACAGCGCTCTGATAATATTTATCATATATGCGCTCATATACATGATACAGATGGCTTATCAGCCTCTTATCGTAGCCATGAACTTTGAATATACCGAGGCGGGCTGTCCCATAAATTTCGGTCTCTCAAGAGGATTGGGAAGTGCGGGATTTGCCATATTTTCCGCTATCATCGGAGGCTTTGTTGAAAAAGACGGTACCGATGTGCTCCTCATAAGCGATGCGGTCATACTTGTCATGTCACTTATACTTTTGATCACGTTTATAAAGCCTCGTGATGTATCGGTTGCATCTGAAAGCAACGATAATACAGATCCGATGATCAACACGGATCCTGTTGGATCGAAAGGCAATGAAGTTGCTCACAACAATCCGGTTGAATTTGCGAAGCTTTATCCGAAGTTTATATTGCTTCTTATAGGGATAGTGTGCTTCTTCTTTGCCCATAATATGATAAATGACTTCCTGATCCAGATAATAAGACCTTTGGGCGGAAATGAAAAACTTATGGGTTATGCCATTTTCCTTGCAGCACTCCTTGAACTGCCGACCATGGCTTTCATAAATGTACTGCTAAAAAAAACAACCTGTGAAAGGCTGCTTGTTTTCTGCGGTATAATGTTCTTTATTAAGACGCTGATCATAACCCTCACCGGCAATATGGTCGGTGTATTCATCAGTCAGGCTTGTCAGATGGGAGCTTATGCGGTTCTCATACCCGTTTCGGCTTACTACGTCAATCAGGTATTGCAAAAACTCGACCGTGTAAAGGGGCAGGCCTTCATCAATTCCGCCATCACCTTAGGTGGTGTGTTCAGCGGTATCATCTGCGGCAAACTGCTCGATATACACGGTCCAAAATTCATGCTTGTTACTGGCTGTATCGTTACTTTTGCCGGGCTCATTATCACTTATATCGCTGTGAAGCCCGTTAAGAAAAACGCTTAGCCGTTCATTATCTCAACAAACTTACGGGTGTTCTCGGCCACATTTCCGTTAAATATGGCAGATCCGGATACGATTACATTGGCTCCGGCATCCAATATGGTCTTTAGGTTGCCGAGATAAACGCCACCGTCTACCTCCACATCAATATCCATACCCGATTCGTTTATCATCTTTCTTGTCTGAGCTATCCTCTCTGTGGAAGCATCTATGTATTTCTGACCTCCGAGTCCGGGTTCAACACTCATGATAAGTATCATGTCCACATAATCAAGATAAGGTCTGATCTCTTCAACAGGTGTTTCCGGCTTTATGGAAAGACCTGCTTTTGCTCCGCAGTCCCTGATCTTGAGCAATGTCATCTTGACATCGGTGCATGCCTCAAGATGAACGGTTATGATATCCGCTCCCATAAGTCTGAAGTCCTCAACATATTTTATAGGTTCAACAACCATCAGATGTACATCAAAAACTGCATCCGTACATTTTCTGAGGCCCTTTACCACACACTGACCATAACTCAGCTTCGGAACAAATACACCGTCCATAACATCCACATGAATGTATTTTGCTCCGTTTGCGACCGTGGTATTGATCTCCTCGCCGAATTTTGTAACATCCGCAGCCAGGATAGATGATGCAAGAATATTCATAGTATAACCAAACCTCCGATATTCCCAGATATATAAAGAGTGACCGAAGTCACTCTTTATCAGTCATTAAATATTTGCAAGGATTGTTTTTGCAACTCCTTCGCCGTCAAGTCCGTACTTTGCAACAAGTGCCGCAGCCGGTCCCGACTCACCGAAGCAATCGTTCATTCCTATCTTTACAACCTTTGTGGGTGCATTTGCACTGAGGCAATCACATACGGCAGAACCGAGTCCGCCGATCACGCTGTGCTCTTCAACTGTAAATACCTTACCCGTCTTCTTGGCTGATTCGATGACGATCTTCTCATCAAGCGGCTTTATCGTATGGATATTGATAACGTCTGCCTTTATACCCTTTTCTTCTAGTATGGAAGCGGCATTCAATGCAGAATCAACACAGATACCTGTTGCGATGATTGTTACGTCATTGCCGTCCTTAAGCTTAACGCCTTTGCCGATCTCAAACCTGTAATCGGGATTGTCATTGATCACCGGAACAGCTGCACGTCCGAATCTGAGATAAACCGGACCGTTCATTTCAAGAGCCGCTCTTACAGCCGCTTTAGCTTCGATATCATCCGAAGGAACGATGACTGTCATGCCGGGGATAGTTCTCATAAGAGCGATATCCTCGTTACACTGATGTGTGGCTCCGTCTTCACCAACCGTGATACCTGCATGAGTTGCGCCTATCTTTACATTGAGATGAGGATATCCGATTGAATTACGAACCTGTTCAAAGTTTCTTCCTGCCGCAAACATTGCAAATGAAGAAACAAACGGGATCTTTCCGCATGTAGCAAGACCTGCGGCGATACCTGTCATATTACATTCTGCTATACCGCAGTCGATATGTCTGTCCGGATAAGCTTTTTTAAATGTTCCTGTCTTGGTCGCACCTGCCAGATCGGCATCAAGAACAACCAGATTCGGGAAATCTTCTGCGCAGGCAACCAGCGCATTACCGTAACTTTCTCTTGTAGCAATCTTATCTCCCATATCAGTTGCCCTCCTTTAACTGTGCATCTATAGCGGCAAGATCAGCCATGGCTGTAGCATATTCTTCGTCATTGGGTGCTTTGCCATGCCATCCGGCATTATTCTCCATGAAGCTTACGCCTTTGCCCTTTGTGGTCTTCATGATGACAGCCGTAGGCTTATCGGTACATGCTCTCGCATCCGCAAGTGCCTTGCGGATCTGGTCGAAATCATGTCCGTCTATATTGATCACATTGAAATTAAATGCTTCAAACTTCTTGTCGATGGGATAAGGACAACATACATCCTCGATCTTACCGTCGATCTGAAGACCGTTATTATCAACTATCACACAAAGATTGTTAAGTTTATGAGCTCCTGCGAACATGGAAGCTTCCCAAACCTGTCCTTCCTGTATCTCACCGTCTCCGAGAAGTGTGTATACTCTGTAATCCTTCTTGTCTAATTTAGCTGCAAGAGCCATACCTACAGCTGCCGAAACACCCTGTCCGAGTGATCCCGAAGACATGTCAACACCGGGTGTTTCCTGCATACAGGGATGTCCCTGCAGATAAGAACCAAGCTTACGCAATGTCGTAAGATCCTCTACCGGGAAATAACCCCTGTTGGCCAGAACCGAATACAGTCCCGGAGCGGTATGTCCCTTTGACAGTACAAAACGGTCCCTTCCTTCCATCTTGGGATTCTTGGGATCGATATTCATCTCTTCAAAATAAAGGAATGTGAACATATCTGCAGCAGATAATGATCCGCCCGGATGTCCGGCCTTTGCACTGTGAACAGATGTAACGATACCCTTACGAACTTCGTTGGCTTTTTGCTTAAGTTCTGAATTGGTCATGATCATTACTCCTTTTTATTTTTTTGTGCTACGAGCACATCGCTCGTTATACCCCATTTCGGTGATACGTACAACGCTTTTATTTTATCACATACCTTCTCTCCAAACAACACATACCGGCATATCATTTTCAACAAAAATTACCCATAAGGATATGGCGTGTTTTACAGAAAAGTCATCTCCGCAAAACACGCTGCGTCTGCGCGTGTTTTACAGAAAGGACATCCCTGCAAAACACGCTGCGTCTGCGCGTGTTTTACAGAAAGGACATCCCCGCAAAACACGCTGCGTCTACTAAACTCGCGATCATTTTATATTAGCACGGGATGTTTCGATCTGATCGTTTCACGCAGATCGAAACATCCCATATAAAATAACCGCTCGTTAAGGGACGCAGCTATCGTTTTGCGGGGATATCCTTTATAAAACATGCCCACGGTCATCTGTTGGAAATACCAACTCAACGATATCCCAATCCATATACGAGGGTGAATTGAATCCGGGGAATGTCGCGAAAACGATAGACGGATCACTTGACGAACAGTGATTTTAAATAGGCAGTTGCAATATCTGTGAAACGCATGATATTGCAACTGCCTTGTATATTTAAAATTGCTGTGAGTTTAGTGAGTCCTGTCGTGTTTTCGTGGCATTCCCCGGCTTGAAATAAACCCCCGAAAATGGTTCGGGATACATCAGAGCCGTGAATCAGCGGGTAACGGTCTGATGTATCCCAAGTGAGAGTATGTATTCAGAGTAGTATCTGACTAATTGGATAATGCTTTCTTCTTACGTGAAACCACAACACTCTGGATCACGAGGAAGATACAAAGCATAGCGGCGATAGTGATACCTGTCCACCATGCCTGATCGAGTCCGGCGCTTGAAACGATATTCTGGATCGTGCTTAAGGCGAGAACACCGAAAAGTGTACCGCCGATATTTCCGACACCACCGGTAAGCATCGTACCGCCGATTATGGAGGATGCGATCGCGTTCATTTCTGCCCCCGAGGCATGAGACGCCGATCCGCTGCCGACATGCAGAAAATAAACAAATCCGCCGATACCTGCAAGAACTCCGCACAGGAACTGTGACATGAATCTTGTGAATCTCACATTGATACCGAGCATAAGTGCGCTCTGCGGATTACCTCCGACTGCGTAAAACTGTCTGCCGAGCTTTGTCCATTTGAGCATGATAAACATGAGTATGACGATAAGCAGAGCGACTATTACACCTATCTCAACATAAGCGTTGACATAGATTCCTTTTTTATTGTATGAGCCCATTCCGGGAACCGTGATTCGTGTATCCTTGAGCTTCATGAACTGTTCATTTGCAACGTTGAACGGTGCCGAATTGACGATCGTCGTCATACCTCTTGCAAAGAACATGCCGGCCAGTGTGACTATGAATGGCTGGATATCAAGGTAAGCAACCAGATAACCCTGTACAAGTCCGAATGCTATGCCGATGCACAAAGCTATAAGGATGGCTCCTCCTACGCTTCCGCCCTTGTAATCAAGATGAACCGCACAGCACATACTTACAAGTGCCGTAACACCGCCGACCGAGATATCGATCCCGCCGGTTATCATAACAAGGCTGAGCCCGCAGCTTAAGATTATGAGAGCTGCATTTGTATTCAGTATATTGAAGAATGTCTGGGGTTTTAAAAAACCCTTCCCCTGAAATATAACGGCGCCTGCGTACATAAGAACAAATACCGTTATCGTGATCATAAATAACAGGTTACTGTCCGTCATTGAAAATATCTTCTGAATAAAACTTTTCTTTTCAGCAGCTTGGGTATTATTTTTACTCATCATGCCACCTCCTTTGCGGTTTTAGCCGGAACTATCTTCTTCCAGACATTTTTGAACCACTCTCTTACAGTTGGAGCACTGAATACAACAAGCAATATTACGACTATTGCCTTGTATGCGGGAAGTGCATCCGACTGAACGTTGAACTTGTAGAGCGTAGTTGTCAAAAACTGTATAACGTAAGCACCTAGGATAGATGCCGTCATGTTGAATTTACCGCCGCCAAGTGCATTGCCGCCGAGAGCGACTGCAAGGATGGCATCCATTTCAATATCTTTTGCGATGACCGAATAGTTGATCGTCGAAAGTCTGCTGACCTTGATGAGTCCGGCAACCGCTACACAGAGTCCCAGCAATACAAAAGCGAGGAACTTGATAGCCGTGGGATTAAGGCCGTTCAGTCTTGAAGACTTCTGATTGATACCAACCGCCTGGATGTATAATCCGAGGTTCGTGAATTTGAGAAGTAAAAATGTGACTATCACCACCGCTATCGCTATAAAGAACGGTGTGGGTACCGGAATACCGGGTATGAAGCCGCCGTAATATGCGAATCTGGGATCGCTTATGATCGGAAGCTCGTTGTTGTTTATCCATGCTGCGACGGAACGTCCTGCTGTAAACAGTATCAAAGTCGCAACCATGGGTTGTATTTTGAATACCGAAACCAGAAGTCCGTTGAATGCGCCGAAAAGTGCGGCTACAACGCAGGCTACGAGGAACGCAACAAGGAAAGAAGTTCTCAGTGTTTCGGGTCTTGAATCCCTTCCGCACAGAACACGAAGTATGACCGAACCTGCTATGGCAATGGCAGCACCAACGGAAATATCCTGTCCTCCGCTGGCTGCCGTAACAAATGTCATACCCACAGCAAGTATGGCAAGTTCTGAACCGTAATCCAAAATCGTCATCAGGTATCCGCTCAGTACCGGATTGCCTGCGGCATTATATCCGAGAGTGATCTTGAAGAATTCGGGATCTGCTACCAGATTAAACACTGCAAGGAGTAAAAGTGCTGCAAGAGGTATAAATATCTGATTTCTGAAAATTGCTGAAATTCCTTTATTTTTCACTGCTCTCACCTCCCGCTATCGTATTCATGATCATTGTCTGTGTGAGTTCGTCGCCATTTAATTCTCCGACAACCTTTCTGTCTCTCATAACTATAAGTCTTGAACATGTTCTGAGCATCTCATCCGTTTCGGAACTGATGAACGTGATGCTCATACCTTCGCCGGCAAGCTTAAGTACGAGTTTCTGTATGTCAACCTTTGTACCTACATCGATACCTCTTGTGGGTTCATCGAGGATCAGGTATTCGGGATGAGTGAGCAGCCATCTTGCAACGATACACTTTTGTTGGTTTCCGCCTGACAGTGATTTGATCGGTGTATCCGCACTTGCTGTCTTGATGCCGAGAAGTTTGATGTATTCTTCCGCAAATTCATTGGCCTGAGCCTTAGTAAACGGCTTAAAGAAACCCTTCATTACCTGAAGCGCAAGGATTATATTTTCTCTTACGCTCAGATCGCCGATGATACCGTCGACCTTTCGGTCTTCGGGAATATATCCTATTCCGGCCTTCATCGCATCTATGGGCTTGGTGATCTTTACCTGCTTACCGTTCTTTTTAACCGTACCTCCGAGTATCTTGTCTGCTCCGAATATGGCCCTTACGCACTCGCTTCGGCCCGAACCGAGCAATCCTGTAAAGCCGTTGACCTCACCTTTGCCTATGTGAAAATCAAACGGACTTATGCCTGCATCCGAATACAGTCCCTCAGCTTCAAATACGGGAGCTTCTTTCATGATGCTTCCCTCATACGGTTTTGTCTCTCCCTTGATATCTTCCATATCATCGAGTTCTTTACCTAACATCTTTGATACGAGCTTTACTCTCGGAAGATCCGCTATCTCATATTCACCGACCAGTTTCCCGTCTCTCAGTACCGTAATACGGTCGCAGACCTCATAAACCTGATCGAGAAAATGTGTTACAAATATAATGCCGACACCTCTGCTCTTAAGATCGCGCATGAGGTTGAACAGTTTTGCTACCTCCTGCTCATCAAGAGAAGATGTGGGCTCATCAAGAATGAGTACCTTACAATCCATATCAACCGCTCTTGCGATCGCAACCATCTGCTGGATGGCTATCGAACAATTTGCAAGCTGCATGGTCGCTTTTGCGGGGATCTTGAGGTTCTCAAGGATCTTGTCGGCTCCCTCATTCATACTTTTCCAGTTCAAAAATGCCTTATCACTTCTTCCGATATACATATTCTCGGCAACCGAAAGATTCGGGCACAGTGTTATTTCCTGATAAACGGTGCTTATACCCGCATGCTGTGCATCCTGTGGACTTTTGATTGAAACCTCTTTGTCTTCAAGCGTTATTGTTCCCTTGTCCTTGGCATATACTCCTGTCAAAACCTTTATAAGGGTGGATTTTCCGGCACCGTTCTCGCCCATAAGTGCATGGATCTCACCCTCTCTGAGTGTAAAATCAACATCCTGCAATGCCTTTACACCCGGAAAATATTTGTGAATGTTTCTTAGTTTTAATATTTCTTTACCCACCGATATATTCACCTTTCCGTTTTCTGCTATACTCTGCTATACTCTCATAAATGCAACCGCATCGCACAGCGAAGCGGTCACGGTTAAGCTTCAGTCTTTATAAAATTGCGACGGAGACAAGCCCCGCCGCAAATTCATTATTGATATCAGATTCCGTAGTTGTTTACGTCTTCCTGTGTGATCGTTGCAGCGTCAAAGCCCTTCTCATCCATGATAACTGTCTTTTCAGCCGGTGTCTTGCCTGCTTCAAGATCCTTGATTATAGCATCGATGTATGATGACTGGAAAGGATTGCACTGTCCGTCATAGTTCCAGTTCTGAGCAAGTAACTCTTCAAGAGCCCACTTATTGCAGTCAAAGCCCATTACGATAACGTCTTTGCCAACGCCGTGAGAGATGTTAGCCTTGTCAAGTGCAGCTACGGCACCCTTAGCCATATCGTCGTTCTCTGCGTAGATTACGTTAAACTTGTCGCCTGCGTTGATAACTGAAGTAACGATCTGCTCTGCCTTCTCAGCGTTCCACTCAGCTGTCTGCTGTGTAACGATGTTCCAGTTAGCTTCTGCTTCTACCTTCTTGTCAAGAGCGCCTGAACGTCCCTGCTGAGCTGCACTACCCATAACACCCTGGATATGGATTACGTTGTACTCGTCAAGGTTCTGGCTTGCAAGCCAAGAAACTGCTGTATCGCCTTCTTTGTTCATATCAGATACGATCGAAGCTTCGTAGAGGCTAGGATCTGCATCGATAGTACGGTCAAAAAGGATAACCTTGATGCCTTCTGCCTGTGCATCCTTAAGAACTGAATCCCAGCCTGCTGTATCAGCTGCTGAAAGTAACAGATAATCAACACCGTCCTGTACGAACTTCTGTGCTGCTGCGATCTGCTCGTCGTTCTTTAAGCTGTAAGCAAATGAAGCATCATATCCGTTTGCTTCACAGAATGTAGCCTTAAGATCCTTATCGTTAGCTGTACGATAACCTGACTCGTTAGGGTCGTTGTTGATGATACCGACTTTGATAAGCTCTCCGCTTGCTGCGGGTTCTTCTGCTACTTCCGCTGTTTCAGCTGCGGGCTCTTCTGCCTTCTCTTCTGTCTGTGCTGCAGGTGCGGGATCGTTTGCCGGAGCACTTCCGCCACAACCAACTAACATAGAAGCTACAAGTGATACACTAAGTAAAGCGCCTAAAATTTTCTTTTTCATTAGATTAATTTCCTCCCTTTCGAAAAAGTTGATTGGTTATACTTAAACTTTATCCTTGCTTCTTATATGAAACAATCATTCTTTTACGTAAAAATGTAACTTTATGCATTATTTTCATACAAATTCAGAGGCAAATATGATAAAATAAATACAAATTTGTTGATATAAATCCGATAAGTAAAAAATAATAATTTTTATTTCAATAAATTATGGAAATGATATGTATTATGGGTTTACATAACTAATCTTTTTCTTTGTGTAAAATGACTAACGACGTAAAAATTGGTTAAGAATTACAATATGTTTTATATTTTTTTCTGATATCAGAATATTCATTTTTCAAAAATTTTTTAAATTATTCAACTTTTGAGGTGCGATATGGGCAAATTATACCGTGAGATAGCTGACAGCATAATAGAAAGCATCCGCAACTGCGAAACATTTGACAAGCTTCCGACCGAATACGAGCTTTGCAGGCGTTATAACGCAAGCCGCGATACCGTCAGGCATGCGCTGAGTTATTGTGAAGAACTGGGGCTGATAGAGAAACGTCAGGGGAGCGGTATCTATCTGAGTGCCGCCTACAAAAGAAGCATAGGCAAGATCGCCGTTCTCGTACCGGATCGTGAGGACGGTTATTTCCCTGCCCTTTTAAACCTTCTTGAAAAAATACTGTCGGAAAGAGATCACGACATGATCGTTTACGATACACATGACGATATATGGCTCAAGGCAGATATATTAAAAGAACTCACCGTCAATCAGATCAGATTCGTTATAGACATTCCTATAAGAAATATCTTCCCCGTACCTTATCCCGATCTTTACAAGGCACTGATAAGACGAGGTTCAAAGATCGTCTTCGGCGGACATCCCTATCCTAACCTTAAGGGCATTAAAAGTGCCTGCTTTGATAATTACTTTGCGGGCTTTGATACGATAACCCGCCTGAAGGGAAGGAAAAAAATATGCTTTTTACTGATGAGTGAAAGTCTCGAGAATGCGGATATGAGAAACGGCATAAATGCCGCTATCTACGAGAACGGTCTTAAAGACAGCCTTATGCTCACATATTCCTATAACGATCTTGTCCGTATGCGCAACACGCTTGATACGCGAACCTTCTTTGACAGGTTCTTTAGCGGTGACAGTTTTCCCGAATGCTTTGTCACTTCGGATGACGAGACAGCCTACTGGCTGATGCGATATCTCGGAAATGAACGCATATCTGACGATATGGTCTTTTATACACTGAACTCTTCCGTATACAGTGCTCTTTGTGAAAAAGAGCCCGTCGGCTTTTCCATCGATCTTGACGGGTACGCCCGGGCTCTTGTTGATATATTGCTTGATGACAAAGAAGATCAGGTATTGCCGTTCCTGTAATCCCTCGGGGTACAGCCCTGGCTCTTCTTGAATACGACACTGAAATAATGCTGGTCCTTATAACCGACCTGACTTGCTATCTCGCCTGTATGCAATGTGGTGGTCCTCAAAAGTTTCTTCGCCTTATTTATCCTCTTTGCGGTAACATATTCGACAAAGGTCATCTTCATCTCATTTCCGAAAAGCGTTGAGAAATAATTAGGGCTCATGTTGCACACACCTGCAACATCATTGAGTGACAGATCCTCATTTGTATACATGTCTTCTATATATTGAAGTGCGATCTTCATTACGCTCTTATCCTGCTTTCCTATGAGATCGTCGCCCTCATCCCTGCCGTCACGCACCTTATCCTTTGCGATATGGATGGATTCCTCGGTTATGACATGCTCATCCGGTATAAGGAATCTGTATGAGAATATCCTGTTGACCTCATCATAGCAATCGGCAATCAGGCTCAGTCTTTCCACATATCTTCCTATTGAGAAATTCCACTCATTGCCGGGATCGGCTTCGCATATCCTTATGATATTCTGCTCGCAGCGCTTGCTGATGCTGTCTATCTTATCGGCTTCGGCCATTATGAGTATGCAAAATACATTTATATTCCATTTAATAAGTATATATTCCGAAAATCTCGCAAAATATCTTATGATCTCTTCTTCGCCGTCCTTACAGTAGACAAGTGCAATATTGTAACATGAGGCCTTGAGATCTATTCCGAGCTTGCCCGCTTCTTCGTAAGCATCCTTAAGCGCAAGCTTGCGGTCAAATATCTTCTCGAAGAAACGTCTTCTGCTGAGCTGTTCGTATTCATGATATTCGCTCTGAAACTTCTTGAGATAGTTCGACTGCTCGCGCTCCGCCTCTATCTTTTCTTTAAGTTCCATGAGAACCTTCTGCATTGCCGCCTTAGCAACGGGCTTTAAAAGATATTGCGTAACTCCGATCTCGATGGCTTTTCTCGCATATTCAAAATCATCATAGCCGCTGATTATGACGATCTTAGTCGAGGGAAGCTCCGCAGTAACGATCTGGCTGAGTTCCAGTCCGTCCATAAAAGGCATCTTTATATCCGTAATGATAACATCCGGTCTTGTCTTTCTGATGAGCGGAAGTGCCATTTCCCCGTCTACGGCTTCTCCGACAAATGTGTAGCCGCACTGCTCCCAGGATACCGAATCTCTCAGGCCTTCTCTTATGATGCTTTCATCTTCCACCAAAAATATCTTAAGCATATCTTACCTCATCAATATGTACGGTCATTTATATAACCTTCCACATTACTCTTTGTAAATACATTCTCATCAACTATATATTCCTTGCGGATCTCTTCGCCCCTCTCAAGGGCTTTTATGACATCGCTGATATACTGTCCCTGTAAAGGATTACATTCGATGTCCACGTTTATTATGCCGTCCCTGACCAGCTCGAGCGCTTCCTTACATGAATCAAATGAGATGATCACGATATCTCCGCCGTCGCCCGTGGTCTTTCCCGCATCTCTGATGGCCTCAAGAGCGCCGAATGTCATATCGTCATTCTGCGACACCACCACGTCAATATCACTGTACTTTGCGAGAAGCCTTCTCATTTCCTCTTTTCCTTTTGAGGTTGTGAAGTCCGCATCGACCTCCTCGAGCACATGCCAGTTCTTATGCTTATTTTTTATCTCCGCAAACCCGCCTGTACGGCCTATCTCGGCTGAAGATCCTTTATTTCCCGTCAGTATGACGATATTGATATCCTCATCAAATCTGCCCTTGTCTCTGAGCTCCTCTTCAAGCCACATCCCGGCCTTTTTGCCTTCCTCATGCATGTCCGATCCGACTCTTGTAACATAGAGCGAATCATCCTCAACGTCCACGGTCCTGTCCATAAGTATGACTGGGATGCCTGCATTTTTTGCTTCCATAAGTACCGTATCCCAGCCCGTTTCGGTAACGGGTGCAAATACGATATAATCAACCTTCTGGGAAATATAACCTCTTATCGCCTTGATCTGGTTTTCCTGATTCTGTCTCGCATTGTTGAATATGGGGAAATATCCGTTTTCCTTGGAAAGTGCCTGCTGTACCGATTCGGTATTTGCCGTTCTCCATACGGATTCGCTTCCGAGCTGACTGATACCCACCATTATAAGGTGATCGTTATTATCCGTTTCTTCCGATCTGCTCTTACCGAGGAAGCCTCCGGAAATATAAAACACAGCCATGACTATCAGACAGAGAAGACAGAGGGCGACCACGACGAGATTATTTTTCAGTCTGTTCATCTTCCGCCTCCTTTGCTTCGGGAAGGACCGCCGGTATCACGATCGTAACGCACGTACCGACATTGACTCCCGATTCAATGCTTATACCGTATTCATTGCCGAAATTAACATGGATCCTCTCATTGACATTGGCTAGACCGAAGCCCGCATCGGTTTCCTTGCACGGACGGTTGATATCCTTTTTGAGCTTTTCGAGTGTTTCCTCATCCATGCCCACACCGTCATCCTTGATCGTAAATATTATCCTGTCATCCTCACGATATCCTCTTACGGATATGAGTCCTCTTGCACGCTTGCATTTTATGCCGTGATAAAGTGAATTCTCAACAACCGGCTGCAGTGTCATTTTTAAGATACTGTGATCATATATCTCCTCATCGATATTTATCTCATAATCCAGTATGTCCTCATATCTTACCTGCTGGATCTCAAGATAAGAACGGATATGCATCTCCTCTTCACGGATCGTTATATATTCCTTGCCCTTGCTTAATACAAGCCTGAAGAATTCCGAAAGAGACATTACCATGTTTATGGCCTTCTCGGTCTTTCCGGACTCTACGAGCCATACGATCGCATCCAGTGTGTTGTACAGGAAATGCGGATTGATCTGCTCCTGGAGAAGCCTCAGTTCGGCATATCTCATCTTTCGCTCGTCTTCCTTGATATGTTCTACAAGGACATCAAGATGCTTTGACATATCATTTACGGAATGAGCGAGAGTGGTTATCTCATCATCCGTCTCGACATTGGTACGTGCCTTGAAATCGCCGTCTGCGATCCTTGTTGTCACATCACACAGATCATCCAGAGGTGTCGTGATGTTCTTTACTATGTGCGACGCAAATGCCGTGATAACAGCAACGATGAGCACGCAGAGAACAAGCCAGCATACCGTAAATACCTTTACCCTGAAATTGAGCACGCTCTGTATGTTTTCGATATTGAAGGTCTGGTAATAGATGAAATACTGGATATCGTCCTGGATAAGATCGGTCAGGATATAGATATCGTCATTGAGCATCTTGATATTTTCGTCGTACATATCGCCCTTTTCAAGATTGTTCTCGATATCATGTATCCTGTCTTCCAATGTGTCTATATTTCTCAAAAGACTAGACAGCCACAGCTTACTGTTACCGTCAACATTGTTCCGGATACCGGTAATGTCATTTCTAAGCTGATCTATCAGTTCATAAGGATTGGAAAGCGTTTCGTCTTTTTTGATCGATTCGAAGTCTACATAGCCGACGACCAGTTTATACAGGCTCTCGTCCATGCTTTCCTCAAATGAGATGTTGTAATCATTGGCGACCGTAAGATTCTTTACGATCGCATCATAAGTCTTACTGTAGTCAAGAAGCGAATAGATCAGAAAAAGCGTGATCATAAGAAGCGGAATGATCGCTGCCCAGACTAAAGTAAGTAATTTTTGCTTTATGGAATAATTGATACTTTTATTTGTTTTGTCCATAATATGCATTTGCACCGTGTTTACGATAATAATGCTTGTCCTGGAGCTCCTGCGGAGCTCTCTTTACATCGGGATTTATGAGCTCGGTCCTCATCGCCATCTTGGCGACCTCTTCCACAACAACTGCGTTGTGCACTGCTTCCATGCAATCCTTACCCCATGCAAATACTCCATGGTTCTTGCACAGACATGCCGGTACTGCGACAACGTCCTTGTTCATCCTGTTGAATTCATTGACAATGAGATGTCCCGTATTTTCTTCATACGCATTTTCTATCTCATCTTTTGTAAGACATCTGAGGCAGGGAATATCTCCGTAGAAATAATCCGCATGCGTAGTTCCGTAGCACGGTATGTCACGTCCCGCCTGAGCAAAGCTTGTCGCGTATGAACTGTGCGTATGTACAACTCCGCCTATCTGCGGAAATGCCTTATACAGTTCAAGATGTGTGGCTGTATCGCTGCTTGGATTATATCTGCCTTCAACTTTGTTGCCGTTCAGATCCATTACGACCATATCATCGGGAGTGAGAAGATCGTATTCAACTCCGCTCGGTTTGATGACGAAGAGCTTTGTCTTTTCATCTATCCCGCTGACATTGCCCCATGTAAATGTGATCAGTCCGTAACGAGGCAGCAACATATTTGCCTCATATACCTGCTTTTTCAATTCTTCAAGCATTTCTTTTCTCCGTTTCCTTTGAACATCGGCCCGTTGGAATTCGACTGCGTCGAAGGGCCGATGCTGCATTTCAAGTTTTCATGGAAAACTTGACACAATCCTTTTCTGTATGCGCTCTACAGCGCTTTAACGGCAGCGTGCTCTATATCGAGACCTGCCATGTATTTCTTCATAAATGCATCAAAGCCGTCAACATCCTCCTGTTTCGGAATGATCTTTGTGATCTTCCGACCCGCAAATATGACTTCATTGAGATAATCCTGCAATGATCTGCCGTTTGATTCTTCAACATATGAAGCAAGTATTGCCATACCCCAGGGACCGCCTTCTCCCGCTGTTTCCATTACGGATACGGGGCTGTTTATCGCGGCCGCAAGTACAGACTGACCCACGACCGGAGTCTTGAACAGTCCGCCGTGGCCGAACATCTCATCAACCTTAACTCCTTCTTCCCTGAGCATCAGATCAAGACCTGATTTGAGTGCCGCAAGAGAACTGTATATATGCATCCTCATGAAGTTTGCGATAGTTAGATCATCCGTAGCCTTCCTTACGAATAAAGGTGCTCCGTCGTCAAAGCCCGTTACGGGTTCCCCCGAGAAATAATTATAGCTTATAAGGCCGCCACAATCCTTCTCGCCTTCGAGTGCTGCTTCGAAAAGCTTTGTGTAAAGTGTGTTCTTGTCCACATTGCATCCAAAAAGCTTAAGATTCTGGTCCATCAGATTGACCCACGCATTGATATCCGACGTACAATTGTTGCAATGAACCATACCTACACTCGCTCCGTCGGGAGTTGTGACTATATCTATCTGCGGATATACCTTCGAAAGTTCTTTTTCAAGGACTACCATGGCAAATACACTTGTGCCTGCCGATGTATTTCCTGTTCTTACTCCGACCGAATTGGTCGCGACCATACCTGTTCCCGCATCGCCTTCAGGAGGTGCTGTCTTAATGCCGCTCTTGAATTCACCTGTGGGATCGAGCAATTTTGCGCCCTCTTCTGTTATGATCCCGGCACATTCACCTGCGTTCAGTGCCTTCGGCAATATGTCTTCAAGCTTATAGTCTATGCCTTTACCTGCGATCAGCTTATCAAATTTTTCTATCATGACCTTATTGTAGTCACGTGTATTGCTGTCGATTGGGAACATACCCGATGCATCGCCGATGCCGAGAACCTTCTCGCCCGTCAGTTTCCAGTGAACGAAGCCTGCGAGTGTGGTAAAGAATGCAACCCTGCCCACATGCTCTTCTTTATTGAGGATAGCCTGATACAGATGTGCAATGCTCCATCTCTGGGGTATATTGTATCCGAAGAGAGTTGTAAGTTCCTTTGCTGCTTCTTCTGTTATCGTATTTCTCCATGTTCTGAAAGGAACAAGAAGCTCATCATCTTTATCAAATGCAAGATATCCGTGCATCATGGCAGAGATCCCAAGAACTCCGACGCTGTCGAGTATGATGCCGTATTTATCGTTGAAATCCTTTTTTACATTTGCGAAGCAATCCTGCAAGCCGTTCCAAACATCATCCATGGAATAGGTCCATACACCGTTCTCAAAACGGTTTTCCCATTCGTGGTCTCCGCCTGCGAGCACCTTGCCTTTGTCATCCGTGACCACACCCTTGATCCTTGTGGACCCGAATTCGATACCCAGATACAGTTTGTTGTTGTCCTTTAAACTCTTTATATCCATTTGCTGCCTCCAAAAAAAGAAAGTTTTTACCTGTATAATAATGGTACAATATCCATTATTTTCTAACAAGTAAAAACCTTCAAAAATAATTTTCAAATTTAACAAAAAATGTTTGATTTTTTACGATGGCAATATCAGCCCGCAATTGATTTTCCCGTATAAAGCTGGTAGTATTTTCCCTTCTGCTCTATCAGTTCATCATGCGTTCCTCTTTCGATTATACGGCCGTTTTCAAGGACCATTATCGCATTGGCATTTTTTACCGTGGAAAGCCTGTGGGCTATGACAAAACTTGTTCTTCCCCGCATCAGTTTATCCATACCGCTTTGGACTATACGTTCCGTACGTGTATCGATCGAACTTGTGGCTTCATCAAGGATAAGTACCGGAGGGTTCGCTATAGCTGCCCTGGCTATCGCAAGAAGCTGTCTCTGTCCCTGACTTAAGTTTGAACCGTCACCCTTCAGCATCGTATTGTAACCGTCGGGAAGTCGTCTGATAAAGCCGTCGGCATTGGCAAGCTTTGCGGCCGCGATAACTTCATCCATGGTCGCATCCAGTTTGCCGTATCTTATATTGTCTGCGACCGTCCCCGTGAAGAGATGTGTTTCCTGAAGAACGATACCTAGACTCTTTCTTAAGTCCTCAAGTCTGATCTTGTTGACATTTATTCCATCGTATCTAATCTTGCCGTCCTGGATGGTATAAAATCTGTTGATAAGGTTCGTGATCGTGGTCTTTCCCGCTCCGGTCGAACCTACAAATGCTATCTTCTGTCCCGGCTTTGCGAACAGTTTGATATCGTGAAGAACCATTTTTTCATCGGTATAACCGAAATCAACATTGTCAAATACAACATCACCCTTAAGCGGAACATAATCAACGGAACCGTCTGCCTGATGTGTATGCTTCCAAGCCCATTTGCCGGTGTTTTCTTCACATTCGACTATATTGACGGAATCTTCCTTTACATTGACAAGGGTAACATATCCGTTGTTTTCTTCAGGCTCCTCATCGATTATCTTGAATATCCTCTCCGCACCGGCCATGGCCATGACTATCGCATTAGCCTGCATGCTGACCTGGTTGATCGGCATATTGAAGCTTTTATTGAATGTCAGAAAGCTTACAAGTTTACCTATCGTAAGACTCGTATATCCGTTTATCGCAAGGAAGCCTCCTAAGATCGCACACAGTACATAGCTTAAGTTTCCTATCTGTGCATTGAGCGGCATCATGATGTTGGCATACGCATTTGCTCTGAACGCACTGTCACCGAGCTCATCGTTTATTACCTTAAAACGTGTCTTCGCCTCTTCCTCATGGCAGAATACCTTGACTACCTTCTGACCGGTTATCATTTCCTCTATATAGCCGTTAACCGTACCAAGGTTCTTTTGCTGCTTTAAGAAAAACTTACCCGAAAGCCCGGCGGTCTTCGTCGTTACAAACAATGTTATAAATACCATAAACACGGTAAGTCCCGTAAGCGGTAAACTTAAGGTACACATGCTTATGAACACCGTGATTATTGTAAATGCTGCATTGATGCATTGCGGCAGTGACTGGCTTATGAGCTGTCTCAATGTATCGATATCATTGGTATATACGCTCATGATATCGCCGTGAGTATGCGAATCGAAGTACCTTATCGGCAACTTCTCCATATGTTCAAATACATCATTCCTTATATTGCGCAAAACACCCTGTGTGATGATAACTCCGACTCTCGCCATGATATATGCACTGAGTACACCGCAGGCATAGAAGCATGCGACACGTCCTATTGCGGCCGCAAGCGGAGCAAAATCGGGATCATCCGTAAGAAGGAACGGTGTGATGTAATCATCTATCAATGACCTTGTGAACAACGTTCCCTGAACGTTGCACAACACTCCTGTGATGATCATCAAAAATACTATTATGCAGAGTCCGAGGTAATCCTTGAACATATATGCCAATACTCTTTTTAGCAGCTTCCCCGGATTTTTAACGTTGGGTTTTACTCCTCTCGGAGGTCTGTTCGGTCCCGGCATGTCACAATTCCTCCTTCTCGTCAAAATCTCCGCCACCGCTGGTCTGAGTTTCGTATATCTCGCGGTAGATATCATTTGTCGCCATCAGCTCGTCATGCGTTCCGAAGCCGACAAGTCGTCCTTCGTCCATGACCATGATCCTGTCTGCATCCATAACGGAGCTTACACGCTGAGCGATTATGAGTTTTGTGGTCTCAGGTATATACTCTCTGAAGGCCTTTCTGATACGTGCATCCGTTGCAGTATCAACGGCACTTGTCGAATCGTCAAGTATTAGTATCTTGGGTTTTTTAAGCAAGGCTCTCGCAATACACAGCCTCTGCTTCTGACCGCCGCTGACATTGGTACCGCCCTGCGTTATCACTGTGTCGTAGCCATCCGGAAATGCATTGATGAACTCATCCGCACATGCGAGTTTACATGCCTCGACACATTCTTCGTGTGTGGCTTCCTTATTGCCCCACTTAAGGTTTTCTTTGATCGTACCGCTGAACAATACATTATTCTGAAGCACATGTGAAACATTATTTCTCAGTACTTCAAGATCATACCTGCGCACATCGACACCGCCGACAAGTATCTTTCCTTCCTTAACGTCATAAAGACGGCTTATCAGATTGACCAGACTTGTCTTTGCGCTGCCGGTACCACCCATGATACCTATAGTCTCACCCGATCTTATGCTCAGGTTGATATCCTTGAGAACAGGCTCGGTGCTGTTTTCATTATAGGCGAAATCAACATGATCAAATTCTATGCTTCCGTCCTTAACCTCCATGATAGGATCATCGGGATCGACGATGTCGGGTTCCTCGGTAAGGACTTCGTATATACGTTCCACGCTCGCCGAACTCATGGTGATCATAACAAATACAAAACTTAACATCATCAGGCTCATCAATATGTTCATGCAATAAGCCAAAAGGCTCGTGAGTTCACCGGTCGTAAGTGTATGCGCCGAGATCATCTTTGCACCGATCCAGCTTATCAGAATGATGCACGAATAAACCGTGAACTGCATGATGGGTCCGTTTATGACAACATTATTTTCCGCTTTTTTAAAGATGGTATAGATATTTTCGCTTGCGGTCTTGAACTTTTCTATCTCCCGTTCTTCCCTTACGTATGCCTTCACAACACGGATGGCCGATACATTTTCCTGAACGGATTCATTGAGGGCATCATATTTCGGAAATGCTTCCTTAAAGGTCTTTGTCGCATTTTTTATGATAAATGTAAGTACCACGCCAAGCATTACCACTGCTATGAGATATATGCATGCTATCCTTGAATTGATATAAAATGCCATGAAAAGTGCACATATCAGACTGAACGGTGCTCTCATAGCCATACGCAGACACATCTGATATGCATTCTGAACATTGGTAACATCGGTCGTAAGCCTCGTTACAAGACCTGCCGTTGAGAACTTATCGATGTTCTTGAATGAAAATGTCTGTATATTGTTGTACATAGCTTCCCTTAAGTTCTTTGCAAAACCCGAAGAAGCCCTCGCGCCGAAGGCGCCTCCGCCGACCCCCGTGAGAAGGCTGAGTGCCGCAACACCGAGCATCATCATGCCTATCTTCACGACATGCCCCATATCTCCTTTTGTGATGCCTTCGTCGATTATGGAGGCCATAAGAAAAGGTATAAGTGTCTCGAACAGAACCTCAAGTATCATACATACCGGAGTCATGATCGATGCACTCTTATACTCTTTGACCTCCTGTAAAATCCTTTTTAACATAACCTGACCTCTTATATATTCTCACCCTCACACATTTTCTTTAACCATGCGCGTTCATCCTCTTCAAGGAAGGGTGATATCTTTTCATAAACTTCATATTGATAAGCCATAAGCTGCTTAACGTCTTTTTCATCCAGATAAGCCGGATCTATGGCTCTCATGTCGATCGGGACAAATGTGAGCGGCTCAAATCCGAGAAAGCTGCCGTCCTCTGTCGTAGCCACATCTATGACAAGAAGAGTGTTTTCGGTACGGATGCCGTACTGTCCTTCCCTGTACACACCGGGTTCATCGGTGATCGTCATTCCCGATTCAAGCTCCGCTTCACTGTCACCCTGGATAAATCTCCACCTTATAGATTGCGGTCCCTCATGTACACTTAAGAAGCAGCCGACACCGTGTCCGGTGCCGCATTTGTAATCCATGCCTACACTCCAGAGCGGTCCTCTTGCGATAATATCGAGATTACGTCCCGTACAGCCTTTAAGAAATACGGTATTCTGCAGATTGAGCATACCCTTGCATACGAGCGTGAAATCCCTCTTCTGCTCATCGGTGAGTTCACCGAGAACGATAGTTCTCGTAACATCGGTAGTAGCACCTATGTATTGTCCGCCGCTGTCCACGAGCAGGAATCCCTTATGCTGCAGCAGTGAACCGCCGTCTTCTCCCGCCTCATAATGCATCATCGCGGCATTCGGTCCGTATGCGCTTATGGTATGGAAGGATAATCCCTTAAAGCCGGGAATGGCGCTGCGCATCTCATCTATATATGCTTCTGCCATCTTTTCGCTGATTATATTGCTCTTCTCATCCTTCAGATATCTTCCTCCGCTCTGACTGCGCTCAAGTGCCGTTTTCCTCTTATCGATATAATAGAGGAATCGGCAAACAGCCACACTGTCCTGCAAAAAGAAATGTCTCATATTGTCAATCTCTGTCGCATTTTTAACGGATTTTAATCTTGTTGTGGGATTGGGGGCATTGATGATATTTGTCTTGCCCTTAAGCAGAAAATAAGCACAATAATTTACACTGTACAGGTCGGCCCAAAGATTCGGTTCAACGCTGTCTACAGTGTTAAAATTTTTATCTTCCCTGAAATTATCCTCAAGAAATGAATATACCTCATTGTAATCCATCAGAACAATGTTGTTTATCTTCGCATAGAGCGCGAATTCCTCCGTAACCGCATCATTCTGTATGAAGAGATAACAATCGTCCTTTGAGATGAATGCGAAACTTAAGACCACGGGATTGTATTCAACATCCTCGCCCCGCATATTGAAAAGCCACATTATATCGTCAAGTTTACTCAAAAAGAGATACTGGCATTTCTTCTCTGCCATCATCTCTCTTACATGCGCGATCTTGACAAGATAAGATTCTCCGGTAAATTCGGTTCCTATAACATAAGCCTTTGAACAGGGCATGTCGGGTCTGTCCTCCCATATCCCGCTGCAAAGATCCAGATCATATTTTACATTGACTCCGTTACCTATCTCAGACAATATACCGTCTATATAACTGACATTGCATACTCTTCCGTCAAAGCCAAGGGTTTCTCCCTGTGAGATATGCTCTTTCAGATATTCCTTTACCTTCGGGACATTGCTTTCACCCATGCGCATGAGCTTAATTCCGGTACCTCCAAGCTGCATCGCAGCCTGTACAAAATACCTTCCGTCAGTCCACAGAAGCGCCTCGTCGGCACTGACGAGCAACGTTCCGTTGGAACCCGTAAAACCGCTTAAGAATTCCCTGCATTTGAAATAAGGTGCCACATATTCCGAATTATGATAATCAGCCGTGGGAACAAGATACCAGTCTGTTCCTTCTTTCTTCATGGCTTCTCTTAATCTGATGATAGCTCCGGTCATTGTATTATTATCCCTTATCTGTCGTTCATTTTGATATAATTGCGTTCAACGCACAGTGTTCTGTATGCGGGACGTATGATCTTGCCGTTATTTGCCAGCTCTTCAAGTCTGTGAGCACTCCATCCGGAGATCCTTCCTATTGCAAACAAAGGTGTGAACAACTCCTCCGGAAGGCCCAGCATTCTGTAGACAAAACCGGAATAGAAATCCATATTGACGCTGACGCCCTTGTACATCCTGCGTTCCTTTGTGATTATCTCTGGCGCAAGTCTGTCCACCAGCTCATAAAGACCGAATTCATCCTCGAGTCCCTTTTCGACCGACAGTTTCTTTACAAAATCCTTGAATATCTCCGCTCTCGGATCGGATTTTGAGTAAATGGCATGTCCGACTCCGTATATGAGTCCCGCATGGTCAAATGCCTCACCGTGAAGCAGTTTTATAAGATAATCGCTTACTTCTTTTTCATTTTTCCAGTCACTTACATTTGCCTTCATGTCTTCAAACATATGAAGGACCTTTATATTGGCTCCTCCGTGCCTCGGTCCCTTTAAGGAGCCGATGGCTGCGGCTATGACCGAATAAGTATCCGTAAGTGAGCTCGTTACGACATGTGTTGTAAATGTCGAGTTATTGCCTCCGCCGTGTTCCATATGGAGTACGAGCGCAAGATCAAGTATCCTCGCTTCAAGCTCGGTATATTTGCTGTCGGGTCTTAAGAGCCTCAGTATATTCTCAGCCGTCGAAAGATTTGGATCGGGCTGATGTATGAACAGACTTTTTCCGTCATGATAATGTATGTAAGCCTGATATCCGTAAATACATAAAAGCGGGAACAGGCTGATCAGCTGAAGGCACTGCCTTAATACATTAGGCATTGATGTGTCGTCCGCATTATCGTCATATGAGTACAATGTGAGCACGCTTCTTGCTAAGGTATTCATCATATCCTTGCTCGGAGCCTTCATGATTATGTCTCGAACAAAGCTTGTGGGAAGTGTCCTGTAAAATGCCAGAAGGTCGCAAAAATCCTTAAGTTCCTTCTTATCCGGCAGTTTATCGAACAAAAGAAGATAAGTCACTTCCTCGAAGCCGAATCTTTTATCTGCGGCAAAGCCGTTGCACAGATCCTTTACGTTATATCCGCGATAAAACAGATTGCCGTAATCCGGCACTGTCTCACCGTTGACTTCCTTTGTTGCACGAACATCGGAAATATGTGTAAGCCCCGCCAATACACCTTTTCCGTTCAGGTCCCTGAGTCCGCGCTTTACATCATATTTTGTATATAATTCCGAATCTATGACTCCCGCTTCTTTGCTCATGGCGGCAAGTCTTTCTATCTCAGGTGTGATCTGTGAATAAATGTTCTTTTCTATGTTGTTATACTCCATACTATCCCCCTTTTCCAAAGGTTATCCGAGGCCGAGAAATTCTCTGACCGTATCTGCCATCTTATCAATGTCACATATATTGTTGTGACGTATCTCGGCGGTTTTTATCTCCTCAACCGCCTTCGGTACCGGTACGTTTGCGATCCGGCTGAGCCTGTCAACAAGTTCGAAATCATTGGCATTGTTCTTTTCGCCTTCTATCGCATTCATAACAGCTTTCGTGAACTTGAACGGTGAAGCTGTCGAAACTATCACCGTTTTTGTATCGTCATGCGTATCCTCAGCGTATTTCTTATATACATATGATGCCACTGCCGTATGTGTATCAAGGACATATCCCGTTTTGTCATATACTTCTTTTATGCGCTCTTCGGTCTCACGCTGTGTTGCAAACCCTCCGACAAAATCAGCGAGCTTAGCCTTCATATCGTCAGTGATCGTGTATCTGCCTTCTTTTGAAAGTCTCTCCATCAGTTCTCTGTTCTTGTCCGAATCGCTGCCTGCGATCAGGTAAATGAGACGCTCAAGGTTTGAAGATATAAGGATATCCATGGAAGGTGAATTCGTAAGCATGAATTCCCTGTTTCTGTCATAAACACCTGTTGAGATAAAATCAAACAATACCTTGTTCTCATTTGATGCGCATATTAGTTTTCCGATGGGTACACCCATATTCTTTGCAAAGTAAGCAGCCAGTATGTTGCCGAAATTTCCTGTGGGTACGACAACGTTTATCTTCTCGCCTTCACCGACTTTTCCCGCTTCAAGAAGTTTAACGTATGCATATACGTAGTAAACGACCTGCGGGATGAGTCTTCCGATATTTATCGAATTGGCTGAACTGAACCGGAAGCCTTTTGCAGCAAGTTCCTTAGCAAATTCCTTATCACCGAATATCTTCTTTACACCCGTCTGTGCATCATCAAAATTTCCTCTGATACCAACGACAAATGTATTATCCCCTTTCTGGGTTATCATCTGACGCTCCTGAATGAAGCTGACGCCTCCCTTGGGATAAAATACAATTATCCTGGTACCGGGTACTTCCGCAAAGCCCGCAAGTGCCGCTTTGCCGGTATCACCGCTCGTTGCTGTCAGTATGACTATTTCATCGCTGATATTGTTCTTCTTTGCGGAGCATGTCATGAGATGCGGAAGTATGCTCAATGCCATATCCTTAAATGCGATGGTCGCTCCGTGATAAAGTTCCAGATAATATGCACTGTCTACTTCCGAAAGCGGAACTATCTCCTCCGTATCAAACTTTTGATCGTATGCGGCGTCTATACAGTTTTTCAGCTCTTCTTCTGTAAAATCGGTAAAGAAAAGCTTCATGACATTATATGCGACATTGCAATAATCCATAGCTGACAGTTCCTTTAATGTCTTATCGAGTAAAGGTATCTCCGTCGGCATGAACAGTCCGCCGTCATCACTGAGTCCCTTGAGTATAGCCTGGCTCGCGGTAACTCTTATATCACTGTTCCTTGTGCTTTTGTAAAGAATTTCTTTCATAACGTTCTCCTCTTATAGGGTATGACCTCTTTCATATACCGCCCTGCTTACCTGTATCTGTGTGTAGATCTCGGCATATGCTCTCGGACTCAGCCCTTCTATATAATTCGGTTCATAGTTTTTATCTATGCCGTTCTTATTCAATATATCTATTGCTTTATTGTACGCTATGGCAGCTTTGACGGCATCGTCATAATATCCTATAACGATGTCGGATCTGTCATGAATTTTGGACATATATCCCTTTTTATGCTCTCCGTCACGGTAAACCACACCGTTGTACATATTGAGAACAGTTATATTTTCATACCTGTAATCGTATCTGTCACCGTTCACAAATACATAATCCCTGCCGGGCACAGCATATCTCTTGATGCCGTACCTTGTCTGCAGCGACAATTGCATACCGAAATCATTGACATACAGATGTCCGCCTCTTTTAAGGATCCTGTGTGTCATATAATAAAACAGATCATCCTTGGAAAATTTTAACTCAGTCTCACTGTCCAGAAAATAGGATATGTAGTTCTTTCTGACGTACATCGGATTGGATGTATATAGACCATTATCTCTGAAATTGATCAAAACTACAACTTTATCATACGAAATCGGCCAACTTTTTTTATAATCCTCAAGCGACCTGTCGTTGTCCCTTACCAGTAAAGCCGCTATCTCATATGCCTTTGCCGCTTCTTCGTATGTCCTGAAGCTCCCCAGGGCTATATGCTTGTTTCTGTATGTGATCGAAGCCCTGAAACTCGGCTCTCCGTTCTTTTTTTGAGTTACGTATACTCCTTTGGCTTCCTGCATGTATACTCCGTTTACTGTGCATGATAGTCCACAAAGCAGATGTTCAGATCAACGGCTCCGTCTATGCCGTAGACCTCTCCCTCAGTGGTATATTGCCACATGTCATAGGTGTACGGGTAATCCGGTTCCTTATCTTCTTCCGACAGCCAGAAACTGCTCTGATTGAATTTACTTATATCGATGCGCTTGAGCAGCCATTCTTTATTGCCGTAGATCATGGGCCTGTAGCCGGCCTCTTTGATCTTATTGACAAATGCTGCCGTTATCACTGTTTTTTCATCTTTTGTAAGTGTATCGATCCTGGCCGTATCATTATCGACATATTCCATATCAAATGCTATGGGATAGGTTATCTTATTTTCACCTATCGCATTCAATACAAGATTGGCTTCCTCTTCGGCTTCGGCCGTATTGATGGCCTGCGAATAAAAATACAATCCCACGTCAAGCCCCGCTTCGCTAGCTGCGGCAAGATTTCTTTCAAAATATTCGTCAAGTGAAAGTGTGCCTGATTTATAGCCTCTCGCTCCGACACGGATCATAACAAATTCTATGCCCTGGTCCTTCACCTGATTGAAATCGATCTCCTTCTGATATCTGGATACATCTATACCAAGGAAAGATACCTTTTTTCCGTCCGAAATATATCTGAGCTTTCCTCCCGAATCCACAAGATTTGTGAAATCGTAGTTATTCTTCTCCCATTTGTCATTGATCGTGACCCACTCATTGGAGCCGTCGGGGTAAACTATCTCGACATGCTTTCCGTCATTGTAGGTCGGTGTTACAGTTGGCGTGGGCGTCGGGATGACCGTGGGTTTTACTTTCGGTGTACCTTCAGCCGTCGGCTTCGAGGTCACTTCCGGATACATATCCCAGATATCGAGATCGGCCGCTACCTTCTTATCCGCTTCGGGACTTACAGGTTCTTCACTTTCGCTCACCGCTTCTGTCACAAGATAAGAAGAGCGGTCCTTCTTCGGCTTTTTATCCGAATTTGCGGCCACTACGACTCCAAGTACGATGAGTATAAATACCGAAACAAGAAGTGCCGTATATATTATGGGCAGTCCACCGCCGTTTTCATCAAAATCATCATCTAATCTCATGCTTGAACTATCGCCTTTTTAGGACATTTTTCCACACATGTACCGCATTGTATGCATAAGCTGTGATCTATACTTGCCAGATTGTCATTAACTGTGATCGCACCTGTCGGACAGTTCTTTGCGCAAATGCCGCAACCTATACAGCCCGTATCACATGCTTTCATGACCACCGGTCCTTTATCCTTTGAACTGCATGCCACATTTACTTCACTCTTATAAGGAATGAGTTCGATCAAGCCCTTGGGACAGGCTTTTACGCAAAGTCCGCATGCTTTACATGCATTTTTATCAACAAATGCTATTCCGTCAACAATATGTATCGCATCAAAAGGACAGGCCTTCACACAATTTCCGAATCCGAGGCAACCGTAGTCACAGCTCTTGGGACCTGACCCCGGAACGTATTTCATTACAGCGCAGTCTTCTACGCCGGTATATTCATAGTTTTGATGTGTTCTGTCGCAGTTTCCCTGACATTTGACAAATGCACACATTTTTTCACCGTCGTCGGCTTCAACTCCCATTATCGCCGCAACAGCCTTGCCGGTCGCTTCTCCTCCTACAGGACAGGCGTTTACCTTCGCCTCACCTTTAACTATCGCCGCAGCAAGTCCCGAGCAGCCCGGATATCCGCATCCGCCGCAGTTATTGCCGGGAAGTGCGTTAAGGACCTTTTCTTCGCGTTCATCGGTCTTTACATTGAATTTTATACCTGCAAATCCAAGGAACAATCCTACGAACAGGCCTACACATCCCACAAGGACGGTAGCCGTGATAACACCACTCATCATACGCCGCCTCCTTATAACAACCCGGAAAATCCGCAAAACGCTATTGCCATGAGACCTGCCGTGAGAAGGACTATCGGCATGCCCTTGACACTCGGAAGCAGATCGTTATACTCGATCTTCTCCCTTATTCCGGCGAGGATGATGATCGCTATCGTAAATCCCACCGCAGTAGCAAATCCGTTGACCGTTCCTGCCAGAACACCATACTGCTTCTGGACATTGGTAAGTGCAACTCCCAAAACAGCACAGTTGGTAGTTATGAGAGGCAGATAAACCCCCAATGCTTTATACAGTCCGCGTACAAATTTCTTTAAGAACATCTCAACAAACTGCACAAGCGCGGCAATGACAAGTATGAATACTATCGTCTGCATATATTCCATACCGAACGGGACGAGCAGATGTTCGTATATCAATCCTGCCACCGCAGATGAAAGCGTAATGACAAATATGACCGCTCCGCCCATTCCGGCTGAGGTTTCGATCTTTTTGGAAACACCGAGGAAAGGACACAATCCGAGGAACTGACTGAGAACTACGTTGCTGACCAACGATGAACTTATAAGTATAATAAGCAGATCTTTTATCTGTATCATAACTCTCCCTCCTTTCCCTCGGGATTTGTATTATTGTGACTGCTGTCTTTCTTGTCTTTACGTTTCTTTTTTCTGTTTTTCTTTTTGCTCTTTTCGGTCTCGGACGGTTTGGTCTCCTTTTCGTCAAGATCGACATCGTCTTCCATCATCTTTTCAAGACCTTCCATGTCAAGGAAATCGTCATCATCTGAGATCATTATCTTCCCATCGGATTCAAAATCGGGATCCTCGAACTCGACTTCTTCATCGCCTGCCTTTTGGGGCGTTTCCTTGACCGGCGGTTCACCTGTTTCTTCGTTAGCCACAGGCTCTTCTGCTGCTTCGTTAGCCACAGGCTCTTCTGTTGCTTTCTCGTCTTCGATCCCGGAAATATCAGCTTCTGCCACTTCATTATCTGTCTCAGTAGCTTCCCCGTTCTCAAATGCTCCTATGGTCTCTGTTTTTTCGTTCGTTTCAATGCTTTCCGGCTCTTCACCTGTTTCGATGTTCTCAGACTCTATGGGTGTTTCAATGATATCGGGCTCTTTTTTCTTTTCTTCCGTTACGACTGCGGCGGCTTTTATGTCTTTTTCCGTTTCATCCTTAAAGGACTCTTTTCTCTCTTTGCAGATCATATTGCATGACATGCAATCCTTCGCGCAGCCTGACTGAATGTGGGACATATCCCTGCCTCTTTTTTCACCTGCTATCTTTACCTTATTCTGAATCGCGGTCAGAAGGGCAAGAACGAAGAATGCTCCGGGTGCCATCCTGAATATACCGACAGGCGCAAACCATCCGAGTTCATAGCCGAATACACTGCAGGCTCCCAAAAATTCCCTCAGAAGACCAATAAGCGTAAGCGCGATCGTGAAACCTATACCCATTCCCAATCCGTCAAATATGCTTGGCAATACGGGATTCTTATATGCATAAGCCTCAGCACGTCCAAGTATGATACAGTTGACAACGATCAGCGGAATGTATATCCCGAGAGCTTTATACAGATCCGGCATATATGCCTGAAGGATCAGCTGCATGATCGTAACAAAGCTTGCGATGATAACTATAAAAGCAGGTATCCTTATTTTATTTGGGATAACCTTCCTGAGCATTGATATGATCATATTGCTCAAAGTAAGGACAACCAGTGTGGTAAGTCCCATACCGAGTCCGTTGAACGCAGAGGTCGTTACCGCAAGCGTCGGACACATTCCCAGCATCAGAACCAGCGTTGGATTCTCTTTTACTATTCCGTTGTATAATCTTTCAAGGCTTTTATTCATGGTTTGCACCTCCCAGATATTTACTGAAATAATGCAACCCAAGATTTACTCCGTTCGTAAATGCCCTGGTCGTGATAGTGGCACCGCTTATGGCATCGATCTGGTCATCGGTTTCGGCACCTGTTTTGGTAAATGTGAACTGCTCCACATTTCTGCCCGCAAACTGCGGCTTAAGTACCTTCTCGGCTTCCATACCGAGACCTGCGGTCTCACTGATCTCAAGGATCGAAATCCCGTTCAATGTTCCGTCATTTCTGACACCCATTGCAAATCTTATATCTCCGCCGTAACCTTCTTTACTTGTGATGATAAAGATGTAACCGAGGTTGTTGCCGGTATTATCCGATGCGATGAGAAGTTTGTCTATCTTCACATCACCATAACCTTCCGAAGTAAAATTATCTGTTGCGAGCAGCGCATCATCAAATACCTGCGCGTCCGCAAATACTTCTCTGTAAGCAGACTTCGTCTCCTCTTCGGCACGAAGCGCTATCGTATCCTTTGTATTTTCATATACATAACCAAGTACAAACCCTGCGATAACGGTTATGACAAGAAGGATCAGCGTATTTTTGACAAATTCTTTCATCTGTGCTCTCCTCCTTTACCGAATGGTTTGGGGTATGTGACCTTTTCTATAAGCGGAACCAGCAGATTTCCGAGAATGATGGCAAATGAAACGCCTTCGGCGCTCGAACCGAATATCCTGAACACTCCCGTCAGAAGACCGAGAATGATACCGTAGACGATCTGCCCCGCCTTTGTAACAGGCCTTGTAGCATAATCCGTGGCCATGAACCATGCTCCTATCATCAGTCCGCCGCCTGCGAGGTGACCGCAGAGGTAATAGGTATCAAATCCGTGTTTGCCAAATAATCCGACAAACACGATAAGACTGATGATATATGCCGCCGGAACCCTCAGATTGATGACTCCGAGGAGCAGCAGGAAGCATGCACCGATAAGAAGTGCTATCATGCTTGTCTCGCCTATGGTTCCGCCGGTCCTTCCGATGACCATATCGAGTGCGTTAAACTGCTCTCCGTTCTTGAGCATCGTTAGCGGCGTTGCTCCCGTATAGGCGTCGCAGGTAAAATTAGTCATAGCAGCGGGAAATGAGATCACCAGGAAACATCTTCCCGCAAGTGCCGGATTCATGAAATTCTGTCCTATACCGCCAAAAAGCATCTTTACGACAAATATCGCAAATATCCCGCCGAGTACGGGCAGATAAAACGGCACGTTTACCGGCAGGTTCAGCCCGAGCAAAAGCCCCGTGACCACTGCCGAAAGATCGGTTATCGTTATCTCCTTTTTTGTGATCAATTCAAATATAAGCTCCGTAAGCACACATGAAGCGATGCTTATGAGCACAACATACAAAGCTCGGATCCCGAAATTATAGATTCCGAAACCGGTAGCCGGCATAAGCGCCAATATAACGCACAGCATTATCTTATCCGTACTTACTTTGGACCTTATATGCGGATTGGATGAAACATTCATCAAATCACTCATGACGCTACTCCTTTATTTCTTTTTTCTGTCACTTAAGACTTCTTTTCTCATTGATTTAATGGACTGGGTAAGGTTCCGTTTTGCGGGGCAGATATAACTGCAGCAGCCGCATTCACAGCATTCCATACCTCCAAGCTTTACAAACCCTTCTTTGTCGCCTCTCTCGGAAAGTTTGGCAAGCATCGTCGGAACAACTCTTCCCGGACATACCTCGGCACATAACCCGCAATTTATACAGGCACCGGTTTTGCTCCTCGAAACCTCATCACGCGAGAAGAAAAGAAGTGCCGAAGCTGTTTTTGTTGTCGGAACCATAGTATCCATTAGAGCAAATCCCATCATCGGTCCACCGGATACTATCTTTTCCGGACGTTTCTTAAGTCCGCCTGCTTCATCTATGAGATCTGCATAGCTCATGCCTATATGGACCCTGAAGTTCTGCGGCCGTCTGACGCAGTCACCCGTAACTGTGACTATCCTTTCCATAAGAGGCTTTCCTTCTTTGACCGCACTGTATATCGCAACTATCGTATCCACATTATTTACTATACAACCGGCATCAAGAGGAAGCTTATCCGAGTTGATCGCTCTTTTTGTCGTTGCAAATATGAGCTGTCTCTCACTTCCCTGAGGATATTTGGTCTGCAATGTTTTGACCAGTATCCTTGGTTCATCCTTGACCAGCTGTCTGAGTGTCTCTATACAATCCTCTTTGTTGTCCTCAACCGCAAGTATGCCTTTGGCATTGTCAAACAATGAAAGAATGATCTTCAGTCCTTCCACAAGCTTTTCGGGTTCTTCTACCATACGCCTGTAATCGGAAGTAAGATAAGGTTCGCATTCCGCACAGTTTGCTATGCAGTAATCGATCTTATCGGGATCCTTCGGCGACAGCTTGACATGAGTCGGAAATCCCGCGCCGCCCATTCCTACTATACCTGCGAGCTTTATCCTTTCGATGATCTCTTCTTTTGTAAGGGTGCTCACATCATCAACATAAGAGTATTCAACCTCTTCAAATCTGTTGTCACCGGTGATTATGATACTTTCAACCAGATCACCCGTTACGACCCTTCTCGGTTCGATCGCCTTAACGGTACCGCTGACCGACGAAAATATATTGGACGATACAAATCCGTTTGCTTCTGCAATGAGCTGCCCTCTCAGTACCCTGTCGCCTTTGGCCACAACGGGTATGGCAGGTGCACCTATGTGCTGGCTTAAAGGATATACCATGTCACCTTTGGGCACAATGTCGACTATGGGTCTGTTCTTGGACAGATCCTTGCCGTCATATGGATGTATACCTCCGTTAAATGATAGTTTTGCCATATATCTTTTCTCCGTATTTCCTATACGTCAGGCGCCTGAAAACACTTCTGCGTATACTCTAAATACTATACTATTTTTTGACTTAAATTTCTACCCTACATGGTCAAAACAGAAAAAATATGATAATATATCTTTAGTCGATTTTTATGATAAACGAGGAAGATTATGAAAACTACGTTAGATACGATTTATCCTGAAAATGTTAATATTGATCTGACTGCTCTCGGCTCATCGGCCGATGGTATTTTCATTGATATCGAAACCACCGGTCTTTCAAGCGAACATTCATATATTTATGAGATCGGTCTTGCCTACCGAGACGTATCGAGCGGCAATTACGTGATCAAACAGTGGATCATAGCCAATCCTTCAGAGGAAGAGGCTATGCTCAGCCAGGTTATCTCATTTATAAGCAAATACAAAACACTGATACATTTCAACGGCAATACGTTTGATATTCCGTTTATGATCGCCCGCTGCAAGGCCAACGGTATCACATGTGATTTTGAAAAATTCAAAGGGATCGATATTTACAGGCGTATATCTTCCCTGAAGCATTTCCTTCGTCTCGACAGCTGCCGTCAAAAAAGCATCGAAGCATTTCTCGGTATAGAACGTGAGGATCAGTATTCGGGCAAAGATCTTATCAAGATATATCATGAATATATCTCTGATAAGTCTCAGGAAAAAGAGAAGCTTCTGCTTCTTCATAATCACGATGATATGCTCGGAATGCTAAAGATCGTTCCCATCCTTTCATATAATGAAATGTTTGATAAGGGTGTTGTCATCCGCAAGGTCCAGACCAACGTTTATAATGATGTATTCGGACTTTCAAAGAAGGAACTCATATTTACCATAGGTCTTCCATGCAGTATACCGGTTGCGATCAATTACAATGCCTGCGGCTGTTATTTCAGCGCAAAGGGCAAGGACGGCATCATAAAGGTTCCGCTGTTCCATGAGGAAATGAAATATTTCTACTCCAATTATCATGACTATTACTATCTTCCGACTGAGGATGTCGCTGTACATAAATCCGTATCGGAATATGTTGACAAAGATTTCAGGGAACCCGCCAAGGCTTCTACCTGCTATACACGTAAGGTGAGCGATTATCTTCCTCAATGGGACAATATCGAATTCACCCCGTTCTTCAAGAGAGATTATGATTCAAATCAATATTTCTTTGAACTTACGGATGAGTTCAAGACCAATAAAGATGCTTTTACCAGATATTCAAATCATATACTCACGATGATGCACAATTACAGATAATAAAAACCCGCCGGTCGGCGGGTTTTTGTTTTATTTAAAAATATATCATGTGATCACTTTGCATAGAAGAAACTGTCCAGACGTTTAAAGCCTATCTCCTTATAATCTATGATCTGTTCTGTACTGCCTATGAAAAGGACTCCTCCGGGAGCCAGTGAATTATAAAACTTCCTGAATATCTCGCTCTTTGCTTCTTCAGTAAAGTATATCAGAACATTTCTGCATACTATCAGATGACATCCTGTCAGATAAGGATCCCTGAGCAGATCCTGCTTTTTGAAATCCACACATCTTTTGATCTCATCGGCAACCTGATAGAAATTACCGTTTTGCTTGAAATATTTCATTTTATACTGATCCGGCACACCAACTATACTCTTTGAGCCGTATAACCCGATCTTTGCCTTGTCGATTATCTCATTGCTTATATCCGTTGCCGTAACTTTGATTTTGGAAAGCGGCTGAAAGCCTGACATGGCCATGACGAGCGAATACGGTTCGTCACCCGTCGAACATGCCGCGCTCCATACCTTCAAGTTACTGCCAAACTTATTATACAGATCCGGAAGCATGGTATCCGTAAGTATCTTCCACTGATCCGTATTTCTGTAGAATTCGGATACATTTATCGTGGTATATTCTATAAAATAATTAAGCTCGTCCTTATCTTTCTTAAGTATATTAATGTAATTGTCATACCCCTTAATATTGTGTTTTGTGATCAGTGCATCGATCCTTCTCTTCATCTGTGCTTCCTTGTAGGATGAAAGATCGATGGTGGTAAGTTTGAATATCTCTTTTATAAAATATTGATAATCATATGTCATAATCTGTAACCCCTTACAAAATCATACGTATATCCGCTTGTAAAAAAACGCGTACGACAGGCGTACGCGTTTATCGTGCTTTTTCTTATGCTTCAGTCTCTTCTGTCTGTTCTGCAACAACCTTATCAATGTCTACAGAAACAACATCAGCATCTTCCTCGGTCTTTTCATCCTTTTCAGGCTCATCAGGCTCAAGCATAGCCTTGATGCTCAGGCTGATCTTCTTGTCTTCGATATTGAAGTCAGCGATCTTTGCTGTTACTTCATCACCAACCTTAAGTACGTCGGAAGGCTTCTCAATATGATCCTTTGATATCTGTGAAACATGAAGCAATGCATCAACACCGCCGCCAAGTTCTACAAATGCACCAAACTCGGTCATACGTGCAACCTTACCAGTTATAATGTTGCCAACCGCAAATCTTGTCTCTGCATCCTTCCAGGGATTCTCGTCTTCGAACTTGCATGAAAGAGCTATCTTTCCGCCTGCGATGTCTTTGATGAATGCCTTTACGGTATCACCAACCTTGAACACTTTCTTGGGACTTTCGACTCTTCCCCAGCTCATCTCTGAGATATGAAGCAATCCGTCTGCTCCGCCGAGATCTATAAATGCACCGAAATCCGTAACATTCTTAACCGTACCTTCGATAACATCGCCGACTTTGATCTTGTCAAAGAGTTCCTTCTGTGCTTTTTCTCTCTCTGCGGAAAGAAGCATACGTCTGTTACCGATATAACGTCTCTTACGAGGATTATATTCTGTTACAACAAATTCAACCTCCTGGCCTGCATACTTTGAAAGATCCTTTTCATAAGTATCGCTTACAAGGCTCGCGGGAATGAAGATCCTTACTTCGTCAACAACTACGCAGATACCGCCGTCAAGAACCTGTGTAACCTTGGCCTTGAGTACTTCCTGGTTGTTGAATGCCTCTTCAATACGCTTATTGCCTTTCTCGGCAGCCAGTCTCTTATATGAAAGTAAGACCTGTCCCTCGCTGTCATTTACCTTGATCACCTTGACTTCCATCTTGTCACCAAGCTTAACAACAGTAGTAAGGTCTACATTGGACTCATTGGTATATTCGCTTCTGGTCAAAATACCATCTGATTTGTAGCCGATGTTGAGAATGATCTCGTCAGGCTTCACATCAATGACCGTACCTTCCACTACCTCTCCCGAATGGATTGTTTTGAATGATTCTTCCAGCATTTGTTCAAAAGTCAATTCTGACATGTTTTTGAACCTCCTCAATAATATAATTTGGGGTAGATGCCCCTGCAGTAATACCCACCAGTCGGACAGAATTAGTGTTCTCTAAATTCAAGTCATCCAGTGTCTGGATAAAATGTGTATCTTCACATTCATCCTTGCATATCTCATACAGCTTTTTTGAATTAGAGCTGTGAGTGTCGCCGATAACTATCATGGTATCGACTTTTTTCGCTATTTCCCTGCTTTCGCATTGGCGTTCATAAGTCGCATTGCATATAGTATCCACAACAGTAACATCATACCTTAAATTCTGTAATTTTTCAACTATATCTTTAAATTTATTGTGATTAAAGGTCGTTTGTGCGACAACACAGTATTTTGTGTCTTCTTTCAGAGCGATTCTGTCAATATCTTCAGTGCTTTCGATGACTATGGGCTCGCACTCGCACCAGCCCATTATGCCTCTGACTTCAGGGTGATCGGGATCTCCGACAATGATGACTCCGTTGCCCTTATGACTCTCTTGCATGACCGTATTGTGTATACGTTTTACGAACGGACATGTCGCATCGATGACTTCAAAGCCTTTTTCATTCAATTTATCTATAACCGCTTTGGCTACACCGTGAGATCTGATCACAACCTTCTTGGATCTGTCGCCGGTCTCCATGCTGTCAATATCTTCATCATTTTCAATAACATGCACTCCTCCGGCTTTAAGGTTCTTGATGACCTCACCGTTGTGGATCAGCGGGCCGCAGGTGTATACATCATACGAACCGTCATTGTCACTTATCTGCTTTTCGACAATATCCATTGCCTTTTCAACGCCAAAGCAGAAGCCTGCTTTTTTTGCTGTTATAACTTCCATAGATCAATCCTTTTTAACAAGGCTCATGATATTCATGACAACCTCGTCTATCGTCATGTCAGAGCTGTCGACAAGTACTGCATCATCCGCCTGTTTAAGCGGTGAGATCTCTCTGGTCATGTCTCTCTTGTCTCTTTCTATTATATCGGCTTCTATCTTTTCGATATCAGCCTGTTCGCCTTTGGCCCGGAGCTCTAAAAATCTTCTTTTTGCTCGTTCCTTGCTGCTTGCGGTCAGATAAACCTTTACCTGTGCGTTGGGAAGTACTACTGTTCCGATGTCTCTTCCGTCCATAACGACATCTTCCTGTGCCGCAAGTTTCTGCTGAAGTTCAACAAGTTTTTTTCTGACTTCCGGATAAATACTGGTTGCGCTGGCCATATTGCCGACTTCTTCGGTCCTGATAAAGTTGTTGACATTTTCACCGTTAAGCAATACAACCTGCACATCGTTTTCATATGTTAATGAGATGTCCACATTCTCGCATGCCTTATTGACAGCGGATTCATCATCCTTATCAATACCGTTTCTTAAAAAATAAAGAGCCATTGCCCTATACATCGCACCTGTATCCACATAAATAAATCCGAGTTCCTTTGATACTCTTTTTGCGATCGTTGATTTACCTGCTCCGGCAGGTCCGTCTATTGCTATATTGATGCTCATGATCAGTCCCTTTCTTTTCTTAATCATAATAATACTTATTTTAACAGCAGGCCGATTCACCCGCAAGATGTCCGGTACTCCATGCTATCTGCAAATTGAATCCTCCCGTGAGCGCATCTGCATCGATCATCTCTCCGCAAAAATATAATCCTGATATAATTTTAGACTCCATTGTGGAAGGATTGATCATTTTTGTATTTACTCCTCCGTGAGTGATTATAGCTTCCGAAAAACCTCTGGTCGAACCGACCGTCATCGTAAGATCCTTTAGGATCGACACAAGATGATTTCTCTCCTCCTTAGTGATCAGGTTGACAGGTTTTTCCGGATCGATCTTACTTAATTTTACGATAACACCTATTAGTTTTGAGGGGAGCAGATCACCGAGACTGTTCTTAAAAAGCTTATTGCTGTACTTTTCGAAATCTCTTATCAATCTCTTGTCAAGCTGCTCTTCAGTAAGTGAACTTTTTAAATCAAGTTTTAATTTTGTATCTTCTTTGTAATCTTTATGTTTCTCCATGAAAGCCGCATAAAAGCTGCTTGCGCTGAGGATCAGCGGGCCGCTCACGCCGAAGTGCGTAAAGAGCATTTCTCCGAATCCACTGTATATCGTTTTCTTCCCTGCAGTAAGTTTGGCACTAACGTTTTTCAAAGATAACCCCTGTAATTCTTTTACCCATTCTTCATTGATATTGAAGGGTACAAGTGCAGGTCTGCATATCTCGATCTTATGTCCCGCCGATCCTGCCCAGTCGATCCCGTCACCGGTAGATCCTGTTGTAGGATATGACATACCACCTGTTGCTAAAATGATCCTGTCCGCTCTGAAAATCTCTCCGGATTTTTTTGAGTCATTATTTGAGGATCTTTCGGGGGGCGTATTATGAGATGATGCTTTCACACCAACACATATGTTATCTTCAATTATCAATCCGGTGATCTTTGTATTTAATATGATCTTTACGCCCAGTTTTTTAAGTCTTTTATTAAATGCTGATATAATATCCGAGGAATGATCGCTTACCGGGAATACCCTGTTTCCTCTTTCTGTTTTAAGTTTACATCCTTCGTTCTCTATAAGTTCAATCAGCCTTTTATTGTCAAATCCGTAATATGCGCTGTACAAGAATTTGGGATTGGAAACAATGTTTTCAAAGAATGCTTCAGGCTCACAGTCGTTGGTGACATTACATCTGCCTTTCCCTGTGATATATATTTTTTTGCCCAATTTCTCGTTCTTTTCAAACAGCGTGACTTCTGCGCCATTCTCTGCAGCGGCTATTGCAGCCATCATTCCGGCCGCTCCTCCACCCACGACTATTACTTTAATCATAATTAATTATCCTTTGTGAGCGAATAATCAACCACAGGCTCATCATCGATAAAGTTGATCTCATCATTAAGATATACCTGATAATTGCTCCATGCATCCTCAAGATTCTTAAGGTTATCCTTAACTTCTTCGGGCGCTTTAAGGCAAAATGCCACAACAAGCGCATTTATAACGCTTAAGGGCGCCACAAGTGAATCAACTATCGAAACCATGTCGCTTCTGGCGAACAGATTGATCGAGCTGTACATGCACATGGGGCTGTGAATGCTATCCGTAATGGATATCACTCTCGCATTGCGGTCTCCGGCGAATTCCATGGCCTTCAATGTTCTCATACTGTATCTAGGGAAACTGATCCCGACAAATACATCATCCTTATCTATCCTTATCATCTGTTCAAACGTCTCGCTGACACTGGTCGTGTTCAGGCATATAACGTTATCTCTTATCATATGAAGATAAAATGACAGGAATTCTGCCAAAGGAGAGCATGTTCTTATTCCGGCTATATATACGGTCTTTGCGTCCAAAAGCGCATCCACGGCCGCTTCAAAGGCCTGAGGATCGATCTCCGAGAGCGTATCGTTGATCTTTTCGATATCTCCCTTTAGCACGGAATCGATGATCTGGCTCTGCGAACTGTTTCCGTACTTTGCTCCCACCTTCTGAATGGTGTTCATCCTGCTTTTTACCCATTGAGCCAGGTAATTCTGGAATTCCGGAAAGCCGTCATAGCCCAGATTTGAAGCGAATCTGACGACAGTAGACTCACTTACGCCGATCTCTTCGCCTATTTTGGCCGCAGTCATGAATACCGCAACATCATAATGTTCTTTTATATAAGAAGCTATAGCCTTATGCCCTTTACTCATACCGGGCATATTCTCATCTATAACGCCTATAACATCCGCTTTATTCAAGATTTAACTATCCTCTCTATGAAAATGCTCCAACCGTTTCCTTTAAAAGTTCGATCGTCTGGTCCTTGCTGAGGTCATAATCGCCGGTAATTGTCATGCATGCTATACCATGGATAAATATCCACATCTTTGTAAACAATTCCTGCGCATTGCTTATACCCTGTTCCCTTGCTTTGGCGAATTCAGCGCCAACATAGGCTCCGCTTCCGTTTAAGACATCATACAGAGACTTTGCATAATCCCCTGCCTGTCCCATAAATAACAGCTTAAAGAGCTGTTTTTCCTCTTCAGCAAAGCTTATATAAGCCATTCCGAGATCTACAAAAGGTTCTTTATTGTCTTTTGAGTAATTTTTATAGAAGAAATCATAGAATTCAACGGCTTTAACGTATACATCAGCCCACAGATCTTCCATATTCTCATACAATCTGAATATAGGTTGGGTTGAACATCCGGCTTTTGCTGCCACCTTTCTGGCCGTTACATTCTCAAATCCTTCCTGCTTGGCAAGTAAAAAAGCTGTATCCACCAAAAAATCCTTCTTAATTGTCTCTTTTCTGGCCATAATTGCTCCTTTCGATTAAATCCAGACATAAACATAAAAATAACGCTATACTTTATATGTGCAAGACACAATATATTGATTCATTACCAACACATATTATAACACCTGTCATTTATATTTTGCAAGCAATTGAATAAAATTTGAAAAAATAACTTGCAAAAATCTTGCAAAACACGAATTTATGTCAATCAACATTGCAAAATACCTGCAAAAGAGCATTTTTATGTCTACATCACCACTTTAATTCGCTAAATAATTGTATACAAAGCGTTTGTTCTCTTATTTACCCCCTCCGGTCTCATATCCACAATATCTAGTGAATACATGGGTTATTTTAACCTTCTTATCCATTGTTTTACAGGTTGATCTTCCTCTTTCCGGGCTTTGCCTGAGGTTACCGGATCAGGTTTTACTGCGTGTTTTTGACTCCCTATATCTGTTTTTTACCCCTTATAAATCATATTTTAATTGCTCAGTATGCGTTTTTATCTTCTATAAACGTGTATTTATTCGTAATTTAGTTCTGAAATCTTCATACAGCGCAATTTATATTTTCATTTGATCTCATATACTATTAAGTCATACATGAATTCATGCCTTTATCCGGCCTTTTGGAAGCGTTTTGTCAAGAACAAATTAGTATCATCTGCAATATGTTATGTAGGCTTGCTATCCTCGGAAATGCCCTCTTTTACGGCTCTGAGCGCCTTTTCCTGTATACTCATGCCTTCTTCCTTGAAGTTCATGACAACTTCGTACTGTGTCCTGCCGATAGTGGTCTCAAAGGATCCTCCGGCATTGTACTTTGTCACAACACTTTCTGTATTTTCCATATGTCTCCTTTCCTTGTTTTCTTTACGCTTTGCAACAAAAAAGCGCTTATGTTCTATTTTTCAATAGTTCATAAACGCTTTTCGCTGTATTATTAAATTTTTAGATCAGATTATTTTGAGAATCAAAGTTCCTTTGCAAATAAATGATCCGTACCGCCGCCGTAGTTTACGATGTCATTTATATAATGATATCCATAACGCTCGTACAACCCGACATGCTCCGAAGGGATATAACTCTGTGTAAATCCCAATCCCCTCAGATATTCATTTGCATAATCTATCAGTTTCCCGCTAACTCTAAGTCCACGATAATTCTCTGATACAAACACACTGGATATCCATGGCATAAGTTCCGGTCTGGGATAATAATCTTCTTTCATTACAGAAGTCATTCCGACTATCTTCCCATCCGCTTTGGCTACAAACATTGTCTCCCAGTCAGTAAATTTCCAGTTTCTCACAAGATCCGCCATGTGTTCTTTGACTTCATTCCATGAGCAATTCTCTATGAAAGTTAAGAGTTCATCTGCAAGATTGGTTCCCTTATCGACCTTTTGAATTCTCAGATCATCAAAAAGGCGCCATCCAAAATGTTTTTCAACCAATGCAACCGTATCTTCAACTCTTCTTGAATTATCACGCTCGACCCAGAAGTAATCACTTGACTTGATAAAGTTGTATGCTTCGGTATTTAGCTCTGTTAAAGTCTGCTCGCACGTTGCCTTGGCAGCTTCATAATCAGAAGCGCTGTGAATAAAATCATTGAACGGCTGATGATCTGGACGGTTACAGTATGTATCCACAATACTATCCGGCTTCGAGATCATAAAAGCAATTCTGGACGGATCGGTAATCCTGTCTGCTTCTTCAACAACAATATGAAGATCACACAAAATAACCCTGTCTCTTGAAAGCTTTATCAGATCCAGCAGGACAAAATCCAACTGCTCTCTTTTATTCCCCAGAAGCCATTTCTTGTACTCAGAAACACTTCTGCCAAAGAACTCATCCGCATTCCTGAATGATGTGTTCATCGTGGGCTGATGTTCTTTATCCGACATGAGCTGATGGATTGTAAACTGATCATCAATAACGTATACCGGAATGCCGTACTTTTCGCCAAGTGCCTTGGTAACCGTTGTCTTTCCACCGCAGGCTGTTCCTGAAATAAAATATACGTTGCGTAAATACTCCTTTATTATATTATCCTGAAATATCATTTAGATTCTCCTTATAAAAATAGTTTTTGTTTCGACTGAACCGAAAGCATGAAACTATTCTATAAGTCTCATGCTTTTAGATATTTCTTAATCTTAAAAACATAACCATTATAATTCCCTCCACTTTTCGTATTATTCGTGTTTTTTATTCTATCATCTGTAACTTAAAACGGCTACCTATTTGTTGCGATTTGCTAATTATTAAAGTTTTTCGTTATTCCATGCCACGGTTTCTGTCTCTGACAATGTTTCTCTTGTGTATCTCGTTCTGAAGCATTCTCTCAAGATCCCGCTTGTTGTGATTAAGCACTTCCATCTTGGCAAGATCCACGATGGCATCCGATAACGGTCTTTCAGTTTTCCGATAGTTCTCTTTCAGACCGTCAAGCTCCTTCGTCCATGCCTTGGGAATGATCTTCTTGTCCGGCTCCACGATCATGCTCTTAAGCGTATCTCGATAGACTTTGTAGGTATTGAGTTCCGTCTGATGCTTTCTCTTATATTCCTCTGCCTGACTCTTCTTAAAGAATCCAAGTGGCTTTCCGTTTTTCTCTTCGGCTTTTTTCAGCTTCCAATACTCCGCATTGACCTTCTGATACGGCTCATACTGCTCATGGAAACCAAGCAGCTTTTCAAGATAATCCATGCGTGCGCTCATATCGCCTCGGCTCTTTCCAAGCTTTTCATACTCAGCTTGCGTTGCCTTACGCTCTGCCTGCATTTCATCAAAAGTAGTCCAGCCTTTGCTCTGCACATAGGCTTCCATTTTTGTCTTGTCCTGCAGAGAAGCACGATCTGAAACGGCACCGATAAACTTGCCCTTAACTATCGGCAGACTCAAACGGTTATTATTCCGTTCAGCCATCTTCCGGATCACATCAATGATCTCGCTCTTGAATGCCTTTGCAACGGTAACCGGAATAGCCATAACTTCGACAAGTTCTTCCTTGGCTTTTTCATAAGCAGCACGGGCAGCATTTATAACAGCATTCTTTGCTATGATCTCTCGGTTGATATCGCCTCGAATCGTCCGGATTCCTGCACGCTCCATTGCACTCGCTTTCTCTCCAAGATGGATCTGCGGAATGATATCAAGTCCCAGCTCCTTAAAAGAACGATACTCCCAAAACTTATCCGTCATACCGATCTTTGCATTGACCGCATTTATGGTATCGGCAAGATCTTTTCTCCATATCTTCGCATTCTCCTTACTGTTCCAATCGTTGGTCTGAATCGTTGTGCATTTCCATTGCTTACGGTTCTGCTTATCTACTTTCTGCTGTCCGGTCTTTTTATCAATGTCTGGGATGCGTTCTCCGTTCTCATCCCTCTGATAAACTTTCTTCTGTTTCGGCATCCATTTCCCCTGCTCATCAATGCTGCGTAATGTGAGCATGATATGGCAATGCAAGTTCCTCTGCCCCTGCTTGTTTTCAGAATCATGGATGGCATACTGAACACACATACCTTTGCTGACAAAATTCCGCTCGCAATAATCCTTCACCACTTCCTTAGCAAGATCATAGCTCCACTCGTTCGGCAGCTCTATACGGAAGGTGCGTGCAAGCTGAGCATCCTTTGCCTTTTCAACAAGTTCCACACTATTCCATAAAACATATGGATCCTTGTATTTTTCGGGTGCATTCTCCGGTAGCAAAACTTCGCAATGAACAAGATCCTCGGAATACTTGGGATAATATGTCTGACCGTCATATTCGCAGTACATCTTCTCCCTGCTGATATATGAGGCTTGCTCAACAGCAGAATGACCGCCCTTACACTTGGCACTCCTGCCACATATCTTGGCACGGGTGCTGATGTTTTTAACTGTCATGTCCGCACCTCACATTCCACCTTGACGGCATACCAAAACATGGACGGACTGACAGGACAGACTTTTCGCCTGGTGAAGCTCTGCTCTTTAGAGC
>JAILQX010000049.1 GCA_024698705.1 Lachnospiraceae bacterium
GGCATTGATGCAGAAAACACTCTGGGAAAAGAAAAACGGAGAAGATGATTATGATAGAGATGCTATCACAAAGGCTATAAAGTCATTTACAGACAGCTATAATTCAACTGTAGAAGAAGCAGGAAACTCCAATAACAAAGATGTGCTTCGCAATGCTGTATGGATGACGACCACAACATCTTCTAATGAAAAGCTCTTAAACAAGGTGGGCATTACAGTTGGAAGTGATAATAAGCTGATACTGGATGAGGAGAAGCTGAAGAGCGCTGATATATCAACACTTAAAACTTTATATACAGGATACAACTCATTTGCTGAAAAGATAATGTCTAAAGGGAATGCAATATCTATGGCAGCAGCAAAGGCAGGCGGAACATACACAAAAAATGGAGCCTATTCCTCTACACTCTCTCAACTTGTTTCAGGCAAGATAGATACGAAAGAATAGAAATATAGTAAGCATATCAAGGATGGAGTATAGGATGATTCTGTATATATCGAGTAATAAAATGTATAAAATCGACCGATAATATATAGAGACTAACTATTTGAAAGGGAATTCGCTTAATCTACAAGGAGGTAATTTATGTCAGTAAATATTTTTGGAAATATAAACGGTTTCAATTATAGAACCACAGAAATCAATTTGTTTGAGACTGCTCAGCAACAGGGTAATAAACAACCGGTCAAATTGTGCTATACTGAAGCAGGAAAAACCTTGCAAGGTATAAAGGTCAATATATCTGAAGAGGGATTAAGAGCCTTACACGGAAGTAAACTACCTGGAAGCACTAATATAAAAGATCAGCAGGAAGAGTTAAAGTTCTATTCTGAGCATCAGCCACTTGAGAGTTTTGAGAACCAGCTATCAAGGAAAATGAGGGAAGGGTTATCGCAACTTAAAGTGGAAAACCCTAATAGAATCACTATGAGTGATAAAGAAAATGCATTAATGAATGGATTCAAGACTATTGCAGATGAAATCTTCGCTGGATATGAAGCAGGAACCAGAGTAAGATTTGTTGAAGATATAGAATCCGATGATGGATATAGAAAGCTTTCAAAAGAAGATGAACTCTCATTGCTTAAACAGGAATTTGATGATCTTGTTGAAAAGTTTTTTGGAGAAGAACACCAAAAAGAAGCAGAGGAAGTAGCTAAAGCCCTGAATAGTTTTCAGCAGATAAAACTTCACATGGGAAGTACTGATATAAAACAATATGCTCCAGAAAAGATCCCGGCAGATTTTATTGAAAAACTTAGAGATAATTCAAGCCAGTATATATCTAATACTTTTGATAATGAAATAACTAAAACGCTCTCAATTACGTCTTCTGGAATTCATCATGGGGATCGTGCTGAGAGAGAAGATATTATTTCAAAGTCGATTGTTCCGCTTGAAGGTAATTATAAAGTATTTAATCTTACGGATGAGGAAGCATGCATCCTTAAGAGTTTTAGATTGGAAGAATACTTTGATATTCGTAACAGGATGAAAGACGAGGACAAGGAGGCATATAATAATCTCTTAAAAGCAGAAAGTGCCGCCGATAACAATCCTGATCCGAGTGAAAAGTTCAAGGTATATGCGAAAGCATATAATTGGGCGTATGGAGACATTTTTGATAAGATACATAAAGAGAATCCTGATGTGGATGTTTATGTTAAGTCTTCGGGAACTCCTGAAAATCATAATTATCAAATGAGAAACAACCGGACTTCTCTTGTAATTTCAACTGATGAGATAAAGCTTCTTCAGTCAAAGAAGGAGCAGGACAAAACAGCTCAAGACGAACTTTGGAAGAGGATTATTGATAAGATTACAAATTCAGATTTATGATATTTTGCTAATAAAACAAGCAAAAACAGCGGATGAGCAAGGAACTCATCCGCTGTTTTGATTAAGGTTCTGTCCATGTGATTTCTTTTTCAACTTCGTAAAAAGTTTTACCATCCCATAGTGTCGCATCGAGAAAAGCTTTTACGCATTCAGATGAATCAACTGATGAATACTCCCATATATATTTGAAAGCTTTCAAATCATCCAAATCAACAGCGATTCCCTCATAATCGTAATCAAGGACAAGATGGTGAATACCATTCTTACACCATCCTTGAATAAAATACTTTATACCCTTGAAGACAAAATACATTTCAGAACCATAATAAAGATTGTCAACAAATTCATTTACATTTCCGTCTATCATATTCTGACCCCCTAAAAAATTTTTTGTAGAGTTTTCTCATGGCTTTAGGCATTTTTATTGCATCCGAACGAGCAAAGTTTCTATTGTAAGTATGATAGTGTAATATAGGATATCTATAGATATAAGCCAGTTCAAGTACCATTCTTTTCTATGAGGACCTTTACAACCTCAATGAAATCGATAATATCAAGATGCGAATTCATTATCTGTGAATTTATAATTCATAAGTTCTGTAAAGTTGTAATAATGCATAATAATACATATCCTCCAATGTTTGAATCAAATTGCTATGTATATAAATGTTTTCCCATTTTTCATCTTCATAGATACTTTTATTCATTATTTGATAGCAACTAGTTATGATAAACAAGCATATCCAATATGATAATTCATGCTCTGGACAGTTTCCTAAATTCATTTTATCCCATAAATAATCCATAGGCGGATCATATATTATTTCTTCTCCAGTCTTCTGGTAGTACAAATAGTCTTCTATATATGAACTTATGGTACATTTTTTATTTTTTAAAAATCCCGCAGTCATTCCCCTTAAATAAATCCGATCAAAAATACACGGGTTAAATTCGTTTACTTGTATTTGAGAATACCTGTTATACGCATAATGGAAATATTTTGCTCCTTCATAAAGAAAAGAACGTGATGTCAAACCCAACTCGATGACCTGCTTCTCATATGCAGCTATTGCTTTTTCTATCCATTTTTCAGAGAAAATTAGAGTTGGAACATCCTTCATTTCTAATACTTTTTTCTTAACTTCTGATGATAAGAGAATATAATCTGAATACATTTGCCTAATATTTTTATGTAGCGGGTCAATGAAAAAAGCTATTTGGCATAGAGGCAATAGACTTATTTCATTTTCATACATCATGCAAAACTTTTGAGCCTCTAAGAATATAGCTTCGTTTTCAATAGGATCTTTCTCTGAGATTGATTTCTTTTTTGTGTGATTTTGTTGCGTGGCTGCTTTATTTTGAGATTTAGAGGAGGCTTCTGATGCCTCGATAATAATGCTTTTAAAGAGATCAGCCATTTTTTCACCAACATTCATGACAGTCAAATCATTACATTCTGATGAGAAGGCTTGTACTATTTGTTCGCGGGCTTCATCAGACAAATCATCAATGTATGTCATAAAACATGCTGGTTCGATATTTTTTCGGATTTTCTTTGCAAATTGTTTGATTGAGCGTTCTCCGGAGTAGTAAGACCTATATGTAGAAAAGACAGTATTTTCTATAATGTTTTCTTCGTTATCAGTTTGGGTAATCTTTCTAAACAACTCTTGGGTAAATTCATCTGTATTCATATCACCGCTGACTATGGGATATAGGTGTCTAGCAAATTCACAAAATAACATGTCGCATTCTCCTTTTGAGACATATTGAGACACATCGTGACGATACGCGACAAGGGGAACTATCCGCTTACTGCATAATTAACATGATGATCATCGTCATATGTTTGGTCGACAGCAATGCTAATTAAAGATGCATTCTATCTACCAAACATTATATACATATAGTTTTATACAGTAAAAGGAGAAAAATATGAAAAAGCGAAAAGCAAATTTAGACGACGGTTGTAATCCAGAGCTGGTACGAGGAGCAGATTTTGATGGAATATTGGAAATACCGATAATACACGCCCCACCCAATATATGTATACCAGATGGGATAACACCATTTACGTTACGAGATCGAGCAGTTGGTAGTAATGAAGCTATAGGACATTTTGAAAAGGATCCTACATTTGCAGAAATTTTGATAAATCCAGATGCTTATATTGAAGATTTATCAAGGTTTGAATATATAATACCGATAGATGCATCTTTATATCGAGATGCTCCTTTAGCTGTTCAGGTTACTAATTTGTATCGTAGTCGAGCAATAGGTAGTTATTATCAACGAAATGGATTAAATGTTATACCTTTAATAAGATGGGGGAATGAATATACTTATACGACGAAATACTTTCCAGAAAAAATAGCCTTTCTTGGAGTAGAGAAGAATAGTATTATTATAATAAGCACATATGGATGTCTAAAATCAAACGAAGACAAATATCACTTCTTAGCAGGATTGGATGAGATGATGATTACGCTAGAACCACAAGTAGTTCTTGTTTATGGTTCTATGCCGGATTCTGTTTTTGGTAGTTACTTCCGTGATTGCAAATTTGTACATTATCCTGATTGGATAAGTCGTATGCATGGAGGTGATAACTGATGGGAAGTGGAGTAAGCGGTTTATACATTGGAACTCATGGTAGTCATTTTTCAGTTGGCTCTCTTAATTATATGAGAAATGACGATGAATTTCTCAATAGCATTCAAAAAAGAAAAGATGTAGATCCAAATGGATATTTAGATATCGTTGCTCACGGAGACGTAAAACGTATATCTGTAGTGTATAAGGGAAAAGAAATAGAATTATCTAATAAGGCTTTTGTAAGGTTTCTAAAAGAAACAGGTAAGTTCTCTCCAAAACAGAAGATTAGACTACTATCTTGTAATACTGGATTGATACCACATAGTTTTGCTCAAGGACTGGCAGATAGACTGCATGTTGAAGTTTTAGCACCGAAAGGGTATGTAGCAGTAGATAGATCTGGAAAATATGCAGTATACAAAGGGCGTTATGAGAAAGGTGTTTTAAATTTATATGAAAAAACGGGGTTCAAGAGCTTTTATCCCCAGGGAGGAAAACAATAATGACATGTGATAAATGCAAAAAGGAAATGGTATATTTTCATGAAGGTCATACTTGTGGCTGGAGGTGTGATGAATGTAATAATTCCGTAGTAACAACTTATATAGACCCAATAAGAGATGATGATAATATTTATACGATAAAAATCATGGCTACTAGTGATACAAAAGCAAATAACGTCAAATGCGTGGCCAAAGCATGTAATTGTTCTTTTGTTGAAGCGAAGATTATTCTTACTTCAGGTAAAGAAATAGGCGGATTAGATGCCGTTTCAACACGCGACATATTAAGGCTACTAAAACCATCAACAATAGATTATTCAGTATCACCAGAGTTTAGCTATGACATTTGAAAAAAGATGCAAATATTGAGTAATAATATTATTCAATTTATATGCGCAGAAAAAGAAATGTGAGGTACAAATCGAGGTACAAAAGAAACGGGAATGCCCGTAAACGTTGATTTTGCTGGGTTTCTAACATCTCCAAAACTTCAAATCCGGCTCACGCCTCTTATGAGAGACTCAAATCTACTAGGTTTGAGTCTTTTACTTTGTCAAAATTTGGGTCCAAAATGGGATTTTTCTGGGTCCAACTCAATTTGGTCACATAAACATACTCATTATGCCAGTAATGGACCGGCATATACTCTGCTGCTATTAAGCTTATCAGAGTATTTCTTTGTCATAGCAAGAGTACTATGCCCAAGTAGATTTGCCGTGGCATAGATATCACATGTTTCATTCATCATAGCCATAGCCCCATAGAATCTGATCTGGTGCGGTGAGTAATACTTGATATCGGTCTTTTTACACATATGCATCAGTGCTCTTTGAACTGACTGCATTGATACGCAAATGTTATTATCTTTCTTATCGGATTCTGTGACATAGTGAATATCTTTTGGAAATATATATTCATCAGACCAGGAGATTTCTTTTCCGATATCATAGATCCTCTTGAGGCGAGGAGTGATTGCTATATTCCTCATACCTCTGGATGAATCTTTCTTTACTCTGTTTTCTCGTGTACTGCCACAAGCCATACCGCATATTCTTACATAAGGTTGTGGTACATCAAAGTGAAAATCACAAAATCTTAATGCTCTTATCTCACTGTTTCTTGCCAATGTTTCAAATATTGCTCCAACTGCCAGTTGAGGTATTGTTGGATGTTCCAATGAATCAAAATACTCAACGATTATAGTATTGTCTACATCTAATCTGCTTTATAAGTTTTCTGAACCAATAACGATCATCTGTGATAATAAAAAAATTGCAGAATATGCGAAAATACGTATATTCTGCAATTTTATTTTTTTTTAACAAATAAAAAATAAAAAATTCGTAATATAGAAAACTATTAAAAGCATTTCTTGACAAATATCATTATAAAATAAAAATAAGAATCAAAATACTTGAAAAGTGATTCGTAAAGAGCTATAATGAGCTCATGATGGAGGGTGTGATTATATGAATGAGTCTTATAAAGCAAGCAAATTACCGTTAGCAAGTGGTGTTGTTGATTATAGTCATTTTATTGAAGAACTAATTGATGCCACAGCAAAATTGGAAGTTTATAAAGAAAAGATTCATGATAGTAAGCTAGGAAGCGAATGGTTTATGCCAACTTTGCAACAAAAAGAAGCCCTTGCTTCATCAGCCTTAGAAGGAACACAAGCAACTCTTGATGGAGTATTGACTTATCAGACTGGGGAAAAAACGGATGACCAAAATATGAATGAAGTTCTTAATTATCATACCGCTACAAATCGTGGATATAATATCTTGGCACGAGAGAGTTTTAGTGATGCTTTTTTTGCTGAAATGCATAGTGCCCTTATGGTTGGAAATGTAAGGAAGCCAGAATTAATAGGAAAGTATAGAACTCAACAGAATTATATTGGTAAGAATGATGTATCTCATACAATTACTTTTATCCCACCTGCACCAGAAGATGTCCCGGAATTAATGAATAATCTTATAGAATACATGAACAAACCAAATGATTCTTATAGGCCGCTTGTGAGAACAGCAATAATACATGCACAGTTTGAGACTATTCATCCGTTTATGGACGGTAATGGACGAGTGGGTAGAATGTTAATTCCTATGTATTTATACAGCAAAAAACAGATAGACTTACCATGCTTTTTTATAAGTGAAGCTCTTGAACACGATAAGCACAAGTATTATACGCTTCTTAATAATATTAGGTTAAATAATGATTGGAATGAATGGATAAAGTTTTTCTTGGATACAGTTGCAAAACAATGTGATAAGTATATTAGGATAATTTCGGAAATCAATAGATTATATGAAGCGCATTTGGATCTTGCATGTAAAAAGTCTAATTCTCCCAATATAGTACAAGTTGTGACAGCACTATATAAACGTCCTGTTACTACCGTAAAACAATTGTCGGAAATGCTTTCATTGCCTATACCTACGCTGAACAGGTTCTTGAATATTCTTGTGGAGAATAAGATTTTGTTTACAAATGGAAAGCAGAGGAACAGAACATTTTATTACTATGATTTGCTTGGAATAATAAGAAATTAGCCGAATTCAATTATAAGCAAATCCCTGGTGCTTTATTAACATGATTAAGACAAAGGAAAGAAGGTGGTTCCAATGAACATATAATAACCATTTAGGATTGCTACCAACAATTCTAAATGAGATTTATATACAACTAATAAATCAGAGGATACAATAGTTCTTCAAACAAGTATAGACAAATGTGTCCTCGTAATTAATTAAATAGGAGGACAATATGTCTAATAAAGTATTTGTACCTGAAAAAAAGGTACCTGATTCATTTCAAGCATTTTTAGTCGAAGGTGCAGAGTTCACTCCTTGTGAGGAATATCCTATTTTGACACCGGAGATGATTTCAAAGAGTATACCCAAAAGGGTAATGCCGTTTGACAAGGCAATCACATATAGAGGTGATTTAAGTAATGTATTTATTTGCTCATTTTCAGCTGATCTAAGATTTGAAAGGATTAGGAGAAACCCACAAAGATATGTTGATTTTTTTAAAAGAACGGCTGGAATAATTGGTTTTGATTATAGCATTCACTCTGACATGCCAATAATAAAACAAAAGAAACAGATAGATGATAATTTGTCTTTATCATATTATTATGGTCATCAGGGAATACCTATCATACCTAATATCAGGTGCGGGGTGGATGAGTTGTTAGATGAATTTCTGCAGGCTATTCCACCCAATAATATAGTAGCTATAGGAACACACGGATTCATAAAAACAAAACCGGAACAGTTTGAGTGGTATTGCTTTATTGAGAAAATAATAAAAGAATTGAATCCGCCTCAAATAGTTGTCTATGGAAGCTTATCAAATAAAATGTTTGATGAACTAAAGACCGAATCAGAATTTATCTTCTTCGAGCCTTGGATATACAACAAAGGGAAGGAGGTGAATGAAAATGGCGACTAAAGGGGCAAGTAATAGATATGGAAATGCAAGAGGAGGAAGGAATGGACATCCAACTGTACATATAGGCTTTCAATGGGCTCGAGCATTCAACAAATATACTTTGCAAGATCATTATGATCGTCATGGCGCCCAAGTTGGTGCCTCATCGAAAGAATCATATGAGGCACATGCAGTTAAATTTGCTAATACAGTTAATCGAAAGGATTGTGTTAGCTTTATTGATGGAAAAGGATCCACATATAAGTATAATAGAGTAACTAATGAGTTTGCGGTAATAACGAAAAAGGGTATAGTAATAACCTATTTCAAACCTACCGCAGGATATATATATTATCTTAATGAGAAGAAAGGAAAAGCAAGGTATGGTAGATATAGAAAAGTATAAGAAAATGATATGTCCAGTATGTGGCAAGTTTGAGTTTAGTGCGTTGGATGAAAGCGATATTGAGCTTTATGATTACATTCAATGCGCTGAATGTGGATGGATTTGCGATTTAAATCAATATGAAAATCCTGACAGTGCTGTTGGGTTGAACAGTATCTCTTTAAATGATTATAAAAAGGATTACGAGGAGAAAATTGCTAAAAATCCAGAGTATAATTATCTTGATGAGAATTATGAACCAAAGCCACATCTTTGCCCTGTTTGCGGAAAGCACACATTTTCAGATGAAGGATCATTTGAGATTTGCCCTGAGTGTGGCTGGGAAGATGATTCGCTTATGGAAAGCGAACCAGATAAATGGGCAGGATCATCTAATGATTTGTGTTTAAATGATTATATTAAAAGATATCAGATGAAATAAAAGAAAAGCCAATGGGTGCTACCAACACTCAATGGCTTTATCAAAGGATACAATAATCCTTCAAACAAGTAATATTATTATAAAACTCAGAGGTAAAAATGTCAATTTGATATGTTGGGTCCAATTGGGGCCAAATGAAAAATTGAAATTAAAAGTGAAAAAATAGAAGGAGTCGCAAAAGGCGCATAAAATCAGTGTTTTTTAGGTGTCTAAAGTATTTCGTCTCATAACAGATGAAGTAAGAATTCCTTCAAATCCGGCTCACGCCTCTTATGAGAGACTCGGATCTTAACTGATTTGAGTCTTTTTCTGTACAAGACAAATTTTTTAAAAAATTATTAACAGTGTTGTGTTATAGAAAAAGTTTTTATAAATACCATATCTCCTTATGAATGTGAACCATGTTTGAATAAAAACGTTAAAGAAATACTTGAAATAAGAGATACATTTCCTCCAAAGGTTTTATTGATTGGGATATTATCGCGATAATATCCCTCTTTATTTTGCCATTTCACCACTTTTCCACAGTGGTTTATATATGCTATCATATGATCAGACAGTATGGAAACAATATAAATGTTTTTATGAGAAGGGAGAAAAGCATGATTGTTCTTATCGTATTGGGAGTTTTGCTGGTATTGATCATTTGCTGGTTTATTTCGACATCAAACAGCATAAACCGCATTAAACTTAAGATCAAAGAATCACTGTCCGGCGTTGAGATCCAGCTCAGACAAAGATATGAGGTTCTGATGCAGGGCAAAAAGATCGCTGAGCAGTATGCACAGCATGAGCAGAAGGTTTTTGAGGGTCTCAGACATCTCAGTCAGGTCCCTTCCAATGCATCCGTAGAGCAGCTCAATGAGATATCACGCTCACAGGAACAGGTTGTAAAGGGCTTTCTGGCACTTGGTGAAGCTTATCCCGAATTGAAGAGTGCGGAACTGTTCAATAATCTGATCAATAAGCTTTCAGAACAGACCGGACAATACTCGGCTGCAAGACGTGCGGTAAACGGAAATATCACAAAGCTTAACAATTATGTTGTCTCTTTTCCTTCATCCATCGTGTGCGGGATGAAAGGTGTATCGCAGATGGATTATATACATGAAGAAGACGTTGAGCAGCTTAAGAATGTTGATATGAGCATGAGCATATAAGGAATGCAAAGATATGGCATACGATTCATTAAGACAAAAGCTTACGTATGATAATATCGATCCGGATAAGAAAGAAGGACTCTTGAGGGAACTGGAGTATTTCAATTCCATTGCGCCTGCCGGATGGAGAGAAAAACTTCATTTCGACAAAGATAAGATGCAGGAGTTTTTCGGTAAACATCAGGTGGGTGTCGTCATAGGCCTTTTTCTTATGATACCGTTGTTACTGGTCCTTATGGGGATTGCTGTGCAGTTTGGGGTCATAGCGCTCCTGCTCTGGGCTGTTTTTGGACGGAACAGGGGTACACCGGAATATAAACAGTATGATTTCGGGCAGAAGATCATCACGCCCGCTCTTAAACTTTTTGATGACAGACTCCGGCCAATATATCACCATGACCAAGAAGATCTTGTCGATGAAGATATGCATTATGACGATGCGCTTGTAGAGGCACATCTTGTAAGGCCCGTAAACCGGAAATGCCGCAGTTATACATATTCCAGCTGTTCGTACGACTGGGATAACAGGGCAAATACCGATGCGTTCGAGTTCCTGGGATACAGGTTATATTATGAATACGAAGATTCGGACGGCGATGTACATACGGATGAGTTTTTTGACGGTGTTATATTTAAATTCCGTACCGGCTTTACATTGAACGGGACCGTCAATATCATGAGCACCGAAACAAAGAAAACACTCATAGGTGAACGTGAGAAAAACAAGTTCAAAAAGATAAAGGACAGGGATATCAGTGTTATTGATACCGAGAACCATGAATTTGCGGAAAGTTTTGATACACTGGCGACTTATGATACGGAAGCCTACAATTATCTGACTCCGACCATGATCGAAACACTTTTGAAGCTGCGCAAGGATTACTATATCTGCCTGTATATGAAAGGCAATGTTATGACCGTATCCCTTTATAATACCGGTTATAAAGATGCCACAAAAAGTATTTTTTCCCTGCAAAAACCGAGACATCGTTCCACGGATCCGGTAGCGGAGCTTGACCGCAGGCTGGACGATTACAGAAAAGCTTTTGCTTCCATTTATGAACTGAAGGATCTGCTGGATCCCGACGCAAGATACGCAGGTTAAGCGTATTCACCACTTCTTTCTGTAAGCGAGTGGAGTCATACCTTCGCTCATTTTGAATACTTTGATAAAATACCCGCATTCCTTGAAGCCGCAGGCCAGAGAGATATTTTCGATGGAATCCGAGCTGAAGCGTAGCATGGATTTGGATTTGGAGATCCTGAAGGCATTGATGTCGCCGGCTATGGTGACTCCGTATTTGCGTTTGTATTCTCTGACAAGGTAGAATTTACTGATAAAGAAATGTTCCGAGAGCATGTCAAGAGTCAGCTTCTCATCGCAGTGATCGGCGATGTATTCCCTGATCACCTTGAGTTTTTCATTTATGCTGTAAGAGCCGGTCTGATCACCTTTATTGGTGTAGGCAAATGTCACAATGTCGGTCAGGTACTTGTGACTGAGGGTTTCCCACAGAGCATCCTTTCTGTCCACAACATTGTAAAGAGAAGAAAATATATTCAGAAGATCGGTGATACTGGCGGGGTGAAACATGAAATCCCCGCCTATTTCATTGAAATAATCATACATTGCAGCCATGTTCGTACCATAGAAATGTACCCACGTGAGAGTCCACGGATCTTCGGCACTGCTCTCGTGAGCGTAGGGCTCATGACAATTGACAAACACACAGTCTCCTTCGTGAAGGAGTATTTTTTTGCCTTTATATGAAAATGTTCCGCTCCCCTTTATAACGACCATAAACAGAAAAGAGAAGATATTTTCTCTGGTACTTATATGCGGCGAACGGCTTGTAAGCGTACCTATTTCCTGTACGTACAGCAGGTTGTCTTTGGCGTAACCCGAGGGTGTCGCTATCAGACGATTTGAATTACGATCTGTCAAAATAACCCCTTTCTCATCCGGATGGAATAGCAATATTTTACTATTTTTATGCAACAAACTACATTGAAACCATGTAATTATGAGTATATACTTGGTTATGCTTGATTGCAAGATAATTCACAAATGATAGGAATAGATATAAAAAAGGAGATCATATGAGAAACGTAGCACTTATAACAGGTATTACAGGTCAGGACGGATCATATCTGGCTGAATTCTTACTGGAGCAGGGATACGAAGTTCACGGCCTTATGCGTCGTCATTCGATAGCGGGAACGGAGAGGATCGACCATATCCTTGAGTCAAGCTATAACAATAAAAAGTTCTTTCTGCATTTTGCGGACACGACGGATTCGAGCTGCCTGTGCAGACTTATTTCAGAGATAAAGCCCACAGAAGTATACAATCTTGCGGCCCAGTCGCATGTAGGTATCTCATTTGAAGTACCTGAATACACGGCGGAAGCGACAGGTATCAGCACGCTTAAGCTGCTTGAGGCCATCAGGTTGTTTGGCGGAAGCTGCAGATTCTATCAGGCTTCAACCTCCGAGCTTTTCGGCGGTCTGCCGGAAACGGCACCTCAGTCGGAGAAGACGCCGTTCTATCCCAAGAGCCCTTATGGCGTTGCCAAGCTTTATTCTTACTGGATAACGGTCAATTACAGGGAATCCTACAACATGTTTACCTGCAATGGCATATTGTTCAACCACGAATCGCCCAGAAGAGGTGAGAACTTCGTTACAAGAAAGATAACACTTGCGATCGCCAATATAATGGCGGGTAAGCAGGAAAGGTTGTCTCTCGGAAATATGAATGCCAAGAGAGACTGGGGCTTCGCAGGTGATTACGTTAAGGGTATGTGGCTGATGCTTCAGCAGGATAAGCCCGGCGATTATGTACTCGCAACAAATGAAACACATACGGTAAGAGAGTTTGTCGAAGCGGCATTCGGTGAGCTCGGAATAGAAATCTGCTGGGAAGGCAATGGTGTCAATGAGAAGGGCATCGACGCAAAGACCGGCAGAGAATACGTTGATGTCAACCCTCAGTTCTACCGTCCGGCAGAGGTTGAATTCCTCTGGGGTGATTGTACAAAAGCCGAAAATGAGTTAGGATGGAAGAGAAACGTAGACTTCAGGGGACTCGTAGCCATGATGATGGATTCGGACATGAAGGCCGTGTGCGGAAAGGGCTGCGAAGAATTCAAAAACGGGAAATAATTAATCTATGATAACGGTTATACTGAATTGGCTCTATATTGCGATAACCTCGTTTGTAACGGGGTTTGCCGTATTGAGCTTTTTTAGTGGGATATTTAATACAAATGAGAAGAAGACCATTTACTGTATATGGGCCGGGTTGGTAGTCAATACGGTCTATGCCGAGTTTTGGAGTCTTTTTGGCGGAGTCGGAGTTGCTGCCAATATCGTACTCATCGTCACAGTGATCGTTCTGATCGGTTTCATGAGAAAAGAGATGGCGGTATGCCTGCAGGAAACCCTGGAACGCATCAATGAAGTCAGTGCGCTCAGGTATGTGTATGTCACCGTTTTGCTGCTTATGGTATACGGAACGAGCAGGGGTTATATACACGTTGACACAAGTATCTACCATGCGCAGAGCATCAGATGGATCGAGGAATACGGCATTGTTAAGGGGCTTGCCTGTCTTCAGCTCAGGTTCGGATACAATTCGGCTGCATTTGCCCTAACGGCTTTGTACAGTTTTAAGGATCTTCTTGGGCAGTCGCTTCACACGACGGCCGGATTTTTTGTGCTTTTGGGAGCGATCCACACTGTGGATCTATATAAGATCTTTACAACTAGAAAGGTCAGACATTCTGATTTTATAAGGCTCGGATTGCTGTTTTACATCGGCCTTATTTATAAGGAAATGGTCTCGCCCGCAAGCGATTATTATGCGCAGATATTGATATTTGTCATCATCATAAGCTGGCTTGATGCGATCGATGAAAACCGTTCGGAGTATGCATTTTCAATGCTTGCCATACTTGCCGTATATGCGGCAACGATCAAATTTTCCATCGCGCTTCTGGTACTGCTTACAATAAAGCCTGCTGCCCTTATGATAAAGAAAAAGCAGGGCAGCCAGATCATATGCAGCCTGTGCGGCGGTACGATTGTGCTGCTTCCGTTTCTGATCAGGAATGTGCTGATATCGGGTTGGCTGATATATCCTTCGACGTTTCTCGATCTGTTCAACCCCGATTGGAAAATACCTAAAGGTGTGGCGGAATATGATGCAATGGAGATCGGGTTGTACGGCAAAGGCATAACCGATGTTACAAGATATGATACGCCCATGAGCGAGTGGGTCCCCGCATGGTTTTCACAGATGTCACTGATAGAAAAGGGCTGGGTGGTCTTAACATGCATAGGACTGGTAGTCGGTACGGTGTATATGATCCGATGCTTCGTAAAAAAGAAGCTTGATCACGATAAGCTGCTTATGTGGGTAGTATTGGCAGCCGCTTGCCTGTTCTGGTTCTTCTCAGCTCCGCTTGTCCGCTACGGATACGGATATCTTACGACCGTTCCGCTCTTTGCAGACGGCCTGCTCTGCCTTGAGATGACGAAGAAAACAGGCGACGAAAAGTCGCTTTATATAGCATTTCTTATAATATTTGCATTTATATCGGCTTATCGGATCAAGACCGTGGGGTATGATATCATAACTACAGTAAAGGAGCCGTATTATCTGTCACAGAAAGATTATATCGACTGGCCGGCAGATGTGCGCGAATTGAACGGATATGATTTCTATGTACCGAAAGAGGATGGTATGATAGGATATGATCCGTTCCCTTCATCGATGTTTGTCATAGATGTGCAGATGAGAGGCATCACCCTAGAGGACGGATTCAGGTTCAGCGATTATAACAAATGGCTGGAACAGAACAGTAAGACGCTAAATGCGCAATAAGCGCTGATTATAACGGGATTGGAGATTGTTATGAGTAATTTGACAAAGAATGACAAGATTTACGTAGCCGGTCACAGAGGACTGGTGGGAAGCGCCATTGTGCGTTCACTTAAGAGAAGCGGTTACACCAATATCATAGGCAGGACTCACGCCGAACTCGATCTTACGGTACAGGCGGATGTCAGAGCGTTTTTTGAAAATGAAAGACCCGATGTGGTCGTTCTCGCTGCCGCAAAGGTCGGAGGGATCAATGCCAATCAGACGACACCGGCCGAATTTGCATATGAGAACATGCAGATACAGTGTAATGTGATCAAGGCATGTCATGATTACAAGGTTAAGAAGCTTTTGTTTTTGGGCAGCACCTGTATTTATCCGCGAATGGCACCTCAGCCGATCCCTGAGGACGCGTTGCTCACAGGCCCGCTTGAGGAGACCAACGAAGCATATGCCATCGCCAAGATTTCGGGTCTTGAGATGTGCAAATTCTTTAAAATGCAGTACGGCGATGATTTTATAAGCTGTATGCCGACAAATCTGTACGGACCTTACGATAATTACGATCTGAGTGGCTCGCATGTCATGCCTGCGATGATCAGAAAATTCCATGAGGCCAAGGTAAATAAAGCACCAACCGTTGAATTGTGGGGAACAGGTACACCCTTAAGAGAGTTTCTGTATTCGGATGATATGGCGGATGCCTGTGTCTACCTGCTTGAGAATTACAGCGGTTTACAGCATGTAAACATAGGGACAGGCAAAGAAGTAACGATAAAGCAACTGGCTGAAACAGTCAAAGCTACGGTCGGCTATGAAGGTGATATCGTATGGAACAGTAATATGCCTGACGGAACACCGAGAAAGCTTACAAATGTCGACAAGCTGCATTCTATTGGCTGGACACACAAGATCGAGCTGGAAGAAGGTATAAAGCTTGCTTATGAGTGGTTTAAGGACAATGTAGACACCGCAAGACTGTAACTTGCCGGGTTATGAAAGAAGGTATGGCAATGAAAACCTACGGAGTGATAATGGCGGGAGGCGGAGGAACAAGATTCTGGCCTCTTTCAAGAGAGGATAAACCCAAACAGTTCCTGAACCTTTCCGGAAAAAATACAATGGTTGTCGATACGGCACTTCGCCTGTCGAAGGTTGCGGACAAGGACGACATATTTGTCGTGACCAATGCTAAGACAGCGTCAGATACCATAGAACAGACAGCGTCAATACTTAAGGCAGATCATATCCTGGGTGAGCCGGCAGCTCGTAATACGGCGGCATGTATCGGATATGCGGCGGCAGAGATCATCAAAAAATACGAGGACGGTATCATGGTCGTAGTGCCGTCGGATCATTTTATAAAGGACGAGGATGAATTTGCAAGGGTACTTAAAAGGGCGGTACTTGCGGCAGAAACCGAAGATAAGCTTGTGACTGTCGGGATCAGACCGACATTTCCGTCTACGGGTTACGGCTATATCAGATACGAATCCACGGATGACAGTGAGGTGAACAGGGTTCTTGAATTTGTCGAGAAGCCGCCGCTTGAGACCGCGGTGAGATATCTGGACAGCGGTGAATATGCGTGGAACAGCGGAATGTTCATCTGGAAAGCATCCACTATCTTAAAGTATTTTGAGAAACTCCTTCCGGATATCTATGAGTATCTCATGAAGATTATGGAGGAGCTCGGTACGGATAAGGAGCAGGAGGTTCTTGAGAAACTGTATCCGCAGATCCCGAAGATCTCCATTGATTACGGTATCATGGAGCGCGCCGACGGCGTACTCATGCTGGAGGGTGATTTCGGCTGGAACGATGTGGGAAGCTTTGATGCATTTGACCAGATACATGAGAAGGATGCCAACGGCAATGTAGCACTTGCAGCAAATTGCTCCATAGATTCCAAAGACAACGTACTCTACAGCACGGAGGGCGGACATCTCTTAGCCGTACTCGGAGTGGAGGACCTTGTGATAGCCCACACGAAGGATGTTACGCTTGTATGCGATAAATCAAGAGCTCAGGACATCAAACTCTTCGCTGACAGATTAAGAGAAGAAGGGAAAGAGGTATATCTGTTGCAACCTTAGGTGAGTCATGGGATATTTGCCAATATAGCGTAAATTTGGTAAAATATTCCTCGAAAATATGAGGCTTAACCGATGACTGTAATTGGTATTATATTTATATTGCTGTTGCCTTATGCGACAGGTATCATATGGAATGTGATCACAAGACAAAAGGAAACTAATCAAATTGAAACATATTTGATTGGTTTTTTTTCGATTTTTTTGATACAGGGAGTGCTATTTGCGCTTTACAACTTCATGGGCATGCCTTATGAAAAGGTCTGTAACATACTGACTTACGTTACTTATGCCCTTATGGGATTGGGCGTTGTGGGCGGTATCATTTGCAGAAAAGAGATAGCTGCCGATTTCAAAAAGGTGACATTCCGCAAGGATGAACGTATCATGGCGATCCTCATGATACTTGTGATAGCCCTTGTTGTACTTAGGGTCGTATTGCTCTTTGGTTATGAACGGAACGATATAATGCTTGAAACCGTCAGGATCAATGTCATGACATCGACGGTCAACACTTATAACCCCCTTACGGGACGTATGTATGAACTTGGACTTATCAACTCGAAGAAACTCATATCCCTGCCGCTGTTCTACACGTACTGGTGCATGACCTATGGCATTGAAGCAAGGGTATTGCTCTATATCGTGATAACGCTTCAGACAGTCATGTGCATGTTCTTTGCGTGTGAATGTGCCATGGAAGGTATATTGAGGAGCAATAAGAAGATGTATACATGCATGATGTTTGTCGGCGTCATGCTTCTTTCGGGAGATTATTTTGAAGGTGCACTCGGCTACAAGGTGCTCTGGAACGGGTATCTGGGTGAATCGATAATAGCTGCGGTGATCATACCCTATACGATAAATCTGATCATGGATTTCTACAGACTTGAAAGAGGTGATTACGGCGATAAGAAGTGGGGCAAAAGGATCGTCAGAGTCATAAGGCTTCTGATAACCATGAGCTGTTCGGTATTTATCACGGGGATTCCCAAAGGTCTGCTGCTGATAGCACTCTGTCTCGCAGCGATCATCGTATGTACAACACTCAGGTTCGGTAAGGAGGAGAGATAATGAATCTAGGCATGACAATAGATACGATGCTCACATATTTCTCCGAGACCAAGCTGGCCGGAAGTTATTTCCTGCTGTTTCTTGTAAGTATAGTCCTGCTCTACAGTCTCAATAAGGAGATAAATGTGTGGTTCATACTCTACGGCATAGCATTGCTTGTTGTAGTGGTCATGAATCCGATCGTTGTCTGGGCGCTTATGCAGGTATTCCCGGCACTCGGGTCGTATGCCCCGCTCACGATGCTCATACCGGCCTTTCTGTATGTACCGTTTGCGGCGACGGAACTGCTGGATTTCTCCAAGGAGAAGAAGATATACAAGCCGCTGATCGTCATCCTCATAGTGCTGATAAGTGTGTGCGGAAGCCTTTTCGGAGTATTTAAGGACTTTACGGTCAGGGAGGGCAACGTGATCGACGCCGAAGAAACGGAGATCGTCGGCAAATTAAATGAGTGGGAGCCGGAGCTGGTCCTTGCCGATGAGGGTATCATACAGGCCATCAGCACCCGCGGAAATGCGATCCCGCTGTTGTATGGAAGGGATCTGTGGACCGACGGCCTGGATACGGGTATAATGGACGGCTACAATGAAGAAGCATATACATTTTTTGATGCGTTGAAAAACAGCGAAGAGAATAAGGATTTCATAGCAACGACAGCATACGAATACTGCTGCGATGTGATCATCATGGATGTGTTTGAGGATGCACCGCAGAGGCTCGGAGAATATAAACTGGCTCACAGTACAGAGAATTATCTGGTATACAGATTGGTAAAATAGACGATGATTGCAGTTAAAATTGTGTCACAAAGGGAGATAGGACATGCAATTACTCAGTATAATAATTCCGTGTTATAACGAAGAAGAGAATATATCGTATTTTTACGATGAGCTGATGAAGAACAAGGATTTCTTTGAGAAGCGTGAGCTGGATCTGGAGATGATCTATATAAATGACGGCTCAAGTGACAATACGGCAGAAGAGGTAAAGAAGCTTCATGAAGCAGACAACAGGGTCAAACTGATATCATTTTCCAGAAATTTCGGAAAAGAGGCGGCGATATATGCAGGATTCAAGAAGGCAGCAGGCGATTATGCGGTCATGATGGATGCGGATCTGCAGGATCCTCCGTCATTGCTTCCGGAAATGTTCGGCTACATCGATCAGGGTTATGATTCGGTTGCGACCAGAAGAGTTTCCCGCAAGGGAGAGCCTGTGATCAGGTCATTTTTTGCGAGGTGTTTTTATAAGCTCATCAATAAGATCAGTAAGACTGAGATAGTTGACGGAGCCAGGGATTACAGACTTATGACACGCCAGATGGTGGATTCGATCCTGTCAATGGGCGAATACAACCGTTTCAGCAAAGGCATCTACGGCTGGGTAGGCTTTAAGACGAAGTGGGTCGAATTTGAAAATGTGGAACGTGCCAAGGGCGAAACAAAATGGAGCTTTTGGGGACTGTTCAAATACTCGATCGAAGGTATCATTTCCTTCAGTACGGCACCGCTGTCGCTGGCTTCATGGATGGGTGTACTGTTTTGCGTACTGGCTATCATCCTTATCATATTTATAATCATAAGGACCAGTATCTTCGGGGATCCCACGGACGGATGGCCGTCACTTGTATGTATCATCAGTCTGATAAGCGGAGTTCAGCTTCTGTGCCTCGGTATAATAGGTCAGTACCTCTCAAGAACATATCTTGAGGTCAAGAACAGACCGCTTTACATCGTTAAGGAAGAATTGGAATAGGTCATTGGAATATGTCTCAATAAACTGATCGGGGAAATGTATATGGATCGTATCAAAGATGAAAAATATATGAGTGAAGGCATGGATATGCGCAGATTCTTTCTGTGCCTGTATAAGAAGCTGTGGATTATCATAGCTGTGACAGTGCTCGGGGCCCTACTCGGCGCGGCTGTTTATCTTCTGTACAAAAACGTGATCCACGGCGAGAAGGTCTATGAGATCAGCAGTGATTATTATATAACCTTCAATGAAAAGGATTATCCCAAAGGAATGGATTATTACAATGCCTATACCTGGAATGAATTTGTGGTCGATGACAGGATAGTCGAGCCTGTTCTCGCGATGATCCCGGGTATGGACAAACAGTTTGTCATCGACAGTGTCAGCAGCAGGATGCCCAGTGATTACAGGGTTCTGACGGTAGTGGTGGAAGGAACGGATACGGAAAAGATACAGGCGATAAATGAAGCCTACAAGAGCGCCATGCCTGCATTTGCCGATGAGGTAGGCGAACTCAGTACGATAGAACTGTGGTCCGAAAATGAGATGTACCCGGTCAAAAACAATGATAAAGCCAAAAATGCCGCAATACTCGGGGCTTTGATCGGGCTTATCATTGCTGCTTTTGCATTTGGTGTATATTATTGCATGGACGATCGGATATATACGGAAAAGGATTTTGTGTCTCATTTCCCGGAAGTTCCCTTTATCGGATATGATACGAAAGCATATGCAAATGATACGCAGGCCAACAGGCAGATGGTGATCGGTGAAGCGGATGTATATGAAACATCAGATGTTTCAGCTGACATCGAAGAGATAAAGAAGCACGACGGATGCGTGCTTAAGCTTGCATTCGGAAAGACACACATTACAGCCGTTGAGTACGACATACAGCTTATCGGAAAGCAGGGAGGCAAACTCTGCGGTGTACTGTTGGGTGATTGCGATGAGAAGTTTTTGAAACGTTACTACGGAAAACAGCAGCGATAAATGACGGTGAAGGCCATGAGATTACAGACACTGGTGTCATGCGTAAAACAGAATACGGATACGATAGCCCGGGTCATGAACCTCGAGAGTGATGCCATAATCATCAACCAATGTGATGTCAATGATTATTCGGAATATGAGTATGAGGGTCACAGGATATGCTGCTACAGCTTTCGGGAAAAGGGTGTCGGTCTGTCGCGCAACAATGCGCTTATGAGGGCGGATGCCGATATCATACTTTTTTCGGATGAGGATATCAGGTACACGGAAGGTTATGCGGAAAAAGTTTTGAAGGCTTTTGAGCAGAGACCGTATGCTGATATGCTCCTTTTTAACTTTGATGTGATCCGGGAGAGGACAACCTATCATACTGATAAGGAGCACAGAGTAAGGATCTACAACAGCGGAAGATACCCAACCTACAGTTTTGCCATACGTTTGGAGAAGCTGCGCATGGCGGGGATCAGCTTTAATCTCCTGTTCGGAGGCGGTGCCAGATACAGCAACGGCGAGGACAGTCTGTTCATAAAAGATTGCTTAAAACACGGATTCAGGATATATGCACTTCCAATTTCACTCGGAAGGGAAGAGCCCAGACCTTCTACGTGGTTTAACGGCTATACCGAAAAGTTTTTCTTTGACAGGGGTGTTCTCTATAAGCCGCTGTACGGTTGCTTTGCAAAGATACTTGCGCTCAGATTTCTTCTGGCGCATAAAGATACTTTTTTTGCCGATGCCGACGGAGAAGTGAAGAACTGGCAGCAGGCATATAAGCTTATGAAGCAGGGTATGAAGGAAGCTACGAAATGATATTGTACATGATCATCACGCTTGCGACTATAGCTGTGGCATTTACGGTCAGCAGGCAGACTGTCAATAACATATGCGTAACGAGAAGGCAGCTTTTGAACAATATCAGTCTGGCTGCTATTTTTGCCGTGTTGACGGCAGCCTGTGTTTTAAGGACAGGTGTCGGCAATGATTACGTCAATTATATCCAGAATGCCCATGAGATAAATGTGGGCGGAGTGACGGTCACCGAACCGGGTTACAATCTGTTCGTTAAGATCCTGTATACATTGTGCGGGAGCGAAAATTATCTTTGGCTGTTCGGCATCATAGGCTGTGCGACCATTTACCTGTATCTTAAGGCCATATATGACAGCAGTGAAAGCTTTGCGATGAGCTTTCTGCTTTTTATGACTCTGGGTATCTATTTCAGGTCATTCAATACGGTCAGGTATTATTTTGTACTGGCCATCACGCTCTATTCCCTCAGATATGTCGTAAAAAAAGAATATCTAAAATTCATATTGCTGATCGTATTTGCGGCATTTTTCCACAAGTCCGTTCTTGTGGTCATACCCCTGTACTATATCTGCAACAGAAAATGGAACAGATATTTCTACGGTATCATCGGGGTGGGAACGGCAGCTGCTTATCTGCTGAGGGACTATATCATGCAACTGGCCCTGAAACTCTATCCGTCCTATGAAAATACGATCTATCTGACCGAAGGCGTCGGATTGAGTGAGAGCATCTTATCCATAGGCAGATGCATCCTGATCCTTATAATGGCTCTGTTATGCTACGAAACGATCAGGGATGATAAGGCCAACACCCTGTATTTTAACATGAATATCCTGGCGATCGCGCTGTATATAGGGGGATCGTTCATCCCACTGATCTCGCGTTTCGGCTATTATCTGATCACGGCGCAGATCATATTGATACCGGGTATACTGGCAAAGCTTGACGGCAAAAAGAAAAAATATATGACGATCGCCGTTGTGGTATTTGCGGTGCTGTATTTTGCATATTTCCTGAAGGTGGCTTATGAGCCGGGTATATCTGTACTTCCATACAAAAGCTGGCTGTTTGATCATGTGGAGTGGAACAATGTCGAAGAAAACCTTATGTATAATAATCGTTAGCCTGAATCCCGGAGACAAACTCGAGACTACGTTAAAGAGCATATTTGCCCAGCGCTTTGAGGATTACACCGTGATCGTCAAGGACGGCGGATCGGGTGATGGAAGCATTGAGCGCCTGAAGGACGGAGGAATGCTGGAAGGCAGAGATAATGTTCATATTGTCGTATCAGGCGATAAGGGTATATATGACGGCATGAATCAAGCTGTTGAAGAGATGAAAAAGTTCACTGATGCGGGCTATTGCATATTCATGAACTGCGGTGATGTATTTCATGATGATGAGGTGCTTCTTAAGATGGAAGGTTTCTTAAAGGACCATGAGGAGCCTCACATCATCTACGGGGATCAGTATAATCCCGCACAGGGAAGCGTGATAAGCTCCGCACCCGAGATAAATGATTTCGCTCTTTTCAGAAATGTTCCGTGTCATCAGGTATGTTTTTATGATGTAAGACTGTTTGAAAACAGGGCATATGATACGTCCTACAGGGTGAGGGCGGATTATGAGCATTTCCTGTATGCAGTATACAAAATGCAAGCAAAGACTGTTCACGTTCCTGTCGTAATATGTGATTATGAGGGAGGCGGATTTTCGGAGACCGCCCAAAACAGGAAGATCTCTGCCGAAGAACACCGTAAGATAACCGATATCTACATGCCGAAACAGGCTGCAGGATACAGAGCGGTCATGCTCCTTACACTGGCACCGCTCAGGACAAAAATGGCAGAAAGCCCGGTATTTTCAAAAACGTATAACACGGTTAAAAGCTTTTTATACAGGAAAAAAGGTAACAAGCAATGAGACTGATGTGGTTATGCAACATAGTTCCGCCTGTGCTCGCAGAACAACTGAATACGGAAACAACCGTCAAGGAAGGTTGGATAAGCGGGATGCTGGGAAGGCTGATCGAAGAAGATACAGACTATGAACTGGCTGTGTGCATGCCCGTCGGCAACATAGATTCGGTCTACAGAAAAGATGAAGTCCGGATAAATGATAAAAAGATAACCTGCTACAGATTTTTGGAGCAGACCGAGTGTCCCTGGATATATGATATGACACTTCGCGGGACGGCTAAGAAGATCATATCGGATTTTAAACCGGATATCATCCACAGTTTCGGTACGGAATATCCGCACAGCTTGATATGGGCGGAAATATTTGACAAACCCGGGCGAATGCTCGTAAGCATACAGGGAGTAATGAGCGAATGCGCCAATGCATATACCTGCGGACTGGATGAGAGTGTTGTCAATGCTTACACTTTCAGGGATCTTATAAAGAAAGACAATATAGCAAAACAAAAGCAGAAATTCGAGATCAGGGCAGGATTTGAGAAGGAACTGCTTAAGAAGACGGGACATGTGGCCGGACGCACCGAATTTGACAAAAATGCGGTATTAAAGATAAATCCGGATATCACATATCATCACCTCGGCGAATCCATGAGAGATGCCTTCTACTCAGGAAGATGGAATGTTGACAAGCTTGCGGGACATAACGTATTTGTAAGTCAGGCCGACTATCCTCTCAAGGGCTTTCACGTGCTCCTTGAAGCAATGCCCGAAGTGCTGAAGCATATAAGTGATGTACATATATATGTGGCAGGCAACAGCATAACAGGTTATGAAACACTCAAAGAGAAGATAAAGATAGGTTCCTACGGACGGTACTTAAGAAGCCTGACAGAGCGCAACGATCTGGCAGATAAGATAACCGTTCTCGGTAAGCTGAATGAGGAGGAAATGAAGGCGAGATACCTGGCTTCATCGGTATACGTATGCACTTCATCAGTGGAAAACTCGCCCAATTCCATGGCCGAAGCCATGCTTCTCGGAACACCGGTCATAGCATCAAGATGCGGAGGGATCCCGTCCATGGCTGAGGAAGATAAAGAGATACTCATGTTTAAAGTGGGTGACAGCAGGGAACTTGCGGATAAACTGGTAAGGCTCATGTCGGAGGAAAAACTTGCCGGAGAACTGTCGGAGGCGGCAGTCAAAAGGGCGGCTCATAACTATGACAGAGAAGCAAATTATCGCGAATTAACGGAGATATACAGTAAGATATGCCAAGAGTTGTAATGATAAGCAACTACATAAATCATCATCAGATACCTTTCTGCAATGAGATGTACGGAATACTGGGTGAAGATTACACATTTATCCAGACCGAGCCCATGGAAGCGGAAAGAGCCGATATGGGCTGGAGCGTCGATGAATCAGCCATACCCTATCTGAAGCTGCTTTATAAGGATGAAGAGGCCTGCCGTAAGCTCATAGACGAATGCGATATGCTTCTTGTCGGCTGGCAGGAGAGAGAGGACCTTATCATTCCCCGCATGAAACAGGGAAAGCTGACGGTAAGGATCAGCGAGAGACTTTACAGGGAAGGCAGGTGGAAAGCCGTTTCACCGAAAGGCCTTCTAAGAAAATATAAGGAACACACAAGATTCAGGAATTCGGACAGTGCATTCCTGCTTTGCAACGGTTCCTATGTGGCAGGCGATTTCTCACTCATACATGCTTACCCGGATAAAATGTACAAGTTCGGATATTTCCCGGAATTCAGGAAACTTGATGCTTCAAAAAAACCGCCAATGGATGAGATACAGCTGATCTGGGCAGGAAGGTTCATGCCTCTCAAGCATCCGGAATATGTTGTAAGGCTGGCGGCAGATATGGTCGACATGGGCTATAATTTCCGTATCCATTTTATAGGTAGCGGGGAAATGGAAGAAGACCTCAAAGCAACCGTTGCCAAGGGAGAACTTGAGGATTATGTATTTTTTTATGGATTCATAAGCCCGGGTGAAGTAAGGGAATTGATGGACGGCTGCCATATCCATCTGTTTACGAGCAATCATCTGGAAGGCTGGGGAGCCGTTGTCAACGAAGGCATGAACAGCGGACTTGCAGAGGTTGTTTCAATAGAAGCCGGAGCCGCACAATATCTTATAAGGAACGGCAAGAACGGACTGCTCTATGACGGATCGTATGAGGATTTAAGGGAAAAGGTCCTCATGCTTATGGACGATCATGCATATATAGAGAGACTCGGACAAAATGCATACGAGACCATAGCAACATTGTGGAATCCTAAGCATGCGGCCGAAGAAGTAATGAGATTTTACGAAGGTTACAAAGCAGGAAAGATAGAGCCTCCTGCCGAAGGACCGATGTCAAAGGCATAAGATATGAAGATCACGGTTATCGTACCTGTTTACAATATCATAGACTGTCTGGAGCGATGTGTTAACAGCATACTCGCACAGACCCATGAGGGGCTGGAGATAATCCTTGTTGATGACGGATCCACGGACGGAACGGCGGCATTATGCGACCTTTTGGAAAAAAAGGACATAAGGATAAGGACCTTCCACAAGCAAAACGGAGGTTCTTCGAGTGCCAGAAACATGGGGTTAAAGTATGCCACCGGTGATTTTATAGGTTTTGTGGACAGTGATGACTATATAGAGCCCGATATGTACGAACTGCTCGCGGATGCGGTTGCTCGTACAGGCTCGAAAATGGCACAGATATCCAGAGACGAGATCAACGAGGACGGCAGCAGGAGAGAGGACGTTTGCATACCTCCCAAAGAGGAGCTTCTTATCAGTTCAAAGGATATGATGAGAGAGCTGCTCATGCACAGGGGAGACTGCTCTTTCTGTACAAGGATATGCGCTGCCGAGTTATTTGCCGACAGACGTTTTCCGGAGGGGGAGCTCAATGAGGATTTCAAACTGCTGATCGATATGCTGGGCGACGTGGATCATTTCCCGATATTGCCCAAGCAATGCTATCACGTATATTACAGGATGAACAGCAATAGCCGCAGAAGCGATAAAAATGACTTTTCGAGAGTATTTACCGATATAGTCGTAAATGCGGATATGGCTGAAAAGCTGGTGAATGAGAGATATCCGGATCTCAGGCAGGTCGCTTTCAGATTCGGAATGTTCCAGCGTTTGGATTACATGCTGCATATCCCGATAGAACAGATGACAGCAGATAATGAGTTCTATCGGAAAGTGGTCGGATATATGCGTGAAAACCGCAAGCGGGCAATGTTAAACGAGTATCTGACGAGAAAGAATAAACTTTATATATTCCTTCTTTCAACGTGGCCGGAAAGGACAAGAAAAATACACGCAAAGATCCGCGGACTGTAGGATACGCGAAAGAGGAATGGTCCCGGCGACATGTGAGGCGCTTGAAGCATGACGGGATTTGCATTGATATGGGCGGTATGATATAATTTTTTAGCCTAAATCCACAGATCGTGGTCAGGGAAATGTGTCCCAAAAGGGCAGGAGGAAAGATATGTTAAACGGGAAAACCATTCTTGTGACCGGAGGAACGGGTTCTTTCGGTAAATGTTTTACAAAATATGTTCTGGATAATTACGATCCCAAGAAGATCATCATATATTCAAGGGATGAATATAAACAGTTCGTTATGGCCAATGATATGAGGGAATATGCCGATAAGCTGCGTTTCTTCATAGGTGACGTCAGAGATAAGGACAGACTTGAAAGAGCCTTTGAGGGAGTTGATTATGTTGTGCATGCAGCGGCACTTAAGCAGGTACCGGCGTGCGAATACAACCCCAATGAAGCCATAAAGACAAATATCCACGGTGCGATGAACGTGATAGAAGCCGCACTCAATACGGATGTAAAGAAGGTCGTTGCCCTCTCGACAGATAAGGCTGTCAATCCGGTAAACCTTTACGGCGGTACCAAGCTGGTATCAGATAAGCTCTTTATAGCAGCCAATTCATATGCGGGAACTAAGGATATCAATTTCTCGATAGTCAGATACGGCAATGTTGCAGGTTCAAGAGGAAGCGTAATCCCGTTCTTCAACAGGATCATCCAAAACGGCGGCGACAAGCTTCCTATCACGGATTACAGGATGACAAGATTCTGGATAAGCCTTACCGAGGGTGTTGAGCTTGTTATAAAAGCCCTCAGGGAAGCACGCGGCGGAGAGACATTTATCAGCAAGATCCCGAGCTTCAAGATCACGGACCTTGCACAGGCCATGCTTCCGGGCTGCGAAATGCCTGAGGTCGGTATCCGTGAAGGTGAGAAGCTTCATGAGATAATGGTAACGGTTGAGGATTCGCTGACCACATATGAATATGACAAGCATTTTATCGTATATCCTCAGATGATATGGAATGATAAACAGAGGGATCCCATCCCGGGCGGAAAGAAGGTTGCCGACGGTTTTTCATACAGTTCCGGCAATAATACCGAGTGGCTCACGGTTGATGAGATCAAAGAACTTCTCAGTAAGATGGATCTTGAGAAATAGTTATCGATTCATATAACAGAAACAAATGTCGTTAGAGTACAGGGACATGCAGTAAACCTGCATGTCCTTTTAACAAATGTATTACAAAAAGGGGTGTCACTTATGAATAAACCCGCGATAGAGGGAGGAACTCCCGTCAGAGACAAAAAGATATATTACGGACACCAGTACTTGGATCAGGCCGATTACGATGCGGTCCTGGATGTTCTTAAAAGCGACTATCTGACCTGTGGTCCAAAGATCAATGAACTTGAAGAAAAGCTGTGCAAACTTACAGGCGCACGTCATGCGGTAGTATGCAGCAACGGAACGGCGGCATTGCATATAGCTGTTATGGCAGCGGGCCTTAAAAATGGTGATGAACTGATCACAACACCGATCACATTTGCGGCAAGTGCAAACTGTGCTCTTTATGTGGGAGCAACACCTGTATTTGCGGACATCGATCCGGAAACCTACAATATCGACCCGGCAGAAGTAGAGGCTCACATCACGGAAAATACAAAGGCAGTCGTTGCGGTGGATTACACCGGACAGGCTGTTGAACTGGACAGACTTACGGATATTTGTAAGAAACACGGGCTTGTTCTCATAGAGGACAGTGCACATTCTATAGGCACTTCCTACAAGGGAAGGATGATCGGTTCGATAGCGGACATGACAACCTTCAGTTTTCATCCGGTAAAGACCATCACCTCCGGTGAAGGCGGAGCGGTCCTTACAAACAATGATGAATATTACGAAAAACTCCTTCTTGCCCGTGCTCACGGGATAACAAGGGATCAGAAGTTCATGAGCCGTGAGTCGGAAGGACCGTGGTATTACGAGATGGTGGATATGGGCTATAATTACCGAATGACCGATATCCAGGCAGGTCTTCTGATAAGCCAGTTGGATAAGCTTGAAATGTTCAAAAAGAGAAGAAAAGAGATAGTAAACAGGTACAACGAGGCATTTTCCAAACTTGACACCGTTTGTGTGCAGAAGGAAATACCCGAGTCCGATACGGCAAGACACCTGTATATACTGAAGCTCAATAAAGATAAACTGTCTGTGGATAGACGAAGATTTTTCGATGCGATGGCAGCGGAAAATATAATTTGCAACGTGCATTATATCCCGGTTTATTATTTCCCGCAGTATGAAAAGCTGGGATATAAGAGAGGACTTTGCCCTAAGGCGGAAGACCTTTATGACAATATGATCACGCTTCCTCTGTACTATGCCATGACCGATGAGGATGTACAGAGCGTTATAGATGCGGTCACAAAGATAGCATCATATTACAGCAGATAACAGCCGGCGAGGAATATACATGATCAAGATTTTGAAACGACTTAATATATTGTTGGATAAGAAGCAGAAGAGAAAGATGGTTCTGATCGTATTTCTCATGCTTATCGGCGGTGTCCTTGAATCCCTGAGTATCTCTGCGGTCATCCCGGTTATGAAGGTCATAATAGATCCCGAGGCCGTTAGGACCAACAAATATCTGTCAGCTGTATACAATACCCTCGGTATGTCTTCGACCATGCAGTTTACACTTTTTATGATGCTCATGCTCGTGTTGGCATTCGTACTTAAGAATCTGTTTTTATTTATACAGAACGTGATCCAGTTAAGATTTGTATATACCAATCAGTTTGCCACTTCAAGGCGAATGATGATCAATTTTATGAAGCGTCCCTATGAATATTATCTGAATGCGGACACTTCGGTCATACAGCGCAATATCACATCCGATGTCAACAATATGTATGCGCTTATCCTTACCATACTTCAGCTTGCAAGTGAAATAGTTGTATTTACCTGTCTGGCAGCGGTGCTGCTGGTGGCTGATGCTGCGATGGTCCTTACCATTTCCGGTCTTCTGATAGCGGTCCTCATTGTGATAAAAGTGATACTCAAGCCCATCATGTACAGGGCGGGACAGGAAAATCAGGATTATTACAGCGGACTTTTCAAATGGATCGAAGAAGCCGTTATGGGTATAAAAGAGATCAAGGTAGCCAACAAGGAAAGCTATTTCATCAATGAATATGCACGCTGCGGAGAAGGCTACGTGGGAGCGGTACAGAAATACAATATATACAATTCGACCCCGCGTCTTCTGATCGAAACCATATGTATAGCCGGTCTGGTGGGATATATGGCGGTTGTCATGAAAGGCGGTGCAACGATCGATGAAATGATACCGCAGTTGTCGGTATTTGCCCTTGCGGCAATGAGACTGTTGCCAAGTGCCAACAGGATCAACAATTATACGACATCGATATCTTATTTCGAGCCGTTCTTATGGAATGTTTCCGAGCATCTCCAGTCAGAGATCAATGATAAAAACGTTGAATATGACGAATCTGCTTACAGGGTAAAGAAAGTAGTTGAAAAGCTTCCCGTAAACAGGGAGATCGAACTTAAGAATATTACTTACAAATATCCCAACACGGACAGATACATATTCAAACACGCGGATCTGAAGATCCCGATCGGTTCGGCTGTCGGTATAGTCGGAACCTCGGGTTCGGGAAAGACGACCATGGTCGACGTGCTCCTTGGTCTTCTCAAACTGGAAGAAGGAACGATCACCGCAGACGGGGTTGATGTTCTGACTGATTATGAAGGCTGGCTTAAGAACATCGGTTACATTCCGCAGACCATATTCATGATCGATGACACGATCAGAAAGAACGTGGCATTTGGTATTCCCGAAGAGGATATTGATGATGAAAAGGTATGGGCCGCACTTAAGGAAGCCCAGCTGGATGAATATGTTAAGAGCCTGCCCGACGGACTGGACACGGGTATTGGGGAACGTGGCATACGTATTTCCGGCGGACAGCGTCAGAGGATAGGTATAGCGAGAGCACTCTTCGAGGATCCCGAGGTGCTTGTTCTTGACGAAGCGACATCCGCACTTGACGGTGATACGGAAGCTGCGATCATGGATTCGATAAACAGGCTTCACGGAAGAAAGACGCTCATCATCATTGCCCACAGACTTACGACCATTGAAAAATGCGACATGGTATTCAGGGTTGAGGACGGCAATATCGTAAAGGAAAGATAAATATCCGTTAAAGGATCAGCCGGTAGAATAAAAGATAAATATCTTCTTTACTGATATCCGTATGAGTTGATATAATTCAGAATATAACGTGAGCCATGCTTTTACGAAGTGAATTGTTTATGGCGTGGTTCTCATTTATTGATTAGGAGGAAAACATAATGTCAGACGCACGAAGTGATTATTACGCAAGCAGTGAAAACATCAGACCTGATTCCATGGCCAGGATCGAAACAAAGGCCCAAGCTGATGCATTTATCGAGGCTCAGGTAGAGGCTTTAAGAAAGCAGATAGGAGACGGCAAAGTGCTTTTGGCTCTGTCAGGCGGAGTTGATTCATCTGTTGTTGCAGCGCTTCTCATAAAAGCAGTCGGAAAGCAGTTGACATGTATCCATGTTAATCATGGCCTTATGCGTAAAGGTGAAAGTGAGATGGTCATCGATGTATTTCAGAAACAACTTGGTGCAAATCTCATTTATATAGATGCTACGGACAGATTTTTAGATCTTCTTGAAGGTGTAAGCGAACCTGAGAAGAAACGTAAGATCATAGGCGGCGAATTCATCAAGGTATTTGATGAAGAGGCTGCAAAGATCGAAGGTGTGGGATTCCTCGGACAGGGTACCATTTATCCCGATATCCTTGAGAGTAAAGACGGTATCAAGGCTCATCATAATGTAGGCGGATTGCCGGAGGATGTTAAGCTTGAACTCGTAGAGCCGTTGAAGCTGTTATTCAAGGATGAGGTAAGAGTAGTCGGTTCAGCACTCGGACTTCCGGATGAGATGGTCAATCGTCAGCCGTTCCCGGGTCCGGGACTCGGAGTACGTTGTACCGGAGCCATCACAAGAGACAGACTTGAAGCACTTCGTGAATCTGATGCGATCCTTCGTGAAGAGTTTGCAAAGGCCGGATTGGACAAGAAGGTATGGCAGTATTTCACCGTAGTTCCGGATATGAAGGCAACCGGTGTTAAGGACGGTAAGCGTGCATTTGAGTGGGTCTGCATCATTCGTGCGGTCAACACCAAGGATGCCATGAGCGCAACAATCGAGCGTCTTGACTGGGAATTCCTTGAGAAGATCTCATATCGTATAACACATGAAGTTCAGGGCATCAACAGATGCTTATATGATCTTACCGCTAAGCCTACCGGTACCATAGAGTTTGAGTAATAGCCGGTGGTTTTAAAGTAGGATCAAATATATGTAAACAAAGGCTTTCGATGGCGTAAATATGCGCCTTCGAAAGCTTTTTTGCGTCAGAAGATAACAATTTGATGACTGGAAAATGATTAAGGAAATATATGGTTAAATCAGTTATAATGAATGACTCTGGCTGAATATCTGGAAGACTATGCATCGAAAGAAACAAAAGAAGAGGGATATTATCTGATCAACGAGGAAATAAAGCGCATCCCTACGGACAAGGTAAGGCAGATAGCCATACAGAATATCTATGATATAAGGATCATCTAAAAGAAGAGATTTCAGATTCTGAATATAGACAAAGCAGAGATCTTGCAAACCGTAAAAGCGGCTTGCAGGATTTTTGTTTTAAAAAAATATCTTGACTATCAAAATATTTTATATTATGATTTTTATCGAACAATGCTTTGATACTCAAAATATTTGAAAATCAAAGCATATAGTATTCAATACTATGTAACGAGGTTTAAAAAATTGATGCGGGTCATGTATCAGAAAAAGGAGAAAAGAAGAATGATTGAAAGAATCGCACAGATAATTGAAGAGAAACTTGGGCTGGATGGAGTAAATATAACACCTGAAACAAGATTTAAGGAGGACTTAAACGCGGATTCGCTCGATCTTTTTGATCTTGTTGTGGAATTTGAGGATGAGTTTGGTACCGAGATCCCATCAGAGGATCTTGAAAAGATCACGACGGTTGGGGCTCTGCTTGAGTACATAGAGAAAAAAGCAGGCTGATATATGAAGACAAAGATCACAAAACTACTTAATATTGAATATCCCATAATTCAGGGGGGCATGGCATGGGTAGCTGAGCACAACCTTGCTTCAGCAGTATCAAACGCAGGAGGACTGGGGATCATAGGAGCTGCATCTACACCGCCGGACATAGTAAGAGAAGAGATAAGAAAGTGCAGACAGCTGACCGATAAGCCGTTTGGAGTAAATGTGATGCTTTTAAATCCCAATGCCGATGAAGTCGCAAAGGTTATTGTACAGGAAGGGGTAAAAGTAGTTACTACGGGCGCAGGCAATCCTGCAAAATACATGGATATGTGGAAAGAAGCAGGAGTAAAGGTCATTCCGGTCGTTGCAAGTGTAGCTCTTGCAAGACTTATGGAAAGAGGGGGAGCGGATGCCGTGATCGCTGAAGGAATGGAAAGCGGCGGGCATATCGGTCAGACAACAACTATGGCACTTGTTCCGCAGGTCAGTGATGCACTAAAAATTCCGGTGATCGCAGCAGGCGGGATTGCAGACGGACGAGGGATGGCAGCAGCTTTGATGTTAGGAGCAGAGGCAGTTCAGATGGGAACAAGGTTTGTCGCCTGCAAGGAGGCTGTTGTCCATGAAAACTATAAGAATAAGATCATAAAAGCCACGGATATAGATTCTGCGGTCACAGGTATGAGTACGGGTCATCCCGTCAGATGTCTGCGCAATAAGATGACAAGGATCTATCTTGACATGGAAAAGAAGGGTGCTGACTTTATGGAACTTGAAAAGCTCACACTCGGTTCACTTAAAAATGCTGTGATAGACGGAGATGTGACGCAGGGAACGGTGATGGCCGGCCAGATCTCCGGACTTATAGGAGAAGTAAAAAACTGCAGGGACATCATTGAAGAGACAGTAAATGAAGCAATGAGTGTCATCAAGGCAAGAGGAGATATATGAACAGGATAGCATTTGTATTTCCGGGTCAGGGCGTACAGACTCCTATGATGGGAAAGGACTTCTACAATAATTCAGGTGATGCAAGAAATATATACAGACTTGCCAATGAAGCATCCAAAGTCGATGTCGAAAGACTGTGCTTTACACAAAACGATCGCCTTGACATTACCGAGTACACTCAGATAGCACTTCTT
>JAILQX010000054.1 GCA_024698705.1 Lachnospiraceae bacterium
CTGGCGGAAGCTCATGTTGATGAAAGACTGATCAAGCGTATTGTTGGCCACAAAGGCCAGGGTGTTACAGAAACCGTTTACACGCACTTTGATTTCAGCATTCTTCTGGAAGCGATAAACAAAATATGACCAAAGAAAAGACAGGCTCTCAGGAACCTGTCTTTTCTTTGTGGGTGTATTTCATTATGCTCCTGAACACACCGGCCTTCTCAACCCTGATCAGCCGGCCGCCGGTGTGATCGTTTATAAAGCCCTCTTTCAGGTAAATGTCAAAACCTTCTTTCCTGCTTACCCTGATACTCTCAACCATCTCATAATATTTCTTTGGTATCTGCCACTTTCCGAGCTGCTGCCGAGTATCATAATCAAGATCACAGACTGGACTGCTCTCAGAACGCTCTGAGTGCTCTTTCCCGGACTTTGTGATCAGAAGCCTCATATCCTTCATTGTTACAGTGAAAAGAAACCTGCTGCCTGTCTCGCTGTTTGTGTAGCCCTTCCTGAGCGTGATGTGATACCCCTCTTCATCTACTGACATACACTCGATCATATCATAATACTTTGCAGCAACCTGCATCTTCCTGAGCTGTTCCTTCTCAGCTTCCCCGAACCGGTGCCCGGAAGCCAGGCGGCTTTTCCCATCTTCTCCCAGATCAGCATTGACCAGCCGGAACAGATAATCATTCATTGACAGCCCGGCCTGAGCGGCCGCTGCCCGGATCCGTTCCTTGCTTCCCTTTGGAAGCATGAGATCAACCCTCTCATAATGTGCTGCATTGTAACGGTTCTTATAAGCTGTTGCACTCATCAGATCACCACCTTTCAGGGCATATTATATCATGGTTTCATATCTTACACAAGATATTTCTTCTTTTACTTTTTCATTTTCCGTTTTTGTTAGTTACCTGTTAGTTACGCATAAGTTTTGACACGATTTTACAAGATTTTGAAAGCAGCAGGAACAAAAGAAAACCCTTGAAAATGCTTGATTTTCAAGGGTTTCGGATGTTTTGATTTTTGATGTGCAATTATCTCTTTGAGAACTGAGGTGCACGACGAGCTGCTTTCAGACCGTACTTCTTTCTTTCCTTCATACGAGGATCTCTTGTAAGGAAGCCTGCCTTCTTGAGAACAGGTCTGTAATCCTCATCAACCTTTGTAAGAGCTCTTGAAAGACCATGTCTGATAGCACCTGCCTGGCCTGTGTATCCGCCACCCTTTACATTGACCTTGATGTCATACTTGTCAACTGTATCTGTAGCTACAAGAGGCTGACGAACTATAACCTTGAGGGTCTCAAGACCGAAATATTCATCTATGTCTCTTTTGTTGATCGTTATATTGCCTTTGCCCGGTACAACATATACTCTGGCGATCGCTTTCTTTCTTCTTCCTGTACCATAGAACTGAGCTGCTGCTTTCTTAGCCATTTTAGTAATCTCCTTCCTATCCTAATTAAAATGTAAGTACTTCAGGCTTCTGAGCTGCATGCTTGTGCTCACTTCCTGCATATACGAATAATTTCTTGTACATTTCTCTTCCGAGAGGTCCCTTGGGAAGCATGCCCTTAACAGCCAACTCAACAACTTCTTCGGGCTTCTTTGCAAGTTTCTCGCGAAGAACGGTTTCTTTCATGCCGCCTACATAATCAGAATGATTGTAGTAAATCTTCTGATCAAGTTTCTTGCCTGTAACCTTGATCTTCTCTGCATTAATGATGATTACATAATCACCACAGTCAATGTGCGGTGTAAATATAGGCTTATTCTTGCCTCTGAGTACCTTTGCAACCTCTGAAGCCAAGCGACCGAGTGTCTGACCTTCAGCGTCCACAACATACCATTTTCTATCAATTGTAGCCGGACTAGCCATAAATGTCTTCATGATATATCCTCCAAATTATGTGTCAATAAAACAATGTGAATCTTACATCGGGGCTATTGATGCGTTATCACCGTCGTCCGGTATTCCTTCCATCTGAAATACCCACGCTCGAATATTATACTAAACGCGTCCACGCGTGTCAACCGCTAATTTTTTTCGTGCTCCGTAAATCTTTCGGGCTCCGCTAATTCATATCCGGGCTCTCTTTCATGAAATGCAAATGATATCTCTTATTTCATACCCAGTATTTTCAGCAGATCCTCAGGCTTATCTATGACGGCATCGGGCTCTTCGACGGTACCGAAGCCGTATCTGCAAAATATAATGGGTACATCGGCCTTTTTGCATGCATCCGCATCCATCTGTGTGTCGCCTATATACACAGGATACTTAAGTCCGTGCTTTTCGGCCATGAGAAGGATATTGTCAGCCTTTAGTTTTCCCGTATAATCCGGGCATACAAAATCTGTCACGTATTCCCGCAGCTTCAGGTGATCCATCATCAGCTCAATATAACCTGCCTGGCAGTTGCTTACTATAATGACCGGCATCTGCTCCGAAAGGGCCTTTATCGTCTCCGCGATGTGCCTGTAGGGCTCTCCCGATCTTTCCAGTATGTAGTTCTTCTCATATTCATTGCACACTTCTTCAAAATGTCTGAGCCTCGGCTCTTCCACTCCGGGCAGTATGTCCCTCATGATGTCTATCATCGGTAATCCGAACAATCCCTTAAGCCTGTCGGCAGTGACGCGTGTATCAAACCCCGTGTCGGCAAGGGCATTATTCCATGCCTCCGTAACGACTCCCGTGGAGTCCCATATGGTCCCGTCGACATCAAATATCAGACCGTCGGCCTTATATTCCTTTCCTTTATAGATGATCTTCTCTTTTCTGTTCATATATTCCTCCGGATATGCCCTCGCATAATCTTTTAGCCGCTTTATTTGACCCTCTTTTCAAAATGCTGGTAGTCCTTGCATGAATTCCAGTCACCGCCCCAGATAAATCCGTGCGCCTTAAAAAGCTTGTAGGCAAGGTCATTTTCATCTATTTTATAGGCAAATTCCTTATCTCTGTATGCGTAGGGTGCGCTTTGCGTCGGACAGATATAATCCTCTTTGTCCGTATGATAGATAACATAGGGATTATAGAAAGGATTTACGTCTATGGCGAGTCCGTAGGCATGATAGCTGAGCTTATCCGTTCCGTCGACAACACGGTAATTGAAGCATGAAGTGTTATTGTCCTCCATGGATGCATCATCGTCGGCATTGTATTCGTCTATGAGCTTTACCTTTTCGAGCCGATAACCCGCTTTGTAAAGCTCCTCAAATATCTCTAGCATGTCAACGGCTATCTTTTCGTTGCATACCAGCTCACCCGTCTGCGTTTTGCCGTTAAAATCCACATATTTTATCACAACATGTCTGAGCATCGTTGCATTGACGATCGACTCATCTATGTCTGCGGCATAGGATCTTCCTTTCATGCTGTTAAGAAGGTCCTGTGATATCTCTTCTATATAAAAGTCTTTATCATCGGCAGCATATATCCTGGTCCCTGTCACATCGGCCTTCACTTCAACTGTATTCATGCCCGCACCGGCCGTAGCCTGAGCCGACGCTACGCTCGCTTTGGCCGCTGCGCTTGCCTCTGCTGCCGCGTTTGCCTCCGCTGCCACACTTGCCTCAGCTTCTGCAGTTGCCTTGGCTGCGATCGTAGCTTCCGTGATTTTGGAAGCCTCTGTAGCTTCCGCACTCTTGGCAGTCTCTGTAGCTTCAGCCGCTTTTGTGGCTTGCGCCCGGTCATTAACTGCCGCGCTGTCTGCCTGAGTATCTGCTGAACTTACCGCATCACTTACGGGTTCGACCGTAGGCAGTACCGCTTTGGTGTCCTGTCCTGTCCTTTCCGCATATTCGGACAGGGTTTCGCTGCCTGAGCAACCACGTACCAGAGCAACACTCACTACTATGATGCCAACCAGGGCTAAGATCGGTTTAAGTAGATTCTTATCCATCGATTTTTAGATCTCCTTCCCAGTCTATCTTTAGCAACGCGAGTCCGCAGGCCTCAGCCGTGGGACCGGCCTTTGTTCTGTCCTTCGCTTCAAGTATATCTTTGACCTCTTTTGGAGCTATCCTGCCCCTTCCGACCTCCATAAGCGTGCCTGCTATGATCCTTACCATATTATATAAGAAACCGTTGCCTGTAACGGTTATGAAAATATCCTCATTTTGTCTTGTGACACCAATGTCATATATCGTTCTGACCGCAGAAACAGCGGTTGTAGCCGTACTGCAGAAACTTGTGAAGTCATGCTCCCCGATCAGGTATATTGCCGCTTGACTCATTAGGTCAACATCTATTTTCCCGTATGTGAAGTGCGCATATCTGGTTTTTAACGGGTTAGGAAACTCCTCACAGTCGATGGTATATCTGTATGTCTTGGTCACCTTCATACGTCTCGGGTGGAAATCATCCGCTACCTTTACCGACCTTCTTATCCTGATGTCCGGAGGCAGCATGGTGTTGAGCGCATAGGCATATTTATCCGCAGGTATATCCATATCGCTGTCAAATACAGCCAGATTGCACAGTCCGTGTACTCCTGCATCCGTCCTGCTCGCCCCGATGACTTCCGTTTCTTTCTTTATGAGTGCGGAAATCGCCCTGTTCAGTTCTCCTTCGATGGTATCGGCATTTTCCTGGAACTGCCATCCGTGATAATCCGTTCCGTCATATGCCACTTCAAGAAGTATCCTCATATCATCCTTCCCACAATTATACATGCAGCCAGCATTGCAAATATCGCAAGATAAGCCAATCTGTCCCTTGCAGCGTATTTTAAGGGCTTCATCTTGGTCCTTCCGTCGCCGCCCTTATAACATCTTGCTTCCATGGCCATAGCCAGGTCATTGGCCCTTCTGAAGGCCGATATGAACAGCGGTACGAGTATCGGAACAAGCGCTTTGGTCCTCTTGATAATATTTCCCGACTCAAAATCGGCTCCTCTGGCCATCTGCGCCTTCATGATCTTATCCGTCTCCTCAAGAAGTATAGGTATGAATCTCAGTGCTATACTCATCATCATGGCTATCTCATGCACCGGAATCCTGATCTTTTTTAACGGCGAAAGCAGCTTCTCAAGGCCGTCCGTAAGGTTATTGGGCGTCGTTGTCAGTGTCATGATGCTCGAGCCGATCACGAGAAATGACAGCCTTATAGCCATCGTGTATGCTATACGTACGCCTTCAGCCGATATACTGAGCTTCCACCACTCCCAGATCGGTTCTCCGGGTGTCAGAAAAAGGTTGAAGCCTACCGTGAGCAGCAAAAGAAATACTATGGCTTTCATGCCTCTGAGCATAAACCTTAAGGGCACCGTTGACAGTTTTATCACGAGTGCCAGATAGATCGCCGCCACAGCATAACCCAAAGGATTCTTCACCAGAAATAATGCAATTATGAAAAAAAATGTCCCCACAAGCTTGGTTCTCGGATCAAGCCTGTGTATAACCGAATCAGCATGATAATACTGTCCCAGTGTTATGTCTCGAATCATTTACTCCATACCTTCATGATCTCTTCAACCGCTTCGTCAATGGTCGTGATATCCGTAGAGACATCCACTCCCTTAGCGGCTATATCATACATCATGTAAGTGACCTGGGGGATCGCCAGTCCCATTTCCTCAAGTTCCTTTACATGCTTGAATACTTCATGTACCGTATCATCATAGACGAGTTTGCCGTGATCCATCACGAGGATCCTGTCGGCATAGTCTGCCACGTCATCCATACTGTGCGATACAAGGATGACCGTTATATTGTTCTCTCTGTGGAGTCTGCTTACAAGCTCAAGGATTTCCTCCCTGCCTTTGGGATCCAGTCCCGCCGTGGGCTCATCGAGTATGAGCACCTCAGGCTTCATCGCCAGAACACCCGCTATCGCTGCCCTGCGCTTCTGTCCGCCTGACAGATCAAACGGTGACTGATAGAAATAGTCATCCTCTATTCCTACCTGTTTCAGCGCTTCATAGGCTCTCAGCTCGACTTCTTTTTTCTCAAGTCCCAGGTTCTTCGGTCCGTAGCACACGTCCTCAAATACCGTAGTCTCAAAGAGCTGATGCTCCGGATATTGAAATACGAGTCCGACTTTGCCCCTGAGGTCCTTAAGTGAATACTCCTTGTCGGCAATATCCTTGCCATCAACATATATCTCGCCGCTTGTAGGCTTCAAAAGTCCGTTCATATGCTGTACGAGCGTGGATTTGCCCGAACCTGTGTGACCGATCAGTCCCACAAATTCACCGTCATCTATCTTAAATGATACATCCTTCAGCGCATCCGTCTTCAATTGTGTATCCGCATCATAGCTTTTGCTCACATGATTAAAAATAATAGACATATCATCCCTCTGTGCGCTTTATTTTCATAAGAGCCTCCGTAAGCTCATACGTTGTAAGTATACCGTCCGGTATAGGCAGTCCCCTCTTCTTTAATTCATGAGCAAGCAGAGTGACCTGCGGAACGGCAAGCCTGAGTTCCTTCAGTTCCTCAACACGTGAAAATATCTCACGCGGGCTTCCCTGCATCTTTATATGCCCCTTGTCCATAACAAGCACCTTGCCTGCATATATGACTTCTTCCATATAATGGGTTATGAGTATGACTGTGATCTTCTCTACATCATTGAGTGCCCTCGCGGCTCTGATGACTTCTTTGCGGCCCGAGGGGTCCAGCATGGCCGTAGGCTCATCCAAAATGATACACTTCGGATGCATGGCTATCACTCCTGCGATCGAAACGCGCTGTTTCTGGCCTCCTGACAGCTTATTGGGCGAATGGTTCCTGTATTCTGACATACCGACCGCTTTGAGGCTTTCTTCGACTCTCTGCCATATCTCAGGTGTGGGCACACCAAGGTTCTCGGGTCCGAAGCCGACATCCTCCTCAACAACCTGTCCTATGATCTGGTTGTCGGGGTTCTGAAATACCATTCCCGCGGTCTGTCTTACCTGCCACAGATTATTCTCGTCGGATGTATCCATACCGTCAACCCAGACAGTTCCCTCAGTCGGATGCAGGATGGCATTGATGTGCTTGGCAAGTGTTGACTTTCCGGAGCCATTATGGCCGAGGATCGCAACAAAATCACCCTGCTGCACGTCAAGACTGACATTGTCGACGGCACGGGTTATGCCTTCAACATTGCCTTCTTCATCTCTGCGTATGTATTCAAATGATAAAGCTTTTGATCTTATCAGACTCATATTGCTTTCCTTCTCATTTCGTAACTTCTTAAGTATACTCGAAAGAGCGTTATTTATCAACGTGTTCATGATCTGCCGGGTCTGCTCTTGTTATTTCCGATCCGTCCGTAATAAGGCAAATAAAAAGGATATGTCCCCTTACGGAAACATATCCTCTCATCATCTTAAAATACTGACTATACAAGCTCAAGAAGAACTTCCATGGCTCCGTCACCCTTACGCTGTCCGATCTTTACGATACGTGTGTAACCGCCGTTTCTGCTTGCGTACTTGGGTGCGATATCGCTGAAAAGCTTATCAACAAGGTCGATCTCCTTTGTATTGCGCTTTCTTCCGGCTTTCTCCTGGGGAACTTCCTTTACGGGGACAAGAGTCTTGAGCATCTGTCTGCGTGCATGAAGTCTGCTGGGAAGATCCTTCTTGATCTCCTTATCGACCTCATCGTATACGGTAACTTTCTTGCCGTCAACGACCTCTTTAACTCTCTTGCCGTCCTTGTCCTTACGGGCAACCTTAGCCTTTACGGTCTCAACCTTAAAGTTATCTTTTTCCTTAACCGCAAGAGCGATGATACCCTCTGCGATCTTCTGAACTTCTTTTGCCTTAGCTTCTGTGGTAACGATCTTTCCTCTGTAAAGAAGTGCTGTTACCTGGTTTCTGAGCAATGCTCTTCTCTGGTCAGATGTTCTGCCGAGTTTTCTGTACTTTGCCATTTTTACTCTCCTTTGCTTTCTAAACCGGTCATGCTCTTCGGACTTAATGACCGATCATATGTGAGATGCGGACATTTACACATTGGATTTACAACATCCGTAGTTATACTTTATTCTTCGCTCTGATTGAGCTGAAGATCAAGTTCCTTTAATTTTGCAAGAACTTCCTCGAGTGACTTACGTCCGAGATTACGAACCTTCATCATCTCGTCGGGAGTCTTATTCGTCAATTCCTGAACCGTATTGATGCCTGCTCTCTTGAGACAGTTGTATGAACGAACCGAAAGTTCAAGTTCATCAATGCTCATCTCAAGAACCTTTTCCTTCTTGTCATCTTCCTTTACGCTCATAACTTCTGCGCGCTGAGCATTCTCGGAAAGATCAACAAAGAGGCTTAAGTGCTCGCTGAGTACCTTTGCAGCAAGACTTACTGCTTCATCGGGTACAAGACTGCCGTTTGTGTATACATCGATCGTTAATTTATCAAAGTCTGTGATCTGGCCCACACGTGTATTCTCTACGGTAACATTGACACGTTCAACAGGTGTGTAGATCGAATCGATCGGGATAACTCCTATCGGAAGATCTTCGTTCTTATTCTTATCCGCGCTTACATATCCTCTTCCCTTTGTGATGGTCAATTCCATGTAAAGCTTGCCGCCTGAAAGTGTGGCGATAACCTGTCCGGGATTCATGATCTCTATATCGGAATCGCACTGGATATCTGAAGCCTTAACAACTCCCTCACCCTCGAAATCGATATATGCTGTCTTGGGCTCGTTGGACTCACTGTTGTTCTTGATGGCAAGGCTCTTGATGTTCATGATGATCTCGGTAACATCTTCCTTGACACCTTCGATCGAACTGAACTCATGAAGTACGCCTTCGATCTTCACCTGGCTTACAGCTGCGCCCGGAAGCGATGAAAGCATGATCCTTCTCAAAGAGTTACCAAGTGTTATTCCATAACCTCTCTCAAGAGGTTCTACTACAAACTTACCATACTTTTTATCTTCAGAGATCTCTGCAACTTCAATATTTGGTCTTTCAAAATCAAACACTGTAACACCCTCCTATTTACAATTAAATGATCAAATCTGTGCCTATTACTTAGAATACAACTCGACGATAAGCATCTCGTTTACAGGTACATCAATCATTTCTCTTGAAGGTAAGTTCTTAATTGTGCCTTTAAGAGCTTCAATATCAACGTCGATCCAATCGGGAACAAGACGTCCGCCTGTTACTTCTGTGATATCTTTATATCTTGTAAGTGATTTTGACTTCTCTCTGATCTCGATAACATCACCTGCTTTGATCAGGTATGAAGGGATATTTACAGACTTGCCGTTAACAAGTACATGCTTATGTCCTACAACCTGTCTTGCTTCACGACGTGTACGTGCGAATCCCATACGGAAAATAACATTATCAAGTCTTCTTTCAAGAAGAATAATAAGGTTCTCACCGGTCATGCCTCGCATTTTGTCGGCCTTTGCATAATAATTTCTGAAAGGCTTCTCAAGCACGCCGTAGATAAATTTAGCTTTCTGCTTCTCACGTAACTGAAGCGCATACTCACTTTTCTTTTTCCCTGCATTAGCTTTGGTTCTGTTTGACTTCTTGTCATATCCCAGGAATGTGGGATCAAGGTCGAGAGATCTGCATCTCTTAAGAACCGGTGTACGATTTACTGCCATTATCTGATTTCCTCCTAATATTGTTTACAGCCCAAAGGCCTTCTTCCAACCAAATATGATATTAAACACGACGACGCTTTGGCGGGCGACATCCGTTATGCGGTACCGGGGTTACATCCTTGATACTGAGTACATTGAGGCCTGTGGCCTGGAGTGCTCTGATAGCTGCTTCACGTCCTGAACCCGGTCCCTTTACAAATACGTCTACAGTCTTAAGGCCATGCACGAGTGCTGCCCTAGTAGCAGTCTCTGCTGCCATCTGTGCTGCATAGGGAGTAGATTTCTTTGAACCTCTAAATCCAAGACCACCGGCACTTGCCCAGCTTAAAGCATTACCTTCAGCATCTGTAAGTGTAACAATAGTATTGTTAAAAGATGCCTGAATATGTGCCTGTCCATGTTCAACGTTTTTCTTAACGCGCTTCTTCGTTACTTTTTTTGCAACTTGTTTCGCCATTTTAAACTAACCTACTTTCTTCCTTATAAATCCTAGATTGATCACTTCTTCTTGTTTGCAACTGTTCTCTTCGGTCCCTTACAGGTTCTTGCATTGGTCTTTGTCTTCTGACCACGGCAAGGAAGAGACTTTCTGTGACGGATACCTCTGTAGCATCCGATCTCCTGTAATCTCTTAATATTAAGAGCTGTTTCTCTTCTGAGATCACCTTCTACCATGTAATCATTTTCAATGACCTCACTGATAGTCTTAACCTCATCGTCGGTAAGATCCCTGACACGTGTGTCGGGATTAACCTTTGCCTTTTCAAGAATCTTTGTTGCGCTTACGCGACCGATACCATAGATATATGTCAAGCCAATCTCAACACGCTTATCTCTTGGTAAGTCGACACCTGAAATACGAGCCATTTTGTTTCCTCCATTTTCTAAGTTAATAAAACTAATTGATTGGGGCGCGGTCAATTCGCCCGGTCGGGATACCCCGACTTATCCGATACTGTGTAACATTATTCTCGGTATCAAAAAGTAATATCACGTAGGCTCCTACGATCTATTATCTTTCAAAATAATTAACGAATAATGCGACAGGACTGAATCAACCCTGTCTCTGTTTGTGCTTGGGATTCTCACAGATAACTCTGATCGCTCCCTTTCTTTTAATGATCTTGCACTTTTCACAAATCGGCTTTACTGATGATCTAACCTTCATGTTAAACCCTCCTTTCGTGCCTATCATACAAAAAAGACCGTTTTATAGTATAACACGGGGTGTGTTAACTTGCAACAACTAATTTATTTTTCTCTCCAGATTATCCTGCCCTTACTGAGATCATACGGTGACATCTCAAGCGTTACCTTATCACCGGGCAGAATTCGGATGAAATTCTGACGAAGCTTGCCGCTTATATGTGCCAATACCTTATGTCCGTTTTCAAGTTCAACCTGAAACATCGTATTGGGAAGCTTCTCTACTACTGTTCCTTCGATTTCGATCACATCGGATTTTGACATATGATTTCCTCCTGCTTGTCGTTTATTATAGAAGAGTTAGTATCTCCGGATCACCCTCTGTAATAAGGATCGTATTCTCGTAATGTGCTGACGGAAGTCCGTCCTCGGCTACTACTGTCCAGTCATCATCGAGCCATTCAACATCGGCTCTTCCCATGTTTATCATCGGCTCTATGCAGATCGTCATGCCGGGATAAAGCTTGGGGCCTCTTCTTGTCTGTGCAAAATTTGGTATCTGCGGGTCTTCGTGAAGTGCGGTTCCGATCCCGTGTCCAACAAGTTCTCTTACTATTCCGTATCCGTGCTTCGTTGCATGTGCATCGATCGCATTGGATATGTCATAGAGATGATTTCCTGCCCTGGCGTATTTGACACCTTCCCAGAAGCACTCCTCCGTTACTCTTATAAGGTCTTCGCATTCCTTACTTATCTTTCCAACGGCATGTGTTCTTGCCGAATCCGAATGATAGCCTTTGTAGATAAGTCCGGCATCAAGGCTTACTATATCGCCTTCCTTGAGTACCTTTCGTTTGCTCGGTATGCCATGTACAACCTCTTCGTTGACTGATACGCATATCGAACCCGGGAAACCGTTGTAGTTCAGGAAATTTGGCACACAACCGAGATCTCTGATCATCTTTTCCCCCATCTTATCGATCTCCCATGTGGTCATCCCCGGTCTGATAGCTTTTCCCAGGTCATCATGCACCTTTGCAAGAAGCTTGCACGATTCTCTCATAAGTTCAATTTCCCTTGGTGATTTAATCGTTATTGCCATGATCCCTAACCTCTGTTAACCCAATATAGCCGTTATGGCTTTGAATACATCAGCTGAGTCCACAGTTCCGTCTACTGTCTTAAGTATTCCCTTTTTGCTGTAGAAGTCTATGAGCGGCTGTGTCTGCTCATGATATACCTTAAGTCTCTTAAGAACTGTTTCGGGAGCATCGTCATCGCGTAATATGAGTTCACTTCCGCATTTGTCACATATGCCCTGCTGCTTCGGCGGGATATGTACTATATGATATGTGGCTCCGCATGATACACATGCTCTTCTTCCCGACATCCTGTTTACGATATTCTCATCGGGAACATCCACATCGATCGCATAATCGATCTTGTCGCCTATCTTTGTAAGTTCACTGTCAAGAACCTCTGCCTGGGGTATGGTCCTCGGGAATCCGTCCAGAACATATCCGTTACTGCAATCATCCTTTGCAACCCTGTCAAGAAGTATCCTTACAGTCAATTCATCGGGAACAAGCTGTCCCTTATCCATATATTTTTTTGCTTCCATACCGAGTTCGGTGCCGTTTTTGATGTTGGCCCTGAAGATATCTCCTGTTGAGATATGGGGGATGGAATATTTATCTGCAATCATCTTTGCCTGGGTGCCTTTTCCGGCTCCGGGCGCACCTAACATGATTATTTTCATAGTAATCTCCATTTCAAGGTGCTTTTGGGACAGCACAAATGCACTGTCCCATAAAGCCACTGATTATCAGTCATTTAAGAATCCCTTATAATTACGTACAAGCATCTGTGATTCAACCTGCTTGATCGTTTCAAGGATAACACTGACGATGATTATAAGGCTGGTACCGCCAAATGAAACGCTGGCACCAAATGCTCCGTTAAAGAAGAATGGAAGCACACCTATGAGTGTAAGTCCGCAAGCACCTATAAATATGATATAGTTGAGTATCTTTGTAAGATAATCGCTTGTGGGTCTTCCGGGTCTGATACCGGGTATAAATCCGCCGTTCTTCTTCATGTTGTCTGCAACCTCCAACGGATTGAAGGTGATCGATGTATAGAAATAAGCAAATGCTATTACCATTGCTATGTATACAAGCAGACCGATCGAATACTTAATGTTTCCTCTTGAAAACTTGCACCACTGGTTTGAGCTCAGATATTTGAAGAACTCACCCCAGAACTCATTGAGATTGATGTTGAAGAGTGAAACTATTACCTGCGGGAACTCCATGATAGATGAAGCAAAGATGATCGGGATAACACCTGCAGTGTTGATCTTGAGCGGAATATGTGTTGACTGTCCGCCTATCATCTTACGTCCCTGCATTTTTTTTGCGTATTGGACGGGAATCTTTCTTTCACCGTCATTAAGGTAGATAACAAGTACTACCATGCCGATGATTATCGCAATGATAACAACCGCTGCGACAACTCCGACACCTATTGATTTGTTCTCTACAAACTGCTGGTATAAGCTCTTCATATCCTGAGGTATACGTGACAGGATATTGATGGTAAGAACTATAGATATACCGTTGCCGACACCCTTCTCCGTGATCTGTTCACCAAACCACATAAGAACTGCCGAACCTGCAGTCAAAGTAACTATTACAGTTATGATATCAAGGGCTCCTCCGTTCTGGAGAAGATTACTTCTTGAAAAACCTATCGCCATTGCCGTTGATTCTATAAGTGCAAGACCTACGGTCACATATCTGGTGATAGAAGCTATCTTCTTTCTTCCCTCTTCGCCTTCCCTCTGCATCTCCTCAAGTTTGGGGATAGCAATTGTCATAAGCTGCATGATGATTGAACTTGTGATGTACGGTGTGATGTTAAGAGCGAATACCGACATGTTCATAAACGAACCACCGGTAAACATGTCCACAAGTCCCGATGTGGCACCAACCTGATTGGTATACCACTGAGCAAAATACTCTCTGTTTACTCCGGGAACCGGAAGTTCGCAGCCGAGACGGATAATTACCAACATCATAAGTGTATAGAGCAGTTTAAGTCTTATCTCTTTGATCTTAAACGCATTCTTAAGTGTTGTAAGCATCAGATCACCTCTACTGTTCCACCAAGAGCCTCAATCTTTTCTTTTGCCGTTGCGCTGAATGCATTGGCTTTCACGTTAAGCTTCTTAGTTAATTCTCCATTGCCAAGGATCTTTACGCCATCACGTGCGTCTTTGATCAGTCCTACTTCCATCATCTTCTCTACTGTAACAGTAGAACCACTTCTGAATCTTTCTAACTCGCTAACGTTGATTCCAACGATGTCCTTACTGTTTCTGTTAGTAAAGCCACGTTTTGGAAGACGTCTGTATAATGGCATCTGTCCACCTTCGAAACCAATTCTGGGTGCGCCCGAACGAGCCTTCTGTCCCTTATGGCCCTTTCCGGCTGTCTTGCCATTTCCTGAACCGTGTCCACGACCTCTTCTAAAATTATCACTGTGTTTAGAACCTTCTGCAGGCTGTAAATTTGATAATTCCATTTTGCTGACACCTCCTTCTTATTGAAATTAAGCTTCCTCTACTTTAAGCATATATCCTACTTTTTGAATCATACCACGTGTTGAAGCATTGTCAGGTAAAACAATAGTCTTGTTCATCTTTGTAAGACCCATAGCCTCAATTGTTGCTCTGTTCTTCGGAACAGCACCGATAGGAGATTTTACCAAAGTAATCTTTAACATTTTCTCTGCCATGCTACCATTCCTCCTAACCAATTATTTCTTCAACAGCTTTTCCACGGTTCTTTGCAACCTCTTCGGGCTTCTTTAATTCGCTGAGGCCCTGTATGGTTGCCAAAACAACATTCTGCTTGTTGTTTGAGCCCAAAGACTTGGTACGGATATTTTTAACGCCTGCAAGTTCGCAAGCTACACGCGCAGGACCTCCTGCGATGATACCTGTACCTTCGGGAGCTTTCTTTAAAAGAACTGTAGCTGAACCAAATTTACCAATATAATCATGAGTTATCGAATTGTTCTCATCAAGTGCGATCTCAACCATATTCTTGATCGCATCTTCTTTTCCCTTACGGATAGCTTCGGGAATTTCGGTTGCTTTTCCAAGGCCGGCACCTACGTGACCGTTGCCGTCTCCGACTACGACCAGAGCAGTGAAGCGCATGTTACGACCACCCTTAACAACCTTGGTTACTCGCTTGATTGTAACAACCTTTTCGTTTAACTCCATGTTTGATGTATCAATGAGAGTACGTTTCATGTGTTTTTCTTTCTCCCTTTCCTAGAATTCCAAACCAGCTTCTCTTGCTGCTTCTGCTAATGCTTTAACTTTACCCTGGTATATAAAGCCGCCTCTGTCAAAGACAACAGTGTTAATACCTTTATCCAATGCTCTTTTAGCAATGACCTGTCCAATGTATGCTGCTGCATCAACGTTATTGGTCTTCTCAAGTTCCTTCTTGATCTCCTTCTCTGTTGTGGAAGCAGAAACTAAAGTGTTGCCAACTGTATCGTCAATAATTTGAGCACTCATATGATTATTGCTTCTGTAAACCGCGAGACGCGGACGCTCTGCGGTACCGCTGAAACGGTTACGTGTCTTCATGTGCTTATTCACACGAACTTCTTGTCTTGATTTCTTACTAACCATTGTTTACTCTCCTTATCTTACTTTTTACCGGTCTTGCCGACTTTACGTCTGATGGTCTCATCAGCATACTTAATACCCTTGCCCTTATAAGGTTCAGGTCTTCTCTTGTCTCTGATCTCAGCTGCGAATTGGCCAACCTTTTCTTTATCAATACCCTTAACGATAATGATATTCTGTCCGTCAAGTACCGTTTCGATACCTTCGGGATCTGTCATCTCAACCGGATGTGAATATCCGAGAGACAATGTCAAAGTTTTTCCGGCTTTTGCTGCTCTGTAACCTACACCGTTGATCTCGAGTTTCTTCTCATATCCTTCGGTTACGCCGATCACCATATTGTGGATCAATGTTCTTGTCAGTCCGTGAAGGGATTTCATCTTCTTAAGATCATTGGGTCTGCTTACTGTTACTTCAGCGCCTTCAACCTTAACTTCCATTTCAGTGGGAAGTGTTCTCTCAAGTGTTCCCTTGGGACCCTTTACAGTCACTTTGTTATTTTCTGCAATCTCAACCGTTACACCGGCCGGGATAGCGATTGGCATTCTTCCTATACGTGACATGCCCGTACCTCCTTACCAGATAAATGCAAGTACTTCTCCGCCTACGCCGAGCTTTCTTGCTTCTTTGTCAGTGATTACACCCTGATTTGTTGATATTATAGCTATTCCAAGTCCTCCGAGAACCTTGGGCAGTTCTTCCTTGTTAGCATAAACACGAAGACCCGGCTTAGAAATTCTCTTAATACCAGAAATAATCTTATCATTCTTTGTTGCGCCGTATTTCAATGTAATGCGCATTGTCTTAAAACTACCTTCATCAATAAGATCATACTTTGCGATATATCCTTCATCAACAAGGATATCTGCGATAGCAATCTTCATCTTTGATGCAGGAATATCTACTGTATCATGCTTTGCAGTATTTGCATTACGGATTCTTGTAAGCATATCTGCAATAGGATCGCTCATTGTCATGATTAGTTTTTCCTCCTTACCAGCTTGATTTCTTGATGCCAGGGATCTGGCCCTTGTATGCTAACTCACGGAAGCAGATTCTGCATATTCCGTATTTTCTTAAGTACGCATGTGGACGACCACAGATTTTACAACGTGTATATTCTCTTGTAGAGAATTTAGGCTTACGCTGCTGCTTTAACTTCATTGCTGTTTTAGCCATGAATATTTCCTCCTTCTAATATGAACCGTGTAAACTATTTTGCAAACGGCATGTTAAACTCTCTGAGAAGTTCACGTGCCTCTTCATCTGTTTTTGCAGTGGTAACAAAGATTATATCCATACCCCTAACCTTGTCTACCTTATCGTATTCAATCTCAGGGAAGATGATCTGTTCTTTGATACCCAAAGAATAGTTTCCTCTGCCATCAAAAGAGTTGGGATTAACACCTCTGAAGTCTCGTACTCGGGGTAATGCAAGATTTACAAGTCTGTCAAGGAACTCATACATCTTCTCACCACGAAGCGTTACCTTACATCCGATCGGCATACCTTCACGAATCTTGAAGTTAGCAACGGAATTCTTTGCTTTTGTAAGGACTGCCTTCTGACCTGTTATAGTCTCCATATCCTTAACTGCAGCTTCCAGCAGCTTGGCGTTTTCCTTAGCTTCGCCAACACCCATGTTGACTACGATCTTGTCAAGCTTGGGAACCTGCATAACATTCTTATATCCAAATTTCTTTGTCAGATTCTCAACGATCTGATCATTATATAAGTCTTTAAGTCTGCTCACTTATTGTATCCTCCTTCCTGCCTTAGTCAATTACGTCACCGGTGGACTTGGCAATACGAACCTTCTTGCCGTCTTCCACTTTGAAACCAACTCTTGTTGCTTTTCCTTTGTGAACGTACATTACATTTGAAGCATCAATCGGAGCTTCCTTCTCGACGATACCGCCGTTCTGATTTGCAACAGAGGGCTTCTCATGCTTCTTAACCACATTTACGCCTTCAACTGTTACCTTATTGTTCTTTGAATCTACAGCGATTACCTTGCCTTCTTTGTCCTTGTCCTTGCCGGCGATAACCTTTACTGTATCATTCTTCTTGATCTTTAATGTTGCCACAGCGCACCTCCTATAATACTTCCGGAGCGAGAGATACGATCTTCATGAACTGCTTCTCACGAAGTTCTCTTGCAACGGGTCCAAAAATACGTGTTCCTCTCGGAGTCTTATCTTCTTTAATGATAACTGCAGCGTTCTCGTCAAATCTGATGTATGAACCGTCTTTACGGCGAGCGCCCTTAACTGTACGAACTACAACAGCCTTAACAACATCGCCTTTCTTTACAACGCCGCCCGGTGTTGCATCTTTGACAGTAGCAACGATTATATCACCAATGCTTGCATATCTTCTTGTAGATCCGCCCATAACTCTGATGCAGAGTAACTCTTTTGCACCTGTGTTATCAGCGCATTTAAGTCTGCTTTCCTGCTGAATCATGCTAATTCTCCTTCCAATCTTGATCGTAAAAGATCAATAATTCATGATCACCGAAATGCTTCGCAATGCGAATGCCACGGTATTATTTTGCCTTTTCTATGATTTCGACAAGTCTCCATCTCTTGTCCTTTGACAAGGGTCTTGTCTCCATAACTTTTACTGTATCACCCATGCCACACTCATTGTTTTCATCATGAGCTTTAAGCTTATATGTCTCTTTAACGATCTTTCCGTACAGCGGATGCTTAACATGGTCTTCGATTGCAACGGTAATGGTCTTGTCCATCTTACTGCTGACAACCTTACCGATACGTGTTTTTCTTAAATTTCTTTCCACAGTTGATCTCCTTTCAAATCAATCAATTAAGCTTCGTTAGCTTTCTTGGTCATTACTGTCTGAATTCTTGCGATGTTCTTGCGAACCTCTTTAATTCTTGCTGTGTTGTCCAATTGATTGGTTGCATTCTGGAATCTCAAATTGAAAAGTTCTTTCTTTGCTTCTACCAATTCGCCAGCTAATTCTGCAGCTGATTTTGTATTTAAATCTTCTACATACTTATTAGTTTTCATCTGACACACCGCCTTCCAAGTCTGCCTTAGCGACTATTTTGCATTTACATGGGAGCTTGTGCATTGCAAGACGCAGAGCCTCTCTGGCTACATCTTCCTGTATACCGCCGATCTCGAACATTACTCTTCCCGGCTTAACTACTGCAACCCAATATTCTACGGTTCCTTTTCCGGAACCCATACGTGTTTCAGCAGGTTTTGCTGTTACCGGCTTATCCGGGAATATCTTTATCCAAACCTTACCACCACGCTTTGTGTAACGTGTCATAGCAATACGTGCTGCTTCAATCTGATTTGACTTGATCCAGCAGGGTTCTGTTGCCACCAGACCAAATTCACCGTTTGTTATTTCATTTCCACGAAGCGCCTTGCCTGCCATGCTGCCACGGAACTGTTTACGACGCTTCACTCTCTTAGGCATTAACATTATTTGTCACTCCCTTCCTGCGAAACCACTTCTTCGTTGTTCTTTGTAGGAAGTATTTCACCCTTGTAGATCCATACCTTGACACCTACTTTACCGTATGTGGTATCTGCTTCCGCAAAACCGTAATCAATGTCTGCACGAAGAGTCTGAAGAGGAATCGTTCCCTCGCTGTAGAACTCTGTACGAGCCATATCCGCACCACCGAGACGTCCTGAAACGCTTGTCTTGATACCAAGTGCTCCTGCCTTCATGGTCCTGCCCATACAAGACTTCATTGCTCTTCTGAAGGATACACGGTTCTCAAGCTGACCTGCGATGTTCTCTGCAACGAGCTGTGCATCTCTGTCGGGTCTCTTGATCTCCTTTATGTCTACAGATACTTTCTTATCTGTGAGCTTTGCAAGTTCCTTCTTTGTAACTTCGATCTCATTACCGCCCTTACCGATAACAACACCCGGCTTAGCAGTGTATATGATAACCTTAACTCTGTCAGATGCTCTCTCTATCTCAATCTTTGAAACACCTGCAGCGAAAAGCTTCTTCTTGAGAAACTTTCTGATATTGTAATCTTCAACTAAGTAATCTGCGAAATCTGCGCCATCTGCATACCATTTAGAATCCCAATCCTTGATAACGCCAACTCTCAGACCATGAGGATTAACTTTCTGTCCCATTTTGATCTCCTTCCTATCTCTCGTCCAAAACTACAGTGATATTGCTCATTCTCTTTTCGATCCTGTAAGCTCTTCCCTGTGCTCTGGGTCTGATCCTCTTCATTGTAGGGCCCTTATCTGCATAGCACTCTGCAACGAACAGGTTATCACGATTCATACCATTATTATTTTCAGCGTTAGCGATTGCTGATTCCAAAAGCTTTTTGATGATGCTTGATGCATACCTGGGATTGTATGTGAGAACAGCAAGTGCTGTATTGACATCTTTACCTCTGATAGCATCCAACACGAAACATGCCTTCTGTACCGAAACTCTAGCGTAAGATAATTTAGCTGACGGTCTGGTATCTTTGTTGGCATTTCTTTCTCTCTTTATCTGGGATCTATGTCCTTTTGCCATCTTTTTGGTCCTCCTTTAATTATCTTACCTTAGACTTCTTCTCGTCCTTGCCATGTCCTCTGTATGTACGGGTCGCAACGAACTCACCAAGCTTGTGTCCGACCATATCTTCCGTAACGTATACCGGTACATGCTTTCTTCCATCGTGAACAGCGATCGTGTGTCCTACGAATGAAGGAAAGATTGTTGAACGACGTGACCAAGTCTTAATAACCGATTTATCACCTGCAGCGTTCATAGCATCTACTTTCTTAAGCAGGCTTTCATCTGCGAAAGGTCCTTTTTTAAGTGATCTAGCCATTTTATTTCCTCCTACCTGATTGACTATTTAATAGCTCTTCCGTCTCTTCTTCTTACGATTAACTTATTAGAAGCTTTCTTCTTCTTACGTGTCTTAAGTCCAAGAGCAGGCTTGCCCCAAGGTGTACACGGACCGGGACGACCGATCGGTGCCCTACCTTCACCACCGCCGTGCGGATGGTCGTTGGGGTTCATTACAGAACCGCGGACTGTAGGTCTGATACCCATGTGACGCTTACGTCCTGCCTTACCGATGTTGATCAGGTTGTGCTCACCGTTGCCTACAACACCGATAGTTGCGCGGCAGATGATGGGAACCATTCTCATTTCGCCTGAAGGAAGACGAAGTGTTGCATATTTTCCTTCCTTAGCCATGAGCTGTGCTGCATTTCCTGCTGAACGAACAAGCTGTCCGCCTTTGCCGGGATAAAGTTCAACGTTGTGAACCTGTGCACCTACAGGAATCTCTGAAAGAGGTAAGCAGTTGCCTACTCTTACTTCTGCCTGAGGGCCGTTCATTATCTTCTGACCTACCGTAAGTCCTTCGGGAGCGAGGATGTATGCCTTCTCTCCGTCTGCATAACAGATAAGTGCGATATTGGCTGTTCTGTTGGGATCATATTCAACGCTCTTTACTACAGCAGGAATACCATCTTTGCTGTTTCTCTTGAAATCGATGATCCTGTACTTTCTTCTGTTGCCACCACCCTGGTGTCTAACAGTTATCTTACCCTGGTTATTACGTCCGGCGTTCTTCTTCAGTGATGTGCAAAGGCTCTTTTCAGGAGCTGTTGCCGTGATCTCTGAGAAATCAGAACCTGTCATGTTTCTTCTGGACGGTGTGTATGGGTTGTATGTCTTTATTCCCATGATAATTTCTCCTTTTTTCTAATGTTTCTTATCGTGCTCATCATGCACATAATCTGTCTGTTTTATAAACCTGAGAAGATCTCGATATCCTTGCTGTCATCTGTAAGCTTAACGATCGCTTTCTTACTCTTTGCTGTCTTGCCGACTGTCATTCCACGTCTCTTGTTCTTTCCTTCGCAGTTCATTGTGTTGACGCTGGCTACCTTTGTTCCTTCGAACATTTTCTCAACAGCTTCCTTGATCATAGACTTGTTTGCTTCCGGATGAACAAGGAATGTGTACTTCTTCTCGCCCATAGCGTTCATACTCTTCTCTGTAACAACCGGCTTGAGGATTACGTCATAGTATTTAATATCTGCCATTATGCATATACCTCCTCGATAGTCTTTATAGCATCCTGTGTGATAACAAGCTTGTTGGCATTCAGGATGTCATATACGTTGATAGTGTTTGTAAGAGTTGTCTTAACCGTAGGAACGTTCTTTGCGCTCATCACAACGTTCTTGTCGTTGTCGTTGATAACAACAAGAGCTTTTGTATCAACTTTGAGGTTGTTCATAACGGTTACGAAATTCTTTGTCTTGATCTCATCAAAGGCAAGCTTGTCTACAACTACGAGGTTGTTGTTTGCTACCTTATCTGTGAGTGCGCTCTTAAGAGCTGCTCTCTTCTCTTTCTTGTTCATCTTGAAAGAGTAATCTCTCGGAACCGGCGCGAATACTACACCGCCGCCTGTCCACTGAGGAGATCTTGTGGAACCCTGACGTGCATGTCCTGTTCCCTTCTGTCTCCAGGGTTTTCTTCCGCCGCCGGATACTTCAGAACGTGTCTTTGCTTTCTGTGTACCCTGACGATTATTAGCAAGTTGCTGAACAACAGCCATGTGAACGAGGTGTTCGTTGATCTCTACACCAAAGATCGCATCGGAAATTTCCATTGTTCCAACTTCTTTTCCTTCCATATTATATACAGATATGTTTGCCATCGTGGATGGTCCTCCTTTCATCATGCCTAAGCACTGTCACTTAAGCCTGAGTCCTTGTTGTTTCCTTGATTGTAACTAATGCCTTCTTGGGTCCCGGTACTGCACCCTTTACCAAGAGGAGATTCTTTTCAGCATCAACTCTTACTACTTCGAGGTTCTGGACCGTTACCTTTACATGTCCCATATGACCGGGCATTCCCTTGCCTTTGAATACACGGCTGGGAGAAGAACATGCACCGTTTGAACCCTGATGACGATGGAACTTTGAACCGTGCTTCATGGGTCCTCTGTGCTGACCAAGTCTCTTGATCGCACCCTGGAAACCTTTACCCTTTGAGATAGCTGTTGCATCAACCTTGTCGCCTACCGCAAAGATGTCTGCTTTGATCTCCTGTGCAAGTGAGTACTCATCAGCGTTCTCAAACTTGAACTCTCTTAAGTATCTCTTAGGACCAACCCCTGCTTTGTCGAGATGTCCCTTAACAGCCTTGTTAACGCCATGTCTGTGAGCGATCTCTTTCTTGCCTGACTTATCCTTATTTACTACCTTCTCAGCCTTGTCTGCAAATCCTACCTGAACTGCAGAGTAGCCATCGTTCTCAACTGTCTTGATCTGTGTTACGACACAGGGTCCTGCAGTAAGAACCGTAACGGGTATGAGCGAACCGTCTTCATTGAAGATCTGTGTCATACCGACTTTTGTTGCTAAAATAGCTTTCTTCATTAATTTTTCCTCCTATGTGACCTACAGCGGGGCGCATATGCGTCCATACTAGAAGAAGGTCTATTTGTTTTTCATTTTGATGTCAATGTAAACGCCTGCAGGCATCTCTAATCTCTGGAGAGCATCAACCGTCTTGGGTGTAGGTGTGATGATATCGATGAGTCTCTTGTGTGTTCTCTGCTCGAACTGCTCTCTCGAATCCTTGTACTTATGTACGGCACGGATGATCGTAACAACTTCCTTTTTAGTAGGAAGAGGAACCGGTCCGCTTACCTGAGATCCGTTTTTCTTGACTGTTTCGATGATTTTTTTGGCAGATGCATCAACTAACTGATGATCATAAGCTTTCAGAGTGATTCTCATTACCTGATTTGCCATAAAAAAAGTCGCCTCCTTTTCGCACTTTTAATTGATAAGTACGACAAGCGGTGACTGTACACTCTTCCGTGTGTGTCCTGTTTTTTTATTTGATCAAGCTTTCGCTTGATCCATGTACATCACACGTTGTTTCTAATTACCATTAGACATTACTTGTACAGTGACTTGTCGTCAGTTTCCTAACTTGACATTCGCTCCACGGAAAACCTGCCACGAAGGCAGCAACCTCACGCTTCATAGCTATCATGCCACAGCAAAAGTTAATATACACTTAATCCGGGTAATTTGCAAGTACTTTTTTATATTTTTTTCAAAAAAACATATCCCCCGCGCATTTTCAGACCAAAAAACGGTCATTTTGCCGCGGGGGACACTGTATTTTGTATTATTCGGATGCCTTCATGCTGATATCAACAGACTCAAATTCATCTGTTATCTCCTGTGAAGGTGCCTTGGTAAGAAGGCTGACGATCACGATACATATGATACTTACAGGGAAGCCTATGGCCAATGAATACAGACCTGTTACGCTTCCGATCGTAGCTCCCGAAATCATTGGAATGTAATCCCAGATGATAACGGTTACGGCTCCCGAGATCAGACCGGCTACCGCACCGGGAAGATTTGTCCTCTTCCAGAACAGCGACATGATCACAAGCGGACCGAAAGCTGCTCCAAGCCCTGCCCATGCATCCGATACAAGACCCATAACGGATGAATTGGGATTCCATGCGATCAGGAATGCTATAAATGCAACAGTCACTATGGTCGCTCTGCTGAATCTCATGATGAACTTATCATCAGCATCCTTTTTGAAATAACCCTTAACTATATCTTCGGCTATGGCAGATGCGCTGACAAGAAGCTGTGAATCCGCTGTTGACATGATCGCCGCAAGGATACCGCAAAGGAAGATACCCGCTATAAACGGTGCCCTCATCTCCTGCGTAAATATCTTCTTTATCATCTCGATGAATATCTTCTCTGTACCTACCGCATTCATCTCATCAAAATCCATGTATGCTCTTCCGAGTACACCTATGACCGCTGCCGCCACAAGCGATAACGTTACCCATGAAATAGCAACCACCTTGGATTTCTTCATCTCTTTCTCATTCTTTACAGCCATGAAACGTACAAGGATGTGAGGCATTCCGAAGTATCCGAGTCCCCATGCGAGTCCGCTTACTACGCCCGATGCCGTTACTCCTTTGAACATATTGATGAAACCGGGGTTCTCTGCAAGTGCAGGCTCAAGTGCGGCTGAAACGGATATGCCGTCTTTTCCCATGAGGCATACCGCAAAGATCGGTACGATCATGAGTGCTATCAGCATAAGGGTTCCCTGTACAAAGTCGGTTGTACACACAGCCATAAAACCGCCGAGCAGTGTATATATAAGTATTACCGCTGCACCGATCGCAAGCGCGGTGTGGTAGTCAACTCCGAATATCGATTCAAAAAGCTTGCCGCCCGCTGCAAGAGCAGATGCACAGTATACCGTGAAGAACAATACTACTATAATGGAAGAAACCAGCAAAAGGATCTTCTTCTCGTCTCTGTATCTGTTCTCGAAAAATCTCGGCAATGTTACCGAATTGTTAGCCTTTATCGTATACTTTCTCAGTCTTGATGCCACAAGCATCCAGTTAAGTATCGTGCCTATCAGAAGGCCGAGTGCGCACCAGCCGTCTCCCGAATTCATACCTGTCAGGAAAATAGCTCCCGGCAGACCCATCAGCAGCCATCCGCTCATATCGGATGCCTGTGCCGAAAGAGCCGCGATAAATCCGTTCAGCTTTCTTCCTCCCAGGAAATAATCCTCGGTATTTGCACTTTTCTTTGAATACACGGCACCTATCACTATCATCATGATGATATAAACAGCAAATGCCACAAGTATCCATACGGTTGTAGAACTAACGCTCATTTGTAATACCCTCCCATATCTTTCTCATTTTATCTATACTTAAAGGATCCTGTATCCTTTACATCCTTACCGCTTCGTAATCGTCATCTATCTTGTTCTGAACGATCGCTTTTATGTGTGAATCTCTTCTGTCTGCCGAAATGATCTCACCGCTGTCAAGATTCAGTTCAACACTTCCGTCAGCCTTGAGGACAATGTCCGTAAACCTTACGACGACCTCAGCATTGCAGGCAACTCCGTTCGCCTGGCTTATCACCGATTCATAACAAAGCTTGATATCATTGACATGTGTCCCGCTCTTGCCGTAGTTTTCCTCCTTCAATACGTTAAGATAAGAGGAAATATGAGTAGGATCGTTCCATACGAATGTGGTCTTTTTATTGACATAGACAGGCATCAGTCCCGCATCACAGAATATCCTCATGCCGTACTCATTGGCATCCGAGAACAAACTTAAGGCTTCCTTGTTCAAGGAAGCCATCATCTCATCGGTAATATCATCAACATTCGTGATGTATCTGTCTACATCTTCCACTGTAAAATCTTTTATACACAGATCAGAGCCCGTCTGCGCCAAATAATTACGTTCCTGCATATCTTCGTCCGAATAGACGGCCCTGACTTTGACCGTATCTCCGATATCATAGTAATCCTTTGGATCGACGATCTCATATGTTACAAAATCACTGTAATCATTGTCCGACCTGACGGTTGCGGTCACAAGCGGTGCGATCCCTTCAAATGCGACCTCAACACCGTTGAACAGTTCATCCGGTCCGAGCGAAACAGGATCTATGAGTCCTTTTACAACAAAACGCTGCTCGCTCGCCTTTATGCGAAGGTTGTAGGTCTTTGCGACGTTCTTGTCATAAGAATAGGTGATCGTAACCTCATCTCCGTTGCTGAGTCCCGTCTTTTTGCTGAACTCCACATTCACTGTCGAGAAAAAGGCCTCATAATTCTCCATTACATCAACACTTGCACTGAGCTCGCCTTCTCCGTTGAAGCCGGTCATTGTGATATGTACATACTCATTGAGGTCGACTTCCTTCTTACCGCTTCTGTCGAGTGCGATATAAAGAGCTATAAACACTCCCAGCAACAGAACAAAAAGAATCCCGCACCTTATATATATCTGTCTGGTTCTTTCTCTTTTGGTCATTCTTCTAGCCAAAGTAATCCCTCCGTCATTGCAGAAATCTTTTTCATCTTATCAAAGATGGACGATATCGTCAACAGATCTGTATTTCGCAATGATATGATTGTACATGGTTCTGACCGCGGGAGCCATATATCCCGGATTAAGGGTGGCCACTCCGATTATCCTGCAGGGATTTCCCTGTAATTTGAACACATCCACATCATACGGTATGTCCTTCATGCACAGCTCAGGCATGAGACATATACCGAAACCCTTCTCAACGAGCCTTACCGTGGACAGGTCATCCACCACATGATAGTTTGACTGGACGGACAGATTATTTTCCTTAAGAAATGTCTGGATATCCGCGTCGGTACTTTCTCTCTGAGTAACAAAGCTGTAACTTCTTATCTCATCAAGCGTCACGTATTCGCCTTTTTTCTTAACGCCTTTCGGAAATACGCACACAAGCGGATCCTTGCACAGAGGCTCGATCGGTATGTCTCCCGCACTGGATACCGATAGGAATCCGAGATCCACAACGCCGTTCTTTATCCAGTATGATACTTCCTCATACGAGCCCTGAAATACTTCGATCTTAACTTCGGGATATTTGTCCTTGAAAGAACTCATGATATCGGGAAGCCAGTTGGTACATACGCTGGAAAACACTCCTATCTTCACATTTCCTGACTTTAATCCGTTTGTTTCCGCTATGAACTGCTGCAATGACTCATCACTGTTGAGCACCGCGTTGACATACGGAAGGAGATGCTCTCCGTAATTTGTCAGCGTGACTCCGTTCTTGCTCCTCGTGAGTACCGAAAAGCCGAGTTCTGCCTCCATGGAACCGATCGCGTGGCTGATCGCCGACGGAGTCAGTCCGAGTATATCCGCTGCCTTACGAAAGCTTCCTATCGAGGCAACGGTCTTAAATACCTGATATGTAAGTAATGTCATATTCTCTCCCTAAAAAAACAGTTATGCTCTTGCACATCTGTACTGTAGATCCTCCCAGCGGCGATCTACCTCTGCTTGGAACTGTGCGATAAGATCCTCATTGCCGGGCTTGAACAAATGCTTGAACCTGCCCTGTTCCCTAAGGAAATCCTCTATGGGAAGCTTCTTCTTCGGTTCATAGTTGAGTATCCATTTGCCATGGTCCACTTCAAACAGCGGCCAGTAACAGGTCTCAATTGCCAATCTGCATATATTCATGACATCTGCGGTATCGTATCTCCAGCCTCTGGGACAGGGTGCCATGATATTTAAGAATGCCGCACCTTCCGTGTATATGGCCTTTTCGCTCTTGAGATAAAGATCCTTGAAATCCTTTGTAAGTGTGGTCTGTGCAACATAAGGCACGTAATGATCCGCGATTATGCCGGCCAGATCCTTCCTGTTCTGCATCTTGCCGTTGCTTTTCTTTCCGACAGGTGTTGTGGTCGTGTCGGCATACATCGGCGTAGCGCTCGAGCGCTGGATACCTGTGTTCATATATGCGCCGTTATCGTAGCAGACATACACAAGATCATGTCCGCGTTCCATCGCTCCCGAAAGTGACTGAAATCCGATATCGTATGTTCCACCGTCACCACCGAAGGTTATGAACTTGAAGTTTTCATTTTCGGGCAGTCTGCCCCTCTTTTTTAGCGCCTTGTATGCGGTTTCTACACCGCTCAGTGTTGCTCCGGCATTTTCAAATGCGTTATGTATGTAGCTGTCCTCCCATGCCGTATAGGGGTACATGTATGTGGAAACCTCAAGACAGCCGGTCGCATTGCCTATTACCGCGCGGTCGCCTTCATGTAATGCTCTCAGAACGCCTCTGACCGCAATGGTTGCTCCGCAGCCCGCGCACATACGATGTCCCGGCGCAAGACGCTCGGGTTTGTTCATTATTTCCTTAAAATTATATTCGCTCATTTTATTCTCCCGCTAAGTTTACTCTCTGAGACCGATGTATCTGAACTGGTCAAATTCTTTACCCTGCTCGACATGCTGCTTCAGATCATCGAAGATACCGTATACGCTTTCAACCGTGAAATCCCTTCCGGCCAGCCCGTAAATGTAATTGACTGCTTCGGTCGATACTTTTTCCCTGAAAAGTGCTGCCATTATCTCGCTGCCAAGCGGTCCGCCGTTCGTATTGTAACTTTCACATCTGTCCATGATAGCCACTGCCTTGCTTCCCGCAAGAGCCTTTGCTATCTGAACCGCGGGAAACGGTCTGAACACACGCAGTTTGAGTACTCCGGCTTTTATTCCCTGTTCTCTCAGGTCATCCACTGCCTGCTTTGCGGTACCTGCCGCAGAACCCATGATGACCATGACATAATCCGCATCCGATGTCTTATATTCTTCAAAGAAGCCGAAGCCTCTTCCTGTCAGTTCTCTGTATCTGTCAGCAACCTCTATGATGACATCCTTTGCAGCTTCCATTGCAAGAGCCTGGTTCTTTCTTGCTTCCATTGCATAGTTGGATACGCTGTACGGTCCGACCGACATCGGCTTGCCCGGATTGAGCAGGAATTCTTCCGGCTTATATGTTCCGACAAATTCCCGAACCTTATCGTCCTCAAGCAGCTCGATGTTTTCCACTGCGTGGCTTGTGATAAAACCATCCTGACATATCATGATGGGAAGATGTACCCTGACATCCTCCGCGATCGGATAAGCCTGTATGAAGTTGTCGTATGCTTCCTGATTGTTCTCGGCATAGATCTGTATCCAGCCGGTATCTCTTGCGCCCATACCGTCCGTATGGTCACAGTTGATATTGATCGGTCCCGACAATGTCCTGTTGACAAGTGCCATGGCGCAGGGCATACGGTTTGATGCAGCGACCAGAAGTTCCTCCCACATGAGCGCGAGTCCGCAGCTGGATGTTGCCGTAAGGCTTCTTGCACCGGCCGCTTCCGAACCGAGTGTGGCACTCATTGATGAATGCTCGCTCTCTACGGGTATGAATTCCGTGTCACATTCCCCGTTTGCAATATATGTGGAAACAAGCTGCGGTATTTCCGTGGAGGGTGTTATGGGAAATGCAGGCATAACATCGGGATTTATCTGCTTTATAGCGTATGCAACGGCCTCATTGCCGCTCATTCTGTCTCTTATTGCCATTATTGTCCCTCCCTCATCTCGATCGCACCGAAGGGACATGCCTTAACGCAAATACCGCAACCCTTGCAATGATCGTAGTCAAAATCCGTTCTCTTGCAGTTGACAACCGGTATGGAACTGTCCGGACATACCGGAACGCAAAGAAGACACTGCTTGCATTTCTCTTCAAGAAATACCGGTGTGTTGGTCCTCCATTCTCCCGTGTTGAACTGTTTTGATGTTGCGGCGGCATACATCTGAAGACCTTCGGTGAGTTCGTAATATGCCGACTTTTCATTTATCTTATTTATATCTGTTCTCATGCGTATCTCCTGTCTGCTTCCTTAAGGTCATCCTCCAATGCCTCAAATGTCTTTATGAGTGCTTGCATATTTCCTTCGATGACCTCGGGCTTCTTTGCAAACTTATGCTCATATGAACTTCTCATTTCTCTTATGAATTCATCCTGTTCCATAACGCGGCTTACCGCGACTGCCGCAGCGAGCATTGGGGAATTGGGGAAATACTTTCCGAGCGCCTCAACCGAGATCTTTCTGGCATCTATAGTGTAGACCGCACCCTTGTAACCCCCAAGAAGCGGAATGATATCAGCTCTGCTTCTTGCGGTATTTATGATTATCGCTCCGTTCTCTTTAAGTCCGGCAGTAACATCGACACTCTCGAGCAATGTTTCATCAACCACCACTACCAGATCCGGTGTGTAAATATTGCTGTGAACTCTTATGACGTCCCTGCTTATCCTGTTATATGCCGTTATAGGCGCACCCATTCTTTCCGGGCCGTACTCCGGAAAGCCCTGAACATGCGCTCCCGTCTTCCATGCCACGTCGGCAAGCAGGAGTGCTGCCGTCTTGGCTCCCTGGCCTCCTCTGCCGTGCCATCTTATTTCCAATGTTTCGTTGCTCATAAAAACCTCCGTAATTATCCTTTTGGTGAATCCTGTTCATCTTATATTGAAAATCTATTCACCAACGTTTTCCATTATACACCGACTCATATAAAAGTAAAGTGAAAAATTAAAATCTTTTCATCTAATAGGTGAATTTGTTTCATCTGTTCAAATATATCCAAATATTATAGAATAAAAATATGGTAAAATATAAAAAAAGAGTGTTTACAATAATCCAGATCGGTTCCAAAGAGGATTTTATAAGCTACTCATTTGACATTTTCATAGTGATCGCGATAGGATTGAACCTTTTTGTCACCCTGTTCTCCACTTTTGAACAGTCCGTTCCGTATGAAGGTCCACTTCATATAGTAGAAACAGTGACAAGCGTCATTTTCCTGATCGAATATATACTTCGTATATGGACAGCGGAATGTCTGTATCCGGGAGACAGCAGGTTTAAGGCCCCCTTTCATTTTATATTTTCACTCCTTGGCCTGATAGATCTTTTCACATTCCTGCCGTTCTTCCTTCCTGTATTCTTCCCTGCAGGCGCCGTTGCTTTCAGGGTGCTCAGGGTCATCAGGATATTCAGGCTGTTCAGGATCAATTCACAATATGATGCCTTTAATGCCATATTCGACGTATTCAGGGAAAAGAAGAACCAGCTGCTTTCTTCGGTGGGACTTATACTGATATTCATGATCGCGGCGAGTCTGTGTGTATACAGCGTCGAGCACGACGTTCAGCCGGATAAATTTGACAACGCATTTTCGGGTCTGTGGTGGGCAACCTCCACTCTTATGACTGTAGGTTACGGCGATGTATATCCGATAACCACATTGGGAAAAGCCCTTTCGATCGTGATAACCTTCCTCGGTGTCGGCCTCGTAGCCATCCCCACAGGTATCATAAGTGCGGGCTTCGTTGAACAATATGATAAATTCAGGGTCGGCGGTGTCGTAGATGATACCAAGATCAATTTCGTGACTCCGATACTGGATGAGAACCATCCCTGGATAGAAAAACATCTCAGGGACATAGTACTTCCCCCGGATATGGAACTTATAAGTGTTTTCCGAGAGGGCAATGCGCTCGACATGAAACCCACTACCAAATTAAAGATCGGCGATGAACTGGTCATCTATCTGAAGCACGTAAAAGCCAAATGATACGCAGATCAAATGCATTCCGATCATTCAATGAATATCACTTGCAGACATAAAAAAACAGCGCCTCACAGCGCTGTTTTTTATCGGTTCTTTTCCAAATGAGTCTTTATCGCATTAAATGTCTCATCACTGATTATATGTTCTATCCTGCAGGCATCATCCGCGGCAACCTCCTCGGAAACACCCAGTCTCAAAAAGCATTCGGTCAGAACCACATGACGTTCAAATATCTTTTGTGCTATCCTTTCACCTTCATCGGTAAATGTAATATACCCTTCACCGCTGACACTTATATATCCGCCTTCCCTCAGGTTCTTCATGGCATTGCTGACACTCGGCTTGGAAAATCCCATCTCCTTTACTATATCGATGGATCTGACATTTTCCATCCTGCGGCTCAGGATCAATATGGTTTCAAGATACATCTCTCCAGATTCATATAATTGCATAAACCCCTCCGAAAACCGCCCCGATCATTTGGTCAGGTTTTTTAACGAATTCAGGATACCTGAAGCCTGGTCGATCTTGATCTTTCCTTTAACCCCGGTAACAACCTGCTTAACAACATCATCGGGAAGATCCACGCCTGTAAGAGACTCGACCGTCTTAACGGGATCCTTCTTAAAATTTTCCATGGTCTTTGGATCGCTCTGAACCTTCTTTACTATCTCATCGATCTTTGCCTTTACATCCATAAGTCATACCTTCCTTTCACTTATTAAGAGTCACTCCATAAACAGTTTGCTTTCTGAATATGCAACGAACATTCTACATATATTATGCCACACCTTTATGGTATTGTCATGTAAAAAAAGCTGCACATGCGTGCAGCTTTTCGTACTTATAAGTCAGCAAAAGTCCATCAAGCCTTGTTTTCTGAACCAAGAACATATTTGATCTTGTGAGCAACCATATCCTTAACAGCCTGACGAGCGGGTTTAAGGTACTGACGGGGATCGAAATGATCCGGATGCTCTGCAAAATACTTTCTGATGTTACCTGTCATAGCAAGACGTATATCTGAGTCGATGTTGATCTTACATACAGCAAGCTTAGCTGCTTCACGAAGCTGATCTTCCGGAATACCGATAGCATCGGGCATCTTTCCGCCGTACTCATTGACCATCTTAACGAATTCCTGAGGAACTGATGAAGATCCGTGAAGAACGATCGGGAAGCCGGGAAGTCTTTCGATACAAGCCTTAAGTACGTCGAAACGAAGCGGAGGGGGAACAAGGATGCCATCAGCATTTCTTGTACACTGAGCAGGTGTGAACTTGTATGCGCCGTGTGATGTACCAACAGCGATGGCAAGTGAATCACAGCCTGTTCTGTCAACGAACTCTTCTACTTCTTCAGGACGTGTGTAAGACTCTTTTCCTGCTTCTACAACAACTTCATCCTCGATACCTGCAAGTGTACCAAGCTCAGCTTCAACAACAACGCCATGAGCATGAGCATATTCAACGACCTGCTTTGTAAGAGCGATGTTATCGTCAAAAGACTTAGATGAAGCATCGATCATGACTGATGTAAATCCGCCGTCGATACAACTCTTACATAATTCAAATGTATCACCGTGATCCAGATGAAGGGCGATCGGAATCTGAGGATTCTCTTCAACTGCTGCTTCAACCAGCTTCACAAGATATGTGTGGTTTGCGTAAGCACGTGCGCCCTTTGATACCTGAAGGATAACAGGACTGTTAAGTTCACCTGCAGCTTCAGTGATACCCTGTACGATTTCCATGTTGTTAACGTTGAAAGCACCGATAGCATATCCGCCGTCATAAGCCTTCTTGAACATTTCGGTAGTTGTTACTAATGCCATTATTTTAAATTCCTTTCTTAGAAAAATTTTTGTTTATGCGGTTTGGAAAACCGTCCGCATTTAGTATATCACTAAATGCCCTAAATCACAAAGAATTTTTTCAGTTAGTGCACGTGAACTGCCTTGTGATTTTTTACAAAAAAAGATCACCGCCGGTGATCCTTAATTTTCTTATACTAATATATCAATGCATCATTTGAACATTCTCTGGTAGATGAGATACGCTATCAATATCACAAATTCCACGACCCCGATAGCCACCAGTTTATACAGTTCCTTTGAATCCGGCTTCTTAACCCTGAATTTAAGGACAAATAACGCGCCTACAACAGCCAGTCCGGCCATATATAAAGCCGTCAGATCCATCGGGGTAAGAAATTGCAGAAGCATGATAAACGGAAAAATTAGAGAAGCCGACGTTACCGGAAGACCTTCATAGGTCTTTCTGGTCCCTTCTTCTTCCTTCTGTCTTCTCGCTTCACTCACGTTGAAATACGCAAGCCTGATCATCGCAAACAGGACATAACCCGTAAGAATGATAAAGCAGAGGGCCGGTATGACATAATCGGTCCTGCTTGCAAAGTCCACGTCTATAAGGTATGCGATGTTGGATTTGCGCAACAATGCCTCCCCTATACAGGCAGGCAATACGCCAAATGAAACAAGATCACACAATGAATCTATCTGGATCCCGAAAAGGCACTCATCCTCACTTCTGTCCTTCTTCATCCTTGCGACTTTGCCGTCGAACGCGTCACACAATCCGCAGAAGAGCAGAAAAAAAGTTCCCAGATAGGGGTGTCCGTCACCTTCAAGGGATGTAAATATTCCCATACACGCCGATATCAATGACATATACGTCAGAATTACGGTGTAATTGTAATAGCCAAGCATTATATGCGCCTCCTGACTCTCTCTACGCCCATTATGATAACATATCCTGTCAAATCGTGCCATATCATTTGTGACATATCACACTTCTTGTCATCTGTTACACTTGAAGCATATAATATATGGCGAGGTTAAAAACATGCTCGATAATATCAATATAGCCAAAAATCTTCAGATTCAGATCCTTTGGGACGATCAGAAAATAGAATTTCTTACAGAATATATCGGAACACGCGATAATGAAGTTCTGCTCAAGCCATATATCCACAACGGTCATCCGTTGGATCTGAATGTTGATGGACGCGGCGATGCTATCTGCCATATTTTCGGTGACGATCCCGAAACAGGTATAAGAAAGGCATGGCGAAATATAGCCCTGAGAACCATTGACTTAGATGGTCAAAAGTATTATTCTGTCGCTACGGTCCTGTATTATTCCAAGCCTGTTACTTCAGACAGGAGAAATAACGTACGCATGCGTGTTCACACCATGGGTGAACTTATAGAACAGGATCGTGACAATGTCGGAGTCATGTTCAATGACGTAAGCAACCACGGCGTTTCATTCTATGCACCTGCTTCATACTCTTCAACAAGCAACTTCATACACATTTCCTTCGAAGATGTGGTAAATGACGAAAGCTATTACGTTACGGCAGATGCTAAGGTTGCCTATACAAAGAAAAAGCCCGGTATGACATATTACGGGTGTGAGATACCGGAGCCGGGCAGGGATTTCTTATTGTATGTATTTATGAAGAAGCTCTATAACAACCGGCCCAAACAGGAGAGCTCGCCCGAGTCTCAAGAACATGAAAACACATCTGATTCTTAAAGACCGGAAAACACATCTGATATACAATAATAAAGGCTCCCGAGGAAAATGATATGTACCCAGAATCCTCGAAAGCCTTTTAATTACTTATCAGTGAACTATCGATTGAAATTATTCAATGATAGTAGCAACTCTACCGGAACCTACTGTACGTCCACCCTCACGTATTCGAGCTATGTAATACTAGTTTGTAAGTTGTTGTAAAATAAGCATTTTCGTTTTTATCATGTATATTTTTTTCTCTGATTTACATCATTTTTAAATTTTTTAGAATCAAAATAGAATCAATATTACATAGATTTATGCTTTCTGAAATTTGATACATACTCATTCAGAGAATAGTCGTCAATAACCTCTGCCAGATGCACCTCTTTGATGCAATCAGAAAGATGTGGAGTTTCCTTTAGGAGCTTTCTGAAAAGGCGAAGGAATCGCTCACGTTTCATTGGTTCGATACTTCTGTATGCACTACCTTCTATATGTTTGAATCCATTCTTTTTCAGATATCGACCTATTATCGGATAAATCTTTCGGTAACTTCCAAAATACTTATCTCCTTGCTTTGTATCAATATCGAAAATAAACTCCTTACGATATACTACAGATGAACTCATACTGCGATACCTTCTTCTTTGTACCAATCCAAAGTATCTTCAATGCAGTCATCCACTATACCACCTACATCCAACTCCCACTTATCAAGGAATGTCACATAAGTATGATCTTCATCTGTTATATCAGCAACAAATCCTCCTAAAAGAGCAAACGCATCGTTCCCTTCCATTTCGAATACGCCTGTGCTTGTTTCAATAATCCCATACTCTTTAGCATATTTTCTCATAGGAGAAAGCATATCATTCTCGCTCTTTTTAGCCTTATTCAATTTATCTTGATTAAATACGAATGTTAATCTTCCCATTTGTTTCCTCCTTATTCTATTGAGGTATATTAATAATATCATTCCAACATACCTATTGCAATATACCGAAAACATCCCCCAATCAAAAGAATGATATACTCAAAGTGTCCTGTCAGCTGATCGTGCTTTCGTCAGAGTTCTAGTCTTATGGCTCTCGTTCTCGATCATTCTTGCGAGTTCTTTTCTGTTATGTTCCAGCACCTCACAACTGGCCAGGTTCGTTACCACTTCTGCGTATGGCATCTTCAGTTTTTCATTAGAAGCAACAAGATCATCAAGTTCCTTCTGCCACTTTTTCGGCACGATGTCTTTGTTCTTCTCCCTGATCATCCTTTTCAGTTGGAATCTATATTCTTTATAGTAAGCCAGATCAAACATGTGCTGGTTTTTATATATACTCTGAGGAAATCCTTTCAGTTTCCAGTACTCATCATTGACCTTCTTATAAGGTTCATATTCCTTGTAGGTATCGAGCAGTCTGGTGAGATATGATATACGTTCTCTATTGTCTGTCATCTGATCATGGATCTCATTATACTTAACTGTCTGTTCTTCCTTAAAAGACTTCATCTCTTCAAA
>JAILQX010000012.1 GCA_024698705.1 Lachnospiraceae bacterium
AATTTGTCAGATTTTACCTATGACAAAACGTCACACAGATATTAGAGATTAGATATTAGATTATTATCTTCTGAGAAAACCTCATAAAATATATATAAATTATAATAATATACGCGCGTAAGGATCCAAAAACAGGCCAAAATTTTTTACATATATTTTTACATATCGTTACATAAACAGGGGGTGAGGGTAGTTTTAGTGATTTGTCAGACAATTCCAAAAATGAGAAAACCCTTGAAAATACGATGTTTTCAAGGGTTTTTAGCAGCGCCACAAGGATTCGAACCTTGAAAATGACGGAGTCAGAGTCCGTTGCCTTACCATTTGGCGATGGCGCTATATATGTGCTGACTTTCCGTCAGCACATGTTATATTACATTATTTATCTGAATTATGCAAGCATTTTTTTATCTGACACTATATCAGTTATTTTATATAACACTATATCGGCTGTGATCCGTTATTTATTTACTCTGTGCAGGCGCTGTTATATTTCATCTTTGTAGTACTCATATACAGCTCTTGAAATGTTGAACTGTCTGAAACTGTAGTCTTTTTCTTCATCTCTGTAATCATAATCACATGACTTCATGTAGCGCTCCATGTAATCCTCGTCGTCTATGTACCTGTATATGACAGGCATCGCATCTTCGTTCAGGTCATCCACCAGATATTCCTGATCCACTGCGCCGTTATAGAGATCATCGTTTAAGTTGTAGCTTGCAACCAGATATGCGGGCTTTGCATAGGCAAATGAAAGATACAGGAAAGATGTCACGATCATGCTGTACTTAAACAATGAGAAATCATTCTTGTATATATTGATGAGGGCGCCGGTAAGTATCACGGTGAGCCACAGCAGTGTCCAAAGTACCCATATACGGAGCAATGACAGGCTGTAGACATCTATATACAATGCCATTCTGTATGCACTTGATGCGATCATTATATATGTACATCCTGTGATTATGGTAAGGACAACCTTTAAAAGTGTCTTCTCCTTGAAGAGCCTGAGTCCCATAAGTACAAACAGCAGATTTAAGATACATACCACCAGCAGCTGGAAAAAGCCTTCCCTTGCATATTCGGCATAAGTATAATTATTGGGCAGTTCACCGAGGCCGGCGAAAAGATATACCACCTGTATCCCACAGAAGAACAGGTAAACCGCACTTATGATCAGACCGACTGTTATCAGGATCGTGGGATCTCCGTTCCTCTTATCTTTATGGACAGCTTTTTCCTTGTCCACAAAATGTATCAGCCATGCGTATGAACCAAACAACGAACCCACGAACATGAGACTGATGACTATTATCGTGCCCATCTTTATCTCCCCGAATATCCTCTCCGTGATATCGCCGAATACGATATCCGCACTGCTGAGCAATATAAGTATGAGTATGAGGGCGGGTATGGAAATGATAATACCGATAAATACCGACCTGTACACACTATTCTCTTTTTTTCCGTCTTTTCTGTAATCGCGCCAATCGTTGACACATGCAAATACATTTTCCAGAGAGCCGAAGATATGCTCAAGGACCGCCATGATCGATTCACCGAAGCTCAGCTCGCTGTTATCATATATTACCGATAATACCCCTGTTACAAAGACCATTATGATTGCAACATAATCCACGAACAGTACCCAGCCGTCCATGGTGTACATCAGATTGAATGCCAGCAGACCGCCTATCACGGCATATCCGATATGCTTCTTTGAAAATGTATATCCGAGCTTTTTAAGCATCAGATATGCGTAAACAAATGTCGCCGTCATAAGTATCGTGGTACCCACACCATGAAGATTTTTATACAGGCATACCGTATACACGATCGCATATATCAATGATGCTATACCGAAATACCCGAAGTTCTCCCTTATATCATCTTTCTTTGTTCTCGGTTTTTCAACGGTTACCGGCTTATTATCATCTGTATTCACCTGTGATTTTTCTTCACTTGTTACATACACATCATTCATCTCATTTCTCCTCTTTGCGGAAATATCGGCGGATCGATGCCGTCATTCTTTTCCGGTATCATCCGCTTCATCATCTTCCACGTATTCCAGAATATCTCCCGGCTGGCAGTTCAGCGCCTTGCAGATGGAATCGAGCGTTCCGAGCCTTACTGCTTTTGCTTTGTTATTTTTTAATATAGACAGATTGGCAAGCGTGATATCGACTTCTCCCGCAAGTTCGGTGAGTCCTATCTTTCTCTTGGCCATCATCACATCCAGATTGATTATTATTGCCATGCCCGCCTCCTATATAGTCAGATCGTTGTCTTCCTTGTACTCGATCGCTTTGCCGAATACTTTGGCAAGCACCTTGGAAAACAGTCCCGCTATAGCAAATACTATGATCACTACGAAACATCCGGGTGTCACATACAGTGCCATCCTTACGCATGACACGACCGCTATGATAAAGCTGTACCAGCCCATCCTGTCGAGGCTTATTACGTTATTATCCACAAAGCAGTTGTCCTCTTCCACCGACTTGAGCATCGCCTTGAGTTCATATACGATAAGGCAGGCGAATACGCCCATGATCACGAACATTACGGATTGCACCGGATAATAGATCCCTGCGTAATGCGCGTTTATGGTGCCGTACCATTTAAGGAAAAACGGTACTGCGACCGTTGTCGGTATCCCGAGTACAAACATTGTATTAACTATACATTTGGATAAAATCAGATACTTATCTTTCATAGAGCCTGTGATAACCTCCGTCTCGTGTTTTATTTGCGCAAATAAAAAAGAACATGTCTCTTTATATGCAAAAGATATCATGTTCTTTTTTGAATGTCAATATAAATTTATCGAATTACAATAAATTTTTATTGCATCGCGGTTTTATGATTTGTATTCCGTCTGTTCCGGTATTATACCTCAAATATAAGATCCGCATATGTGGGGAACGGCCAGTATTCCCTGCCCACGAGCATCTCCAGTTCATCGGCGGGTTTTCTGAGTGCGTTCATTGCCGGTACTATTTCCTTTCGGTAGATGAATGCCTGCTCTTTTCCGCGCTTCATGGATGATGCATTTCTTTCATCCTTTGTAAGTGTGGAAAGAGCGTCTCTCATTTCCGAAAGTCTTGTATTGACCTTTCCGAGCAATTCTGAAGATACCGATGCATCCGCTCCGGCCTGCTTCATCTTGATGACCGTATCCGCAAGCATGTTGGAATATTCTATGACGGACGGTATGATCTGCTTATTGGCCATGTCGATCATCGTGAGTGCTTCTATGTTGATCGTCTTTGCATACTGTTCGTAGAGGATCTCTGCCCTCGATTCGAGCTCGGCTTTTGTAAATATACCGAATCTCTCGAACAACTTTATGGATTTCTCGGTTGTAAGAGCGCTGACGGATTCTACCATGGAAGGAATGTTGGGCAGACCTCTTCTGGCTGCTTCCCTGACCCACTCTTCCGAATATCCGTCACCGTTGAATATTATGCGCTGGTGCTTTGTCAGATATTCTTTTATCAGATCATGGACGGCTCTGTCGAAATCATCCGCTTTCTCAAGGATGTCCGCCGCTTCGCAGAAGCTTTCGGCCACTATGGCATTTAATATCGTGTTGGGGCTTCCGATGGAATCCTCACTTCCTACCATACGGAACTCAAATTTATTGCCGGTAAATGCAAACGGCGAGGTTCTGTTCCTGTCCGTTGCGTCTATCTCAAAATCGGGCAGTGTCGAAACACCCGTCTGCAGTGTTCCGCCCTCTATGAGTTTTGAAGCGATACCTGTTTCGACAAGCTGTTTTACAACATCCTCAAGCTGTTCACCCAAAAATACCGAGATGATCGCCGGAGGTGCTTCCATTCCGCCGAGACGGTGGTCGTTACCGACATTCGCCGCGCTCTGTCTGAGCAGGTCGGCATGCGTATCAACGGCCTTGAGTATGCAGGCAAGTATGAGCAGGAACTGTATGTTTTCATTGGGACTGATGCCGGGCTCAAGCAGATTGATACCCGTATCCGTGACTATCGACCAGTTATCATGCTTACCCGATCCATTTACACCTTCAAATGGCTTCTCATGGAGAAGGCAGCGAAGGCCGTGCTGTCCGGCTACACGCTTCAAGGTTTCCATGACCAGCTGATTATGATCCACGGCTATATTGGCGGACTCATAGATCGGTGCTATCTCATGCTGCGCAGGTGCTGCCTCATTGTGCTGTGTTTTGCTTGTAACTCCGAGCTTCCACAGTTCTATATTTACATCGTGCATAAATGAACCCACCCGTTCTCTTATGACACCGAAATAATGATCGTCCATCTCCTGACCCTTGGGTGCGGATGCGCCGTAAAGGGTCCTTCCGGAAAATATAAGGTCTTCTCTCTGAAGTGCCTTATTCTGATCCACGAGGAAATATTCCTGCTCGGCCCCGACGCAGGGCGTTACCTTTGTGGCATCCGTATTGCCGAATAGTCTTATGATCCTTACAGCCTGTTTGCTGATCGCTTCCATGGATCTTAAAAGGGGTGTCTTCTTATCCAGCGCTTCTCCTGTATATGAACAGAATGCCGTGGGAATACAGAGCGTTGGACCGGTAGCCGTCTCTTTGATGAAGGCGGGGCTGGTGATATCCCATGCGGTATAGCCTCTGGCTTCAAATGTCGCCCTCAATCCTCCCGAAGGAAATGATGAGGCGTCAGGCTCGCCCTTTATGAGCTCCTTGCCTTTGAATTCCATGATCATCCTGCCCTTTTCATCGGGGTGGGATATGAATGAGTCATGCTTTTCCGCCGTGATCCCGGTAAGCGGCTGGAACCAGTGCGTATAGTGTGTTGCACCCTTTTCTATTGCCCATTCCTTCATGGCTCCGGCTACGATATCCGCAGTCGCCGGCGAAAGTTCTCCTCCGTTTTCTATGACGCTCTCGATCTCCTCGTAGGCTTCCTCGGGCAACCTCTCTTTCATCGTCCCAATCGTAAATACGTTGGAAGCAAATATCTCTTCTACATTCATGTATATGACCTCTTGATGATTTATTTATCTTTTTGCTATCTCATTGCTCACACGGATTATATCGTGCACCTTTGGTGTCTCCGAGAGCTTAAGGTGTATCTCCTGACCGGGATGCGGGCAGGAATCCACCGCTTCGCCCTTTTCATCATACATCGCAAGCACCTCGACCGTGATATTGGCTCCGTCCGGCTTCATGATCTCTATGGGATCTCCCACGCAGAATTTATTTTTCTGTTCTATCACAGCAAGCCCCTGTTTGTCAATCTCGGAAACGGTCCCAAGATAAACAAATTCATTGATGTAGGTATTGCTGTCGTAGATCTGTGCCTCTTCACTCGGCTTTCCGAAGTAGAAGCCCGTGGTGAACTGACGGTATGTGCACTTGGCTATCTCCTCGTGATACCAGGGGATATTGGCTCTGTAAACGTCCTCCCCTTTTGCATAGTCATCAAGGGCCTTTCTATAGGTCCTTGCAACCGTTGCCACATAAAGAGCAGTTTTCATTCGTCCTTCTATCTTGAGTGAATCTATGCCGGCATCAACTATTTCCGGAATATGCTCTACCATGCACAGATCCTTTGAATTGAATATATAGGTTCCCCTCTCATTTTCTTCCACGGGGAAATACTCTCCGGGGCGTTGCTCTTCCATGAGGGCATATTTCCAGCGGCAGGGATGTGTACACGCTCCCTGATTGGCATCTCTTCCCGTCAGATAATTGCTCAGCAGACACCTGCCCGAATAGGAAATACACATGGCTCCGTGTATAAAACTCTCTATTTCCATCTCTTCGGGGATATTTGCCCTGATCTCCTTTATCTCTCTGAGCGACAGCTCTCGCGCGCTTACAACTCTTTTCGCTCCCATATCCCACCAGAATTTATAGGTCATGTAATTCGTATTATTTGCCTGAGTGGAAATGTGAATGTCGATCTCGGGGCACACATTTTTTGCGATCGTGAACATGCCCGGATCCGAAATGATGAGCGCATCGGGGCCGATGCTCTTCAGCTCCTCAAAATAAGCTGCTGCCTCTTTTATGTCATCATTGTGGGCAAATATATTGGCTGTGACATAGACCTTCACACCTCTCTCGTGTGCGAATCTTATGCCCTCCTTCATGTCTTCGGTTGAAAAATTCTTTGCTTTGGCTCTCAGCCCGTAGGCTTCGCCGCCTATATATACGGCGTCACCACCGTAGATGACAGCTGTCTTTAGTACATCAAGACTGCCGGCGGGAACCAGTAACTCTGTTTTTCTCATATCATTCTCTTTCCGGTTTGGACCAAACTTCGTTCCATCACTGTATTATACACGTTTCGCGTTGGTTTTGTATATGTTTGGTTTTTATTTGCCGTGATTTATCCACAGAACCTTAAAATATGCTATACTTACGTGGTGATCATAAACAAACGGTGCGCGCATTCATGAAGTGCGGCCGATAATACAAGGAAATGTGATATATGAAGATATACGAACTGAAAAAAGCCGACGCGGGAAAAGTATTTTTTAAGCAGCCTTTTGTGAAAAGACTGATACTTATGCTCCTCGGAGTCATATTCATGGGTATCTGCGTTGCGGTCCTCAGGCTCTGTAAACTCGGAACGGATCCGTTTTCCGCCGTAAGCTACGGCATAGCATATTTCCTCGGAGCCGATTTCGGAACGGTCCAGATGCTCTTCAACGGAACGCTGCTGATACTGGTTTTATTTACCGATATCTCCAAGCTGGGCTTCGGAACTCTGGGCAATATGATCTTTGTCGGCTATTCCGCCGATCTTACCACATTTGTCATGGAGCATTTTCTCGGGATAACCGAGTTGCACAGCCTTGCGGTAAGGATCATCGTCATGATCGTCACTTTGTTTGTATTTATAATCGCCGTATCCGTATATATCAATGCGGGTCTCGGCAGTTCAGCCTATGACGCACTTCCCTATGTCATCCACGAAGGTGTACAAAAACTCATAAAAAAAGGGATCCCTTTCAAGATGATAAGGATCCTTTTTGATGGTTTCTTTACCGTTATTGCATTTCTCATACACGGCGAAGCCGGCGTGATCACGGTTCTCATGGTATTCACACTCGGCCCCATGATAGACTATGTCGCAAAACTTCTTTCCGTGTTTTTTAAGAACGATAAAGCCTGATCTAGCGTTTTACACTTACCGTTATACCGTCACCTACAGGCATGATCGCCGTCGTCAGTTCTTCGTTATGCTTCAGCTCGTAGAGATAATCTCTCATACGGGTATGTATCGTTCTGTTACGTCTGGTCACAGCGTATTTGGACTCTATGATGTCTCCGTCCTGAAGTACATTATCGGAAACCAGTATCCCGCTGCTTTTCAGCAATCTCAGTATCTCCGGCAGGAAATGTATATACTGTCCCTTTGCCGCATCCATGAATATAAGATCATAACTGTCATTTAAGGTGGGCAGGATGTCTGTCGCATCCCCTTCGAGCAGCTGTATCTTATCCTCTTTTCCGTATTTTTTAAAGTTTTCTCTTGCTATCGGGATACGGGGTTCATAATTCTCTATGGTCGTGATCATGCAGCCCTTAGGTGCATACTCACTCATCAGAAGTGCCGAAAAGCCTATGGCTGTTCCCACCTCAAGTATCTTCATCGGCTTATGTGCCTGCATCATATACCTTAAGAAAGCCTGCATATCCTTGCGTATTATCGGTACGTATTTCTCCAGGGCATATTTTTCCAGCTCATCAAGATACTCCGGATTGCCGCTGTCCAGTGAGTTAATAAATGAAACGGTGCGTTCGTCTACCATTACTCCGCAGCTTCTCCTTCTGTCATTTCCTCAGGCGAAAGAGCTTCTCCTTCCGTCATCTCTTCGGGTGAAAGATTCTCTCCCTCTTCAACAGGTCCGTAGCCGTCTGTTTTTATATCGGGATCATTGCCGAATTCTTCTTCGATCCTTTCGGATTCTTCCACTTTATACAGAACGCTTTCTTCGTCCTCGTTATACAGCAGTTCTTCTTCGGTCTGCGGCTTATCGGCTCCCGCCATGATGCGTATCATCTCATCTGCTGTCATGTTGGTGTTAAGGTCATATTTGCCGGGTTTGATCTTTCCGTGATTCTCGCTTGCCAGCTCCTGAAGGAAAAATACCTTGGCATCGCGGATCAGTCCCTTATCTTCAAGGTTTTTGCCCACCGAACGTGCCGATGTGTCTTCACCTATGGTAACATTTACGACCCTGCCCTCTCCTGTTGCGACCGGAGGCTCGCTGAATACGCGGTATCCCAGGTTATATGCAAGAAAAGCATACTTGTATATGAACATACCTGCGAGCACCACCAGTACGACCTTGATCGCCATTGAAAATACCGAACCGATTATTTCCTTGTAATTCATCTTAAATCTCCTGAATGATAGGCAATATCATGGGACGACGCTTGGTCTTTCTCCAAACGTAATCCGATAATGCGTCTTTTATCGAGGTCTTTATCTTACCTCTGTCATTTATACCTCGTTCTTCGAGATCAAAAAGAACATCCTTAAGAAGATCCGTTGCTTCTTCCATCAGTTCCTCCGATTCTCTGACATATACGAAACCTCTTGATACTATATCAGGTCCCGCAAGTACGGTTCCCGTTGTCTGATCCATAGCCAGTACAACAACCATCATTCCTTCCTCCGACAGCTGCTGCCTGTCCTTAAGGACTATGGTTCCGACATCTCCGACACCGATACCGTCAACAAATACAACTCCGGCCGGAGCCTTGTCCACAACCTGTGCCGACTCTTCATCCATCTCGAGAACATCGCCGGATGAAAGGATAAATACCTTATCCTTCTCTATCCCCAGGTCCATGGCAAGCTTTGCCTGTGCCTTACGATGCTTGTACTCTCCGTGGACCGGAACCGCATATTTGGGTCTTACCAAGGTGTATATGAGCTTGATCTCCTCCTGACAGGCGTGTCCCGATACATGCGCATCCTGGAAAATGACTTCGGCGCCCTTCATTGCAAGCTCGTTGATGACCTTTGTGACCGCCTTCTCATTGCCGGGGATGGGATTCGATGAAAATATGATCACATCCCTCGGGCCGATCGTTACCTTCTTATGGATATCCAGTGCCATACGGCTGAGCGCGGCCATGCTTTCTCCCTGAGAACCGGTCGTGATGATACATACCTTCTCCTCAGGATAATTCTTTAACTGCTCTATGGGTATCAGTGTATTGGGCGGAACATTTACACATCCGAGTTCCTGTGCCGTCTCTATGACATTGATCATGCTGCGGCCTTCCAGTACAACTTTTCTGTCGTATTTGTAAGCGGAATTGATTATCTGCTGTACTCTGTCGACATTTGATGCAAATGTCGCGATTATGATCCTCTTTGACTGATTCTCCAGGAAAAATGAATCAAATAATTTGCCGAGTGTTCTCTCGGATTGGGTAAATCCGGGTCTTTCCGCATTGGTACTGTCACATAACAGAGCCAGTACTCCCTTGTGTCCTATCTCCGCAAATCTCTGCAGATCTATGGCATCGCCGTATACCGGTGTGTAATCCACCTTGAAATCTCCTGTATGGATGACCGTACCCGCCGGCGAATAAATGGCAAGCGCAGCCGCGTCAACTATACTGTGATTGGTCTTGATGAACTCTATCCTGAGCTGACCGAGATTTACGTTCTGCCCGAACTTTACTATCTTTCGTTTGATCTGATTCTTCAGATTATGTTCCTCCAGCTTATGGTCGATCAGACCCATTGTCAGTCTTGTCGCATAAACCGGTATGTTTATTTCCTTTAATATGTACGGCAGAGCACCTATGTGGTCCTCATGTCCGTGTGTGATAATGATTCCTTTTACCTTATCGATATTATCCTTCAGATATGTGACATCCGGAATGACCAGGTCTATTCCGAGCATATCATCCGAAGGAAAACTGAGTCCGCAGTCGACTACGACTATGGTATCTTCGTACTCAAATGCGGTAATGTTCATGCCGACCTGTTCAAGACCGCCCAAAGGTATGATCTTGAGCTTACTGTGCTCGGTACTGTTTTGTTTATAACTGCTTCTTCTCATTTTAAAACTATTATTCTCCTTCTGATACGAAGGTGACATCATCCAGCAGGTCCTCAAATATACCCGCAACTGCCTTTAACTCCGTATCATCATCTACTATGGCATAGACACTCTCCTTGTCCTCATCTTTTGACATATCCTTGAGTATGAGTGCCTCGCCGTCTCCTTCTTCAAAATCCGTTACCAGTATGTAATTTACACCGTTGACTCTTGTCTGCTCCAATACAAAAAAATCAACCGGTTCATCCCCGTCGGGGCAAAATGTTATCTTTTCAAGTTTCATATATTTCCGCTCCTTCCGATGATATCCATCAGTCAGCTTTACCGAATGCAGATCTTTCAGTTTGTTTTCCCGGCCTCCAGGCTGTCCAGATATTCCTGCAATATAAATACAGCCGCTATCTGATCCACGTATTTTTTGCGGTTCTCACGTCTGACTCCCGTTTCCTTCAATACCTCGTCAGCCGCTACCGTTGTCAGTCTCTCATCCCACAATATGACCTCAAGACCGGTCCTCCTCCTGAGGCTTTCCCTGAAATCCTCACTTATGAGTGCCCTCGGTCCTATGGAATCATCCATGTTTTTCGGATACCCGAGCACGATCTTCTCCACCCCGTACTCCACGATGAGCTCTTCAATACGTGCGAAGGTACGACGCAGTTTGTTCTCTTCTTTTCTTGTAATGGTTTCAATCGGCTGGGCAGTAACAAGCATGGGGTCGCTTATGGCAACTCCTACCGTCTTCGATCCCAGGTCCAACCCCATGATCCTCATCGCTTACACCTGTTTGTTCCAATTATTCTTGGCAATATATTCGGTCAGCAGTTCCTCAACAAGCTCGTCTCTTTCAACCTTCTGAATCAGACTTCTTGCATTGTTGTGACCGGTTATATATGTCGGATCTCCGGACATGATATATCCGACTATCTGATTGACCGGATCATATCCCTTTTCGACCATGGCTTCATAGACCAGCTCCAGGATAATCTTTACACTCGTCTCTTTTTCCACTTCCACTTTGAAAAACCGTGTGTTCTCTATATCACCCATAGCAATTGTCCTTCCTTAAATTTATGTAAACAATACTATTTTAATCATAACATTTTTTGCTTTTATTTTTCAACATCAAGATATCATCCTTAAGAAAATCATAAACATTTCCGACGATAAGGGTGTTGATCTCCAGTTCACCTTCAAATGCCGCCATAACATAATCCACGGTATGTCCGACCGTATATGTCTTTCCGTCGACCTCGATATGCTCTTCCGTCAGTATCTCCACGTCACGGCCTAATAGAAATGCCCTGAAGTTCTTCGAATTGACGGCATTTTTCTCCGACAGGATATCACTTCTCGCTGCTTTTACGGCTTCGGTAAGCTGTCCAGGAAGAGTGGCCGCCACGGTATTTCTCCTCTTGGAATACTTAAAGATATGCGTCTCGTAAAACCGTACCTTGTCCACAAATCCGCAGGTCTTTTCAAATTCTTCTTCGGTTTCACCCGGAAAGCCGACTATGATGTCCGTGGTGATCGCGGGATGCTCATAATATTCCCTGATAAGGCTGACCCTTTCCAGAAATTCCTCCGATGTATATCGTCTGTTCATGCGTACCAGCGTCTCGTCACATCCGCTCTGGAGAGAAAGGTGGAAATGCGGACAGACCTTCTTATCGGCCTTTAGCCTTTCAAGGAACGGTCTTGTGATGACTCTGGGCTCCAGCGACCCGAGACGTATCCTCTCTATCCCCTGTATCGCCGATACATTTTTTATGACCTCCAGCAGATCTTCGTTGGTATATTCGTCACCTGCTTTGTTGTTTGCGTTATTATAGGAAGTGATCCTTCCCTCGTCGTCCTTATGGAGATCGAGACCGTAGGAACTCAGATGGATTCCCGTGATGACAACCTCCTTCACTCCCTTATCGGCAAGTGCGGTTATCTCTTTTAATATGGAGTCCATTTCCCTTGACCTGATCCTGCCTCTGGCATGAGGTATTATGCAGAAACTGCAGAACTGGTCGCAGCCGTCCTGTATCTTGATATCCACCCTCACACGTCCCGCATAATCCTCCAACAGCATGTCCTCATACTGCCTTTCCCTGCTCAGATCGTCCACGATGCATCTGTACGTTCCTTCGATCCTGTCACGGTTTGCCAGATATTCTTCGATTATGGGAACAAGTTTTGTCTTGTTATTATTGCCTATTACGATATCTACGGCGCTGTCACCCAGGGCTCCGCTCGTATCGGTCTGTGCGTAACAGCCCACAGCCACAACGATCGCATCCGGATTCATTTTCCGTGCCTTATGTAACATTTGCCTGCTTTTTCTGTCTGCAATATTTGTTACGCTGCATGTATTTATCACATAAATGTCCGCTTTTTGTGAAAATTTCACAATTTGCCAGCCTGCTTTTTGTACATTTTGTTGCATGATTTCAATCTCGTATTCATTTACCTTGCAACCAAGATTATGTAATGCTACAGATTTCATCTTTTTTACCCTTTTTATTCGTTAATCTTGACCCCTTGACTTTTTTGCCACCCACAATTAAGATTGTAGTCGTAAGGTACATAAGATTTTGATCAAGGAGGAAACTAATATGAAAACAGTTCAGATCTCATTGAATTCAATCGATAAGGTAAAATCATTCGTTAATGATATTACTAAGTTTGATTATGACTTTGATCTTGTATCAGGCAGATACGTAATCGATGCAAAGTCTATCATGGGAATCTTCAGTTTAGATCTTTCTAAGCCTATTGACTTGAACATTCATGCTGAAGACAATATCGATGCTGTACTTGATGTACTGGCGCCTTACATGATCTAATCGTAAGTGCGACAGAAGTCGGCACCGACGACCAAGTTTACTTGGTCTTTTATAAAGAATACAACGCAAGGCTTTTCGTCTTGCGTTTTTTTATTACAATATTAACTTATCTGTCGACTCTGACTACCATTTTCTCTCTTGTATCCAGCGCCTTCTGTACAAGTTCCTCTATCACATCATCGAGGTGATGCTCATGCTTCTTTATGATATCTATATTCGGCTTTGTGACCGGATGCTTTGCCACAAATATCGTACAGCAGTCCTCATACGGAAGTATGGATGTCTCATAAGTACCGATCTTAAGGGAAATATCTATTATCTCCTGCTTATCGAGTCCTATGCACGGACGATATACGGGTAACGTGCAGACCTCATTGGTACACGCCAGTGACTGCATGGTCTGGCTGGCTACCTGACCGATGGACTCACCGGTTATGAGTCCGAGGCACTCTGTTTCCTTTGCGATCGTCTCGGCGATCCTCATCATATATCTTCTCATGATTATAGTAAGCTCGTCATGAGGACATTTCTCATAGATCGCAAGCTGTATATCCGTAAAGTTTATGACATGCAGATATACCGGTCCGCTGTATCTTGAAACGAGCCGCGCCAGATCGATCACCTTCTGCTTTGCCCTTTCGGATGTGTACGGCGGCGCATGAAAATAAACCGCATCTATCTTCACACCGCGCTTGCTTATCATATATCCCGCAACAGGTGAATCTATACCGCCTGACAGAAGGAGCATGGCCTTTCCTCCCGTACCGACCGGCATTCCTCCCGGTCCCGGTATTATGCGGGAATAGATGTAAACCTTCTCCCTTACTTCTACATACAGGCAGACATCCGGCTTGTGGACATCAACCCTTATCTCGGGAAATGCATCAAGCACCTTTTCTCCGATCGCAGCGTTGAGTTCCATGGAATTCATGGGGTAAGTCTTTCTCGATCTTCTGGCAAATACCTTGAATGTGAGGTTCTTATCGGGATATTCTTTATCCATGTAATCCACGACAGCTTTGCTCAGTGTGTCAAAATCATCATCATCGACCTGGATCATCGGACAGATACCTGATATTCCGAATACTGTCTGAAGGTTCTCTACCAGCTCGTCAAAATCGAATTCACCGAGTGCATCAACATATATCCTGCCCTCTGCTTTCCTTACGGCAAATTCTCCTTCGCTTCTTTTGCATGCATATTTGATCTGCTGAACGAGTGCATTTTCAAAAATATATCTGTTTTTTCCCTTTACTCCTATTTCGGCATATTTTATAAGAAATGATGAAAACATGTCATCCTCTCCCTGTTCTTGTTAATGTCTTGTATATCTTCTCAGGCCCGGTATGATCCCCTTCATGGCCTGCAATACATAGTCAGCCTGTTCATCCGTATTCTGTGCACACAGGCTGAACCGTACCGTTGAATCCAGAAATCTGTTTTCCACTCCTATGGCTTTCAGGGTTTCCGATATGGCCGGTTTATTGGATGCGCACGCACTTCCTGCGGAAATATATATTCCCCTATCTTCAAGAGCGTGAAGCAGGACTTCACTTCTTATCCCGCCGACGGAAAGGCTGATTATATGGGGTGCGCTTTCCCTACCGGTATGACCGTTTATGACCGTGTCCTCTATCTCACCAAATCCCTGTATGAGCTTTTCCTTCAGATGATACAGATGATCGATATCACGGTCGAGATCCCTGTATATCATCTCCGCGGCTGTTGCAAGTCCTACTATCCCCGGAACATTTTCAGTACCGGATCTTAAGTTCTTCTGCTGCCCGCCACCGTGTATGATCGGGTGTATCTTTACCTTCTCTCCTATATACAGGAAGCCTGTTCCCTTAGGTCCGTGGATCTTGTGACCGCTCACCGACATAAGGTCGATATTCATCCTGGAAGGGTAAATGCGATATTTGCCATAGCCCTGGACCGCATCAACATGAAATAGGCTTGATGGATTGACCGATTTTATCAGCTTTCCCGCCTCTTCGATCGGCATGAGCGATCCTATCTCGTTGTTCGTATGCATGATCGATACAAGTATCGTATCGGGTCTTATCGACTCTTTTAATTCATCAAGGTCTATCCTGCCGTACCTGTCCGTTCCGAGATATGTGACCTCAAAGCCTTCATTCTCGAGGAATCTGCAGGTCTCAAGTATCGCCGGATGTTCAACCTTTGTCGTTATTATATGCTTTCCGGCTCTCGCATTGGCTCTCGCCGCTCCGATGAGCGCCATGTTGTCTGACTCTGTTCCTCCGGAAGTGAACAGGATGCACCTGTCGTCAACCTTAAGTGTCTTGGCTATAGCCTCGCGTGCATGTCTGACAAGGTTTTCCGCGTCCATACCTTTATTGTGCATGCTCGAAGGATTGCCGTAATCCTTAAGCATGATCTCGCTCATTCGGTCCACAACCTCAGCATATACTGCTGTTGTAGCCGAATTATCCATATAACATTCCATCACTGTCTGCTCTCTAATCTGTACATCAATATACTCATGACCGCAGGTCCCGCCGTTTCGGTCCTTAATATCCTCTTACCGAGTGTTATGATCTCAAATCCTTTGCCGGCAGCCGTCTCAAGTTCCTTATCATCGATACCGCCTTCAGGTCCTATGATAAAGCCTATGCTCTGACCCGGCTCTATATTTTCTATTACCTCTCTGGTGTGCTCCATGCCTTCAGCCATTTCATAAGGTATGAGCTTAACATCCAGCGCGGATGCATATTCCACGGCCTGTCTGAGATCCATCACTTCATGAATATTCGGAACGATGGCTCTTTTGCTCTGCTTTGCGGCAGCTCTTGCGATCTCCTGCCATCTGGCTATCCTTCCTGCTGCTTTTTTCTCATCGAGCTTCATGATGCATCTGCTCATCGCCACGGGAATTATCTCATAAACCCCAAGCTCCACACATTTCTGTATGACCTGCTCCATCTTATCCGCCTTGGGAAGTCCCTGAAACAAATAGATCTTTGACGGGAGTTCAACAGCATCTTCCTTGATGAAACGAAGAGTACATATGACTTCATCACCGATCTCGTCTATGGCACAGCGGTATTCCTTACCGTCCTCACCGTTGCTCACGTTCAGTTCATCTCCCGGCTGCATGCGAAGAACGTTTTTTATGTGATTGACATCACTGCCGCTTATTATGACCTTTTTCCCTTGTATATTTTCGGGATCCACAAAAAACTGATGCATTTATTTACGCCCCGTCACGCTGACCCATTCGCCCTGGCGGCTCACATCGATCACAGTAAGACCGGCCTTTTCCATGGCATCCGTAACCTGTTTTTCCTTGTCGCCGTCATTGATTATTCCGGAAGTGATGTATACTGCACCCTTTTTCATCTGATGTACGACAACGGGTGTCAGTTCCACAAGCACACCTGCAAGTATATTTGCCAATACTATGTCATAGCATTCATATCCGGCTTTATCCTGAACGGCTTTGTCATCTATGATATTGCCGATGATCATATCAAACTTATCCTTCGGGATATCATTTTTCTCCATATTGTCCGCAACAGCCATTACAGCGCAGGGATCCAGATCGGTTCCGAAAGCATGCTTTGCCCCGTACATGACTGCCAGTATCGCAAGTATCCCGCTGCCTGTTCCGACATCCAGGACTTCGCTTTCCGGTGTGATGTATTTTTTCATCTGCTTAACACATAACTGTGTCGTATCATGAAGTCCGGTCCCGAACGCCGTACCGGGATCGATCCTGAGGATCATCCTGTCTTTATCGGCCTCACTGACCTCTTCCCACGAGGGAATGACCAGGAGATCGTCGATATAGAACTGATGAAAATACTGCTTCCAGTTATTTATCCAGTCCAGATCTTCCGTTTCATCTACGGTTATCGTACCTTCACCGATATCCATGAATTCCTTGAGTTCGGCCAGTTCCTGTTTAACACCTTCAAGAGTGGCTTCGATATCGAGGTCTGAGTCCTCTTCAACATAAAAATTCAGATATGCTATTCCGTCATTTGCTTCGGTTTCAGGCAGGATGTCAACAAACATCTGCTCCTTTTCCCACGCCGTAAGCGGAACCTTATCCTCTATCTGTGCTCCCTCTAGGCCCAGATCGTACAATACGGAAATGATAATGTCCTCCGCCTCTGTTACTGTTTTGATCCTAATTCTTGTCCATTTCATGGCTTATCCCTTACTGACCCAGATACTGTGCGATTATATCCCATACGGAACTGTCCTCAAAGCCCAGCTTCCATTCCGCCACTCCCGCTATATTGTGGCTGTCCATTACGTTGAGCTTGGCTGTTATGGAATCGTTGTCCTCGATCCATACCTGATACAGGATTCCATTCATGGTCTTCTCACCATAGTTCTGACAGGTCTCTTCATCCCAGCGCGTCTCTATCCCGTTATCACGGATAAAGGCCTGGGTGGCTTCCATTCCGAGCGCTTCGCTTGTAACATTTCCGCCTTCTGTTTTCCACACTCTCGTATAGAAGGGGATCGCATTGATAACCTTCTCCGAAGGTACCTCGGAAAGTGTCTGCTCTATTCCTTCAAGGACAAACGGCAATGATGCTACGGATCCTGCTACTCCGCCGCCGCCCCAGTGCTCGTCATATCCCATTATGATAACGTAATCCGCTACGACACCCTGTTCTTTTCGGTTATAATGCGTCGTAGATTCACGCGGAACATAATTATCGACCGAGAGGACCAGATTATTGGCCCTGCAGGCAACGGAAAGCTCTCTTATGAATTCCACATAATGCTCTCCGGCATCATATGATATCTGTTCAAAGTCAAGATTGATCCCGTCTGCACCGACTGCCATGACATCACTCACAAGATTGTTTATAAGTCTTTCTCTCTTGGAAGTGTATGACATTATCTCAAATGTGCTCACATCCTGACTTAAGTTATCTATCAGTGCCCATACTTCCATGTTCTTATCATGTGCCTTCTGTACGTATGTGCTGCTTGCAAAATTGGTATAATTGCCTTCATTGTCGGTAAGTGCGAACCATGTGGGAGAAATGACATTTATGCCCTTGGTCCCTGCGGTATATTCTTCAAACGAATCATTTCCCGCTTCGGTGTATATCGCATGCCATGCAAGATTTATCTTATGATCCCTGTGGATGGACGTATACTCGGGTTCAACATAATCAGATACGGGCTGCATCATTTCCGTAGTCTTACCGTCAAGAAACTTGTTTTCAACATATCCCATCATGGAATCGCTCGTCTTCACCTTCGTCCAGGTTTCCATCTCTTCAAGGATGACTACCTTCTCATCCTTTGCAATCTCTCTCAATATGGGGCTCTTTACTCCTCCCTTGAGTCTTACCGCCGTGTCTTTTTTGATCGTAGCCACGGTTCTTTCACCCCACGACGTATCCAGCTGGATACGTGCCGGATCATTAAAGAGTTCATAAGTAAAATTCGTATACTTCTTAACGTAATCAAGGGCGATATACATGGTATCACCCGCAGAAACACAGACAGCGTAATCCGTAGGCTCTTCATATCCTCCTATGCTGTAGGATTTTGATCCTATCTGTGATTTGATTATCTCCGTAGGTGTTGTATAGATAAACCAGTTTTCATTGGAATCCACATAAAAACGGTCATTGAGCAGTTCTTTGACAGACTCGAAATCCAGGTAAACATACCCCTCTATAAGTTTAGCCTTTGTTTCTATCTTCTGATCTCCGAGTACGACAGCGACCTCATCAGGTGCCTGCAATCCGTAGTATTCCTGCATATTCTGTCTTTCGTTTGAATATGAGTACTTCTCTATGTACTTCGTGACTCCGAACACTCCTCCAACCAATATAATAAGGACAATAGCGATTATTGTCGGTATGAATCTCTTCATTTCAATCCTCCCCGCGTCCCTGATGGATCTGTACAGGGACATTTATTTCTTTCTGACCATTGCCCTATTATATCAGTTTTTTCAACTATCGTCACCTTTTTTGTTCAATCGTCAATAATAGGATCATTCCTTTTTGTTTCTTCAGATAGGAGGCTATTGTTCAGTGCCTCTTTCGTCCTATTCTCTCGGAATACCAGATCTCCTTGATCTCCCCTGCAGCGTCCTTGACAATGAATTCCGGCACGTAATTATAATCCTCATATACACACTGCATACGCACAATATCGTCCGGTGTGGCCGGCTCGCCACCCTGAAATATAAGTACTCCCTGCTCGGCTGCAACATCCAGCATCGTTTTCAGCCTCTGAACCTTCTCACTAAACATTCTTCCCTCCTTGTTTTGGTGATCACAGTCACATCCAAAAGTAAAGATAACGTGATATATATTCCTTTAACAGACCGTGATCAAAATCTCATGACAACAGTCAAACAAACGGATACAACAGACAGCAAGGTAGCAAATAAACAATTTCCCCTTTGGGGTATTAAACGTGTAATGTATTGGAATTAAGTAAGATTTTGCCCATAACAAAACAGAAATCGGATACTGACTGATCAAAAATATGTTTTCCGTGAGTTAATAAGACAAAAATAAAATGTAATTATTTGTTTTTCGACTTAAATACGCGATTTTAAGTCTGACTACCATTGTGTGGTATATATGTGATTCAATGTGAATCGATGCTCTGCAGCCCTCCTCTCTCTTGCGGAGTATCTGCTGCATCCTTGAGGTGATTATAAGTGAAATAATTATAACGGGCAATAAATAATTATATTTGATCGATTTTTCTATTATTTTTCATAAAACCGCTGCTTTATTTTCGTTAGTTTAATACAAGTAAAATAAAGGCTGTTTTGAGGGTATTCCACAAAACAGCCTTTGTTTTACTATTTTACCGATAAAATATCTTTTACCGGGGTGAATATTTTACTACTCCTCCACGCCGTCATCGGCACGTCGTTCTTTTATGCCTTCAAGGATAACCTGCTTCTTTTGGATCGCTACATTCTTATCCATCGGAGGAACATCCTTGAGTACATAATCTATTCCGAGTTTTTCGTATTTGGGGATCGCCATATTGTGATACGGCAATACGTCAAGAGCCTTAAGATTGCTCAGCCCGCCTATAAAATATCCCAGCTTCTTAAGATATACGTCGTCATCCGTGATTCCCGGAACAACAACATGTCTTATCCACACCGGAACACCCTTCTCATCAAGATAATGAGCAAATGCAAGGATCCCGGTATTGGGCTGTTTGGTGAGTTCAAGATGTTTTTCATTGTCTATATGCTTTATATCAAGCATGACAAGATCTGTCATCTCAAGGAGCTTATCAAGCTTGGCATTGTACTCATGGTTATCGGGATTGAATGTGATCCCGGATGTATCTATGACCGTATGTACATTGTCCTTCTTACAGATTGTGAACAACTCAAGCAGAAAATCTATCTGCAAAAGCGGTTCTCCGCCGGTAACGGTAAGTCCGCCGCCGACATAAAAACTCTCATTGCGATGATACTGTTCCATGATGTATTCGGCTGTCATCTCCATGCCCGCACCTATAGTCCAGGTGTCGGGATTATGACAATATTTGCATCTCATGGGACAACCCTGCAAAAATACCACATATCTTACGCCCGGCCCGTCTACCGTTCCGAAGCTTTCCAACGAATGAATTTTACCTTTTATGGCCATACCTGTCTCCATTTCCGGATCGTTTTAAAAAGGACCGGCTTTAACACCGGTCCTGATTAAGCTTTTGTTACTCTATACTACCTGTTAGATCAGATTGCCTGATGGAATGTACGAGAGATAACGTCTGCCTGCTGTTCAGGTGTTAACTTGATGAAGTTAACAGCATATCCTGATACACGGATCGTCAGCTGAGGATAATTCTCAGGATGAGCCTGTGCGTCGATAAGTGTTTCTCTGTTCAATACATTAACGTTAAGGTGATGACCACCTTTGGTTGCATAACCATCTAATAATGATACCAAGTTGTTAACCTGTGCTGCGCTTGCTGCCATAATTTTGTCCTCCTTAATCAATTTTTTATTCGTAATCTTCTAATCCCTGATGAAGGGTTGGAACGCTACATGCCAGGGGAGTTCTCGAACAGTCGGTACATCCCATGGTCTGTACTTCCTTTGCCGACTCTGCCTGATTCTCATCCACATCAACATTGACATGTCCGACACCACCGGCCATTCCGGCATCCAACTGTGCTACAAGATCATCGATCATACTCTTCTGATCCATATACACGCTCCTTTCTTTTTAACACATGCGTTGTGTTAAGTGATTATTATTTGTTAAGATCTACCTCAATATCACCTGCGAATACCTGGTCTTCTTTTCCAAGAGCACCCGGGATGATCGTAAATGTATTTGAGATACCATCCTGTGAATGGTTAAACGGAAGCTTAGATACTGAAGACAATGAAGCTACAGCACCGTGAGTATCACGTCCGTGCATCGGGTTAGCACCGGGAGCGAAAGGCTGGCCTTTCTTACGTCCGTCAGGTGTGTTACCTGTTGCTTTACCATATGTAACGTTACTTGTGATAGTAAGAACCGACATTGTCGGGAAACCATCTCTGTATGTATGATGTCTTCTGATCATCGTCATGAACTTCTTAACGAGGTTCTTAGCGATCTCATCAGCTCTGTCATCATCATTACCGTATTTAGGGAAGTCTCCTGTTGTCTCGAAGTCTGTGATAACACCGTCTTCATCTCTGATAACCTTAACCTGTGCATACTTGATAGCTGAAAGTGAATCAGTAACAACTGAAAGACCTGCCATACCTGTTGCAAAGTAACGAAGTACGTCTCTGTCATGAAGAGCCATCTGTGCTCTCTCATAGCAGTACTTGTCATGCATGTAGTGGATGATGTTAAGAGTGTTAACATATACGTCTGCAAGCCACTCCATCATATCCTCGTACTTAGCCATTACATCATCGTAGTCAAGGATGTCGCCTTCAACAGGACGGTACTTAGGA
>JAILQX010000015.1 GCA_024698705.1 Lachnospiraceae bacterium
GATGCCCCGATTGATCTCGTAAACGGTGACTTTACCTTATGGACGAGAGCCGAAAAGATGCCTCCAAATATCATGATAAGACCATAATGAATCAGAAGGCGTTTCATGCCAAGATACGGCTCTAAAACAACGCCGAGGTTATATAAAGATCCCATGTTCATGATAAGGTGGAGCGGCTCTTCCTGAGTAAACGCTGCTGATATGAGCCTGTAAAGCTGATGATCCTTTATGGTCATCTGATAAGACGTTGCGAGCATGGATGCATTCCACTTCTTTGTCTGGATCAGGATAAATATGATGATGTTTACGCCTATAAGACCGATCGTCGTCGGAAAATCCACATACAGCTTTGCAACTGACATGATCACGGCCATGATAACGGCAAAGAGCAGGATAAATAGGAACGGCTTAGCTCCCGCCTGACCGCTTCCACTACTGCTTCTGCCGGATCTGTTCTTCTTTTCCTGTTCCTTATATGCTTCCCTGTACCAGTCCCTGTCGTACATGCTCATATCCTGCACCGCCTTATAAGGTTTATTTTCCCAAAGCATATACTCTTTGTCAAAGAATATGTTATCATATTGCCGTGGCGGCAACTTTCCGCCCTTCCCGGCGGGCTTATTCCTGCCGGTTTATATACGGCCACCTTCGGGTGGCCATATTTATAAAGAGAAATCTTATTACAGAACGCTTCTTAGATGGCAAAGTCCACATCAGACCGGTTTTTCACGATCATCGAATATTTTAAGTGACAGGCTCATACACCTTTGTGCTACTATAATAGCAATATCTTGACATATATTATATAAATCGCTACTATAATAGCAAAGGAGTCATGTTTATGGAGTATGTATGGGACACCCCGTCAGATGTATCGAAACGCCTGTCGGAACGATTAAAGAATATCAGAAAACGCAAGAAAATAACCCAGAAGCAGTTGGCGGCCAGAAGCAATGTCAGCTATGCCACGCTGCGCAAGTTCGAAGATACAGGCAAGATCTCACTGGAATCGTTTATAAAACTTGCAATGGAGCTCGGTGTGATAAATGAGCTCAACGGATTATTTACCCAGCCCGTATACACGAGCATAGAAGAGGTCATAAATGACAGAAAACAGAGTACTTGAAGTATATTACCACAATAAGATGGTCGGAAGACTTGCGGAAACGCCGGAACATCTGATCGCGTTCCAATACGATGCGGAATGGCAGAAAAACGGATTTTCCATAAGTCCTTTGTCACTGCCTTTAAATAACGATGTCCATATTCCGGAAAAAAAGTCATTGGACAGATTCGGAGGGTTGTTTGGCGTATTCGCGGACACTATTCCCGACAGCTGGGGACAGCTTCTATTGGACAGGCATTTAAAATCCCTGGGAATAAACAAAGATGAGATCACGACCCTGGACCGTCTTGCATATATCGGCTCTTCCGGTATGGGGGCGCTGGAGTATCATCCGTCAAAAAGTGCGGATTTTGATCTAAAGACATCAGGATTGAATTTTGACGACATAGCAAGGGAATGTGCAAATCTCCTGTCCTCAAAACCATCGGATCAACTGGATGTATTATACAAACTGGGAGGTTCAAGCGGAGGAACACGGCCGAAGATCCTGTTATCAGATAACGACAGGGAATGGATAGTAAAATTTCCGGCAAAAGAAGATCCGAGTATAAGCGGGAAACGTGAATACGACTATTCTCTATGCGCCAAAAGCTGCGGGATAACAATGACCGAAACCGAATTGATACCCTCATCGGTCTGTGAAGGGTATTTTAAGACGGAACGATTCGACAGAAAAAACAAAGAGAAGATATTCTGTGCTTCGTTCGCAGGCCTGCTGGAAGCTGATTTTCAGGCTCCGTCATGTGATTATGAAACATACATGAGACTGATAAATGTACTGACAAAAGGAAATAAAAATGATATAGACCAGATGTTCAAGGTGATGTGCTTTAATGTCGCGACACATAACAGGGATGATCACACCAAGAATTTTGCCTTTTTATATACCGAAGACAATGGATGGCGACTTGCTCCCGCATATGACTTGACATACAGCGACACATACTGGGGAGAGCATACAACGTCTGTTAACGGGAAGGGGAAAGACATATCCGAGGAAGACCTGTTGAAGGTCGGAGAAGATGCGGGACTATCAAAAAAACAGTGCCTTGAACGTATAAAAGATATCGCAGATAAGACAAAAATGCTGTCGGATTATATCGGCAAGACCGGCAGATGACTTTTGATGAAGGAGTTTCTGATATGTATTATGTGCCTGA
>JAILQX010000025.1 GCA_024698705.1 Lachnospiraceae bacterium
CTTGTCATGATACTGTGCTGACGGTCTTGCTGCAGCATATTCCGTAAGTCTTGCTCTCTTTACTTCCTTTACTTCCTTAAGAAGTGCAACATCTATTCCTTCGGGATCGTATACCCAGCCTGTTGAGTCTGAGCATGTTACGGGCTTAGCGCCTAACTGCTGTGCTTTTTCGATTGCATATATCGCAACATTACCCGAACCTGATACCGCACAGGTCTTGCCCTTGATGTCTATGCCGTTGGTCTTAAGCATCTCGCTTGTGAGATAAAGAAGGCCGTAGCCTGTTGCCTGTGTACGTGCGAGAGAACCGCCGTATGAAAGCCCCTTACCTGTAAGAACACCTTCATAAAGGCCTGTGAGTCTCTTGTACTGGCCGTACATATAACCGATCTCACGTGCACCTGTTCCTATATCACCTGCGGGAACGTCTGTGTCTGCTCCGATATATTTGTAAAGTTCTGTGATAAAGCTCTGGCAGAAAGCCATTACTTCTCTGTCCGACTTACCCTTGGGATCGAAATCCGAACCACCCTTGCCGCCGCCGATCGGAAGGCCTGTAAGTGAGTTCTTGAAAATCTGTTCAAATCCAAGGAATTTGATGATACCTATATTTACCGATGGATGAAGACGAAGTCCTCCCTTGTAAGGTCCTATGGCTGAGTTGAACTGTACTCTGTAGCCTGTGTTTACCTGAACCTGACCTTTATCGTCAACCCATGGAACCCTGAACATGATCTGGCGCTCCGGATTAACAAGTCTTTCAAGTAACGCATCCTTACGATACTTCTCCTCGTTAGCTTCGATAACAACTCTGAGTGACTCCAAAACCTCCTTTACAGCCTGATGAAATTCGGGCTGAGCGGGGTTTTTCTCTACCACTGACTGATAGACTTCATCAATGTAAGACATTTTTTCTTTCCTCCGTGTATTACTTATGTATTCTCTATTCGAGATATTCACTCTTTACATAGCCGGTCTTGCCGTTGAACTTAACCTTTGTCCAGCCGTTAGACTGCTTCTCCAGAACGGTCATCTCTTCACCTTTATAAGCAACGGTAACCTTCTCGGCCTCCGTAGAATCCGTCTTTCTTATGTTGACGGTATCGGTTGCCTTTGCAGTACCGCTTGACGGTGAATTTGCAGCCGCCTCTTCGTTGGTAGGCTCATCCGTCTGAGTATTTGTATTTTCCGTACCGTTATCGGCATCCAAAGCCACGAGATATTCGCTCTTGATATAGCATTCTTTGCCTTCGAATTCAATCTTTGACCAGCCATTGACCTTCTGCTCAAGAACGGTGAACTTATCACCCTTCTGGGCCTTTCCGACCTTGTCGGCAGTCTCCGAATCGGAGCTTCTGATATTAACAACATCCGTTGTCTTTACCTCTTTGCCTTCAAGCTGTGGTGTGTCCTCGACTGTTTCACTGCCGCTTTCGGTAGATGGGGTATCAACCGTTTCATTGGTATCAGCCTCGGGATCATTTGCCTTTGCAAGCTCTTCTCCTACTGACGCCGTCAGCAGCTCAGGCAGCAATTCAAGAAATGCAGCCAATTCCGTATCGCTGTTTACGACCTCATTGAACTTAACATTGACAGTGTTGTTCAGATCTACAACATCGTCTTGTACGCTGATGATCTTGCAATAATTCTTCAGCTTCTCATCCTGTTCGTCATCATTGATATAATATGTACCGTCTTCTCTCTTGCATACATACCATGCATTGAGTCCCGGTGCGGTATTATCATAATCCTTGAGTTTTACCTCATAATATGCAAATACCATGAACGTATCCTCTATGGGGCCTTTCTTGGTATAGCATGTTACCACGGGGTAGCTTTCAACATACTCTGACTTCTTTGTTATAACGATCTTTTCCTTATCGTTAACAGCCGTCTTAATGCTTTCTATGGTGGCCACGTCACCTGCAGCGGACGCATCGTAATACTTCCTCATAAGTTCATTGATCTCAGGATATGCATCCACTTCGAGCGGCTCATCACTGATAACATATTCGTCACTTATGGGTTCAGTCACAACTTCTGAGGGATCGGGCTGTTTGGGATTACTGAAATGAACCACAAGAATGATTATCACTGCAACGGCTACGATAAATGCCGCTGTGATGATAGAAGTCTTTTTGTTGTTTTTGATCAGTTCCCAGACATCCTTAAACCAATTGAAAACCTTGTTTTCTTTCTTATTCTCCAAAATATGTACTCTCTCTCTTTTATGCCTTTGATACTGCGCTCGACAGGAATCGAACCTGCATTAAAGGCGTCGGAGGCCTTCGTTCTATCCATTAGACTACGAGCGCCCATTAAAACAAAACACCATCTGACATGATACCACATTTAGTATGATATGTCTAGTTTACCAACAAATGGCCTCCTTCCTGACGATATATCTGTATGCATGATCGGACAGTATTTCCTCCTTTTTCAACATGGATGCGTTGACCGATTTTATCATCTCATCCAAAGCCTCCCTGTCGTCTCCGTAGCGGCACGGAAGTACTATCAGCTCATGGATCGAACTGGGTATCACATAATAATCCGTCTTTACTTTTGCCGCTATTATCCCGACTGTTTCGGGAAGCGCCAGTACCGCTGCTCCAAATGTCTGCTGCCCGGTCGAAACTACGTACATCATGTCCCTTGAATAGTATTCGTCGGGTATATCTCCACCGGTAAACATACTGCGGTGGATCTCGTCCACAACGTCAGCTATATCCGTTATCGTTATATTTTTGTTCAATCTGAACTGTGCGATCGCATCATCCAGGATCCTGTCAGCTTTCACTCCCCACATGCATATGTGATTGTTCCTAACAAGTATGCTTCCCGTGACCTTATCCTTTACGTCTATCTCCACAAGGCAGACTATGGCCATATCCAGAAAATCACGGTAAGGTACATCCTCCAGCAGCTTGCTGTTGTAGGCCCTGTTTATAAGTTTGATGCTCAGCTTCGGCTTCACCTGTTCGTAATCGGTGAAGAAAGCCAGTTCTTCCGGCTCGAGTATGTCATTCTTTTCAAACACTTCGACCAGCTCCTCAACTATCGATGACATGCTCCTGCCGTCTTCATACTGTTCATAAAACGACTCCAGATAAACCGTCGGACACGCCGATCTGCTGTTATCCTTCACCGCCAGCCCTGTTATGATGACGCCATTGTTCTTCATTACGTCCTTTATCTCCACAGTGAATGATTCTCCGTAATGCTGCTCCATTGCAGCCCTTATCTTTTCCGTAAATATCTCAAATCCTTCTTTGCTCTGTATTCTTTCCATTGTTTCCTCCTGACTGATGCATGATGACAAAAAAAGACAACAAACTTTCGTTTGTTGTCTTATAACTCAATCTTATGATCTTGCTCAGTAATTATACACGGCTTAAGTACTCACCTGTACGTGTGTCGATCTTGATCACATCACCCTGCTCGACGAACAGCGGAACTGCAACCTGTGCACCTGTCTCAACCGTAGCGGGCTTTGTTGCTCCTGTTGCGGTATCACCCTTAAATCCGGGCTCTGTATCCGTGATCGCAAGTTCTACGAAAAGCGGAGGCTCGATAGCAAATACATTGCCCTTGTATGAGCAAACCTTGCACATCTCATTCTCCTTAACGAACTTGAGAGCGTCACCTACTTCATCCTTATTAACGGAGATCTGCTCATAACTTTCCATATCCATGAAAGTAAAGAGCTCGCCGTCTGCGTATAAATACTGCATATCTTTTCTGTCAATATGAGCTGTGGGACATTTTTCTGTCGGTCTGAAGGTCTTCTCAACCACACCGCCTGAAATGATATTCTTGAGCTTTGTTCTTACAAAAGCTGCACCCTTGCCCGGTTTTACATGCTGAAATTCGATAATCTGGTAAACATTGCCTTCTAATTCAATCGTAACACCATTTCTGAAGTCACCTGCAGAAATCATACTAATTCCTCCTAAAAAATCTACGTTTAATCTCCTAACAGTTTATACTATCAGATAATTTAACGCAACAGTTTTTTGCAGGATTTTCACATTTTCCTTTTATTTTCTATCTGAAAAACATTCTTACACATCCGAAGAATTCCCTTACCACATAATGTATCCCCATGGGATAAAGAGTGATCCCGGGTATGCCGTAGCAGTTGTTTATCCCTTCCATTTCCGCTGTTTTTTTTGCCCTGTAGAGGTGGAAGCTGTTGCTTATGATACCTACCGAAGGCTCCTCTCCTTCTATCAAAGCCTTGGAATACCTCATATTTTCAATAGTGGATGTCGATCTGTCTTCGAGAAGTATCCTCTCCTCATCTATACCCATTTTTATCAGGTTGTCCTTTATGCACTGTGCTTCGCTTATCTTTTCTCCGAAGCCCATTCCTCCGCTCGCTATGAGTATCGTGTCAGGATTATCCTTCATATATTCAGATGCACGATCTATCCTCATCTGCAGAGGTCTCATCGGTATGGTCCCGTTAACTCCCGCTCCGAGTACTATCACATAATCAAGATCTTTCTGCACCGGTTCGTTCATTCCGGAGATTATCAATGTCTCTCCGTATGCAAATACCGCAAGCATTACCACAACGAGGATCCTGTAGCCTATCCTCACCGCCTTTGGGATCTTTATCGAGTTGCGGCCTTCGAGCCTGTCTCTTTGTATCTTTATCCTGAACGCCGACCAGATGCTGAGCAACGGCCAGAGCCAGAGAAATGACACAAATCCTGCATATGCGATACAGGTAAATGTATACAATACTCCCCACGCAAACAATACAAAGTAAATGTAAAGGATCACCGAATCATAACACAGTCTTCCTCTTCCGAAATATCTGTGAACCTTTTTTCTGTATTCCTCGTATTCCAGATTGCCCTTATCTTCTTTATCTCTTTCATGCATCACGGTCTTAATATGAAGCGCGACGATCCCGGCGATCGTAACCATAAAAAGCAGCATATCCGGATACATCAGGCAGACTCCGGCATAGAGGAAAAATGTCGCAAGTACTCCGGGGTTTCGACTGTAGAGATACACTCCGTTTTTCCTTGGTGCGAAAACAAGTGCTCCGATGTTAAGCGCATCCGCTGTCAGGCAAAGATACAGCCCTATAACAAGTGCCATAATCTTCCAGATTGGTTCACGCCATATCGTGATGAATTCCAGTATCGGAATGAGTACCGAAAAACAAAACGCCGTCACATCGACAGCACTCCCCAGGATGTTCTTAGTATTAACTATCTTTTTCGGTCTTTCGATCCTATCTTTTCTTTTTTTGAAAAATGCGACCGATACGGTCACGTAAAATATGACAAGACACGCCAATGCGGCGTATTTATAGATCACAAGCATACTACTCTCCCCTGTTGCTTACTTATCCTTTGATCATATCTTATATCTGTGTTTTTGATATAATGTTATGATTTTTTAAATATTTTCTTAATATGATGCGCTCGATCATTCTTTTAAGAACGATCTGTATCTCGTCCGTCGACTTATCGATCGGCAGAACGAGAAACGAACGCATTCCGGCATTATTGGCCCCCCATATGTCGGTAAACAACTGATCGCCCACAAAAAACGCATTCTCGGCTTTGCAGCCCATATCCTCTGCAGCCTTAAGGTAGCCTTTGGCATGGGGCTTTGAAGCCTTGCAGATATATCCCGCACCGATATTCTCATTGAACATCTCTACTCTTGCAGCATCATTGTTGGATAAAAAGGTGATCTTATACCCGATGCTTTTAAGCCTGTCCATCAGCTTTAACGCACGCTCATCCGCCGGATATCCGTGAGGCACGAGCGTATTGTCTATGTCATAGATGATGCCCCTGTAGCCCTCTTCATAGAGCTTCTCATAATCTATGTCATAGGCTGACGCATAATATGCTGTTGGATAAAATCTCTCAAAAACCATACGCGGGATTCTCCATAAAAATGAGGTGCCGTAAGCACCTCATGTATTGTAACATATTTAGTTTTGTTATCCAATCAGAATTTGGCTATAACGCTTCCGTCCTCAGAATCGAATACATTGCGGCTTGAACCTACAAAATACTGATAATCGTGAAGGATCGTGTCTGCCTTCATATCCGCTATGGCCTGCTTCATATCGAGAAGCGAGATATCCTTTTCTCTTCCGAGATATGAGAAATCATCCCTCTTGTTGAACGAAAGTGATACACTATTGGGATCGAGGGTTTTGGGACGGTTGTCCGCAACGGGCTCTATGACAACGGCGGCCTGCTGTTTCTCTTCGGGCTTTTTTGCTTCCGCGTTTTTGGCCTTTGCAGTATCGTCAAGATACAATGCAGGTATATCACTTATACGATATGAGGATAATCTCTGATAATCATTGTTGATATTCATTGCCATGACCCGCACCACCTTTCCGTATGATATTCTCATACATATTATCGGCATTCAGGACAGATTTCTTAACACCGATGCCTTAATTATTATACTAAGCAAAAGTAAATGCAAGTTATTATTTTATTAAATTGTTTAATATTTTTAACGGCATCCCTTAATTTTTCTTAAGCAAGCCTGCGCTTTCCAGAAGCGAAACCGTGTATTCGTGCTTCGGATCGTCGTAAATATCACTCTTGATACCCTGCTCCACTATGACTCCGTCCTTCATTACAAGGACCCTGTCGCACATCTTTCCGACAACACGCAGATCATGGCTTATAAAAAGGATACTGAGCCCCAGTTCTTCATGAAGCTTCTGCATCAGCTTAAGAACTTCCGCCTGGATCGTAACATCCAGTGCCGATACCGGTTCATCCGCGATGAGCAGTTTCGGTCCGAGCATCAATGCCTGAGCTATGCACACCCTCTGTCGCTGTCCGCCCGATAATTCCGCCGGGTATCTCTCCAGATATTCCTCACTGAGTCCGACCAGGCAGATCATTTCTTTTGCTTTTTTATGACGTTCTTCTTCGGTCACGTCCGTAAGGTTCTTGAGCGGCTCTTCAAGTATGAACCCGATCTTCTTTGAAGGATTGAGTGAGCCGTACGGATCCTGAAATACCATCTGCGGATATTTTTCATGCTGCTCGATACTTCCGCTGTCTATTGGCTGTAGACCTACTATAGCCTTTGCAAGCGTGGATTTTCCGCAACCCGATTCGCCTACAAGGCCTATGACCTCGCCTTTGTTAATCTTAAGCGATACATTTTTGAGCACCTTAACATTGGTATTTTTGCCGTTTATCTTTTTATCAAATGATACACATACATCCTTTACATCAAGGATAACGTCATCTTCGGCTTCCTTTCCCGCCTCCGGATCATAAGACGGTATCGAAGCGATGAGTTTCTTCGTGTATTCCTCTTTGGGATTTTCAAATATATCCTTTATGGATCCCGATTCCACCACATACCCGCTCTTCATGACCATCACTCTGTCGCACAGTCGGCTCACAAGGCTCAGATCGTGGCTTATGAAAAGGATCGCCGTATTTTTCTCTTTGTTTATCTTTTTGAGAAGCTTGACTATCTGCCCCTGTACAGTTACGTCCAATGCCGTGGTCGGTTCGTCCGCTATGAGTAGCATAGGATTGCCTATCGTCGCAGCCGCTATCATTACGCGCTGTCTCATTCCGCCCGAAAGCTCATGCGGATAAGAATCATAGACTCTCTCGACATCATTCAACTCGACGTCCTCAAGTGCTTTCAAGGCCTTGGCCTTACGTTCCGCAGGTGTGAGCTTTGTATGTATCCTGAGCGCCTCTTCGACCTGCCAGCCTATTTTTTTGACCGGATCGAGACTCGTGAGCGGTTCCTGGAAAATGATACAGATCTCATCTCCCTGAAGATCACGGAGCTGGTTTCTCGGGCAGTTTAATATATCACGACCGTTAAATGTTATGGTTCCCCTCTTCTTCATGTCATGTCTGCTGAGTAAGCCTGCGATCGCGAGCGCGGACATGGATTTACCGGAACCCGATTCTCCCACGAGACCTACTATTTCTCCGGGCTCCATGTCGAGGTCAAAGTCATAGACGACCGTCTCAGGAATCAGATGGTCATGAAACTCGATATTCAGATCTTCAACATGTAACAGTTTTTCCATACTCTACCTATCCGATCTCCTTGCTGAGGAGTGAGAATCCGAGGATTATCATAACTATGGTTATACCGGGGAACATGGCATATCCGGGATTTGTGAACAGATAAGCCTGTGCTTCGCTCAGCATTCTTCCGAGTGAAGCATCCGGCGGCTGGACTCCTATGCCCAGGAAACTTAAGCCTGCTTCGGCCAGTATGGCATTGTTGAAGCCTATCATGACCGAACTTAGGAGCACTGCCTTTGTATTGGGCAAGATGTGCACAAACATTATACGAAGGTCACCTGCTCCGGCGAGCTTCGCGCTTTTAACATAATCGAGATTCTTGATCCTCTTGTATTCACCGCGGACGATCCTCGCATAACTCGGTATAAATGCGATGCCCAGAGCAAACATTACCTGATATTTGCCCGAACCCATAAGCGAGATTATGACAAGTGCGAGCAATATGCTCGGAAATGCAAGAGCCACATCATTGATCCTCATGATCGCGGTATCGACCATTCCTCCGAAATAGCCGGTAAATGCGCCTATGATCGTTCCTATGATGCTTCCGCATGCCACCGTTCCTATTGCTATGAGCAGAGTGATACCGCTTCCGGACATGATACGGCTGAACACATCCCTTCCGAAATTATCACAGCCGTAGATGTGCCTTATGCTGACGTGTGCCAGTTTATTTGCCACATCCATGCTTTCCGGATCATAAGGCGTCCACACGAGACCGATGAGTGCCGGTATCAGTGTGAGTGCGAGCAGCACGGTTCCCAATATGAAATTGAAGCTGCGTTTTTTTCTGTTCATAAGCTATTCTATCCTGGGATCGACGATCTTATAAATAACATCGACCGCCAGATTTGTTACTACCACCATTAATGCGATCAGCATGATGACCGCGAGAACAACGGGATAATCCCTGTTCTGTATCGAAGTGAGCAATATTCGTCCGAGTCCGGGGATTCCGAATACCTGCTCGATTATTATCGATCCCGCAACTATATCCGCAAGTGCCATCCCTATGAATGTTATGGCAGGCATGGATGCATTCTTTAACATATGTCCGAAAAATACCGCATTCGAAGTATTGCCACGGCTGTATGCTGTCCTGACATAATCCTTTTTCTTTTCACCGTTGAGTGACGTATACAGAAGATTGAGTATCATGGCACTCTTAGGAAGCGCTATCGCAAGTGCGGGGAAAAACATGAATTTAAAGAATCTTACGGGATTGACTCCGATGCTCACAAAGCCGCCGGGCACGAAGAATTTAAGCCCCACGCCGAATACAAGTGTTATAAGTATTCCCGAAAAGAACGGCGGCAACGCCATTATGATCTGGTTGATTATCTGTATGGCCCTGTCTATCGCGGTCTTTTCCTTGTAGGAAGCATACACTCCCAAGGGCACCGAGATGATGAGCATGAGTATGAGCGAATAGATCATTAGTGTGATCGTGATCGGCATCTTATCGGCAATGAGTGCCGTTACAGGCATTTCATATGCATAAGACGTTCCGAGATCGCCCTTAAATATTCCCGCAAGCCACAAAAGGTATCTTACCGGTATCGGCTTATTGAGCCCCATACGCTCACGCATTGCCGCAAGAGCGGATTCGGTCGCATTGGTACCGAGTCTTGAGAGCGCCGGATCACCTGGTATTATGGCAAATGCAAGAAATACAAGAAGCGATACGACAAGTAACGTAATGATCGCTCCGATCACTTTCTTTGCAACATACTTCATCGTATCGCCTCCTTTCTATCTGCATTTTGTTACTTTATATACATCTTGGAAATATCCATTACATACAGAGGATAGAACTCGTATCCTCCGAACTTCTTATTGACTGCAACCATGTTGGGAAGATCCTGGATATAAACATTTGCTGCATCCTCGGCAAGGATCTGTTCACATTTCTTGTAGTTCTGTGTCTGGATATCATCGTCAGTACTTGCTACTGCTGCAGCGTATGTCTTATCATATTCGGCATTGCTGTAGTTCGTGAAATTCTTTCCCGAATCGGATGTAAATCTCTCAAGCATAGCTCTTGCGCTCAATGTAGATGCATCAAGACCGATCACGGTCGATTCGAAGTTACGTCCCATATATACATCCGATAACCAGCTGTCCCACTCGATAAGGTTGATATTGGCAGTAACGCCTATCTCCTTAAACTGCTCCTTGAGAACCTGTGCAGTATCGATGTGCTGCTGATAGTTGCTCGGAACGGTGATCGTGAACTCAAATCCGTTCGGATATCCGGCTTCGCTCAGAAGCTGCTTTGCCTTCTCCACATCCTTTGTATATGTATCGTTGAGCTCGGGCATGTAATATTTGCCAAATGCGGGGAACATGCTTGAACCTGTCTCGGTTCCCTTACCGTCCGATACAAAATCCATGATCTCCTGTACATCGACCGCATAATTAAGTGCCTGTCTTACCTTCGGATCATTGAAAGGCTCAACCTTGTTGTTGAGATAAAGACCCTGAACAAGGTTCATGGTTCCTTCATAGATATCGAAATTGTCCGAAAGCTGTGCCGCCTGAGTTGTAGACAGTCTGGCCATCATATCTATGGAACCGCCTTCAAGGTTCATGACATAGGTATCACCGTTGGGTATGATCTTGAACACAACGTCCTTGATCTTTGCCTTCTCTCCCCAGTAATCGTCAAATGCCTGAAGCACTATGTTCTCCTGAGGTGAACGTGATACATACTTGTAAGGGCCCGTACCGATGAGCTCCGTTGACGCATCGAGATGGTCAGCCGGAAGTATTGCTGCCGTCATATTGGGCAGGAAATCCGTGTTGGAAGAATTGAGGACCACCTCGATCGTGGAATCATCCACGATATTTATCTCCTTAACATCAGAAAAAGCCGCTACCAGAGGCTCTCCACTTCCGGTACCGGCACATTTATCAAGTGATGCTTTTACATCCTGCACTGTAACCGTTGCTCCGTTGTGGAACTTAACTCCTTCTCTCAATTTGAACGTGTAGACCGTTCCGTCCTCGTTGATGTTGTAAGCACTTGCTACGGCAGGTATCAAATCACCATTGCTGTCTGGTTTTACCAGACCTTCAAATACATTGAATAAAACCTCTCTCGTTCCTGCCCCTTCAGCTACATGGGGGTCAAGACTGTCATCAAGATCCTGAGGTATACCAATTGTGATCAAAGAATCGCCTACCTTGTCGCCTGCGCAACCGCACAGTGCAATAGCTAGTGTGGATACAAGCAACATCACGAGAAGCTTCTTACCGAATTTTCTCATAATCTACTTTCTCCTTTTCTTTGAAATTGTAAACGCATATCGCGTCTTTCGAGTTTATTATCGATTCTCGCCGCACCACTGTCAAGGTTTTTTTTAAGTACAATCCCCCGTATATAAAAAACAGGCACCCAGCGGATGCCTGTTAGGAAAAGATTTTATCATGTATGATAACATCACAGCACCAAGAGTATTGTTTTAGAATACTGTCTCAATGATATTTCGTTAAAAAAGCTAGTTACGGTTGGACATTATATTTACTCATATACCACCTTAACCCATCCCTTTTAACGCTAATACTAAAGCTTTCAAAAATATCGTGTATATCTTCGTCTTTGCTTTTATATTCTCTATGCAACCATATAATGCCGTTATTAAGTCCTAATAGACTAAACCGAAAACTCACATCACCATAATGTTCAAATTCTCCGGGAGGATTATAAAAATGTTTCATGATCACGTCATCATATGTTTCTTTACCACTAAGGGCTATGTTTATATTTTTCATTACAAACATTGTACCTGAAAATACCCAAATCACGTAAAACAGTACAATGATTGTAATAACTGTTTTAACCCTATTCTTCATACATCCTCCTGATATACTTTACCATTTTAACAATGAATCACTGAGGTGTATGATTTTCACCGCTTTTTCTCCATCCTCAAATGATTCTTGTGGATCATTCAGATAATCAAATTCCACGATCCGGTCTTCGATCATACTCTCGGAAAGATTCGTTATTGTGACTTCAGAGTTTTCATATTTATTTGTATTGGTTTCTTTGTTTTCATTCGCATACCCCTTCATCTTTTTATTGTAAACAATCCGTCCACAAATAGTCAATTACAAACATCCGGCTTTAAGAGTGTCACGGACCGCGGCGCTTACATTTGCAATATAAAAAGGACATCCCCGACGGCTCCCGTCGAAAACATCCTCCTTATATGCCTATACATTAAAACTCTTTTATATGTCGCCGAAACGATTATTTGCTGTTTGTCATAACCTTCTTCAACTCATCCATAAATGTATTGATGTCCTTAAATTCTCTGTATACGGATGCAAATCTTACATACGCAACAGCCTCGAGATCCTTGAGCTTGTTCATAACGAGTTCGCCGATAACAACACTCGGTATCTCCTTCTCTTCCATGTTGAAGATCTCGTTCTCAACTTCATCAACCAGCTGGTTGATCTGTGAAGCACTGATCGGCCTCTTATGACATGCTCTCAAAACTCCTGCCTCGATCTTTGATCTGTCATAGGCCTCTCTGTTATTGTCCTTCTTAATGATTATAAGTGGGATCGTTTCCACCTTCTCGTATGTGGTAAATCTCTTACCGCATTCATCACATACACGACGTCTTCTGATGGAATTGTTATCCTCTGCCGGTCTTGAATCTATAACTCTGGTGTTCTCGTGGTTACAAAATGGACACTTCATCAACATACCTCCGTATTTGAAACACTCAAATTAACATAATTATATATAAATAATATATTTATGTCAACTTTTTTCTACAATATTTCGTATAAAATATCGAAAATAATTCATTATCTGGTATTCTATGTGTTTTACATAATGTTTTGAATATAAAAATATGACTGAGGCTTCACTGAAGCAGTTACAAAATGACAGAAAATGTTACTCTATCAGTATGATGGAAGCTGTAAGAGGGTTAGTTCATGATTATATTGAAGATTAAGATAAAATGAATAGAAATAATTATAATATCTTAGTTTTAGAACAATGGATTGAGAAATAATATGAAAAAATAAGATACAACCAAGAAAAGTCTATCACTTATCTTAATCTGATTTCCAATACACAAATATAAAACATATAATTAAGATAACGTGCGACAAATCATGAGAAATATCTTAAAGAGCAGAATATTACTATGAACTTTTTTAAACGCAGATGAGATCAAGTAGTTGCAAATTTGCTTTTCTTGACCGGTACAGAAAGAATTTTGAGGCATAAAAAAACCGGCATGCGATGCATGCCGGAAAACATACTTATTATTTTTTCTGAAGGAACTCCGGTATCTTAAGCTGATTCTCTTCAACCTTGCTCCTGATGTCTGCAGGACGCTGAAGCTGTGCCGTAAAGTTCGTTCTCGGTGTCTGACCGGGTGTTGCAGCTGTTCCTGTGGGACGAGCAAAGTTTGCCGTACCGTTCATTCCTGCCTGAGGATTGGGTGCTGCCTGTCTGGGCTGAACGGGAACACGTCCGGGAACCGTACGTCCGCCGAATATAGACATATCCTGCTTCATATTCTGCTCGATACCTGTTGCGATAACGGTGATCTTGCATGAATCAGGCTCGCTGTCATCATACATGCATCCGAAGATTACGTTGATGTCCGCACCTGTAAGTGACTGGATGTAATTAGCTGCATCATCTGCATCAAACATTGAGATATCACCCGTAACATTGAGGATGACATCCGTTGCACCGTTGATCGTCGTCTCAAGAAGCGGAGACTCAACAGCCTGTTTAACTGCTTCGATAGCCTTGTCATCACCTTTGCCCTCACCGATACCAATGTGAGCTATTCCCTTATCTCTCATGACTGTCTGGATATCTGCAAAGTCAAGGTTGATAACTGCGGGAACATTGATAAGGTCCGTAATACCCTGTACTGCCTGCTGAAGAACCTGATCGGCCTTCTTAAGTGCATCGGGCATCGTAGTCTTTCTGTCAACTATATCATAAATCTTATCGTTGGGAATAACGATAAGTGTATCTACGTTTTCTTTAAGCTTCTCAAGACCTGCGAGTGCGTTGGTCATACGGGTCTTTGCTTCAAATCTGAAAGGCTTTGTAACAACGCCGACCGTGAGGATACCCATATCCTTGGCGATCTTTGCAACTATAGGTGCAGCACCTGTTCCGGTTCCGCCGCCCATACCGCATGTTACAAATACCATGTTGTATGCCTGTATCGCTGATGTCAGTTCATCATAACTTTCTTCAGCTGCACGTTCACCTACCTCAGGCTTGGCTCCTGCTCCGAGTCCCTTGGTGAGTTTTTCTCCTATCTGCAGAAGTTTCGGTGCCTTACACAATTGTAAAGCCTGCTTATCGGTATTAACTCCGATAAAATCAACACCTCCGATAGCTTCCTCTATCATTCTGTTTACAGCATTATTGCCAGCACCGCCAACACCCAGTACAAGTATCTTGGCTCCGGCCTCTGCATCGTTGGTTTTTAACTCTAACAAAGCTTCATCCTCCTTGTTCCGATTAACGTCACACACTCTATCTTATAATTATTTTAGGCGAAACGCAACATTTTTTATATATTTTTACCAAATTTATCATTCGTCATACTCGAACGTGGTAATGACATCGTCGGATGTATAATTTTCCATCCTGAGAACGCCTTTTTTGCCCTGAAGTTCGGGCAAAATGTTTTTAAGTCTTATGATCTTCTCGTCAATCTCATCAAAGCTGCCGAGCTTGACTCTCGCTTCGCCGAAATACAGTGTAAGATTATAGTCCTGGTCAAAATATATCTTATCAACGGATATCTCGTATTTGTCGAGCAACTGCGATACATCAAGTATCTGCTTGAATATCTTCTCATCGTCGACCGGAAGTTTCTCGTAGAGCACTATGTGGTCAAACTTCATGCCCATGATCTGAGGTATGCCCACAGTCTTTACATTTGATGATTCTATGACTGTTCCGTCTTTGTCAAAATATATGTACTTGCCCATATATTCAACAAAACCCGCCATTGCCTTTTCGTATACGGTTATCCTGATGGAATCCGGCGACATTATCCTTACGCTCATCGTCTCAACGAAGGGTACGTCCTTTATCTCTTTATCATGGTATTTTATCGAAAGATAGATCGAATTGTGCGACAACGCTCCGTCACCGAGGACCATATCGCATATCTCATCATTGGAATAATGTGTGCTGCCTTCTACTATAATGGTATCTACGCGGTATTTTTCCCAGAAATATGTGAACAGAAATGCAAGGATCAGCACAAACGCAGTTGCAAATATCGTCACGTGAACAGCATGCTTACCGGGTCTGTGTCGTTCCATGAATCCTCTTATGTCAAGCCGCGGCCTTCTTATAACGGTCTCAGGCTTCTTTTTCTTTTTTCTCTTGTGTTTTTTTTCACTCATCATCAGAACCTGATGCTTTTGGCAACATTCAGCACCAGCCCTATCTCAATGAGCAGGAACACGATGGAACTGCCGCCATAGCTAATAAACGGTAATGAAATACCCGTATTGGGGATCGTATTGGTTACTACCGCAACATTAAGTACAACCTGGATCGCAATGTGTCCCATAACTCCGACGACTATCATCGCGCCAAATAAATCCTTTGCATTATTGGCTATGATCATCATTCTCCAGAGCAAGAGAACGAAGAGCAGAATAATGCATATCCCCCCGAAAAGTCCCAGTTCCTCACATATGATCGAAAAGATCATATCATTTTGCGCTTCAGGCAGGAAGCCCTGTTTCTGTATGCTCTGTCCGAGTCCCTTTCCGAAGATCCCGCCGGAACCTATTGCATACAGTGCCTGCAATGTCTGGAATCCCTTTCCCGAAGCATATGCTTCCGGATCTATCCATGCAAGTACTCTCTGACCTCTGAAACCGAATGTCGAAGAGTCGGCCATCTTTGTGATGGCAAACAACATGAGCGCCCCGAGCGCCACTCCTGCCACAAGGATTATCGCAAACCTCTTATAACCCGGAGTCGCTATAAAAAGCATGACAAGACATATACCGAAAATGATTATGGCGGAACTCATATTTTCGGTTATCCGCCAAACGAGAATGCAGATCAATAAGGGCGATGCGAGCACAATGCCGAATCCCTTCGGTGTGTTTATCTTATTGCCCATCTTGTACACGAGTGCCGCAAGAAAAATGATCATCGCAAGCTTTGCGATCTCTGCCGGCTGAATGGAAATACCGACTCTCAGCCATCTTCTTGCACCGTTGGCTTCATATCCGAGCGGCGTGAGTACCAGCATTACCAGAACAACGCTGGTTGCATATGCAATCACTCCGAACCTGCTCCATATCTTATATGGTATAAATGAGATGATTATCATCATAAATATCCCGACTGCCGTTGCAACAGCCTGCTTCTTGAGATAATATGCAGCGTCGTTATTTACTATCGACGACATGCTGGCTTCGTACGAACTTGTGGAGTAAACCATGATCAGTCCGAATCCCAGCAAAAACAGTACGATAAATATCAGGCTGTAATCTATATACGGTTTTTCTGTATTTGGATCCCTAGTAAATAACTTCATCATCATTTTCCTTAACTGCTTCGCCTGTTTCCATGTTGAGAACCGTTCCCGTAAGCGGCGCTGTCGTTACATCATCGCTCTGCATCTCCTCTTCGGTTAAGGGTGTAGAACTCGTTACGTCTCCGCCTCTTGCATCGATATTACCCTCTTCATCGACCTCAGGTTTCTCCTCGGTATCTTCGGGCTCTGAAGGTTCTTCTTCAACATCGGCTCGTTTGATCGTAATATTGAGCGCCTCAAGCTCTTCCACTTCCTTGTCCGTGAGTTCCTCTGTCATGTATATGTTCATATACGGCAATACTTCCGTAAGTATGCTTCTTGTAAGCTTTGTTGCGAAGCTGACCTGGTCCTGTGACCATGCATTGGGTCTGTCGACCACAACGTAGATCGCTATCTGCGGATTATCTGCAGGCGCAAAGCCCATAAATGACAATACATAGTTTGTCCTGTCTCTGGGTACGGTTTCGGCTGTTCCCGTCTTACCACCTATCATGTAGCCTGCCGGCCTTGCACTCTTACCTGTGCCTTCCTCAACTACACCTATACAGAAATCAACTATCTCTGCGGATGTCTTCGCTGAAATGGTCTGCTTTAAGACTCTCGGTGTGATGTTCTTTACAACCGAACCATCGGAAGCCGTTATCTTGCTCACAACGTGAGGTTCATAATAATAACCTCCGTTTATGAGTGAACAGTAACCCGTGATCATCTGTATCATGGTGACATTGAAGCCCTGTCCGAATGTCGATGTCGCAAGTTCCGTCTCACCCATCGTATCATGGCCGAATACAAGTGAATCCGTTCTGGCCTCTCCGTAAAGATCCACATTGGTCTTGAGTCCGAAATTATATGTATTCTGATAATCAAGAAATGTATCCGCTCCGATCTGTCTGCCCATGAGCATCAGGGAAACGTTACATGAATTCTCTATGGTCTGTTTTACACTCAGTGTACCACAGCCGCCTTTCTTGTAGTTGTGGCACTTGATATCGTGTGTTGCAACCTGGAGCGAACCGTTACATGTGTAATATTCCTGTCCGGTAAGCTTGCCGGATTCAAGTCCGCAGGCTACGGTAAACGGCTTGTATGTCGAACCGGGCTCATATGTCGTGCTTATACAGAAGTTTCTCCACAGATAATTGAGGTTTCTGTACACCTCATCATCGTTCGACAGTTCTTCATTTATATTTGCTTCCGTAAGGACGACCGCATCATAGTCGATCATACCCTTTTCATTGACCTTCTTTGAACCGATCAGCTTGTTTATATCCCTTGTATCATTGAGGTTGAAGTTGGGATAGCTGGCCATTCCGAGTATCTCCCCGCTGTCCACATCCATGATGATGCATCCCAAGTTATTTGCACCGTTACCTTCTCTGGCTGTGTTCTTATTTTCCTCATTGAACTGATAGAGATATTTTTCTATAATCTGCTGGATATTGGCATCGAGTGTGGTCACTATATTGTATCCGTCCGTAGCTGGGATCGTGGTCCTCTCAAGCGTTTCTTCTTTGTTGAGATATCCGTATTCTCTTCCGTTGATGCCGTTCAACACATCGTTGTAATATTGCTCAAGTCCGTAATTTCCGACGTTATCCTTGCCTGTAAAGCCTATGACGTCACACGCAAGCTCGTTATTGGGGTATACCCTCTTGTACTCTTCCTCAAACCATACTCCGGCTATGTTGGGATATTCCTCGTCGTTATTGTCCATCTCCATGAAAGGACTTACCTGATCGTATGTCAACTGCTTGCTGACTACATAATATTGCGACGACGGATTGTCGTTAACGTAAGCCCTGAGTTCGCTCATGTTGAGAAACGGAAAACACGTCTGAAGAGCCGTCATTGTCTCATTTAGCGACTCTTCCTTATCCAGCATTACCTTCGCATCTATTATCAGGTTGTAGACCTTCTCGCTCGTTGCCAGTTTGTTGCCCTTGCAGTCAAGTATTTCCCCTCTCTTGAAGGGTATGGTCGTGGATTCGTATTTTTGCTGGCTGAGTACCTGTTTCTTGTACTGCTCGCCGTTGTCCCTTGTGATAAGAAATAATCTGACCGTTAACCCAGCAAAAGCCAGTAACACTATAACAAACAGTATTACCAGCTTCTCCTGCATATCCTTATTCAGGCCATTTTCAACATGTATTCTTCTGACTTTTTTAACTCTTTTTTCGTTTTTCAAAACAAACTGCTCCTAGTTCTCCGGAAGTTCTCCCATCTGTCTTACATAGTCACTTCCCTCATCAGATATTGTAACAACCTGTCCAACTTTTGCATAGGTCATTCCAAGTTCTTCTACCGCAATTTTTTTGATCTCTTCCAGATTAACGCTTGATTCGATCCTTTCTATCTCCTCGTCGTTTGTTAGTTTAAGTGTGTTAAGCTGCTTTTCGAGCGATGCAACCCTCTTGATGCTCACTGTGAGTTCTGACTGGTCTTTAAGGTAACTGATGAGCATGATACCTGTTATGGCAACGGCAAGTGAAAGGAAAAGAACATATCCGAATGACATTCTTCTTGTCTTTGCCCTGTTCTTCGCTACGCGCGCGTTGACGGGTTTGTAGGGTTTGTTCATCTCTTCAACAATATTTTTCGGAGCTGCGCTTCCGCCAACATACTGTTGTTTTCCGACCTGCTGCATCCTTCCGTAGTTTGTATTCCTTCTGTATTTTGTGTTGTTAACTGTGCTCATCTTGTTCCTCTTTTGATCCCTTCGGTTTTAACCTGTATGTTTCTCGAATATCCTCAGCTTTGCACTTTTGGATCTCGAATTTTCCTTCATCTCTTCTTCACCCGGTATTACCGGCTTTTTTGTTACCGTTTTTCCTTTTGGCTTCTTGCCGCATACACAGACCGGGAATTCCGGCGGACATGTGCATGGATTTTCGTAGTTTCTGAATGCCGATTTCACTATCCTGTCTTCCAGGGAGTGAAATGTTATGATCGCAAGCCTTCCGCCTTCGTTTAAGGCTTCCACCATGTCATCCAAACTGTTTTTCAAAACCTCCAGCTCTCTGTTGCACTCTATCCTGATCGCCTGAAATGTCTTCTTTGAGGGATGTCCGTTCTGTCTCATCTTTGCAGGTATCGAGGCTTTGATGATCGCGTTCAGTTCAAACGTCGTATTTATCTTCGCTGCCGCTCTGGCCTGCACTATATGCTTTGCAATATTCTGTGCGAATTTTTCTTCTCCGTAATCTCTTATGATCCTGAAGAGTTCCTTTTCGCTGTATTCGTTGACTATGTCTTTGGCTGTCAGGCTCTGGCGATTATCCATCCTCATATCCAGTTCCGTGTCATGCATGTAGGAAAAACCTCTTTCCACGGTGTCGAGCTGGTATGAACTCACTCCCAGATCAAGGAGTATCCCGTCAACCTTTTCAATGTTCAGATCTGCAAGTATGCGTTTTATGTCTTCGTAATTGCTTCTTACTATCGTTACGTTTTCAAAGTCCTTTAACTTCTCTTCCGCGGCTTTTATGGCATCTTCATCCTGGTCTATGCCTATCAGCCTTCCTTTGGTGCTCAGCCTTGAAGCTATCTCGTATGAATGTCCTGCTCCTCCGAGCGTTCCGTCCACATATATCCCGTCAGGCTTTATGTTTAAGCCTTCTATGCATTCATCGAGTAATACCGATCTGTGTCTGAATTTCATATCCATCACCCGTTTTCGCTTTTCCCGCACATCTAGATGATGAGTCCGAGGTTCTGCATATGCTCCGCTATCTCATCGGCATCCACATATTCTTCCATGCCGTTCCATCTTGCCCTGCTCCAGATCTCCACACGGCTTGCTACACCTACAAGTACTGCCTCTTTCTCAAGTTCCGCAAATTCTCTCAATACCGTTGGTAAAAGTATCCTTCCCTGTTTGTCGACTTCCACGTAAGCAGCTCCGGCAAGGAAGAATCTGACAAAGTTTCTGGCGTCCTTACTGTTAAGCGGCAATGTTTTGAGTTTATCCTCGAATGTTCTCCATTCCTGTTCGTCATATACAAACAGACAACCGTCAAGGCCCTTGGTCACAACAAACTGTTCGCCGAGATCTTCTCTGAACTTTGCAGGAATTATGATCCTGCCCTTTGGATCGATTGTGTGATTGTATTCTCCCATGAACATGTTGATTCACCACTTACTACCACTTAGTCACCACTATTCACCACTTGTCACCATTTTATACTAAACTTGTACCATTTTCAAGGAAAAGAAGGCTTATTTTACGCGGTGTGTGCCACTTGGGCACTCATGGGGGCTTTCATGAATTTACTATATATGGTTTGTGTTTCCATCATGTACCACCATATATTGTGGTTGTGCTTAAGGTGGGGGTGTTTTTTGTGTTATTTGCACTAAAAAGCTGTAAAAATTTTGTTAGATTTGTCCCGCAAAAAAGTCTCTGCCAACGCTCTGATTCATGAAAGATCAATGGAAAAACAGCATAAAAAAAGCAGGAACACGAGGTTCCTGCCCTTAATAATGTCGATTGAATTCAGTTTTTCACGACTGTCGTGCCAAGTATCACCCCGCACAGATCTTCGAATTCCATGCCGGCTGTCTTTGCTTCAAGCACAAAATGTGCATCCGAATACAACTGAGGCAGTGAATCACACTCCAGACATACGAATGAGCCGTCATCACGCACGATAAAATCCATCTTTGCATAAGCCATGACACCCAGTACCTCCGTAACGGTCTCCGCAGCCTCCTTGAGCTTTTCTGCAAGTTCATTCGGTATATCCGCAGGACACTTGGGCTTGCGCTTTCCTTCGAGCGTCATACCGGACTCTTCATCCACTGTTTCCAGAGGCAGAACTTCAAGCACAGGCAATGCCTTTCCGTGCAGTGTGCCTACGGCGAATTCACGTCCGGCCACATATTCTTCCACAAGGATATCGCTCTCCCACTTAAATGCTTCACGAACTGCCTTCTGATATGCGTTCACATCGTTTGCGACCGAGATACCTATTCCGATACCGCCGTTGTTCGGCTTAACGATAACGGGATAATTAAGTCCGCATGCCTCAGGCATAACAAGCTTCTTGCCACGGAATACAACATATCCAAGCGGAACCGGTACCCCTGCTGCAGCCATGAGCTGCTTTGCGACCGACTTGTTCGAAGACAAAGCCGAAGAAAAATAATCGCAGCCTGTATAGCTTATGCCGATAAGGTCGAGCATGGACTGTACCTTTCCGTTCTCGCCGTTTGAGCCGTGAAGCGCTATGAACACCATGTCAGCCTGTCTGCATATCTGTATGACATTCGGTCCGAAATAAGCCGGCGACTGATCCGTACGGCGCTTTCTCACCGCCCAGAGATCCGGTATGTCATCCGGAATATCCGAAAGCTCGAGCGAATACTTATCGGGATCAACAAATGCATCCTTTATATTTTCTTCCGTTTCGCCGTATCCCATAAATGAATCCAGTAATATGACGTTATGTCCCTGACCTTTGAGTATCTCCGATACGGTATAGCCGGTACGAAGAGAGAGATTTCTCTCATTTGACAGACCGCCCGCAAGAACGACGATATTGATCTCTTCCGCAAGCTCGGGATCTATCACCGTTTCTTCAGCGAGATCTTCTACGGCCAGATCCGAACCGTCCATGTTGAGTTCCAGGGTATTCATCATTTCCTTGGTCATCGATAGTATCTGAAGGACTCCTCGCACCTTGTCGGGCGGCAGATCCAGATCATACCTTTTCTTAAGTATCGTTTGTACCTGTGCCACAAGCACACTGCTTGCATGCTGTACCAGGAAATTCGAAAAGTTTATGATACGGTTGATCTTCTTTGATCTTAACAGATCATCAACCATATCGATGATCTTTAACATATCACCCAGTTCAAAGCTCTCGGTTATACCTCTGACAGCCTCCAGAAACTCCGGCTTTTCTTTTGAATACATGATGCAGTAAGCGAGCAGATAAGCCGTGTTGTCGGAGTATGTCGGGTCTGCGACCATATCACACAATATCCCCAGATAATCAGTAACGGTATGCTCACTTCCGATCGCAAATGCCTTCTGTACAAGGATCCCGACCAGCTTGTTTGTTTCACTCTTTTCCTTATCATTTACGGCGGAACGGATCATCGAATTAAAGAACTGATCCATGATCTGCATCTCCGGCCTCTGTCCGTTCGGATTGACATGGATCGCATATTCCCCGTTCTCTCCGAAATCAAAAAAAGTTACCGGCGAATGTGCCTCCGCAAATCCGAACCTTCCGTAATCATATCCGATATAATATGTCTTTTTTCCGATATCGTTCATCAGGATATTGACATAGTCAAAGTCAACGTTATGATTCTCGATCACGTCCTGCCTTAAAAGTATCCTGTCGCGGTAATGCTCCACGAACTTGTCCGAAAAGCCCTGTCCGTCAAAACTTACGCATCGCATCGGGGTGTCATTTAAGATCGCTACGTATTTGGCCTTATTTCCGCCCTTGGAATGACCGAGTACCGTAACGTTCCAATCCTCCAGATGCATCTTCTGATATACCGCACGATACCATTCCAGGGCATTGATCTGCTGGAGAGAATCGATCTGGTTAGCACCCAAAAAATCATCCTCCCACTCGTTGCTTGCGGTACCGCGGAAGGCTACTATCGCTTCATGTTCCTCATCCTCAAGAAATACTGCGGACACACCGCCACCGCCGCCGTATGCACGATCCATATTGCTCTCTTCGATACGGATGTTCATCAGTTTATCATTCCTGCGGATAGCCATGATCAGATTCTTCCAGTCATTTCCAAGCATAAATGATGCGTAATTGTATTCGTCATCAATCTTGCTCATATCTATTCCATCAAGACACTCACGAACCGTTTTACCATGTTCCGAGAGTATTCTCGGGAACGGTCCTGTTCCGGGAAGATATACCATATTCTCCAAAAGGAGCAACTCATCCATTTTCAGATACATCAGTCTGTCCTCCAAACTAATTTGATTCTATCTCCTCGATCAGAGCCTGAAATACAAGATTCAGGTTTTCATTTTCAAGGCGCATGTTACGCACCAGGTTCACGCTGATATAACGAAGAAGCTCCACACCCGCTTTCGGATGTGCTTCCACATATGCATTGAATGCGCGGTCATCTATCGACAATGTCCTGCATGAAGTAACGGCATGCACCGTTGCGGAACGTTTGTCCTCATCGATCATGGCCATCTCTCCGAACACCGGCTTCATTGAATCATCCAGGGACGCGCATACAAATTTTTCTCCGTACAATGTGGACCTGATAATGTCAACTTTTCCCTCAAGAAGGATGAACATCTCCCTGCCCTTTTCGCCATCACTTATGATGTCTGTGTCCGCTTCGAACCGTCTCTCCTTAAGACTTTCGAACAAGCTTGTCATATCCTCCTCCGAAAGTTTTTTAAAGAAAGGGAAATCCTTTAATACATGATGATCGGACATTATTTTTCCTCCCCAAGTATGATGGCACCCATATTTGCTCCGAGTACGAAATCATCCGGTGGATTCAGTTTAGGTGCATTTGTTTCAAGTTTCTTTACGTCTTTGAGTTTCTGAACTATTTCCCCGTAATTTGTGGACTTCTGTGCCTCAGAGAGTATCCTGTGTTTGATCTCTTTTTCAACTCCGATATTCTCAAGAACACCGAGAAGCAAAAATCCCTTATCTTTCTTATATTTTGTAAACAGTTCTCCGTATGTACGGCCGGCCCATTCATCCTCTATCGGTATGATCTGGACCGATACACCGTCGCCGTTGTCGAGGAACGAGCTCATGACCTTGCTCATGCCGCTGTAATTTGTCGAGGTCGCCAGGATGTACCTGGTGTACTCATCTGCGTATATAACTTCAGCACAGTTCTGCACCTCAAGATACGTCTTGTAACGCTCCGTACGTACCTCTGCGCAGATATGACATTTTGCATTCATATTCCTGAACATCAATGCACTCACAAACACTCTCGAATCCACGAGTTCGTCATCGAGCGACTCCTGATTCTCTCCTATTATGAGCACCTTTGATGCTGATTTCGCATTGGCCTTTATAAGTGTCTGTTCTTCGGTATAATCTCCGCGCAGTATATTGAGTCCTTTGAGAGATCTGTCATCGCGCAACACGTCAAGCTTCGACTCTTCCGTGCTGCTTATCAGTATCAGATCCGAAGCCTTGAGTTCTTTATTTTTACGTAAAATATCAAGGAGAAGTCCCTTGATATCATTTTTCCATCCACATATGATGATATGATCTTTCATTTCCTGCATCTTTCTGCGTCCTCTTTGCCTATTCAACCGCTTCGTGACCATTGCCGACGATATGTAACCCGTGATCGTCGACAGACCGATCATCCCGAGTATCAGCACCAGGATGCCGATCATCCTTCCCGGAAGACTTTCGGTGAATACGTAATCATTGCCCGCCATCGACAGCACATTAAATACGACCACATCAACAAAACGGATATCCTCGCCCGCTGAGATCAGGGTCTTGTAACAGACCGCACATACCGCCAGATATACCAGTACGATGACCATGATAGTGTCGATATGATTCTCTCTCGTAAGACGCTTAATTTTTCGAAACAGCCTTCGCAGTTTTACTTTCATATCAGTGTTCCCGCATAACCTGTGATCAAACCTTATACATTGAATCTGAAAAGGATGACGTCTCCGTCCTTTACCACGTAATCCTTTCCTTCCATGCCGACAAGTCCCTTCTCTCTTGCTGCCGCAAGACTTCCCTGTTCAAGCAGATCCTTGTAATTGACGACTTCAGCCTTTATGAAGCCCCTTTCAAAGTCCGTGTGGATCTTTCCGGCTGCCTGCGGTGCTTTCGTTCCGATCTTTATCGTCCAGGCTCTGCACTCATCCTCTCCTGCAGTCAAAAAGCTCATAAGATTAAGCAAACGATAACTTGCTGATATGAGCTTGTCCAGTCCCGATTCCTTAAGTCCGAGATCCTCTAAGAACATAGCTTTCTCGTCATCATCAAGCTCTGCTATCTCCTGTTCTATCTGGGCACAGATCACAAATACCTCCGAGCCGTTTGCCGCCGCATAATCCCTTACAGCCTTAACATGTGCATTACCTGCTCCGTCATCGGCAAGATCATCCTCTCCGACATTTGCCGCAAATATGACCGGCTTTGCGGTAAGAAGATTGTATGTTGCAATAAATCCCTCTTCATCCTCATCACCGCACTCAAAGCTTATCGCAAGCTTTCCTGCTTCAAGATGAGCTATGAGTCTCTTTATGAATTCAACCTCTTTTGCTATCTTTTTGTCATTGTTTGCAGCCCTGCCCTGCTTTGCAAGACGTCTTTCCAGCACCTCTATATCGGCAAATATAAGCTCGAGATTGATGGTTTCTATATCACGCAGCGGATCAACGCTTCCGTCAACATGGACAACATTGCTGTCCTCAAAGCATCTTACGACATGTACGAGCGCATCCACCTCTCTGATATTTGCCAGAAACTGGTTACCAAGTCCTTCTCCCTTGCTCGCTCCCTTGACAAGCCCCGCTATGTCGACAAACTCTATGACTGCGGGTGTAACCTTCTTTGTATGGTACAGTTCTCCGAGCAGCTTTATCCTTTCATCCGGTACGGCCACGACTCCAACGTTCGGATCTATCGTACAGAACGGATAATTTGCCGACTCCGCTCCCGCCTTTGTAAGTGAATTGAATAATGTGGATTTGCCTACGTTTGGCAGACCCAAAATGCCTAGTTTCATGATCTATCTCCTTGCACCCGTAAATACGGGATAATTTATATTTTGTATTTTTTAAGCCCGATGTAACTAGTGTATTATAACATCGGACCCTGTTTTTCTCAATAGCGCAGCACAACAAAAAGAACTGCCGCGGATAAATAAAAAGAACTGCCGATCGTCTCGGCAGCTCTTTGTTATCTGATTTGTGATCGCATGGACCGTCCATGTCATATAAGCCTCAAAAGCTTGCAGTTTTCTATTCCGACAGACCAATAATCCTTTATGGGGATATTTCTGATCCTGTTTATTATGCTTAAGTTCATGGCTCCATGTCCGACTATCAGGATATCCTTGCCTTCCGTGAGGAGAGGATATACCATCTCGTCAAGAAAAGCGCCCGTCCTTTCGAACAATTCTTCAAAGCTCTCTCCGTCTTCTACCGGAACCGTATACTTTTCCGGTTCCTTAAATAAAACATTTACGGGACAGCCCGGGATCTTGAAGCTGTTCTCCACGCCTTCGTATATACCAAAGCACATTTCGACCAGCCTTGTATCTTCGATGATCGGAATATCTCTGTCTCCTGCGATTATCGCGGCGGTCTCGGCCGCTCTCTTTAAAGGAGATGTGTAGATGATATCCAGATTCACATCCGCATATGTGGCGGCTGCATCTCTTGCCATCTGCCTTCCGCTATCATTAAGAGGGATATCGGTCCTGCCCTGGAGTTTATGCATATCGTTCCAGTCGGTCCTTCCATGTCTCATAATATATAGCATTTAATGGCCTCCCGATCAGAATTTGCCTGCTTTTGCAGCTTCTTCGATAGATACGGCTACGGCAACGGTCATACCAACCATAGGATTGTTACCTGCACCGATAAGGCCCATCATCTCAACGTGAGCGGGAACTGAAGAAGAACCTGCGAACTGAGCGTCTGAATGCATACGTCCCATAGTATCTGTCATACCGTATGAAGCAGGACCTGCTGCCATGTTATCGGGATGAAGTGTACGTCCTGTACCGCCGCCTGAAGCAACTGAGAAATACTTCTTGCCTGCTTCAACTCTTTCCTTCTTGTATGTTCCTGCAACGGGATGCTGGAATCTTGTGGGGTTGGTTGAGTTACCTGTGATAGATACATCAACATTCTCCTTCCACATGATCGCAACGCCTTCCTGAACATCGTTTGCTCCGTAGCAGTTAACCTTTGCACGCGGAGAATCGGGATTCTTTGAATAACATTTACGGAAAACTTCTTTTACTTCGCCCGTGAAATAATCATAATCCGTCTCAACATATGTAAATCCGTTTATTCTGGAAATGATCTGTGCTGCGTCTTTTCCAAGACCGTTAAGGATAACTCTTAAGGGTTTCTGACGAACCTTGTTGGCTTTCTCTGCAATACCGATAGCACCTTCGGCTGCCGCAAATGACTCATGTCCCGCAAGGAATGCGAAACACTCTGTGTCTTCTTCAAGAAGCATCTTTCCGAGGTTTCCGTGTCCAAGACCAACCTTACGTCTGTCTGCTACGGAACCGGGAATACAGAATGACTGAAGTCCCTCACCGATCGCTGCTGCTGCTTCCGATGCTTTTTTGCATCCTTTCTTGATAGCGATCGCTGCGCCTACGGTATAAGCCCACTTTGCGTTCTCGAAACAGATCGGCTGAATGCTCTCAACCTGCTTATATACATCAAGGCCTGCAGCTTTTGTGATCTCTGCCGCCTCTTCAACACTTCCGATTCCATACTCATTCAACTTAGCAAGAATCTGTTTTTCTCTTCTTTCATATGATTCAAATAATGCCATTGTTATTGTCCTCCTGATTACTCTTTACGTGGATCGATGAATCTTACAGCGTCAGCAACACGACCATACTGTCCTGAAGCCTTTTCAAGGGCTGTCTTAGCATCGTCACCGGCCTTAATGAAATCCATCATCTTACCGAAGTTAACATACTTGTAACCGATTATCTCGTCATCCTCGTCAAGAGCAAGCTCTGTAACATAACCATCGGTCATTTCCAGATATCTGGGACCTTTTTCCTTTGTGCCGTACATTGTACCAACCATGGATCTGCTTCCCTTACCGAGATCTTCAAGACCAGCACCGATCTGAAGTCCGTCCTCAGAGAATGCACTCTGTGTACGACCGTAAACGATCTGAAGGAACAGCTCTCTCATAGCTGTATTGATAGCATCACATACAAGGTCCGTATTAAGTGCTTCAAGGATCGTAAGTCCCGGTAAAATCTCTGCTGCCATAGCTGCAGAATGGGTCATTCCCGAACATCCTATTGTCTCAACAAGAGCTTCCTGGATGATACCGTCCTTAACATTGAGTGAAAGCTTACATGTTCCCTGCTGAGGTGCACACCAGCCAATACCATGTGTGTATCCGGAGATATCTTTGATCTCTTTGGCTTTTACCCATTTTGCCTCTTCCGGAATGGGTGCTGCGCCATGGGAAACTCCCTGAGTAACCGGACACATGTTCTTTACTTCCGTTGAATAAATCATATATATTTCCTCCTACAGTTATATATTTATGGTTATGTTCCCGGCGTTCATCCGGGATTTTACCCATTTTTTTCTCAGACCGCTACATAAAGGGACCGCCACGTCCGACCGTTCCCCGATCAACAGCAGTTTAATCTATTCTACTCTATTTACACTGATATGAAAAGAAAAAAAATAAACATATTTGATGCATTTACAGGATGCTCTCCTTGCTTATCAGCTGGCTGACGGAATCAACATCCTTTATGTGCCGCAACGTGAACGCGGTCTGATCGGAAGGCTTTCTGCTGTATCCCGATGTCTCCGTTCCGCTTGCGAAGTATATATTGCCCGTACCATCCGGAAATAACTCCGTACTGAAATCCGGAAGATGACTCCTCTCCACGCTTCTTATCCTGTTGCTTTCGTTTATGATGATCCTCTGATTGGTTATCACATAAAAAGTATTGCTGTTCTTATATGCTTTTACGATCAGCCGGCCTATCGACATATAAAGTCCTATAGCCACAAACACCATGCCGTATAATGCCACGCCCGCAGATCCGGAAGCAACTATGGCACCTATGGTCCAGAATATGGCAAAGCCTGCCCATACGACACTGAACGGTATGAGATACGCATCCTCTTTTGAAAGCAGTTTTCCGGGCTCCGGCTTTCCGGTCCACATCTCAAATTCATCAAGTCTCATCAGATCCTTGAACCAAGTCTTTTCTTTCATCGTGCTTTCTCCGTTTTAGAATGTAACAGTTTTGGGCGGCTCTGTAAATGATGAGAATACAGCCGTTGCATCCTTGAAGTATAATACCTCAGTATTGTCATCCTCTGCCGAATACATGGCCTTTAACGAAGGATGCTCATCAAGCATGTGTGCCTTTGCTTCTATCCTGTCATCTCTTACCAGAGTACCTGCTACTCTGAGCCATCTGCCATCCTTGAACGCACAGATCTCAACCTTGGGATTGGCCCGGATCTGCTTTGATACATCCTTTGACTTGCCTGTCTGAATGTAAAGCTTTCCTTCAAATATGTCTGCCGTTCCGAACGGACGGACTCTGGGCTGATCCTTGTCCACCGTCGCAAGATAATATGTTTCCGCTTCCTTTAAAAATCTGTAAACCTCTTCCATTTTCTGTCCTTTCCGCTTTAAGCATTGCCGATATGTTCCGCCACCGCATAGCAATAACCTTCCTCTTCCCAGAGTCTGAAACGATAATCGTCAGCTGCTACGCCCGGTGCATCACATAACACAACTTTGTTATCATCGATCTTAAATACAGCCTTATCTATAGGATATGCAAGACCTTTACCGACGGCCTTGATAAAGCTCTCCTTTAATACCCACAGTTTTGTGAGGTAAATATCACGCTCTTCGCCGGACAGCTGCTCTATCCCTTCAAGCTCTTCTCCTCCAAAGAAACGCCTTGCGATCTTAAGCGAACATCTGCCGACAGCTTCCACATCGCATCCGACCTCATGATCGGCCATGACAAGCAAAACCCTGTTGCCCGAATGAGAGATATTGTGATCGATACCGGCTGCTCCCATGATCCGTGGCTTGCCGTTTGCATCCGTTTCGACACGTCCGTCATACACTACGTTGCATTCCTTACATGCCTTCCTTAACAGGTCTTCCGCTGCAAGCGATCTCATCTTATCTTCCATGCCCTTAAGCCTGTCGGTCTTTTTCTTCCTGTATCCGGCAGCCTGCATGTAGCTTTCGTTAAATCTGTTTTCATCCTTTAGCTCATCGGTCCGTGAAGTATATATTCTTATCATCTTCTGCTGTTCTTATCCTCACATTCTCCGAGAAGCTGAAGGTAGTTTTCATATCTTACCCTGCTGATAAGTCCCTTATCTACCGCTTCCTTCACGGCACAGCCGGGTTCGTTGCGATGAATGCAGTCATCAAACCTGCATGCACCGGCGTATTCATCAAACTCATGATAATGATCCTTAAGATCATCCTTCGTCACATCAAAGAGAGAAAGAGATGAAAATCCGGGTGTGTCAAGTATGTACGAGTCCTCATCCAGTGCTATCAGTTCACTGTGCCTCGTTGTATGTCTGCCTCGTTCGATCCTGTCGGAAATAACTCCCGTCTCCATCACGACCTTTGGCTGTAAAAGATTGATTATGGATGATTTGCCTACTCCGCTCGGTCCTGCGACCGTCGTTGTCTTTCCCTTAAGATATCCCGAAAGTTCCGAGATGTTGGTACCGTTTACCGCTGACGTAAATATGATCGGATATCCTGCCTTCTCATATATGTTCTTGATGTCCTTAAGCCTCTCATCTTCTGCAAGATCCTTTTTGTTAAACACAAGAAGACAGGGGATATCGTTCTGCTGCATCAGTATCAGAAAACGGTCAAGGAGATTGTAATTGGGTTCGGGCTTCACAGATGCAAATATGACTAATGCCTGGTCGACATTAGCCACATTGGGACGTATAATGCTGTTCTTTCGATCGAGAATGCGCACGATATTGCCCGTTTTGCTATCCTCATCGATGACGTCCATCTCACAGTCATCACCCACAAGGGGTTTCTCGTGATTCTTTCTGAAGACGCCCTTAGCCTTACACTCATATATGTTCTGCGCATCCTTATGTGTGTCATCGCTGACATGCACATAATAGAATCCCGCAATTCCTTTTACGATCTTTCCGTGCATATTTTCGCCGTTTCGTATTATTCCTCTGTAAATTTAACGGATCTCTTGACCGATCTTTCCTCGGATCTGGCTTCGGTCACGACTCTGTTACCGTCTGCATCGATCTCCTCTGTCCCGGGGATATCCACATTATAGACAATGGTTATGACTCCGTCGCCGCTTCCTGTGATACCCGTGATGTTCATTGAAACAGGGAACGATGTGACAGTTTCTCTCTTGAGTTCAAGTCCTTCAAGCGTTGAAAGGATGACCGTAGCTTCACTTCCTGCCTTGTATTCACTGTCTTCGTTTCCGGGGCTTTCTATATTGCCTACAAAGAAGTATACCTTCTCGCCTGTTCCCGTACTGATCCTGATGTCAACCTTTGTACCGCTGTTGACGATAACATCGGCTGCATATGACTGATAGCATACCTTGTCTATCATTGCCGGATCGGGGTCGGTAGCTTCCGTTACCGCACCTACCTGAAGTCCGTGCTCTATAAGTACTGCAGTGGCATCCATCTCACTCATACCGATAAGGCTCGGTACCTTGACCTCTATGACTTCCGTTCCCGTACTTACCGTAAGAACGATCGTATCCTCTCTCTCTGCCTTGTCTCCGGCCTTCGGTGTCTGATCGACTATATTGCCCTTCTCCACCGTATCGGAGCTGGCCTGTACCTTTTCTATCTTCTTGAAGCCTGCTTTGTTTAACTTGGCAACCGCTTCCGCATATGACAGATTTGATACATCGGGAACCTCGACTAGCTTTGAATCCTTTTCATCTCCCTGTGTGGGTTCCGCTGTTGCGGAAGGTGTTATCTCTATATCGTCCGCAATGACTTCCTCTTCGGGTTTGTCAAATAAGAACAACCCGAAATGTCTTCCGACAAAGAATATTATGAGTAATCCGATGATAACGGCTGCAATAACTGCAAGGACCGTTGTGAGTCTTTCCATGAACTCATCATGTGTATCATCGATCTCTTCATACTCCGCGCCTTTTCTTCTTGTATCCGCAGGCTGAACGCGTTTCTTTCTGCCTGCCTGCACATTTACCGGCTGCTTCTTAGCCGGAACGGGTTTGCGCTTTTTAGCGCTTGTGGGCTTTGCCTGCTTAGTTGCAGCCTGTTTTGCCGCTGCCTGCTTTGCCGCTTTTGACGGCTGCTGTTTGCTTCCCTGCTTGGGCGGTCTGGCTTTGCCCTGCTGCTTCTTTACCGGCACTGTACCTGCCTTAGCTGCCGCCTCATTGGTACGCATGTGTATCTGATCCGCTTCGGTGATACGTCCGGTACGGTTCTTTATCTCTCTTATGTCCCCTTCGGTAGCGATCCTTGTACGCGATTCCTCTTCGGGGTCTACTATCTTAACGAAGTCCTCATCGGGCTTCATAAGTGATTTCTTAAGATCGTCGATGAGCTCGGCCATGTTCTGATATCTTCTGTCCGGACTCTTCTGTGTACATTTGAATACGATCTGTTCCACGCTGATCGGGATCTCGGCCACATACTCTCTCGGCGAAGGCATGGGCTCCTGTATATGCTTGATAGCGATCGCAACGGTCGTCTCACCGTTAAACGGCACACGTCCGGTAAGCATCTCAAACATTGTGATACCGAGACTGTAGATATCACTCTTCTCATCGGAGAATCCGCCTCTTGCCTGCTCAGGTGATGTGTAATGCACCGAACCCATAACGTTCGAGGTGATTGTGTTGGAACTTACTGCCTTTGCGATACCGAAGTCAGTAACCTTAACCTTTCCTTCCTTTGAGATCATGATATTCTGGGGCTTGATATCCCTGTGAATGATATGATTGTTATGTGCGGCTTCTATACCCATGGAAACCTGTATTGCTATGCTTATGGTCTCCTTGATGGACAGTCTGGCCTTCTTTTCTATATATTTCTTGAGGGTGATACCTTCGACCAGTTCCATGACGATATAGTATATGCCGCCCTCTTCGCCGACATCATACACATTGACGATATTAGGGTGCATCATACCTGCTGCCGCCTGGGCCTCGGTACGGAATTTTGATACAAAATTTGCATTTTCCGAAAATTCCTGCTTAAGCACCTTTACGGCTACAAAACGGTTTAATTTGCCGTCTTTGGCTTTATATACATCCGACATGCCGCCGGTCCCGATTTTTTCAAGGATTTCGTAGCGATCTCCTATTACCATCCCGATCTTTATCATCTGTTTCCCATATCTTTCTCCGCGATCCCGTCAAGGGCCGAGGGTGTTACTCCTATTCAGTCATTATCAGCAAACGGCTCGACAAGAACAACAGCTATATTGTCCTTACCTCCGTTGTTATTGGCTGCTTTCACAAGGCTCTCCGCCTTCTCCGCGATATCTCTCTGTCCCTGCATGATCATACGGATCTCCTCATCCTCTATCATGTTGCTGAGTCCGTCTGAACACATCAGTATCACGTCATCTTTATTAAGTGTAAGTTCAAAAAAATCAACATCAACATCATCAAGCGCACCTATGGCTCTGGTGATGATATTCTTATCCGGGTGTGTTCTCGCAAGTTCGCGTTTGAGCCCGCCCATACGTACCATCTCTTCAACGAGTGAATGGTCTCTGGTTATCTGCTTTATCTCTCTGTCATTGATTATGTAGAGCCTGCTGTCTCCGACATTGGCTACACAGAGTTTGTCTCCGTCGATCGTAGCAGCCACGACCGTCGTTCCCATACCGTTGAGTTCGGCTTCCTCTTCGGATTTCCGACGTATGTGGGAATTGGCGCTCTTTATAGCCTTCTCAAGAACAAATACCGGTGATTCGTCATCAGACTTGCTTATCTCGTCCACAATGGTTTCGATCGTATACCTTGAAGCATAATCCCCCGCATTGTGTCCTCCCATACCGTCAGCTACCATGAACAGATTCGGCAGATGACCGACCGCCACTTCCGACGTATACACATAATCCTGATTGAGTTTTCTTCTTTTACCTATGTCGGTAATAGAAAATGTCTTTAGCATATTCTTCTCCCCAGTTGTCAATTCGGCTAATGCCTCTAACTGTCCGGATAGCTGTTAAACGCAACAAAAGTAAGTTTACCGCCGATCATCAGATATCACCGGTAAGCTTACGTCGTCTTAACTGTCCGCAGGCACCATCAATGTCCTGCCCCATTTCCCTTCTAATAGTAACATTTATTCCATTTTTTTCAAGTTTATTTTTAAATGCAAGGATTGCTTCCCTGCTCCCCCGTCTGTAATCACGCTCCTTGACGGGGTTCACCGGAATGAGATTGATGTGAGCCGAAACTCTTGCTGCAAGTTCCGACAATAATTCCGCATCCTTCAAAGAATCATTTACTCCCGCCACAAGGCTGTATTCGAAGGTTATCCTGCGACCTGTGCATTTGTGATAATATTCGCAGGCCTCCATGAGTTCCTCTATCGTATAGCTGTTTGCTATGGGCATCAGTTCCCTTCGCTTTTCGTCCGTTGCAGCATGAAGTGACAATGCCAGTGTGATCGCCAGCTTCTTCTTTGCGAGTTCCCTCATCTTGGGAACGATCCCGCATGTTGAAACGGTTATATTACGGCCGCTTATGTTCAGTCCGTCCTTGCATGTCAGCAATTCTATGAACTTAAGCAGGTTATCGAAATTGTCCATGGGTTCACCTATACCCATAACGACCACATTGCTTATACGCTCTTTCATGTAATGCTGTATGGCATAGATCTGGTCGAGCATCTCCGACGGTGTGAGACTTCTCTCCAGTCCGTCAATTGTGGAAGCACAGAACCTGCAGCCCATCCTGCAGCCTATCTGTGAGGAAATGCATACGCTGTTCCCATGCTTATATCTCATAAATACACTCTCAACAAAATTGCCGTCACCGAGCGCAAATAAAAACTTCTTTGTTCCGTCAAGCTTCGATTCCTGAAGATCCGCTATCTCAAGTGAGGTATAGATACACTCCTTCCCAAACAGCTCTTTCACGGATCCGGGAATATTGGTCATTTCATCATATGACCTTGCCAGCTTTACGTGCATCCAGTCATATATCTGGTCTGCCCTGAATGACTGAAGCCCAAATTTCTTTATATACTCTTTTAATTCATTCTTTGAAAGTGATTTTATGTCAACCATCAATGCGCTCCAGTTTTGCTATAAAAAATCCTCCGTTGTCATCACACGGATAATAGGTTTTCTCTTCCAGAAGCTTAAACGGGTGATTATCAATTATATATCTCACCCTCTCTTCATTTTCGGCTTTGCGAAGCGTACAGGTCGAATAGATCATGATACCGCCCTTCTTCACATAGTTCCACACACTGTCAACTATCTGGCGCTGCAGCTTTTCCAAGGAATCCCATGATTCCTTTGATGCATTGAGCTTTATATCGGGCTTTCTGCTCATCACTCCGAGTCCCGAACACGGAACATCCGCAAGCAGGACATCTGCCTTTTCACAGGCCGTTTCATCAAATACGGTGGCATCCCACACCTTTACACTGATGTTATCCGCCCTCATCCTTTTTATATTCTCTTCTATGAGTCCGGTCTTATATGCGCTTATGTCTCTTGCTTCGACTATAGCACCCTTGCTGACCGCATGAAGACTCTTCCCTCCCGGGGCAGCGCATACATCTATGACCTTGTCACCTTTTTTTATGCCCGCACATTCACATACCATCATACTGGCTATGTCCTGAACGGCATAAAGTCCTTCCTTAAAGCATGCTAACCTGTCGAGTCCTTCCGTACCCGTAAGTTCGTATGCATATGATAATGCCGCGTTCCTGAAAACTATGTTCTCACGCTTCCATTCACCCGTTATCTTCTCAACATCCGCATCGATTATATCTTCTCTGATCCTTACGAACAAATGGCTTTCCTTCAAACTCTCCTCAAGGATCTTTTCCGCTATCTCATTTCCGTAATCCTTTATGAGGCTGTCTTCTATGAGCTTCGGGACCGAATATCTTATCTCGTGATCGTTATAGTCTATATTGGCTTTCTCTGCCGATATCTTTCTTAAAACGGCATTGACAAATCCCGCGAGACTTGCAAACTTATGCTTCTTTGCCAGCTTAACGGCTTCATCGATTGCTGCCCTGTCAGGAACTCTGTCCATGTACAGTATCTGATACACGCTCATACGCATCAGGCATCTTATGAACGGCTTCATTTTGGCAGCCTTTACACTTGAATAGGTATCTATTGAGTGATCGATGCTTATAAGGCGTTCCATGGTCCCTGTGAACACACGCCTTATCCAGGCTCTGTCAGATTCCGGTATGTAGTTGTATTTGTCCAAAACCTGTTTCAAAAGAATATGGCTGTGGGTGCCTGTACGCACAACTTCAAGTAACATCTCCACAACCATCTCTCTTATGTTTATCTTATTGTCCATTGTCTGTTCATATCATCCCAGTCTGTCTCCGGGATCCATCTTATAACCAAGCAGAAACGCTGAGGTCTCCATCCGCTTTTTCCCTTCCAGCTGTAGCTCGGTGATCCGCAGGGCTCCGCATTTGCATGCTACGACCAGCCCCTTTTTGTCCGCTTCTATGATGGTGCCGGGATCTTTGTACTGTCCCTCGACCACATCTGCTTTCCAGATCTTAAGCTGCTTTCCGTCCTTATATGTATAGGCACCCGGCCATGAATTGAGTCCCCTTACATATCTCTCCAGGATCACGGCGTCTTTGTTCCAGTCGATCTCTCCCATTTCCTTGGTGAGCATCTTTGCATAACTGCTCTTACTGTCATCCTGTTTAACAGGCTTCAGTTTACCCTGTTCGATGAGCGGTATGGCCTTAACTATCGCTTGCGCTCCCAGTCTGCTCAATCTGTTAAACAGTGATTCTCCGGTATCATCATCCGCTATGACTATCTTCTCACTCATCAATATGTCTCCGGTGTCCAAGCCCACATCCATCTTCATGATGGTAACGCCCGTCTCCTTAAGGCCGTCAAGTATGGCCCACTGTATGGGAGCCGCACCTCTGTAGGCCGGCAACAGCGATGCATGTATATTGACACATCCGAGACGCGGCATGTCGAGCACTTCCTTAGGAAGTATCTGTCCGAAAGCAGCCACTATGAACAGATCCGCCGGATAGGCCCTCAGTTCTTCTATCGCTTCCGGCTGTCTCAGTCTTACCGGCTGAAGGACATCTATACCATGCCTTAAGGCACACTCCTTGACCGGTGACATGGCTATCGACTTTCCTCTGCCTTTCTGTCTGTCAGGCTGGGTCACAACTGCCGCCACTTCGTATCCCGCCGCTATGACAGCTTCAAGCGCTTCCGCCGCAAAATCAGGCGTCCCCATAAATACTATTCGCATCATTTTCCCTCGTCCGCAGATTCATCAGCGACCACGTCGCGCAGTTCTCCTATAACCTTTTCCGTATACATCTTTCCGTCAAGGTGATCGATCTCATGCAATATGCATCTTGCCAGCAATTCCGTCCCTTCTATGATCTGCTCTTTCATATCGGTATCGTAATATCTGACCTTTACATAGTTAGGTCTGGTCACATCACCGCATTTGCCGGGAACGCTCAAACACCCCTCCTGTCCCGTCTGCTCCCCGCTTGTTTCGAGTACCTTGGGATTGATCATTGCGATAGGATCCTCATATGTGACATCAACAACACATATTCTTTTGAGTATGCCCACCTGCGGTGCCGCAAGTCCGACACCGTTTGCATCATACATAGTGTCAAACATATCCTCGATAAGCTGTTTTATACGCGGTGTGACCTCTTTGACCTCCTTGCATACCTTGTTTAGTACCGGGTCTCCGTAGACCCTTATCTGTCTGAGTGCCATATCTCTCCTCCACCGGTCTTGTGTTCATCAATAGGGATTCATGGGATTCAGATCAAAAAATACCTGAAGATCTCCCATTTCCTTTATACCGGATTCCAGCCTGTTCTTACATTCAGTCAACAGCCTTTCGTCCCGGCTCTTTATAAAAAACACGAACCGAAATACATCATTTATCTTTCCTATCCCTGCTTTAGCCGGTCCTATGACCTTCACCTTATCACTTACACCCTTTATATATTCTGCCATGGATGTGCATGTGTTTTCGGCCAGTTCCCTGCTGCGGGATGTTACCAACACTGCAAGTATATCACAGATAGGTGGGTATCCGCCAAGTTCTCTGTACAAAATCTCTTCGTCATAGAATGCCCTGTAGTCCTGGGCTGCCGCTCTGACTATCGCATAATGCTCGGGCTGATAGGTCTGTATGACCGTTTCGCCTTCCTTGGTACCTCTTCCCGCTCTGCCGGCCGCCTGCGTTATGAGTTGGAATGTACGTTCCGCAGCCCTGTAATCATTGATCGCAAGCGACATGTCTGCTGCTATTATACCAACCAGCGTCACATCGGGAAAGTCATGACCCTTGACTATCATCTGTGTACCTATTAGGATATCCGCTTTCCTGTCACCGAATTCGGACAGGATGTGTTCGAGACTGCCTTTCTTTTTGGTTGTATCCGCGTCCATCCTGAGTGTTCTTGCAGCGGGAAATATCTTCTTTACCTCTTCCTCTATCAGCTCCGTTCCCGCCTTGAATCCGAGGATATATTTTGAGCCGCATTTGGGGCAGACAGACGGCCTTTTCTCCTCGTAGCCGCAATAATGACATACCATCTTTCCCGTGCTGCGATGCTCCGACAATGATACGTCACAATGCGGGCAGCGCAGAACAATTCCGCAGGATCTGCATGATACAAATCCTGCATATCCTCTTCTGTTCAGAAACAGCATGACCTGCTCATTTCTGTCCAGTTTTTGTGCAATGCTCTCCTTAAGCTTTTCACTGAAAACGGATTTGTTGCCCTTTTTAAGTTCCTCACGCATATCCACTATGCTCGTACCTGCCAGCCTGCCTCCTACGGCACGCTTATACATGCTCCAAAGCCTGTATTCGCCGTTTACGGCACGGTAAAACGTATCAACCGAAGGAGTGGCACTACCGAGTACCACCGAAGCATGATTAAGCTCCGCCAGTTTTTCGGCGACCTCCCTTGCATGATACTTCGGGACATTTTCGGATTTGTATGTATGCTCATGCTCTTCATCCATGACTATGAGCCCGACTCTTTCAAACGGGGTGAACAGCGCGGATCTGGGACCTATGATCACGTCTATCTCGCCTTTTTTTGCCCTCTCGCACTGATCGTATTTTTCTCCCTCGGACAATGTCGAATTCATGATCGAAACACGCTCTCCGAAATAATGATAAAATCTCTTTACCGTCTGATAGGTCAGAGCAATCTCGGGGATGAGGACGATGACCTGCTTTCCCCTCTTTACGACCTCCTCAATGAGCTTTATGTATGTAACTGTCTTTCCGCTTCCGGTGATACCGTGAAGAAGATATGTCTTTCTTATGTCCGCATCGTAATCTTCGATGAATTCTTTTACTATAGCCTTCTGTTCATCATTGAGTTCTATGTTCTTCTCTACGCTCTTTTTGATGACTATCGGATTTCTGAAATAATTCTCGGTCTCAATACTGATCACACCGGCTTTTTCAAGATTTGTTACCGTTGTTGCCGACACTCCAAGCTTTCCGGTGACCAGATGATAATCCAGTACTTTCTCCTCAATGAGCTCCCTCATAAGCCTTTCCTTGCCTGCCTGTTTCTTTCTCACGGCTACAGCCAGTTCTTCTACGGCTGTCTCCTCCGAAGCCTTAAGGATGATCGTCTTTTTTGCCTTCGGTTTATATGTCTTTTTGATCGGCAATACGGTCTTAAGAGCCGTATTCATGGTCGAACCGTACCGCTCTTTTATAAATGCGGCAAGTTCGATCAGACGTCCCTCACTTGCGTTCTGTTCCACAACGATATCCGTTATGTCCTTGATCCTGTCCGGGTCGAAGTCCGTATGATCGCTGCATTCGATCACATATCCGGTCAAAAGCCTGCCGCCTTTTCCGAAAGGCACGGTGACCTTTGTCCCCGGTTTGCATCTGTCCTTAAACCTGTCGGGTACACTGTATGAAAATGTTCTGTCCAGGCTCTCGGCACTGATATCTACAATCACACTGGCATACATACGCTTCACATTACCTGTAATCATTTATGATAAACTGAACGCTTCTTTTTCCCATATATTCATTGACGGCAGGATAATAAATAATATCACACATGACATTTTCACGTGCTCCCGGCGTCATTAGTCTCTTTGACGTGCCCTCTCCGAATTTCTCATCGACATGAGCCAAAAAAAGATCGAGTTTCCTGAACATGACGAGTTCCGTATTAAAGCCGTCCTCACAAGTGACCGAAAACTTTGCCATATTTGCATTTTTGCCCATGTATCTTCCTTCAAGAAACCTGATGTTCCTGCAGGCAAATACCGGCTTTTCATTGCCGTTTCCAAATGGTTCCAGCATTGAAAGCTGATCTATCAGTTTTTCGCTTACGTAAGATAGAGGCATCGGAACGTCTATGATGATCTTCTCCTCCAGAGAATCCGGATCGATCTCACACTCGTTGATCCTTCTTTTAAATTCCTCAAGCCTGTCTCTGTTCAGTGAAAATCCGGCTGCCATTGCATGTCCGCCGAACTTGGTAAATACATCCTTCACTTTGCACATGGCATCGTAGATATGAAATCCAGGTATGCTCCTTGCCGAGCCTTTGAGCGCATCTCCTTCGCCCGTTACAACAAATACGGGTCTGTAATATTTTTCCTTTATCCTGCCGGCCACGATCCCCGCAAGGCTCTCATGCAATTGCGGAAGGTGCACGACTATGACTCTGTCCTTCGCATCTACAAGCTCTTCGGCACTCTTTAGACCGTCTTCGGTCATGTACTTTCTGCTTTCATTGAGTTCCTTAAGTTTGGAAGCGATCCTTATACCGTCTTCTATTGTCTCACACTTTAACAGATCAAGAGAGATATCCGCGGTGTCCAGTCTGCCTGTGGCATTGATACACGGCCCCAGCACGAAACCAATGCTCTGTGATGTTTTTGTTTTACCTTCCAGTCCGCATACCTTCACAAGGGCTCTCATTCCGAGGTTATGGCTCTTATCAAGGCACTTTAGTGTGTTACGTACAAGATATCTGTTCTCATCCTTAAGTTCCATGATATCACATACGGTAGCAAACCCCGCAAGCTCCATGAGTTCCTCCAGCGGCTCTGTTTCCATGCCTATCGCATCGAACATTGCCTGAATGAACTTGAACGCCACCACGGCCCCGCAGATATTCTTGAAGGGGTATATGCAATCCTCTCTCTTCGGGTCCACAACAGCAGGAACATTGGGCAGGATATATCTTCTCTCACCGTCTCTTTCCTCATAGGGTATCTCATGATGATCCGTTACTATACATGTTAATCCAAGTTCCAGTGCATGGTCAAATGCATCAACGGCAGCTATACCGTTATCACATGTGACCAAAAGGTCGACCCCGTCATTTGCGGCATCATCGATCATGGATGCATTGATGCCGTATCCGTCCTTTATCCTGTGAGGAATGACCGTATCGACATCGGCTCCGCAGATCGTAAGACCCTTCCATAGAATATAGGTTGACATAATTCCATCGACATCGTAGTCTCCTACAACTCTTATTTTCGAATTCATATCGATTTTATCCAATGTTATGTCTACCGCTTTGTCGATATCCTTCAAGTAATTGTAATCATGTACGCACGATCTGTCGGGCGATAAAAACCGTCTCATCTCCTCTTCATCCATGAGATCCCTGTTGCGCATTACGCGGACAACGACCTGGTCTATGCCGAGATGATCGCCTATGCCTTTAAAATCACATTTCTTGCCGGATACAACCCATTTAGCCATAAATCCTCCGCTATATGAAACAAAGGGGATGAGCCCTGCTCATCCCCGAAATCCAATCTGCCTTATATCATCAATCACTTAGATGTCTTAGCTTTTACCTTATCGGTTTTCTTGACAAACTTTGTTCTGAATATGTACCACATAGCACCTGTCAGACATACTGAAGAGTATGTACCGATCAGAATACCTACCATAAGCGGCATCGCGAACTCCTTGATGCTCGTAACACCGAATACATAGAGCGATGCGACCATGACAAATGTTGTCAATGATGTGAATATACTTCTCGACAATGTCTGGTTGATACATTTGTCGACCATGGCTTCGTATCTGTCAAGGTTGTTGCCGACAGTCGGAAGTGTCTCCCTGATCCTGTCAAATATAACGATCGTGGCATTTATCGAATAACCCACTACCGTAAGCATACATGCGATGAATGTCGATCCGACGCTTATCTTAGCCAAGGCATAGAATGCAAGGACTACAAGAACGTCGTGACACAGAGCAAGTACCGAACTTGCGGCAAAACGTATATCCTTAAATCTGAACCAGATGTAAAGAAGCATGCAGATCGTAGCTACTATGACAGCAACGACCGCTTCTTTTCTCATTTCGCCCGAGATCGTTGATGAAATGGTCTCTGCAGTGATCTTTTCTTTCTCTATTCCGTAGTTGGTCTCAAGAGCCTCGGTCATGGCTTCACGCTGTGCAACATTAAGTGTTGAGGTCTTGAAGATGACTTCGTTGGTTCCCTGAACCTTCTGTTTCTGGATGTCTCCGCCACCGATGGCTGCTCTGATAACAGGTATGACCTTGCTGTCAAGATCTGCGAGGCTTATGTCCTCATTGAATGCAACGTTGGTACTTGTACCGCCCTTGAACTCAAGCGAATAATTGAGGACGTCACCGATCTTTGATTTATTCATGGCCATACCGGCAATACCGGAAATGATGAGCACTGCCGAGAAGCAGAAAAAGATGACCTTCTTTGAAAGGAATTTTGCTTCTTTTCTCTCTTTTGCCCTGCCGTAGAATTTCTCGTCGGTGATACCGATCGCATAGAATGCATTGATGATCACTCTTGTGATAACAAGTGCCGTGAACATTGATATTACAATACCAATTCCGAGTGTCTGAGCGAAGCCCTTAATGGTACCGGTACCCATGGCTCCCAGCACAAGTGCTGCGATAAGTGTTGTGATATTACCGTCTATGATAGCTGAGAATGCTTTCTTAAAACCTATCTTGATAGATGAGCTTACCGTCTTGCCCGTTGCGATCTCTTCCCTGATACGTGCAAATATGATAACGTTCGCATCAACCGCCATACCTATCGAAAGGATGATACCCGCGATACCCGGTAATGTAAGTGTTACATTGAATGCGTTCAATGTAAGTATCATAAGAACAACATACAATGCCAAAGCTATTACGCTTGCCAGACCCGGTATGAAATAAACAACGATCATGAATACCGCTACAATGGCAAAACCGATCGCTGCGGCATAAAGGCTTGTCTTTATGGCTTCTTCACCGAGCTGTGCGCCTACCACGTTACTTCTGAGTTCTTCAAGTTCAAGTTTAAGACCACCGATACGGATCGTAGTCGCAAGTCTGTCAGCCTCCTCAAATGTGCTGCTGCCGGTGATAACTGCATTACCATCGGTTATTGCAACCTGAACATAAGGGCTGCTTATGATTTGATTGTCGTATATTATATAGATAACATCGTGGTTTACCGCTGCCTTTGTGGTAGCTTCCGCAAATGCTTTCGTACCTTCCTCGGTAAACTCAAGTGCTACTACGAATTGCTGGTTGCCCATGCTGTCCTTCTGTGAGCCTGCCTGAGCATTGGCCACTTCCGTTCCGGACAATACAAGGTTTCCGTCTTTATCATAGAATTCAAGAGATCCGGGCTTTCCAAGTTCTTCAAGAACCGCATTTGCATCTGATACACCGGGTATCTCGATGTTTATCCTGTCACTGCCTTCCTGATATACACTGGCTTCGGTCGAATAACTGTCAACACGCTTCTGCAGTTTGAAGATCGTATCCGCCATATCTTCCGCCGAGGGATCTTCCTCTCCGACAACCTGATATGTAATGCTGACACCACCTGCCAGATCGAGGCCCTGCTTGATATTGGCTGCGCTTCCCGAGCCCGCACTGTCAAGGCCGAAAATACTTGCGTACACACCGCCTGCCAAAAGGGCAAGAATGATCACAAGTGTGATTATACCGTTTCTTTTACTCATCTTTTATCTCCTCCTCCACATGCCGTACCATATGTCAGTCCGGCATCGGATAACATACCGCATATAAATTTAGCACATTTCCGATTTTATGGCAACCCAAATAAACCGAATGTTCCCATATGTTCTTTAACCCGGTTTCAGGCTTCTTTATCATCGATCCTGAGCAATACCTTTTTGATACGATTTTTATCTATGGCCTGCACCCTGATCCTTATGCCGTCCTCGGTTACTATCTCGTCTCCCTTTTCCGGCATCCTGTCCAGTATCTCTATGACAAGGCCGGCGATGGAATCATTTTCCTTGCTCTCAAGCGTAAGGCCGAGTTCGTCATTTACATCGTCGATCTTCCTGCTGCCGTCTATGATGTAGGCATTCTTTTCAACCTTCTTTATGAATTCTTCTTCATCGGCATCGTACTCATCCCTTATCTCGCCGACTATTTCCTCAAGCAGGTCTTCAAGCGTTACCATACCGACACAGGTACCGTATTCACTGAGGACAAATACAAGGCTGAACGTGGTCTTTCTCAGTTCCATCAGAAGATCCGCCGTTTTTTTGTATTCATATGTATAATAGGTTTCCCTCAGGATATCCGAAACCTCAAAACTCTTTTTATCCTCTACAAGTATGAAGTCCTTGATATTGATGAGGCCTATCACATTGTCCGGTTCGTCCCTGTACACCGGTATCCTTGTGTACATGTGCTTTTTAAAGACCTCGAGGACCTCTTCGTACTTTGACTTCTCTTCGACACATACCATATCGATACGAGGTACCATGATATCCTTTGCCACCGAATCCGAGAAGTCAAACACATTGTTGATCATGACCTTTTCGCCCGACTCGATAACTCCATCCTCGTGGCTTACATCCACATAAGTCCTTAATTCTGCTTCGGTTATGGTGTTTCTTGCCTTCATATCAATACGCATGAGAAACAGTATTCCCTGCGCTATCTTATCGACTATCCATATCACGGGAGTCATAACACACATCAATGAATAGATGATGGGAGCATATATAAATGCCATCTTATCGGCCAGTATCTTGGCGGCATTTTTAGGAACGATCTCCCCAAATAAAAGGACGACGATAGTCAGTATGCCCGTGCCTATCGAAATAGCCGCATTGCCCCACAGCTCCATAACGAACAAAGTCACGAGCGATGATGCCGCTATGTTGACTATATTATTTCCTATGAGTATGGCACTGAGCATCTTGCTGTATCTGTCCAAACAGGCTTTGACAATGCCCGCTCCCTTTTTATTCTCTTCAAGCCAGGCTCTCACCTTCACCTCGCTTATAGTTGAAAGCGCGGTCTCTGCAGAAGAAAAAAAGGCCGATAAAAGTATGAGAATGATTATTATTGTCAGTTTGATTATCTGATCACTGCTCACTTTATTCTCCGATCGTGCAAACAATATACTAAAAAAGCTCCTTTCAGGAGCTCTTAAATGCTGGTAGTGGGACTTGAACCCACACGTGGTTGCCCACAACAGATTTTGAGTCTGCCTCGTCTGCCATTCCGACACACCAGCCTATCGGTCTTATGCGACCGAATTAAAGTTTATCATATCACTTACCCATTTGCAAGAACTATCTAGATCGCGTTTTTCCTGTTGATCATGTCTCTTTTTCTGAGTGTGGAATCAAGTATCTTCTTCCTGATACGAAGGTTCTTGGGTGTTACTTCAAGCAGTTCATCGGTATCTATAAATTCCAGTGCCTGCTCAAGGCTAAGGACCTTCTTGGGTGAAAGTCTTAGCGCCTCATCGGCACTTGAACTTCTTGTATTGGTAAGCTGTTTCTTCTTGCAGACATTGATCTCTATGTCCTCAGCTTTGCCCGTCTGACCAACGACCATTCCCGCATATACTTTTTCACCGGGCTCGATAAAGAGTGTACCTCTGTCCTGAGCATTATACAGTCCGTAAGTAATGGCTTCACCAGCTTCAAATGCTATGAGCGAGCCCTGTTTACGATACATCATGTCTCCCTTGTAAGGGCCGTATCCGTCAAATATGGTATTGAGTATACCGTTACCCTTTGTATCTGTCATGAACTCCCCTCTGTAGCCTATAAGACCTCTTGAGGGAATATTGAATTCAAGTCTTGTGTATCCGCCGTTTATAGATGTCATGCCGAGGAGCTCGCCCTTTCTTGCGGAAAGCTTCTGGATAACGCTTCCGGAGAATTCTTCGGGTACATCTATATAAGCAAGTTCCATAGGCTCCTGCTTCTGATTCCTTTCATTGAATTTGTAAAGGACTTCTGCCTTGGATACTGCAAATTCATATCCTTCACGTCTCATATTTTCTATAAGGACGGAAAGATGGAGTTCCCCTCTTCCCGATACCTTGAACACATCCGTCGAATCCGTTTCCTCGACCCTGAGAGAGACGTCTGTGTTGAGTTCCTTAAACAGTCTGTCCCTTAGATGACGGGAAGTGACATACTTACCTTCCTGTCCGGCAAGCGGCGAATCATTGACCATGAAATTCATGGCGATCGTAGGCTCGGAGATCTTCTGGAAGGGTATCGCTTCCGGCTGATCCGGTGAGCAGAGTGTATCTCCTATATGAATATCCGAAATGCCGCTTATGGCTACGATGGAACCTATGCCGGCTTCATTTACTTCAACCTTGTTAAGACCATCAAACTCGTACAGCTTGCTGACCTTGACTTTGGTGCATTTATCGGTCTCATGATGATTGACTATGACAACATCCTGATTGACCCTGATGGTACCGTTATCGACCTTTCCGACACCGATACGTCCTACATATTCGTTATAATCAATGGTACTGATGAGCACCTGGGTTCCCTTCTCGGGATCTCCCGTTGGTGCGGGAATGTAATCAATGATAGTCTCAAACAGCGGGACCATGTCCGTTCCCGGCTTATCGGCTTCCATGCTCGCATAGCCGCCTTTTGCCGAAGCATATACAAAGGGACATTCAAGCTGTTCGTCACTCGCATCGAGATCCATGAAAAGTTCAAGCACCTCGTCCACGACCTCTGCAGGTCTGGCTTCGGGCCTGTCTATTTTATTGATACATACGATGACATGAAGATCAAGTTCCAGAGCCTTCTGAAGCACGAACTTGGTCTGGGGCATAACGCCTTCAAATGCGTCTACCACAAGGATAACACCATTGACCATCTTAAGAACACGCTCTACCTCTCCTCCGAAATCGGCATGTCCCGGTGTATCTATGATATTTATCTTGGTGTTCTTATATGTAACGGCAGTGTTCTTTGACAGGATGGTTATCCCACGTTCACGTTCGATGTCGTTGGAATCCATTATACGTTCTGCCACTTCCTGATTTTCCCTGAATATACCACTCTGCTTGAGCAGTTCATCGACAAGCGTTGTCTTGCCGTGATCAACATGGGCGATTATCGCAACATTTCTTACATCTTCTCTTGTCTGTACCATAATATTTCCTCTTTCTGCCTTAAAAACTTATTCACTATAGCACAGCAGATGCAAGTATGCAATAGTCGCATTGTACAACTATTCGTACATACCGCTGAATTTCATCATACGTTTGTTTACATACATCATTTCATCGGCACGCTTTGCAACATCCGCCACATTTTCATCCTTGTCCTTTTCATAGATTGCAATGCCGGATGCTATGGACGCCTTGCCGTCCTCGATAGTCTCAAGGTTAACGGCGAGATGTATGTAATCTCTGAGCCTGTCCATACATTCGTCCCTGTTCCTGTAATCCTCGCCTCTTAGGATAACGGCGAATTCATCCCCGCCTATCCTGAATACGGGACTGTGGGTAAATGCGTCACATATCAGCTTACAGCAGTTTCTGATATAGACATCCCCGACGTCATGTCCGTAGGTATCGTTGATCTTCTTTAACCGGTTCGTATCACACATGACAACACCGAACTCCACAGGCTTTAAATTGTCGCTTATCTCCTTGGTGATCCTTTCGATCGTTGCAAGATAAGCGGTCAGGTTCTTGACACCCGTAAGCGGATCTCGGTTTGCCTTTATGACGGTCTCGTCCAGTTTCTTCTGAAGTGCATCCTGCTCGCTCCTCATGCTTGTTATAAGAAGCTTTGTCAGATTCGATACCGTTACGGGCTTTAAGATATACGAATTCATGCCGGCGTCAAAGGCCTTCTTGATCACCTCTTCGGAATTGACATTGATAAGTGCGATCATCGGGACTATGTCCGCTCTGGGCATTGACAGTGACCGGATGCTCCTTGTAAGCTCATAGCCGTCCATATCGTTCAACGTAAGATCGAGCAGTATCGCGTCAAGGTTCTCGCACCTTACCTTTCTTATCGTACTGATGGCCGCCTTACCGTTTTCCGCTTCGTATACGCTTGCTCCTTCTTCTTCAAGGATGTCCTTAGTGATCTTTCTGGTAAGATCGTTATCCTCAACGAGCAGGAGTTTAATCCCGGAAAGTGAATGAGCGGTTACGCCGCCTGCGTTGGATGTATCAAACCTGCTTGCCGAATTCAGCGCATGCTTTACGAACTCCTCCTTGCAGTTTTCAAATACACCGAGCATCTTCTCGGAAAATGCCCCGCATTCTCCGTTAAGTATCATGTCATATGCTTCATCCGTTGTATATGCATCCTTATATACTCTTCTTGTCGTCAGGGCATCGAAACAGTCCGCGATCGAAACTATCTGTGCGGAGATGGGTATATCATCGCCGGCCAGTCCGTCCGGATAACCCTTGCCGTTCCATTTCTCATGGTGGTGACGGCATATTTCCATACTGATATCCAGATAATCCTTGCTCCAGCCCTTCGGAGCCTTCTGCAATATCTTACAGCCTTTTTCACAATGGGTCTTCATGACTTCAAACTCTTCGGGCGTAAATCTTCCGGGCTTTAAAAGTATCGCATCCGGTATCATGATCTTGCCTATATCGTGCAATGCGCTCGCGGAAGTGATGAGCGCGATCTTCTCCGGTGTCAGACCGTACTCCGGCAGTTCATTCATTACATGGTTCGCAAGGATATTGGTAAATCCCTTTACCCTTCTGATATGCTCACCGCTTTCGGTATCCCTTGCCTCTGTTATATTACCGAGCAGTTCTATGATCTCTTCATGTATCTGATTGAGGGATTTTGCCTTTTCATGAAGTTCCACGGTCCTGTCCGTGATCGTAGTCTCAAGCTGGATACTGTATTCACGTTCCTTGGCCTGCTCACCCTTAAGTATCTCCCCGCGGACCTGGGCATCCGTGTCGATTATACCGATGATAAGACCTTCGGGATCGTTGGTATCCATGGAGAATCTTAAATTGTAATATCTCTCGTCTCCGTCGATCTCAAATAAACCTTCTATATTGTACGAACCGTTCATCATAAGTTCATTGAAGATGACATCCTCATCGGTCTTTTCGATAAACTCTTCTCTCTCTTCCGGTCTGACTATATCGATAAACAGTTCGCTGATACTTGTCACCGAATCCATATCGACCGTTGCATCCGCAAGTTTATCAAATCTTTCACTTGCCTTGTAAACTTCGATATAACCGTTCGCAAGGTTTACATAACATACAAATTCAAAACTGTCGACAAGTCCGCCGATGATCGCATCCTTTTTTTCGGAGATCGTCATATTTTCGGTATCCTTGCTCCTGTCGAGCAATCCCATGACAACAGCGGACACTTCACCTTCATCGCTCGCACGCCAGAAGTTTATCTCGACCTGTCTTATCTCGCCTTCCCTTACGGCCCTGTAATGCTCCGTATACACATCACGATCCTTCAGATGCTCCTTGATGTTCTTCGGATCGACTATCATCCTAAATCTCTCTTCGTCAGCTGAATACACTCCGACATTTCCATAAAAATCCATAAGTTCGGTATAGGAAAGTCCCTTTATCCTGTCCTCGTAATATTTGCCGCCGTATTCGTTTCTCGCATAGAGTTCCTGAGTATTCTTATTCAGATTTACGTAGAAAATGGCTATGTACTCATTTTTGATGGCATTCATTATGGTGCCAAAATGCATTAATTCCTTCTCACGCGCTTCGGAAATACTCTGCAGCCTCATCGCAACAAATACGCAGAATGCGACCATACAGCCAAACGCCTTGTAATTATGATTCGTCACATACATGATGAGTTCAAAGCCTATGATGACAGATGAATAGATGAGTGTGGCAGCCATGCGCTTTTTCTGATCTTCCCTGAACCTGAAGATGCAGATCGCCGAAATGATAAATGTAGCTGCATAATGCGCAAGAATGCCGTAAACCTGGGCATAGAACCACAGATTGTTCCAGATCATGCTGCCGTCCTCTGCGATGAGCGTCGAGTCAAATGCTGAAATAAACCAAATTGCGATCAGAATGGCAGCACAGGGTATACACAGAAAAAAAGAAAGGATACGGAATTTCTTCTTATCCTCCACAACTCTCGAGACAACATAAAGAAGCCATATCATCGCAGCAAATGACAGACATGTTGAATAGATCTTGACAAATATGATGATGCTTTCCTCCGGTATAAAACCGTTGTCACTGAGGATCCTCCCAAGCGACTCAAAAAAGAAAGCCAGACTGTAAAGCGCACCGAGCACTCTCAAAAGCCTGCTTGCGATCCGCCCGTTTTCATTCATGAACCTGATCGCGATCAGACCCGCCAGCAGGATCGCGATTATGCAAATAAAATTTATCTCCAAATTGGAAAGTGGGATCAATCCTATCGCTTTTTCCATAAGTGATATCCTTTCCTGTCTTATCTGTTTATTTTACCATATTGTGCGACTATTATAAATGATTTACGTGAATTTTTGCATAATTTGCGCATACAAAAAGCCGGCGCACAAACGTGGGGCATAAAAAAAGCCGGATGCGATCACTCACATCCGGCTTTACAGTTTTTACCTACTTCTTGGTTTTTGTTTCCTTTACGGCTTCCGCTGCGACTACGGCTTCGGCCTGTTCTCTTTCAAGTCCGGTAACATTGATGTTGCGTGTTACCTTGGCATCATATGTATTGGCCTTCATGATATCAACTATATCCAGTCCGGTCACTTCCTTAACCGCTTCAATGGTCTGGGCAAGAACACCGGGAACATAAGAACCCATGTTGTTCACTCCGTTTGAACCGTTACCGCCGTCAATTATCGTAACCTTATCGATATTTTCAAGAGGCTTTGCGATAGCTGTAGCCATCTCGGGCAATGCCTTTACGATCATCTCGACCATGGCTGCCTGACCGTATTTCTTCATGGCTTCGGCCTTCTTTTCAAGTGCCTCGGCTTCGGCTATACCTTTGGCTTCGATGGCTGCCGCTTCGGCTTCACCGACTTTTCTGATACCTTCAGCTTCCTGAGCCTTTGCGAACAGGTCTGCCTCAGCCTGTACCTTCTTTGCTTCAGCTTCTTTTTCTTTTTCGAACTTCTCGGCTTCGGCCTTTCTCTGACGCTCGAACAATTCCGCCTCAGCCTTCTGCTGTCTTGCAAATTTCTCGGCTTCGGCTTTCTTCTTGATCTCGGCTTCAAGAGTCTGTTCCGTTACTTCAACGTCCTTACGCTTGAGTTCGATCTCTCTTTCCTGCTTTGCGATATTTGCATTGGCGGTTGTGATCTCTATCGTTTTACGCTGTTCCTGCTGCTGGATCTCATAAGCAGCATCGGCTTCAGCCTGCTTGATATCACTTTCACGCTTCAGTTCTGCCTGCTTGATACGAAGTTCGTTCTGCTTTGCGGCGATCTCTGTTTCGGCTGCAACCTGTGCCTCATTGGCCAGTCTCTTTGCTTCCGCTTCGGCGATCGCAACATCCTTGTCAGCCTGAGCCTTTGCGATCGATGCATCTTTCTGGATCTGGGACATGTTGTCCTGACCGAGGGCGATGATCAGGCCCTTCTCATCTTCTATCTTCTGGATATTGCATGAGATGATCTCGATACCGAGAGCATTCATATCCTTCTGTGCTTTTTCCTGAACCTCATCACCGAATTTCTTACGATCGGTGTTGAGTTCCTTCAACTTAACGGTACCGATGATCTCACGCATGTTACCCTGAAGTGAATCCGTAAGTGCCGATACAATGAGCTTCTCATCCATGTTAAGGAAGTTCTTCATGGCGATCTTGATACCTTCGGGATCCGTCTTTACCCTTACCTTTGCGACCGCATCGATGTCAACACCGATGAAGTCAAGTGTTGGAACATATCCGTTGGTCTTTATGTCTATACTGATCTGCTTGAGAACAAGCGTATCCTTTCTTTCAAGGAAAGGAAACTTGATCCCGGCACGACCTATGAGGATCTTGGGTTCTCTCTTCCATCCCGAAATGATAAACGCTTTATCCGGCGGAGCCTTGACATAGCCGCTGGCTATGATGCCGAGTATCACGGCAATGGCTACGACGATGATGATGATCAATGTAAGTGTATCCATATAACTTTCCCCTTTCTTGTGTGACATTGTTTAGTGTTTGTTACGCATGCCCCGTCACACGGGCAGGCGTTTTCTGATACTGATATAAGTATAACCAAATAAATGCAGGATATAAACCATATTTACACCCAAATATAATACGGTATTATGGGATAAATGACAGGATCAAGACTTGTTTATTGTATCTCACGTGTATTTTTAAGCTTGTAAATTGTACGTCGCATGATGGCTTCGGCTTCCATATATTCCTTGGACTGCCTCTTCCTCATACGCTCTTCTTCCTCATTGTCAAGCTTTGTCTTCTTTTCAAGACCTTCGAGTTCCTCAAGACTCGCCGCTCGGTTTACGAGCATGGTGACTACACCGTTCTCCACCTTGACCAGTCCCGCAGATACTACGCAATGATTTCTGTTGCCTTCTTTATCGGTATACCATACGTCACCCGGGACAAGAGCAGCTATCATGTTCCTGTGATTGGCCATGATACCGTATTGTCCCGAAGGAATGGGCACGATCAGTGAAACGCACTCTCCGTTAAAGAAATCGCGCTCTGCGGTATGTATATAAAGTTGAAACGGTCTGTGTTCACTCATATCACTCACATGCTTTTGGCTTTATCATAAACTTCCTGCAGCGTTCCGACATTGAAAAATGCCATCTCGGGCAGCTCATCCACTTCACCTTCCACTATGGCCTTAAAGCCTTTGACGGTTTCCTTAAGCGGTACATATACTCCGGGGATACCGGTGAATTTCTCAGCCATAAACGTGGGCTGTGAAAGGAATCTCTGTATCTTTCTCGCGCGGTTGACGGTCTTCTTGTCCTCATCACTCAGTTCATCCATACCCAGGATCGCTATGATATCCTGAAGCTCACTGTATTTCTGAAGTATCTCCTGGACGGTTCTTGCAACGTAATAATGCTCATCTCCGACTATGTCTGCCTCCAGTATCCTTGATGAGGATTCCAGCGGATCCACTGCGGGATAAAGTCCCTGTTCCGCGATCTTTCTGCTCAATACCGTTGTCGAATCGAGATGTGAAAATGTGGTCGCAGGCGCGGGATCCGTAAGGTCATCGGCCGGTACATATACAGCCTGTACGGATGTGATCGACCCTCTTTTCGTGGATGTGATCCTCTCCTGAAGCGCGCCCATCTCCTCGGCCAGTGTGGGCTGATAACCTACCGCCGAAGGCATACGTCCGAGTAATGTAGACACCTCGCTTCCTGCCTGTACAAATCTGAATATATTGTCAATAAAGAGCAGAACGTCTTTATTCTGTTCATCCCTGAAATACTCTGCCATGGTGAGTCCCGAAAGGGCAACTCTCATACGTACTCCCGGTGCTTCGTTCATCTGTCCGAATACGAGGGCGGTCTTGTCGCCGACTCCGCTTTCACTCATTTCTCTCCAGAGATCGTTACCTTCCCTTGAACGTTCGCCTACACCGGCAAATACTGAATAACCGCCGTGTTCCATTGCCACGTTATGGATAAGTTCCTGTATCAGGACAGTCTTGCCTACACCGGCTCCGCCGAACAGGCCTATCTTACCGCCCTTCGGATAAGGCTCGAGCAGGTCGATGACCTTGATACCCGTTTCAAGTATTTCCACAGCGGGCATCTGGTCCGCAAATGAAGGCGCTTTCCTGTGAATGTTCCATCTTTCCTGTCTGTCATCTATGGGATCCATGCCGTCAATGGGTTCTCCGCATACGTTGAACATTCGTCCCAACGTACACTCACCTACAGGCACCTTGATGCCTCCTCCCGTAGAATGCACCTCCATGCCTCTGGCTATGCCTTCGCTGCCCGCCAGCATGATGCAGCGTACAACACCGTCGCCCACATGAGCGGCAACCTCCATTACGAGTTTTTTATCCTTTATCTCAATTGTTAACGCTTCTTTGATCTTAGGCAGATGACCCTCATTGAATTTAACATCAATAACAGATCCGGATACCTGAACTATTATTCCGGTCATACCACAGACTCCTTTTTCTTCTTCTTTAGAATTTCACGTTCCATCTTTCTGCGTTTAGCCTTAGCGCCGGCCGCAACCTCTGTTATTTCCTGGGTTATCGCATTCTGACGCAAATGATTGTATTCGAGCATGAGTTCCTGTCTTATCTCTTCGGCATTTGTATTTGCGGCATCCATTGCCATCATTCTGGCATTTTCCTCTGCACAGTAGCTGTCAACCAGTGCACTGAAGATATATCCCGTAAGATATTCGGGCATGATCCTGTCTATCATCTCTGCAGGACTCGGTATAAATTCAAATTCACATGTATTTTCCGGCATGCTGTCCTCGATCAGCTCCTTCTTGAAAGGCAGAAGCCTGTCGCATCTGACCACTTCCGTAACGGAATTTTTGATGTCGGTATAGACTATGTAGAGTGCCGCGAGCTCTCCCTTATCGAATCTGTCAAATACTATCTTTCCGATCTCATCCGCTCTTCTGAAGGAAGGCTTTTTAGCCGAATACCTGAAGTTCTCCTCGTGGGGTATACCATGTACCTCGCAATATCTTCTTCCCACTTCACCGATCACAAAAAGCTTATTGTCCTCATGCTCCTTTGTAAGTTCGAGCATCTTCTTGATCATATTGTGGTTATAAGGTCCCGCAAGTCCTTTATCCGCGGTTATTACAAGATATCCGTATGTGCCCGTCTCCGGCTTTTCCTTCAGATATCTGCTCTTCAGGTCCTTATCCGTATACAGGATACGTGCTATCTCGCTTCGGAGGGATTCAAAATACGGCCTGGTATTATCCATATCCTGCTTTGCTTTTCTGAGCTTGGTGGACGCGATCATATACATGGCATTTGTGATCTTCTGTGTGTCACTTACGCTGTTTATTCGGTTTTTGATCTCTTTCATTCCCGGCATGTAACGTCGCCCTTTATATTATGTAAACCAAATATCTGTTTTTCGTATCTTAGTTATGTAAACTGCATCAAATGATACTCTCTGCTGTTTCAAGTATTTCCTTTATGTCATCATCGGTGAGTTTTTCACTGGTATCGATCCTTGAGCACAGCTGATCGTGCTGAGTGTTGAATACTTCCAGGATATCCTTTATCTTGTCTTTTATATCATCAGGTTCAAGATTGATGAAAAGCTTATTGAGGGCTACCACAAGGATGATGACCTGTTCATGGAGTGAATACGGCGAGAACTGCGGCTGACGCAATATCCTCATGAGTCCCTGTCCGTGCTTAAGTCTTTCCTTCGTCATTGCATCAAGATCACTTGAGAATTGCGTGAACACTTCCATTTCCCTGTATTGGGCAAGTTCGATACGGAGTGCTCCAACCGCCTTCTTCATGGCTTTTGTCTGTGCATCACCGCCTACTCTCGATACCGAAAGACCTACATTTACCGCAGGACGCTGTCCCGAGAAGAACAGATCGCTTTCAAGGAAGATCTGACCGTCCGTGATGGAAATGATATTGGTCGGGATGTATGCGGATACATTTCCGGCCTGTGTCTCAACGATCGGAAGTGCGGTAAGCGAACCTCCTCCTCTTTCATCACTCAGATGAGCCGATCTCTCGAGAAGCCTTGAATGCAGATAAAATACATCACCGGGATATGCCTCACGTCCCGGAGATCTGTCGAGCAGCAGACTCAATGACCTGTATGCTATCGCATGCTTTGAAAGATCATCATATATGATCAGGACATCCCTGCCCTTTTCCATAAAATATTCGCCGAGTGCGGTGCCCGAATAAGGCGCTATATACAGAGCCGGTGCCGCATCACTTGCTGAAGCGTTGACGACCACCGTATAATCCATGGCCCCACGCTGTTTGAGTGAATTGACAAGCTGGGCTACCGAGCCCGCCTTCTGTCCGATAGCAACGTATATACAGATGACATCCTTGCCCTTCTGGTTAACTATCGTGTCTATTGCAACGGCTGTCTTACCCGTCTGTCTGTCACCTATTATCAGTTCTCTCTGTCCTCTTCCTATGGGGAACATGGAATCTATGGCAAGAAGGCCTGTCTCAAGTGGTCTGTTGACCGGTTGTCTGTCAATGATCGGAGGGGCGTCATGTTCTATCTCTCTGTAATCCTGCGCGACAACATCTCCTTTACCGTCAATAGGCACAAAAAGAGCGTTGACAACTCGTCCGAGGAAACCGTCGCCGACCGGTATGCCGGCCGTCTTATGAGTCCTTCTTACCTTGCTGCCCTCGCATATCTCGTCATCATCGTCAAATAAGATACATCCTACCGCATTTTCGGAAAGGTCCAAGACCATGCCTCTGATACCGTTTTCAAATATAAGGATCTCTCCGTAAGTGGCACTCTCCAGTCCGTCAACCATGGCGATACCGTCACCCAGTGTCAAAACGGTGCCTATCTCTTCCGGATCCGTCGACGGTTCCCATGATTCGATATTTTCCCTGATGAGGGTTATGATATCCCTGTTTATACACGCAAGACTGCGCAGTCTTTCCTTAAACTGTTCCAGTCTTCCTTCGTTGTTCCAGTCGTATATCTCATTGCCGACAACGAGCCTGAAACCGCCGGCATATTTGTGGCTCTCTTTCCACACAAGAGCGATATCTTCACCATATCTGTCTTTTAAAAATGCCTGAAAGCGGACCTCCTGATCTGCCCTCGGTGCGCTTTCCGAATAAAGGATCGCATTTCTGCCCATAATCACAAACTCCGATTTTATTTCGTAAACTATTTGCCTGCAGCTTTAAGGAATGTATCAAAACTGTCTGATACATCTTCGCCGCCAACGATCTTTGATGTAGCCACAGCGATCATATCCGTGATCTCCTTCTGTGTCTCACTCAGTATCCTGTCATGCTCTTCGGATGCTTTTTTCTTGGCCGTTGCTATGATCTCGTCGCCCTGTGCTTTGGCTCCGTCGAGCATCTCCTGACGGCTCTTTGAAGCCTCCTTCATGGCTTTTGCCTTGTTGGCTGCTATCTCTTCATCTGCCGAAACCAACTTCTGCTCATATTCTGCCTTAAGCTGTTCGGATTCCGCCAGCTTAGCCTTTGCCTTTTCATCAATATCCTTGTAATAATCCGCGCGCTTTTCCATAAAAGCCTTGATCGGCTTATATAACAGGAAATACATGATCGCAAACAGGATCACCAGATTGAGCATATGCAACAGGATCTGCTGCCAATCTATGTTAAGAGGTATATTCATTACTTGTCCTTTCTGCCGCCGGGCTGAAAGCGGCCATTGGTGGCGCATTCCATGCGGCAACAATCAAGATTGAAACGCAGTTTCAAACTTGTCCTTTCTCTTTACAATACAAATATGATAAGTATTGCTATGATCAATGCATAAATTATAGCGGTCTCGATAAATACAAGGCCGAGCATCAGTGATGTTCTGATCGGACCTTCTGCCTCAGGCTGTCTTGAAATACCTTCAGCGGATTTTGAAATGGCATGGCTCATGGCAATGGCACCGGCTGCCGCAACAACCGCGATAGCGATACCTGCCGCAAATGCTTTACCATTGGTTTCGGACATACCGCCTGCTTCTTCGATCTGTTCCTCACCTGCCTGGGCTGCACCGGCCTTTACCGGTGAAAGCAAAGCCGCGCTGACCATAACCAACATCAATGCAATAAATAATCTCTTTAATACGTTTTTCATCAATAAGCCCTCCAAAGCTTTTATTTATGTTGAAAATTTATGCCACTACTTCAAATGTTCTGTCATTTGTTTTTGTCTGTCTGTCTTTTTTCTTCTTTTCCTTCGGTGGTTTCGGCGGTGATTTCTCGGAGACTTCACCGTAGAATATCGAAGTCAGCATCGTTAGAACGTATGCCTGTATGAGTGCGTGCAGCAATGTGAACAGGACTGCCACAAATACCGGCAGGACAAAACTCAATGCCGTCGAATAATATACAAGTTCCGTGACCAGCGCCCCGCTGAGCAATGCACCGAACAGACGGAAGCTCATGGATATCGGCAGTGAAAAATCCTTCAACGTCATGAACACGCCCTTGATGCCGTTGCTCACAATTCCGCCTGACAATATGACCGTGTATGAGAGCACTCCCAGACTTATCGCTCCGTTTATGTCCGCAAGAGGTGCCGGCAATGAAACGGGATGTCCCGAAACGGATATTGCCTGCACACCAAGAAGTTCAAACAGAGTACCGATAAAGATATATCCGCCGGCGGTAAATATATATGCTCCGAGGAAACTGTTCCTATGCGGACTGTTACCTTTGGCAAGTCCGTCAAACATGCCCACGGCTTCCTCCAGGAGCATCTGGAATTTTCCCGGTATGATCTTAAATTTTGGAATGAAAAATATACGAACGATCAGTGCAAAGACAAATATGATCCCCGTTACGACATACGCTGATATTACCGCAGGGTTCACATCCTTGATCCCAAGAAAACTGATCTTCACCGATTCATGGAGCACCGCATCCTTCATCGTTTCCCGGATGGTCTCCGCTCTTTGCTCGGCTCCTATCGCAAATATGCCTATCAGCAACAAAACTATGATGACACCGAACACAACTGCGCTGATGCATTTTCTCTTCTTACTCATATCGCTGCCTCCACATCGGATGCAAAAGCATCCGCAACTCCGCTTTATATTATATCACCAAATATGACAATGCACTACTCGCTTTCATGTTTTGTCTCGGTAAATATCTACTCTATCCTGAAATCATAATATGCATGGACCAGACTCTTGTATCCAAGCTCCTTGAGCCTTGAATAGCGAACGTTGTAACGTGCTTTTGAATGGGTACCCGCCAGCAGATATCTTATACACTGCTGGGCGTAAAGATCTATCATGTGTAAACTTTTTTCGGTATTGATCACCGAGAAGAACCAGTAGCTCCATGTCAGGTCATTGTCACCGGCATTCTCAAGAAGCTTGCTGTTGAATATCCTGATAAATGCGGCAGCCGCACGTTCTCTGTTAAAACCGCCTCGTTTTCTCCAACGATCCAGAGCCCTCATCTTGCGTCGCATCTTCTGTTTCATCTTTACGACCGATGCCGGGGCTATGTCTATGATACTGCCTTTGATCTCAAATCCGAGAAATGAAAATCCTTCGGAAGCATTGCCGCAAAATTCCTTGTCAGGATTGACGTCAAGACCCATGTCCCCAAGAAACCGTCTTATATATCCCGCGTATTCGTCCCGTTTCTCTTCGGTCTGTGCAAATACGATAATGTCATCGGAGTACCTGGCATATACCGCGCCCTCATCGGCAAAATATCTGTCAAGTTCCTTAAGATACAGATCCGCATAAAACGAGGCGATCGGCGTTCCTGCCATTATGCCTTTTTCCTCTATGACAGGTTCTTCTTCGTCCAAAACATATTTTTCTTCGAGCAGTCTTCTCAGAAGATCAAAGAGTTCCGTATCGTCCTTCAATGTATCCTCAATCATCGGTATCAGCCGATCCACCGGTATCGAATTGAAATAATTCTTCACATCGACCTTGTAGAAATACATCCTGTCCTTTAATGGTCTTAATGTTATCCTTCTTATCGCATCCTTGGCACTTCTACCGGGTCTGAACGAATACAGATTGTCACTGTAAATGCCATCGTATTTCCGGAGTATCAGGTGTGTCAGAAGTTTTAAGACCATGTTCTCCGCATAGGGATAGCTGTAAACGACTCTCTTTTTTGCCGACCCCTGCTTGCTTATTATCGCTTTTTTAGGCAGGGCAAACCTTTCCCCGCATTCGATCCCGTCGCATACCTTAAGATATCCATGCGAATCGATAAAGGCTCTGAGCTCCTTCACGAAATCCTTCGGCACCGCAAGCCCCGTCTTATATCTGTAATATTTCTCCCAGCTTTCTTCACGGGAAAGCATATCCAAAAGAGACATATTATTTCCCCTTAAACAAAAAAACCATTCAGAGTCAGATCGGCGTAAGGACCTGCCTCTTGCCCTCGACTCTGAACGGAATAACAGAAAAAGAAATCATTAAATCCATGTAAATACATGGAGGTACCGGACCGTACACGACCGAACTGCCTGCGAAGTATAAAAAGGCCGTGCCTGATCCGCCGCAGGCGCAAAGCGTTCTCTTTCTGCTGTTAACTGATCAACTAAGCGCATCATTTGTACGCTTTATCACATAGGCTTTTGTGTTCCACCAGCCTTCATGATCATGATAAAAACGCAGATACGGTATGTTCTGCTTTCTGCACATATCACGTGTCTTCTGTGCACCGGTACTGTCAGACATGACCTCTGTGATGAGTGCTGTGCTTCCGTCTTTCTCAAATGTAAATATCACACCGTCTCCGTAACCGTATTTTTCTCTCTTAACCTGATATTGCGGAAATTCACTTCTGTATATCTGCTCAAAATAATCCCCGTAATGACCGTTAAAATTATACTGATTTTCTTCATCCGGCATCTTCGGTCCCCATGAAAAACCTGAAGGAGTGTCAGCTTCATCCTCTTCGGCATATCCCGTCTGTGCTGCTGCGACAGGTCTTGCCGTCTGCTGATCTATATTTTGTGCTGCCTCTTTTACCACCGACATGGCGGCATTTTTTAACTTATCCAATGACGGATCGTTGGCTAAGTCCTTTAATTTCGAAAATAATCCCATATCCCATACCTCCTGAAACCTGCAATACATCATTTATTTTATAGGAAAAGCCATAGCGTGACAAGGGTAACAATACTTGTTTACGGTACGGCTATATGCTTTTTCCCATCAGGCCTGTTCAATATCCGTATAATACTTTTCGATCCGCGGTCTGGCGGCCACATAATACTTTTCAAGGCTCTTGTCAAAATGCTTTCCCATGCTCTCCATCATGATCGAATCCGCCTCTTCAAATGACATCGCGTCCTTATATACACGCTTGCTAACAAGAGCGTCATAAACATCCGCAATGGCCATTATGCGAGCTTCGATAGGTATCTCATCTCCTTTAAGTCCCTGCGGATAACCTGATCCGTCCATCCTTTCATGATGATAATGGGCGATATTTTCTGCAAGTACCTTGAAGTAAGCATCATTTGTTCCCTCAAGTATCTTACGCAACACCTTTGCCCCCTCGGGCGCGTGTTGTTTCATTTTCTCGAATTCCTCATCGGTAAACCGTCCGGGCTTTCTCAACACCGCATCGTCAACCGCTATCTTCCCTATATCGTGCAGGGGTGCAGCCTTGATGATCGCCTTGACAAAATCCTTCGTGATCCCCCGGTTTTCCGTGAATTCCTTATCCTTCACGATCTCGTCCATAAGTATCTCGACAACATCACTCGTGCGGACGATATGGCCTCCTGTTGAATTGTCCCTGCTTTCAACCATGACCGCCATACTCTTTATTAGGTTATTGTTGATCCTTACTATATCACGTGTCTTATCCTCAACCTCACGTTCAAGATCGGCATTGTAGTTATCCAGCATCTTTATATATTTCTGGTTCTGGGTATCATCGGTTATGACCATCTGATATCCCTTTTTCACACCCTCGTCGTACAGATGATTGATGTCCACAAGGTAGATCCTGTCATCCTTGTTGTAGAAGAATTTATCATCACGTCCGTCTTTGTCAAATGCCTCAAGCCTTGACATGAATGCCTCATTCAATGAAGGACTGCCGGTGATCGGAGTATCTATCCTTATATCCTCGAGTTCGTTGAATATGTTCTTTGCGACCTGATTACTGCCCAGATAATTCTTTGCAAAATCCAATGATATGAATCCGGTATCACCTGTCTCTATAATGGAGTCGATCGATGTATCGGCCACATCATACATGCATGATCTGTGTGCGATGAGCAGATACATGAACTGGGCAAATACATATGCTGCCGGCACCAGTTCGAAATTATTTATTCCAAAGGCTTTCTGCCCGAAAAATGCAATGATCGTGATCAGTTCCGGCACAAAAAAGAGGATTACGGTTCTCTTCGAAACCTCATTTTTATTGACAAAACTGTATATGATCGCCCCCATGCCGAGTGCGAGGTATATGATCACAAGTCCGTAAAATACACTGTGCATTATCCCATAGGTCTTCACAACGATGAGTCCGTTATCCCCCGCGGTAGCCGTTATATCTTTATAAAAGATCGGAAGCCGCCCGATCGAGAAAACAGAAAGATAGACCATGAAACTGATAAGCAACGCGATCAGCCTTATGGTTCTGGTTACCCTGATACAACAGATATCATATATGTTAAGAGTGATGAAAAGTATAAGAAAACATCCGCCGATATATATGATCTTTACGGCCAGGATATACTCTTGCAGAATCGACGCCCGGCTCATAAAAACATAACCGACGTTTACGATCGGAACAAATGCATATATCAGTGAAAAATTGACATTGAAATGGCGATGCCAGAGACAGACATACACAACCGTCAACAATATTGAAAAATAAAATAATATAAGATAATACGTTGCTATCATAAAACCTCTATCTCAATGCATGCATGTCTTTTTTCATCGCATACATCCTTTCATCCGCGATCCTCAGTCCCTCTCTTATTCCAAGACCGTCATCGGGTTTTGACTCATATATTCCGTAAGCCGTGCTGAGCAGAAGATCCTCATATCCGGTATCCGCTTCGGCGAGTCTGTTGTTAAGCTTATCAAGTACACTGATGAGCCATGTCCTGTCGTCATCCTTATCCACCTGCAGAACAAATATGAACTCATCTCCGCCTGTCCTCGCAAGGAAGCCCCTGCCCTCAAATGATGCCTTTAGTACATCCGCAAAATGCAAAATATATTTATCACCGGCTTCGTGTCCGTAGCTGTCATTGGCCTTTTTCAGATGATTGAGATCGAACTGGACTATTATGTATCGCTTTTTGCCTTCGTCGATCATATCGAAATAATTCTCCGAAGCCTGCCTGTTGTTCAGTCCGGTAAGCGTATCCGTAAATGCCAGTTTTTCTATGATCTCCGCTCTTTCCTCAACCCTTGCCGACCTCATCGCATTGACTATGTAATCATAGAACATGGACAAAACAAAGAATATCATCGCGAAATACAGCAGGTTTGACGAAAAACCGTAATTGCTCTCCGTAGCGTGATATCGGATCATGCTCAAAAGAGCTACGATCCCCATTGAAATCGTTGCATATACGGACAGGATATATCTGTTTTTGCCCTTGACGATATCATAGATCCTTATACTCAGGACCGATACGATAGCTATTCCCGAAAGAACATGCATGATCGTCAATGAAGAACGCATGCCGACCTTACAAAATATATATAAGCCGGTCGTCACGGCAAAAAATGCAATATCTATAAGCCACAGTATGCCAAAATAAATATTTCTTCGTGTCCTAAGTCTCCCGTTCTCTTCCTCAAACTGGTAAGCCATGAAAAAACACGGGAGCAGATAGAATGCGAAATATTTTATGAAAGCCTTTAAGACCAGGTCGTCAGAAAACAGTTCCGTGATATCGAGCTCACATATCATCCATACACCGAATGCTATCGAAAACAATGCAAGCCCGGCAAACCTGAACATATCCACCGGTCTGAACAGTTTTCTGAGACTGCAGACGATCACCATTACGGTCATAGAACATCCGAGGATTATAAAGAAGAATCCCAGCGACATCGGAAATACCTTGCTTGAAGGATAATCCTTAAAAAATGCCCTGCCTTCCCATATTTCCGGCGGTGCGAGTTTGCTGAAAGCATCGTCCTCACCTATACGCATTGTGATACTCAACATGGCACCGGCCACCTTATCATCCAGCTTCACGGTTCTGAAACCCACACCGAGCACATCTCCTCTTTCATATGCATCCGTTTCTGCTCTCAGCAGTTCCTTTCCATCCAGCTCAACCACGATATCATAATAATGCTCATAGACTACCATGATCGTATTGTCCGGAAGCTTATCGGGAAGTTTTCTTGATATGACAAGGGTATCGCTCTTCTTTACATCGTCAAATACTTTCTCAAACAGATCGACATCCGTATATCTTTCATCGTTATATGTGACATCCCATCCTGCATTCAATATCTCCGGTCTTGATTCGGTCTTTGCATATCCCTCTAACAAACAGATCGCAGATACAAGTCCGCCCATTGCGCAGAATATCGCGATTATCACCAGGAACAAACTTGCAGGTGTCAGTTTTTTTTCTTTGCTCACATTAGTTTTCATAGTCACATCATATCACTATTTTCCGTTCTCCACCATGTATCTTATTAACAAAAAATATTTCCGAAATACGAAGCGCAAAAGCACCCCGCATACGAAGCGCAAAAGCACCCCGCATACGAAGCGCAATACAGCAGGGATCGGGGCCGGAATAATAGGTCCGGATTCTGCTTATGCACGTCAAATGCCCACAACTTCTTTTTCTTACGGGTCGGCAGTAATCCGCCATCCATGGCGGTACTGCCTCAAAATGCCTTCCGGGCATTTTGACCCTTTCCTGTTAAGCATTTGACGGCAACGCAACGAATCCGTCGTATATTATTCCGGCCCCGATCCCTGCTGTGTTGTGTTTGGTTTCCCGTGCGCCTAGCTGGCCAGGTCTTTTCGGGTGTATTTTACGAAGGCTGTTACAACGGCCGCTATGATCAAGACAGCACTTATGATATATGCTGAAGCCGCGATCTCATTTCCAACAAATATCTCGGTTGCATTTGCCAGTGAATAAGGCCCGTATACGATGTAGTCCTTAAGATCCGGGCTGATCCTGCAGATCAGATCCGAAAAATAAAACAGCAATGCGATACCCAGTCCCGCACCGATCATGTTCTTTTTGACAAATGCCGAAAATGCAACACAGATGCAGGCTATCTCGATATTCATCAGCAGAACCGAGATCATATACTTTAGGAAAAGATCTGTTTCAAAATTCTCACCGAGATAAGCAACTCCGCTGATATAGAATATGCCGGTGATGACACTGAACAATATCAGACCTGTGATACACGCTGCGATCTTCACTGCCACGACCTTAGTTATTGAGACCGGCAGCGAATACAGGAATTCGCCCGTATGTCCGTCCTCTTCCTTTGAGAGTAACGAAGTCGCCATGATGGCAGCAAACATTCCGCTACCTATGCCATGGACCGCACCGACCTCAGTTGCGAAATATCCTTTGAGTGTACCTATACCAAGTGTGCTCATGCCAAACGCATCCGAGAATGCACCCATATTGGAAAAGCTGTCCGAAAGCGCCTGCATATCCTCTGTCATACTTTGATAAAGAAGTACGCACATAAGTCCGAGCGTTCCGACTGAAATACTCCATATCAGAAGGCTTTTCAGATTCTGTTTGAATTCATGCTTGAATAATGTGATCATATCCATCCTCCTCACTACATATTGGGAACCACCCGCGCATGCAGATTTGCCTTCGGCAAAGCGCGGGGGCTACATAGTGCAATGTTTTCTCTGAAAACCTTGCACTACATTTCGGGAACCACCCGCGCATGCAGATTTGCCTTCGGCAAAGCGCGGGGGCTATGCTTCATAATAACCCATAAAGATCTCTTCTATCGAAGGATCAGTTATGTCCAGCTGCGTTATGTTTTTTCCCGAAAGGTCGGCTATAAGTGAGTTCATGTCACCCTTATAGAGATAATCCGATTTTTTACCGTCTGCCGTCACGATTACCCTCTTCGAGTTTGTATGAGTAAGCTCATCCACGCTTCCGCAGCTTATGAGTTTTCCCTCCTTCATGATCGCAACATTTTTGCAGTAGTTTTTCACTTCCGAAAGAACATGTGTTGACAGCAGACAGGTCGTACCCTGCTTTACATACTCTTCTATGAGTTCAAAAAATGTATTCTGCATCAGCGGGTCGAGACCGCTTGTCGGTTCATCAAATACGAACAATGCCGGCTTGTGCTGCATTGCGCATACTATACTCACTTTTTTCCTGTTTCCGAGTGAAAGCTCATTTATACTTCTGCTCGTATCTACCTTCAGTCTCTCGCAAAGTTTTCCCGCTTCGTCAGCACAATCTGTACCTCTTACGTCTGCTGCAAGCTTTATCACTTCGCTCACTTTCATTGACGGATAGAACATGGCCTCGGAAGGCATGTATCCTATGTTCTTCATCAGTTTCTCATGGCCTGACCTCGCATCGGATCCCAATATCTTTATCTCTCCTTCATACCCCAGAAACCCAAGCATCGATCTGATCGTCGTTGATTTGCCGGCCCCGTTCGGTCCTAAGAATCCGAATATATCTCCCTCTTTTACCGTAAATGATACGCCCTCGACTCCCCTGTGCTTCCCGTATCGTTTTGTAAGGTTGTTTATCTCTATAACATTTCCTGCCATATGCATTTCCTCCGTTTTCCTTAAACCGAATATAACAACATAAAAAAACGGGAGCAATACAAGCTCCCGTAAGTCGCACTTATTCGTCCGTATCCCGCACTTATCCCGCACAAGATATATCAGACCTTATTCATTTTCTCCACGTAATCTGCGCTTTTGACCGTCATCCGGACCCATGCGGGTCTGAATCCGCTTTTGAATGCGTTTCTTACCCATCTCAGATTTGACCATGCGCTGCAATGGAAAGGTACCTTCCCTCTTTCCGGTATTTCAAGCGCCAGTCTGTTCGTTAAGGCTGAAGCGATACCTTGTCTTCACACAATGGATTGCTCCATCGCTATCCGCAAGACTTCTTCGTCAGTGAACATCTTATTATCTGTCATAACTCTACGGTTCAGCCTCCGTGTCCTCTTCTTTGCCGGGTCTTGACTGGAACATTTCCAATTCTTCGTTCAACACCTTATCATCTATCCTTCTCTTCACTTTGTATATCAGGAATATGCAAATATATACGAGGATGATATATGCTGCGAAGCCCGCCGTCCATGCGACACTTCGTTCGAACCAGTCAAACAGTAAAGAAAACCCTGTGTAAACGGCTGTGCAGATAAATATCCCACCGGCTTCCTTTGCGCCAAAACTCTCCGATTCATCGAAATTGCCGAGCAGGTAGACCTGTACGTAACAGATGATGTAGCAGAGCAGTATCATTTCCGCCATATGCAGGATGTCGGCCGTAAATGATCCCTGTGTCAGTTTATACACGCAGTAGATAAACAATATCGCAAAGAAATAGAGGCATGCTTTAAATTCAATTCCTATCTCCTTTGTGAGATAACGCTCCCACAGCGATGTTTTTTTCTTATTCACGTCCGACACCTCCCTTCTTAAGTCTGTTGCGCAATTCCGATGCATATGTCCTTGAAATGAGTATATGCTCTCCGCCCTTCATCGTTGCATCGATACGGTTGGACGGAAGACTTTTTAATCTCTCTATCTTATCGATGTTGAGTATCATGGATTTACTGCATCTTATAAAGCTTATATCATCCAACAGTTCGGTAAGTGCCGCCAGCGAATGCGAGAGCTTTATTATCTTACTCTCGGTATAGGCAAATGTTCTGTCATCAACCGTCTCGATATAGAGTATATCCCTTGCATTGAACCTGACGGTCTCATCATCGCATTTTCCGGTCAGCGTTGTGCTGTGCCCTTTAAGAAAATCTATGACTTTTTCCACTTCCGGCGTAAGCTCTCCGTATGTTACGACCACCTGAGCCTCGGCGCCGTCGGTCTGTTTTATCGTAATCTTCATACAATCTTTTCCTTCAGATCTTTGAAGTCTATTGTACCTCATAAGACGTTTTTCGCCAAATGATCAATACCACACCTGCTGCGACCGCTAAGACAACGATCGATCCGATCCAGTAAGAACTCCTGCCTGATACATAAGATACTTTATCGGGATCGATAAATCCGTTCAGGATCGCGGGATTAGTATTATAGACCGCATGCATTACAGCTGCGGGCCATACCGAGCCCGACCTTTGTGTAACATAGGTCAGAAGGATACCCAGTAATATGCACATTATACACATCCTTACGATACCAAGATACGGAAATCCCGGATAATCCGTCCCGAAATTATGTCCTATGCACGTAAGAGGAGCATGCCACAGTCCCCATATGATACCTCCGACGATAAAAGCTGCCCACTTTGGCATGAGTTTCATGAGCTTGGGCATCATATAGCCTCTCCATCCGCCCTCTTCTCCGAATGCCGCAAATGAACCGATAAGTCCGCTTACGATCGCTGCGATCGGATATATCATCATAGTATTACGATCAATCCCAAGCGTAAGATAATATCCGGGATCATAGCATTCGGGACTGATGAGCAATGCTATACCGCAGGCGGCCTCTCCCAATATCCACGGAAGAAATATCGCCGACATTAAGCAGACCCATCTGCGGTCTTTGAAACTGATACCCAGCATCATGGAATCACTGCCGGTCATCCTGAATCCTTCTTTGGTGATCAGTCTTGTCAGAACATGCGAGATCACCGGAAACATCATTCCGAGAGCAACAAAGCTCTGCAGTTGCTGAGACATATCGTCCCAGTATTCTCCTTTGGGAACAGCAAGCGCAAACCATATCCACGTAAGAGCGAAGGAAAGGGCAAGATAGATCAGAAGTCTCTTCAGATCGTCTGTACCTTTTTTATTTTTTATATCAGTCATCACTTACCTCCTTCCTCTCATACAGGCCTGCCGCTGTAAGATATGAAAGATAATATATCCCCGGAGAAATGATCGGTGACAATACGGTCATAAGCATCATTTCAAACTCGTGCGCATCGATCCATTTTATGATCTTATCAATGTCGAATCCAGCAATCTTATCCAGATCCCCGAACAGAAACCAGGCGATGGCAAGCATGGCAAGTGCCATCCAGAATGCGGTCTTAAACATCTGGGCTTTTTCCTTTCCCATCAGAAGAAACATCGGGATCTCAAATGCCTCCAAGATAAGGATCATGCTCAGAAAGGGAACCGAGAAACCATTCACGAGATCAAGCATATCCATACTGACACCTTCTCTCATAAATGATGCTGCTGTAACATTCCATATAAGAAAAAGTGAAAAGACCACATATATCACTATGGCTATAAAGATATATTTGCTCGCTACATAGGTCCTCTTGTTCAGGGGCATCGAAAACAGATATCCGCGCGTTTTATCCCTGTCATCAAATCGCATGATCGCAGAGCCCCAGTTATTGATCAAAAAGGCTCCCATCCAGATTATAAAAAATGCTCCGAACAGGAAAAAAGCATCAAATAAATTGACCGATTCTCCGTCAATATTCTCAAAAACGTAAATACTGCCTTCATTATTTCCCCGGAATATCATTCGCAGGACGATAAACAAACATGTTGCGATAAGCATTGTAATAACCAGTCTTTTTCCTTTGACCGCAACAAAATCCTTATAAAGCAATCCGCCCATCAGATGACACCTCGCTTTCTTTCAGCTGTCAGTACCGATAAGGTGTATGACAGGATACTTATGCAGACGGCGGTCAGTACAAAGATCCACCACTTATCTTTCACAAGATCAAGAGTATTCCATACAAACGAACTTCCGTCTTCTCTTACGGGTTCGGGTATGACCTCGGTGATCACAAGCCATAGCATCTTAATGGTCCTAAATCCCGCGATAAATGCCATCAGTATCATCAAAAGAAGTGTAAATATCTGGGCATAACTTTCCTTACCGAAACCTAAAAGTATGCAGAAAAAGATCAGTAACGAACCGTATATGCCGATCACGGAAGCTCCCGATAAAATGATCCCCATAAACTCTCCGAAAGACAGAAGATCGGTAAGAGCCGACAGAACCGCAGCCAGAATGGTATCGATCGTTACACTCATAAAAAACATCGCAAAGATCGTCATAAATCTCGCAAGGACTCTTTGACGTATCGGGATCGGAAAAGATGCGGCCACCTTATCAAAGCCTGCCTTCCCGTCGGCTGTAAACACATTCGTCATATCTCCGACCGCTGCGATAGGTAACAACATCAATAAAACCAGTACCTGTACTCCGAGATTTTTTACATCTGTGGAAGTCATCTGATTATCGGCCAGCATACGCTCTCCGGCCATTGCTATATTTCCGAAACGTGCGCTTAAAACGAACATCACGGATATTACCACAGTTCCGATAACGGAAAAGAAAGTAATATGGAGTTGTTTTCGAAGACATAATATGTCTTTTATGATCAATCCTTTCACCCGATCACCTCATTTCACTGACATAATGAAGCATGATCTGTTCAAGTGAAGCGGGCTCTGTCAGAAGATCCGGATACAGCCTTGCGGCCGCATGTCTGTCATTTATAAGTATCTCAGCGCCCAGGCTGCTTATCTCCTTGTGAACCACCAGTGGAGCGCTTATCTTCTCTGCATCTTCTTTTCTGCATTTGATCAGACCGTGCCTTTCAAGAAGCTCGTCCTTATTTCCCGCAATGACCAGCTTTCCGCCATTGATAAATACCACCTCATCCGCGATCTTTTCCAGATCTTCGGTGATATGTGATGACAGAAGTATCGTATGATCCTCCTCTATGACAAACTCCCTGAAGATATCCAGCATCTCATTTCTGACTATCGGGTCCAGACCGCTTGTGGGCTCGTCCATTATCAGAAGCTTCGCATGGTGTGACAATGCCACAGCGATCTGAAGCTTCATCTGCATGCCTCTTGAAAAGGTACCGCATTTTTTCTTTGACGGAAGCGAGAATCTCTTCAGATATCCGAAAAAGGTTTCCTCATCCCAGTTTTTGTAGATGTTCTTCATCATGATATCTATGTCTTTGCCGTTCATAAATTCATGAAAGCCCATCTCTGCAAATACAACGCCTATATCTTCTCTCAAATCAGCACTGTTTTTATCCACACTCTCCCCAAATACACGTATCTCCCCCGCATCACGTTTTATAACATCAAGGATCAGGTTGATCGTTGTTGTCTTTCCCGCACCGTTCTGGCCGATGAATCCGCATACCGACCCTTCCGGCACCGAAAATGATATGTTATCAAGTTTAAAGTCCCCGTAATCCTTTGTTACTTTTTCGAGTTCTATAACATTTTTTATCTCATCCATATCTTCTTCCATTTCTATCTGGACTTATCCAGATAAATAACATTAAGCATTTCTGTCATCTCTTCAAGCGAAACCTTTCCGAGCAATGCTTTGTCAACTGCCTTTTCAAGCCCTTCCTCTATCGCGTAAAGCATATTTTCCTTCATGATCTCGCTGCTCACGCCTTTTATGAAGCTGCCTTTACCGACAACGGATTCTATAAATCCGTCTCTTTCAAGGTCTTCATAGGCTCTTTTCGTCGTTATCACGCTTATCTTCAGATCCTTGGCAAGAACTCTCATGGACGGGATCGCGTCTCCCGCAACAAGCTCTCCCGTCATGATCTGACTTTTGATCTGTTCTTCGATCTGTTCGTAGATCGGTACTCCGGAGGTATTACTGATGATGATATCCATATTGTTTTTCCTTTTGTGTCGGGCAGGTGATACTGCAAGATATCACTTTCCCTGATAATCGATTATCCGTAAACGGTCATGCGCATTGACCATTTATTGTATATATCCAATATATACACTAGTTCTGTATTTGTCAACACCCAAACAATGAGCAGATCAGTATTTTTTAAACACAAAATACTTTATTAAAACATTTCATAGGTATATAATGTGGATTGATAGGGGATAAAGGGAATATAAAAAGTATATTCGAAAGGAACCATCATGAGTATCAATAAGTTGGAAGATTACACCCCTGCAAACATTGCCGATCTCATCATAGGTAATACGGATGCCGTTCTCGTTGTCGATTCACAAAACGATAGTTATCGACGCATCATAAGTCATGGCTTCTTTTCGGATTTCATTGCGGAAACCGGGAGCTATCATGATCTTATAGAAAGTCTGTATTTTCACATAAGTAACAGCGGAAAAAAGGTTGAAGGCAATTACCGTGTGTTCATACCCACCTTCGGTGAATTTCATGGTAAATACAGCAAGAACCTTAAACTGACATATAAAGACATCACACATCAGATCCTTATGCAGATCTATCCTGTGGAAGAATCAAGATTTTATATATTAACTCTCAATGAACTTGACAACAGCACTTCACTGGATGAGTTCCAAACCGATTCAAAGGTTACAACGATCCAGAAGGCTTACCTGTTCTCGATGTATTTTGATCTGATAAAAAATACCACAAGCAGCTTAAGCATTACCGAAATATCGGATGAGACCATGAACTCCCAGCTTTCTTACACAGACTGGCGCATGGGTATCGTCAATGCCATATGGCCGGATGATCAGCCACTTTTCCTTGAGCGTACCGATCCCGATTATCTGAAGGCACACTTCAAGCCGGGACAGACATCCTCGTTCGACTGCCTCATGGCTAATCTGGAAGGTAAATTTATCTGGGTTAAGCTGACATTCAGCAGAGCTCAGACAACCAATGATGATGATTACAGATTTGTATTCATGGTTCAGGATATCAATGAAGATACCGTGGCCATGATGACCACGTTAAAGAAATATGAAGAACTGGCATCTATAGATCCGCTTACCGGGATCCTTAACCACGGCAGGATAGAAACTGAGATGTGCAATACTATCGAAAACAATAAAAAGACCACCGAACCTGCTGCATTTATGATGCTTGATATAGATCATTTCAAATCCGTCAATGACAACTTCGGTCATTCTGTCGGAGACAAGACTCTAAAGCATTTTGCGGAAATACTCGACGAACAGACCAAGAAGTACAACGGCATGATCGGACGATGGGGCGGTGAAGAATTCGTAGCAGTGTTCTCCGGTCTTGAAATGTCCGAGATCAAACGTATCGCGGAAGAGATGCGCGAAGCCGTAAGCAATGCCGAATTTACATCTGTCGGTCATATCACCACTAGTATCGGTGTTACCGGGTTGCGGGCAAACGATGATTTCCAGACGGTATTTGAGCGCATGGATAAGATGCTTTACGAAGCAAAATCAAGCGGACGTGACCACGTTTGTGTTGCCGAATGATATGATTATCACCTTCATCCGAACGTGATGTTCAGATAACCGTCATCAAACTTTGCTTTGATGACTTCCCTGTCGGCAAATTCAGAAGGGATGGCGAATTTTCGGATCTCATTTTTAACTCCGACGATCAATTCATTACCATCCTGTTCAAGATCAAGTTCATCTTTAATTGCGAATGGAAGCAGTATCCTCAGGATACTGTTTTCTTTGTCTATAACATAGATCTCCTTTTTGAACAGCACTTCAAACGGATCCCGATCTTCATAGATCATCTCTCCCACTCTTCGAAGCACCTCGATCGAACGTATCTCACACGGCTGAAGTTCCACAAAAAACTGCGGTACTTCACTGAAGGATTTCCCGATCTCTTTTAGGCCTTCCTCCTGAAATTGATTCCATTTGCTGAAATACCCCTTCATCGCTTCTTTGGGATAAATATGGTTCACAATGATCGCATCCACGTTATAATGATAGAGATACATGCATGTAAAATTTCTCTTTGATTCACTTATGACTATCTTTTCCGGAGTCGTGACTATACGGATGCTCACGATATCCTTGTTAAGCAGCAATGCCTGCAGCCTCTCCATTTTATCTATCAGATATTCTATATCATCAAACACGTTTTCTCCGGGCATCGGAACCTTCATGACACTTTCGACTATCGGTCCCACGGTCTTAACGCCTGCTTTTTTGATCGGCAGGATCTTTTTTATCAGCTGAGAAAATCTTTCGGGATACTTGAGTAAAGCCAGAGTTTCCCCTGTCGGAGCACAGTCAACGATCACGGTGTCATATCTGCCGCTTTCATAAAATTCAAGCATCTTAAACATTGAGAACAGTTCCTCAAGGCCCGGAAATACAAGTAGTTCCTCAACCTCTATGCTGCTTTCGCTGTTTATTGTAAGAAGTCTCTTAAAATATTCTTTTAAGTTGCCCCAGCTCTTCTCCGCCTCATAGACCGTATCTATCTCCAATGCCGTCAGATTTTCATCTATCTGCGTCTCTTCTTTGCCGATACTTACCTCAAATGAATCTCCGAGACTGTGCGCGGGATCCGTACTCATTATCAGAACTTTCTTTCCCGATGCTGCTATCTTGCAGGCTGTAGCGGCTGCCATACTGGTCTTGCCGACGCCTCCTTTTCCGGTATATATTATGATCCTCATATCTCTCTGTCCTTCCTTATCGCGTTTCCTGACCGTTTGCTTCCGAATATCCGCTCTCAGGTTATATCAACCTTCTTTGCGCCCCTGTTTCCCTTACTCTCATCACTATCTGCGTTTCTCGGATGGATACAGCATTCCGTTATGACCTCAGACACGATCTCCTTAATAAGGTCCTTAACTTCTTTCTCTATCACATCAAGATGTTCTCCGACACTCTCCGGGAAAAGAGCTGTGACTGCTTTTTTCTGATACATGTATGCTGTTTTTAACCTCTGCAATGCAACTTTATTCATTGTTCGTCTCCTTTGTAAATCTTATATGAAGCCTGTCTGACTTAAATTCCGCTCCCGCCACTTCGTATTCCCTTAGCATGTTCGGAAGCGGTATGTTTCTCTTGAAGTTTCCTGTTTTTATCACTATATCTGTATTTGATCTGTACAGATCGATGTCCGCTTTGTCAGCTGTCGGGATAAATATTTCCAGGCTGTATCCTTCATCGGTCTTCTTAAATGCTTCTCTTTCGGTGATCACTTTTGGTATAAATACACCTTCATCCAGTGCATCATCTATGATCCTTTTGATATTTTCTATGCCCCTCACTTCCTCGTCGTACCAGGGTATCTCATATATGGGAAGCGCCGAAAATGTTTCCTTTATCGAATCTATATATCCCTTCTGTATCCTGATCCAGTCATCAAAAAACTCATTGTCCATATCCTGTGGGAGTATCCTGTTAATGTAGAGCGCATCAACATTGAAATCATACAGATTCATATACATGTAATTTCGTTTTGTCTCGTCTATCACTATCTTTTCGGGTGTCGTGACTATCCTGACGCTTGTTGTCTCTCTGTTCTTAAGAAGTTCCTGCAACTCCATCAGTTTGACATACATTTTTTCCATATCGTTCAAAGCCACTTTATTGGGCATCTCCACCTTAAAGACCGTCTTGGATATCGGTGATAAAAGTCTGATACCGACCTTCCCTATCGGAAATAATTTTTCCATATACCATGAAAGGAGTTCCGGAAATTTGAGAAGTGAAAGCGTCTCTCCTGTCGGTGCGCAGTCAACTATTATCCTTCCGTATTTTTTGCTGTTGTAGATCTCGGAGATCTTTAAAAGAGAAAACAGCTCTTCCATTCCGGGTATCATTCCCATGTCCTGAAGACTGATATCACTCTTGTCCGAAAGCAGCTTCATGATATAATCCGTCATTTCAGCAAAATCATTTTTCATGACATGATCCGGGTCTATCTCATATACATCGAGGTTTGGTATGACCTCTTTGGGTTCTTTTCCAAGTCTCTTTTTAAAGATATCACCGAGATTATGAGCCATATCGGTGCTTACGAGCATCGTCTTTATTCCTTCACCGGCGCTTTTGACTGCATGAGCTGTTGCTACCGAGCTTTTTCCGACACCGCCTTTTCCTGTAAATATATATATCCTGTTCATAGGACCCTCCTTTTATTTCTTATAGCGAATATTTCCGCTCTCGAAGTATTTGCCTTGTCTTAAGGCAGCGTGCGCTGCCTTATCAGTTAATCTATATTTATCTTCTTTATCCCTGTTTTGGTTTTTTCTTTTATCTTTTCCTCTCTCAGAACCTCGAGGACCTTACCCGTCATCTTTGCGAAAAGCTCCATCTCCTCTTTGGTAAGTGCATTCATTACCTTTATCCCGTAATGGGTGATCGTAAAGAGCAGTTTTTCAAAATGTTCGTTTCCCTTTTGACTGAGTTCGATAAGTACCACTCTCTTGTCTACCGTAGAACGGTTCCTGATGATCAGATCGTTTTTCTCCATACGGTTTACGATACCAGTCGCCGTATTAAGCGGCACATGTATGTACTCGGCTATCTCGGTCATGTTAACTTCTTTTTTCTGATACAGAAGCCAGAAGACCAGGATCTCGTTCTTGGTGAAATTCAGAAATATACTCTCCCAGATATCGGCTGACAGAAGTTCTTTTATATCGTCTATATATTTCTTAATGTTTTCAAACTGTTCATTTGAAATGAGCTGTTTCTTTTCCAATTACCGCATCCCCTTCGGATAATTACTTCGGGCTTCGAACTAATTTGATTCTAGCGCGGAAGTATTTTTTTGTCAATACTCTTTTTTTCTTCTCGATAAAACTGAGGATCATGACTGCCCCGGATGATTTCATACTTAAAGTAAGGATGATTTCATGGTACAATAATATCTGTCACGAAATATGAAAGCGGGTTTTAAAATGAGTGATCCTAAATTTAAAAACATCCATAAAAAAGAAAATGAAAAACTTTATAAGAAAGTAAAACATATAAGTTCATTCGGTTCCATAACCATGTATCTGTTCCTCAGCATACTGTTTTGCGTGATGGCAGTTATACTTGCGGGCTTTATCCTTGAATACATCATCGAGACCAAATTCACGGAAGCCTATACAGATCTGAAATATGTTTCGGAATTATACGAGTTGGGAAACACCGATAATACTGTCATGGACTATCTCCGATCTGACGGCCGTGATTTCATTGTAACAGACAGCTCCGGAAAAGTTGTTTATCAGATCGGTGAGAATACGATCAGCGACATTTCCGGTGATATAATCTTTTCCAACAGTACGGAAACATACACGGTATATGCGGATTCGGAATCGGGTTACCTTTATCCGAATAACGGCCATCTCGGTGTCGATTTCATGAGATTACGTGACAGCCTCGAAATGGATGTTGAAAATATAGAACTCCCGCTCTGGTTATCCATCGATATAAACGGAGGCGATCGGAAATTGGTCGGCAAGACCCTTTTCTCGTTCAGCAAAAGGGATGCCATCCTTGCGATAGAACTGACCATAGGTATCGGTGTCATCACCCTTATCATGTTCTTGATATTCTTCATCTACCTGATCAGAAGTATCGTCAATTACAAACGTGTGGTAAAACTCTTCTACTCCGATCCGGTAACAAGCGGTCATAACTGGGTATGGTATGTAAGAAACGGCAATGAAAGACTCCGTAAGGCCTCAAGCAAAGCATCTGCATTTGCGGTCGTCGATGTTGTATTTAAAAACTACAGAAATTACTGCCTGTGTCATTCCATATCCGAAGGTGAAGCATTTCTGTCAAAGATCTACACCATATTGTCCGCGGAAATAAAACGCGGTGAGATATGTGCGCATTCAACGACAGCGGTCTTTGCTCTCCTTCTGCGATACGACAGTGAAGAACAGCTCCGCTCAAGACTGAATGATATATTACAGAAGCTGCGAAATATGGACAAAGAGCATAACCATGTCTTCCAGATGGGTGTAAACCTGCTTGAACCTGTTACCGATGAAAACGGCAAGCCTCTTAAGCGTAAAAAGATCAGTATTGAAAATGAATACAACAATGCTGCCGCAGCTAGTGCGACTCTGGAATCCTCCGATGCATGCGAAATACGCTTCTTTGACAGTAATCTGCTCGAAGAACAGCGCTGGAGTGACAGTGTACACGAAAGGCAGATGTCAGCTTTGGACAACGAAGAATTTGTGGTATATTATCAGCCCAAATATGATCCGAAGACCAGCATCCTTCGCGGTGCGGAAGCGCTTGTCAGATGGGATTCACCGGATCTCGGCTTTGTATCTCCGGGCCGCTTTATACCTATATTCGAAAAGAACGGATTTATCACCAGACTGGATCATTATATGATAGCCCACGTTGCCAGGGATCAGAAATCATGGCTCGATGCGGGTTATAAATGTGTACCTGTATCCGTCAATGTTTCCAGGGCCCATTTTTCCGAAAACGATCTTGCAGAACAGATCCGTGATATCGTTGACAAGGCGGAATGCCCTCATGATCTTATAGAGATAGAATTAACGGAAAGTGCATTCTTTGATGATAAGCATGCAATGATCGAAACGATCGGCAGATTAAAGAGCTACGGCTTTGCGGTCTCAATGGACGATTTCGGAGCAGGCTACTCCTCTCTCAATTCGCTGAAGGATATGTCTCTTGATGTCCTCAAACTGGATGCTGATTTCTTCCGGGGTGAAAATGCCGACGAGCGCGGACAGATAGTCATTTCCGAAGCCATCAGGCTCGCAAAGAATCTGAATATGCGTATAGTTGCGGAAGGCGTTGAAGAAAAGGAACAGGTCGATTTCCTTGCCGATCAGGATTGCGATATGATCCAGGGCTACTATTTTGCCAAGCCCATGCCGAAGAGTGAATATCTTTCGAGGATAGCCGTAAGCGAAGCATAACCTGTATCATATGTCCGGACGATCGTTTTTTACCGGGCAGATCATGATCCTCAATATTCGTCGAGGAAATTATGACGCACTCCTTTTTGCTTATATTCTATGACTGTATCAAGATTTACATTTTCAACACTTCTGAAAATGTTTGATTCAATAAAAGGATTGGTTTTTTTCAGTTCGGCTATAAGCTTCTTTGTCTCAAGACGTTTGGATGAAGTTGTCCCATCCTCATGACATGTTGTACACGTATCCGTAAAATGGCATGCACATTGAAGGAAATGCAATTCGTTGTAATCTCTCCATGCGCATATATCACTTTCTCTGACCAGATATAGCGGTCTGATCAGTTCCATTCCTTCAAAATTGGTACTGTGAAGCTTGGGCATCATGGTCTGTATCTGTGCACCATGTATCATACCCATAAGTATGGTCTCGATCACGTCATCATAATGATGTCCCAACGCTATCTTATTGCATCCAAGTTCCCTTGCCTTACTGTACAGATATCCGCGTCTCATTCTTGCACACAGATAACACGGACTTTTCTCTATGGTGTCCACCGCATCAAATATCGTGCTTTCAAATATCGTGATGGGAATACCTAGTGCTTCCGCGTTGCTCTCTATCAATGCTCTGTTTTCTTCATTGTAACCGGGATCCATGACAAGAAATGTCAGTTCAAATTCCATTTGTCTGTGTCGCTGTATCTCCTGGAAAAGCTTTGCCATGAGCATGGAATCCTTTCCTCCTGAAATGCAGACGGCAATACGGTCTCCTTCTTCTATCAGCTTATATGTTTTGCAGGCCTTTGCAAAAGGCGCAAAAAGCTGTTTATGAAATTTCTTCTGTATGCTCTTTTCCGCCCTGTCTCTTTTTCCTGCTTTATCCGTATCATCCGAAATGCCGGATCTGATATATCCTACATACCCTTTTTCAAGGCTGTAACAGTCTCTTCCCGCAAGGTACTCTGTCGTATCATCTATCTCACGTGACCTCCGACCGATCTCACAGTAAAAGATCAGTTTTTTATCCTTGGGAATTGCCGCCAGTTCATCACTGTTTTCAAGGTCTTCCACATAGATATTTACGGCACCCGGGATCATCCCGTACAAAGTCAGCCCTTCATCTCTGATATCTATCAAAACATACTCATCCGCGGACAGCAGTTTCAGTTCATCATATGTTATCTCTTTCATCTTTATTCCATTATGCCTTCCCGTTTTTTATGATACCGGACTACTGCATCTTTTCACAGATGATCGTATCCATACAATGAAAATGCGGGATGCCTCCACTGTTATCTTCGAAGATAACTTCTTCGATATCAAGCACCTTCCAGTCTGAAAGAAATGTAAAGAGTTCACCTGACCTCCACATTTTCTCTTCGATATCCCAATCCGGGGGCAGTTCAAGGAAAGGCTTTTCAACAAATACATTCAGATAAACGATTCCGTGCAGGTTTGTTATGCGGTCCAGTTTCTCAAAGAAATTTTTTTTGTTTTCATCAAACAGATACTGAACGGTACCGGTCGAATATATGATGTCAAAACATTCTTCCGTCTCAAAAGTGTTTATATCATCAACATATGCATTCACCTTAACGCCACGATCATTCGCAAGTTTAATGGTCTTTTTGATTCCGTTCTCAGTGATATCAAATGCTGTAACATCATATCCTTTCTCAGCCATATAAACAGCATCCTTGCCTTCGCCGCAACCTATATCAAGCACCTTGGGAGCGATCTCGCATGATCTTAAAGATATTAATCTATCCAGAAAATCACCCGGTTCTGTCCCCCAATAATACTCGTCCGAATCGTACCATTTTTCATAATTTGTTCTTATATTTCCCACTCTTGTACCTCACATATATTTATTATTCGGAATTGCGCAGGATATCTGCTTTTTCCGGTTCCTCTTTTGTAACTCGGATATACTCCATACGATCACTCGCCTTCCTGCAGATCGAATATACTCATCTGGGTGTATTTCTGCGGGAACTCGTTCATATAACGGAAGATCTCATCCTCATCGTGAATGATCCCGTTTTCTTCACAGTACCTTGTGAGAAGCGATCGCAGTTTGTGTGCCCGCGGGCTCGGTAGCTCGTAGGCGTTTCCGTACGTTTTTACGTAACGTTCCTTCATTCCGGGGAAATGCTTGTCCAGTGCGGCGTAGAAATACTCGCGATCACCCTCCCGAAGAGTCAATCCCATGCCGAAACCTATGATACCTTTTACGTCAACACGAACGCATTCATTCAGGATCGAAGTAATGTTTTCTTCCGTATCGTTGATGAACGGAAGGATCGGTGTCAGCCATACGACTGTAGGGATTCCCCTCTTCTGCATCTCCTCCAGGACTTCGATCCGGCGTTTGGTATTGCAGACATGCGGCTCGAGGATCTTGCAAAGTTCGTCATCATAGGTCGTAAGCGTCATCTGAACTACACATTTTGCAGAGCGGTTTATCTCCTCCAGAAGATCGATATCCATGAGGATGCGGTCCGACTTTGTCTGCACCGCGGCGCCGAAACCGTACTTCCTGATGATCTCCAGGCATCTTCGCATGAGATGCAGCTGCTCTTCACAGTGCATATACGGATCAGACACGTAACCGGTACCGATCATACATTTACTGCGCTTACTGCGCAGTGCTTTTTCCAGAAGTTCCGGTGCATTCTGCTTCACCTCTATATCCTCGAACGGATGCGTGAACTGATAGCATGCGCTTCTGCCGTCACAGTAAATACAGCCATGACTGCATCCGCGATATATATTCATCCCGTATTGTCCGCTGCTTCCGTTCAATATTCCCTTGGCATCAACAAAATGCATCGCATCATTCTCCTTTGGTTTTTAAAGTTTTAATCTCATATCCGTATACTTCTGAACCTTATCTTCAAACCCAAGCTTTTTATATACAGGATACCCTTCATCCGTCGCCATCAGATCAATGCGGCAGACCTGATGTTCTCCGGCATATTTGATCATATTGCTCATTAGCTGCGTACATATTCCCATGCCACGATATTTTTCTTCGGTATATACACTGAGAACCTCGGAATCGAGACCGTTTAACAGAAACGGATTTGCCGGTTTCTCGATTATCAGCAAATAAGCCGCCGCAACAAGCCTGCCCTCCGCTCTTGCAACAAACGCGATCAGTTTCTTTCCAAGTTCTCTTTCAAAATAGCCCGGAAGCTGAGTTTCCATACTCTCTCTTTCCTCGTCGGTAATCGAACCAAAATCATCTATCATATATAGGATCCTAAGTCTGACAAGTTCCGGAATATCGCTTATTGTTGCAGTATCGTATATAACACTTTCCTTATCCATTCATTTCACCGCCTTTTAATTATTGTTATCATAGCTTTTAATAATATCCACAAGGCTGCTGATCGCCTTACCTATATGTTTATCTTTGTGAACAAATACCTGTGAGTAGATCGGGAAACTGTTTCCCTTCCAGTCCAGTTTTTTCAGAGTTTTGTTTTTTACCTCATTTACGGCAGTCATGTCCGGGATAAAAGCAATTCCGAGATTGTTAACCGCAAATTGCTTTAACACTTTTATATCTTTATTCCTTTGCCATATAGGCGTAAAGAGTAACCCACTTGTTCTCTTCTCCGGCATTTCCGGCTTTGAATGCCGGTACGCTTTTGGATGCAGTCAGCACATATCTGCCATTCTCCATCCTATGCTGATCAAGTACCCGGTAACCGGCCTGCATTGCTTCCGACTCAGGCTCACATCCCAATGCGTGCAGAGCATATATGATCTGGTGAGCCCCGATCTTGATCGGGTCCGGCGGATAGAATGTCCCTATCATCACGTCTACCATAGGCGTTATCATATCGTCTGTCCTATAGAAAATGTTTCGTTTGGTAAAGTAATGTACCAGGTCATCAGCGCATTCCGGCCTGCATCCCTGAAGTGACAGTTCCGCAACCAGCAAAAGGTATTCCACCGTCAGACGCGCGCAGCTCTTATGTGGCTTATTGGGATTATTGATCTTCTTGTTGGTGCTGATACACCTGAATCCACCGTCTTCCCGGATCAGTCCGAGGACACTGTCGATCTCATTTTTCACTATGTCTTCCTGATCGTATCCCAGTTTAACAAAGTTTCTGAGTAAAAGCGGCTCGCCGCAAAGCATTTTGAAGCCTGTACTTTCGATCAGGCCGAACACCTCGCTGTCGATATCCTTTCCGATATCATCTCTTGTCAGGCCCCATTCGGCAAAGCCAAGGATCGCATCATACTTGTCCCAGTTTTTTTCTTTCCCGAGTTTTTTAAGCGCGCGCTCGTATACTTTGCTTCCAAGCAGGGCATTTTTACACGCGATCACTTTTTCATCATTTTCCGGTAAATGCTCATACTCCTTCAGCGTTCTGAGCCTTACTTCCGGATTATTTTCTTCCAAAAGCCAATCTAAAATGTTTTGATCCATTCTTTTCGCCCTCCCTGCTTATTTCTTCTTTACAGGGATCCAGATCGCACTGTGATAATCCGAAGAACTCGGATCCTCGTCGCCATACCACTCGATGTTCACGCGACCCGGAAACTCAAAGTCAGGATTGCCCGGCAGCCACTCTTTCCAGATCTTTGTGTTTACGTCCTGAAGTGCTTTAGGGCAGGGACCGTAGCAATCGAAGATTGCCCAGTCAAAATCCGGAAGTTCATAAACGGTCATGCCTTCGGGTACTTCGCCGCCATTGTAAATACCTGCAACGATATAACTGAACCTTCCGTCACAGAGATCATCAACACAAACACCGTACTCGCCGATATTATTATCTACGATCGCTTTTTCAATATCATTTGCCGGTGCATTTCCTTTCCAGACATTGTTAGCATATTTTTCACCGATCTCATCCCAGAACTTGGGGATCTCAACATAAGAAGTCTCTCCGTCAAATTCTCTTGCAAATCCGATCACCTTAAAACCGGTCATATTTTTTATCCTGTAATCCATCTTATTACCTCCGTGAATTGATATTTCAATTTTCAGAGGAAGAAATGCTTTGATCGGCGCGCCTTCACGCACCTGAGTCGGGCTCACTCCATGAAAACGCGAAAACGCTTTTGTAAAGCTTTCGGGTGTTTCATAGCAGTAACGAAATGCAATATCGATAATCTTTTCATCCGTTTTCTGAAGGTCCAATGCCGCACGAAAAAGCCTACGGCTTCTGATATACTCACCCGGTCCGTAACCGGTCATCAATGAAAATCCCTTCTGAAAAAAGAATGATGACATAAAGACCTGATCGGCAACATCCTGCGCACTGATATTGTCTTCCAGATGCTCTTCCATGTAATCAATCGCCTTCCGAATGCATGTAAGCCACTCCATTTGTCACACTCCTTCTCTTTGATGATCTTATTTTATACGGAGGTCCGAAAGTTATCCTGTCAATTTATGTTCCGTTTTGTCCTGATCAATGTATATTCTTTACCGGCTCTTCGATCCCGGTCACCTTGCACAGAAACTCACAATGTCGTAAGCTGTTCTACTCCCGACTCTGTCTGATCCATACCGGGATCCCGGTTTGTCATCACGACGGAAACTTCTCCCGTGGCAACATTCATTTTCAACAT
>JAILQX010000044.1 GCA_024698705.1 Lachnospiraceae bacterium
AAACAGATATATTTCCAGCCAGCATGGATTGAGATGATACAGGATAATACAGTAGCTATTCTAGGATGGATCCAATATGAAAAGATGAAGTGGCTACAGAATAATAACCCTGAAGTTCCGGGACTTGTATATAAGCTGGCACCAATGGATGAACGCATGAGAAAATTAACCAGTGTTCATAAACTATGGGATAGCGTTATGGAATTAAGTGAAGTACGAGATGTATTTACTGATTCTGTTATCAGCACGAAAAAATATGATGTTGATCATTTTATTCCATGGTCATTTGTTATGAATGATGAACTGTGGAATCTTATGCCAATGGATTCGTCTCTTAATTCTTCAAAAAGCAATAAGCTTCCGGAGTGGGAACCATTCTTTGATAGATTTGCGAACAACCAATACCTATTATATGACATGATCCATAGTAAGCCTGGAATACATAAGAAGTTTGAAGATTGTTATCGAGATAATCTACATTCTATCTGGGCTGAACAGGAACTGTACCGCCAAGGGAATAGTATGACGGAATTTTTGAGTATTCTGAAGAAAAATATGCAGCCTGTATATGATTCTGCCCGACGACAGGGCTATGAGATATGGAATTATGTGGTTGCATGATAACGATTTATATTATTAGATGAAATAATAGCCCATTTAACTTTGGGGCCGACACGTATTGGAAAGAGGTTATTATGAATAACAACACAATAGAAAGAATAAGAAAATTTTCAGAAGACAGAGATTGGGATCAGTTTCATTCACCGGCAAATATAGCAAAATCCATAGTGATTGAAGCTGCTGAACTTTTGGAGTGTTTCCAGTGGAACGACACTGAATACGATATATCAAAGGTAGAAGAAGAACTTGCTGATGTTCTGGTTTACTGCAGGAACATGCTAGATAAACTTGGTCTTGATGAGGATGAGATAGTAAACAAAAAGATGGATCAGAATGAAGCCAAGTATCCTGTTGAAAAAGCAAAAGGAAACAGTGCTAAGTATGATCAGCTATAGGAGAATCAAAGAATGATAATCTATGAAGATACTGTTGATCAATTCTATAATGATGTGACACTAAATAAGATAAGCAGAATACTATCTGATTCATTACATCAGCATCATTTAAGCGGAGGAAGTGAAAGTGAAGTGAACTCATGGAAGAATTCTATGCAGTTCATGAAAACTATCCTGGATACTCCTGATATACCCAGAGACTGTAATGTTGCTTTAGAGTACAACATTCCTCAAACATCAAAAAGAGTTGATTTCATGATTTTTGGCAAGGATGACAACGATATCGATCATGTAGTGATAATAGAACTCAAGCAGTGGGCAAAAGTTTCGAAAGTCAATGATACATTCAGACATTCTGTTATGTCTGATCTTCGTTCTCACGAGCCTGTTGCACATCCTTCATATCAGGCTTATACATACAAAAGTTTAATAAGAAACTATGGTGGAACTGAAGGGCTTGCCGAGGATTCTCTCAATCCTTGCGCATATCTGCACAACTTGTCTGAAGAATACAGACCTATCATAGAAGATGATATTTATCTCGACTGGACTAAGGAGGCACCGGTATTCTTAGAATCAGACGTTTTAAAACTTCGAGAGTTTATCTGTAAATATATAACTGCAAAATCTTCTGATGATCAGCTCCTGTATAAAATAGATTACGGAAAGATCAAACCCACAAAATGTCTTCAGGATTCCATAGATTCTATGTTGTGCGGCAATAAGGAATTTGAGATGATCGATGAACAGGCAGTGGCATATGATTTTATCATGAATGCGATAAAGTCGGCCGCCAGTGATCTAAAGAAGCATGTGATAATAATCCAGGGAGGACCGGGAACAGGAAAGTCGGTTCTGGCTGTTAATGTACTTGCAGACAGCATCACAAAACTTGGATATAACGCATCATACATCACAAAGAACAGTGCTCCGAGAAACTGCTATCAGTCTTTGCTCGCAAAGGGAGACGCTAAAAAGATAGTTGACCTTAAACTTGCATTCCGTTCACCTCATTCACTACCGTATGTACCTGACAACGGAATAGATGTGGGAATCTATGATGAGGCTCACAGGATGCAGAAAAAACCATATATGTATAAAGGTGAGGATATGTTAAAGGATGCTATAAGAGCATCCCGTGTATCTGTCTTTTTTGTTGATGAAGATCAGCGTATCACAGCCAATGACTGTTATAACATAGATACCATTAAGCAGTATGCAATGGACGTGGGTGCCGTTTTAGAAACCAGGGAACCCTTTGTTTTACAGTCACAGTTCAGATGCAACGGAAGTGACGGCTATATAGCTTTTCTCGATGATGTTCTCGAACTAAGGGAGACAGCAAACAAGACACTTGATCTTAAAGATTTTGATTTCCGTATCTTTGATACACCCGGTCTTATGAAGGAAGCACTTCGTGTTCTCAATGAAGAAAGAAACAAATCAAGGATGTGTGCAGGATACTGTTATGACTGGAATGTAAAGAATAAACGCGGTGACTGGGATATCATGATTGAAGATTTCCATGCGAAGTGGAATCTTGAGAATGATAACATATTTGCCATCAATCCGGATTCTTTTGAACAGATAGGTTGTATACATACTGTCCAGGGAATGGAATTTGATTACGTGGGTGTCATTATAGGAAAAGATCTAAGATATGTAAACGGGCATGTATGTACCGATAAAACAGCTATTTCAAAGGATGATCATACAAGTCGTATCAGACAGTGCAAAGATAATGCTCTTGCAGAAAGATTGATAAAGAATACATACAAAGTACTTCTTACACGAGGTCAGAAAGGTTGCTTTGTATATTGTGAAGATGAGGCATTAAGAGATTATCTGAGAAAGAGAATAGGTTAACAAATAAACATATTCATACAGATGATGCTAATCATGTTGAAATGGTAGTTTGGTGAAGAACAGCAGAACAGAAAAGGCCGGGTGAAATGACATGTCATATGCAATGACACACTTGATTATTGCAGACAGATTTGCAGATAATGATCGGATAAAATACAAAGATCTCTTTCTTCTTGCAAGTATCGCACCTGATGCGGTACATGCGAGAAAAGACTTTTCAAAAGAGTTAAAGGCAAGGAGTCATTATCTTCAGGAAGACGCCGTATGGGGTGAGATCTATGAAGAATCAAAGATGGTAAAGTGGTATTACCGTCTGAAAGAATTCTATACAAAAAGAATTCAAATGGCTGTTAACGATCCGGAGGTTGTTTTTTTACAGGGATACACGTTGCATATTCTTACGGATATGTTTAATTGCAAACTCTTGTATGCGCCAAACTGGATAAAATACGGCCTTGACGCTGTCGATGCTTTCAGAGTGGAATATCGAAATGAGTGTATATTGCAGGACAACTTCCTGTATCAGAATTATCACAGAAGCTCTGCACTTGAGGATGAATTGGAAAATGCTTTTGTAAAATACGATATTGCAGAGATGATCACACATTTGGAGTTGAGCGATCTTATTGATGCGGACAATATTATCGATAATGTACGATCCAATTTCAAGACATTGAAAGAAGCGCCTAAAGCATCATTTGAAGGGTTGAAAATGGTATCCGAAAAGGATTCCGGATCCTTTATTGATGAAGTGGAAAGTGAATGTGAAAGGCTTTTGTTCACATTTCCCGATGCGGAAAGAACCTTTAATATCGATACGTCGCTTCTCGGGCGACCTTAGCGGCTTTCACGTGTAGTATCATTTGACCATGAATTATTGGTTTGGGTACTTAACGGAGGATGAGCGATGAGGTATGAGAGTATCATAAAGGCAGGAATATTTGGCACTGTTGTTGCGGATGCACTTGGTGTGCCTGTTGAATTTTCAGAGAGAGAGGAGCGCGTAGCGGATCCTGTTGTGGATATGCGTGAGTACGGTACGCATAATCAGCCGCGGGGGACGTGGTCGGATGACAGCAGCATGATACTCGCTACTCTGGACAGCATGGTCATAAACGGCGGTAGCGGTTTTGATGATAATGCTAAGGACAGCAAGGTCTTGGGCGGCGCTATCCGCTTTGATGATATCATGGAGCGCTTCAGGGGATGGCTTACGCGGGGCGAGTATACGCCTTACGGCCGGGTATTTGATCGTGGTATTACCTGTTCCAATGCCATCAGCTCTTACAGAGCCGGTTGTGATCCGCTGGATTGCGGTCGCAGGGGAGCGCACGACAATGGAAACGGTTCACTTATGCGGATCATGCCTGTTTCTTTGTATGTGGGGTTGAATAATACTTGCCGGGGTGTGGGACGCGGTGCAGGATTGGATGCAACCTTCCCAGGTGCGGAATGTTATGTGAGGCCGGATGAGAACTTTTGGAATGCGGACATTTTATCTGATGCTGTACAGCTGAGCCATAATATTTCCCGTCTTACGCATGCTCATCCGCGCAGTCAGATGGCCTGCGCCATATATACGGCGATCTGCCACGAGCTTATTTTCCGTGATAAACGTTCTGTTAATGATGCGGTCCAAAGTGCTATCGGCCGCATAATGGATTTCTATGATCAGGCCGATGATTCTCTGCCGTGGTTTGATCCTGAATTCGAAAAAGAGATCAAAACCGATGCATACGGCAGATTGAGAGATGTTGATAAGTTCGCCGCGCTTCCGGTCAGTGAGATCAGGAGCAGCGGTTATGTTGTCGATACACTTGAGGCAGCAATATATTGTCTGATTACCACTGATTCCTACAAGGCCTGCACGCTTAAGGCAGTTAATCTGGGTAGCGACACCGACACAGTCGGTGCGGTCGCGGGCGGTCTTGCGGGTCTTGCTTACGGGTATGATGATATTCCGAAGGAGTGGCTTGAGGTGATCGCCTCGAGGGAGTGGATCGATGAGCTGTGCGTGAAGTTTGCGAGGGTATTGGAGGAACTGTAGGTACCGGAGGTATAGGGGGTGAAACGAAGTTATGTCAACCAGAGAAGACAGAATAAAAATATTTAATGATACGTTGAGATGGATCGAATCCGATCCGCATCTTAAGGAAGCTGTTGAAGAAGCGAAGAAAAATACGGAAATATTTTATGAGAATGATTATCCGGTATTTGATGCAGGCAAAACTGTGAACACGGTTATCGAGGTTACCGGTGATCGCAGCTTTCAGGCGGCCATGAGATTGCATCATGAGCATCCCGATGCGAAGATCGCTGTGATGAATTTTGCCAATGCATTTCATCCGGGTGGCGGTGTTGTGACCGGAGCGAGTGCGCAGGAAGAGTGTCTGTGCAGGACTTCCACGTTGTACCCGCTGCTGTATCGCAGATCGCTGCGTGATTCATTTTACAGGTATCATGATGAGCTGGGTACGCCGAAAGCGTCGGATTCGCTCATATATACTGAGGGCGTTGTTATTTGCAAGACGGATGAGGACTTGCCAAAGAGGATGCCTAAGCATGATTGGGTGAGTGTGGATGTGATCACCATCGCGGCGCCGGATCTGAGGAACGGGTCCAATATCCATGTGCCGCTTGTGGGTAACGGCGCCTACATGAATAACGCCGAACTTTTTGGCTACCATGTGAAGCGTGCGCTGCACATGCTAACCTGCGCGGCTGCCAAAGGCGCGGATATCCTGGTACTTGGAGCTTTCGGCTGTGGGGCATTTCGTAATGATCCCGAAGTGGTAGCCGGGGCTTACAAGGTAGCCTTGCAGGAGTTCCCCAAGGTCTTTGAGAGGATAGAATTTGCAGTTTACTGCCCACCCGGCAACAGCACGAATTATGATGTATTCAGTAAGGTGCTGGGACCGCACAGGTAAGATGATGTGTTCAGGAAGGTGTTGCGAGTATCTCCCGGCTTTCGGAAGTATTTGCAGTGGTAAAATAATAGTTTAGAGGAGATGAGGTATTGAACATATTGGCGGTTGGCGCAGGAGGATTTATCGGAGCGGCGCTCAGGTATCTGATAGGGAAGATTACGATCAGTGAGAATACGATATTTCCGATAAAGACTTTCGCGATAAATGTTATAGGGTGTTTGGCCATAGGGCTGATAACGGTATTGGCAGCGAAGAACACGCATATAGATCAGAGATGGATCCTGTTTTTGAAGGTTGGATTATGCGGAGGCTTTACTACATTTTCAACATTTGCCCTTGAAACAACAGACCTGTTAAAAGGCGGACATACTTTTGTTGCTTTTTTGTATGTAGTACTCAGCATAGTGGTTGGATGTGCAGTCATATTCGGCGCAGAATTACTGACGGGTAAATGATTAAGTATGAAAACTGTTATTTACGGTGAGTCGGATCCGGATATCTGTCTGGTGCAGATGGTGGATGACCACGACATGGATTCGCTGTCCGATGAATACAATCTTATAAAAGCCGGGTGTGAAGCGTTGTTGCAGCAAGAGAAGAATGGCGCCGGAATGCAGCAAGAGAAGAACAACGCCTGCATTCAGCACGATAAAAACAACGCCGGCATTCTGCACGATGGAGAGCGGGGAACTGCGCGTAAGGCTCATAAGCCGCTTCTCGTTGGTGTGCATGTGGATGACTGGTTCGATGATCTGTCGCCATGGAACGCGCCACCCGTATTTGGTGATAATGCATTTGGAAATGGTGCCGCCCGCACCCTGAAACTCCTTACGGAGCAAATACTTCCGGACATCAGGCATGATTTTTTTTCAACGCAGGATGTGCCTTTGATCGTGGGAGGCTATTCGCTCGCAGGCCTTTGGGCGTTGTGGGCATCTTATCAGACTGATATTTTCAGTGGCTGTGTGGCTGCTTCGCCTTCCGTCTGGTTTCCGGGCTGGATTGATTATGTCAGTGCTCATCAGATCCTTACCGATCGGGTCTACTTAAGCCTTGGCAGACAGGAGCCCAAAACCCGCAATCCGCTTATGCGCACTGTCGGAGAATGCATAGAGAAGCAGGCGGCGCTGCTGGATGTCGACCACATACTCGAGTGGAACGAAGGGAATCATTTTAAAGAGCCTGATGTCAGGACCGCACGTGGGTTCGTATGGATGGTGGAGAGACTCTTCAATTAGTGCTTGTATTTTTCATTGTTTTGATAAAAAATAGATAACAGAGGTGCTGAAACAGAAGTACCGGATTATTTGCTGAAGAGGGAGGTATTATCGTGGCTGAGCAAATTACTAACTACAAATGTCCTGCATGTTCCGGACCGCTTCATTTTGCCGGAGGTTCGGGAATGATGGAATGCGAGTACTGCGGAAGCAAGTACACTGTCGAAGAGATAGAGCAGAGATATGCGGAGGCGGATGCCAATGCAGTTGATGCCAAGAAAGAGGCCGACAATAAACCGTCGGGCGAAGATGAATGGGAAGTAAGCACGGAGCAGTGGAATTCCGAAGGCATGAAATCCTACACATGTCCTTCTTGTTCTGCAACATTGCTGTGCGAAGACACGCTTGCTGCGTCAAGCTGTCCTTACTGCGGCAATCCTACCATTGTGCCGGGACAGTTTGCGGGAGTGCTAAAGCCGGATTACGTTATTCCATTCAAATTGGAAAAAGATGCGGCAGTGGATGCTTTGAAGAAGCATTACGGAAAGCGTTATTTGCTGCCTAAAATGTTCAAAGACAACAATCACCTTGAGGAGATCAAGGGTGTTTATGTGCCGTTTTGGCTTTATGACGGCAAATCAAGCGGCGACTGCGTTTACGAAGGTGTCAAGAAGGAAGTCAAGAAGACTGCCACCGAGCAGATCACGACCAGCAGGTTCTACCGCGTTGAGAGAAAAGGCAAGATGAGTTTTGAGAAGATCCCCGCAGATGCTTCAACCAAGATGGACGACAGTCTTATGGAGTCGATCGAGCCTTATGATTACAAAGATCTCAAGGAGTTCAATAAGGCATATCTGACCGGATATCTTGCCGACAAATATGATGTGACTGCTGAGGAAAATGCTCCGAGGGCGGTTGCCAGAGCAAAGGAATCTACGAAGAATGCTTTGCGTGATGACATTAAGGGCTATGACAGCGTGACAACAAAGAGCACCAATATTAAGGTCGAACAGGGCAAGGCTTATTATGCTATGATGCCTGTCTGGATGCTCAATACAAACTGGAACGGCAAGGATTACAAATTTGCGATGAACGGCCAGACCGGCAGGCTTGTCGGAGATCTGCCCGTTGATAAGGGTAAACTCTGGGGTACGGTCATCGTGTTATTTGCTGCGTTATTTGCACTGTTTAAATTTGCTGTGGGATGGCAGGTTGGGATCTCGCTCATCGTTCCTGCGATCATTGCAGGTCTTACCGGGCTGATCATGACGGGAAATATGAGGAGTGTCCGGAAGAAGGCAGCTGCAGGTGCCTACGTAACTGAGGGTGGAATAGATATCACGTTCCGCTCGGATGATTTCGAAAGACAGACGATCGATAAGAAGCCTATACAGAAGGCAAACTGATTTGTAGAAGCCAATCCGGAGGACAGACTGATTTGTAGAAGCCGATCCGGAAGGCAAACTGAGAGGTAGATCATGTTTGATGCGACGTTGTGTTATATAACCTGCGAAAATAAATATCTGCTGCTTTATCGCAACAAGAAGCCCAATGATCCGAACGAAGGCAAATGGATCGGGGTCGGAGGTAAAGTTGAGCCCGGGGAGACACCGGAGCAGTGCATTAAACGTGAGATAGCCGAAGAGACCGGTATCAGGATCGATGAATATGTTGTATATGTCGGGGTGGTGCATTTCAGAAGTGACACATGGGAAGATGAGGAGATGTACCTCTTCAAGGCGTCACTTCCGGGCAATATAGCCGATTATGATATTGATTACAACTGCAATGAAGGCAGGCTCGAGTGGATCGATGAGAAGGATCTGTTTGACCTTCCGCTGTGGGAAGGAGACAAGATATTTCTTGAGAAAATGGCCGCCGGTGAGGAAGACATGGACATCACCCTTTGTTATGAGGGCGATGAGTTTGTCAGAGAGAAGAGCAGGTTTTGAATTTATTATCCCTTTTAACTATTGTGTGTCTGTGAAAACCAGTCGGGATTTATCAGACAAATCAGCGGTATACTGTATTGTAATATAACGGAGGGAAAAGATGGCAGGAACAATTATTTCCGGTGTGATTTTCTGTATAGTTGCAATGATAATGCTTGGAATTGGAGTAAGTCAGCTAAAGAGTAAGGAACCTGTTGGTTTTTATACGGGAGAAAGACCTCCGAAAGCAGAACAATTATCGGATGTCAATTCATGGAATAAGAAACATGGCGTAATGTGGGTTATTTATGGTATTTGTATCATTGGCGCGTGGATTTGTTCTGCTTTTTTGGGAGGAGATAGCATATATTCCGTGATTCCGTTATGTATAGGTTTGCTTATTCCTATTCCGGTTATGGTATTTCTTCATCACAAGTTGGTGAAAAGGTATTTTATAAATTAAATCCCGGGTTGTTAGTAGAAACACTTTTGTAAAAAGGGAGAATTTATTAAAGGGACGCGATCGCGTCCCTTTTGTTTTGGGGTTTTATATCCGGAAGTCCTTGAACTTTTATATCCGAAAGTCCTTGAATTTTTACAGCCAGAAGTTTTTGAACTCTCTGAACTCGCCGCGCCATGCGGCTGTAAAGTCATCTCTCGTTCCGTACAGGAACAGTCCCTCGGTATAACGGCACCAGTTTTCGCCATTCATACCGGTTTTGAGATCGAAGAGTGCGCTCGCGAGTATGACTACATGGCAGTCATGAGAGCATATTATATCAAGTGTTCCGTCCTTGCCTTTATCGGAGAAGATACGGTCGATCACGGGAATAGCTTCATCACGAAGGCTTACGCCGCCTGTGGGTCCGAGGTCGCCTCGCTGCAATGCGTAGAAATACGGATACCACCCTGTCCCAAGTACTTTTGATGCGTAATCCATTCCGACGAGCATTGTATACTCAGGGCATTCCTCGATGTCAGTATCGAGTCCGGCACCACGGGCAACTTCTCTTGCGGTCTGTTTGCAGCGTTCCACGCTGCTTGAGTAAAATCTGCCTATCGGCATATCTATGCTTTTGCCTATATTGTTGGCGATCTCTATGCCCTCGGGTGTCAGCAGAAGATTTGAGTAATCCCCGTTCACGGGATTATCGTATCTGATGGAATGCCGCATGAACAGCTTTATGTTTTTGTCTGAGGGAAGCTTCGCTGCTTCCTCTGTCATTGTTTCACAGATTGAGTAGAATTTCATAGTTGTGATTTTAGCATACATGAGGAGAGATTGCCATATGTGTGTTTGGGATATGCGGTTGAACAGGTTTGGGATAAACAGATGGAAACAATTATGGTCTTTGAATATAGATTCCCTAAAATCACTATGTTATCATGAGGAAAAGGAGTACGCCTATGGACAGGACAGACATACTTAAGGAACTTAAGAAAATGGCAAATACAAAAGTTGCGTCCTTTAATGCCAAACTCATACCGGGAGCTGAAAGTGAAAGATTTCTGGGTATCAAGACACCGGAACTCAAGGCTCTGGCAAAGAGGATAGCAACGGATCCGGATACCGACGGTTTTATGAGAATGGTGCCGCATGAATATTTTGAAGAAGATCAGCTTCATGCATTTCTGATCTGTGAGATAAAGGATTTTGACGCTTGTCTTGAGGAACTGATATATTTCCTGCCTTATATCGATAACTGGGCAACGTGTGACCAGCTTGTGCCGAAGGTATTTAAGAGGAATGCGGACAAGCTGCTTACGTATGCTGCCGAGTGGATAGGATCCGGTGAAACGTACACAGTGAGATACGGGATAGCGGTGTATATGCGTTATTTCCTGGACGATGCTTTTGATCTGTCTTTCCCGACAACCGTGGCGGCCATACGCTCCGATGAATTCTATGTAAATATGATGAGAGCGTGGTATTTTGCGACGGCGCTTGCCAAGCAATACGACCGTGTGCTTCCGTTCATCATTGAACGGAAGATGGACCGCTGGACGCACAACAAAACCATACAGAAAGCGAGAGAGAGCCTGCGGATCACGCAGGAGCAAAAGGAGTATCTGAACACGCTGAAGTACTGATGTGGAGGCTGCATACTTTACGTGGATCGGGATAATAATACATCTGCAAAACGTCCGGTTGAATATTACTCAGGTTCTGCGGTTTTTCCTTGCCTAAACATACAGGAGATGCTAAACTGATAAATGGATTTAACAATCCCGGATAGGTAACTAAAAACAGCGATTTTTACAGAATTAGTGGAGGATTACAAAATGTACGAACAGATCAAACTTGATTATGCTTTTGATGCACTGGAGCCCTATATTGACGCTCTTACGGTAGAGACTCATTACGGCAAGCATCATGTAAATTACACCAACACTCTCAACACTCTGGCCGAAAAAGCGGGTGTTACAGACAAGGATATCGTAAGTCTGCTTTCATCACTTGATTCGATCGCTGATGAGACACTCAGAAAAGGTATCAGGAATAACGGTGGCGGATGTTATAACCACAACCTGTATTTTGGAACCCTCAGCCCCAACGGTGGCGGTGAGCCTCAGGGAAAACTGGCTGATAAGATAGCAGCTACATTCGGAAGCTTTGATGAATTCAAGGAGAAGATCTCAAATGCTGCGGCAACTCAGTTCGGTTCAGGCTGGGCATGGCTTTCTGCAAATAAAGCAGGTGACCTCAAGATCACCGCAACATCTAATCAGGACAATCCGCTGATGGATGGCTCCGGCTACACACCGATCATGGCGATCGATGTATGGGAGCATGCTTATTATCTCAAATACAAGAATCTCAGAGCCGAGTATATCAAGCAGATATTCAATGTGATCGACTGGAACAAGGTTGCAGCCAATTATGAAGCATGCCTGTAAACTAAGGTATCTGTAACTGGAATTTGAAACTAAAAACTCCGGGGATGCATTTTTCCCGGAGTTTTTAAAACGTAAAACAACAATCGTATGAACATGATGGTGGCAGAAATGATAGTTGTTCCGTTTGATACGAGAAAACAACTGAATGATCATCAGAAAATGGAGCAGATACTTGCATTTGCCGATGAAATGGATCGCGTGCCGCATTTGCTGCTCCACAGCTGCTGTGCGCCTTGTTCATCGCATGTCATAAGCGTGCTGAGTAAGCATTTTGACATAACGGTATTGTATTATAATCCAAACATCGAGCCCTATGAAGAGTACCTTAAGAGGAAAGAAGAGGAGATCAGATTCATAGGTCTGTATCCTGCTGCGCACAAGCTGGATATAATGGATTGCGAATACGACAATGACAGGTTTCATGAGCTTGTCAAAGGCATGGAGGACTTGCCCGAGGGCGGAGAAAGGTGTTTCGTGTGTTATGCTCAGAGACTTGAGAAGACTGCGGCGACAGCGGCAAAGGAAGGCTATGATTTCTTTGCGACCACATTGAGCGTCAGCCCTTACAAGAATTCAGCCAAACTCAATGAGATAGGGAATGCACTCTCCGCAAAATATGACATAGCTTACCTGATCGCGGATTTTAAAAAGAAAAACGGATATAAGCACAGCATAGAAATGTCTGCGGAGTACGATCTGTACAGGCAGGATTATTGTGGCTGCGTATATTCGAAGCGTGACAGCAACTGCTACAAATGCAGGCAGATGTCAGAGAAAATGCAAATGTCACAAACCGACATCATATGTGCAAATGTCACAGGATGAATCTAACTGCAACTCCAAGAGGTTGAAAATATGAGACACAGAAGTCACACGGGCCTTATCATAGTACTTATCATATTGCTGCTGTTTGTTCTTACGGCAGGGGCTTTGTATGTGGTTTTCGGCGCCGGTATCATGCTCAGGGGAAGCTGGGAACGTGAGATCGATCTGACAGAAGACGTGCGCGACGGTATAAGTGAATACATGTCCACAGCCATAGGCGGTGATGATATCGACATCGCTCTTGGTGAAGGTGATATCAGGATAAAGAGTGTGCTCACGATAGGCAGGGACGGAACGTGGGTTGAGACAGTGGACAGACAGTCCTACGAAGAAGCTGTAGTTAAGAGCAAGGCATGTTTGGAGGAATCTGTGAAAGCCCTGCTCGAAAAAAGGCTTGCCGATGCCTATATAGAGAGCAACAGAAGTGTTGATGAACTGGTAAATGCAGCACTCGGAATGGAACTGGACAAATATCTTGATAAATGTGCTCCGACAGTTTTGCCATCCTATGAAAGTCTTCAGGAAATGTATGGAAGTAACACAGGATACGAAGCAAAGAATGATAAAGTTATGTTAACCGATACGGGCAAAGAGATCACATTCAAGGCCTCATCGGATATGCTCGTACTCATATATACAAAAGAGGCGGTTGTCTATACGAGAGTTAAGGAGGTGGGCGAGAATGTTGAATAATGCAAACCTCAAAAGCGTTAAACTCTTTGTAAAGGTGACACTGATGCTGCTTTTGTCGGTGACACTTTGCATGACCGGCATCTTCTTTGACGCCTTCAGATCCTACGCCGTTCAGATACCTGAGACAACTGTGATCAATATTGACGGGACCAATTATGAGGTTCACGTCCTTAACCACGACTATGACAACAATATGTATCTGTCCTTAAAGGATATGTCTGTGGCATTGGGCAATACGGACAAAGCATTTGTACTCGAACGCTCTCAGACGGAAGACGGAGAGAGCAGGATAAACCTTACGCCCTGTGCAAAAGGTACTGTCACTGAGCCTGAAGAGGACGAAGACAGCGACAAGTCGGAAGACGATATCGATATGGATACCGATGACAACGGCAGGGTTAATTTCACTAGGAAACGGCAGCTTTTGAATATTAACGGCACCGATTGTTATTTCTACGTGATACCTGTGAACGGCAAAGATGATTTCGATTGTTATGTAAACTGCGGAGAATTTGCTCTGAGCATGAATCTCGATATGACAATGAAGGATAACGCGGTTTACATAAATACTAAAGGCGAATTCGATTTTTCAAAATATGACCTCAAGAACTCGGGTCTGCAATACATGACCGACAGCTGTATGGTCGGAGATGCAACGACCGGAGATATCTATCTGGAAGAGAACAGCGATCAGGTCGTTACGATCGCAAGCACCAGCAAACTCATGACCTATCTGATCATCAGAGAGGCCATTGAAAACGGCGAGCTTTCATACAATGACACCGTGAGGTTTTCGGCGAAAGCTGCCGAACTGTCAAGGACTTCGGACGGAGTGGTAAGAGTGGAAGAAGGACAGACCGCGACTTTATCGGATGTCATGAAGGCAATGCTCATCTGCTCGAGCAACGAGTGTGCTCTTGCATTGGCGGAGCATTACAGCGGAAGCGAGGAAGCATTTGTTGAACTAATGAACCGCAAGACCGTGGCACTCGGGATGAGCGGATCGGCTTATTTCTTCAACCCGCACGGCCTTCCGATCTATCAGAACGATGTCCTTACCGTAAAGAAGCAGAATCATATGACTGCGGCGGATATGTTTATCCTCACAAGCCATATATTGAATAAATATCCGGATGTTACGGAGATAACATCCATCAAGAAGACCAAGCTCGAATCACTGAATAACTTTGTGGCAAAGAATACCAATGTGCTGCTCTATAATGTTCCGGGAACCGTCGGACTCAAGACGGGAACGACCGACAAGGCCCAGTCATGCCTGGTTTCGGCTTATGAAACCGTTGACAGCAGGAACGACACACATTATATTGTTACCATCGTGTACGGCACTGAAAATGTTCAATGCCAGAGTTATACTTCGATGGTATTGATGCGTTACGGCATACAGCATTTCAATGCGACGATGCTCGGCATCCTGCCTGAAGGGGACAGAAAAGAGAAAACACCGGAGACACTTGAAGAAATGGTTGAAGCCGTGATGGCCGAAGCCAGACGATGAGACGGTGTATTTCAGATAAGATCTACATATTACCGGAGATTTAAACTGCAATGGATACAGGTGTGATCATACATCAGATGCTTATATTGTTTATCATAATGGCGACGGGATATCTGCTCAACAAAGTGCATATCCTCGGACCTCACATCGATGGCGGGATCACCAGATTCATCATTTACTGTACCATGCCAGCGACCATACTCGCTTCGGTGGTATCAAGGGAAGGCAACAACGATGTCAGACTTGCGCTGCTCTGTATCATCGCGGCTGCTTGCATGTATATCATACTGCCGATCATAGCGTGGATACTTGCAAGGCTCATGAGGGTTCCCAAACACATCCGTGGCATTTACCAGTTCATGATGATATTCGGAAATGTTGGATTCATGGGCTTTCCTATCATTGTAGATGTATTTGGCGAAGAGTATCTGGTTTATTGCAGCATCTTTAATATTTTCTTCAACCTGCTTGCATTTTCTTACGGTGTTTACCTGATCGCAGGCGATGAGGTTGAGGGTAAAAGCGGAAAAGAGGATTATAAATTCTCATGGAAGAGCTTACTTACGCCCGGTATTTCGGGTGCGGTGCTCGCGCTCGTGCTTTATTTCCTGAATGTAAGCTTCCCCGATGTGATCGCGGGGCCGATAGAATCCATAGGAAGCATCACATCGCCGCTTGCGATGCTGATAATCGGGTCAACGCTTGCCAACATGGATCTCAGGGAGGCTTTCAATGACATCAGGGTCTACATACTTATTGCAGTAAGATTTGTACTGCTCCCGCTGGCGATATTTCCGTTATTAAAGCTTGTGATCCCGGATGAATTCGTGTTGCAGCTGACGATGTTCATGCTGGTGATGCCTGTGGGCAATATGTCGGTGTTGTATGCGAAAGAATACGGTTCGGATGAAAGTCTGGCGGCGAAGAGCATATTTATAAGTACGCTGCTGTCGATCGTGACAGTTCCGCTCATGGTCTATGTGTGCTTTTGAACGTGACAGTTCCGCTCATGGTCTGTGTGTGCTATTGATTGGGGGATGACCGATGAAGATAAAATGTAAAAACTGCGGAGCCGAATTTGATGAAAACCTCAGTGCATGTCCTTATTGCGGGGAGATGAATCAGAGTGGCGCCGAAAAAGAATACATGGATAAACTCGAGGGAGTAAGACAGGATATGGGCGAGTTGGCCGATGATTCCGAGGAAGAGGTCGGAAGAAGCATAAGATCCGTATCACGTGTGATCATCATTTCTGCCATTATATTTATAGTCATCGCGCTGAGTATTGTCGGACTGAGTTATTATCTGGACAATAGGTCAATGGAGGCAAATGGAACTCCCAAAGAGAGGCTCGCATGGCAGAATCAGTATTACCCCGTTCTGGAGGATCTGTACGAAAAGGGCGACTTTGATGCGATCATGGAATTCCGTGACGCGCATTGTAACGACACGGGCTTTTCATACTACGAATGGCCCAAATATGATATACTCTATACGTATGAAATGGGATATTTGCTTGAGAAGGGCTATGAACGCATGGACCCCAACAATGAGTATGATGTTACAAGTGCCATCTATTATGTGCTGAATTATAAATACAGTCTGGACAAGATGAGAACCAAGCTGAGCGAGAGGGATCTTGAACTGATCGAGGCCTATGAGGAAGTCTGCGATTCTATGATCCATGATAAACTGGGAATGGATGATGAAGAATTTGAACGCGTGCGACAGGAAACCGATGAGGGCTACGGACCGGTATACAGTCTGATCAAGAAATATGTAAAAAAGAATTATAAGAAAAAATAAGTCAGGATCATTCATGGGGGATGAAAGGAATGAAATGTGCTAATTGCGGTGCTCAGATCGACATGAATTCAGAGGTCTGTCCTCATTGCGGGACGCCGATCAAGCAATTCGAAAAACACAGAAAGGATATGAGATTCTACAATCGTGCCTTTTGGAGAACGAGGGACACGGTAGTTGAGGAAAATAAGAATTTCAGCGGACTTATGGCGAGGATCACTATCGTCGTCGTTATGATACTCATCATAATAGTACTGTTTGCATTGGCCGGAGAAGCGTATTCCATCAAACGTCACAGGATCATGAAACAGATAGCAGCCAATCCGGAACCTTATATGCAGCAGATATTTGACATGGAGAAGGATCTGCAATTTGAAGAGCTGTATCAGTTTTCTGAAAGGAATCAAATCACTTCATTGAACGGGGACGATAATTTCGCACAGTTTTATGCTGTATGTTCCATGGCTTCGGATTATCATTATATCACTGAGTGCATGGATGATCTTATGTATGATATTTACTCGGACAGGTCTTATTACAATGATGAAAAGGAAAAGGATCTGCAGAGACTGATCGAGTATTATACCGAGTTTTTAGAAAGTTATAAAAATCAGAAGATAGATATTGACGTATTGCCCGAAGGCGACAAGGAGGGAAGAGGCTTCAGGGATGAAAGCTGTTACGCTCCCGAGCATCTTGAAGCAATGCGCAATATGAGAAAGACCATTGATGCCTATCTGGTGGCATATCTCGGTGTTCCGCAGGAAGAGATAGAAAAGTTTGACAGTATGTCGGGCAATAAGATCGGTGTAGTGATCGAGGATTCCGTTAAGGCGAAATTCTCTTCCGTAACTGAATGGGAGTGATGACAGCCGGCTTGATCAAAGCGAATCGTTTACACACGATTCGCTTTATTCAAATATTAACGCATTGGTTATTGACAGCTAACCGAACTGATGATATCATACTAATTGTTAGTGCAAACTAACTTGAATAAATCATGTTTGAATCCTCTCCTTCTGACGATGGTTCCTATGGCCTTAGTCGAGGAGAGGTATTCAATGTAAAAGGGTTAATAACATATAAGGAGGACAATTATATGAAAGATTATTTGGAAATAGTTGATGTATTTGGAAGAGAAATACTTGACTCCAGGGGCAATCCCACAGTAGAAGCCGAGGTTACTCTTGCAGACGGCACGGTGGGCCGCGGATGTGCTCCGAGCGGTGCATCAACCGGAGAATTTGAGGCACTCGAGTTAAGAGATAATGATAAGTCGAGATATCTCGGCAAGGGTGTAACAAAAGCAGTAGACAATATCAATACGACGATAAAAGAGGCTATATTGGGACTTGACGCATCGGATACGTATGCGGTTGATGCTGCAATGCTTAAGGCAGACGGTACAAAGGATAAATCAAAACTAGGTGCTAACGCGATCCTTGCAGTATCTATAGCTGCAGCACGTGCGGCTGCCATCTCTCTCGATATTCCTCTTTACAGATTCTTGGGAGGTGTGGGCGGCAACAGACTTCCTGTTCCGATGATGAATATCTTAAACGGAGGAGCACATGCAGATAGTGCTGTTGACACGCAGGAATTTATGATCATGCCTGTAGGCGCTCCTACATTCAAAGAGGGTCTCCGCTGGTGCGCTGAGGTATTCCATTCACTCAAAAAACTTATTAAGGATATGGGAGATGTTACGGCAGTAGGAGACGAAGGCGGATTTGCTCCCAATCAGTTAAAGAGCGACGAAGAAGCTATCGAAAAGATATTGGAAGCGATCAAGGCCGCAGGATTCGAACCCGGTAAGGACTTTATGATCGCAATGGATGCTGCATCATCCGAGTGGAAGAGTGAAAAAGGTGCAGGATTCTACAAACAGCCCAAGTCAGGTAAAGAATTCACATCGGACGAACTTATTGCTCATTGGGAATCACTTGTTGATAAGTACCCGATAATCTCCATCGAAGACGGTCTTGATGAAGAAGACTGGGAAGGCTGGAAGAAGATGACGGAAAAGATCGGCAATAAAGTTCAGCTCGTGGGCGACGATCTGTTTGTTACCAATACCGAAAGACTTAAAAAAGGAATTGAAATGGGGGCAGGCAATTCAATACTGATAAAACTCAACCAGATAGGATCGGTATCAGAGACGTTGGAAGCCATTAAGATGGCACATAATGCAGGATACACTGCAGTAACATCTCACCGTTCGGGAGAGACTGCAGATACAACAATTGCCGATCTTGCAGTAGCTCTTAATACTTGTCAGATCAAGACAGGAGCGCCTTCAAGAAGCGAGAGAGTGGCTAAGTACAATCAGTTGCTCCGCATTGAAGAAATGCTTGGTGATTCGGCAGTATATCCCAAGATGAACGCATTTCACGTAAAGAAATGATCAGGTAACTCTTACAATATTGTCAATTGGGGCAGGTTGTTACATAACCTGCCCTTTTTTGAAAAATATAATATAAATATATAACTTGCAAAGAAGTACTTGAGAAAGTAAACTATTATTGAGAAAGATGTAGCAGCCACTGCAGTCGGAACCGGAAGAACCGTAATGATGGGATAAAAGAATCGTATAACAGAATGGGAGCTATGCTATGGGGGAAAATACAAAAACGGGTCCAAAAGAAAAAAATAAAAAGATGAACACAGTCAAGCTTGTCTTCAATATCGTGATAGTGATACTCACGCTTATCATGATCGTGGCCGGTGTGGGATGCATAATGGAATACAGGGATGCGTATACCTACAATAAACTTGATGAGAACAGTTTTTATTATCCAATGTCCAGCAAGAGATACAATGAACTTAATAATATCATTTATCGCGCAAGTTCTGATTCTTATCCCGAGTTTGACCAGTATCTGGCCGTTGCGGAATATTATAACAAAGAGAGAGAATATCTGGCACTTAAATACGTCGGGTCAGATTTGTCGGATATCGTAAAGCCCGACAGGGATGCATTTAAGAAAAGGGCAGGGGATATTGATTACTGCCTTGATAATATAGATGCACATTTTGATAAGGCCATCAAGGGAGAATCTAACGTACAGGAGCAGGAACAGCCGGAGTGAGTTCGGCATAGTATGATCTGTCAGAGAAACACGAACTGTATTAATAGCATGTAACATGCGGTGCCTGCTATGATACTTAAGAGCGTGTTTCTTTTCCATTTATGCAGGATCATTATCAATGCGACGGATAGGAGTTCCGGGATCCCGTGGCTTCCTTCGAGCAGATCCACGTCTCTCAGGCAATAGATCACAAGCATTCCCATGATCGAGAATGGAAGTACCTTTCCGAGATAGGTGATGAATTCAGGGGTTTTAGACGAACCGCCGAATACCAGAAAGGGCAGGAAACGAAGCGCGATCGTTACGGCTGCCATTATGATTATCATGATCAGATCACGACTCATGTGTTTCCTCCTTTGGGCGATATTTTTTTAGTACGGTGAGCATGACGGTTATCATGATCATAGCGGGTATAAGAAATCTGTCACTGCCGAATATGATCAGTGATACGACAGAGCAGATCAATCCGGTCAGGGCGTAGATGTGGTCATGGTTTGTAAACCATTGTTCCGCGAGGATCGTTACAAACAATGCCGTGAGTGCAAAATCTATTCCGGTCACATTGAAAGGGATGATCATTCCAAGCAATGAACCGAGTACACATCCTGTGATCCAGTAACTCTGATCAAAGAGAGATACGCACAGATAATAAACGTTCTTTTTGTCATCGGGGATATCCTTCAGATCGCCGCATACCAGGGAATAGGTCTCGTCAGTGAGCGCAAAGATGAGATAAGGCCGGGCCTTACCTGAGTTTTTGTATCGGTCGACCATGGAAATACCGTAGAACAGATGTCTGCAGTTGACCATGAGGGTTGTGACGGCAACAGCTATGAGAGATGCCGATGTGCCCAGAAGATCCAGAGCGACATACTGCATAGAACCCGCATAGATCGTGGCACTCATAAGCAGTGACCACAGTACGCCGTATCCTTTTGTATTGAGTATTATGCCAAAGCCGATCCCGAGAACGATATAGCCGGCCATTACGGGAAGGGTTGCTAAAAATGCTTTTTTTATCATGTTCCCAATCATATAACAAGTTGGGGGTTAAGGCAAGAGCCGGATGGATCGCGCCTTCATGAAATGAAATTTATATTGGCCTGGCTGAGTATAAAGAGGGGAGATAATGGAGAAGATAGTTTCGCTGAAAGGGCATTACGTGAATGTCGCCGATATCAATTACGGCGGTTCGCAGAATTTCTTCAAAGAGAGAAAAGGAACCCTGAATAAGATGAAGGTGAAGGGCGGCTGCGGTATCGTTGCCCTGGCCGATACATTTGCATATCTTGAACACAGGACGGAGTTCAAAACCAAAGAGCAGTATATGAGATATTTTAACAGAGTCGCATTGACGGCTTTGTGGCTTCCCGCAGCGAGTGGTATGACGTTCATCCATGAGGAACTCGCTTTTATGTTCAGGTTGCTTGTGAAACGTTTGCCCTACGTCGCATTCTGGGGCTTCAGCAGAAGAAAGCTTTACAGCCGAATACGAGAAATGCTGGCGAATGACATTCCCGTGATACTCTGTATCCCACGTACCTACGGCGGAAGAAAGAAGGACAGGCTGCCGTTCTACAGGTATGATAAAGAGAGCGGGAAAATGAAATACATTGAGAGCACAAGCGGTCACTTCGTTGTCGTTACCGGACTGTACATACATGAAGGTAAACAGTGCATGAAGATTTCTTCCTGGGGCTGGAGTTATATCATGTATTACGATGATTACATGAGATTCCTGAGGACTCATATCTGCGGACTGCTCGGAAATATCATGGTCGTACATAGGGTGAGAAAGTAAAAATCCTGACAAAAGTTTTTAAAAACCTTTTGATAAGAATTTGAACAACTTTAACACTTGTTTCAAATGAACAAAAAGTGTTATTATAGTATTGGAAGGAAAAACGTAATGTGCAAAGAAAGGCGGATTTCAACATGACATATGAAGAAATTGTTGATAAGGTTAGATTTACCTTTGAAAATGCGGATGCGAGGGAGATATTTGAACACATTGCGATTCAGGTCAACATCATGGGAGAAGGACAGGGAGCTTTTTACATTGAAGTTGCCGACAGGAGTGTTGTGGTTGAACCGTATGATTACTACGATAGGGACGGTCTTGTAACAGGTACGGGCGAAACTATGATCATGCTTGCCGAAGGAGGTATGAAGGTCGCCGAAGCTTTTGAGAAAGGATTGCTCACTTACGAAGGAAACAGAGATAAGCTGGCAACTATCCTTACACTTAAGATCAAGAAGTATTGCAAGAAAACAAAGAAAAAATAAAAAAGCGCCGTGAGGCGCTTTTTTAATGTCCGTGTATCAGTGGCCGTATCATTTCTTGCCTTTGATGAGATTGAAGATGGCAAGTACGACTACACCGCCGACAACAGCACTGATGAGCTGTCCGATGATATTGCTTGTCTTGAAACCGATGATGCCGAAAAGGAAGCTTCCGACAAAACCGCCTACGATACCGAGGATGATATTGATGAGTGTGCCGTTTGCCTTATGCATTATAAGACTTGCGAGCCAGCCGGCAATACCACCTATAACAATTGATAATATAATTCCTAACATGTTTATCCTCCTGAATTTATTTCCTTAACTATACCACATATTAAGTTTGATTTACAAATAAAACGGTGCGCCGATATTATTGCGCAGCATACTGTATGGTTTGTCGATATTAAGGATTGGCTGAAAAATAATTATCCAATCCGTCAGCTATTCCGGTGGCTATCTTCATCTGGTATTCATCCGTGGCCATCTTAAGATCTTCGTCCGGATTTGTCATATAACCCATTTCAACGATGGTGACCGGAACAGTGCACCAGTTTATACCGCTCATGGTATCGGTTTCCCACACGCGTTCACGCTTGCAGCCTGTAACCGCGACCATGCTGTCCAGAACGCAGGTTGATAATTGTTTGCTCTGTGCGGCGAGATCGCCGTTATACGGATTTGAGGAAGTCTGACAGATCGTCATGGCACCGTTGGCGTTGGAGTTCTCACTGCCGTTGGCATGTATCCTTACAAATGCATCGGCGCCTGCGTTATTAGCGATCATTGCGCGTTCGCTGTTGCTTATATTTACGTCATTGTCAGTTCTTATCATCACTACCCGGTAACCTCTGGACAGCAGGATATCACGCAGCTTCAGTGAAACACGGAGATTGAGTTCGTACTCGGTAAGACCGCTCGATACACCGGTGGTACCTCCGGTCACCTTGGCTTTTGTGGTCGTTGCGCCGGGGCCTATCGGTTCCTGTTCATTGTTTCCTTTGCGCTGATGACCTGCATCTATGGCTACGATCTTTCCGTCGCCTGTGTTTGATGCGGCAGCTGTATCTGCAGCCGGTTCATTTGTATTTTCCGGGTTAGCGGTCTGTTCTTCGATCAGCTCCGCAAGTGTATCCATTGTGATCCGGTCCTTATGGGTCCTGTCACAATAATATTTGTTCTTTACATCGCCGTTCGTGCAGACGAGGGTGTATTGATAAGATGAATCACGGAGCTTATCGCAAAATGCAATGAGTTGTGTGGCTTCTGATTCTGTCATTTTCCGGTTTTCGTCAATGACAACATTTAACATGAGATGAGTGTCATTCTCCGCAAGATATTTTTCAATATCGTCCCGGGTGTAAGCACGGGAGACAGGCATATAGACAACGTCGTAGGAATCCAGAACAGATACCGGATTGTCGATGCGTATTTCTTCCAGTCCTTCCTCAAGCGCTTCGCACAGATAGAGTTTTGCAAAATCATCCGTGACTGTATTTTTGCCGCGGCTCAGGTATACACTGAAGTCTTCATTGAATTCATTGCTGTGACACACGGCCTCGAATACGGTGTCGTTGTCGGCCTTCGATACCGAGTTGATCTTTATGTCTTCGGTGGTAAAGGCAGTGCCGTATCTTGCGTTCAACGCCTCGACCATGACATCAACAGCCGGCTCGGATTCATTTTTGGCGGCAGTCGGAGTAGTTGATGCGTTCTGAGCATCATTTGCTTTGTCTGTGTCACTTTGATCGGTGTTTTCCACTTTGTGCGCTGTTTCATTTGTAACAGACGTATCATCGGCTGAACCCGCTTTCACACAGGCACAAAGCACCGTGCACATTATCAAAAGCATGGTGCATATTATGACAGTAAACCTGTTATACGGGATCGAACGGACGTTGTTTTGTTTCATGTGTTTTGGTCCTTTCATTCATTTCAGATAATATCATATTTGGCGCCGTACAACAAACCGGGTATCATTTGGCAAGTCGGTGTGGTATACTTGTGTGAGGTTTCCGAAAGGAGTCGGACATGAGAAAAGTATTAAAATGCAAGTACTGCAACAAGAAGATCATGAGCTACGATTATCCGGTCCTTCAGGTCAGATACGGCAATCCGATCAGACGCTGTAAGAAATGCAACGCGGAGTATCTGGATCCCAGATATAAGGAGATGGGGATAGAAGGCATCAAGGACAGTGATTTCAGTAAGGCATCGTTCACGGTCATGACCGTAATAGGTGTCCTTATATTGGCGAGAGGCATATATCTGTTTGGAACTGAGCCGCTGGGGGCGAAGGAACTGAAACTGGTGATGCCGTTATTCTGGACGGGTGTAGGTATTTTCATGATCGTCGGCGGGATATTTGAACTTATAAGGATAAACAACGGAAGCAAACAGACCAAGTACTTAAGGATGTATGAAGAATCCTGCGAGAGACTTAAGGACGAGATATATGTTGAGAAGCTCTACAAACTCGGCTACGATCTGCCGGCAGGTTTTCTTAACAGGCCGGGCGGAGGCACCGCAGATGATGACGCTGATATATTTGCAGGACATTGACGCAAGTTATACTGAAAAAAATACCGGCGATGACATAAAGGATATTGACATAAAGGAGATATGACATGAAAGAACGTACGACAAAAATACTGGGTGCAATATTGCTTGTATTTTTTATCGGATATTTATCCGTGACAGGAATTATGGACCTTACCAATAAAAAGGACCTTATAACGATCAAAGCGGACGCGGCGGTCAAAGTGCTTGAGGTTGAACACAGTATCAACGGTCTCATCCCGATGGGGAAGGATCATTATTATGCGGCAGTTGATGAAAAAGGGGAAATGTATCTCTTGAAGGCATCAAAGTCGTGGTATAAAAAGAACTTTGATCCGGCAACCTATGAAGCGCGGGGTGATGTCACTGTTACGGCGCTCAACAAGCGGATCGATGATTACGAGATCCGAGAAGAGATAGAGGACAGGATCGCTAAGATGGAAGGCATTACCCGGGGACAGGATGCGGGTTATTGCATAATGCTTGATTACAAGATCAATGCGATCATAAAACTGGCTGTTGTCATTTCCGCACTCATATTGACGATAATGGTCATTTATATCAAAAAGAAAAACGGAGAAGTTGGCAAAGGCTTCATGACATTTGTTGTGATAACAGCATTTATTTTCGGTATATGTATCCTGATGGTTATTGAGTGATGACCGCATACAAACCGGGTGAAAGGATAGGATATGAATCAGCATTCAAGATTTAATCTTCCCCTTTGTCTTGTGGTGGAAGAGGATGTATTTGGAAATGTGGACGAAGCAGTGCAGAGATATCTGCCCGAGATCAGGGGACAGAAGGCACTTATCATAACGGAGAAATTTCTTCATGACCTGTACGGTGATATAGTAGAGGAAATAGGAAATGATTTCGGAGGAGCCGAGGTTCTCGAAGTTGTAAATGCGGACTTCGATGAGGCTGTCGGTATGGCAAAGAAGATCTGCATCGACAATATAAAAGTCGTCATCGGCTTTGGAGGAGGACGTGTTCTTGATGTGGCAAAATATGCCGCATTTATAGGAAAGGCCGTCTATATCTGTCTGCCCACCAACCTTAGCAATGATTCGTTAGCCTCACCGTTTTCCGTACTGGGAACGGTCGGAAGCAACAGAAAGACTCTTGCCTGTAAGATACCGACCGCGATACTCGTGGATACGACGATGATACAGAAGGCACCTGTAACACAGACCATAGGCGGCATAGGCGATACCATTGCCAAATATACCGCTGTTTACGACTGGTCGCTTGCGGCAGAGGCTGAAGGCAAGCCCGTGGATGATTTTGCTTATTCGATCGCATGGATGTGTTACGACAGTGTGGCTCATTGTGACGAGAAATCCCTTACGAGCAAGAATTTCTTACGGATACTTGCAAGAGCACTTGTCATGGGCGGACTTGCGATGGAGATAGCGGGTTCATCGAGACCCTGCAGCGGCAGTGAGCATCTGTTCTGTCATGCGCTTGAAGAGTATTATCCGCAGATAAAGATATCCCACGGATATGCGGTGGCACTCGGAAGCGTCGGTGCAGCCAATTTCCAGGGAAGAGATGACAGGAAAATGATAGAGGTATGCAAGACCTACGGACTTGATCTGAATCCCGCGACCTACGGTATAGATAAGGATCTGTTTGCCGAGATCTGGTCAAGGGCGGCTTCCACAAGACCGGACAGGGTTACGATACTCAACAAGACGGACCTGAACCGCAAATGGCTGGATGAGATCTATGACCGCATGGCTGAGTAAGGGTTATGATCGGATGGTCCGGTGAGGAGGGCGCGAAGTCCGAAGATATTTCAATATATGCGAAAATTCATACTTGAATAATATATATTCGAGTTGTATATTATACAAAGAAAAATGAATGTTGATAATGCATTTAGGAGGATTATACAATGGCTAAAGAAAAGGTTGTTTTGGCTTATTCGGGAGGACTTGATACTACAGCTATCATTCCCTGGCTCAAGGAGACATACGGTTATGATGTAGTATGCTGCTGTGTGGACGTAGGACAGGAAAGCGAGCTTGAGGGACTTGATGAGAGAGCAAGATATTCGGGAGCCGAGAAGCTTTATATAGAGGATGTTGTGGATGAACTCTGTGATGAGTACATCATGCCTACGGTTAAGGCAAATGCGGTATATGAGAACAAATATCTTCTCGGAACAAGCTTTGCAAGACCGCTCATAGCAAAGAAACTTGTTGAGGTTGCCCGTAAGGAAGGTGCAGTTGCGATCTGCCACGGAGCTACAGGTAAGGGTAACGACCAGCTCAGATTTGAACTTTCAATAAAGGCCCTTGCGCCCGACATTAAGGTAATAGCAACATGGAGACAGCCTGAATGGACAATGCAGTCACGTGAGGATGAGATCGAATTCTGCAAGAAGCATGGTATCGATCTTCCTTTCGATGCAAGTCATTCTTACAGCCGTGACAGAAATATATGGCATATCAGTCACGAAGGTCTTGAACTTGAAAGCCCTTCACAGGCACCCAATTATGACGATCTTCTCGTACTCAGCGTAACACCTCAGAATGCACCTGACGAAGCAGAGGACCTTGAACTTGAGTTTGAAGCAGGTATTCCGGTAGCCATAAACGGACGCCGCATGAAGACCAGCGATATCATCAGAGAGCTTAACCGTCTCGGCGGTAAGCACGGGATCGGTATCATCGATATAGTTGAGAACCGTGTCGTTGGTATGAAGTCACGTGGTGTATATGAGACACCCGGCGGAACCATCCTTATGGAAGCACATACTCAGCTTGAGGAGATCTGCCTCGATCGTGAGACACTTGCCTACAAGAAACTGGTCGCAACAAAGTTTGCGGATCTTGTATACGAAGGCAAATGGTTCACACCTTTGAGAGAGAGCCTTTCAGCATTTGTTGATAAGACACAGGAGACAGTAACCGGTACATGCAAGATGAAGCTCTACAAGGGCAATATCATCAAGCAGGGTACTACTTCACCTTATTCGCTCTACTCAGAGAGCCTTGCATCATTTACAACAGGCGACCTGTACGATCATAAGGATGCATCAGGCTTCATCAATCTCTTCGGACTTTCAATGAAGGTCAGAGCGATGATGAAACAGAATGTTGAAAAGAACAGCAAATGATCAAGAAAAACAAAAGTCTTCCGGTTTATATGCCGGAAGGCTTTTTTTATGTGTTGATATACAATACATCTCAGTCGATCAGGGCGTGAACCGCTGTGGCATCATATGTGACCTTCTTAACGTGGTCGGCTTCAATACGATAGAGAGCATTTGCCGCTATATGCTCGGCCACCTGCTCAACATCTCTGATACCTGATGCGGAAGAGCAGAGCTCGATGACAGCGTCCAGTCCGTCTTCGGTGATCTCTATTTCTTCGGGATCCATACTCATGCGCTTAAGTATCTTGGGCAATGCAAATCTTTGGAAGATTATCTTCTTTTCTTCGGGAGAATAATCAGGTATCTCAATGACTGCAAATCTTGACATTATGGGTGCGCTGATCTTGTCTTTTTCATTGGCGGTGGCTATCGGGTAGACGCCGTCTGTGGGGATCATGCATTCCATGTAATTATCCGTGAAACCGAGATTATCGAGAAGGGTGAGGAGAACATCGGCGGGATTGCCGTTTCCTTTGCCTTCATTGGCTTTGTCAAGCTCATTTATTATAAATACGAGTTTGGATTCGCCTGCGGATGCAAATGCTTCCATGATGATGCCGGGTTTTGCGTTTGCATATACACGTGATGAGCCGGTTAACTGCTCAGGGTCATTGATCGAACTCATATCGAGAGAAGTCCAGGGAAGCCTGAGTATCCTTGCTACGGCATACGCGACCTGGGATTTACCCGTTCCGGCAGGTCCCACGATCAACAGTCCGTAAGCCGGAAGGGTGTGAGTCCTGTTTATCTGGATTATGGTCTCGATTATACGCTGCTTTACCTTTTCCATTCCGTATAATTCTTCGTCAAGTATCGCTCTGGCCCTTACGGGATCTATGGATTCAAAATAATTGTTCTGCCATCTTATGCCGAGCATTATGGAAAGGGCACGCTGGGCGTGTCTGCGCTCCTCGGGGCTTACTTCATTGGATTTGGCTACCGAGAGATTCCTTCTTGCCCAGAGGCGGATATTGTCGGGCAGTGTATTGCCGGCACATGAGAGAAAATCGGTTATGCTCTGGATGCTTGTCAGTTTCATTGCATCGCCTGTTTCTTCTTTGTCATCTTCATCGATCTGTTCCTCGCTAGGGGGATCGGAAGCAAGAAGTCTCTGGATCATATACTGGAGGAAACCGTTTTCGGAAGAGAGCTTTGTACTGTCTCCGAAGGCCTGTTCCCTGATCTTGTACACGGCATATCCTTCGGGTGTATCCGCTCCGGATAATCTTACCTTTATGTGGTTTTCACCAAGCCATTTGAGCAGGCTCGTAAAACGGGAATCTATGGTAAGGATATCCGCACTGATCTTGGATCCCTTACCCTGAAATTCGAATGATGTACGTTTGATGGGATTCAGAAACATACCGCCCGTATGATGCTTGAATTCCTTACTTGAATTGTCTAAGACCATGATCGGTCTTTCGACCGTAGCCTCACCGTTTGATGAACGGAAAGTGGTATATGTGCATACGGCCGGTGCGCCGTCTGTTTTTTTGTCATTAAAATCAAATACCGGCATATTGTTCTCCTGTAGTGTAGTAGCATTCGCATGCTTCAAACACTAATATATCAAACAAAAGCCGGTGTTTCAATATGTATGATACCGCGGTTTACTCTGCGGTTTGGGATTGCTTCTTTACGATCGCCTTTCCGACCCATTTCTTCTTCCACCAGTACCACATGACTATGAAGCCTCGGATACACTCGTCGGTCGCGGTGCCCGCGAAGACACCCGCAACACCGAAGCCACAGGCAAGTCCCAGTGTGTAACCCACAGTTGCACCGAGACCCCACATGGTCAGCAGACCGACGATAAGAGGGAAAATGTATGCGCCCGCTGCCTTTAAACTGTTGACAAAAGTCATGTTAAGACAGCGGCCGAGTTCTATAAAGATATCAACAAACATGATGCCGCGGGCAAGGTCGATGATCGTTTCATTCTGTGTGAAGATATGAAGCGTATAAGGGCATAGCAGCCAGTTTACGGCAGCCAGCCCGAGTGTAATGGGAAGTGAGGTGGACAATGTTTTAAAAACACGCCTGTAGGCTGCATCTTCCTTGCCCGCGCCAACTAAATGACCCGTGATGATCTGTGTGGACATTGCGGAGGCATTTGAAAATACCATGGCGAATGATATAAGGGAATTGCAGTACACCTTCGCATTGACCGAATCATCACCCATCAGGTTTATAAATGATAACAGTACCATCTGGTACAGGTTGTAGGAAAGATTCTCTCCGGCTGAGGGAAGCCCGATCTTTATCATCTGTCCGAGCAGTTCCTTCGGGAACGGATTCAGCAGAGCAAGTGAGAGCCTGCCTATCTTCAGTCGGTAGAAGAACATCAATCCAATTATAAGAACTATAACTCTTGCAAATACGGTTGAAATGCCGACACCCGCAACCCCCATGTTGAGGAATCTGAGAGGTCCGTACAGGAAGAGGTAGTTTCCTATGATATTGACGATGTTTACGATGAGGGAAACATACATGCCGAATTTTGTATGGCCGTTGCAGCGGAGTATCTGGAGGATAACATTGTTGCAGGCCTGTATGAACATTCCGCCGCCTACGATGTTGATGTAGGTCATGGAATCATTGACCATTGAAACGGGAACATTGAGTGCTTTCATGATAAAACCTTTGCAGAGCACCAGCATACCGCTGAGGAATATGCCGAATACGAGATTGACGATGATCGCAAGGGTATAGATCTTGTTCATCTTGTCGTATTGCTTTGCACCAAGATATTGCGCAACGACAACGCTGGTGGCGGTGGCGATGATGTTGAACATGATGATCAGTAAAAACATGATCTGGTTGGCATTGCCTACCGCCCCGACAGCATTTTCGGAGTAATGACTCAGCATTACCGTATCGACGTTATTCAGTAATATATTCAGAAAAAGCTCGATGAACATCGGCCCCGCGATTATCATAAGAGGAGTGTGTTCATCAATGACTCTGGTCTTATTTTCCATAAATCCGTCCTCTATTGAATAACAATACTATAATCTTTTATGAGGAAATTCAATTTTAATAATATGCAAAAATGATATAAATTTACGCCTTTTTCCTAATGGGATCGGATTTTACCGCAGGTATAACTGTATGATATAATCATGTGTGGATGGCAGTGCCATGCATTATTTCAACCATACCTTTACGGAGGGATAAAATGCTCGGATTATATACAGCGGCTGAAATGAAAAGCATAGAAAAATACACGATAGAGAAAGTAGGTATCCCGTCACTTGTGCTTATGGAAAAAGCAGCGGAGGCCGTCAGTCGTGTGATCTGCGCAGAAGCCGGGAAATACAGTGTGTACGGGAAATACAGCAAAGTCCGCGTTATCGTTTTATGCGGAACCGGGAATAACGGCGGTGACGGAATGGCTGTAGCGAGGATACTGCATTTGAAAGGAATGGATGTCAGTGTATTTGTCGTAGGTGATGAAGCAAAAGCGACAGAAGAGTATAAGACACAGAAAAACATATATATAAACTGCGGCGGAAAGACACCCGGATACGCAGAGATCGGGGACACAGAGAAAGACAATGCGCTTTTGGCAGCCATCGAAGAAGCGGACATCATAGTCGATGCGATGCTTGGGATAGGCATATCCGGATCACTCAGGAAAAATTTTGAATACGCCGTTACAATGTTAAATGAGAAACGCAGCCCGGTAAGCAGAGTCATAGCAGTCGATATTCCCACGGGCCTCAATGCCGATGACGGGACTGTCGGAAATGTAGCGGTATCAGCTGATATCACGGTAACTTTGGGAAGGCACAAGAGAGGATTGTGGCTTGGTAAGGGAAAAGTTTGTTCAGGACAGGTCATCTGTGATGATATCAATATATTATGCGACGGGCCGGCTAAAATTACGGCACTTGAAGAAAACGATATGACGGCTATGCTGCCGGGGCGTGTAAAGGACAGCAATAAATCTACCTACGGAAAACTTCTGGTTGTAGCAGGCAGCGACAATATGCCCGGAGCATCATTGTTGTGCTCACGCGCAGCGATGAAGGCGGGCGTCGGCATGGTAAAACTCTTTACTTCAGCAACTGCGGCAAAGACCGTTATAGCGGCCATGCCCGAGATCATGACAAGCGATTACGATAAGGAAGATGTGAGCGCTGCATTTGACTGGAGTGATGCTCTTGTGATAGGACCGGGACTTGGAAGGGATACAAAGGCAGCCGGTATATTTGAAAAAGTATACAGGGACTATACGAAACCTTTGATAATAGATGCCGACGGACTTTATCATCTCCGGGGATATCTTGAAAAGGGCATTAAAAGAAGCGGGGTAACGATCGTAACACCTCATCCGAAGGAATTTGCAAACCTGTTTGGTTCGCCTCCGGAGGACAAATGCAACTCATCCCCCGAATATGTTGCAGACAAAGCGAGGGAATACGGCCTCATCATAGTTGCAAAGGACAGCAGCGTTATCATTTCGGACGGAAAGGATACCTGCGTTAATATATCCGGTACCAATGCCCTCAGTACGGCGGGAACGGGAGATGTGCTCGCAGGTCTTACGGCAGCGTTGTTACTCAATACGGAAAATGCATATGATGCCTGCAGACTTGCGACGCTCATACACGGACTGGCCGGGCAGAAGGCTGCGGAAAAGTTGGGCGATTACGGAGTTACCGCGTCCGATGTCATAGATGAGATCGTTGAAGTGATGAAGCAGGATCATTATAGAGTACCTTAATATTTTCCTTAATCAAAACCGGATGTTTATGATATACTTGATGATGGAATGCTTGAAAGGAAAGCACGTGACAGATAAGTACAGGTTATGCCACCGGCACGTGCAACTTGAAAATGCTTGGATTTTCTTATGGAAGTGAAATAGACAGATATGTTAAGGATTATGTGATATTTGACCTTGAAACAACCGGTATAAACGTGGATCTTGACGAGATCATAGAGATATCGGCAGTCAAGGTTAAGGACGGCAGGGTTGAAGCGGAGTTCTCACGGCTGGTCAATCCCGGCAGGCATATACCTCTTGAAGCCAGCAGGGTCAACGGCATAAGTGATGCGATGGTGAAGGACTGTCCACGCTTTGAAAAGGTACTTGACGAATTCCTGGATTTTATAGAAGATTACGTGCTCATAGGGCACAATATACAAAGTTTTGATCTTAAATTCATATACAGGGACGTGATGAAATATCGCGGTATGGCCTTGGGAAATGATTATCTGGATACCTGGCACATGGCTAAGAGATGTCTCCCGCAGCTTAAGCATAGGAAACTTACGGATCTGGCACAGTTCTATGGTATTTCCCCTGAAGGAGCCCACAGGGCACTAAATGATTGCAGGATGAACCGGCAGGTCTATGAGAAGATGGCCTGCGCAGCACCTGCGTCGGATACGCTCAGAAGGTGTCCCAGATGCGGAAGCATGCTGGTAAAGAGAAAAGGTATGTACGGTGAGTTCTACGGCTGTTCGGGATTCCCGGATTGCAGATATACCGAAAAATGTTGAGAGGAATTGATTGAAAAAGAAGAAGAACAGATTCGTCAAATTCAGACACAAATTGGTAAGATTTGTATTGGCCCCGATATTTTTTTTGATGGCACGGTTTCATTACGGAGCGAGGATCGAAAAATATAAGGGGGATAAAAACAGGCCCGTGCTGGTGCTTTTTAATCACGTTACGGGATATGACCAGTTTTTTGTAAGTCTTGCGTTCAGGCAGCATATTTATTATGTGGCGATGGAGGATCTGTTTTCCAACGGATTTGTGTCAAAGCTCATTTGGTTCCTGGTAGGACCGATACCGATAAAGAAGCATACCACGGATCTGAAGGCAATGAAGGATATAGTTACTTGCGCCAAAGAGGGCGGTTCGATCGGCATAGCTCCCGAAGGAAACCGTACCTACAGCGGAAGGACCTGCGAAATGAAACGCGGGATCACCTCGATGTGTAAACTGCTTAAGATGCCGGTCGTCCTGTATTACATAGACGGAGGTTACGGTGTATGGCCAAGATGGGGCGGCAGACGCAAAGGAAGGATCGACTGCACGGTAAAAAGAGTGCTTGAGCCTGACGAATACCTGAAATGGTCGGATGACGAGCTCTATGATGTCATAAAAAAAGAACTTTCATGTGACGAGGCAAGAAGTGACAGGATATTTAAGAGCAGACACAGTGCCGAGTATCTTGAAAGAGCGATGTATATCTGTCCTTTCTGCGGCTTTGCGGAGTTTGAGAGCAAGGGCGATATCATAAGATGCAAGTCCTGCGACAGGAAGATAAGATACGGGCGGAACACGGAACTTAGCGGAGTTGATTTTGAGTTCCCTTACAGGTATGTGGCTGACTGGTACGATCACCAGAATGAATTCCTGAACGGAACTGATATCACGGTCTTTAAGAAAGAGTCCGTATATACCGATACGGCTGCGATATTTGATGTAAAGCCTGCCATAAGCAGGAAACTTATTGACAGAAATGCGGGGATCACCCTGTTCGGTGACAGGATAGAGGTCACGACTTTTTCGGGAAATATCATTCTCCCGTTCGATAAGATCATAGGTGCGGCCTGTGTCGGCGACAACAGACTCAATGTGGAATGTGACGGTAAGCTGTATCTCATAAAAGGCGATAAAAGATTTAATCCGTTGAAATATGTTAATTTCTATTACAGATACTCTAATATCAACAAAGGAGAAGGCAATGGAAAATTTTTGGGACTTTAGTGTGTGGGGCGGACTTGTACTCGTAGGAACTCTTCTCGGATCGATGCTGCTTGGCAATGCGATCAAGAAAGCGACCCCGGGACTCAGATCTTCACTTATTCCGACATCGGTCATAGGCGGTATGATACTTCTTGTTATTTCGGAAATATATCATGCATGCACCGGAAAGGTTATGTATAACACTCAGCTGTTTGGCGGTAACGGCTCCGCATTGCTTGAGATATTAACCTATCATTGTCTTGCTCTCGGATTCATCGCATCGACTTTCAAATCAAGCGGCGCAAAGCTTGGCAAAGAGAGGACCAAAGAGATATTCAATACCGGTGTGACTACGGTTTCTACATATCTTTTACAGGCTATCGTAGGTATGGGTATCACTTTTATCGCTGCACGAATAATGAGCGGATTCTTCCCCGTTGCGGGTATATTGTTGCCGTTCGGCTACGGACAGGGTACCGGACAGGCAATGAACTACGGACAGATATATGAGAACCAGTACGGATTTGTCGGAGGTAAGAGTTTCGGTCTTACCATAGCGGCTCTCGGATTTCTGTCAGCAAGCATAGGCGGTGTCATTTACCTCAATGTGAAGAAGAGAAGAGGAACACTTAAGATAGCTAGCGGCAAACGTGAGACCTACAAAGCTGAGGACATTCAGTCTGAAAATGAGATCCCAATGCAGGAAAGCATCGACAAGATGACGATCCAGGTTGCTTTGGTTATATTTGCTTATCTTATCGCTTATCTGATCATCTACATACTGGGAACATTGCTTCCGGGCATGAAGGCTGTATTGTACGGCTTTAATTTCCTGTTCGGCGTACTGGCTGCCGTAATGGTGAAATTTGCCCTTAATAACTTAAGAAAAGCAAAAGCCATGAAGCACAAATATGTCAATGATTTCCTCATGACAAGGGTGAGTAATTTCTTTTTTGATGTTATGGTCGTTGCCGGAATAGCAGCGATAAGACTCGATATCCTTGAGAATTACTGGGGACTCATCATAATTCTGGCGTGCGCCGGAATGCTGATCACATTTTTCTATGAAAGGCTGGTAGCAAAGACTCTGTTCAGATCGTATTATGAAGAACAGTTTTTGATGATGTACGGAATGCTCACCGGTACTGCCAGCACGGGTATCATCCTGCTAAGAGAGATAGACGGTGAATTTAAGACACCGGCCGCGGACAATATGGTATACCAGAATTTCCCCGCGATAGTATTCGGGTTTCCGATGATGATCCTTGCGACTCTTGCACCGGATAAGCCATGGCTTGCGTATGCCATATTTGTGGGATTTTTTATCGTGATGAATATCATCCTGTTCAGAAGCTTTATTTTCAGGCGTTCCCAAAATGATCCGAAAGATCATAAATAAAAATCCCAAAATCCCAAAATAAGTATTGAAAAAATATAACCTACATGTTAATATACACATAGTTAGTCAAGGCTAACCTACATTTTGAGGCCGAGACTGACTTATATTTTACAGATAGAGTTAGCGTACGCTAACTTACGGGAGGAGATCTTATATGAGCAAGGTTGCAATAGTATACTGGAGCGGCACAGGTAATACGGCCGCAATGGCAGGATATGTAAATATGGGTGTTGAGGCCGCAGGCGGACAGGGTGAAGTCATGGAATGTAATTCATTTTCAGCTGCAAAGATAGCCGATTATGATGCCATCGCTTTCGGATGTCCGGCTATGGGAGATGAGGTTCTGGAGGAAACGGAATTTGAACCCATGTTTAATGAATGTATAGGAAACTTAAGCGGTAAGAAAGTAGCGCTTTTCGGTTCTTACGGCTGGGGTACCGGTGCGTGGATGGAAGACTGGGAGCAGAAGACAAGATCGGCAGGAGCCAATGTTACAGGCATCTGTATCTGCAACGGTGCACCCGATGAGGAGGCAGCCGATAATTTGAAGGCACTCGGTGGAGGACTTGTATAAACAGGATGTTCCTATAAGTTATATATTCATTGGCGAAGGCTTTGTATCGACGGATACAGAGTCTTTGTTCGTTTTATTGGTTCTTTTGTGCACTTGAGGTTTAAATCCCCTCGTGATAAAATTTTATTGGATATGCCGAAAGGCATATGCTTCCGCAAAACTGAGAAACAGTTATAAAGGGGAATGATGATGAAAAGGACCAAGTTTAATATTTTCCTGATGCTTTTTATGTTGTCGATAAGCATATTGTTCACGGCATGCAATAAGTCCGAAGACGTATCGTACGACGAAGAAGTGGAAGAAGAAAAGGTTAAAAAGAAGAAAAAGGACAAGGATAAAGATAAAGAGGATGACAAGGATGATGATAAGGGCAAAGATGCCGAGATTACGGCAACCGTAGCTCTTGGCAATGATGAGGAGATCATGGCCTTCCTCGAAGGGAAATGGGAACTTGTCGATACCGATACTGATAAATCGTTTGCCTCATTATCATTTGATGAAAACGGTAACTGCACTTTTGAAAAAGACGGTGTTGATGCGACCTGCGAAGGTAATATCAGCTTCGGCTATCTTTATGCACACAAGGGTGAACGGCCGGATTATTTTGAACTGAGCATAGAAGATATACCTGACGGTTTTTCGGGAAGCGGCAATTATATCGCTCCCGAAAGTGATACACTGGGCGGCTCATTTTACATAGGCAGAGGCGCCACGGAGGATTATCTCTATCTGTTTTATACGGGGAACGGTGACAGCTATATAGGTTCTATCATGTTTAACAGCGCAGATGATCCGGATTATATGAATTCGAAGACGACCTGGGTGCTCAGAAGAGAGCATGAGGAATTCGAGATCGACGATTCGGACATGGGCGGCGCTTTCTTCGGTTTTATCTGGCAGAGTGATGATGACGGAACATTGTATGTTCAGAAGATGATGCCGCACAATTTTGATACCTATGATGAATACACCTTAAGAAAATTTGTCGGCTGCTATTTTGATGAATTCGATGATATATGCATTCGGAAATATACGGTCGCTGCGGGTACCGATCTGTCACTTGTAAGAGAAGATGATCTTAAAAAGGATTACCCTCTTGTAATGTACGGTTTCGCAGCCGATGAAAATGGCGTGATTACCGGGCTGTCAGAGACGGATAAGTCCTATGGCGGTTTGTATGATGCGGGTGAAAGAGAACCCGAGTTCTCTTATGACGGGCTTAATTTCAGATACAACGGTTCGGTATATGATATCAGCTATCAGGACTGCGGAGCCAATGCAATCACGGATTGCACGCAGGTTGGTAACAGGATAGTTGTCGAAGGACATATCAATCCCCACAACAGCGCGTACCTCATATTCAATACGGATCTGGGTGATTTTGAAAAGGTAATATACGGAACAAACTTTATCTGGAAGGACAATGATATCAGCACAGCTGTCTATGCACAGTACAATCAGATATACAATTACAAGGGCAATCTGATCGGCATCGTTAGCGGAGAGGAGATAACGGAACTCTCCTTTGAAGATAACGGTACGGACATAAAAGCCGAATATTACGGAAAAGATAACGAAACGCTTTATTCCGAGGAATTCGAGATCGAAGAAAACAATGACAGCCTGATGTACAGATATTATGACTACAGGAACCGCCCGACGCTTTTAAGATGGAAAGAATTTGTCAAAGAAGCCGATGACAACGCTGTCATGTTTATAATGATAAATCCACCGCAGGAGATACAGGACAGGGTATGGAACGAGAGAGTCATAGATGAAAATGCTCTTGATATGTTATACATCGTTCCTCTTTGCGATGATCTGACGGTAAGTGTGGAAAGCGGTGAACTGACTCAGAATGCCGCCGGAGATTTCGAATGGACCACAAAGAGCGAAGGCGAGAAGGCTACCTACCAAAAAGGGGATGTGGTCTCTTATCATATAAATGTACCCGAAGGCATGCCCGAAAGAAGCATAAAATTTGAGCATGACGGTAAGAGCGGTTACTATATTGTCCAGCCGATCAGCGGAAAGAGCGATATAAACTGTATATTTGTATCAGAATGATGTGAGTTTGAGGAGAATCATGAAGCTTAAGAGTTTAAGGATCGTTATGTCGGTTTTTACTTTTGCCATGGCTGTTTCACTGTCAGGGTGTGTCCTGACCGAGGTCGCTGACAGAGGTGACAAAGTGGAAGACACGGAGGAAGAACCGGAAGAAAAGCCTGAAAAGGAAAGTAAGAAGGAAAAGAAAAAAGACAAGGACAAAGATAAAGAGAAGGATACCGATAAGGAAAAGGAACCGAAGGAAGAAAAGAACGATGACGAAAGCGAAAAACTAAGGGTTTATCTCGGTACAAAAAATGATATCCTGGAATTCCTTAACGGCGACTGGTATCTGATGGATACCGAAACAGGTGAGGATTATGCGAAGCTTTCATTTGGGACCGACGGAAGCTGCTCATTTGAAAGACTCTATGACAAACAGAGCTGTAACGGAAATATCACGTTTTCTTCCACCTATACGGACGAAGCATACGGAGCGGACACCTGTACCGTAACATTTAAGGATATACCTTCGGATTATAAGATCAAGGCGGATTTTGACGTATATCTGCCAACGGAAGATTCATTTGATGCTCTGTTCACCGTGGGAAGGGCTGCGGGCGAGGACTGCATGAGCCTTGAATTTTTAGGCAATGATATCACATTTGTAAGTCAGTTCATGTTCAGCAATTATTTCTACGATGACGGTGTCGAACACGGAAGCGATACGGGTTGCTTCCTTCACAGGGAAAATGACATTAAGAGCGTGAAGGGAAGGGATGATTCCGATAAGACCTTCTACGGTTTCCTTTGGGACAGATCTGAAGGGGACAGACTGGGAATCCAGAAGATGATCGTATCCTCTCAGGAGGACTATGATGAATATACGAACCGTAAGTTTGAATCGGCTTCATTTGTTGAAGATGACAATATCGGCATAGTCGAATATGAGTGTACGGCAAGTGTAAATACCGACAGCATATTTGCAAATGATGTATTCGAAGCAAAGAAGCCTCTGAGGGTCTATGAATTTGCCACGGACAGCGACGGAAAGATCAAAGAGATAAAGGAACTTGAAAGATCGTATTACGGGCTGTATGAGCTGAGGGATCTGGAACCGGAATTATCATTTAACGGTATGACGGTCAACTATAACGGTGCGGTCTATGACCTGTCTGAGGCTGAGGTCGCGGGCAATGCGATAATGTCCTGTGAGGTTGTGGGCAACAGGTTTGTTGTAGAGGACCATGTCAATCCTCATGTGGGCGTTTATCACGTCTACAACATGGATGTCGGAGACTGGGAAACGGATCTGGTCGGAGCGGGTCTTACATGGTTAAATGATGATATCACGACTGTAGTCTATTCGGCATACAACGAAATATATAACTACAAGGGTGATGTGATCGGATATCTTGACGGTGATGAGATATGCGAACTTAAGCTGAGTGCCGACGGCACAAGCGTTCAGGCGGAATGTTTTGACGGTACCAAAGGCGAGTTCGAACTGCCCGGTGACATGGATACTCCAATGTACAGGTATTATGATTACATCAACAGGCCAAATGCGTCGACATGGAATGAGTTCATTAAATATGCACCTGACAATGCTTGTCTGTTCATGATCATGAATCCTCCGGAGTTCATACTTGACTGTTTCTTGGATAAAGAAGTGATTGACAAGTCTTCGTCGGATAATGTGATCGCCGTCGGAATAAAGGATAATACGACAGTCAGAGCCGAGACCGGAACCTATAGTTCGGACAACAAGTGGAAGACAAAGAAGAAGGGAACCGATTTCAAACTGCGTAAGGGACAGAACAAAACCTTTACGGTAAAGATAAGCGAAGGCATTCCGGACAGATGCATGTATGTGAAGACCGATACGGATGAGATGTACTATCCAATACGTCTCATCACAGGGCAGTTTGACGTGAATTGTGTATTTGTATATTGACTATAGCCGGAAATAAGATATCTTGAATGATCAGCTGTTTTTTTGTATACTGTTCGTAACGGTCGGCAGAAGCCGGCGCCCGGCAGAAGCCGATATGTAGCAGTAAACTAAGATAAGCAGAAAGTTTGTTAATAATATATAAATGGTCAGAAGACTGTTATTGTTTGTCAGAAGATAAACGATAACGGTCTTTTTTACGGTATGCATATGGGATTAAGGGATTTTTTTGAGAAGAACGATGTAGTGGCACTTGCATTTTCGGGAGGGGTGGATTCGTCTTATCTGCTTTATGCGGCGCACAAATATGCGAAACGGGTCTGTGCCTACTACGTGAAATCCGAGTTTCAGCCTCAGTTTGAACTGGATGATGCAAAGAAACTGGCTGAGCAGCTGGGAGCCGATATAAAAGTCATAAATCTGAGTGTCCTTGGTTTTGATGAGGTAACTGCCAATCCGTATAATAGATGTTATTTCTGCAAGAGAAGGATCATGTCGAGCATTATGGAGGCCGCAAAAGCCGATGGATTTGAGGTGCTGATAGAAGGGACCAATGCTTCGGATGAGGTGTCGGACAGGCCCGGAATGAAGGCACTCACAGAACTTAAGATACTTTCGCCGCTGAGAGACTGCGGCATCACAAAGGATCGGGTGAGGGAACTTTCGAAAGAGGCAGGATTGTTCACATGGGAAAAACCGAGTTATGCGTGCCTTGCAACGCGTATCGCACAGGGTGTACATATAACCGGCGAAGCATTGAGCATTACCGAACAGGCTGAAGGAGAACTAATGAGGATGGGATTCAGCGATTTCAGGATAAGAATGGTCGGAAAGAGTGCAAAGATACAGGTGAACGGGGCACAGTTCGATAAGCTCATCGCCGAAAGGGAAGCGGTGTGCAAGGCTCTGAAAAAATATTATGACAGTGTGATGCTTGATCTGGAGACAAGAGGATGAGCGAGGATCTTAGAGAAATACTTAAAAAAGTCCAAAGCGGTGAGATGAGTGTGGATGATGCCGTTTTGAGTATAAAAAAGGCTCCGTTTGAGGATATTGATTTTGCCAAGATCGATATGCACAGAAAGATCAGACAGGGTGCTGCGGAAGTTATATACGGTGCGGGAAAAACGCCCGAACAGATAGTGAGTATAGCCGATGCCATGAGGAAAAACGGACAGGAGCAGATACTGATCACAAGGCTTTCAAAGGATGCCGCAGATATCGTATCAAAGTTCCATGAACTTACTTACAATGAGATGGCGCGGATAGGTATCATAGGCAACATTCCGGTTTCCGACGGCAACGGAAAGGTTGTGATCGCAACAGGCGGAACGAGCGATATGCCTGTTGCCGAAGAAGCGGCTCTTACCGCTGAATTCATGGGAAATGAAGTGGTCAGGCTCTACGATGTCGGCGTATCGGGATTGCACAGACTGCTTTCTCACATGGATGATATCATGAGTGCCAATGTCATTATCGCGATCGCGGGAATGGAAGGTGCGCTGGCGAGTGTTATAGGAGGACTTGCGGACTGTCCCGTCATAGCCGTACCGACAAGCGTGGGTTACGGTTCGGCATTCGAAGGTCTTGCGGCTCTTTTGTCCATGCTCAATTCATGTGCAAGTTCGGTATCGGTGGTAAATATAGACAACGGATTCGGTGCGGGCTTCATAGCAAACAGGATCAATCACATGGCAGTCGCTGACAACGATTACAAAGAAAGGTAAAGATTATGAAAAGACTCTATCTTGATTGCGGTATGGGTGCTGCAGGCGATATGCTCACCGCCGCTTTGCTCGAACTCGTCGATGATAAAGAGGGTTTTGTCGAAAGATTGAATTCACTCGGCATTCCCGATGTAACATATATCAGCGAGACTGCGGAAAAATGCGGTATAACCGGAACACATATGAAAGTCATGGTTCATGGGGAAGAAGAGGAAAGCCATGATGACCATCACCACGATCATGAGCATCATGACCACGAAGATCATCACCATGACCACGAACACAGCCATGAGCATGACCACGACCATGAGCACGAAGAGCACCACCATGACAATGGTCACGAAGATCATCACCATGATCACGAACATGGCCACGATCATCATCATTCACACAGCAGTATGCATGATATAGAGCATATAGTGAGGGAACATCTGGATATACCGGATAAGGTCAAGGATGATGTGATGGCGGTATATAAACTGATCGCTGAAGCAGAAAGTCATGTACATAACAGACCTGTCGATGAGATACATTTTCACGAGGTGGGTTCAAAGGACGCGATAGCCGATGTTGTTGCGGTATGTATGCTGATCAATGAACTCGGTGTCGATGAAATCACGGCTTCTCCCGTTCATGTGGGAAGCGGACATGTACACTGTGCACACGGCGTTTTGCCGGTTCCGGCGCCTGCGACAGCCTATATCCTTAAGGATATACCGATATACTCGGAGCATATCAGAGGTGAACTGTGTACCCCTACGGGAGCAGCGCTTTTGAAGCATTTTGTGAAAAACTACGGAGATATGCCGCTCATGCGTGTGACTCGCATAGGTTACGGTATGGGAAAGAAAGACTTTGAGAGAGCCAATCTTGTCAGAGCGATATTGGGTGAGAGTGAGAATGCCGGTGATGTTGTTTATGAACTCAATTGCAACATCGATGACATGACAGGCGAAAAGATAGGCTTCGCGATGGAGAGACTGTTTGAAGCGGGAGCGCTGGATGTATATACGATCCCGGTAAATATGAAGAAGAACCGTCCGGGAATCCTGTTAAAGGTTTTGTGCAACGAGCGGCAAAAGGAGAAGATCATAGAAAATATCTTCCGATACACCTCGACACTCGGCATAAGAGAGCAGAAGATACATAGGCATATCCTAGAGCGCAGGATCGAGACAGTAAATACAAAATACGGTGATGTGCGCGTGAAGGTATCCGAAGGATACGGTGTAAAAAGATGCAAACCCGAATATGAGGATCTTGCAGATATAGCCAAAAACAAAAAGATTTCCATCGATGAGGTGGAACGTTTGATAGATCTCAGATAAAACACATCAGAAAGAGAGGACAACGCATGCATATGGCAGACGCGCTGTTAGCTCCGGCCGTGGCAGCAACAATGTACGTTGCAAGCGGTACCGCAACCGGAGTTTCGGCATTTCAACTGAGAAAAGATGAAAACACACAGAAGTTACCTACTATGGCTGTAACGGCCGCCCTGGTATTTGCGGGGCAGATGATCAATTACACCGTACCCGGAACGGGTTCTTCGGGACATTTGTGCGGAGGCATGATGCTTTCGGCACTTCTGGGACCGCAGGCAGGTTTCCTTTCAATGGTCGTGATACTGACGATCCAATGTCTGTTCTTTGCCGACGGAGGCCTGATGGCTCTGGGAGCGAATTGCTGGAATATGGCATTTTACGGGTGCTTTGTCGGGTATTTCCTGATATGGCGGCCGATAATGCACAGCAATATGTTCTCAAAGATGGAAGCAAAGGCGGCCACTGGATTAAAGATAATGATCGCATCCATCGTGGGATGCGTTGTAACATTGCAGCTAGGAGCATTTTCGGTGGTACTTGAAACGAGCGTATCGGGAATAACGGATCTGCCTTTTGGTGCATTTGTTGCTCTTATGCAGCCCATCCATCTGGCAATAGGTCTTGTTGAGGGACTTATAACAAGCGCGGTACTTATATTTGTATATGAGGCCAGACCCGAGCTTCTGCAGGAAATAGATGTGAATAAGATCGGCATCAATGCTAGATCTTCGCTTAAGACGACGATCATTATAATCGCGTGTGTGGCAGCTGTTGTCGGCGGCGGACTTTCACTTCTTGCAAGTTCAAATCCGGACGGCCTGGAGTGGGCTCTTTTCGGCAATGAGGAGGAGGGCTACAGTGCAAATATGGCGCTGGATGAAGACAATTTCGGTATAGCGAGCAGTGTAGCGTATTCGGCGGCCGGTGTTCAGGAGAAGACTTCGTTCCTGCCGGATTATGCATTTTCAAACAGTGACAGTGCCGTGGGTACGACGGTTTCCGGTATCGTAGGTTCGGCAATGGTCGCAAGCGTTGCACTTTTTATATGCTTTGCCGGAAGATTTTTCAGAGTTAAGAAACAACAATAATTATGGCAAGTATCGAAACGGCAGCAAGAGAGTTCAGGGAAATGGATGATCTGGCATCTATGAAGTCGCCCATGCACGACCTGCACCCTTTGAGCAAACTGATAACTGTAATTGCATATATCGTGATAACGGTTTCATTTGACAGATATGCATTGAGCGGGATAGTGATAATGGTATTATTTCCCATTATAACGTTTCAGGTGGCAGGGATAAATGTCAGTACCTGTTTTCACAAGCTGAGCTTCGTATTGCCGCTTGTCTGTGCGGTCGGGCTGTTCAATCCAATATTTGACCGCAGGCCGATGCTGGAGATCGGTGCGTTAACGGTCAGCTATGGCTGGGTTTCCATGCTAACGCTCATGTTAAAGGGCATCTTTTGTCTGATGGCGTCATTTATATTTGTGGCGACCACGGGAATTGACAGTATATGCGCGGCCTTGCGGAAGATCCATGCACCGCGCATGGCGGTCACGCTTTTGATGCTTACATACAGATATGTGGCTGTCATGATCGATGAGGTCGGGATAATGAACAATGCCTATAAGCTGCGTTCCAACAACCAGTCGGGGATACACGTCAGTGCGTGGGGATCGTTCCTCGGCCAGCTGCTTTTAAGGAGCATGGATAAAGCGGGGGAAATATATGACAGTATGCAGCTAAGGGGCTTTAACGGCAATTTTGGATTTGCCGGGGAGAGAAGGGCAAAAGCGGGAGATGTTTTATTTGTACTCATGAGCATATGCCTGTTTATGGCCTGCAGATGCGTAAATATAGCCGAAATACTTGGACGGATCCTATGATTGGTTTTGAAGATATCTCAATAGAATATGAAAAAGGCATTAAAGTCATAGAGGGTTTCAGTACCGTGATCAGGACGGGAGAAAATGTGGGCCTGATCGGAGCCAACGGGGCAGGAAAATCCACTCTGATGAAGGCAATGCTCGGACTGCTTCCGTACAGCGGAAGGATCGTCGTGGATGATATCAAGGTCGGTCCCGCTTCTACAGCGGAGATCAGAAATAAACTTGGCTTCATATTGCAGAATTCGGATAACCAGATGTTCATGCCGACAGTAATCGAGGACCTTATGTTTGGACCGATGAACTACGGGATGAGCCCTGAAGAAGCCGAGAAAAAGGCGGATGAAGTACTTGAAAAGCTGGGACTAACGGATATAAAGACAAGACACAATCATAAGATCTCGGTCGGAGAAAAAAGGATGGCGGCCATTGCGAGCGTGCTGACAATGGAGCCCGAATATCTGCTCATGGATGAACCGACTTCGGCGCTTGATCCGTACAACAGAAGAGTTGTCATCGATATTATCAATTCCCTGGACAAAACCTGCATCATAGCTTCCCATGATCTTGATATGATAATGGATACCTGTCAGAGGGTGATCCTTTTATCAAAGGGGAAGATCGTATATGACGGCGATTGTGAGGAACTCATGAAAAACGGTGCGCTTTTAAAAGCGCACCGCATGGAATTACCTTTAAGATATCAAAATTAATATTATCTAAACTGACTCTTGGACTTTTCGAGGACATCGATCACTTTGTCGCACCATGCGTCAAATTCGGGATCCTCGACCTGACACTCTTTGTGAGACAGAACATAGTCCAGAGTCTTTTTTATGCCCTGTTCAAACCTTATCGAAGGCTTGAAATCGGGTACTGCATTCTTTAATTTCGTGTTGTCAAATACGACCGAATTCGCCTTGTCTCCGAGTAACCCGCCATAGAGGTCATAATCGCTTATATCCGCAAGATAATCCGATGACACATAATAGGGCTTTAATTCAACTCCGAGAGCATTTGCTATCGTCTGATATATCTGATTCCAGGTCAGGGTCTCGTCATTGGTTATCTGGAATGCCTGACCTATAGCATGAGGATTGGCCATAAGGCCTGTATAACCGACAGCAAAATCTTCGTTGTATGTCATGGTCCACAGGGATGTACCGTCACCGTGGATGATGACGGGCTTGCCTTCAAGCATTCGCTTGATCACCTGATAACTGCCATTCTTACCGTGAACACCCATCGGAACGCTTCTGTTGTCATATGTATGACTGGGTCTTACTATCGTAACGGGGAAACCGTTTTCCCTGTATTCCTTCATGAGAAGATCCTCGCATGCGATCTTGTCTCTTGAATACTGCCAGTATTTATTGCCGAGAGCAGTGCCCTCCGTTATTCGGTAATCCGCACAGGGCTTATCATATGCCGAAGCGGAACTGATATAGATATATTGCTTTGTCCTGCCTTTAAACAGGCGGATATCCCTTTCAAGCTGAGCGGGAACGAAACCTATGAATTCGCCCACACAGTCAAAGGTCATGTCACCGATCGCTGCTTTTACGGCAGCCTCGTCATTGATGTCTGCCTTGATGAGTCTGACTCCCTCGGGGATCTCCGCATCACGGTTGCCGCGGTTGAGAAGATATAATTCCCAGTTATCGTCTGCGGCAAGCCTTCTTGTGATGGCCATGCTGATAGTCCCCGTACCTCCGATAAATAATGCTTTCATGTATACCCTCCATAAGCTTTTTTCTTATTACTTTAACCTAAAGCAACATCAAGTACAAGCATAAGAGCAAAACCGACCATGAACAGGACGGTGGCGGTGTTGGAATGTTTGCCGACACTCATTTCCGGTATGAGGTCTTCTATGCATACATAGATCATGGCACCTGCGGCAAAGCCCAGAAGATAGGGGAGAATGGGAATGACGATACCTGCGAGCATTATTGTCAGAAGCCCGGCTATGGGTTCGACTATACCCGAGAGGATGCCGTACCAGAGGGATCTGCCCTTGGACTCACCGACACTGTGAAGAGGCATCGAGATAATGGCACCTTCGGGGAAGTTCTGGATCGCGATACCGATCGCAAGAGCCAGGGCACCCGCAGCGGTGATGGTTGTCTTTCCCGATACCCAGCCCGCATATACAACACCGACTGCCATTCCTTCGGGAATGTTATGGAGAGCGACGGCGAGTACCATCATCGTCGTTTTCTGAAGACTGGTCTTGGGACCTTCGACCGTGTTGTTGATATGCATATGAGGTATGACGATATCGAGAAACTGCAGGAAGATCATGCCTATGCAGAAGCCGACTACAGCAGGGATGAACGCCAGCCGCCCCATGTGCTCGCTCTGCTCCATTGCGGGAATTATGAGACTCCAGATCGAAGCTGCGATCATTATACCTGCGGCGAAGCCTGTCAGGGCATTCTGAAGTTTCTCATTCATATCTTTTTTCATGAACAGCACACAGCCTGCTCCTAAAACCGTACCTGCAAAAGGGATCAGCAATCCCATTGAAATTTCTTTGATCATATTTATTCTCCTTTACGTCTTTATTACAGACTAACATATAATCTTTTATCTGTCCCCTTTGGAACAAAATAGAATATAACACTTGTCCGGAAATGTAAAGCCCCAATTTTATTTTCTCTTTTCTGGCACGCAAGTGGTAAAAATGTTAATATAAGATAAATACGGATCGGGAAATGATATGAATTTTGCTTATGGAAATACCGTTCTTGACAAAACGGGTATCGTAAAAACAGTATATACCTCAAAGGGAGCCGGGATATGGGATGTTTATCGCAATGAAGAGGAACAGAGCGACATCGATTCCTATTTGAAACTGGCGGCATATTTCGGAACGGAGGTCACAAGGATCAACAGGGTGGACCAGAAGCATACCGACAGGATAAGGATAGTTACCGACGATCTTGCGGGAGAGGGAGTGACGGCGCCGGTATACAGTGAACCCTGTGACGGGATGATCACGGACAGGAGAGGCATCGTACTTGCGACCGTAGAAGCGGATTGTACCCCCGTATATCTGCTCGACCCGGTACATGGGGCGATCGGTATGGTACACAGCGGATGGAGAGGAACTGCGGCGGGAATAGTACTCAGAGCAATGGAAAAGATGAATGAGTGCTACGGTACGAAGCCCGCGGATCTCATGGTAGCCATGGGTCCTGCGATCTGCGGCGGATGTTATGAAGTCGGAGAAGAGCTGATAAGCGCAATGAAGAATGTATGCAGCGACGAAGAGACAAGAAGGATATTCAGAAAGAAAGACGAAGTGAAATATACATTGGATGTGAGTCTGGCGGTCAGATATACATTGATGTCTGCAGGTGTTAGGGAGTCAGCCATAACGATGCCGCCGTGCTGCACATATGAAAATATAGATATTGATTCCTATCGCAGGGAGAAGGGGAAAAAGGGCAGGATGCTAACAGCCATCATGCTTAAGTGACCGGACGGAAAGGAAAGTATATGAAAGAAGAAACCACTCTTGTATTTACGGGTGATATAGGATTTGACCATTATATGGAAAACAGATATGACGATGAAGATCTGCTCGATAAGGAAGTATATGAATTTATTGCGGATTCGGATCATGTGATCGTGAATGTCGAGGGGGCATTGTCGGACGGTTCGAGGAAACCGAAGGACAATTCCGTTTTACAGCTTATGCACAGCATGAAGCCCGAGGTGTCTCATTTTCTGCAGAGGATAGGTGCGGATATATGGAATATCTGCAACAATCATATTATGGATGCGGGGAGCGAGGGCCTTGCCGATACGCTTGAGGTCGCGGAAAAATGCGGCGCCCATACGATCGGGGCCGGAATGGATATAGATGAAGCAGCGAGACCGCTCATATTGGATGAGGCAGGCGGGATAGGAATATTTGCGGTAGGTTATCAGCGCGCCTGCAGAAAGGCGGACTCAGATAAAGCCGGGTGTCTCAGCTGGAGCGATATGGACATGATCTCCGCCAATATAAAGGATATCAAGAGCAGATGCCGCTGGTGTATCGTTGTGGCTCACGGAGGAGAGGAATTTACTTCCCTGCCTTCACCTTACACAAGGGACAGGTATCTTGAGTACCTTAAACTCGGTGCCGACATTGTTGTCGCGCATCACCCTCATGTACCGATGAATTACGAAACGGTCGGAGATAAGATCATATTCTATTCGCTCGGAAATTTTGTATTTGATACGGATTATCAGAGAGCTCAGTTCAACACCGAAAAGGGTCTGCTCATAAAGTTAAGGCTTGGCAAAGAAGGATATACTTTTGAGGCGATGGGCATCGATACGGACAGAAAAGAAGAGAGGATAGTCAAGGGAGAACTGCCTCTTATATTTGAAAATGTGGGAGAGGCGGAGTATGAACTCTTGGAGCCGCTTTCGGCGAAGGCTTTTGTTGCTGCGACCAAAAGACAGCAGATATATCTGAATCCCGACAGGTTCAGCCATGCGACGGAGGATGAGTGGCAGGAGCATTTCTTGGAGCCGATGAGAAGCGGCAGAGTCCCGGGGGAAGCTCTGGACTTTCATATCATACTTCCTGTCGCCGCAAAGGCCGATGAAGGGAAATGGAAGGAAAGCAAACTGAAAAACGTTAAGAAATTCATCCTTGATCAATTATGATCCTTCCGTCTTTTCTTGAGAATCTCTTTAAGAACAGCCATGCATTTTCACATGAGTGATATCTGCATTCATGACCCTGACCGCTGACAGACGCAAATGCGGTATATGTCCTGCCGTCCCTGCTTTTAAAGGTATTGACGGTAAGGATGCTGTTGCGGTCTTCGTCCTTATATCTGAAAACCTCGTCACCGCTGATGCCCCAGATCCTGTCGGGCCAGTTTTCCTTATCTTCAAATGTCACCGAATACGGTGTTGCAAGGTCATTGACCTTGAATACATAGGCCATGCGCTCGAAGCATTTTATCTCCTGGAACGGAAGCTCGGGGAGAGGAGTTTCCTCACCGCCCACATAGAAGAGGGGAACGGGGCAGTCTTTGTTTATCTCCACCGGACTTGGGTTGTTGTAGAGATTGTATCCGACAGGAAATGTGGCATCCATTGGAGCCATTCCAGCAAATATATCGGGATACTCCTGATACAGGTCCCAGGTCTTGCAGCCGCCCATTGAAAAGCCGGTCGCATAGACCCGTGTCTCATCGATAGGATATTTATCTTTGAGTATAGAAAGCAGTTCGATAGTTTCGGAAGCAGTGCTGTTCAGATGATCCTCTACGCACACGAGAAGAAAATCGTGGTCATGGGCAACGCGATACCAGCGTGATACCTGTGCTATGTGCATCGCGGAATCACCGCCGCCGTGGAAGCAGAGCATGAGCGGAACACGCTCCTTTTTAAACAGATCATTATTGTAATAAGCGATATAGCCGATCCCGTGTTCTTCACTTCCTTCATAGTCGCCGTAATTATCCGGTGTGGTCTTTACAACCGCTTCACAGAACTCCTCAGTCATATCGAGACCTTCAAAATCGGCCGGAGCACTCAGTTCTCCGACCCATCCCCAACGTAAGAAATGTGACAGAAATTCCTTATATAAAACCTTCACGTCAAGAATGTCCGACATAAAGAAGATGTCAGTCTGCATCTCTATTGCGGTATTTATCTCAAAACTGTTTCCGATAGATGCTATGGGCATGTCACGCCTGCCTATAACGGGAACAATTGACAATTCATCCAGGATGCAGCACGTGGGTGTGATGTCGGCGAGGCCCCACAATCCCTGCCCGTCGATCGTCTGACAAAGGTTGGCTGCCACATAGTCGGCTGCGGCACCGTGAGCATAGATATATGTGCGGAAGATGGCACCGCGTATCGCATATCCGTCGTCGGTATTGAACACCTTGTTTATAAGTATGGCATATCCGTCTTTATGATATTGATGTATTTTGGAGTTGGCTATGAGTTCCTTAAATAATTCCTTTGTTTCCATAGCCCATCCGCCCTTGCAGGTGGTCATCACAAATACGACGGAGCTTTCCTTTGAAGCCGCTATCTCAGAGAACCCCAGCTCGTCCGCCGTCTTTTTGGCTTCTTCACAGGTAAGCTCGTTTTCTTCAAAATACAACAGATAAGGTGCCTCGTAGCCGTAGTTTACAAGGCTGTCCTTAAGAGGACTGAATGGAACATATACCTTAACCTTAAAATGTTCAAAGGTGTGCTCCCATATGGTGCTTCCGTCATCAAATCTTTTTACAGCAGGTCTGTCTTTCATGGTCACCCCCATTAAGTCGTAAATCGTTTTACCAATAAATTATATAGTATTGTTTTTCATTTGTGAAGTATGATAAAGTGATATCCGTAGCGTTTGCTCCATGCTTGTAAAGGAAAAGTCATCACTCTTTATGAAACTATTTGTAGAAGACAGGGAATTTTATAAAAAAGCAGCAGTCATAGCCATTCCTATCGCGTTGCAGAGTGCCATTTCCATAGGCGTAAACCTTGCGGATACTGTCATGGTCGGAACACTCGGCGAGACGACGCTTTCGGCTACAGCACTGGCAAATCAGTTCGTAAATATTTTCCAGATCTGCTGTATGGGACTCGGCATGGGAGCCGGCGTACTTACTTCAAGATACTGGGGCATGAAGGATAATATATCCCTAAAAAAAGCGGTCACCCTGATGTTGAGGCTATGCACGGTACTTGCGATAGTATTTTTCATGATACCGACGATACTTGCACCTGCTGGACTCATGAGGCTGTATACCGCCGATGAAGCGGTCATAGCGGAGGGTATAAGATATTTCAAATGGATGATCCCCTGCTATCTGTTACAGGGACTGGCACTTACAAGCACTATAGTTCTAAGGAGTGTCGGACAGGCGAAGATACCGCTTTATTCGGCGATAGGTGCGTTCTTTGTCAATATCTTCTTCAACTGGATATTTATCTTCGGTAAACTCGGTATGCCAAGGATGGGCATAGAGGGCGCCGGAGCGGGTACGGTCATAGCAAGGACCTTTGAATTTGTGACAGTCTGCGGATATATGTTTGTCATTGATAAGAACATGAAATACCGTTTCAAGGATATTTTCATGCCATGTAAGGATCTGTTAAAGACCTATATAACCATCAGTCTTCCGGTACTTATCTCGGATACGCTTCTTTCTTTGGGCAATTCCACAGTGGCAATGGTCATGGGGCATATCGGCAGGAATTTTGTTTCGGCCAATTCGATCACGGTTGTGACTCAGCAGTTAAGCACGGTGCTCATCCAGGGCATATGTCAGGCAAGCTGTATAATGACAGGACATTCGCTCGGTGAGGGAAACAGGGAAAAGACCATGGCTCAGGCGTGGACTTTTTTAGGACTCGCCATGGTGGTCGGTCTGGTCGGAGCGGTCATCATAATACTTATAAGCGACCCTGTCATCGCCTGCTACAATATAACGCCTGAGACTGAGGCGATAGCACACGAGCTGATGCTTTCGATAGCATTTATAGTGGTATTTCAGTCGATGAACAGTATCCTTACAAAGGGTGTCTTAAGAGGCGGCGGGGACACGAAGTTCCTTATGGCTGCGGATATACTGTTCCTCTGGATCATGTCCATTCCGCTCGGTGCACTTGCGGGACTGGTATGGGATCTTGATGCATTCTGGGTATATTTCTTCTTAAAGATCGATCAGGTCGTCAAATCGGTGTGGTGTATTTTCAGGCTTAGAAGCGGAAAATGGATAAAGACCATCAATAGGGCCGGACAGACTGCGGACAGCCCGACGTAAAAGGAATTGTTGACTTTTGCTTTAATTTGTATTTTAATAAAGTGAACAAATGCGATGATGGTGCAAAGTAAGTGACCGGGTAGTGATAAGAGAGAGAAGGGTCGGCGGCTGTGAGCCCTTTATCATGCGGAAACCGAATTTTCACACCGGAGCAGACCGATTGAAGCCATATGGTGTGTAGGTCGGTACGTCAGCTTGCGTTAACAGACAAATTAAGTGCAGACACCCAAGTGTGATCTGAATTCAGGTGGTACCGCGGAATACATTCGTCCTGATGTTGTATGACAACAGCAGGATTTTTTATTGCAAAAAAAGCTTAGGAGGAAGAGATCATATGAATGAAAGACTGGATGCGATCAGGCAGGAGATACTTGACGGCATAAAGGAAAAAGCCAATTCGAGAGCGACTGCATTCGAACTCAGAAAACAGTTTCTGGATTCCAAGACCGGTAAGATAGGTCAGTTAATGAAGGAGATGAAGACCATAGCTCCGGAGGACAGAGCATCCTTCGGTAAGGGCGTCAACGAACTCAAGGAGTGGGCACTCGAGAAATTTACGGAACTTGATGAGAAGATGAAGACACTTGAACTCGATCTTCGTTACAAGTCAGAGAAGATCGATGTAACGATGCCGGCAAAGGAGATTTGTACAGGTAATCTTCATCCGATCACACAGATGAGAAATCAGCTGATAGATGTATTTGCCGGAATGGGATTTGAGATTTATGAGGGAACCGAGATAGAAAATGATTACTATAATTTCACGGCCCTCAATACGCCGGCGGATCATCCGGCACGTGACATGCAGGATACTTTTTATCTGTCTCCGGAATTTCTTCTCAGAACTCAGACAAGTGCCGGACAGATACATGTCATGGAAGCAAAGAAGCCGCCAATCAAGATACTGTCACCCGGTAAGGTGTTCCGTTCGGATGATGACGCGACCCATTCACCGATGTTCACACAGATGGAAGGCCTGGTTGTCGATGAAAAGATCACATTGTGCGACTTAAAGGGTATGCTTGATGTATTTGTCAAGAAGATATACGGAGAGGATACGACCACAAGACTGCGTCCTTCTTATTTCCCGTTCACGGAGCCGTCGGTTGAGGTCGATGTAAGCTGCTTCGAATGCGGAGGCAAGGGATGCAAGCTCTGCAAGGGAACAGGCTGGATAGAGATCCTCGGTGCAGGTATCGTCAACAAAAAGGTATTGGAAAACTGCGGGATAGACAGTGACAGATATTCGGGTCTTGCCTTTGGCATAGGTATCGAACGTACCGCGATGCTCAAATACGGGATCAATAACATAAAGCTTTTATTTGAGTCTGATATCCGAGTACTGAAGCAGATCGACGATAATTAAAATGTTTACCGATACCATGGAAAGAGAGGATAGATTATGTTAGTACCGTTAAGCTGGTTAAAAGATTATGTAGATATAGATATTACACCGCAGGAACTGGAGAAGAGGCTGTTCGACTGCGGATTTGAGGTTGAAGAACTGACTGAAGTCGGTAAGGACATCAGCAATGTCGTTGCCGGACTTGTTACAAAATGTGAGGCCATACCCGACACACATCTTCATGTATGTCAGGTTGATTGCGGAGACAAAGGAAGTTTTCAGATATGTTGCGGCGCGGACAATGTGTACGAAGGCGGTGTGTATCCGGTCGCACTTGTGGGTGCCAGCGTCCTGATGACAGCAAAGGATCATAAAACCGTTGAAGGTGTGATGACGATCAAAAAGGGAAAACTGCGCGGAGTGGATTCCGAGGGCATGCTCTGTTCCGGAACGGAACTCGGCGTCAGTGAAGGAATGTATCCGGGAGCGGGCTACAACGGACTGCTCGTTCTTCCGAAGGATACAAAGCCCGGAACAGATGTCAAGGATATGCTCGGTCTTAACGACTGGCTGTTTGACATATCGATAACCGCCAACAGGCCCGACTGTCAGAGTGTGTTCGGAATTGCAAGAGAGGTGGCGGCGGCTCTCGATAAGCCGGTAAAGATGCCTGCACTTGATTATACCGAAACGGATAAGACACTCGATGAATTTGACGTAAAGGTTGAAGCAAGCGATCTTTGCCCGAGATATATCGGTCATTACGTATATGACGTTAAGATAGATGAATCACCGCTGTGGATGAAAAGAAGACTTGCTCTCGTTGGACAGGATCCCATTTCCAATATAGTTGATATAACCAATTATATATTGCTTGAGCTCGGACAGCCCATGCATGCATTCGACCGCGATTATGTTGAAGGCGACAGGATAGAGGTCCGCAGGGCTCATGACGGTGAGAAGATAGTTACACTCGACGATCAGGAATACACGCTGGACAGCAATAACCTCGTGATCTGTGATGCCGTCAAGCCGGTAGCACTCGCAGGTGTCATGGGAGGACTCAATTCGGAAATAAGAGATACGACCGGGGAGGTATTGTTTGAGTCGGCCAAATTTGCAAGGGACAATATCAGAAAGACCGCACGTCAGCACGGCAAGTCAACCGATGCTTCAGGCAGATATGCCAAGGGCGTTGACGAATATGCAACGGTCATGGCCATGAAGAGAGCTCTCCATCTTGTGGAAGAACTGGGATGCGGCAAGATCTCATCAACACATAAGGATGTTAACACGGGCAACAGCATCGAGCCTCATGAAATGAAGGTTGACATTAAGAGAGTCAATGATGTTCTCGGTATCGAGGTACCGAAGGACGAGATCATAAGGATCATGAAGAACCTTGATTTTGCTCCGACGATCGAAGGTGACAAGCTTACGCTCATGGTTCCCGCTTACAGAGGCGATATGGAAAACTATCCCGACGTTGCCGAAGAAGTCATAAGGATGTATGGATACGACAATGTCATCCCCACGTTCATGCCCGATTCCAAGGTCACGATGGGCGGACTCAACAACAAGCAGAAGAAGGAACTCAGGCTCAAGAAAGCATTGTGCTCGACAGGTGCTTACGAGTGTATACATTATTCATTTTTCTCACCTTCGGATCTCGATATGATAAATCTTCCCGAGGATGCGAAGGAAAGACAGGCGATCAGGATACTCAATCCAATCAATGAGGACATGTCGCTTATGAGAACGACACTTGTTCCTTCGATGCTCGCTGCGATAAGCCGTAACCAGAAGAAGGGCAATCTGAGCGGAAGATTGTTCGAGATAGGCAATAAATTTATAGCGAAGGAACTTCCGATAAATGATTATCCCGATGAGAGGGAGACTCTGTGCATCACGGCATTCGGCGATGATGAGGATTTCTTTTCACTCAAGGGTATGGTGGAAAAGGTAGCGGAGACATTGATCGTTGATTTCGAATACAATGCAGCGACGGTTCCGTTCCTGCATCCATATCAGACGGCTGAGATAGTCTGTGACGGAGAAAAGATAGGATTCATGGGCAAGGTCGCATATGAAGTCAGTGAGAAATATGATCTGAGGACCGCGGTATACATAGCGGAACTCGATCTTAAGGCTCTTGTAAAATATTACGGAAACACACCTTCATTCAGACCGATATCAAAATTTGCAGATGAGAACAGAGATCTCGCACTTGTAATGGATAAGGAGATAAGCTGCGGTCAGGTTGAAAAGGTGATAAAGGATTCATGCAAGGCAGTGGGCGATGTTAAACTGTTTGACGTATATGAAGGTTCATCCATACCCGAAGGCAAGAAGAGCATGGCATTTACCGTTACATTTGAACCCGGTGAGAACGGTTTTGAAGAGGAAGCGGTGGATAAATATGTCAAAAAGATCCTCAAAAATCTTAACTTTCATCTGGGAGTGGATCTGAGAGCCTGACAGTACCGCTTGTTCATTGGAAATTTTCGAATTTTCTATTTAATTCAGAAAAATATGTGATATAATAAATGATATATTGCATGAAATGCATACAAATACAAAGTGAGGGTCTCAAGATGAAATTATTGATTGTTCTCTTAGTTGGAATTGTTCTCTACTTTGTTGTCAGCATAATATACAAAAGATTCTGGCACAAGGGATTGAACATTTCGGTCGAATTTGAAAAAGAAGCGGTAAGAGTAGGAGATGATAACAATCTTATCGAGAAGATTTCGAATGACAAAGTACTTCCGATCTCTATTCTTCAGATCAGATTCGCGGTTTCAAAGACTTTCAAGTTTGCTGAGGTTAAGAAGAATTCCGCAGTAACCGACCAGATGTACAGAAGCGATTATTTTTCAGTGCTTCCTTATCAGAAGGTTACAAGATCTTATCCGTTCAAGTGTACAACGCGTGGTTGTTATCAGCTTGCGACAATTGACGTATTTGGTATGGATTTCTTTATATCAAAGGCAAGACGTATGACACTGAAGACACCCAGACTGCTTTATGTTCTGCCCAAGCCGATCAAGGACATCAATGTTCCCGAGAGTATCGAGAATGTTATCAATGTCATCAGGGAAGAGGGCGAGGACAGAAAGTGTGTTGTGCTTCTGAATACCGAACTCAATTCAATGTCCAAGGCTGATGAGCTTATCGAAGACGGTATCCGTATTGCGGACTACTTTGTTGCAAGATGCTACAAGGACAATGTTCCGGTTATGTTTTTTACCAATGGTATCGATATGCTCACCGGTGAAGAGTGTCGTCTTGACATAGTTTCAGATACGGATGACAGGATCTCGCTTGAGAAGACGATTGCAAGGATCGATGCAGGCAAGCAGCCCCGCCCGTTCAAGCATATACTTGGAGAAGCCGAGAAGCTTGATGACGGCAGCACTGATTTCATTGTCATCTCAAACAACAGAAAAACAGATTTCGTCAAGATACTTGGTGAGTTCATGGACAAGGGACATGCTACAAAGCTTATCATTCCCGAGTTTAAGAACGTTGATATAACACCTTATGAAGATGATAAAGAGAAAATAGTAAAGTGGGTAGTGGCAAATGATTAGTAGAAAATACAAAATAATTTATGATAGTGCAAACTGTTTAATGATTTATCTGCTTGGCCTGGCTGCTGCGATAGTTGCCTGTGCGGTACTCAGAAGACCATTTGCATGGTCCTTCGCGATCGCTTCAGCGGTAATACTTGCCGGCTTTGTGTTCATGAGACTGTTCATTCAGCAATATGTTGTTTCGATCATAGCTCATGTGATAGTGGTGGTCATCTGTTGGTACGCATTCGGCCTGGGCGGCGGAGATGTATTTGTTAAAGTACTGATATCCGCATTTGCTGCCATATTTGCGATACTCGATATCACCGATTTTTACAAGAGAAAGAATCAGTCATATGCGGAACTGCATGTCCTGTCATGTGCATTGTTCCTGCTTGCATATGCTTATCCGGCATATAAAGCTTCTCATTATGAAGATGTTGATGCCAATTATGCACCTACATTCGGTATATTCGCAACGGTCATCTGCGTACTCTGTATCGTATTCTTCGGTCTGACTCTTATAAGAGCATATATGAAGAATGCCATCAAACTCGCGGATACAAGCCAGATAGATGAGAATGCACCCGTTAATTACATGTACGGTAATTCAAACAAGTTCATCGGACCCATCATCGCTTTCATCGTAGCTATCATGCTCGTCATCCAGTCAAGAACAAGTGCGAATCTTTTTGCAAGCATCTGGATGGGACTTATGGGCGGTGTTGCAGGTATATGCAATCTCTTCAGTTTCTTAAGTTCAGACCAGGCGATCGTTCTTGAAGGAGCCCAGATAGCTCAGCCCGGAACAACACTTTATATTGTCGAAGTTGTTATCACAGCGATCATCCTTCTCGCGGTTTTGGTAGCCATAATCGTTCTGATCACAAAGATCTACAAGAGCCATTGGCATAAGGATGCCAATGCAGATGAAACACTTGAGTCCGCAGCAATGGTAGAGAAGAGAGAATGGATCTATCACAGAGAGGCTAAGAAGACGGAAGATACTTCCGTTACAAAGGCTGCCGAGATCCCGACGACCATGAATCAGACGGAAAGTGATGACGCGGAAGCCGAAGCAGCGGTTGAAACTGTTAAAGAAGAAGCCGAAGCGGTTAAGGAGACAGTTGAAAAGGTTATAACCGAACCTGTTTCAAAAGCAGAGAGCAAAGTTGAGGATGCCAAGGAAGCACTTGTGAAGAAAGCCGAAGAAACCAAGGCTCAGGTAGCACAGAAGGCCTCAAAGGTCATTGAAGAGGATGCCGCGAAGGTTGAAGAAGTCAAGGCGGCAGTCGAGAACAAGGCAGAAGAGGTTAAGACGGTAGCTGAGGACAAGGCTGAGGAAGTCAAGGCGGCAGTCGAGGACAAGGCTGAGGAAGTCAAAACTGTAGCAGAACAGAAAACAGATGAAGTTAAGAAGCCTTCTAACAAATCAAAGAAAAAGAAATAAATGCAAACATATTTAAGGCGGACATATGTCCGCCTTTTTTTGTGATAATTAAGATAAATTTAATTGTAGCAAATGCTCTGATGAAGTATAATTGGTAGTATAGAGGTTTTGAGAAAACTTTGCGCTGAACAGGCCCGGCTTTGAGGATATGAACGGTTAAGGCTTGCTCGGTCAGCGACAGTATGTGAGATGAAGAAACATACTGAATATAATCACATATTTATGGAGAGGGTATGTTTATGTGCATGAAAAAGTTATTTGCGATCGTTATGGCTGTAACGGTAACGGCCGGGCTGTGCGGTTGCACAAAGCAGGAGACAGTTGTAACACCGGAACCTGCTGTTACGGAAGAAGCAGCTGCTGAAGTTACCGAGGAGGTCACACCTGAGGTTACCGAAGCACCCGAAAAAGAAGAGTCCAAGGAGGATGAAGATCCGATAAAGGTCGGAGTTAACATGATAGTCAATGGTGATTTCTCTAACGGAACGGAGAACTGGGGAACCTATATCAGTCACGGCGGACAGGCAGAATTCACAGAAAAAGACGGACAGGCTGAGGTAAAGATCACAAAAGACGGTTCTGAAGATTATGCTGTCCAGATATTCTACGACGGATTCAGACTCGATCAGAACGGTGTTTATGAGTTTTCATTTGATCTTGATTCGTCTATCGCAAGAAACATGGAAGCAAGACTCCAGCAGAACGGCGGAAGCTATCATGCATATTGCGGCAATTATTTTGATGTTGAACCGGGCATGAATCATTATTCATGGGAATTTACGATGGAAGATGAAACCGATGTGGCTCCCAGACTCTGTCTGAACATGGGTAAGACAAAGGGCGGAACAACATACGGCGAGCATACGATCATATTTGATAATGTTTCGGTTGTTCTTAAGGATGATTCAAATATCGTACGTACAGAGGTAGAGGACGTGTCAAAGAATGTTAATCTGAATCAGGTAGGCTTCCTTCCGAACGCAAGAAAGACTGCTGTTGTCAGAAGTGAAGGAATAGACCAAACATTTACATTGGTGGATGCTTCAGGCAAGGAAGTGTATAACGGCAAGCTTACCGGACCGGTCGATGCGGAGGCTGCCGATGAAAAGGTATATCAGGCTGATTTCTCTGATTTCACGACCGAAGGTGTATACACGATGAAGGTATCAAACGGGGATGAATCATATCCGTTTACTATCGGTAAGGATGTGTATGACGATCTTTTAAAGGATACATTGCTCATGCTCACAAGACAGAGATGCGGCATTGAGATAAACGAGGAACTCGGTGGAGCAGCCGCTCATCCTGTTTGTCATACAGGCAAGGCAAAGATATACGGAACCAATGAGTACAAGGATGTTACGGGCGGATGGCATGATGCCGGTGATTACGGACGATATGTTGTTGCGGGTGTAACTGCTGCAGAGGATCTGTTGCTCGCATACAGGGATTATCCCGATATCTGGTCAGCCGATGACCTGGGTATACCGGAGAGCGGAAACGGTGTTCCGGATATCCTCGACGAGGCTAAATACGAACTTGACTGGCTCCTTAAGATGCAGGACGAAAAGACGGGCGGAGTATATCACAAGGTTACCTGTCTTGAATTCCCGGGATTTGTAATGCCCCAGGAAGAAACAGATGAACTTGTCCTCAGTCCCATATCAAATACAGCAACAGGTGATTTCGCCGCCATAATGGCTCAGGCTTCTACAGTCTATGCGGATATAGATCCCGCATTTTCAAAGAAGGCGCTTGAAGCATCAAAGAAGGCTTATGCATACCTTGAAGAGCACAAGAGTGCAACAAGCTTCAAGAATCCGCCTGAGATCGTTACGGGCGAATATCCCGATGGTCAGTTCACGGATGAGATGTACTGGGCAGCTGTGGAACTGTATAAGATAACAGGCGAAGAAAAATACAGAACATATATTGATGACATACTTAACATGTATATCATTCACGGCTTCGGTTGGGATAAGATGGGCAGCTACGGCAATATAGCATATATGTCACTCGATGCTGACAAACAGGATCCCGAGCTTCTTAAGAAGATGACGGATGAGATCAACAACACGGCAGCCGAATATCTTGCAAATTGCAAGGCAGACGGTTATATGGTCGATCTCGGCGGAAGTTATAACTGGGGTTCAAATCTGAGTGTCTGTGCATTTGCAAGACAGATGCTGTTAGCCTCAAAGAACGGCAATACGGATGCATACAAGCAGGCTGCATTTGATCAGGTTTCATATATACTCGGTCAGAATGCCACAAGCTATTGCTTCGTAACAGGCTACGGCAGCGCATATGCAAAGAATGCACACCACAGACCGAGTATCGCAACGGAGAGCGTGATCCCGGGTATGGTCATAGGCGGACCCAACGGCAATCTTGAGGATCCATATGCCAAGTCCACAATGGACGGAGTACCTCCGGCAAAATGCTATGCGGATAATTCACAGAGTTATTCGACGAATGAGGTTACCATTTACTGGAACAGTCCGTTTGTATATCTGCTTTCGGCATACTTGAATGACAACAAATAAGCGGGATTTGAGAGGTAGTTATGACCAAATATGAAAAACACGGAGTCCTGCATGTAAATGCAAAGGGAAAACTTGTGGATCACAACGGTGAAGAGGTAGCGCTTTACGGCTTTTCTTCACATGGCCTTTCATGGTATCCGCAATATATAAACAGGGACTTTTTTGAATTTATGTCAGAAAAATGGCATGTTGATGTTATCAGACTTGCCATGTATACGGATGAAGAGAACGGCTATTGTGTCGGAGACGAAGAAAACAGAGCCGGGCTTCTCGATCTCATAGACCGCGGCGTAAAGGCTGCAACCGAGGTCGGTCTTTACGTGATAATTGACTGGCATATCCTTCGTGATTCCAATCCTCTGATATACAGTGATATGGCGGCTGAGTTCTTTGATATCGTTGCAGAACGATATCATGCTTACGGCAATGTTATTTATGAGATATGTAATGAGCCAAATGTGAACTGTACATGGAAGGATATAAAGACCTACGCTGAAGAGATCATACCGATCATAAGAAAGCATACGAAGTATGCACCGATATTTGTTGGGACACCCACGTGGTCACAGGATGTTGACGAAGCCGCAAAAGACCCCATCACGATCGACAAGAACCTCATGTATGTGTTTCATTTTTATGCGGATACGCACAGAGATGAGCTGAGGGCCAAATTCAAGGCGGCCGCCGAGAATGGACTGCCACTTATCATTACCGAATTCGGCTGCTGTGATGCGAGCGGTGCAGGTGATAATAATTTTGAACAGTCAGATATGTGGATAAGGCTTGCGGACAACTATAACGTAGGCTATATCATGTGGAACATCTCAAACAGGGATGAGACAAGTGCTTCATTTAAACCTGACTGCGACAAGACCACCGGTTTTGAAGAAGAGGATCTGAGTGAAGCATGCAAATGGTTTCTGAAGGTTCTTGAGGATCACAGAGAGAAGAAACAATCTTAAGCAGAAAGAGATAACTATGACAGAATATATACCCGGCAATACGATAGCTCTCAATTACATAAAAAAAGAACCGTTCATAGGCAGTTTCAAGGGTATGAGATACAGGCTTAAAAATGCCGGAGATGACATGGAAGTATGTATCTGGCCGGAACCTTATAACTTTATCAAAACAAAAGATGAGTTAAAGCAATATGCACATTTCCCACTGGATGCGGATGGAAAGGATGCAGCGGTCGAATGGTTGAATAACCAATACGAAGGGCAGAAGGAATTGTGGGATATGTCCAAGGATATGCCATGGGTATAAAACTGCGGAAATAAGAGAATATAAACCGTGATAAAACCAATTCACGGGTAAAACAAAAGGCGCCGTTTGGCGCCTTTTTTGTAGTCCTTAAAGCTTCATCTTTTTCATGGCGGATGAAAGCATGAGTTTGATCCTGTTAAGCTGATTAACCTCGCTGGCACCTGGATCGTAATCGATCGCAACGATGTTGGCATCGGGATGCGTGCGGCGTATTTCCTTTATGACGCCCTTACCGACTATATGGTTAGGCAGACAGCCGAAGGGCTGCGTACATACGATATTGGGCGCACCCGAGTGGATGAGCTCTACCATTTCCCCGACAAGGAACCAGCCTTCACCGGTCTGATTGCCGATGGAAACATAATCCTTTGCATAATCAACAAGATCGGCTATACGCGGAGTGGGCTCAAAGTGCCTGCTCTTTTTGTATGCCCTGTTGACGGGGGCAGTAAGTCTTTCTATCGCCCATATTGCAAGGGAGGATGTGAGAGCACTTTTGGCGCTTGCGGAAAAATGCTCGTGCTTGAATATCTGGTCGTAGAAACAATAGAGCATAAAGCCCATGAGTTCCGGTACGACTGCTTCCGCACCTTCATGTTCGAGGAGTTCGACAAGGCGGTTATTGCCTGCGGGAGAGTACTTTACAAGTATCTCGCCAACGATGCCTACACGGGGTTTACGGAGCTCTTCATCTATGGGAATTGCATCAAATTCACGGATGATGCGTTTTACCATCTTGTAGAACCTGCGCATGCTGATGTGCTTTGCAGTCACAATATCAACGCATGGAGCGATAAGCTCCTTATGGAGTCTGTCAACACTTCCTTTTTCCAGTTCGTAAGGACGCATACGATAAACGACCTTCTGGAAAATATCACCGAATACCGCTCCAAGTGCGGAGCGTATAAGCAGATCGGCATTCATGTGGAAGCCTGAATTAACCTCGATCGCTCCCAGATTAAGTGAAATGACAGGAATATGTTCCATTCCCGCCTTTTTGAGGGCACGTCTTATGAAACCTATGTAGTTTGTGGCACGACAGCCGCCACCTGTCTGGGTAATGATAAGGGCGGTGCGGTCAAGGTCGTATTTGCCCGAATACAGTGCTTCCATAAGCTGACCTACTACGAGCAATGAAGGGTAGCATGCGTCGTTATTGACGTATTTGAGACCCATATCGATGGAAGCACGGGAGTTGGAATCCAGTACCACCAGATTATAGCCGCAGCTTGCCATTGCAGGTCCGATTATGTCGAAATGTATGGGTGACATCTGAGGACATATGATCGTATAATTCTTTCTCATATCCTCGGTGAATTCCACTTTCTTGATTGCACTCGTTCTTATTTTCCTCTGTTTCTGTTTGCGCTTTCTTACTTCGAGAGCGCTTATGAGCGAACGGATCCTTATCCTTGCCGCGCCCAGGTTGTTGACCTCATCGATCTTTAAGCAGGTATATATCTTATCCGCGTTCGACAGGATATCATTGACCTGATCCGTAGTGACGGCATCGAGACCGCAGCCAAACGAATTGAGCTGGACCAGATCGAGGTCATCGCGTGTTCTGACATAACTTGCCGCAGCATAAAGACGGGAATGATACATCCACTGATCTGAAACGATAAGCGGTCTTTCCGGTTTGGCAAGATGGGAAACACTGTCCTCCGTCAGGACAGCGATGTTGTATGAATTAATGAGTTCGGGTATACCGTGGTTGATCTCGGGATCGAGATGATACGGTCTGCCGGCGAGGACTATACCTCTGGTGCCTGTTTCCTCGAGATATCTGAGGACTTCTTCACCTTTGGCCTGGATGTCCTTATGTGCACTGTCGAGCTCCTTCCACGCGCTGTATACCGCATTTGTAACGTCTATGGCAGATATTTCGGGGAAATACTTTATCAGTTCCTTTGCGATGACATCTGGGCCGATAAATGAAAGGAACGGATTTACAAATCTGACCTCGCCGCGGCCTATCTCTTCGACATTGTTTTTGATATTTTCCGAATAAGAAGTTACTATCGGACAGTTGTAATGATTGTTGGCTTCCTCGAACTCATTTCTTTCGTAGAAAAGGGCAGGATAGAAGATAAAATCGACTTTCTGATTTATCAGCCACATTATATGTCCGTGAGCAAGCTTGGCAGGATAGCATTCTGACTCCGAAGGTATGGACTCGATACCGAGTTCGTATATCTTACGCGTTGACACCGGTGAAAGCACAACACGATAGCCCAGTTCCGTGAAGAATGTATGCCAGAACGGATAGTTCTCATACATATTGAGGACTCTGGGAATACCGACCGTTCCGCGCTTTGCTTCTTCGGGGCCCAGCGGTTCGTAGCCGAAAAATCTGTTAAGCTTATATTCAAAAAGATTGGGTATATTGTTCTTGTTCTTTTCCTTGCCGATACCGCGTTCGCATCTGTTTCCGCTGATATACTGCCTTCCGCCGGAAAAACGGTTGATCGTGAGACGGCAGTTATTGGTACAGCCTTTGCATTTGGCCATGCTTGTTTCAAATGTAAAGGCGTCAAGTGCTGCGGATGAGAGCATAGTCGTTTCATAGCCTTCCTCGAAACGTTCCCTTGCTATAAGTGCGGCACCGAAGGCTCCCATGATACCGGCTATGTCGGGACGTATAGCCTCGCAGCCGGCGATCTTTTCAAATGATCTGAGGACAGCATTGTTATAGAAAGTGCCGCCTTGAACGACTATATTGTGGCCGAGTTCGGATGCATCCGAAACCTTTATGACCTTGAAGAGAGCATTTTTTATAACAGAGTAGGCAAGACCTGCGGAAATGTCGGCAACACTTGCGCCTTCCTTCTGGGCCTGCTTTACCTTAGAATTCATGAATACCGTACATCTCGTACCGAGGTCTATGGGATGCTTTGCAAATAATGCTTCTTTGGCAAAATCCTGTACGGAATAGTTTAAGGATTCGGCAAAGTTTTCTATGAACGATCCGCAGCCCGAAGAGCATGCTTCATTGAGAAGTACACTGTCTACGGTCTGATTCTTGATCTTGATGCATTTCATGTCCTGACCGCCGATATCGAGTATACAATCCACATCGGGTTTAAAGAAAGCGGCGGCATAGTAGTGGGCAACGGTCTCAACCTCCCCGTCATCGAGAAGGAAAGCGGCCTTCATCAGTGCTTCACCGTACCCGGTCGAACATGCCCTGACGATCTTTGTTCCTTCGGGCATGGTCCTGTATATATCCTTCAGAGCGTCTATGGCGGTCTGGAGAGGACTTCCGTTGTTATTGCTGTAGAATGAGTAGAGCAGGTCACCTTCTTCGCTTACAAGAGCGATCTTAGTGGTAGTGGAACCAGCATCGATACCCATGTATATATTGCCTTTGTATGTGGCGAGGTCTGCTTTTTTGACGCATGCCTTTTCATGGCGCGCGATAAATGAATCAAACGCATTTTTATCCGCAAACAGGGGCTCGAGTCGTTCAACCTCAAACTCCATCTTTATACCTGAGATAAGCCTGTTTATCATATCATCGATGCCTACGGAAATATCTTCCTTTGCATTGAGGGCAGAGCCGATGGCGGCAAACAGGTGGGAATTGTCGACCTCAATGACATGCTCATCATCAAGCTTGAGTGTTCTGATAAATGCAACCTTGAGTTCCGAAAGGAAATGCAGCGGCCCGCCAAGGAATGCAACATGCCCTCTTATGGGCTTTCCGCATGCGAGACCTGAGATGGTCTGATTTACGACAGCCTGGAAAATAGAAGCGGCAAGATCCTCACGTGTTGCTCCGTCATTTATAAGCGGCTGGATATCGGTTTTGGCAAACACACCGCACCTGGCCGCTATAGTATAAAGTGAATTGTAATTCTTTGCGTATTCATTGAGACCCGGAGCGTCGGTTTGGAGAAGTGCGGCCATTTGGTCGATGAACGAACCCGTACCACCGGCACAGATACCGTTCATACGCTGTTCTATATTGCCGCCTTCAAAGTAGATGATCTTGGCATCTTCGCCGCCAAGTTCGATGGCAACGTCTGTTTTCGGAGCATATTCCTGAAGTGATGTGGAAACCGCGATGACCTCCTGGGTGAACGGAACTTCAAGATGATTGGCAAGAGTAAGTCCGCCCGAGCCGGTTATCATGGGATGAACGGTGATACTTCCGAGTTTATCCTCAGCTTTCTTAAGAAGTGAAGCGAGGGTGTCCTGTATATTTGCAAAATGCCTTTCGTAATCGGCAAACAGTAATTCGTGGTTTTCAGACAATATGGCAATCTTAACGGTTGTTGAACCTATGTCTATGCCCAAAGTGTAATCCATGGTCTATCCTTTCAATCGCAGAGAACCGCATGGGGTGCTACGCAGCCACAGCACTTCGCCAGAGGCGAATCATAATGCGCGGTGGTTTGATACCGTACTCCTCGTTACGTACGTCTACATATTTTATGCAAGTTCGCAATCCAATATATTATACAAGCAAAGATTTTAAGTTTCAACAAGGTAAAAGGGTCAAATATCGCATTTTTCTAAACTTTAATTAAAATTTATAAAATTTTTATTTTTTCTGTAAAAAGGAAAAATTATAATTGCATTGAATATAATCATTAGGCTGTACTTTACAGAAACAGGAGATTATGGATGACGATCAGAGAAGAACTTGAGGAACGCGAACGAATTGTCTTAAGTAAATATGCAACTTTAAGTTCCGAATCCAGAGGCAGACTCAGGGAGGAGGAACAATGCGATATCAGACCTGTTTTCCAAAGGGACAGGGACAGGATACTGCACTGTAAGAGTTTCAGAAGGCTGAAAGATAAGACACAGGTCTTCCTTTCACCGGAAGGGGATCATTACAGAACGAGACTCACTCATACGCTTGAAGTCAGCCAGAATGCCAGGACCATTGCCAAAGCCCTGCAGCTTAACGAAGATCTGGTAGAGGCCATAGCACTGGGGCATGATCTTGGACACACACCGTTCGGACACGCAGGTGAAAGGGCACTCAACGAGATATGTCCGCTGGGCTTTGAACACAACGTCCAGAGTTTAAGGACGGTGGATGTGCTCGAAAAGGACGGCCAGGGACTCAACCTCACAATGGAAGTAAGGGACGGTATCCTGAATCATCAGACGAGCAGCATGCCGTTTACGCTTGAAGGAAAGATCGTCAGACTCTCCGATAAGATTGCTTATATACACCATGATATGGATGACGCTATCCGCGGAGGCATCCTAACGGAGGAGGATGTGCCGATGTCGATAAGAGAGGTCATAGGCTATTCGCTCGGTGAAAGACTTGATCATTTCATCCACGATATAGTGATAACGAGTTTCGGTAAGAACGATATAATGATGTCCGAACCTGTGGAAAAGGCCATGAAGGAGATCAGACAGTTCATGTTTGAAAGGGTATACACCAATCCAAGTGCCAAATCAGAGGAAGGCAAGGCAGAGATGCTCATGGAGACTCTCTACACCTATTATCTCAACCATATAGATCTGCTTCCCAAAGAACTGCTCGATCTGCTTGATAAAGGTGAAGCAAAGGAAAGGATAGTATGCGATTTTGTCGGCGCCATGAGCGACAGATACGCAACGTCAAAATACGAAGAGATATTCATCCCGAAATCATGGCATCTGTAACGTTAACCAGACGGAGGAAATATGTATTATCCGGAAGACATAGTCGAAGAAGTCAGAAGTAAAAATGACATAGTTGATATCATCTCGGGTTATGTCCGGTTGACAAAGAAGGGATCGACTTATTTCGGACTGTGCCCTTTCCACAACGAAAAGACCGGATCGTTCTCCGTATCACCTTCAAAGCAGATGTTTTACTGCTTCGGATGCGGGGCCGGAGGAAATGTATTTACATTCCTCATGAAGCATGAAAATGCAACCTTCAGCGAAGCAATACAGACACTGGCGGACCGCGCCGGAGTCAAGCTTCCCGAGGTGGAACTGAGTGACGAACAGAAAAAACAGATGAGTGAAAAAGCCGTACTGCTTGAGATCAACAAAGAGGCTGCCAAATATTATTATTATCAGCTGAGGGGGCAGAGCGGAAAGATCGGTTATGAATATTTTGAGAACAGAAAACTGAGCGCCGAGACCATGCAGAGGTTCGGACTCGGATTTTCGCTTCCGTTTGCGGACGATCTTGTGCAGTACCTGAGAAAAAAAGGCTACAGGGACGATATGATCATCAAGGCGGGACTTGCTTCGCATGATGAGAAAAGAGGAACGCACGATAAGTTCTGGAACAGGGTGATGTTTCCGATACAGGACATGAACCACAGGGTCATAGGCTTCGGCGGACGTGTCATGGGAGAAGGGGAACCGAAGTATCTGAACAGCCCCGAGACACCGATATTTGATAAGAGCAGGAATCTGTACGGTCTTAATTTCGCAAGATCGAGCAAGAATGACTATCTGATACTCTGTGAAGGATACATGGATGTCATCACGATGCACCAGGCCGGATTTACGGAGGCTGTGGCATCGCTCGGGACATCATTCACATCCGGGCAGGCGAGCATAGTAAAAAGGTTCTGCGAAAGCGTGATCCTCAGTTACGACAGCGATGAGGCCGGAACAAAAGCAGCGCTAAGGGCGATCGAGATACTCAAGAATGTCGGATTGAGTGCAAAGATACTTAACCTGAAGCCCTATAAGGATCCGGATGAGTTTATAAAGAATCTCGGAAAAGAAGAACTTTTAAAGCGCATAGAAAATGCGCAAAACTCATTCTTTTTTGAGATAGAGGTACTCGAAAGAAAATACGATCTGAAGGACCCCGGGGAAAAGACAAATTTCCATCGGGAGATAGCCAAGAAGATCTGCAATATTAGCGACGAACTTGAAAGAAAGAATTATACCGATGCGGTCTGCGACAGATACAACATATCAGTGGACGGTATGAACAAGATGGTCATAAGTTACGCCGGTATGGGAGTTATGAGGCCCATAGAACCGCCGAGATCGGGGATAAAAAAGAATAACCCCGAGGAGGACAAGAAAAAAGCACAGAGACTTCTGATAACGTGGCTGTGCGAAGAACCGGGGATATATGACAGCATATCCGAATTCATCGGAAGCGAGGATTTCACCGATGAACTCTACAGAAAGGTCGCAGAGAAGATGTTTGCCGATATAAAGGACGAAAACTTCGAACCGGCAAGGATAGTTTCAATGTTTGATGATGAGGATGAGCAGAAAGAGATCGCCCTTCTTTTTAATACAAAGCTGACAGGACCGAACGGATTGCCCGTTTCATTTGATTCGGTCACGGAGAAGGAGAAGGCATTGCATGATATTCTTGTCAAGGTTAAAACCTCGGCGCTCGAGTATTATTCGGCAAAAACGGATGATGTAGTCTCGATCGTCAGGATGGTTGAGGCCAGAAAAAAACTTGAGCACCTGAAAAACTCAAGAATAAAGATAGATTAGATAAGCGGAGGTCACATGGACGAATCATTACAACCCAAATTTGAGGAAAAACTCAAAGCACTCTTAGAGGGTGCCAAGAAAAAAGAAAACGTCATTGATTACAATGAGATTCAGGACACGTTTGCTGAATTCAATCTCGATGAGGAGCAGTTCGACAAGGTCCTTGAGACCATCGATCAGAACGGCATAGATGTGCTCAGAATGGTCGAAGTCGATGACGATATTCCGGAGGATGATATCATCGACGATGAGGAGATCGTACTTACCGAGGAAGATGAGATCGATGTTGAAAATATCGATCTGTCCGTTCCGGATGGCGTAAGTATCGAAGATCCGGTCAGAATGTATCTGAAGGAGATCGGTAAGGTTCCGCTCTTGAGTGCGGAAGAGGAGATCGAACTCGCACTCCGTATGGAAGACGGCGACGAAGAAGCAAAAAAGAAACTGGCCGAAGCTAATCTCAGACTTGTTGTTTCGATCGCAAAGAGATATGTCGGAAGAGGCATGCTCTTCCTTGATCTTATCCAGGAAGGCAATCTCGGACTTATAAAGGCGGTTGAAAAATTCGATTACAGGAAGGGCTTCAAGTTCTCTACATATGCAACATGGTGGATAAGACAGGCTATCACGAGAGCTATTGCCGATCAGGCAAGGACCATAAGGATACCCGTTCATATGGTTGAGACCATTAACAAGCTTATCAGGGTTTCAAGACAGTTGCTTCAGGAACTGGGGCGTGAACCTACTCCGGAAGAGATTGCGGAGGAGATGAACATGCCGGTAGAGCGTGTAAGGGAGATACTTAAGATCTCTCAGGAACCCGTTTCTTTGGAAACACCCATAGGTGAAGAGGAAGACAGCCATCTGGGAGATTTCATACCTGATGACAACATACCCGTTCCGGCGGATGCAGCAGCATTTACATTGCTCAAGGAACAGCTCCTTGAGGTGTTAAGTACACTTACTGACAGGGAACAGAAGGTATTGAGACTCAGATTCGGTCTCGATGACGGAAGAGCAAGAACGCTTGAAGAGGTCGGCAAGGAATTCAGCGTCACCAGAGAGCGTATCAGACAGATAGAAGCCAAGGCTCTCCGTAAGTTACGTCATCCGTCAAGATCCCGCAAATTAAAGGATTATCTGGATTGATGCTAAGCAAACGAATGAAAGCGATAGCGGATATGGTGCCTGTATGTGAGTGTGTTGCCGATATAGGCTGCGATCACGGATTTATAGACATAAAGCTCATGCAGGATGGAAAAGCCGGACACGCTGTTGCGATGGATATCAATGAAGGGCCTTTACTCAGGGCCAAAGAGCATATAAGGCAATACGGACTTGAGGACAGGATAGAAGTCAGGCTTTCCGACGGGGCAAAGGAACTTAAGGATAATGAAGCCGATACCGCGATAATCGCAGGCATGGGCGGCAGGCTGATCACAAGGATAATCAGGGATGATGTGGATAAGTTCAGAGCCATGAAAAGCATTATCCTGTCACCTCATACTGAGACCGAAAATGTCAGATCGTTTTTATGTGAAAAGGGGTTTCACACGGAAGATGAGGACATGGTCTTCGAGGATGATAAGTATTATACGATCATCAGATGCCGTTTTGCCGGCGGGGACATACAAAAGCCTGATGAAGCGGGCATTCTTTTCGGACCCGTGCTCATCGGAAAAAAGCACCCCGTACTTAAAGGATTTCTTGAAAATGAGCTTATTAAACTCGATGAGATCGAGATGAGGATGCGGGAAGGCGGTTCGGAGGCTCTCGAACGAAAATTGCCCGAAATTGACAGAAAACGTAAAATGATAAGAAACATCCTGGATGAATATTGAGAATACAGATGAAAGGGAAGGTTATATGGCAAAGATTACTATCAATGGGGTTACAAAGGAATACGAAAAAGGAACGAGCTTTGAAAGCATCGTCAACGAATATCAGAAAGAGTACAATGGTGAGATAGCCCTTGTTACCGAAAACGGCAAGATACGTGAGCTTCATAAACGTGTCAATAAAGATGCCGAGATCAAGTTCATCACATTGCGCGATGCCATAGGTCACAAGACATATGAGAGAAGTGCCATCATGCTGTTTGTAAAGGCATTAAGTGATGTTGTGGGATCAAAGATCGACGGAAAAGTAAAGGTTGAATTTGCGATAGGCAAAGGACTTTACTGTACTCCGCAGGGCAATTACAAGGTGACGGACAATCTTGTGGAGCATGTCAATGTCCGCATGAATGAGCTTGTCGAACAGAATATACCCATCATGAAAAGATCTTATCCCATAGCGGAAGCGATAGAACTTTTTAAAGAGCAGGGAATGGAAGATAAGATCAAACTGTTCAGATACCGCATGAGCTCTACGATCAATGTTTACAGCATTGAGGATTATTATGATTATTTCTACGGATTTATGCTGCCGAGTACCGGCTACATCAAATCCTTCATAGTCATGAACTATGATGACGGTTTTCTGCTTCTGCTTCCGGATAAGTCAACACCGTTCGACCTTGATACATTTGAACCAAGGGAGAAGTTGCTTGACAGCATGAAGACTTCAACAAACTGGGGCAATGCGCTCGGTATAGGAACAGTAGGTGATTTAAACAACAAGATCTGTGATGGTGAGCTTGAGGACATGATACTTGTTCAGGAGGCTCTGCAGGAGAGAAGGATAAGCGAGATAGCAAGTGAGATCGCATCAAGGGATGGCGTAAAATTTGTTATGATAGCGGGGCCCAGCTCATCCGGAAAGACAAGCTTCTCACACAGGCTTTCGATACAGCTGAGATCTCACGGACTCAAGCCGCATCCGATAGCATGCGATGATTATTTTGTAAACAGGGAGGATACGCCTCTCGATGAAAACGGTGATTACAATTTTGAATGTCTTGAAGCCATAGATGTGGAACAGTTCAATAAGGATATGGTCGCCCTTCTTGAAGGTAAGAAAGTTGAACTCCCGTCATTCAATTTCAAGATAGGCAGAAGAGAATACAACGGTAATTATATGCAGCTCGGTGAGGATGATATCCTTGTAATAGAGGGTATCCACGGGCTCAATGACAAGATGAGTTACATGCTTCCCACCGAAAGCAAATTCAAGATATATATCAGTGCGCTTACCTGTCTTAACATAGACGGTCACAACCGCATACCTACGACTGACGGCAGACTCTTAAGGAGAATGGTAAGGGATGCCAGAACAAGAGGTACCCAGGCGGCACGTACCATACAGATGTGGCCGAGCGTAAGAAGAGGTGAGGAGGAGAATATCTTCCCGTTCCAGGAGAGTGCGGATGTAATGTTCAATTCAGCATTGATATACGAATTATCTGCTCTTAAGTTATACGCGGAACCGCTTCTTTACAACATTGATGAGAACGATCCGGTCTATCTGGAGGCACAGAGACTCCTTAAGTTTCTGGATTATTTTGTATCGATCCCTTCAGACAGGATACCTATCAATTCGCTTGCAAGAGAATTTGTTGGCGGAAGTATCTTTAAGGTATAACTGAGCATTTTACTACGTTAAAAACAAGCAGGACGGGTGATCGCGGCAGCAACAGCTGACGAGGAAAGTCCGGGCTTCACAGGGCAGGATGCCGGATAACGTCCGGTGGAGGCGACTCCCAGACCAGTGCAACAGAAATATACCGCTCTGCGTAAGCAGAGTAAGGGTGAAATGGCAGTGTAAGAGACTACCGCCTGTGTGGTAACATGCAGGGCACATGTAAACTCCATCTGAAGCAAGACCAAGCAGAAAGCGTTGACCCGGCCCGGCGAGCTTTCAGGTAGGTCGCTTGAGGCGGTCGGCAACGGCCGTCCTAGATAGATGATCATCCACGACATAACCCGGCTTACAGTTCTGCTTGTTTTTTATAAATGGTTTACATAATGTTATATATAGAAAGAAGGTTTCAGTTATGACAAAAATTGATGTGGTTTCGGGATTTCTCGGAGCCGGAAAAACAACTCTTATCAAAAAACTTCTGAGTGAAGCGCTCAGAGGACAGAATACCGTTCTCATTGAAAACGAATTTGGTGAGATAGGCGTTGACGGCGGATTTTTAAAGGATGCCGGAATTGAGATCAAGGAAATGAATTCGGGATGCATCTGCTGTTCACTTGTAGGTGATTTTGGAACATCACTTCATGAAGTTCTCGACCGTTACAATCCTGATAGGATCATCATAGAGCCTTCCGGTGTAGGCAAGCTCAGTGATGTCATGAAGGCCATTGTAAATGCGGGACTCGGCGATAATGTAGAACTTAACAGCGCCGTTGCCGTTGTTGATGCAAGCAAGGCAAGGATGTATATCAAGAACTTCGGTGAGTTCTTCAATAACCAGATAGAGCATGCCGGAACCATCATTTTAAGCCGTACGCAGGATATTTCACAGGAAAAACTCGACAAGGCGATTGAAATGATAAGAGAGCATAACCCCAAGGCAACGATCATCACGACGCCGTGGGACGATCTTGACGGAAAGGATATCCTGAATACATTTGAGGGCGCCACGGATCTTGAAAAAGAGCTTCTGGAGCAGGTTGTAAAGGAACATGATGAGCATGAGCATCACCATCATCACGATCATGATGAGCATGAGCATCACCATCATCACGATCATGATGAGGACGAACATGAACATCATCACGATCACGGAGAAGGCTGCACATGCGGCTGCCATGATCATGATCATCATCACCATCATGCGGATGAGATATTTACAAGCTGGGGCGAAGAGACTGCAAAGAAATTTACGACCGAAAAGATCGACAGGGCACTTGATGCGATTGAAGATGACAAGATATACGGTATGATCCTGAGAGCCAAAGGTATGGTACCTGCCGAGGACGGCACGTGGATCTATTTCGATTATGTTCCCGGCGAGAAAAATATCAGAGGCGGAAAGCCCGATGTTACGGGTAAGATCTGTGTCATCGGATCAGAACTCAAGGAAGACAAGCTCAGGGAATTATTTCTGTAGGAGATCCGGTTAAGACCGACACTTACGGATAAAAGGAGACGATATGATACCTGTTTATATGATAAACGGTTTCCTGGAGAGCGGTAAGACGGATTTTATATCATTTACCATTTCTCAGGATTATTTCAGGACCGGTGAACGTACACTGCTGGTGCTCTGCGAAGAGGGTGAGCAGGAATATGAACCGAGACTGCTCAAAAAGACCAATACGATAGTCGAAATCATAGAGGATGAAGAGGATTTTACCGTGGATGCGTTATCCTATCTGGCAAAGAAGGACAAGGCATCAAGGGTCATCATCGAATACAACGGCATGTGGCAGCATAAGAACATTCAGCTGCCGCCTGACTGGAAGCTTGAGCAGCAGATCACGTTGATCGATGCTTCGACATTTCCGATGTATTACACCAATATGCGTTCCATGGTAGCGGATATGGTGAGAAATTCTGAGATGATCATCTTCAACAGATGTGACGGTGTGGATACACTGGCAAGTTACAAGCGCAATATAAAAGCGGTCAATCCCAAGGCTGATATCATTTTCGAAGGAAGTAAGGGAGAGATAAACATGACACTCGAAGAGGATCTTCCCTTCGACATCAATGCCGATGTTATCGAACTCGACAATTTCGGCTTCGGCGTATGGTATATAGATATCATGGAAAATGAACAGCGTTATGAGGGTAAGACCATAAGTTATGTGGGCCAGGTATTGCACCCGAAGAAGTTTCCCAAGGGGTATTTTGTGCCCGGAAGGATGACAATGGCATGCTGTTCCGAAGATATGGCATTTATGGGACTTGCAACAAAGTATGACGGCTGTGATAGATTTCCGGACAAGAGCTGGGTCAATGTAACGGCAACCATAAAGAATCAGTATTTTGAAGATTACGGCGGTGTGGGACCGGTACTGTATGCAAAAGAAGTAAAGCCATGCAAGGAACCGGAAAAACCGATAATCGATTTTACGGCACAATAAGGGGCGCTCATGCGTCCCCTTTTTTACAGACCGCGGTCTGATATCACACAGGCAGTGACTTTCCCCGGGTGAAGCACGGCGATAAAAGAGGATAAAAAATGACAGTTGTATTTCAATGGATAATGTATTTTTTTATATATTGCTTAGTGGGATGGATATATGAATCCACATACGTGAGTATAAGAACGAGAAAGCTGACCAACAGAGGCTTTATGCGGGGGCCTTTCCTTCCTATATACGGATGCGGAGCCGTGATCATGGCATGGGTCGGAACAAGGTTCGGCGGCAATCCTGTCACGCTGTTCTTCGGGGGTATGATATGCGCAACCACAATGGAATTCTTTACCGGCGCAGCCATGGAAAAACTTTTTAAGGTCAGATACTGGGATTATTCCAAGGTCCCCTTCAATTACAAAGGACATATCTGCCTCGGTGCAAGTCTTGCGTGGGGAGCATTTACATTGATACTGAATTATTTCATACATCCGCCTGTACAGAGATTTGTCTCGGGGATCGACTTATATGTGCTTGAGACGGCCGACATGATACTCATGATGTATTTTACGGCGGATTTCAGCCTGTCATTCAAGACCGCCCTCGATCTGAGAGATGTTATCATCGTTATGGATAAGTTCAAGAAAGAGATAGAACTTATGGAAAAGAGACTCGATGTTATTGCCGCGGTCACGGAGGACACCAGACAGCAGACAAGGGAGAAGATCAGACTTCGACTGGAAGAGCGTATCGATTCGCTTGAACAGAAAATGGAGAAGACAAAGGCTATGATCATTTCGCCCGAAACAGAGGCTGAGATAGCCGAGTTTAAGTTGAAGGGAGAACTTATTAGAACGAGACTGCGTGAAAATGCAAAACGAAGAGGTGCAATGTACCGCAATATGATCAGGAACAATCCCATGCTGTCAAGCAGGTTTGCGGACGCTTTGCAGGAGATCAGGGACAGGGTGGACGAGCATTATAAGAACGGCAAATAAAATCTGCCGAACGGTATTATCGGATGATACAAAACTTATCTGAATTCACTTAAATTTTTATGGGTAGTATTCTTGAAGGCAACGCTTAAAGCGGATACGGAAGAGTATCCGAGCATGGCGGCGATATCATCAAAGGTATATCCGCGTCTGGTGTAATTGATGGCATATTCGGATTTGAGAAGCCCGATATACTTAAGCGGAGTGATGCCGGTTTCCTTCTTGAAGGTACGTATCAGATGGTTGACATTGATGTTGAGAGCATCCGAGATGCCCGTGACCGTAAGATCTGCGGGAGAATTCTCATGGATGTAATGCAGGGCCTGTGAGATAAGACCCGAATAGGCTTTATTGTCGGTAAGATACTCACGCAGTTCATAGGAAATGATGTTGAAATACGATTCCGCCACATCCGTCGGAAACGAGTTTATATCATCATTGAGTGTCAGAGCACCGATAATGGTTTTGAGCACAGGAAAACGCGCGGGATCCACCTCGATGTACTCCCTGTCGATGATCCTTACAGAGGAAATAAAATCAAAATATATATGATCTATGGGATCGTTATCGTCCTGGGTAACCTGAAAGGAACTGTCCGATTTGAATATATACATATAGCCGGGCTTTAAACGCATAAAGCCCTTGTAATATGCGGTACCACCGCAGATATAATATATCCTGTTGGTCAGGTAGTTGGGATAGTATCCCCAGTTTGAGGGATTATAGAGCCGGCCGTAATGCTTAAGAATAAAATTATTTTCCATCTTTTTCCTCATGAAGGGCATCGTAAACCGCTGATTCGATTTATGTCCTTTTTTATTATAACACATCGGGAAATATAACGAAAACAGTCCCAATGTAACCTTTGAATAGAGCCCCATATATGATATAATATTACTTGTTTTTGAGCACACGGTCCGAAACGGGATTATGAGTATGGCAAATATATAACGGAGGTTAAAGTATGTATAAGGATGGTAAGATTTGGATAGGACAGGCAGGCGAAGAGGATATCTGCATATATCCCAAGATGGCCAACAGACACGGCATGATAGCGGGAGCGACCGGAACAGGAAAGACTGTTACACTTAAGGTAATGGCGGAATCGTTTTCCGATGCCGGCGTGCCGGTATTCCTGGCTGATGTAAAGGGTGATCTTTCAGGTATGTGCAGGCCCGGCGAGAATTCGGGAACGGTAGCCAAAAGGATAGAGGCTCTCGATCTTATGAACAAGGGTTTTTCACTTCATGCATATCCGACCACATTCTGGGATGTCTACGGAGAAAAGGGCATCAACATGAGGACAACCATCTCGGAAATGGGACCGATCCTTTTAGGAAGGATACTTGGACTCAACGAGACACAGGCAGACATACTTACAATAGTATTCAAGATAGCCGATGACGAAGGACTTCTTCTCCTGGATACCAAGGATCTCAAGTCCATGATCAATTATATAGCGGCAAATACAGGCGAATATGCGGCTGCTTACGGCAATATGACCGAAGCAAGCTTAAACGTTATAATCAGGGCGATCGTCGCACTTGAAAGCGAAGGCGGAGAGGAATTCTTCATGGAGCCCGCGATCAGGGTTTCCGACCTTTCAACCGTAGAATACGACGGCAGGGGAAGGATAAATATACTTGACTGCCAGAAGCTTATCAATAATCCCAATATGTATTCGACATTCATGCTCTGGATGCTTTCCGAATTATACGAAGACATGCCCGAGGCAGGCGATCTTAATAAGCCGAAGATGGTATTCTTCTTTGATGAAGCACATATGCTCTTCGACAGCGCGAGCAAAACTTTGCTCACTAAGATCGAGCAGATCGTCAAACTCATACGTTCAAAGGGCATAGGAGTTTATTTTATTACTCAGAATCCTCAGGATATCCCGGACGGAGTACTGGGTCAGCTCAGCAATAAGATACAGCATGCACTTCGTGCATATACACCCAAGGAACTTAAGGGAGCAAAGATCGCAGCTGAATCCTTCAGGGCAAATCCGGATTTCGATACATTTGAGGTACTCACTCAGCTGGGTGTTGGCGAAGCACTTGTATCCGTTCTTGACGATCACGGTATTCCCACGGTCGTACAGAAGGTCAGCATATTACCGCCTCAGAGCTTTAACGGCATAATCGATGATGCAACAAGAGAGGAAATGATACGTAACAATCCTTTGTTCAGCAAATTTAATGAGTCATACGACAGGGAATCCGCTTATGAGATGCTCACCAATGCGGTTACGGCGGGCATGGCAAATGCAGAGGCCAAGGCCGAAGCGGAAGCTGCGAATGTCGAAGCGGCGGATGCCGAGATCAGTGAAGACAAAAAGCGTATAGCCGAACTTGAGGCCGAACTTGCACGCAAGAATGCTGATAAAGAGAGCCTTATAAAGAAGCCCAATCCCAGTCATACAGGAAAGTCCTCGAAGGAAGACAAGGAAAGCAAGAAGACCGCAAAGAAGGACGATGCGACAAGCAAGGCTTACAAGAGAGCGGCCAAGAGCGTTGCAAGTACCGCAACAGGCACGATCGGAAGGGAGATTGGCAATTCACTGGGATCAAACTTCGGTAAATTCGGCAAGAAACTCGGCGGTAACGTGGGTGCCAGCATCGGAAGAAATATCATGGGGATCCTATTCAGATAATGAGTATTAATTTAGCGGAAATCATAGATAGCTCGGACGTGATATATGCAGCGGTATTTGCACTGCTTCCTTTGCTCATATTTGCAATATCGCTGATCAAACCCAGAGGCTTGTATTATGTGACTATATCCCTTGTGATATTTTCAGTGCTTGCGGTCATCTATGCGCATTATGAGATCATTTGGGGCTATGTTATCGCCTGGATAATTTTCTGTATCATATGGGTCGTAAAGGGCGGAAGAGAATACGAGAGATACGACAGGGATTACAATATCTACAGAAAACTGTTTGAGTCATATTATGCTGACGATCTCAATGATGACGGTATAATAGATGCATTTGACAACTGGAAGATAGCACACGATCCCAGGTATGCGTGGATATTTGCCAGCAGGAAAAAACGTATGGAAGCGAAGGATACCAATGTATATGAGCATCAGTTCACTTCGCGCCATTCTAAAGACGAAAGCAGTTATTCGTATACAAGAAAGGATAACGGTACAGCGGGCGGTTATCGGACAAGTCCCGGCGGTACCTACGGAAGGACACCGGGCAAAACTTATACAAAGCCCGAAGGTGCGGCACAAATGACGGATGAAGAGAGAAAGGTTGCGGCACAGCATGCATTTGCAAGACGCAACAATCTCCGATACTTTGCGATGTGTGAAGATAAGGAAGAGGGCAAGAAACTGTATCATAAGTATGCCGCCAAATTCCATCCGGATAATCCGACAACGGGTGATCAGGACAAATTCGTCAGGATAGACGAAGAATATAACAGATTCTGCGAGATTCCGGATGCGGAATTTCCGGTGTAAGGAGTTTCAGGTTGAATATAGAACGTAAAGACAACAGAGAAAGAAAATACGGGAAATATGCGATACATAATCTGTCGCTGTATATGCTCATTACATTTGCGGTGGGCTATGCGCTGGAGATCATACCGGCGACGCAGAAGCTTGTGTACTGGCTTCAGCTGGAGCCCGGTCTGATACTTAAGGGGCAGGTATGGAGACTGTTCACATGGGTCCTTTGTACGGGAGGACAGGATAACATATTCTGGATCCTAATCTCACTCTATTTTTATTACAGCATCGGACGTACGCTTGAACAGGTATGGGGCGCTTACAGATATAATGTTTATATCTTCTCCGGCCTGTTTTACACTGTGGTCGGTGCATTTCTGATGTACGGTATACTTTCATTTATCGGCTATCAGGATGCGAACATAGGCGGATTCTTCTCGACATATTATGTGTGTATGTCTATATTCCTTGCATTTGCGGCGACATTTCCCGAGATGGAAGTCATGCTCATGTTCATACTCCCCATCAAGGTAAAAGTACTAGGAATAGTCTATGTGATCATGATGGTGATACCGATGATCGGGGGCGGTTTATTTGTTGCGATACCGATCGTGGCATCATTGTTTAACTTTATCATTTTTTTCTTCACCGGAAGAAAGAGGATAGGAATAAGCAGAAGACAACAGCAGGAAAGGGTACAGTTCCGCGCAAAGATGCGTGAGGCGCAAAGCGAACCGGTCAAACACAAATGTGCTATCTGCGGCAGGACGAATGTATCAAATCCGGAGCTGTCATTCCGTTTCTGTTCAAAATGCAACGGTAATTATGAGTATTGTGAGGACCATCTCTTTACGCATAAGCATATTGAGTAGAGATCGGGGAATGAGGTAGATCATGGATCGTGAACTGTTATTTGCAAAAAAAATAGAGGAACTTAAAGAACTTGCGGCCGGTCAGGGCGGTATGGTCACGACCGCTCAGGTTGAGCAGATGTTTGAAGAACTGAAACTCGAAAAAAGCGGAATGGATCTTGTGTATGATTACTTAAAGACCAAGAAGATCGGAGTGGATACAAAGATCGATCCGGATGATTATCTGAGTAACGATGAAGTTGATTATCTGAACACATACATGGACAGCCTGCTTGAACTGCCTTCATACACGGACGGCGAAAAACAGGCTATATATATGTCCGCGATGGCGGGAGACACAGCAGGCAAGAGCAGGCTTATAGAACTCATGCTGCCCAATGTGGTAGACATAGCCAAACTCTATGCTTCTCAGGGAATGTTCATAGATGATCTGATCGGCGAGGGAAATGTTGCATTGTCGATGGGGGTTGAGATGCTCGGTGCGCTCGAAGCGCCCGAAGAAGTTCCGGGAATGCTTACCGGGATGATAATGGACGCCATGGAGGATGCGCTCGGAGAAGAAGCCGACAGCAAAAAGATAGATGAGAAACTGGTGGAAAAAGTCAATAAGGTCGCAGATGAAGCAGGCGAACTCGCCGAGGCGCTCGGAAGAAAGGTGACCGTCGACGAGATAGTGGCCGAAGGGAAGCTTTCCAGAAAGGCCGTAATGGATGCGATAAGACTCTCCGGCAGGAAGATCGATGACATAGAAATTAAGGAAGAATCATAAGACGGACATGGCTGAAAGAGATTACAAGCATGTCGTTCAGGATGCAACAAATGTATATATCGGCGGGAAACTGTCGTATGCGGAAATGATGGATCTGGATGAGGTACCGTTTAAGTTAAAGACCATACTTTCGCAGTATATACTCAAAGAAGTTGCGGCTGACACGACCATCGAAAACCATATATTTTATATTACACCCGAAGATATGTCTTATATGATATACAAAAGACTTAAGGCGGGTTTTTCTTTATACGTATTTGACGAGAAAAAGGGCGGATATAAGAACAGGGAATACAAGATAGAAGAGATAGTGGGTAACGAATACCTGCATGAAAACATGAATACGATATTTGTTGAAGAGATGCATATTTACAAGTTGAATATGCTCGGAATACACTGATACGGAAAGGTGGACATATATTGAAGAATTCGAACGTTGAAGGGCTTAAGGCCTATGAGATCATTGAAAAAAGATATATAGAAGACCTGAAAAGCGAAGGGATGCTTTTGAGGCATAAAAAGACAGGAGCCAGAGTTGTCCTGTTAAGCAATGATGATGACAATAAGGTGTTTTACATAGGATTCAGGACGACACCGTATGACAGCACGGGCGTAATGCATATCTTAGAGCACAGTGTTTTATGCGGATCGAAGGAGTTCCCTGTGAAGGATCCGTTTGTTGAGCTTGCAAAGGGATCGCTCAATACCTTTCTGAATGCCATGACATATCCGGATAAAACGGTATATCCCGTGGCCAGCACCAATGATAAGGATTTTCAGAACCTTATGCATGTGTATCTGGATGCGGTATTTTATCCAAATATACTGAAGAATGACATGACCTTCAGACAGGAAGGCTGGCACTATGAAATGAGTGATAAGGACGACGATATCACGATAAACGGTGTCGTATACAATGAGATGAAGGGAGCATTTTCATCACCGGACGATGTACTTGAAAGGGAAATATTCAATTCTCTTTTTCCCGACATCACATACGGTTTCGAATCGGGCGGAGATCCCAAATGCATACCTGAGCTCACCTATGAGGCATATATAGATACATATAAGCGTTATTATCATCCGTCAAACAGCTATATCTATCTCTACGGTGACATGGACATGGCCGAGAAGCTTACGTTCATAGACGAGAAATACCTCTCCGGATTCGAGAAGATCGAGGTTGATTCCGAAGTGGGTCTGCAAAAAGCATTTGACGCTCCGAGAGAGATAAAAAAAGCTTATTCGATCACAGACAGCGAACCGGTAAAGAACAATACATACTTAAGCTACAATGCCGTTACGGGCAATAATCTGGATCCCGAAGAATACATCGCGCTCCAGGTGATAGATTATGCACTTTGCAGTGCGCCCGGAGCGATCCTAAAGCAGACTATGCTTAACAAAAATATAGGTAAGGATATATACAGCTTCTATGACAACGGTATCAAACAGCCTTATTTTTCGATCGTCGCAAAGAATTCGGATGAAGAGAAAAAAGATGAATTCATTAGCACCATAGAAGAAGTGCTTAATGATATCGTAAAGAACGGCTTTGACAAGAATGCGCTCAGGGCTGCGGTAAATGTATTTGAATTCAAATACAGGGAGGCGGATTTCGGCAGTTATCCTCCGGGACTCATGTACGGACTTCAGGCATTTGACAGCTGGCTCTATGATGACAGCAAGCCGTTTATCCATATCGAAGCCGGAGAAACATATAAAAAGCTTCGTGAAAGGATAGAAACGGACTACTTTGAAAAGCTGGTGGAAAGAGTTCTTCTGAATAATGATCACAAGACGATCGTTGTGGTGGTTCCCGAAGTGGGGCTTGTAGACAAAGAAGATAAGAAACTGGCTGATAAGCTTGCTGCATACAAGGCTACATTAACCGATGCCGAGATCGATGACATAGTAAAGAAAACAGCGGAACTAAAGGCATTTCAGGATGAAGAGGATGATGCCGAAGCATTAAAGTGCATCCCTGTACTGGAATTGTCGGATATCAGGAAGGAAGCTGCACTGCTTTACAATGAGAAGAGAAGCATAGGTGAAAATACAGCGCTTTATCACGCCGTCGATACACACGGCATCGACTATATCAGGCTGATATTTGATGCGGGAAATGTGGACGCGGAACTTTTCCCTTATCTGAGTCTTCTTAAGAACATGCTCGGACTTGTGGATACGGCACATTATACATACGGTGAGCTTTTCAATAAGGTCAATATCGAGACCGGCGGTATCATGCCTGTCTGCAACACTTATACCAACTCAAAGGATCCGGATGACATCAAGGTCACTTTCGAGTGGAAGGCAAAGGTGCTGAAGGGCGGTATAAGGGTTGCATTTGAACTTCTTGAGGAAATGATAAAGACCTCTGTTCTTGATAATGAAAAGAGAAATTACGAGCTCTTTGCCGAGATGAAATCACATATACAGGGAACCATGATGGGAGCAGGTCATCAGGTGGCTGTGGGAAGGCTCGGAACGTATTTCAGTAAAGGCGCGGTGCTTTCCGATGCAGTAAGCGGTATGGGCGCCTACAGAATGGTTGAAAAGGTCGAAGGTGATTACGATGCGTACAAGCAGGAGTGCATGGATAAGCTCGGTAAGCTTGTAAAGCAGTTATTCACAAGGAAAAATCTCATGTTTGACTTTGCCGGTGATGAAGAAGAATATGCCGTATTCGAGAAATGTGCGAAGGAATTTGCCGACGGGCTGGATGCGGGAGAGAAGATAAACAACCGATACATACCTGTACCGACAGTTAAGAATGAAGGCATCATGAGTTCATCGCAGGTCAATTATGTATGCTGTGGCGGTAATTTTTCATCAAAGGGTCTGCCTTATACAGGCTCACTCAGGGTATTGAGAGTTATGATGAGCTACGATTACCTCTGGATGAACGTGAGGGTCAAGAATGGTGCCTACGGATGCATGAGCTCATTTAACAGAAACGGTGACGGTTTCATGGTTTCCTACAGGGATCCGAATCTGGCAAAGACCGTGGATGTATATAAGGGCGTGATCGATTATCTTAAGGATTATGATGCCGACGAACGCGAGATGACCCAGTATATCATAGGGACCATAAGTGAAATGGATAACCCGCTCACACCTGCCGCAAAGGCTTTAAGATCGCTTGGCGCTTATATGACCGGAGTGACACAGGATGATATCCGGAAAGAAAGAGACGAGGTCCTCGCAACACGCGTTAAGGACATCAGGGCACTGGATAAATATATGAAAGCGATACTTGAAGACGGTTATATCTGCGTGGTGGGCAATGAAGAAGCCATCCGTTCGGAAGCAGGCAGATTTGACACACTCGACAATCTTTTTAAAAACTGATCTTAATACCAAAACAGGACCGGAATCGAAGTGTTTGCAAACTAGAGTGTGTGAAAGTTTTCTGTAAATGAGATATCCTAAGATAATTGACGAGCTGTATGGCGGTAAGATTACCGTTGTCCGGCTCGTTTTGACTATCCCTAATCCCATGAATACGTCAAGAATTATGATAAAATTGGTACATAATTATCTTGGTTTAAACGAATACAACGAATTGACATTCAAGAAAGAAATATGTAAGATAATAAGCAAGATAACAAGCAAGATGAAATGGAGTGGACAAGTATATGGGAAATTATATTCCACCTTATACAATTTCAGAAAAAATGCTGGAGCAGGTATCAGCTATTTCTGAGAAAATTGGAAAGATTACAAGTCATAGAGAGTTGGAATCTAAACCGCATCTTCGAAGAAACAACCGTATCCGCTCGATTCACTCATCACTAAAGATAGAAGCAAATTCTCTTTCTTTAAACGAGGTTAGGGATGTCATAAACGGTCATTTGGTTATAGGAGATCAGAAGGAGATTCAGGAGGTAAAGAATGCTTACGCAGCTTACGAAAAAATCTCTGAGAT
>JAILQX010000048.1 GCA_024698705.1 Lachnospiraceae bacterium
GGCAATCGTAAAGCAGCCTTTCGTAGCACTTGATGCTGAGGGCAAGTATGATGTGATCGTTACTGTTAAGGGCGGCGGTTACACAGGCCAGGCCGGTGCTATCCGTCACGGTATAGCAAGAGCACTTTGCGTAGAGGATGCGGAGAACAGACCTGTTCTCAAGAAGGCTGGATACCTTACCAGAGATCCTCGTATGAAGGAAAGAAAGAAGTACGGTCTCAAAGGTGCACGTCGTGCTCCTCAGTTCTCAAAGAGATAAAATATCCCTTTGGATGTTTTATGGGCACGTTTTCGAGCGCTATGCACGAGAGTGCCCCGGTGAATTGTTTCACAACGAATTACGTCTTTGGACAATCAAATACGACTTATTACACCTCAGGACAACTGTCCTGGGGTGTTTTTATCTCATTATGGTAATCACTGAAAATGTAGAATTCTACAATTTAGGAGATCATATGAGGTTTTGGATATAAATCCTACGATATTTACACTTGATGAATTAACGGATCTGCCGGAGTTTTTTCCGGAATCAATTATTTGTGCATGAAAATAAAAAGGTCTCCTTAAGATTTTATTTTATCTTAGGAGACCCTGTTCATACAGTACTATTGCTTTTTACGGGCTTTTTTCACAAACTCCGGAATTATAGTATTATACAACTCAAGCCTATCATAAACATAATTATTATGATCAGGAGCAGCACTCCTGTCATACGAATCTGAAGATCCGTGGCCTCTCGCATATTGCCTCTTTTGTCCAAACACGGATTTTTCTTACTCAGCATCCTTACGGATTTGGGATTTATGATATACCAAAGTGCGCCAATGACAGCTGCAGCCGAAATGATCGCTAGTATAGTAAAACTGATTTTGTTCATACTTTTATCATTCTGTGAATATTAATTAACAGATTATTTATATTTCTTCATGATCGATCCGAATCAATACTTTATTTGTTCCGGAATACATTTTCGCAACTCTTCCTCGGGAATAGTCAGAAATATCTCCACCAGTTCCGAATCCAATTGAGTCCCGGCTACTTCTGATATGATCTTAACGGCTTCTTCATGACTCCTGGGTTCTTTATATGAACGTCTCATCGTTATGGCTGAATAGGTATCAGCTATTGCCAATAAGCGACTTACAAAAGGAATCTCATTTTTTGTAAGACGATAATAACCATTTCCGTCTATTCTTTCGTGGTGATATAAGATCCAATCGGAGATACCACTGAAGCTCTTTAACGGACTGAGAATCTTTACTCCGATTTCCGGATGCCGTCTCATCACATCCCATTCTTCATCAGTCAGCTTTGCCGGCTTGTTAAGTATAGCCTCCGGGACACCAAGTTTCCCTACATCATGCATCAAAGCTGCATATTCCAGACTGACGGGATTGATATCCTTTTTCATATTTGAAGGCAGATGCTCCCAAAATAACATCGTCAATTTTTGCACATGTCTGCTGTGGCCGTTGAGATTGGAGTCTCTGGCATCGATGACACCTACAAGTACTTCCGCGATATCTATGCTTCGTTCCTTCGCGGTTTGTAATAATACAAACATCAAAGTCAGAACTATGGCAACAAATATACTTCCTCCAAAGAGTATCATCGCCATCATAAAATCAGGCTTTGAAGAAAATGCTATAAACAGGTATCCTATCAGAAAAAATATCAACAGATACAGTGCACTGTATTTCCATATCCGGTCTCTGGTCTTTCCCCCGGATAAAACATCTCTGGTCGTGTGAAGAAACCTAACATATCTGATTATGTTAGTGACCATTATAAAAGCACCTATGCATATGAAAATAATATTAACCGCATTCATGGATTATTCTCACTGTCCTCATCGTTTAGTCAAGATGAAATTTACCGACTGTTTGCTGCAATCGATCAACTCTTTCCATTACTTTCTCAACTTCTTTTGCAGTATCAACCGAATCAGCCGTTATATTCTGAACATTTCCGTTAACGGTCTCTATAGCGTTGTTAAGCTCCTGCTGGGAATCATTCAGGCTCTCTAAGAGCTCATTTATGGTATGAACGGATTTAGACAGTTGCTGAGAGCTGTTTCCTATTGTTGAGCTGGATTGTGCATAATAAGCAGCATCCGTTTTATAATTATTTGCAAGGGAAGTCAATGTATCATAATCTCTTACAACATCCGTGCTGACAAACTCCAGCATATGAGAACTCTCATCCGCCAGCTTCTTTACGCTGTTCATGACACGCTCGGTAAGCGTATTTACCTTACCTATCTCACTGCTCGTATTGGAAGACAGGTTGCTGATCTCATCCGCTACAACTGCAAAACCTTTTCCTGAATCACCTGCTCTTGCGGCCTCTATGGCAGCGTTTAGTGCCAGCAGATTTGTTTGATTTGCGATTCCCATGATAGTGGTAGCCACACCGACTATCTCTTCTATAACCTTTGTCTCGGCGATCGCTTCTTCAAGATTTCGTTTACTGATATCAACTATATTAACAGCATTATCTCTGTTTCTGATTATTTCGGGAATGGTCTTTTCGAGTTCGCCTATGATATTACCGGCCTTTTCCTCCATTTGC
>JAILQX010000002.1 GCA_024698705.1 Lachnospiraceae bacterium
CAAGCTCCGGTAAGGTTCTTCGCGTTGCGTCGAATTAAACCACATACTCCACTGCTTGTGCGGGCTCCCGTCAATTCCTTTGAGTTTCAACCTTGCGGCCGTACTCCCCAGGTGGAATACTTATTGTGTTAACTGCGGCACGGATCCCCTACGGAACCCACACCTAGTATTCATCGTTTACAGCGTGGACTACCAGGGTATCTAATCCTGTTTGCTCCCCACGCTTTCGTGTCTCAGCGTCAGTTGTTGTCCAGTAAACCGCCTTCGCCACCGGTGTTCCTCCTGATATCTACGCATTTCACCGCTACACCAGGAATTCCGCTTACCCCTCCCGGAATCAAGCAATGCAGTTTCAACAGCATGCCCGGAGTTGGGCCCCGGGTTTTCACTGCTGACTTGCACCGCCGCCTACGCTCCCTTTACACCCAGTAAATCCGGATAACGCTTGCCCCCTACGTATTACCGCGGCTGCTGGCCCGTAGTTAGCCGGGGCTTCTTAGTCAGGTACCGTCATTATCGTCCCTGCTGATAGGGCTTTACATACCGAAATACTTCTTCCTCCACGCGGCGTCGCTGCATCAGGGTTCCCCCCATTGTGCAATATTCCCCACTGCTGCCTCCCGTAGGAGTTTGGGCCGTGTCTCAGTCCCAATGTGGCCGTTCACCCTCTCAGGCCGGCTACTGATCGTCGCCTTGGTGGGCCGTTACCTCACCAACTAGCTAATCAGACGCGGGTCCATCATATACCACCGGAGTTTTTCACACCGGATGATGCCATCCTGTGCGCTTATGCGGTATTAGCAGTCATTTCTAACTGTTGTCCCCCGGTATATGGCAGGTTACCCACGCGTTACTCACCCGTCCGCCACTAAGTCACTTTAAATGAATCCGCTTTGAGCAAGCTCTCTGCTTCTTCGGGAAAAGTGCTTCGTTCGACTTGCATGTGTTAAGCACGCCGCCAGCGTTCATCCTGAGCCAGGATCAAACTCTCTAGTTAATTCTTGTCATCCCCTAAAGGGTATGATCGTCATGTTCCTTCGGAACACGACATTGCCCGAGCCCTGTTTGCCGTAGGCAAATCTTTCAATGGGCGAGGGTTCTTTCTTGTCATATCCCGTTAGGGATATGATGTAGCCCGAGCCCCTTCACCGTAGGTGAACTTTTAATGGGCGAGGGTTCTTTAAATCCTGTTTCAGAAAACGTTAGCTTTCCAAAAATTTACTTTGTTTGTTCTGAATTTTCTTCATGGTCTAAACATAACCTTATTTTAAGAATTTTCAGGGTTGCATTGCTGTTTATTTGTCAAAGTACATATCTTATCCTGTTAAGGATAGCATTTGTTTCGTCTTTCGACGCAACTCTGATATAATATCACGAGCATATTGGCAAGTCAATACTTTTTGATCAAAATTCTTTTCCAAAAAGTTCTTATATCTTTGCGCGAAAAAACACCACCACTTTTACGCGGTGGAATTTTATTATATCATTACGTTTTTTTGATTGTCAATGCTCATTTCCCTTTATTTTTACAGGTTTTTCGGCATTGTGTCATGCCCTGTGACAAACCACAATATATTGTGTTTCTTCTATATATAATGGTATAATCCTTGTATGATGATCCGTCATCTGTTAACAGACTGACATTATACCGAGCTGCAGATGGAGTGCGGGTGATGATCGCCGGTGATAACGACAGAAAGGCCGTAATATGGAAAAGAGATTACGCAACTATCTTGATTACATGAAAAGATTTACTTCGGTATCGCATACCGATGAAGAATGCAAAGTCGCATACGAGGATCTGATGATACAGATAGCTTTCTTTCAGCATGAAAGACTGATCCATCTGATGGTCACTCTGGCATTTGCCATATTTACGATAAGCGGGATAGTGGCATCCATGTTTGTTCAGCAGATACCGGTACTGGTCATGACTCTTTTATTCTTGTGCCTGCTGATCCCCTATGTCAGACATTATTATATCCTTGAAAATGGCGTACAGGAATTGTACACCCGTTACGATTATCTCTTTGCAGTACTCCATAAGACAACAAAATAAGGAAGTGCATATGCACTTCCCTGATAGTTTGACGGAGAAAGAGGGATTTGAACCCTCGCGCCGCGTTAACGACCTACACCCTTAGCAGGGGCGCCTCTTCAGCCTCTTGAGTATTTCTCCATGTCACATCCTTGCCGTTACCGGATCGGATAATGATCTGCAGGTAATATCTGAATTATCGTCACTACCAATATTTTGTTTACACGCCACAGCGCAATTGCTATTATACCTAGACATTTTTAAAAAGTCAATTATATTGAAGGTATTTAATTGAAATGTATACAGGTATTTATATTGCACTGTGGGTTTAATTGTATTGTATATCCTTATTACTTAAGAAGATATATTCGCACTTCCCACTTTTAACATCAAAATCGATAGTCACATATGTATCAATGTGGCTCGTATAATACGAATACGTGATGGTTGTATCAAATTCATCACACGTGAATCCCGAATCCTTCAGAAAAGCATCCACGTCTTCACTCCACTCGGTTTCAATACTGATATCATTGGCAAATCTTATGTCGGCAACCGGAAAATCCTCACCGATATTCATTACCATCAGCATCGTTACGACACAGTTCTCCTCAGTTGTCTGATACTCGGCATCATTGTAGATCTCCAGCGTCAGGGTTTTACCGTCTTTTTCCATGTCGATATTTGAGGTGTTTTTTGCCGGAACCGAGCCGTTGCTCATCACGATCTTCCACCCGTCATCAATTAATTCCTTTACGGGGCACGGGATGGAATAGAGCTTTCCATCGATCTCCACAATGGGTTCCGTGATGTCTCCCATTTCATCGGGAGCCGTATACTTTGACAGATACTCCGGAACTTCTTCGCCGGTCTTTGTCCTGTCACTGTCCTCCTTAACGATATTCCAGATCTCTATCTTTTTTGAAGCAGAATCGACAATATCTGTATATATGTCTATGGTCGTGTAATTCTCAGCACTTTCACCATATCTGTAAAATGTGGATGTTTCGGTGACCATGCTCTGATCCGGCTCACCAAATGCATTTATGATATCCTCCGCTGTCGAATTCAGAGTTATCTTACGGGCTATCCTGAAATCATTCGCGTCCTCCAGATCATGATCGTAAACGCAAATACCACCGACCTTACACTCTTCCGTCTTCCTGATATCGCCCGATTTGTTGACCATGTAAACTATGATCTGATCATCGCCCCTGGTCAGATACACAAGCTCATAATCGTCGCCTTTTACGTATTCGGGCATGTCAAATGATTCTTTGACCTCCCAGCCCCTTTCCTCAAATACATCGAGCGTTGTCGGTAGTGAATAGACATCACCGCAGAGACCAAAGGTATAATCATTCAGATCATCAGACAATTCTGCCTTTTTCTTTTTGTGCTTTTCGTCCTTATCTTTATCCTTTTTGGAAACGGAATTCTCCTCATCCTCGGTAACCGTCTCCTTGTCCGGTTCCTCGGGCAGATCATCCCTCGTCAAAGAGCAGGATGCAAATATAAATATTGTTATCAGGCATATCGTAAGACTCTTAAATCTTTTCATTCAAGCTTTTATATTATAGGGATAGACTCCGTGTAGGTATCTCCACAACGACGACATGTATATGTGTAAATATAATGCGTATTGGTTGATTGATATGTCGACTCGTAATCATGTCCCAGTGCAGGTATTGTTTCTGTTTCCGAACTGCTGCAAAGGCTGCAGGTTCTGGTTCTGCTGCCGTCAGTTGTACATGTGGGATCCGTGGTAGCCCATTCGCTGAAACTGTGTCCGGTTGCGGGTATATTCTCTGTGGCCAATGCCTTTCCGCAGACGGTACACGACTGCTGCTTGTAACCGCTTGATTCACATTCGGCAGAACTTACCGTTACCCATTCTCCGGGTACATGTCCCTTCGCAGGTATCTCCTTGGTACCCATAACTTCCCCGCATTCAGTACACTTCTGTTCCATGCTTCCGGGAGTCTCGCAGCCCGCTGCAACTGTTGTAACCCAGTCTCCGGCCTGATGAACATGCTTTGTAGCTGCTACTGTAGGCGTAACAGAGGCTGTATTGTCTTCTTCAGTAGTATCGGTTGTTTCAGGTGTAGGTGTTACGGCATTTCCGGCGTTGTCTCCATCCTCAGCATTATCCGTATCTTCACCTGAGCCGCCTTCCTCCGATACTATCCCGCTTTTCTCAAGAAGCTCTATAAGTCTTTCCATTCCGTCCGCCGGAAGGGTATCATATGAAAGCACAAGTACATCGGATTGTTCTATCTCACCCGATATAATGTCATCGGGATCCAGGGAATCGCTTGTTACAAATTCAGAGAAGTCGGCATTGCCTCTTACTAGAGCACTTTCTCCGGGGCCGAGCAGCTTCTCTTCACCGTTATATTCACCCTTGGTATTCTTGAGGCGGACCAGAACCTGACCCTCGGTAACCTCGATAAGAGTATATATCGTTCCGTCTTTAGCGTTATATACGGTTACACGGAATGTCGTTCCTCTTACCGACATCGTGGAATTGGGAGTATCGACCTCGTAGGTATCGTTTTCTCCTAGCTTGCTTTTAAGCTCGTTAAGTTCGGAACCTGCATCAAGAAGTATTTTTATCTTACTGTCTTCCTTTGCTCCGGATGCCTGCAATGAGAAATGTGTGTCGGCATCGGCATATACGTATTTGTCATTGTCCATGCACATCGTCAGCTGGGAAATCTCACCAACCGTTACATCGTCTCCGCTGTAAAGATGCTGTCCGACATAAGCCGGTCCGTTATTCTTCTCACCGGTTATATTGACATCTCCCTTTGTCTGCTCAACGGAAATACTTCTGTATCCGTCTCCGCGCGTCAGAACAAATATCAATATCGCAACGATCACCACAACACCGGCGATCACTATTACTTTACCCTTTGTTGTCTTAAGAAAAGAAGCTGATTCCATGATTCTCCTCCTGTTATGCATCAAGACATTCTGCCATATATCCGACTATTTTTTTATCGATTTTACCATTATCTGCCATATCTCTCATTATGTCAAACGCTTTGTCCTTCGGTATCGGCTTTTTGTAAGGCCTGTCGGTAGCCAGAAGAGCATCGCATATATCAGCAACAGCTATCATCCTTGCATCGGTCTCGAGCTCATCCCCTTTTTTGTGATTGGGATAACCGCTGCCGTCCAGACATTCATGATGCTGTCCCGCCCAGGTCGGTGTATTCTTAAAGTATGATCCGAAGTGTACTTTATCAAGGATCTTGCTGGTAACGACCACATGATTTTCCATGATCTTACGTTCTTCGGCCGTAAGCGTTCCCTTTCTGACGCTCAGGCACTCCTTCTCTTCTTCCGTGAAGAACGGATAGGTCTTCCCTTCATGCACATATTCATAGGAAAGCATTTCTTTAAGGGATTCGTATGTCTCGTCATCAAGAAATCCTTTTGCATTGACATTGAGCGCCATCTCATATGCCGTGTCGGCCTTGTGTATCATTTCCTCATATTGCCCCGCATCGATCCTGCCCTCCAGCAGATCAACCTTGGCATAGAGTTTTATGAGCTCCAGCCTTGTATGTATATCATTTTCCCTTCCGTTGAGCCTTGTGGCTTTGTTCATGACCTCAAGCGGTGTGACCAGTTTGCCTATGTCATGCAGCAAAGCGCCCATTACGAGTTGTTCTTTTCTGTTTACGCTGAAATACTCTTTTTCCTGCCCTTCCTCATAAAGCTTATTGAAATGGTCCGCCAGCATTCCGCAATACTTCGCCACCTGTCTTGTATGCGTGGTATTGTAGGGTGTTCTTTCGTCAATCGCCGTTGCAAGCGCTTCCGCAAATGACCACATCTGATCGATCAGTTCCTGTTGATAACGCATATTGGTTATCGTGATCGCAGCCTGAGATGCAAATGCATATATTATCTGTTCAAGGCTTTTATCAAAGGGTATGACCTTACCGTCTTTGTCCATCGCATTGATTAACTGCAATACGCCGAGTGCCGCACCTTCACTGTTTATCAACGGTATGGTTATCATGGACTGAGTGTGGAAACCGGTCATGCTGTCGTATCGCCTGGGTCCCGAAAAATCAAATCTGTCATTTTCATCATAGACGTCTTCTATGTTGAGGGATTCCTTGTGTATAACTGAATATGCGCAGACATGGTCCTCTCTCAGCTCAACGGGCGGTATGTCTATCGGGCTTCCGTCACTTCCTCTGTCATAATTCATCGACAATGTTTTCATTATCCTGAATTCGAGCTTGTTATCCTTTAGCAAATACAGTGTTCCGGCATCACAGTTGCTTATCTCCATGCTTTTGGTCAATATCATGTTAAAAAGCTTATTGTGGTCGCTTTCCGCCGAGAGTGCGATGGTTATATCCAGTATTGCCTGTAATTCGTGATCATACTCCATATATCATTTCCCCTTTTAATATAGCCTTTGTGTACTATAATTTGGTCAAATGCTGCAATGAAACCGCCGCTTTTCCAAGGCCGTTGACTTCGACCAGCACCCTTGCGTTCACGGGTTCTTTGTCCATCAGGCTCTTAAAGATACCATAATCTATCTTTCCGTCTCCGACAGCAAGATGAAGATCCGCCTTCAGATCGTTGTCATTGATGTGGATATGTCCCAGATACGGTCTGAATGCCTCAAACCACTCTGTCGTGTCGGTGCGGGTAAGTGTGGCATGCGCGTAATCCAGACACAGCTTCACGTTTGGCGTATCCCTCATGCTCTCCATGAGCCTTACAAACACATCCGGTCCGTATTCAAATGTATTTTCAATATATATCTGCAGATTTTTATGCTTTTCTGCCAGTGACTTAAGATAAGGGATCATGCCGGTCAACCAGTTTGACAGATATGCTTCCATATTGAGTCCTGCTACGAGTCCTGTGTGAAATACAACTCCCTTGCAGTCCAGTTCATCCGCTATATCCAACGACTCTTCCATACGCTTCCGGCTGTAATCCCTGATATAGCTGTCATTGCTCATTGCGGAAATATCATAAAATACCCCGTGCAATGTATCCCTGCTCCTGTCTCTGTCGAGACTCTTGTAAAATTCGATCACCCTTCGAGTTTCGTCTTTGTCCTCATAGATCTTTGGTTCAAAAAATTCATTGTATTCAAATGCAGCCCCGTATCGGTCTGCCAACTCCAGAAATCCCTCTATCTCGTCAATATTGGGGATAATCGTCCAATCACACTTCATTTACTTCTTCCTTCCCTGATATGCTTTCAACGCTGTAAACCATTATCTTGTTGCTCTTGCCTTTAAGAGGGATCTCGCCTATGGGTGTTGCTTCTATCCTGTCTTTGAGCACTTTATATACGGATTCGCTTATGAGGATCTGCTCCGCTTTTGCATTGCTTTCAAGTCTTGCCGCCGTATTGACGGTATCTCCTATGGCCGTATAGTCCATTCTGAAAGAACAGCCTATGTTGCCAACAACCGCTTCACCGCAGTTGACACCAACGCCGAAGCCGACCTTCTTGCCGAATTTCTCAAACAGTCTCTCGCCAAGTTCCTTTGAACCCGATTTTATATCCCACGCTGCTGCCACCGCCTCGTATATATAATCATCCAGATCGAACGGTGCATTGAATACAGCCATCGTGGCATCACCTATGAATTTATCAAGTGTACCCTTATGTCTTAAAATGGATGTTGTCGTCAGTTCAAGATATTCATTCAGTATAGCGACCACTTCCTCGGGATTGAGGCCCTCGGAAAGGGGTGTAAATCCTCTTATGTCCACGAACAATACGGCAACCGGTCTCTTTTCACCACCTAGTTTAAGCTCGAAATTACCGTTTTTGGAGAGTTCCTCAACAACCTCAGGTGCCACATATTTCTTGAAGACATCAAGGGTTGCCTTACGTCTGATCCTTTCTATAACATATTTCTCAATGATAAAATATGCATCTGCCAGCACCAAAAACAGCAGGAAATACAGACATGGCATATATACCCTGCCGCCCGCAATGCCGTTTGCCAGCGATCTGCATACGAGCAGATAAACAAAGGCAATGACAGCCGATCCGACAAGTATCAATGAAAGCTTTTTATCTTTGGAAATAAGAAGTAAGGCAAGTACAAGTACAAATGTAACAAGCGCAAGTATAGCGTGATTCACATTCAACATCGTCTTATGCTGCATGAGCGCCTGTATGATATTGGCGTGGATCTCCACTCCGTACATGCTGTTGCCCTTGTCTATGGCCGGCATATAGGAATCCGTGAATCCGGGGGCATACGCTCCGACAAGGACTATCTTGTCCTTAAATGCTTCGTGAGGTACTTCACCCGCGAGAACCGCCCGCATGGATACATGCGAAAACTCTCCGGTCTCTCCGGAATATATGAACTGGAACTGTCCTTTTGAATTGGTCTTCGGGATATATACGTCCGTTCCATCAGCCTGCGCGGCCTTTCTGACCAAAGCCATTGCAAAACTGTCATGCTCTTCGGACGTTAGCTTCGGATAGATATCCCTGAGGTCTTTCGGTACCTTTACGGAATACTTGGCATATCTTACACAGCCGTCTTTGGCTATCTCGGCATTGGTAAATCCAATTTCACACACCGATAAAAGGCTGTCATACGGCAGTTCGATATCGGAAATGTTCTCGGTATCATAGTACATCCTTCCGTTTGGATCGGTAACGATCGCACCTCTGTATACAACATTCGTCCCGAGTATGACCCGACCGTCATAATCCGCTACGACTTCGGCAAGCCTCTCGTCCGCTTTGCTGTCGTATTCGTCCACAAACAGGAAATCCAGACCGACCGCCTTTGGCATATTAACCTCGTCCTCGCTCATGTATTCCAGCAATTCAGCTGTCTTTTCCCTTGACCAGAGGTTAAAATTGCCGTATTCACCGAGCGTTTCCTCATCAACACCTACGATTATGATGTCATCACTCGTCCCTGTAAACTTCGTATATAATTTGTCCGTAATATAAAAATCAGTGGCATAAAAAGGATTGACAACGGCTATGAACGCAGCCGCTATCCCTATGATTATCGCCACTGATACGTATAAATGTTTTTTTATAAATTTTATCATTTTCGCCTTTGATCGAATTCCCGCTTTTGGATCCCCTGATAATAACAACTGCCTTATTTTATAATTCTATCAGAAAAATCTTTATTTGGCATATTTTTCTGCTGCCGTTATATACAGATCCTCACCGGTCTTGTCTATAACGACGATCACTGGGAATTCTTCCACCTCAAGTCTGAGTATCGCTTCGGCTCCCAGATCCTCGTATGCCACGATCTCACTCTTCTTTATAGCCTTCGACAAAATGGCTCCTGCACCGCCCACCGCCGCAAAATAAACACAGCCGTTTCTTATGATCGCTTCTTTTACCTCGGGCGATCTTTTGCCTTTTCCTATCATGCCCTTGAGGCCCAGATCCAGAAGCTGCGGGGTGTACTTATCCATCCTGCTTGCCGTTGTGGGTCCGGCTGACCCTATGACTCTGCCGTCTCTTGCGGGAGAAGGTCCCATATAGTAAATGATATTGTCCTTCAGATCCATCGGCAATTCCTTACCGGCTTTAAGGAGCTCATCCATCCTTTTGTGTGCGGCATCCCTTGCCACATATATGGTTCCGGTGATATATACCATGTCTCCGGCTTTTAAATTGTCTATGTCCTCTTTCAACAAAGGAGCTTTTATATGATGTTCCATACAGCCTCCGCTCGGTATGATCACAATTCTCTTACAGCATGCCTGTTCACATGACAGCAGATATTTACAGCAACGGGTAAGCCCGCGATATGTGTCGGGTATGTATTGATATTGACGGCCAATGCCGTTGTGGTCCCGCCAAGACCGCCCGGTCCTATACCGGTATTGTTGATCTTTTCCAGCACTTCCTCTTCCATACGTCTGACCCATTCTATATCGGAATGAGCACCCGCTTCCCTCAGGAGTGCCTGCTTGGCGAGCAATGCGCATTTTTCAAATGTTCCGCCGATACCGACTCCAAGGACCATCGGTGGACAGGCGTTGGGACCCGCGTCCTTTACCGCGGAAAGGATCGCATTTACCACGCCTTCCTCCCCGTCCGCGGGCTTGAGCATATATATCTTGCTCATATTTTCACTTCCGAAGCCCTTTGGCGTGACTGTGAGCTTTATCTTATCTCCGGGCTTTATGTCATAATGGATCACTGCCGGCGTATTATCCTTTGTATTGACCCTGAGCAACGGATCATTTACAACGGATTTTCTTAAAAACCCTTCCGTATAGCCCTGTCTTACGCCTTCGTTGATCGCATCCTCCAGACTGCCGCCTTCGATATGAACATCCTGTCCGATCTCGGCAAATACAACAGCCATCCCCGTATCCTGGCAGATCGGGACCATGTCCTGTCCGGCAATATCCAGATTTTCCTTTAATTGTTCAAGTATCATCCTGCCAAGAGGTGCTTCCTCGGTATCCTTTGCCTTACACAATGCGCCGGCCATATCATCCGTCAGGAAATGATTGGCTTCAATACACATCTCTTTTATGGCATCCGTTATCTCTTTTACATCTATCGTTCTCATAACACTTACCTGTCTGTGGTGTCTCTTAACGTGATAAGTATAAAAAAAAAGGCTGCTCAACGCAACCTTTTTTATTTATGCATGTTCAAGTCTGTTTACCTCTGATAAGCCATTATTGCCTGCTGCTGAAGTAGCTGATACGAACATTCCGCAGCATTTGTCTTGTTACTGTTTTTGTCAGAGCCTACCGGTTTAACCCAGCGGTTGTTCTTCTGACGATCGTTGCGATTTTTCTGGATTGCACTCACTGTCATATAACTACCTCCTTGTATATTGTGTGTATTGCCACATCATGAAAAGTTCATTTCGTGAAGGTGTGGCTTGCGTAGTGCATGGTCTTCTTTACACTACAAGTTCCTTCATTGTTTATATCGACTCATATGACAATATACTTTAGGGTAAAACAGAAAAAAACACAATATCTTGTGTTTTTTTCAAATAAAGGTACTATTTATTGTATTTATGTAAACCGTTCTGTCTAATAACTCCTGATCCTGTCCTCAGAATCATCCTTATTGTTGTCGATCTTGAGTATTTTTACATAATAACTGTAGTCATCATTTACTCTGACCTCGACCCTGTCACCTTCCTTGTGATGCATCAGGGCTTTTCCAAGCGGCGATTCGATACTTATAAGGTTATGAAGGGAGTCTCCTCTGACAGTAGTTACTATCTTATATACCTCTTCTTCTTTATCTTCCTCAAATAAAACCGTAACCTGATTATTGATACCGACCTCATCATCCTTTGAAGTGTCCTCGATCACCCTGGCGGTCTTGATCATCTTTTCGAGATATCTGATACGGCTTTCATTCTGATTCTTAGCCTTTTTTGCAGCTTTATATTCGAAATTTTCACTCAGATCGCCGTGAGCTCTCGCATCCTTCACATCCACAAGAAGCTGCGGCCTGAGCACCAGCTTTCTGTGCTCTATTTCCTGTTCCATCTTTTCTATATCAGATCTTGTCAGTCTGTCATTCATTTTTATCACCTATATCGTTATTGGGAGCCAGGATATTTCCAAGCATCGCAAATTGTTCAAGTGTCAGAGCCTCTCCTCTTATGGTCTCCGACAAACCCATCTTACCGAGCGCTTCCGTTACATCCTCTCTCTTAATCCCGATCCCCGCATTGGCGAGACCGTTGGCAAGCGTTTTTCTTCTTTGATTAAATGAAGCTCTTATGAGCTTAAACATGTATTTTTCATCCTTCGTATCCACGGGCGGCTTATCATATCTCACCAGTTTTATGACCGCACTGCCCACATTCGGGCGCGGGATAAAGCACTCCGGCGGTACATGTGCCACGATCTCGGGCTTCGCATAATACTGCACAGCGAGTGAAAGAGCACCGTAATCCTTGGAGCCCGGTCCCTGCTGCATACGTTCAGCCACCTCTTTCTGAACAAGTATCGTAATGCTTTTGAGCGGAACATGGCTTTCGAACAATCCCATTATTATGGGTGTCGTGATGTAGTAAGGCAGGTTGGCGACAACCTTTAACGGTCTGCCGTTGTTGTATCGATCGCAAAGTTCATCTATATCCAGCTTGAGTATGTCCTCGTTTATGATCTCTACATTATCATAATCCGCCAGTATATCATGCAATATCGGTATCAGCTTTTTATCGATCTCAACGGCTATCACCTTTCCGGCTCTTTCCGCAAGATATTGGGTCATGGTACCCATTCCGGGTCCTATTTCCAAAACACAGTCATCCGCTCCAACTTCGGATTCGTCTACTATTTTCTCCAATATGCCCGTATCCGTAAGGAAATTCTGACCGAATTTCTTCTGAAACGTAAAATCGTATTTTTTTAATATCTGTGCTGTATTGGCAGGAACAAACTTTGCCATAAGATCCTCCGTAACGCGCTGTCCCTGTGGATCAGCTTCTTATAAAGCCACTCCGAAAAGTTTTGATGCATTTTCTTCCGTGACCGCTATGACCTCTTTGGCGGTGATTCCTTTGATCTCAGCGATCTTTTCCGCTATAAGAGGGATATAAAGTGAAGAATTTCTCTCTCCTCTGTGTGGTGTCGGCGCAAGATACGGCGAGTCCGTCTCTAAAAGCAGCCTGTCCATAGGCAGATATTCTACGGCTTCAACCAGCTTTCTCGCATTTTTGAACGTAACCACTCCGCCGATCCCGAACATGAAATCCCGCTTCATGAGCTCTTTAGCCGTTTCCACGGAATAGGAGTAGCAATGCATTACACCCCTGATCCCTTCCATGGGCTTGCTTAAAAGTATCTTCATTGTGTCCTCGGCAGCATCCCTGGAATGAATGATTACCGGCTTGTCCAGTCTTTTCGCCATGAAAAGCTGTTTTTCAAACCATTCCTTCTGCAGCTCCCGTCCCGGTTCGGGGTAATGATAGTCCAGTCCGATCTCCCCGACAGCAACACATTTCTCATCTTTCGCCCGTTCTTCCAGCCACCCAAGCTTATCATCATCAAATTGCTCGATATCATCCGGATGGATACCGATCGCACTGTACATAAGATCATATTTTTGCGTAAGAGCTATCGACTTCTCTACCGAATCAAATGTGGCGCATACATTTATGATATGGCCGATCCCGTTTTTTTTCATGGAAGCAAGCAGCTCTTCCCTGTCATTGTCATATGCCTCATCATCATAGTGGGCATGAGTCTCAAATATCATGGGTTATCCCCCTGTAAAACCGCCTTTTTACGCAGTTTTCAAAAAACTTTCAAAAAATAATAAAAAATTCTTGCAAACAAAGAGTTATTATACTATAATACCATTTGTGCCGCAAATAACGGCATTTAGCACCTAAAAAACCAATAAACGCGCGATTAGCTCAGTTGGTAGAGCACCTGACTCTTAATCAGGGTGTCCAGGGTTCGAGCCCCTGATCGCGCATACGAGGCACTGATTTTGCGGACTGCGAGCCGTGGGGTCGGTGTTTTTATTTACTCTTCTTTTTTGTTTCCGTTATGTATTGTCTTGAAAACTCCCAGATACAACATAAAGCAAGCTGCTGCCACAAGTACACCGGCGATGATATCCGTAAACCAGTGGACTCCCGCCAGTATTCGACAGATCACCATGGCCACACCATCTATGGCACATAACACCAAAACGGTATTTCTGGTGCTCCTCTTTTTCAATCTTACTGAAAACTGCTGAAATGCCGCACTTACAAATGCTACCGACAACATAGTATGTGATGAAGGATAAGATGCTTCCAGACCTTCCTCAAGTATGACCGGTCTGTAGTTGATGATCAACTTTTCAAAAATGATATAAATGATAAGCACGAGAACATAGAGTCCCAAAAGTGCGTACAGATCCTTGTCGACCTTCTTGAAACCCTTCCTGATAAATAACTGCATTACTCCGAACAACCCGAAAATACATACCGTGGAGATCGCAAGATATCCCAGGACCTCACTTAAGGTATAAGCGAGATCATTGTATGGCAGCTTCTGTGCTATCGGCCCGTTTATGGCGGCAAAGCCGACCTTGCTTCCCTGCGGACCTATTGCCTGCACGTCATATGTCGCCGCAAGATAAGTCATGATGATAAATGCCACAAAAAGAATGGCTGAAATAATAAAATACTTTTTTGTGTTTGTCATAATATACTCCCTTTGGGAACCTTCGGCAAAAGGGCTCCGGCTACATGCTGTTCCTTCGGAATTACGGGAACCGTCGCCCATTTATAGTTTTGCCTTCGGCAAAAGGGCTCCGGCTACATGCCATTCCTTCGGAATGGCACATATAATGAAGGTGCCCACCACTCAGGTGAATGAGTAGTGGGCACTATTGAAGGAATGAAGGTGGAACTAACGATTTTAAGAAAGTGTTTGATAAAAAAATAACCCCGGCGCCCACGTTGCCGAAGTTTTAATTCTCGCAACTGGCTGCCACAATATCGAGGCCCTATAGCTTTGCGTCACAACTTTTCAGTTGCTTTGCCTACCAAACATATTCTGAAACAGAGTGTATCACTTTATTTTTGATTATGCAAGATATTTTTTTATATTTTTATGAAATTTTTTTTATTGCTTTTTATAGTGAAATATTATAGAATACTTTTTGCTGATTGTATTTACAGTAAAATCCGATCAGATCGGGGTGTGGCTCAGCTTGGTAGAGCGCTACGTTCGGGACGTAGAGGTCGCGTGTTCGAATCACGTCACCCCGATGCCGTAAAATCAAGGGTTCCAGAGATTTGGGACTCTTATTTTTTTGCTCTAGTTCTAACTTTGTTCTAACTTAAACGGATTTTATATAGAAAAAATAGTACTCCTTAAGTATTTAATTTGTCAAATCGTACTGTTTCGAATGAATCAATGCATTCATACCTTCCAGTATTTCCTGTTTTGATTCTTTGTCTTTTACCTTTGCATATATTTTCAATGTTGTATTGAGATCTTTATGTCCTACCCACTTCTGAATACTTTTAATATCGAACCCAGCGTGAACAAGTATAGATATACAAGATATTCGGAGGCCATGCAGAGTAATATATTGGGGTAAATCTGGATTTTCCTTAATGATCTTAGAAAAGCCTTTTGTTAAATAATCCGGATAAAACAAACTTCCATCAGCATGTTTAAAGATATAATCGCTGTCAAAGTACCCGTTTCCAAACATGGTCCGATTTACATTCTCTCTTTCTTTAAGTTTCTTGAACATATCAACCTGTTCATCTGTTAAAGGATAATCCCTGGTACTTGATTTCGTCTTTGTAGTATTTGTTCTGTTAATTGCTGTGCCTTTTGTCACTGTATGATTAATGATCATTATTTTCCTATTAAGATCGACCGACGACCAACGTAACCCTAACACCTCTCCCCGTCTAAGCCCAAAGAAAAGTGTCATATAAGAACACCCATGCAGCCGCGGTATGACTGTTGCTCTACCCTCTGGGAGGTAAGTATTGCGTTGATCACTTCGCCGGTATACTGTCCTATCTGGGAAGCCCATCTGCGGAAACGGTCACCGTTCCATTCAAAAACAGTGGTGCCTGTCACCGTGAACAGCAAAGGAGACGGCCGGCGTGATCTGTTTTTGCATCATGATCCTTCTGGTTAGTTTTGCGTTTTATTTCGGCAAACGTCTGCTGGCGTACCGGATACTGAAAAAGGACTGTGA
>JAILQX010000045.1 GCA_024698705.1 Lachnospiraceae bacterium
AGCGAAATAGATGTTGAATCCCACGATAGCAGAATAAAGAGAATAGATTATGTGAATTATGATGCCGTTCTTAAGATTGGATCTGACTGCTCTGAAAAAGTCTTTAGAAATATCATCTGACTTCTTGGTGTACTTCCGGTAAACCGTGTAATACAAAGCGGAGATGGAGACACCGATCGTTACTACGGGAAGACAGAACAACACAAAAAACAAAGAGATGATAACAACGTCTCCTACTGCTTTGCCGGCCTTGTAGAGCCAGCTGTTTGTGATGCGGTCAAAAGAATTTTTCATGAGTTATTGCTTCCTTAGAAGTCAGTATAAAAGTGTATAAGTCAAAAAGCAATCAATTGCAAACTAGAATGTCAGACAGCAGAAAATGGCGGAAACAGTTATAACGATTGCACAAATCCTGGTATTCTAGACGGGTAACATCTTGACATATAGTCAAAGGGGTGCTAATCTCAATGCAAGTCAACTAACATACAAGTATGCAAGAGCAGAAACAAATTGTAATTTGACTATTGGGTTATCGGGTGAGTCTAAAATGAGTGAAAAAGTAGAACAAAAACAGCTGGCAAAGCCGGATGAGTGGTCTCCTGCAAAACTGACACTTGGAAAAAGGATCGGTAAGGATTTCCGTGTCAATTGGCAGCTCTACGTCATGTTTGTTCTGCCGGTAATCTATTACATCATTTTCCGTTATATTCCGATGTTCGGAAACATTCTCGCATTCAGAAAATACAATTCCGGCGGTAACATCTTCGGTGAAGGTCCGCTTACCTTAAAGTATTTCAAGCAGTTCATTACAGGCAAGCCGTTCTGGCAGGCTTTTTCCAATACTCTTATCCTTAACGGTCTTTATCTTCTTTTCAGATTTCCGTTAACTCTTATCTTCGCATTGCTGTTAAATGAGATCAGAAATCTTCACTGGAAGAAATTCGTTCAGACTGTTTCTTATCTTCCCCACTTCATTTCAATGGTAATCGTATGCGGAATGATCAAGGAACTTCTTTCGACGAGCGGCCCGATCAACGACGTTATCGCAAGACTCGGCGGAGAGAAGATAAGCTTCATCTCCCTTGCAGAATGGTTCAGAACTATATTTGTTGCATCAGGTGTATGGCAGAGCCTCGGCTGGGGTACGATACTTTATCTTGCGGCCATGTCCGGCATTAACCCTTCGCTCTATGAAGCTGCAACTGTTGACGGCGCTAATCATTTCCAGCAGGTAATGCACGTTACAATACCCTGCATCTTACCTACGATCGCTACGCTCCTTATCCTTGATATCGGCGGCCTTGTAGGTTCCGGCGGAGCTTTCGAGAAAGTCTACCTTCTCTACAGCCCTCTCACATATGAGACAAGTGATATCGTTTCCACTTACGTTTTCAGAATGGGTATTGAATCCGGAAGCATCAACTTTGCTACGGCAGTCGGTATGTTCGAAGGCGTTATAAATCTTATCCTTCTGACTGTTGCGAATTTTGTCTCGCGCAGAGTCGCGAATACGAGTCTTTGGTAAGGAGTACGGATATGAGTGAATCAGAAAAAACAAAACTCAAACTGGATGAGATCCATATCCATAATCCTAAGAATAAGATCAAGGATTCAACTGGATACAGAGTATTTACAGTCTTCAACACCATCATCATGATCCTTGTTGCAATAGCGACGCTCTATCCGTTCCTTTATCTGGTGGCACAGTCGTTTACATCCACACAGGCCATCATCGAAGGATACACGGGTCTTGTTCCGAAGGGATTTAATATCAATACATATGCGTATGTTCTCACGCGCAATGATTACGAGTTCTTAAGATACTATCTTAATACGATAATCTATACCGTTATCGGAACCGTACTGTCACTGTTCTTCTCTTCGATCCTTGCATATCCGCTTTCAAAGCCGAATCTCAGGATTAATAGGATACTTTCACCTTTTATCATCTTCACGATGTATTTCGGCGGCGGACTGATGGCAAATTACATCCTCATGCTCAAGCTCGGACTTAAGAACTCCATGTGGGGATTCATCCTCCCGATGCTCATCAGCACCTATTACGTAATCCTCATGAGATCTTTCTTCATGAGCATCCCTAAAGATCTTGAAGAAGCAGGGGAGATCGACGGCCTTAACAAGTGGGGCGTGTTCTGGTTTATCGCAAGACCTCTTTCCACGCCGATCATTGCGACAATGACTCTTTTCTACGCAGTCATGTACTGGAACAACTGGTTCAATGCAAAGCTCTATCTCCAGGATAAGGCAAAGTGGCCTGTAGCTTACTTCCTGCAGACGATCATCAGAGGCGCGGGCGCAAACGAACCAGATGCCCAGAACATGACCGCAAACATTAAGTCATGCGCAATGGTTCTTACTGTTCTGCCAATCATCTGCGTTTATCCGGCAATACAAAAATACTACGTGCAGGGCATGATGCTCGGCGGAGTAAAAGAGTGATCCTGTGCTAAATGGGTTAAGCCCAAGGCAATATAAAAGAAAAGAAAGGAAGCAATTATGAAGACAAGAAAACTTACGAAAAAAGTTGTATCTGTCGGTCTTGCTATCACTATGCTTTCCGGCTTGACAGCATGTAAGGGCGGTACGACTCAGACTTCAGAGATCACTACGCTCCCGAGCCAGATCGAGACCAGTGAGTCCGAGGAAAAGGTACCTTACGAGTACGGTTTGGGAAAAACATTCAAGGCTGACAAGCCCGTAACCTACACCATGTTCTTCAGTGATGCATCTTGGTATGCATATGTTGATACATGGAAGACTGAGGGCATTTTCAAGGAGATCGAGAAGAGGACAAATGTTACTCTTGATCTTAAGTCATACGATAGTAACGACTACATGGATCAGATCACACTCGATATCCAGGCAGGTAATTCTGCTTACATCATCCCTAAGATCTATGATGATTCCAAGTTCGTTGACGGCGGCGCCATCGTACCTATTTCCGACTATGTAAAGTACATGCCTTACTACACGGATTTCTACAACAAGTACGATCTTTCAAAGGATATTCAGACTATCACAAGATCCAACGGTAAGTACTATAAGCTTCCGGGCATGAAGGAAAAGAACCTCATCAACTATTCTTTCGTTATCAGAAAGGATATCTGGGACAAAGCAGGTGTTGATGTAGTTGCACTTGAGAAGACATGGACATGGGATCAGTTCCGTGAAGCACTCAAGAAGGTTAAGGCTTACATGGTTTCCCAGAAGATGTGCACAGAGAAGGATTATATCTGGTCTGACCTCTGGTGCGGAAATGAGACCGGTAAGGGCAGCGGCGGTAACCTTTTAGGCGTTATGGCAGCAACATATGACTGCAATGCCGGCTGGAACATCGGAAACGGCATGAGATACAACAAGGAACAGGATAAGTTCATATTCTCACCTACGACAGACACTTACAAGGAATTCCTCAAGACAGCCAACAGCTTTATTAAGGAAGGCCTCCTTGATCCTGAAACATTCACTCAGGACGACAATACCGCTACATCCAAGTACTACAACGGCAAGACAGCCATCATGTCTGTCAACCAGGGTCAGTTTGCTGCTTACGAAGAGAACATGACAAAGCAGCTTGGTGAAGGCAAGTATGAGAACTATGTAATCACT
>JAILQX010000006.1 GCA_024698705.1 Lachnospiraceae bacterium
AGAAATAAAAAGCGCAATAGACACCGGAGACTTCGTATTTTGTTGTGAATACACCAGTGATTCCGGCGTGCGAAAAGTTAGGCGTTGTTACGATGAGCTCGTAAAAACCGGAGCTACCGTAGAAATCTATGAAGACGGCCGTTTAACAACCCGCGAGTTCATTTCTAATCTGCTCAACTCCTATCATGAGATAGAAAAAGAAACGCAGGATCAGATTGATGCCGAAGTTGCGGCAGAAGGTGGCAACGAAGAATAATTTTTCTGTCTTGCCAGCCAAAAGCAGCAACCAACCACAGCAACTTTCCCCAAAACATCTCTCCGTGTTTTGATGGCACGGAGAGACTTTTACCTATACGGGATTGTAACCTCGCAAGCGTAATCCTCTTTGTATGCGTCTTTTGTGCCCCTCTTTTGCCAATAATCCTTCCAGTACTCCCACCATTTCTCGGATAATAGTTTTATATCCTCATCGGTATATTCTTCTTTTCTTCCATAGAGCTTAAGATTATCTCCGCCTATGATAAACCCAAAGTCACCGCAAGTCCCAGTGAGTATTTCCTTTGCATTCTTTATAGAGTTTATTGCCTCATCCATGCTATCAAAAGCACCATGATGCTTTTTGTACTGTTGTAGTAAATCGCGGGCATGCTCTTTGTCATCAAAGACGAGGCTTCCCGGATCCATTGTGAAAGGATCAACAGCGTCATTGTGCAGCAACTCATACCACTTAGGCTGTGTGTCATTATCAAGAAAGATCAAGAAAGCATTGTTATAAAACCCAAGCGCTACCATGCTGGATCTTGGCGTTTTTCCCCTCCTTGTATCATCATAAAGAAGAACACCGCCAAACTCGACCATATAATCGCCCTCTTGCTCATCCCACCATTGCCAGTATCCAACGTCGGTTATGGCCTTGTTCAGTATATCTTTAGTCTCTTTCGTCATTACGGATCATCCTCCTCTGTTATTGCTCCGATTCCAAAGAATCTTTCAAAGTAAGCCAGTAGCCTGTCGATAAGATTTTTCTTCTTCTCGGCACGGTTTCCTGACCCGAAACGGGGCATCGGCGGCATCAGACGGTTTTGCCTAGTCGAAATCTCCCATTTCTGCCTCCGGTTTATTTCGTGAATGTCACAATATCATCTACTTTAGTATCAAGCACGTTGCAGATCTTCTCGATGCTCTCCAGGCTGACATACTCATTTCTGCGGATCCTTGTCATGATATTTCCGCTGAATCCGGCCTGTCTTATAAGCTCGATCTCTTTCATATTGCGCTTCTTCAGTTCTTCGAATAACTTATCGTATTTTACAGCCATAACAGCTCCTTTATATTCAAAAAACACCAATATTATTTAATCACGAATTCGTGATTCCCTCAAGAAAATTCTTCAGTTTTAAAGGATGTTATCCGCTTTCAAGCCCCGGCGTTAAGATAACATATATACGCTTTACCGCCGATTTGAAAGAATGAGCTATATCAAGATTTAGATCATAGCCTTCCGGAAACCCTCTGCTTGATCACCCAGATAACATCTTCTTTATCCTTATCCGAAAGCTGATCAAACAGCGTAAGAAAGGATGCATATCGGCTGCAGAGCAACTGCTCCTCGCTCTCCGTAACATATGATTCAAGGAGAACTTCCCTTACATCGATATTATATAGCTTTGCAAAATCAACGATCTTATCGGATGTAACCTCTCTTTCACCTGCCTCGATATAGTTCAGACTTCTCCGACTCATATTCATCTTTTTTGCCGCCTCATCCTGAGACAAACCCGATAAAACTCTTGCTTCTTTAAGCTAATTGCCCGTAAATACTGACATTTTCAAACCTTCTTCGATGTGCACAATCGTGCACATTTTCCTAAAAACGAAAAAATGCGTCCAAAGAATTTCAGTTAAAAAACTCCTTGAACGCGTCTTCCGAATACAGTCTGCAGATTTAATCATACTAGTTGATAGCAGGCATCCATATTCTCTTTTACAAAAAAATATAGGGAGTCTGTAACAGACTCCCTATACGAGAAATAGCTTAAATTCAAGTTTTTCCGGGAACCGAAACCTGCGATTTTCTCCATAACAGGGTTTCGCAGACTTCTTCATGAAATCTTTTGGGATTTCAAAAGTTCCTAAAAAACATGTTGGCTCAATTAACGTGCGTCTGCGATAGCTGCCTGTGCTGCCGCAAGTCTTGCGATCGGAACTCTGAAAGGTGAACATGATACATAATCAAGTCCGATCCTGTGGCAGAATTCAACGCTTGAAGGATCACCGCCGTGCTCACCGCAGATACCTACGTGAAGTTTCGGATTTACCGGCTTGCCAAGGTCTATAGCCATCTTCATGAGCTTGCCTACGCCGTCCTGATCGAGTTTTGCAAAAGGATCATACTCGAAGATCTTGGTCTCATAGTATGCCTGAAGGAACTTGCCCGCATCATCTCTTGAGAAACCGAATGTCATCTGCGTAAGATCGTTTGTACCAAAGCAGAAGAAGTCCGCATTGCCTGCTATCTCATCGGCAAGGAGTGCTGCTCTGGGGATCTCGATCATAGTACCTACTTCATACTTAAGATCTATACCTGCTGCTGTGATCTCTTCATCGGCCGTCTTTACAACGATCTTCTTGATCATCTTAAGCTCTTTAACATCACAGATCAGAGGGATCATGATCTCGGGATTCATTTTCCACTCGGGATGTTTCTTCTGTGTGTTGATAGCTGCCCTTATAACGGCTCTTGTCTGCATAACCGCTATTTCCGGATATGTAACGGCAAGTCTTGATCCTCTGTGTCCCATCATGGGGTTGAACTCATGAAGAGAATTGATCATTGCCTTGATCTCATTTACTGTTTTTCCCTTTGCATCTGCCAGCTTCTGTATCTCGGCGTCCTCTGTGGGAACGAACTCATGAAGCGGGGGATCAAGGAATCTGATCGTAACCGGGAAGCCTTCAAGAGCTTCATATAACTGTTCAAAATCGCTCTGCTGATAAGGAAGGATCTTTGCAAGTGCAACTTCTCTCTCAGCTGCCGTATCCGAACATATCATCTCACGGAATGCTTCGATCCTGTCTGCTTCGAAGAACATATGCTCCGTACGGCAAAGACCGATACCCTCGGCACCGAGTTCTCTTGCCTTCTTTGCATCGGAAGGTGTATCCGCATTTGTTCTGACCTTAAGACGTCTGTACTTGTCAGCCCAATCCATAACACGACCGAACTCACCGACTATCTTTGCGTCAACAGTGGCGATGATACCCTGGTAAATATTTCCTGTAGAACCGTCTATGCTTATCTCACTGCCCTCGGTAAATGTGACACCGCCGAGTGTAAATGTCTTATTTGCTTCATCCATGTTGATGTCGCCGCAGCCTGATACACAACAGGTTCCCATTCCTCTTGCTACAACGGCTGCATGGCTTGTCATACCGCCTCTTACCGTAAGGATACCCTGAGCAACCTTCATACCCGTGATATCTTCGGGTGATGTCTCAAGTCTTACAAGGACAACCTTCTTTCCTTTTGCTGCCCATAACTCAGCGTCATCAGCCGTAAATACAACCTGTCCGCAAGCGGCACCGGGTGAAGCTCCGAGGCCCTTTCCGATAGGTGTTGCATTCTTAAGTGCAGCTGCATCGAACTGGGGATGTAAAAGTGTATCAAGGTTTCTGGGATCTATCATTGCAACAGCCTCAGCCTCTGTACGATGTCCTTCATCAACGAGGTCACAGGCGATCTTAAGAGCTGCCTGAGCTGTTCTCTTACCGTTTCTGCACTGGAGCATGTAAAGCTTCTGGTTCTCAACGGTAAATTCCATATCCTGCATATCATGATAATGATTCTCAAGTATACCGCATACCTTTACAAAATCTTTGTATGCATCGGGGAATTCCTGCTCCATCTGAGCTATCGGCATAGGTGTACGTACGCCGGCAACAACGTCTTCACCCTGGGCATTCTTTAAGAACTCACCCATGAGTTTCTTCTCGCCTGTTGCGGGATCTCTTGTAAATGCAACACCCGTACCTGACTGATCGTTCAGGTTACCGAATACCATGGGCATAACATTTACAGCTGTTCCCCATGAATAAGGGATATCATTGTCTCTTCTGTAAACATTTGCTCTCGGGTTATCCCATGACTTGAATACCGCCTCGATGGCAAGCTTTAACTGCTCTACGGGGTCTGAAGGGAAATCCTGTCCCAACTGTTTTTTATATTCTGCTTTAAACTGTTCTGCGAGTTCTTTAAGATCTGCTGCTGTAAGCTCTACATCGAACTGAACGCCCCTTGCGGCCTTCATCTTGTCGATGAGCTCTTCAAAATATTTTTTGCCGACTTCCATAACAACATCCGAGAACATCTGTATGAAACGTCTGTAAGAATCGTAAACGAAACGTTCGAACTTCGGATCCGGGTTGCCTGCTATCATAGCTGCAACTACTTCATCATTTAATCCGAGGTTAAGAATTGTATCCATCATACCGGGCATTGAAGCACGTGCTCCCGAACGAACAGATACCAAAAGAGGATTCTTCAGATCTCCGAATTTCTTTCCGTTGATCTCCTCCATCTTAGCTACGCCCTTCATAGCTTCGGCCATTATCTCATCATTGATCTTTCTGCCGTCCTCATAATACTGGGTACAAGCCTCCGTAGTAATAGTAAATCCCTGGGGTACGGGCAGTCCGATATTTGTCATCTCTGCTAAGTTAGCGCCTTTCCCGCCGAGAAGATTTCTCATTCCGGCATTACCTTCTGTGAACATATAAACCCATTTGGCCATATTCATTCTCCTTTTCTCTCTCTTCTATTCTTCACACGTATTCTATTATAAACAGTAGAATAATTATTTCATTAGACAAAACTACCAATGTTTGAAATAAAAAAATTTATTCATGTGGCAATTTGAAAACTCAAAAAGCACCCCTTCGTAACGGAAAGGGTGCTTTAATTGCTAAAACGCAAATTTATCCGCAAAATAACTGTCTAACTCTGAAATCGCAACTCTCTCCTGTTCCATAGTATCACGAAATCTGACCGTTACGCAATTGTCTTCTTCGGAGTCAAAATCGTATGTAACGCAGAACGGTGTTCCGATCTCATCCTGACGACGATATCTCTTTCCTATATTGCCTCTGTCATCGAATTCACAATTGTATTTCTTTGAAAGCTCGGCAAATATCTTCTCCGCACCTTCGTTAAGCTTCTTTGAAAGAGGGAGCACACCGATCTTTACGGGAGCAAGTGCGGGATGGAAATGTAGCACGGTCCTTATGTCGGGAGCTTCTTCGGTTCCTATGTTCTCTTCATCATATGCAGCGCACAGGAATGCCAGTACTACTCTGTCTGCGCCGAGTGAAGGCTCTATAACGTAAGGGATATACTTCTCACGCTTCTCATCGTCAAAGTAGCTCATATCCTCGCCTGATGTGTTCTGATGCTGTGTGAGGTCATAATCCGTTCTGTCAGCTATACCCCACAGTTCACCCCATCCGAACGGGAAGAGGAATTCTATATCCGTTGTTCCCTTTGAGTAAAATGCCAGTTCTGCGGGATCGTGATCTCTCAGACGCATCTCGTCTTCTTTTATGCCGAGTCCGATCAGCCAGTCACGGCAGAAGCCTCTCCAGTATTTGAACCAGTCAAGATCTGTTCCGGGCTCGCAGAAGAACTCAAGCTCCATCTGCTCGAACTCACGTGTTCTGAATGTAAAGTTACCCGGTGTGATCTCATTTCTGAAGGACTTTCCTATCTGGCCTATACCGAAAGGGATCTTCTTTCTTGATGTCCTCTGGACATTCTTGAAATTGACAAATATACCCTGAGCCGTCTCCGGTCTCAGATAAACCGTATTCTTGGCATCCTCGGTTACACCCTGGAATGTCTTGAACATCAGGTTAAACTGTCTGATATCGGTAAAATTATGCTTACCGCAGGTCGGACACGGAACACTGTTATTTCTAATAAAGTCCATCATCTCTTCGGCTGAATACGCATCGATGGGTTTTTCAAGTTCGATGCCTTTTTCTGCCGCATAATCCTCTATGATCTTGTCGGCACGAAATCTCTCATGACATTCCTTACAGTCCATAAGAGGATCCGAAAAACCTCCGAGATGTCCGCTGGCAACCCATGTCTGGGGATTCATGAGTATGGCGCAGTCCACACCTACGTTGTAGGGATTCTCCTGCACAAACTTCTGCCACCAAGCACGCTTTACATTGTTCTTCAGTTCAACACCGAGATTACCGTAATCCCATGTGTTGGCAAGTCCACCGTATATCTCGCTGCCCGGGTATACAAAACCGCGGTTTTTGGCAAGAGCTACGATCTTCTCCATTGTCTTTTCCATGTCGTTCTCCTTATATATAAATTATTATGATATCTTACTGACAGATGATGTATCTCATATCCCCTTCAAGAGCCGTTATTGTATTGGCACCCGTGACCGTACAGCCTTCGCTCACATACATGATCTTAGAAGGTGTCACTATGTCCACCGGCTCGGAAACGATGATGACCTTTTCATTGTTCATCTCATTCCATTCACCGATCATGAGCACCTTGGTCCCGTCGACGGAATTTACCTTTCCCGTCAGGTTGTATCCGGCACTCTTTGCATTGGCAACGCTTCCGTAGAAAAGCACTGTCTTATTGAGATCGTAATATGCATCATCATCCGCATAATGGATACGGATGTCGGTCTTTCCGTCTTTAAGTTCCGCTGAAAGTATCGTTACCTTCTCGCTCGAACCGTTATAATCACTGACTTCCTTCTCATTCATCGCACACAACTCGTTAAAGTCGTATTTGGAAGTGTCAAACGGTTCTATGATATTGAGGATGACCGCTCCGGTCTTGTCAAATTCTATCGTGGTCGTGGAATAATCCCTGCTTCCGCAACCGGTCGGAACAATAAAAAACAGGCATGCAAAAGCTATTATTGTTATCTTGCTCTTCATACCCACTTTAATACGCATTTTATCCGTTCTCCCTCACAAAGTAAAAATATTATATATAAATACTGCCAGTTTTTCAAGGGATTTTTGGTATTTGCCCGTATTACACCAGTGTTTCGAGTATCTGTGCACTTTTCAGTGAAACATCAACGCAATATCTTATGGTATCCTTTCCGATCTCTGTCAGTTCATCAAGCACCTTATCACTCACATTGAAATTATACATCGCCGCAGGTCTGGTCCCTGCAATGTGGTCTAATGTATACATGGTATCATCGCTGTATCTCGCATTGTCTCTTACTCTGAACTCACCCTGAAGCATGACGGTCTTTATCTCATAAACCGCTTTGACGAGCCTATTGTCGAATTTGTCGCTCTCAAGCGCTCTTAGAGACTGATATAACAGCGTCAGCATATCCTTGTCATCAAGATTCTCACGGCAGTAATAGTCCGCTATCTCCGCAAAATACATTCCGTAATAGGCGCTTACGAAATCATCTCTCAAAAATGAGAAATAATTGATCACCTTTACATCATTGACCGAATAAGAGTTTCTTCCGTTATACAGGCCGAACTCACCGAAGCAGAACATGTTTGTCCCGGCGACCAGTTTGCTGTTGGTCCTTCTGGCACCTTTTGCAAATGCACTGATCTTGCCTCTGTCATCAGTCAGCATCACTATTCTTCTGTCGTATTCACCTATGGGCTCAACCTTTATGATCAGGCCCTTTACAATAGTCAGATCAGTCATAATCCTTAGGGTCGTATCCGAAATTCTTTATCAGAAAATCCGAATCTCTCCAATCCTTTTTAACCTTAACCCACAACTGCAGAAAAACCTTGCATTGCAGCATGTCTTCAATATCCGCACGGGCCAAAGAGCCTATCTCTTTTAATTTGCTGCCGCCCTTGCCGATGATCATGCCCTTGTGGCTGTCTCTCTCGCACACGATGGTCGCATCTATATTGCACATCTTTCCTTCGAATTTCATGGCATCTATCGCAACGGCTACCCCGTGAGGTATCTCATCTCCCATGGTACGCAGTACCTTTTCCCTGATAAGCTCCGCAACGATCTGTCTCTCGGGCTGATCGGTGATGGTGTCCTCATCGTAGAAAGGAACACCGTAGGGAAGGTATTGCATGATATTTTTGATGAGTTCATCGATACCCGTTCCTTTTTTTGCCGATACGGGTATGATCTGCGCGAAATCATATTCCTTACTGTATGTCTCGATGACGGGAAGTATCTCTCCTTTTTTTACGGTATCCGTCTTGTTGATGACGAGTATCACCGGAGACTTTACCTTTGCAATCTGCTCTATTATATTTTTTTCTCCCGCACCTATGAAGCATGTCGGCTCGACAAGCCAAAGCACCACATCGACATCGTTCAAAGCTTTATATGCTATATTGACCATATAATCTCCGAGCTTGTTCTTGGCCTTGTGTATACCCGGCGTATCCACAAATACTATCTGACCTTCTTCCGATGTGTATACGGTCTGTATCCTGTTTCTCGTAGTCTGGGGCTTGCTTGAAGTGATGGCTATCTTCTGCCCTATGATATGGTTCATCAATGTGGATTTGCCCACATTGGGTCTGCCTATTATGCTGGCAAAACCCGCCCTGTAATTCTCATTCATGATCCTGTTTCTTTCCTTTGTATGCAGCTTGTATATGTGGCACAACCACATTACATTTTTGACTCCTACATAATCTTATAATAAAATAAAAAATAATTCCATAAATTCATTAAACCCGATACGTATCTATATCAGAGATACAAAAAAACACCCGATTCAGGAGGATATAAGATTATGAAAAAAAGATCAATGATTCTGATAAGCATCATAACAATGCTCTGCATGACCGCATGCGGTTCGTCATACTCGGCCAAGTCCATGGATAACGGCGCTTACTACGACGATGTCGCTACCGCAGATTATGCATATGCCGATACACCTGCCATGGGCATGGCGGCAACAACAGAGGCATATGATGAAAGCATCGCATATGAACCCGAGCCTATGATAGAAGAGGCAGCAGCAGCGGTTCCTCAGGCCGAGACCGTTACCGAGAATGAAGCCAAGTCCGGTCGAAAGCTTATAAAAAATGTAAGCCTCGATGTTGAAACGACCGATTACGATTCACTGATCGCCGCTCTTCCCGAAGAGGTCGAAAACCTCGGCGGATATGTTGAAAACATGAATGTTTATAATGGCTCGTCATATGACGAATACCGCCATCGTTCTGCAAATATAACAGCCCGTATCCCTTCACAAAAGCTGAACGACTTCATCAATTCCGTAGGTACAAAGACCAATATAACAAACCGCAATGAATACGTGGAAGATATCACTCTCACCTACGTTGACCTCGAAAGCCATAAGAACATGCTCATCGCTGAGCGCGACCGTCTCACCGAGCTTCTTTCACAGGCGGAAACCGTAGAAGATATCATCACCATCGAAGACAGACTGACCGGTATCAGATATCAGATAGACAGCATGGAAAGCCAGTTGAGGACATTTGACAATAAGGTCGATTACAGCACAGTCAATATCTCCGTATCGGAAGTCGTTGTTTACACTCCTACGGAAACCGTTGAATATACAGTATGGGAGCGTATCTCAAACGGCTTCGGCGAAAGCCTTGAAGATGTCGGAACAGGTCTTGTGAACTTCTTCGTTGCGTTTGTAACACACCTTCCGCAGCTCGTCGTATTTGCTGTCGTTGTAGCAATCATCATCCTCGTGATCCGCGCCATCCTTAACAGAGATCCCGAGCGTAAAGAACGCGTGGCAGCAAGAAAGAAAGCACGCAAGGAAAGAAAAGCTGCAAAGAAGGCTGCAAAAAAAGCAAAGAAAGACGTAACCAACGAAGCTGCTCCGGACGCTGTATCAGATGAAAAGCCTATATCTGATTAAAGCTTCCAAATTGTTTGACAGTTTCTTTGATTATCTACTTAGATATAGCAAAGCAACAAAGATTCCATTCTGCTACATTGTATTAATCAGCTTGAAGCCTTTGTAAATCAAAGACTTCAAGCTTTTTTATTTTACGCGTTTGTGCATCAGGCTCTTCTTAAAGCATTATACCTATCCACTTTTGAAGCGACCAAGAAATGGATCATGCAGCTCAGAAACCGGGGAATGATCTATGGTGAGCTTCAGATTATGTATGAAGGAAGACTTCCGGAATAAAAATATGAGCTTCAGTCCTACTTGGGCTGAAGCTCCTTTGTGCGATTATCTTGCAATATAACTTACATCACTTCATCCCGACAAACTTGAATTTACAGAGCTGTTCCAAATCGGATCAGCTTTTCAACAAGAGCATTTCTTACCCCGGAAGGTGCATATTCATATATGCCCAGGCCCGCCATCCTGTCAGAAGCAGCCGTAAGAATATCGTACACTTCTTTGCCGGACAAGCCGTCATCGACCGGCAGCGGCGTGTTTGGGAAATTCCGAGGATCTATGACATCCAGATCAAGATGTATGTAGATATGCTCCGAATGTGTTCCTTCGATTATTCTGTGCATCATGTCACTGCCAGAGCGAATATCCTGAACCGAATATGCAGCTATTCCAGTCTCTTTTATAAATGCACT
>JAILQX010000026.1 GCA_024698705.1 Lachnospiraceae bacterium
TCTCCCCCGTCGGAAGCTTTAAAATAATAGAACGTAACAGGAGAACTCCAGTAGTTCGGAGCACCATTGCTGCCCCCGATATCTTCAAGTTCATATTGTGTAAACTTTAATTTTTTTACCTCACTTCTCAGATATACCGCACCCGCATCCAGCTCTCGGGCATAAATGGTATATAAATCAATCAGTTCATCTTCCTTTGATCTCCATGTCTTATCCGGAAGTGTTACCCTTCCCACTTCTTCATCACATTCAGCTTTGTATCCCGTACGCTCAGCCAGATATGTTCCAAGAGTAATTGCCCTAAGTTCTACGCCGTTCAGTCGGCCGTTCATATTATTCCTTTGAAGTACTTCTGCAAATTCAAGAGCCGCCTGCTTGGCATTCTCAGGATCTTTGGAATATACATCATAAGATCCATAGCCTTCGGTATACATTGCATCGTACCGATCTGTTATATCATCTATCTCAGCTTTTTCCGTATCATCTATTATCTTATGAATAAGGCAATGTTCAAAATCATCTGATATTTCTCCCCTATAATTGAAAAGACCGATCATTTCCCTGTAACTGTAGATAGTGTAATCAAAATCCTGCAGTTTATCATGCATGGTAACCGAGTAGCCGATAGGTGTTTTCACCTTACTTACAACCTTGGCTGAACCGTAAGTCTTCCTTGCCTCACGTGCAAGTTTGCCCGGTCTCGCCGGACGTCCGCATGCCGTCAGCCCAAGCACACATATAATAAGCAAAAAACACAGACCTATTTTCTTCATAATTTCACCCCTCTGTTTTTACACACATTTATATGTTTTCTGTCTTTTCATCATTATCTCATAAAAGAATTTCGATTCAAACTTCGAATTTGGCAATTTAAATCTTTTATTTTGCTGTCTGATTATTTTATCTGGGATAAAAAAGCGGCAGCCAAAAAATCAGCCGCCGCTTTGTGAAAGTATTCTTATGAAGTATTATTCTTTGTAAATGTATATGCTTTCAATAGATAACTATTTATGAAGTTTCAAAATCTCGCAATTACAGATAAAAAATGAACCTGTATTTCTCTCATAACCGCCGTTCACCGGCTTATTCAATCTTACTTCAAAGCTGCGCTCAGACTGTTCGGTATCCCTCTCGGTCCTCTGATGGCACAAATCCCATATTCTTCCTTAAGCACATCAAATGTAAACTTCTCCGGCTTATACCGTTTCAACAGCTTTATCTTCATTAGTGCTGATATCGTCAGGTTCTCATCCGCATATTTGTAAGGAATATCCGTCTCCGTCACCTTGCATTTATACAGAATCGCAGATACCGGCGATGCCACGTACATATACACCGTATCTCCCGTCTTGATCCCGGCTCCCTGTTTCCAGTCGATCTCATCCGTATCGTCAAAAGCATGAACGATATCGTAATACTTCGGATTGGCAGGAACGATCCGGTCTCCGCTCCGCTCCGGTCCGCGCAGATCAACCGTCCACCGGACGGTTTGCGCCTTTCGGCGGACGGATTTTCTGCTTCTTCTGCTTTGATGCTGTCGCCACATAGCTTTCATCAAGAAGATTGCATATCTCATCGAATGCAACCGTTCCGTCAAGCAGGATGGATACCCAGTTACCCTTACTGATATGGTATCCCTTAAAGAAGCCTTCCCTCTGTATCAGCATATCTGCAAAGAACGTATCCGACAGTTTTACATTCAGAATGTCCACCCGTTCATCACCGTCAAGTCCAAGCTTGCATCTTGGCACATCCATCACCAGCCCGAACCATTTATTGTTATCCGAATGCCTGAATATCGCATAGTCCGGATACCTCTTCCACAGATACTCCGGCTTTGCCTTATATTTCTTCTTCACATGATCAAAAAGTTTCTGTCTCATCAATGCATCACCTTATAACCGTCTCGTTTGACGTACACTTTCCGCATCTGCTGCACCCATTGCAGGTCAACCGCATTCCGCAGTTTTGGCACCTTTCTCCATAATAGGGTTTGTACAGGCTCTCTTCCGGTATCGGATATCCCCAGTCATCTGTCAGTTTAAAGTCGATCGGCTTTCCCGGAAAACTCAGTCCCGACTTACTTGCCTGCTCTGTCTGTATGCTTCCCTCAAGCTTATAAACCTTGCCATCCTTTACGAATCTGCGACCGGTACCGCAGAATACGAAGGTCACATTGTATTCCGCACACTCATCATGCAGGGACTTCACCCATTCGTAGTGTCCAAAAGTTAAAATGCTATCTTAAACTCCACCTTGATCGGAGCCATTACATTTTCTGCAAAGACCTCTCCGTCACCCGGCTTACCTACGATATGCCCATAGTGCACCGGAATAGCCACATCCGGTCTTATAGTATTGATTGGTTCCGCAGCCTTCTTTGCATCCATCGTATAAGTCCCACCTATGGGAACCAGGGCGATATAGCACTTCACTGCCTTTGCTTCCTTTGTGGCATCGGTATCACCTGCAATATAGATACGCTTCCCGTCAATCCTTAAGATATAACCTACCCACTAAGCACTCATTCACAAGATATCCCATGATCCTGCTCATAGCTTTCGGGCTACCAAGCTGTTTAGCAATCTGTGAACCGAGTTCTTCCAGAAATCCCAATGTCTTTTATCTCCCGGACAAGTTCATCCCGTGCCCTGTTCCATTCTCTTTGATTATCTGTCATAATCAAGCGAGTCCTCACATTCCAAATTCGGCACAAAGCTTATCAAAACGAGCCTGTTCCTTTTCCTTGATCGGTTTTGATAAGTCATTCATGCAATGATGGATCACATCTGCATCCTTCAGAACTTCATCCATTGGACCGTCCACCACCAACTTGTCATCATGATGATAAATTGAAGAACAGATCATGTCC
>JAILQX010000030.1 GCA_024698705.1 Lachnospiraceae bacterium
ATAAACAAAACATTCCGAATTCGATGTGTTTACTCCGTCTCCTTCTCAGAATCTTTAATTCTGTAGTAATCCTCCGCATCAATAGTGATTTCAATATGTTCCTTCGCGGATTTTAGTTGTTCAAGTAAACAACAGACTTCCACATGTACAGTCTGCGGGAAATTATCATATGGCTTTACCGCCTTTAACTCATATCCTCCCGCCGTGAGGTATTTCAAGTCCCTCGCAAGCGTTGCACTGTCGCAGCTGACGTAAACTATGCGTTCGGGGGCCATCTTCAACATGGTTTTCAGACATTCCTCATCGCAGCCTTTCCTTGGCGGGTCCACAATGATGACATCCGGATGCCGCATCTTTTTGTTTTCAGCTTCTTTACTCTCGTAAAATGCAGGTAACACTTCTTCCGCCTTGCCGGCGAAAAATGTTGCATTCTCTATATTATTGGACCTTGCGTTGTTCCTTGCGTCTTCTATCGCCTGCGGAACAACCTCCACTCCGTAGATCTGTCCGGCTTTATCAGCCATGGACAGACTTATTGTGCCTATCCCACAATAAAGATCCCATACGGATTCATTGCCTGTAAGAGCCGCATATTCAAGGGCTTTGCCGTACATATTCTCTGTCTGGACCGGATTGACCTGGTAAAATGAAAGCGGCGAGATCTTGAATCTGAGCCTTCCTATCCGGTCTTCTATGGTATCTTCCCCGAAAACCGTGTGATAATCCGTACCCATGATCACATTGTTTTTTTCGGTGTTGATGCTGTAGGAAATACTCTTAACACCCTTTATCTCACTTAACGAGCTGACAAGTTCTTCCTTGTGAGGAAGTCTTGGGCTGTTTATAACAAGACAGATCATGATCTGTCCTGTTGCAAACCCCTTTCGGATAAGGATATGTCTTACTGTACCCTTTCCCTTCTCCTCGTCGTAAGCGGTTATTCCGAAACATCTCATCCATGTAAGGATCCTATTGACAATCTCTTTATTATCTTCCGCGCCAAGAAGACAGTCACTGCAGGAAATGATAGAATGCGTTCTTCCCGCAAAAAATCCGGCGATGAGCTTGCCTTCTTTGTTGTAACCTACCGGGTACTGCGCTTTATTTCTGTATCTGTAAGGTTCTTCCATGCCACCGATGGGTTCCATGATCCCCTTTATGAAGTCCTCATCAAAGCCTCCGATATGTACAAGATTGTTTTTTACCTTATCCTGTTTGTACCTAAGCTGAGCCTCGTAACTCAGCGCCTGAAGCTGACAGCCTCCACATTGTCTGGCTATGGGGCATCTCGGTTTTACCCTGTCCGGAGACGGTATCATAACCTCTTCAAGATGCGCGAAGGCATAACCCTTTTTTGCCTTCATGATCTTGGCTTTTACATGATCCCCCGGAAGTGAGTCCTTTATAAAAAGGGTATAGCCGTCTATCTTACCTATACCCTCTCCATCATTGCCTATATCTGTAATTGTTACATTGACCAGATCGTCTTTTTTATATGTCATATATTCTCCGCCTTTAATCCGGCATCTGCGTCATCCTTATATTTGTATCAAGCAGTCTCTGGAAACCAAGCCAGTCCTGTGTGGATGTTGCATTCAGCAATTCCTTCATCGTTTCCATTTTTGCATCCATATTATCAGCAAATGTAAGAGCTATAGCCTCCATGAGCGCCGGCTTTTTTGGCGAACCGAATTCCAGCTCTCCGTGATGTGACAATATGCAATGCTTTAATTCGTTGAGCAATACCGGCGGAAATCCCGGTATTTCACGGGCTTTCTCTCCAACCATCTCGGCACCCATGACTATATGGCCGAGCAGGTTTCCTTCATCGGTATAATCGTTTAACGGAAATACAGACAACTCCTTTGTCTTGCCTATATCGTGCAATATCGCCGCTGAGACGAGAAGATCCCTCTTGAGCATAGTATAATGCTTTGCAAAATATTCGCATACGGTCGCTACGCTCAGAGTATGCTCCAAAAGACCTCCCACAAAACCGTGATGAACCGATTTTGCTGCGCTTGAAAACTTAAAGAGCTTTACAAAATCAGTATCATTTACAAAGAATTCCTCCAACAGCTTTTTAAGATATTCATTCTGAGTCTTTGATATAAGCGCGAGCAGTTCCCTGTACATTTCCTCGATGTCTCTCTCGGAGGTTGGAAGGTAATCCTTGGGATCGTACTCATTTTCCCTGCAGACTCTCACTCTTTTGATGCTGACCTGCAATGAACCGTTAAACATGCTGACATCGCCCATGACTTCAACATAGTCAAGTGCATCGAATTCGGCTATTCCGGGACTGGAAGGATCCCATACCTTGGCATCGATGACCCCCGTCTTATCCTGAAGGATAACGCTCAGGTAATTCTTTCCGTTTTTGGTAACGGCAGCTGTTCTCTGCTTTACCATGTATATATCCGCTATACGGTCGCCGTCGTTCAGATCCTTGATGTATTTCATCTTTATCCTTTCCCTTTACACTTCTATATCTCATCCAACTGGACTTCAATGGTCACGTCTCTGTATTCTTCACCGCTCAGTCTTCTGATGGTTATGCTGATCATATCCCCGGGTTCATGAAGAAGGATTGCTTCCGTAAGTACGGAAAATGTGGTTATGTCATAACCGTCGACCTGTGTTACCACATCTCCGTTCTGTATACCTGCCTTCATGGCCGGTGAGTCCATGTCTATACCCGTTATATATGCTCCCGCGGGCACGCCCTGACTTATGGCATCAAATATGACATCCGTGCCCATGACCCCGAGATATGCCCTTCTCTTGCCGTTGGACATTCTTTCTATGGTTTTCTTGATATCCGTTATTCCCAGTGCAGAAATGGTAGTGTCGTCGGAAAACGGGCTGTTCTGATATATGAATCCGACGATCTCCCCGGACATGTTGATCAAGACACCGCTTGAGAATTCATTGCCGTGCAGATCTGTGGTCAGAATCTCATAGTTGTTGTCTGCCAGATGCATAATGTTGTTCTTTGAAGTTACCATACCGTACTCGACCGAATCTATGTTGCCGAGAGGTCTTCCCATGGCTATGACGGGTGCGGCAAGAAGCCTGCTGGTTCTGGAGGTGCCGAGCTGTGCTATCAGTTTTTCATCGAGCAATACCTTTGTCAGCTTGATCTTAGGAACCGATATCACTGCCAGGCCCGTATTCCTGTCTGTTCCCTTAACTGTTCCTTCGGTCGTGTATCCGTTGAAAAATGTGATATTGATGTCCTCCGAATCGGTGATAACCCTTGATTCGGTGAGTATAAGCAGTTCTATGTTATTGCTTGCCACGATAAAGCCCGTGGTCACACCCTTTTTCTCGTACTCATTGTTGAACCAGTCCACGTCCTGGCTCACTCCTGTTACGGTGACAAGTGATTTTTTTACACTTCCCACCAGATCGTACATCTCATTGTACAGATTGCTGTAATCCTGAATCGCGGTGGTATTGGATCCCACCTCTTCCCTGATGATTATGGGTGCACGATCGACCTCTTCGTCTTCAAGGAGCATATCCTGAGGCAATGTTTCCTCTTCTTCCAGAGGAATGACCACATCATTGGCCGTTGCTTCCTCTTCCGGCGTCAGAAGGTTACTGAAAACGGGCTCCAATACAAGAAATGTTATACATGCGAAAACACCAAAAATAACAGCCATTGCAGCCGTTATCACTGTTCTTCTGAATAGTTTTTTCTGATTGATGGGACGGGTTTTGATCCTTTCCCTTATGATCTCATATTCTTCCTGCTTATTGATATCTTCCATGGTTTTATATGTGCCAATCTTATTGATCAATGCTTCCAGTGAAGCCTGTGAAGCTCTCCCTTAAGCTGCAGGCTCTCAAAATCCTGCTGTCTCAGTGCTTCATACAGGACTATCGCTACGGAGTTTGACAGATTCAGGCTTCTTATATCATCCTGCATCGGTATCCTGATGCAGTTCTCTTCATTTTCCACCAGGATCTCCTCCGGTATGCCCGCACTCTCCTTACCGAACATTATATAATCATCCGGCCCAAATCTGACATCGGTATATACCTGTTTCGCTTTGGTGGTTGCCATCCATATCTTTGCACCCGGGTTCTGTTCAAGAAACTCGGCATAATTCATATATCTTTTTACATCAAGGTGTTCCCAGTAATCCATACCGGCTCTTTTCAGTTCTTTTTCGCCCAGCCTGAAACCCAGAGGTTCTATGAGGTGAAGCTTTGAACCGGTTGCCACACAGGTCCTTCCTATATTGCCGGTATTTGCCGGGATCTCGGGTTGATGAAGTACTATATTCATGGTTTATCTGCTGCGCAGCCTTTCAACGAAGCTGCCGATCCTGTCCAATGCCACTTTCAGGTTATCGATGGAATATGCATAGGAAATACGAAGGAAGCCTTCGCCGCAGTCACCAAATGCGGTTCCCGGGACCACTGCCACCTTTTCTTCCTCAAGAAGCTTTGTTGCAAATTCTTCACTGGTCATCCCGAATTCCTTTATGCAGGGAAATACATAAAATGCTCCGAACGGCTCAAAACAGGGCAATCCCATCTTCTCGAATTCATGCATGAGGAATCTTCTTCTCTGATTGTATGCCTCACACATTATCCTTACGTCCTCGTCACCGTTTTTCAGCGCTTCGATGGCTGCATACTGGCTCGTTGTGGGAGCACACATTATCGCAAACTGATGGATCTTTGTCATCTGGCCGATTATATTGGCGGGACCGCAGGCATAACCCAGTCTCCATCCGGTCATTGCATAAGCCTTTGAGAAACCGTTGATCAGTACGGTCCTCTCTTTCATATCCGGAAGAGATGCTATGGATACATGCTTATCCTTATAGGACAGTTCCGCATATATTTCATCCGACAATACAAATATATCATGCTTGAGAATAACCTCGCGGATCGCCTCAAGGTCATCCTTTTCCATGATTGCTCCTGTGGGATTGTTGGGAAATGGAAGGATCAGAACCTTTGTCTTATCCGTAATGGCATTTTCCAACTCCTCAGCCGTAAGTCTGAATTCATTTTCATTTTTAAGATTGATTATGACCGGTATGGCGTCCGCCAGTATGGCACAGGGCTCGTATGATACGTAACTGGGCTGCGGTATGATGACCTCGTCACCCGGGTTTATCATGGCTCTGAGCGCGATATCTATGGCTTCCGAACCTCCGACCGTTATCAGTGTCTCGCCTGCTGCCTCATAATGGCAGTCAAATCTTCTCTCTAAATAATTACAGACCTCTTTTCTGAGTTCCATGAGGCCGGCATTTGAAGTATAGAATGTACGGCCCTTCTCGAGTGAATATATACCCTCGTCCCTGATATGCCACGGTGTATCGAAATCCGGCTCACCGACTCCCAGAGAAATGGCATCCTTCATCTCGGCAACTATATCAAAAAACTTTCTGATGCCGGAAGGCTTGAGTGCTACGCACTTATCTGACAGTGGATTTCTCATGACATTATCATCTCTCTTTCGTCTTTATGCTTTGCTCCGAGGATCACCCCGTGATCCTTGTATTTTTTAAGTATGAAATGTGTTGATGTGCTCAGCACATTATCAAGGGTAGACAGCTTATCGGATACGAAACCCGCTATCTCCTTTATGGATTTTCCTTCGAGATTAACTAACAGATCGAAGCCGCCGGATATAAGGTATACAGCATTTACTTCCGGATACTGGTATATCCTCTCCGCCATATGGTCAAAGCCCTGTCCTCGCTGAGGAGTTACCTTGACTTCGATAAGTGCGGATACATTTTCAAGGGTTGTCTTTTCCCAATCTATAAGTGTATGATAACCGCAGATTATCCCTTCGTCCTCAAGTGCTTTAAGTTCATTGGCGACATCTATCTCATCCGCTCCGAGTCTTACGGCCAGTTCGCTGACACCGACTCTGCTGTTGGTTTCAATTATACGAAGAATCTTTTCTCTCATGGTACTTCCTCCTTAACCGTGTATCCTGATATTTGGTCCGATCCATTGTATTTTACCACATAACGCTCATTAATTCATCACCGTTTGCAGGTTCTAAAAATCTTGTCTCGTCACCTCTGATGACTACTCTGTCTATACAGTTCGTCATCTGTCCGATCACTTTGGCATGTATGTTTTCGCTGTGCAGTCTTTCTGTCAGCCCTTCGGGATCATCGGTTACTATGAGCATCGAACCGTCTCCCCTTAGTCTGTACGGATTTATGTCAAAATATTCGCACACTTCTATGGATTCCTGTCTTATCGGTATATCCTCAAGCATGACCCTGCAGCCCATGCCCAGCTTCTCTCCCAGTTCCCACAATGCAGTAAATATACCGCCTCCGGCCACGTCATGCATCGCTATGGTTCCTTTGGCTTCACTTGCTATGGCAGCCTCCGGGGCTACGCTTGTAAACTGTCCGAGCTCTATGGCATCCTCCACATAATAACGCGGCAATCTGGTTTCAAGTTTTTTCCTGTTTTCCTGCGCAATGATCGCCGTTCCGCTTATCGCAGCCCATTTTGTCATCACTATATCCGCCGGCTTGCTCTCACGCTGCTCTCCGCGCGGTTCACCTATCGCATTGACGGTTATCACCGGATATGTGATACCTCCGACGTATTCAGTATGCCCGGCTGCTATCTTAACATCCAGCTTTACCGCTGTTTCGCATGCCTGCTTCATGATCTCCTTTAATCTGATCTCCCTGTATGAATCCGGCATGGAAATGCTAAGGGTGATAACCTGTGGTCTCGCCGATCCTGCCCATACATTGTTGCAGGCCTGAACTATCGCATGCTCACACGCACGGCTGTCTTTATATGCAACCTGTGATACCGCTATGGCCGAATGTGAAAAAAAGGCGCAGTCTGACCCTGTAGACGCGCCTCTTTCCAATCCTGCTTTATATTGTTCTATTGGTTTTATCACCGAACGATTAAGAACCGTTTCCTTTATCTTACCGATATTTCTCAATTTAGGGGTCTCCCGCTGCGGCTTCCGCAGCCTCCGCTGCCTGTGCCGCCTGTGCAGCTGCTGCATTCTGTGCTGCCCAGTACCTGGCTGTTGCTTTTACCTGATCCACACTGCCCGTGGCTATGGCTTCCTGCATCTGTGCATAGGCTTCTCCGTTTTCGGTGGATACTCCTACCACAATGGTCCTGGGTACCATTTTATATGTACTTGTGTTTATTTCCTCAGAACTCTGCAGTACACCGTCAACTTTGACTTCTTTTATATATCTGGCCTTGATCCCCGCATGTGAAGATGTGACCGAATAATATCCAAGCGGCTGACCCGGATCCTGAATGATATTTTCATGGTCGGGAACGGTCCTCTCAAGTACCTCGCTCCTAAAGGATATCTCCCTGTTCGCCGGTCTGGTCTCCAGACCGTATATGTTGAAGGTTATGGTCTTGCTGTCGGTTGTATATCCCTCGATATATATGGGAAAATCCTTGTTGTTGGTGAATTTGAAATCCTTATTGGATGATTCCGCTATAGCTGCATCCCCTGAAGGTGACACGTAATCGACGATCATTGAATGATTCTGTCTCTGATCTACCTGAAGTTCAGCCAAAAGTACGGCATTGTACAATGTACTTGAAACCTGACAGATACCACCGCCCAACGTATCTACAACAAGTCCGTTCTGGTATGATCCCGCCAACTGATATCCGTTCTGTGCCGTAAACGGTACCAGATGTTCCAATACAGAGAACTGCTCTCCGGGATAAACCGTTGATCCGTTTATAAGCTTACAGCCGTTTGCTATATTGGTACATCTTGATGATCCGCTGGACTTGTACTCTGTTGTAAATGAACCGATGACATCATTGATCTGTGACAGTTCACCCGCGCTTCCGAGCGGTTCATCCACTACCGATACCAAAGCGAGTGTTATATCGCTTCCGTCCCAGTCCTCCTTGAGAAACCTTATTATCTCATCCGCTGATGCTGAAGGGTCCACTATAATGCCGGCCTGGCCGGTTTTTACTATAAATTCCCCGTTTTCACGACTCAATTCGTAGTCTATGGCTTCCTGATTGAACACATCCTCATGATCGTTTATCAGCTTTATGATCTTATCCCTGTTATAATCTATATCCGTGTTCAGATAAAGTTTGCCGTATTCCAGATCTTTTTTTATCTTGTATCTCCGGACGATATTTCCCTTATCACCATAATTTACAGCATATTTCACGATATCCCTGTTACTCCAGGTCATATCCAGATCACTCGGATGGATCGAAATGGAATAGCCTGTGGGACTTACAAGCTCGATGGTTGACTGCGCAGCCGTATCGATCTCATTTTGTATCATGTCGGTGGCCTGCGAAGAATTAAGACCGGATACATCATTGCCGTCTATAAATATTCCATTGTTGATGGTCGCTGCCTCACTTCTTTGGTCACACCAAAAAAACGTGACCAGGACAAGAGCAGCCAGCGCTCCTCTTACAAACCTTCTTTTCATGGATTCCTTCATTCCGTTTTTTATCAAAATATGATAGTCTAAACTAAAGCGGACAATAACAGAGGAAGAAGCATAGCCAGAACAACAATTATAATGATTATTGATGAGACTATTTTCTTTGTTTTTCTATTGTTCATATTAAACATATTTTTAATCCAACCTTTATGCAAAATACACATAGCTGTTACGAAAGGAATTATATATGAAATATCCCTTCTTGGCAAGTTTTCTTGTGCTTTGTGCGGTATTTTATCATAACAACCGGAAAGCCGACAGAAACCGTGAAAAATCAAAAAAGGCATATCTGGATCGCGAGTCAAGAGCAAATGCGACCAGAAAGCAACCGGTAGATAAACTCGACTATATTTCCGTGCCCCTCGATGACCTTCCCTGCGATGTCTGTCCCGATGATCCGGTCATTGCGGAATGCCTGGCGGATCTAATGAAACTGGCAGAGGAAAAGATAGTTAATTTTACCGGTCTGACCAACACGGACCTGAAACTCGAATACGGCGTTGCCAATCTTCCGTTTCTGGAGAAATGTGACCTCAGTTATACACACCTTATAAGGGTTCTCAACACCTGGGCTTCCAGGCTGTATGAGCATGGCTTTAAAGACAAAGCCCTGATCGTTCTCGAATATGCCGTAAACATACATGCAGATATCAGCAATATCTACTATCTGGCAGCAGATATCTATATCGAAAACGGCACTCCCGAAAAGATCGATCCGCTTATCGAAACCGCCGGAAATCTTAATTCGGTCATTAAAAACAGTATAATAAAAACCCTGAAAGAGAAAAAAGGCTAAAAGTAAACCCCCGACCATCATAAACGGCTCGGGGGTTCACTTTTGGTAAAACTACATTACAACTTCCACGTTGTATTCCTTCTGTCCTTCCACAAACGGAATGACATTTCCTTCAACAGCTTGTCCATTGACCTTCATAGACTTAACACCCTTCTGGGAGCCGTTAGTTTTAACACTGATATTGTATACTCCGCCTCTGAACTTACGCTTAACCTTAAAATCACCGAAATCCGAAGGTACACAGGGATCTACCTGAAGTCCCTTGTGTGTCGGATATACACCGAGGATATACTGTGAAATATTGCAGAATGTCCATGCCGCCGTACCGGTCAGCCATGAGTTCTTGCCTTCACCCGGTATATAAGCGTCTGCGCCTGCTACCATCTGGCAATATACATAAGGCTCTGTCTTATGTATCTCGGATATCTCTTCCGTATAAGCAGGACATGTCTTCTTGTAGATCTCAAATGCTCTGTCGCCTCGTCCGATCACTGTTTCTGCGATCGAAACCCAGGGATTGTTGTGACAGAAGATACCTGCGTTCTCTTTATATCCCGGAGGATATGAAGTGATCTCACCAAGCTCAAGGTGATATACCGTATATGCAGGCTGTAAGATCATTACGCCATATTCACAATCAAGGTATTTCTTAACCGAATCAAGAGCCTTCTCGGCAAGTCCTTCCTTGACACCGATGCCGGCAAGTGAACAGAATCCGTTTGATTCTATGAATATCTTACCTTCTTCACATTCCTTTGAACCGATCTTGTGGCTGTAAGCATCATATGCCCTTACGAACCACTCTCCATCCCAACCGTCCTTAAGAACGGCATCATACATGATCTGTACTTCCTTGCGTGCTCTGTCAGCTTCTGCCTGATCACCGAGAAGTTCCGCAAGCTGTGCATACTCTTCACCATACTTGACAAACATTCCCGCAATGAATACGGATTCGGCAACAGGACCTTCCGAAGGTCCGAAGCACTGGAATGATTCACCCGGATGCTCTGAGAAGCAGTTAAGGTTAAGACAGTCGTTCCAGTCTGCACGACCGATAAGAGGAAGATCGTGAGGACCCTTGTGATTTACTATATAATCGAACGATCTCTTAAGGTGCTCCATCATGGTTGTTGCGACGCTCATATCGTTGTCATAAGGAACGATCTCTTTAAGGATCGATGTATCGCCTGTCTCACGGATATATGCGCTCGTTCCTGCGATGAGCCACAGCGGATCGTCATTGAAGCCGGATCCTATATCCGAATTACCCTTCTTAGTGAGCGGCTGGTACTGATGATAAGCAGAACCATCCTGGAACTGGGTTGAAGCGATATCGATGATACGCTCTCTTGCTCTCTCGGGGATCAGATGTACGAAACCTAGCAGATCCTGGTTTGAATCCCTGAAGCCCATTCCACGTCCGATACCCGACTCATAGTAAGAAGCCGAACGTGACATATTAAATGTGACCATACACTGGTACTGATTCCAGATGTTGACCATGCGGTTAACCTTGTCATTGGAAGATTCAACGGTGTAGATCGAAAGAAGATCATCCCAGTATGCATTCAGCTTGGCAAATGCATTGTCGACATCCGCATCTGTCTGATATTTTGCAAGAAGGGCATTTGCAGGTGTCTTATTGATGATTCCCTTTGATTCCCACTTCTGATCCTCGGGATTCTCGCAATAACCGAGAACAAATACATATGACTTTGTTTCTCCGGGATTAAGCTTTATATTGATCTGATGAACAGCTACAGGTGACCAGCCATGAGCTTCGGAGCCTGTACACCGACCGTTAAATACAACCTCGGGATCCCTATTGTCATGATATGCACCGAGGAACGCATCTCTTGATGTATCAAATCCGTCTATCTTTGTATTTACCGAATAAACGGCATAGTGATTTCTACGTTCTCTGTATTCTGTTTTGTGATAAATGGTCGAACCGACGATCTCAACTTCGCCTGTAGAAAAATTACGCTGGAAGTTCTTCATATCATCATCGGCATTCCACAGACACCATTCCACGTAAGAGAAGAGCTTGATGTCCTTAGCCTCTGAAGTATTGTTGGTAAGCTTGATCTGACTGATCTCGCATGTGTCGTCTGTGGGAACAAATGAAAGGACATTGGCTTCCACACCGTTCTTTTTGCCCATGAACTTACTGTATCCTATACCATGACGGCATTCATACTCATCAAGTTCTGTCTTGGTGGGCTGCCAGCCGGGATTCCAGACTGTATCTCCGTCCTTGATATAAAAATACTTTCCGTTGAAATCTGCAGGTATACCGTTATAACGATATCTGGTGAGTCTTAAAAGCTTTGCATCTTTGTAAAATGAATATCCGCCACATGTGTTGGATATCAAAGAAAAGAAACCGTTGCTTCCGAGATAGTTGATCCACGGAAGAGGTGTCTTTGGGGTGGTGATGACATACTCTTTATTGGCATCATCAAAGTAACCGAATTTCATAGTTTTTTCTCCATTTTGAATAAATTTCACGTCCCTTTACGGAACCTTCGATAAGTAAAAGTATAGAAGAAATGATATCAAAAAGCAAGGAAATGAGCCCCACAAATGTGCCCAAAACACATTTTCGTGCAAAAAGCACGGAAACGCTCTTTATGTGCCCGATGCACATTTATAAAATGCACAGAAATCCTTCAGCATGCATTTTTCACAGGCAGGTCTGTTGGCAATACAGATCGTCCTGCCGAGTCTTATTATGTGGATATTGTAGATGATCCAGTGATCCTTCGGGAGCTTATCCATAAGATCAAACTCTATCTTCACGGGATCCGTTTCGTCCGTCAGGCCGAGCAGCCTTGATATGCGCTTAACATGTGTATCAACAACTATACTGGGGTCATTATATATATTGCCTCTTATAACATTGGCAGTCTTTCTGCCGACACCCGGAAGCGTGACAAGATCTTCGAGTTTCCGCGGAACTTCTCCGCCGTATACCTCTGTCAGACGTTTGCAGCAGCCTATGATATTGGCCGCTTTGTTTTTATATAATCCGGCTGTTTTGATATCCTCTTCCAGCTCACTTATGTCTGCATCCGCAAATGCCTGTGGACTCGTGTATTTCCTGAACAGTTTTTCGGTGATCATATTGACTCTGGCATCGGTACACTGGGCACTTAAGATCGTTGCGATGAGCAGTTGCCAGGCATTGTCATGCTCGAGGTAGCATTTGTATTCGGTTCCGTATGCCTCGTCAAGCGCATTCAATATGTTATTGACCCTGTTCTCCTGAGATCTCTTCCGCGACATTGCTGTATACCTCTATATAGTCCATGCCGCCAAGGATGTCCGCTTTTCCTTTACCGGCATTATATGCGTTTGTCATGGTCTTTATGTCATTGACAAATACAGTCCTTCCATCTTCATGGGTGTTCCATGCGATCCTCTCACAGCATACCGCCTTCATGAATGCAGCGGCAAATTCCCTATCTGTACATTCCTTTGTACCGAAGATCCATGACCCGCCCGTTATAAACGGCATGGGGCCTTCACATACTCCCCAGTCACCATAGCTTCCCATTCCCTTTGAAGTGCCTCCGCAATTGGCGGTAAGTTCATCAAATATAAAATCACTGTCGGCAAAATATCCGAATACGTCACCCATCAGGGCTTTTCTGTAATACCGGTCCGTTCCGTATTCCGTGCCGGCGGTAAAACCGTTTTTCTCCATCTCGGCTATCACATCCGCCCCTGCCGCATTATCTTCTTCGCTTCCTCTGAAGCATGTATTTCCTGCAAATACGCGGTTTATGTCATCAATACCGGCCAGCATTTTTACCCTTCCGCCGCTCTTTTTTGACAGGGTCCTCGCCGTATCACAGAATGTACTCCAGTCCCTCATATATGACTGCACATCCTTAGGATCGTCGCTTCCGAGATTCTCCGCTGCGACAGATCTCCTGTAAACAAATGCCCCCGGCTTTACAAACCACGAAAGTCCCGTCGGCTTTGCTTCGGCATTTTCAGTCCTTTTGAGTGTATAAGGATACATGCCCTGCGTATCTGCGGCACTTATCCCCATCTCTTCGAGTGACACTACATAATCCGCATTGATAAATCCGTCAATACTCTCAATATCCGATACGATCAGGTCCGGATAATAAACCGGCTCCTCGATGACCTCCGGCTCACCATCCTTTTTCTTCACCGGCTCCGGCGGGTTCAGGGCCTTATCAACCTTCTCGGTCATCACGGAGCAATAATCCCCCTCTATGACCTCTACGACTATCCTGCCTTTCCATTCGGGATGCTTCTCACATACAGCATCCGCTATGGTCTGAAATTCACCGTTATCGGTATAAATGTGAAGAACGGAAGGTTCTATGACCATGGGTTCCTCTTCTTTGGCTGCGCATGACCACATCGTCAATGCCATTACCGCAGCCACGATACCGGCTGTTACTCTCTTTTTCAACAGCTGCTTCCTCCGAGCTTTTTCTCCAGTTCGTCCAGCGATCTGTATCCATAAAGATGTGCCGTATTGGTCATGATCTCCATCGCCGGATTTTTCTCATTTTTTACGTATCCTACTATATACTCACCATAAAGCGCAAGTGTTTCCGGCGAATAAGTGAGCAGCTCACCTCTCAGATAAGTCTCATACGAGGTATTCCACGGCGTATCCTCAAATGTGTGGATACTCCTTGCCGAGGTCGCCACATTGGGATAGAGTGTGGCAAGATCCTCCATGCATCCGACCTGGATCTTTACTATCTCCTCAACGATCGCTCTGGTCTTTTCGTCCCTTTCGGGCAGTGAATCCTTTATCTTTGCGTACTCTTCGGGAGCTGTGCTCTCCTCCATACGGCCGTACTTTTCCGTTATAAGGTTCCATCCTGCCTGTTTTGCATTTTCAAAGTCCGCTATGAAGCTTTCAAGCATTTCATCCGTCCATGTCATATACTGACTTTTACGCATGATCATGAAAGTCTCCCTGTCATCCTGACATGAAGCCCTTCCGCCTTCGTTGATCACCTTGTCAAATGCAGCCCATTCCTCTTCTGCTATCCTGTCAACCAGTTCGTTATGTTTCAGATCATTACTGTTCATATTTACCCTTTCATCCATTGATATGTATTCCGAACCTGCATATATCTCCTGTCCGTAAGGCTCTAAGAAATAAGGATCTCTCCTGTTCAATGCAATGACATATTTCTGGTTCTTTAATTCGTTAAGCACCAGCTGTGCTATTATCTCCACACTGCCGCTTATATTGGGATCCTCTATATCCATATCGGCTATGGCGCGCAGTATATCCGTTATTTCCGGAAGGATACGGAGCTTGGTCGAAGCGGACTTCATCAGCCATTTCTTGTAAGGAGCATATTTTCTGTTAAGAAGGAATAATGCATGCAGTGTATGCTCCATAAATTCGGAAATATACATGGTCGCGGTGACCTTGTCGCCTCTTTCAAGGCTTCTGCGGTAATTGTACTGCCCTGTCTGTGCCATCCTTATCAGTACATAAGCCAGTTTCTGTCTGAATACCTTCTCGGGATAATAAGCTAAAAGTGCATTCCTAATGCCGAAAAATACTCCGTCATCATCCCTGAATATCTCACCGTTCGTAACCGTTGCAAGATCCTCTTCGGCTACGGCAAACCACTCCTCCCCGGTCCTCGGGATAACATTTGCGGTATGCAGGAGTTTTTCATAGAACTCCCTTATCCTCATTACTCCGGTACGGTTCTTGGCTTCAACAGTCGTTCTGCGTCTGTATCCCATGTATTCTACCGGAAGCTCATCATATGCCTTCTGCAGCTGTTCTCCTATGGCATCGTATGTCACATCATCGAGCCACATACAGAAACCGGGCCCCCAGTCATGGTCTCTGGATATATCATCATCAAAGCCGAAGCAGTCCGAGCCCTCACCAACAAGTCCCACTGCTATCCTGGACTCATAGGATTCAAACCTTTCATGAATCATCTTTGCTCCGATCTCCTCATAGAAGCTCCGACACAGTTTAAGCCCCTTCACGTCGTCTTCGACCGGTGCCGGGTTGATCGTCTCTGTAATGTCCGAAATGTCCTGTCCGGCTTCCGCCGCCTTCTCTATGGCATCATCCCTGTTTTCCCTAAGGATATCGTAATTACCGGTCTTTCCGATATGTCTCTGAAGCTCGTCCATGGCTTTTCCGTAATACTTCGCGGCTGTCGCATACTGCTTTTTGTTGTACATGAGCTCCGCATATACGGCCAGAGCGCCGCTAAAGTGGAAATCATCTTCTCGTCCGTCCCTGAATATGGCCAATGCAAGGTCAAGATCCTTCTTGGCCTCATCAAACCTTCCGCACCTTAGCTCAGACTGAGCCAGATTACTGAGAGTAATGGCTTCCTCAATGACCTTTCCGGGATTCTGTTTTACCACTTTAAGTGCCTTTTTCAGGCAATCGCAGGCATTTTCATAATCCATCATTTCCTGATACAGAAGGGCTTTGTTATTGTATAATCCCGCGAACAGAAAATCATCCTGGGATAAGATGCCTTTGTATATCTGCTCTGCCCGTTCAAAATACTCCAGGGATTCCTCCAGATCACCCGCCGCCCTGTCGGCGTTGGCGATATTGAGAAGTGATGTGGCATACCCCTGTGTTCCTTCCAGGTTCTCCTCCTCCAGGACCGTCAGCAGTTCATTGCTGTATATCTTTGACTTGTTGTGCTGTGTACTGTCTCTGCAAAAGCCTATCATCTCATTGAGCAGTGTTATCAATGCAGCCTTGTCGCCTTCGCGTTTGGCCTCTTTAATGGCCTCCATGAGGAAGCCCTCGGAATCCTTATAATCCAACCGGTCCAGCTGTGACAATTTTTCCTGTATGTTCATATCCTTCCTCCCGATGATCTGCCTGTGATTTCGGTACTTCCGATGTCTTATTATACCATACGGAGTCGTATTTTCTATCGGTTATTTACTCACCTTAGGTACGTTGCGTCATCATAAGAAAATTTTAATGATTTTTGGAGAATATTTGATTTACATACGGGTGTTTTCCTTTTATTATTATATTGATTGGATAAGGTGTGACATGTTTTTCTCGGATATTAATTTTCTGTTACTGTTTTTGCTTATATTTATACCTGTTTACGCATATGTCCCTTCCTGGGCAAAGCGATTTGTTCTTTTATTGGGGGGGATTATTTTTTATGCCGTAAATGACATTATCGTCCTGCCTTTCATCCTGCTTGATATCCTCATAGTCTTCTTCTTGAACAGAGGCCTTGAGTTTGCTTTTGATAAGCCAAAACTGCGTTCTTTCCTGTTGCGGCTGGGGATCGTTCTTCAGATCGCACTGATGATCGTTCCTTTGTTTTTTACAGAGCATTATTTTATCGGTATCGGTTTTTTCGCAGTCCAGTTTATCGGATATATCCTGGATGTATACAAAGGTGTATGTCCCGCGACACACAATATCCTGGATCTTGCCAATTATGCCCTGTTCTTTCCCAAGGTTTTACAGGGTCCGATAGTATCATTTCCCGAAATGGCAAAATCTCTGTCAAAGCCCGCAGGTGTCAACCCTTCCAAGCTTGAAAAGGGTATTCGAATATTCATCCTCGGACTTTCCTACAAAGTCCTTCTTGCGGACAGACTGAATTCTCTCTGGAACGGAGTCCAGACCGTTGGCTTCCAGAGTCTTTCAACGCCGCTTACCTGGATCTCGATGTATTCCTACAGCATCCAGCTGTTCCTTGATTTTCAGGGTTATTCGCTTATGGCGATCGGTGTTGCATACATGCTCGGATTCACATTGCCGGTCAATTTCCAGTCTCCGTATATGTCGAGAAGCGTAGGCGAATTCTACCGCCGCTGGCATATGACTCTCGGTCAGTGGTTCAAAAATTATGTTTACATTCCCATGGGAGGCAGCAGAAACGGTACCAAAAAGATGCTTGCATCTCTTTCCGTAGTATGGCTTCTTACGGGGCTGTGGCACGGTATTTCGGTTCATTTTCTGATGTGGGCGGGACTGCTGCTCATATGCATCATCCTCGAGAAAACACTCTTTAAAAAGCTCGTAAGATCCGAAAATATCATACTTAAGTTTCTCGGTCATGCTTATGTTCTTGCGATCATCCCGATGTCTTGGATGCTGTTTGCGATCCCCGACATTGACAGAATATATATCTTTTTCATGCGACTGTTCGATCTGCAGAATTATTTTCAGCCGATCAACGTCAACAGCACAGACTATATCACCTACTTAAAGGATTACTGGCCTTATCTGCTGGGTGGCACTGTCTGCTGCTTCCCCATAGTTGAAAACATCCTGGTCAAGACAAGGGTTTCAATGACCAGATTTATATCATTTGCCCTTTTCTGGCTATGTGTTTATATAATCATGAAAAACGGAAACAACCCGTTTATGTATGTAAATTTTTAAGGTGCCGAATTGAACAAACTTATCAGAAAAGCGCCTCTGTTCCTGGCTGTGTATGTTTCACTTGCCGTGATGTTCCTTGTATCACAGTATGAAAACCCGTTGAAGCATTATTTTCCGGGGTTTGCCGAAATAGTACAGCAGCTTGCAGAGGACACGATCTATGTGGCCAACTTAATAGATGTGAATCTTATCGATCCCAGAAGGGAACAGAATACCGTTCATGTTGCAGGTGTCAATATCGATATCGAAAACCTTGAGGATATCAACATTGATGACGATCACGGCGATATCCTGGCTGTGACCGAGGAACCCGAACCTGAAACGGATCCGGTCTTTGTACCAATTCCTTCGGACGGTTCTTATACTCCGCGTGATTCTTTCGGAACCCTGACGGAAGGTCCCGTTGATGAGTCTTATTTTGATGACGCCGTATTTATAGGTGACTCCCGTACGGTCGGCCTGTCAATGTACAGTAATTTTGAAAATGCCGACTATCTGTGCGATGTCGGCATGAATATCTATGATTGTATGGACAGGGATATTTCTTTCAGAGGCAATGAACACACCTCTGTACGTGAGATGCTCAGCGTGCGTTCTTACAGAAAAGTATATATGATGCTTGGTATCAATGAGATAGGAACAGGTACCGCAGACAGCTTCTGTGAAGCATATTCGAACGTTATCAGCGAGATCCAGTCTTATCAGCCGAATGCTATCATTGTGATCCAGAGTATAATGTGTGTCGGAAAGAGCAAATCAGACAGCCACAGGACCATCAATAATCCCAGGATCTATGAGCGAAACGAAAAACTCAGTACCCTTGCCAACAATACGAACATCTATTATCTGAACATCAATGAAGCGATCGCCGACGAGAACGGTGATATGCCTGCCAATTATTCGTTCGATCAGGTACATCTGTATGCCCAGTATTATTATCTGTGGCGCGATTATCTGCTTCAGCACGGACTGCGTTAACCGTGTCTTTTTCTGCCCGTTAATATAAGATCCTTAATCACATGCGGGTTAAAAAGTATGAGTAACGGGAAAAGCTCAAGTCTTCCGGCAAGCATGTCAAACATCAGAACGATCTTTGAAACATCACCGAAAAATGCAAAATTCCTTGTAGGACCGACCATCGAAAGACCCGGTCCTATATTGTTGAATGTGGCAACCACTGCCGTAAATATCGTTCCGAAATCGTAATTCTCAAATGAGACTATCAAAAGCGATGCAAAGAATATGATGATATATGTTATCAGATAGACATTTATCGCTCTTAAAACCTCGTGTTCGACCGGTTTATCCTCAAACATGATCTTTTTTATGCTCTTCGGATGGATATAGGTCTTCAGTTCTTTCTTGACTGTTTTGAACATGATAACGATCCTGGATACCTTTATACCGCCACCGGTACTTCCCGCACAGGCTCCCACAAACATGAGCATCACAAGTATGACCTTACTCGTCATCGGCCAGAGATCGAAGTCTGCCGTGGCATAACCGGTCGTTGTTATTATGGATGCAACCTGGAAGCCGGCATTTCTTATCGTATCCGACACATTGCCGTACAGGCTGTATATGTTAAATGATATGGATGTCACTGCCACCAGTACGATACCCAGATACCATCTGACTTCTTCCATAAGAAAGGCCTGTTTGATCTTTCCCAGGATTATAAAATAATACGCATTAAAATTGATACCAAACAGGATCATAAACACTGTTATGACCCACTGACAGTAATGCGAGTACGATGCTATTGAGTCACTGAGTACACCAAAACCACCTGTTCCGGCTGTTCCGAAGCTGAGTGTGATGGCTTCAAAAAAGCTCATACCGCCGAGCTTTAGCAATATCATTTCCGCCAAAGTCATGAAAAAATATATAACGTACAATATACGTGCTGATGATTTTATCTTCGGAACGAGCTTGCCTACCGAAGGTCCCGGTGATTCGGCCCTCATAAGATTGATATTGGAGCCACCGCTCAGGGGTATGACCGCAAGCAAAAATACAAGCACACCCATTCCGCCCAGCCAGTGGGTAAAACTTCTCCAGAACAGAGAGCACTTCGACAGCTCTTCCACTCTATCTACTATACTTGCTCCGGTTGTGGTAAAGCCCGAGATCGTCTCGAAAAGAGAGTCGATATATGACGGTATCTCTCCCGTCAGCCAGAAAGGGAGAGCCCCGAAAAGACTCAGTACGATCCAGCTGAGTGCTGTCGCAACACATCCCTCTTTGAGGTAAATGGCAGATTCTCGCGGCTTTCGAAATGTCATCAGCACACCCATAAGTGCGCAGAAGCCGGCTGTTATCAGATAAATATATCCGTTTCTTTCCCCGTATATCAAAGCAACCAGGCAGGGAAGCATAAGAAACGCCGCTTCTATTCTCAATACATGTCCAAGGATAACCCTTATCATGGAACTGTTCATAGTCTATCAATCCTTTGCCAATATATCCTGTATATCCCTGAAACCGGTATGCGTAGTCACTATCGTAACACTGTCACCGACCTCGATCATGTCCTGTCCTCTGGGAATAATGACTTTTCCCCTCCTGCTGATAAAGGCGATCAGCAGATCCTTCTTTAAGGAAAGCTTGAATAACGGGATACCCACGACATTGCTTTCTTTTTCAACTTTGAATTCTATAGCTTCAACTCTTGAATCAAACATATGATACAGAGTTTCTATATTGCAATCCTTGGTATTGTTTCTGGCACGTACATAAGCAATTATCGCATCTGTGGTTATAAGCCTCGGATATACCACATTTCCGAGCTCCAGACCGCTGACTACACCGCCGAAATTATTTCTCGTGATACAGGTGATAACCTTGGTCTTTGACACACGTCTTGCATGAAGCGCAAGCAGGATATTCTCCTCATCTATGCCTGTAAGCGGAACAAAAGCTCCTACATCCTCCAGCCCCTCTTCCTTTAACAGCTCTTCGCTCGTTCCGTCACCATTGATGATGGTTGCTTCGGGCAACAGTACCGAAAGTTTTTCGCATTTTGCCTTGTTCTCTTCTATGATACGTACGTCTATACCTGCCTTTATAAGCAGTTCAGCGACATAATATGTGGCTCTTCCGCCACCTACTATCATACAGGTCTTGACCTGATTTGTCTTAAAACCGGTTCTTTTTAAGAAGCTTCTTGCCTCACGGGGTGTGGCGGCAAATGAGATGACATCCCCGCTCTTGATGATAAAATCTCCTGAAGGTATAAAGATATTTCCGTTTCGTTCTATGGCACAGATGACGGTATTCTCCGTGGTCCCGCTCCTGCCCAGATCTGCGATACTGGAATCGCACATCTTATTGTCCTCGGGGATCTCAATCCTTACAAGATTGACCCTCCCGTGTGCAAATGTGGTGACATCCTGTGCATTGGGCAGGGTAAGCATCTTTGATATGACTCTGGAAGCTACCATGTCGGGATTGATGATCATCGCCAATCCGAGCTTCTCACAGAAATAATCCACTTCCTTACTGTAGTCGGGCGTTCTGACCATTGCTATGGCTGCCAGATTACCGGCTCTTTTTGCTACCGTACAACAAAGAAGATTCAGTTCATCGGAGCCTGTTACGGCTATAAAAAGATCCGCCTTCTCTATTCCGGCTTCCATCTGGGTATTGTAGCTGGCTCCGTTGCCTACCACACCCATGGCATCATAAGTATTTGTCAGAGATTGCACGACCTGTGGATCATGATCGATCAATGCTATGTCATGTCCTTCCTTTGCAAGCTGCTCAACAAGCGTTGAACCTACTTTACCTCCTCCGACTATGATGATGTTCAGACCCTTTTTGGATGAATCTTTCTTTTCAAACATAATTGTTCCTCAAATATATTTTACTTTATATGACTTTTTTACCCACTAACCATTTTACCACAAATACAGAAGAAAAAAAGACAGCCAAAGCTGTCTTTTCAGAGAAGGTATTTCTCTTATGGGGTATAGCAAAAAACTACAAAATGTATTGGGGGTTACAAGTAGTATAATATCAGAGGCCTACAATTGTAACAATGCAAAGGATTCACAAAAATCACAAATTGCCACCCGTGTTTTTGTTAGTTTTGCACAAAAAGCGCTTCAAATTCCTCTTTTGTGATCTTTTCTTTCTCCAGAAGCAGCTGAGCACATCTCTCAAGAACATCTCTGTTTTCAAGGATTATCTCCTTGGCTTTTACATGGCATTCTTCTATGATACGCTTAACTTCCTTATCGATCTCACCCGTGATGTACTCTCCGTGGCTCTTTGTATGCGCCAGGTCTCTTCCGATAAATACTTCATCATCTTCATCATCGTAGTTGATCACACCGATATTCTCACTCATGCCGTATTTGGTAACCATGCTTCTGGCTTCCTTTGTGGCACGTTTGATATCATTGGATGCTCCTGTGGTAACATCCTCAAATATGATCTCTTCGGCTATACGTCCGCCGAGAAGGACCATTATATCCTGCAGCATCTTACCCTTTGTCGAAAACATATCGTCTCTTTCGGGTAATGGCATGGTATAACCGGCTGCACCCGGTCCCGTAGGGATTATCGATACCGTATAGACCGGTCCTACATCGGGAAGAACATGGAAAAGTATGGCATGACCTGCCTCATGATAAGCCGTGATCTTCTTCTCCTTTTCGGAAATGATACGACTCTTCTTCTCGGTTCCTATACCGACTTTTATAAATGCTCTCTGTATATCCTTCTGTTCTATATACTGCCTGTTTTCTTTTGCCGTAAATATGGCTGCTTCATTGAGAAGGTTCTCAAGATCCGCACCCGTAAAGCCGGCCGTTGTCTGGGCTATCTGCTTGAGATCCACATCGCTTCCGATGGGCTTGTTCTTTGCATGTATATCCAGGATATCTTCTCTGCCCTTTATATCCGGTGTTCCGACAACTATTTTTCTGTCAAAACGTCCGGGACGCAGGATTGCAGGATCGAGGATGTCAACCCTGTTCGTGGCTGCGAGAACTATAACACCCTGGTTTTCCTCGAAACCGTCCATTTCGATGAGCATCTGGTTAAGTGTCTGCTCACGCTCATCATGGCCGCCGCCCATACCTGTTCCTCGGCGTCTGGCAACCGCATCTATCTCATCTATGAACACTATACAAGGTGTATTCTTTTTTGCTTCCGAAAACAGATCTCTTACTCTGGAAGCACCTACACCGACGAACATTTCCACGAAATCCGAACCGGAAATACTGAAGAACGGTACATTTGCTTCTCCGGCTATTGCCTTAGCGAGCAGGGTCTTACCTGTTCCGGGAGGTCCTTCGAGCAATATACCCTTGGGTATCCTGGCACCCAGTTTTGAATATTTGACCGGATCCTTAAGGAAATCTATTATTTCCTCCAGATCCTCCTTCTCTTCCTGAAGACCTGCGACATCACTGAGCTTCTTGCCGGTGTTGCTGCTCATACGGGCTCTGGATTTGCCAAAATTCATCATCTTATTATTGGCTCCGCCGCCCTGTGCGCCAAGTATGACGATAAGCATGATAAATATGGCGACTATGCTGAGTATCGGAATGATGTATTCCAATAATACATTGCCTTCTTTTACCTCACTTACAACATACGTCACATCGTATTCTTCGAGCAGATCGGTTATTTCATTGACATCTGTCGTATAGAACTGATGTATGCCCTTGTCACTTGCCGTCCTGATGTAAACGATACCATTGGGTACCGCAGAACTCGGCTGTATCTGCGCCGTCTCTATATCGTCTTCCTCCAGCGCTTTGACAAACTGTCCCTTTGTGATCTCTGGGTATTTGTTCTTATTGGAGCTGTATATGAGCAATACAAGCAGTCCTATAAGAAGAAATATAAAATAAATATTTATTCCGGATCTTTTTTTACTCAAAATTCATTTCCTGCCTTAATCAAATTTTACTATTCCGATATACGGCAGATTGCGATACATCTGATCGTAATCCAGTCCGTAACCTACCACAAATTCATCCGGGATTGCAAATCCGGTATAATCCACATTGACATCTACCACTCTTCTGTCCGGCTTGTCGAGAAGAGTACACAGTCTGAGACTTGCGGGCTTTCTTGATTCCAGAAGTTTCATAAGATGCTTCAGTGTCCTTCCCGAATCTATGATATCTTCGACTATTATTACGTCCTTTCCTTCAAGAGGCTCATCCAGATCCTTGACGATCCTTATGACTCCGCTTGATTCCGTACCTCCGCCGTAACTGCTTACTGACATAAAATCAAGTGTAACGGGGATGGTTATCCTCTTGGCCAGCTCGCACATAAAGAAACTTCCGCCCTTCAGTACGCATATGAGATGAACATTCTTTCCGGCATAATCACGACTGATCTGCTCTCCCATCTCCTTTATTCTTTTATCCACTTTTTCCTCAGACAGAAACATTTCAACATGATGTTTGGCTGACATGGCATCCTCCTTTAGAATCACTCTGTTATTATCTCAATTATATGCTTCGTATCATCGGTGACCTTATAATATTCGCTGATACGATATCCGACTACCCACATGATATGATCTCCGTCCGCGATCAACGGTATCCTGTCACGCTCATCCTTCGGTATCTTGCAGTTTATCATATAATCCTTTAACGATTTATGCGCAAGAAGCGAATTTACTGTCAGATAGTCACCTGCCTGTCGGTTTCTCAACTTTACACAATTAGATATTTTATCATAATCAAACCATTTAGTATATGTTTTTTGCGGAATCTCCTGTTCAGTGTCACGATCAAAGATCCTGACTCTTAGTGTTTTCCCGTCCGGTAAAGCGCAGACGCTGCCGTCCGACAGCTCATATTCCGTGCATACGGCCCCGGCTTCCTCTACGGGTCCGATGATCAGCTTATCGTATACCCTTTTTGCTTCCAGTCCGTAAGGAAGGTCTGCCTTTTTATTACCCTCCTTTTTTGACAAAGCAAGGATATCCCTGACATGAACTTCACCGATATCTTTTCTTCCGTCAGTCAGTTTCTCCAGTGCGAGCAGTATCAACTCCTGCCTGATAAGTTCATCTGCGGCATCCAGCCCATTTATGTCGAAACTCACTTTTCCGTCTTCGATCTTTGCCGTCCTTTCCCATTCTTCAGCCGTCCTTGCCTCTATATAATGTCTGACAAGTCTCATCTTTTCCGAAAGTGCGGCTATGTGTCCCGTCGCGTTGTTCACTATCTCGCGTTCGACATACGGTAGGATATTGTTGCGTATCTTATTGCGTGCATACATATCCGTATCATTTGTCGCATCATGAACGTGATCCCTTCCGTTAAGCTTAAGGTATTCTTCTATCTCCCGTCTCGTCACCTCAAGCATAGGACGTATTACCCGCCCGTTTACCGGCTCGAGACTGGCCAGGCCCTCCGGACCCGTTCCTCTGAATATATTAAATAAAACCGTCTCCGCCACATCGTTGCTGTTGTGCGCCACGGCTATCTTTCCCTGACTTTTGAGCTGCTCGTTAAATCTGTCATATCTGATCTTTCTGCCGGCCTCTTCCGTGGAAATACCAAGGCTTTCCGCCATTTTTTCCACTTCTTCCTCGTAAAGGATGAACTCTATGCCGAATTCATCGCATAATTTCCTTACAAATTCCGCATCCTTTGCGGCTTCTTTTCGGATAAGATGATTTATATGCACAACCTTCAGCTCAAAATCCGCTTTCTTTTTATACTCGATCAGATTTAAGAGCATACATACGGAATCCGCTCCGCCGCTTATTCCGGCAACGACGGTTTCACCGTCTCCTATCATATTGTATCTTTTGATCGTGTCTTCAAACTTTTTGATCATGGTTTAACCTTTCGGGCTGTAAAAAAACCTTTGATAAAAAATATCAAAGGCTTAATCTTCTGATTTAAATACTATCTCATTATTATTGACAAGTCCAAGCTTTTCTCTGGCAACCTCTTCAGCATACTTCTTTGTCTTTGTATACTTGGCGTACTCGGCGATCTCTTCGGCTCTCGCCTTTTCTTCTTCGATCTGCTTAAGAAGCTGTTCTTCCTTCTGCGTGTAAGCTTCCTGTTTCTGTTTCAGCTCATGTTTGTTGTAGCTTATGACCGCAGCCAGCATGATCAGCACTATCACTACCAGCATTACACTGAATGTATTCTGTTTTTTCTTAACCCTCAGATATCTGTTGCTCATGCACTGCCTCAAAAACAAAAATGTTTACATAAATTATTATACCAAAAAATAATATTACGTCAACCAATTTTTGAGAAAAGTGCGAATTTGTGGCACTTGTTGATTCGTTACCACCATATATATTTAAATATGTAAACCAAAACACATTATATAGTGGTTTACATAACTAAACAAATCTGTATAATTCCGCAGCTGCATCTTTTTTTACGGTCTCTTCCACCGCTATCACTTCAATATTTGTTTCCTTATTGCCAAACTGTATCGTTATACGATCACCGACTTTTACATTAGTCCCCGCTTTGGCCACTGTTCCGTTTATGAGGACCCTGCCCGCATCGCAGGCTTCGTTAGCCACCGTTCTTCGTTTTATCAGTCTGGATACCTTCAGATATTTGTCCAGTCTCATTTTTCTCTGCCCCTGTCCGGTCTTATCCTTCAAAAAAGAGGTAAGTACCGAAGTACTTACCTCTCAGATTTCTTAACAATCAATTATTTCTTGTTAACCAAATCCTTCAATGCCTTACCGGCTTTGAACTTAGGAGCCTTTGAAGCAGCGATCTTCATTGTCTTGCCTGTCTGAGGATTTCTACCCTCTCTAGCTGCTCTCTTAGATACTTCGAATGTACCGAATCCAACTAACTGAACCTTTCCACCCTTCTTTAACTCAGCTGAAACAGCGTCTGTAAAAGCCTTTAATGCTGCTTCTGCATCCTTCTTAGATAATCCAGCCTTGTCAGCCATAGCTGCAACTAATTCTGTCTTGTTCATTGATAACTCTCCTCCTACTTGAAATATGAGATTGTTTTCTAACGCATAAAACGTCTATAAGAAATATATCTTTTTTTGCTCATTTTGTCAATGAATTTCGCAATTTTTCAAGGTTTTTTAGGGATTTTTATTGTTTTTTTTATCGGTCGGTACACATAACTTCTTAACAACTATTTTTATTCCTCTTCTTCTCCATTTTCAGACTTAAGTTCGGCAAATGAAAACGTCTCATTTTGAAGCAATGAATCCAGTGTTATTGTGTAGCTTCTGGTCTCATATCCGTCTTTTCTGAGTGTTATAACATGACTTCCTGGCATTTTGGCAAATTCAACCGGAGCTATACCCACGTAACTGCCGTCCACATATACCTCCACGCCTTCCGGTGCCTCGACTTTTACCTTATAATCACTTGTTTCAAAGGCTGTTACTGCCTGCGTCACAAATGTCGTCACTACCGGAGCGGGTGAAGGGGACGGTCCCACATTTCCTCCCGCGGAGGGCTCCTTTACTTTTTCCAGAGTTATTTCCATGGTTGCGCTTTCCTGGCCAACCTTTATGTACTGTGTCAGGGTATCATAGCCCTCTGCCCTGACGATCAACTGGTGTATGCCGTATTCCAGTGAAAGAGGCTTTGTGGTATCAACCTTCTCACCATCGGCGTATATTTCGGCATCCGACGGATCGGTAACAAATACAATTGCCCCGTACTTTGTCTCATCAGGCTGCACCATGTCGCTGACATCCAGCTCCGTTTCCCTGTTCTTTTCAATGGTCACACTCCGCTTTCCCTCATAATCACCGTTGGAAAGCCGGACATCATACGAACCGACCGGAACGGCGATGAGCATATCTTTGGAAACGGTCTTTATGATCTTGTTTCCTACCTCGATCCATCCGCCCTCAAAATATTCCTGGCCTTTTAATCTCAGATAGCCGTGTCCCTGCTCGATCACGATACTGTATATATCATGTTCGCTTCCGGATATCTTAAGTGTATCGCAGGGATTGATGTCTATGAGCTGGCTTTTATTGCCTTCGGAAAAAATGAGCAGATCCTTGTTAAACCTGTATTTGCCGTCCGGCAATGTTATCCTTCCGGTAAGCTCATCTATCTCAAAATCCTTTACATCCGTATATTCCCATACATCCGCGGATTTACTGATACTGTTCATGAGCTTCTTGCTCTTTAAGAATGTGACATCGACCACATCTCCGCAGGCAAGCTGTTCCATGACAAGGGCTGAGCCGTATTTATCGTATACCTTTCCTGTCCCGTCATAGTTCAGTGTATAATTCCTGTTCACCTTTCGATTGTGAAATGTAACCGTTTTGGCATCTTTATCCACCGAAACGATGATCGCACCGTTATCGACGCTGTCATAGGTTCCCGTTTCGGGGATCTCAAATCCCGTACTGACCGGCTTTTCGGTGATATCATCATTGTCGGGAGTCCCGCATCCTGTCACAAATACAATGGCGGCAAAAGCAACACATATATTCAGTTGTAATCTTCGGATCAAAGTTCGCATTTAACCAGCTCCGTCAATCTGTCCTTCGTGTTGAGTGCGGGATCGTCAAGAACCTTGTCGAGGAGCCCGCCAAGTACCTCTCCGATCTTCGGTCCCTGCTCTATACCCATATCCATCAGATCTTTTCCGTTTATCGCAAGATCCCTGACTGTGACGCAGTCACCTTGCGCCATTATCTTATCGTATAACGACTGCAGGCTCCTCAGTTCTGCCTGCTTTTCTTCTCTTTTATACGTGCTCTGAGCCATGAAATCTGCCTCCTTGACCTGAAGGAGCATCGGAAACATATCGATACCGATCTTATTGATGGCTCTTCTCACGTGTTTTTCATCAGTTTCTATCCTAATGTCATGATATCTGACCAGTTTGGCTATCTTATCGCTTGTATCATTGTCAAATCTCAGTCGCCTGCATATGGCCTTTGTCATTTCATAAGATATTTCGGCATGTCCGTGGAAATGATCCACTCCGTCCTCATCCGTCGTTCTGGTTTGGGCTTTTCCTATATCGTGGAACAGCATGGCATATCTCAATACCTTGTCGGACACTATATTTGCAACCGACCGTACTGTATGCTCACCGACCGTATAACAATGATGCGGATTGTTCTGGGGTATCTCCTTAAGTACGGAGATCTCGGGCAATATGATCTGCATGATGCCGGTTTCACATAACACGTTCAGAAATTCGGGATGATCGGATACCATGAGCTTTGTAAGTTCGACATTTATTCTCTCGACACTTATATTGTCCAGTCTTTTCGCAAATTCGCCAATGGCTCTTTTGGTCTCATCCTCGATCACGTAACCAAGCTGAGCAGCAAATCTCACTGCTCTCATTATACGCAGGGCATCTTCGTTAAATCTCTCCCTCGGGTCTCCCACACATCTGATTATACCCTTTTTAATATCTTCCATTCCACCGAATTCATCGACAATACCCACCTTATCATTGTATGCCATCGCATTGATGGTGAAATCCCTGCGCTTCAGATCCTCTGTCAGACTTGTAGTGAATTCCACCTCCCTGGGATGTCTGCTGTCTTCGTATTCTCCGTCGATACGATAGGTGGTAACCTCGTATGTTTCCCCATGGATCAGCACCGAAACCGTGCCGTGTTTTATGCCTGTATCTATGGTCCTGTGAAATAATCCCTTTATCTCCTGCGGCTTGGCATTGGTGGTGATATCCCAGTCATTGGGCGTCTTTCCGAGCAGACTGTCCCTTACGCAGCCTCCAACGGCAAATGCCTCAAAGCCTGCTGCCTCTATTATGTCTATTATCAGTTTTACGTCTGATGGAAGTTTGATCAATGTCATATCCTGCATTCCGTTCTTTTTTAAAAGAGAGTTCCTCGCGGAACTCTCTCGTGGTTCATCTTTATTTTACTAGTCTTACCGTTTCTCTTGCAATAGCAAGTTCTTCATTGGTCGGAACAACCATGATCGCTATCTTGTCTTCCGGCTTTGAAAGGACGACCTCTTCTCCTCGGATCTTGTTCTTTTCGGGATCAACACTTGTTCCCAGCCATTCAAGGTATCTGCAGACTGCCGCTCTCATCTGACAGTTGTTTTCACCGATACCCGCGGTAAATGCTATGGCATCAACGCCCTTCATTGCTACCATATACGAACCGATGTACTTTGCTACCCTGTATGCATATGTCTCAAGGGCATCTATACATTTCTGATCTCCGTTGTCGGCTGCTGCCGCAAGATCCCTGAAATCACTTGAAATACCGCCCGATAATCCCAGTACTCCCGATTTCTTATTGCATATATTGATCATATCGTCTGCCGACATGTCTTCTTTATCCGCTATGAAGCTGATGATCGCGGGATCGATGTCTCCGGATCTTGTTCCCATGATCAGGCCTTCCAGAGGAGTCAATCCCATGGATGTATCTACCGATCTTCCGTGATCAACTGCCGTGATCGAAGCGCCGTTTCCGAGATGACATACTATGATCTTTAGATCATCTCTCTTCTTACCGAGCATCTCGGCAGCTCTCTGTGATACAAAATCATGACTGGTTCCGTGGAATCCGTATCTTCTTACTTTGTATTTCTCATAATATTCATACGGAAGACCGTAGAGATATGCTTTCTTTGGCATTGTCTGATGGAAGGCTGTATCAAATACCGCTACCATCGGTACATTCGGCATTATCTTCCTGCATGAATTGATACCGATAAGGTTTGCCGGATTGTGAAGAGGCGCAAGATCGTTGCACTCTTCTATGGCTTTGATAACCTCATCGTCTATGATAACGGAAGTATTGAACTTCTCTCCGCCGTGAACTATACGATGTCCGACCGCATCTATCTCATCAAGCGACTTGACCACTCCCACTTTTGGATCGGTCAGCTTTTCTATCACATACTTTACCGCTGCCGTATGATCCGGCATGGGAACTTCGGCCGTAACCTTTTCTCCTCCGGCCGGCTGATGTGTGATAGCGCTTCCGTCTATGCCTATTCGCTCGCACAGACCCTTTGCAAGTACTTCTTCGCTGTCGGAAGATATCAGCTGATACTTGAGTGAAGAACTTCCGCAATTGATAACCAAAACATTCATATCGTATCCTTCTTTCTTATTGAGAGCCACGCCATAAATGATCCACTTTGTGAAGGCGTGGATCGTGCAGTGTAACGCCTTCTAATATGCTCTGCCCCAGTAAACCATCTTCTTGGCGGGCTTTCCGCAATATACGCACGTGTCAGCGAGGTGCTCTTGATCAAATGGCATGCAACGGCTTGTTACCGCCATATCTTCTTTTATCTTCTCTTCGCACTCTTTTTCTCCGCACCACATAGCCTTTACGAAGCCTGATTTTTCGGCAAATATCTTCTCAAACTCTTCTTTGGTCCTTGCTTCATATGTATGCTCTTCCAGATGCTTCTTTGCCCTGTCAAACATATCCTGCTGGATCTGAGGAAGTATCTCTGCCATCCTGTCCGAAAGTTCATCCAGGCTGACCTCGATCTTTTCCCTTGTATCTCTTCTGCATATGATGCATTTGCCATTCTCTATATCCTTGGGACCTATCTCAACCCTGACCGGTATTCCTCGCATCTCCTGCTCACTGAACTTGAAGCCGGGCGACTTGTCGGTATCATCAACCTTTACCCTGAAACCTGCGTTCAGCAATACGTCCCTGAGTTCATATGCCTTATCAAGTACGCCTTCCTTCTTCTGCTGGATAGGGATGACCATTATCTGAACAGGTGCGATCGCGGGCGGCAATACAAGTCCCGAATCATCACCGTGGACCATAATGATGGCACCTATGATACGTGTCGACATTCCCCATGAGGTCTGATGTACGTACTGAAGTTTGTTCTCTTTATCTGTATACTGTATACTAAATGCCTCGGCAAAGCCTGTTCCGAAATTATGGCTCGTTCCTGACTGGAGAGCCTTTCCGTCATGCATGAGTGCCTCTATGGTATATGTTGCTTCCGCGCCCGCAAACTTCTCCTTTTCAGTCTTTCTTCCCTTAACTACCGGAATAGCCAATACTTCCTCGCAGAAGTCCGCGTATACGTTGAGCATCTGCTCTGTACGTGCAACCGATTCTTCCTCTGTCGCATGTGCGGTATGTCCTTCCTGCCATAAGAATTCTCTTGAACGAAGGAAGGGTCTGGTCTCCTTTTCCCAACGGACTACCGAACACCACTGGTTATAAACCTTTGGCAGATCCCTGTATGACTGTATCTCTCCTTTATAGAAATCACAGAACAATGTCTCGGAAGTGGGTCTTACACACATTCTCTCCTGAAGCGGATTAAGTCCACCGTGAGTAACCCATGCTACCTCGGGTGCAAATCCTTCTACGTGATCTTTTTCCTTCTGAAGAAGGCTTTCGGGAATAAACATGGGCATATATACATTTTCCACTCCCGTTGCCTTAAATCTCTTATCAAGCTCTCTCTGGATATTTTCCCACAAAGCATATCCGGCAGGCTTGATGACCATACATCCCTTAACATTGGAATAATCGATAAGTTCTGCTTTTATGACCACATCCGTATACCACTGGGCAAAATCCTCATTCATCGATGTGATCGCTTCTACCAACTTCTTGTCTGCCATATCGGCCTCCTTATATTCTGCATAAATACGTATATTCCCGCATTCATACTGTTATACATTCTGTGCCCGCAGTCCGCAAGCGTATACATTATATCAAAAAAAACGCTGTTTGGCGCGTTTTTTATGCGAAATTGCATTTCATTTATTTTTTTTATACCTGCCATATGTTAAGATTTTAATGTAATAGACATTTTATCCGCTGTTAAATCTTTCAAAGGAGGTATTTTATGGATCCAAAAGCAATGTATAAACTCAGTTACGGTCTGTTTGTCATAACCGCCCAAAAAGACAGTAAAGACAATGGTTGCATCACCAATACCGTTATTCAGGTGACCGGTGATCCCAATCGTATAAGTGTTACGCTCAACAAAAATAATCTGACCCACGATATGATTCTTGAAACCGGTCTTTTTACCGTTTCCGTTATCAGCAGGGATGCCGACTTTGAATTATTCAGGCATTTTGGATTCCAATCGGGAAGGGATGTCGACAAATTTGCGGATTTCACCGATTGTCGCAGATCCTCCAATGAAACGCAGATCATTACCGCCGGGACCAATGCTTTTCTGTGCGGAAAGGTTTGCCAGACGATCGATCTGGGTACACATACCATGTTTATTGCAGATGTTACGGATATGGAGGTTTTGTCTTCAGTAAAATCCGTTACCTATGCTTATTATCAGGAAAATATCAAACCCAAGCCGGAAGCTGTAGGCAAAACCAGCGACGGTCAGACTGTCTGGAGATGCCGGATCTGCGGTTATGAATACGTGGGAGAAGAACTTCCCGAAGATTTTATATGCCCAATCTGCAAGCATCCCGCTTCGGATTTTGAAAAGATCAGTTCATAAACAGATATTTTGTATACAAAGCTGTTGCACGCCAAACGACATGCAACAAGTAAAGGAGTCCGCCAAACGGCGAACTCCTTTTTACATATCCAGACTATAGCATGTTTTCTTTCCGGGAGAATCCAGTATAAGTTTATAAGCTGTCAGCTCTGTCTCACTTATATTCTGCTCTCTTCCGTATGCTTTCGATCCTTCCGTCCCGTATTTTACGTCTCCCAGTATGGGACAGCCCGCATTTGACAACTGAACCCTTATCTGATGATGCCTTCCGGTTATCAGATGTATATCCAGTGTCTGCGTCGATTCATCGGAACCGATGACCTTATATTCGAGGATCGCTTTCTTTGCCGCAGGATCGGATCTGTCCGAAACTCTTGAAGTATTGCTCCTGCCATCCTTTATAAGGAAATCCTCTAACCTGCCTTCCGCTTCCTTCATGTGACCGTATACGACTGCACGATAGTATTTCCCGATCTTTCCTTCCGAGAGCATCTTACTGAATTCGCCTGCAGCCTTCTCATTTGTTGCCATGAGTACCAGTCCCTTTACGGGCTGATCCAAACGGTTTATCAATGCAACGTACGGCCTTTTGTTTTGCGATGCCAGATGATTCTTCACTTCACTCACAAGATCTTTTTGTCCCATGGAGGCTGTCTGTGTAGCCAGTCCGGCAGGTTTAAAAACCACTATGCTGTTGTTATCTTCATGTATTATCTTAAGCAAGATCGTTCCAGTACTTGCTTATTGCTGCAAATAATATACCTACACCTGCCAGACCGCCGATAACCGTTGCGATATTGGCCCCGTTTGTTATATTGACGATCGCATTTGCAACCGCTATACCGCAGCAAATGAAAAATCCAAGTTTCTTCTTTCCGAATAACAGAAGACAAACCGCGGTAATCATAACAGCTTCAGCGATCGCACCATAGATGAATATACCCGTTGCGCCCGTATTTACGATGCCAAACAGATAAACGCAAAAAACTATTGCATTAACGATCAACATAAACCATAACCAAAACTTTGCAAATCCATGCCACTCCATAAACATACTCTCCTTTCGAGTGCTCACTTTATCAACATCTGTATTATATCATCTGAGTAAGATCTCAGGCAATATCGTATGTCTGATCCTGTTCCTTAAGGCTTTATATCCTTTAAAGACTGCATCAGTTCTATGTCGGAAGGAAGTACCTTCATGTTGGCGGTTATTGGATCCTCTCCCGGTCTTGTTACCGTCATCTCTATGATAGTTCCTTCAGGGATACCTCCCTGAAATATCAGTCCCAGAAAACCGGCAAACTTTGGATGATTATTCTTGAATGAATTGATCCCTGCCATAAACTGCATCATACCCTGTGCATTCATGTAAAATACTCCTTACAGATTAAAATTTTTCTATGATAGTCCTTGTCATCGCATAGACCCTTGCTACCGAACTTATGCTCATACGCTCCCTGTATGTATGTATCTCTGTCAGGTTCGGACCGTAGGATATGCAGTCAAGATCCTTTATCTTTCCGGCAAGCACGCCGCACTCCACCCCCGCATGAACGGCCTCGATCTTTACTTCTTCTCCGTATTGCTCAAGGTATACCTTTTTCATCAGTTCACGCAAAGGAGAATCTTTTCTGTACTGCCATGCCGAGTAATCACCGCTCAGTTTCACGCTGCCGTGTTCATTGCATTTACGCCTGAGTTCATCGAGCAGTTCTTCTTTTTCCCTGTCCACACTGCTTCTTACGCAATATTCCATGGTAACGGAATCTTCTGCCGTTTTAAGGATCCCCATGTTCAACGAGGTCTGTACCAGTCCGTCAACATCCTCACTCATCTTTTGGATGCCTTCGGGAAGTGAATAAAATATATCCGTAACATATGCCGCGCTTTTCGCATCCATCGGCAGATAAGGGACATCTTCCGTTCTCTTGACCGTAATGTTCATAGCGGGATCTGTTTTGACGTACTCAGCCAATATGGGTCTCGCGATCTTCTCCACCTCTAACGTCAATGATCTCTCGTCTGCCTTTGACATGACCAATGCGTTGCTGCTCACGGGTATCGCATTGTCTTTTAATCCGCCCTGTATACTTACAGGTCTGATATCACAGGTCTCATACAGTTTTTTCAGCACAACAGCCAGGGTTTTATTGGAATTTGCCCTGCCTTTGTTTATCTCTATTCCCGAATGTCCCCCGGTCAGTCCTTTGACTTCTATAACAAACGGCTTATAAGCGTCGTTTACGTTTTCCCTGCTAACAGCAAGCGAACAGTCTGCCACCACGCCTCCGGCACAGCTGACCGTGAATATGCCTTCTGCTTCGGAATCTATGTTCAGCATGGTATGACCCTTTAACGGTGAAACATCGATAGATGCGGCACCGAGCATACCTATCTCTTCATCCACGGTAAATACCGCCTCCAGCCTCGGATGAGAAAGCTCATCATCGTCCAGTATTGCCATGATCATGGCTACTGCTATGCCGTCATCCGCTCCGAGTGTGGTATCCTTTGCGCCGATCAGTTCTCCCTCGACAAATAATTCGAGTGCTTCCTTCTCCATATCCTTTACAACACCGGGACGCACCTCACAGACCATGTCGAGATGCCCCTGAAGGATCAGCGGCTCGTCATTTTCACGCCCCTTTGAAGCCTCTTTGATAATAATTATGTTATTATCTTCATCCTGATGATATTCAAGGTTCCTTGCCTGTGCAAATACTGCGCAATGATCACTTATGGCTTTTGTATTTCGCGAACCGTGCGGTATGGATGCTATTTCCTCAAAGAATTCAAATACCTTTGCAGGCTCCAAGCCTGCCAGAACATTATTTTCCATGCTGTTTCAAAGACCGGATATTATGCCTCTTTTGACTCCTTTTTATTTTCCTGTGCCTTAAGCGCATATCTGATGATGAACATTACGCCTATCATCATTATGATACCTATCGGCAATGTGATCCATGCATTCTGTGTAAATCCTGCCAGCACATATGTAAGGAAAGAAACTCCGGCACATATGATCGCGTAAGGCAGCTGTGTGTTTACATGGTTTATGTGATCGCTCTGCGCTCCCGCACTGGCCATAATGGTCGTATCGCTTATCGGTGAACAATGATCGCCGCAAACAGCTCCTGCCATACATGCAGAGATCGAGATGATCATCAACTGCGGATTGCTTCCCGAGAATACCGCTACAACTATAGGTATAAGGATTCCGAAGGTTCCCCAACTTGTTCCCGTTGCAAATGCAAGAAGACATCCCACTATAAATACTATGGCAGGAAGGAAATTCATAAAGCCTGCTGCACTTCCTTCTATTACACCTGCAACATATTCCTTTGCTCCGAGTGAATCTGTCATTGCCTTCAATGTCCAAGCAAATGTAAGGATCAGGATCGCCGGTACCATTTGCTTGAAGCCTTCGGGTACGCAGGCCATACACTTCTTGAATGTAAGTACTTTTCTTATAAGATAAAATATTACGGTTATTATAAGTGCCGTGATACTACCCATGGCAAGGCCGATGGATGCATCGGAATTTGAAAATGCCTCTATGAATCCGGAACCGTCAAAGAATCCGCCGGAATAGATCATGCCGATAACGCAGCAGATTATAAGGACTATTACCGGAAATACAAGATCAACAACCTTTCCCTTGTCATTGGTCGGAAGTTTCTCCTGTGTTGTGGCCGCTGTTCCCGATGTGAACAGGTCTCCCTTGAGGGCATTTTCTTCATGCTTCTTCATTGGACCGAAATCTATATTGAAGATCGCTATCGTGAGCATCATTACTATTGTAAGTAATGCGTAATAGTTATAAGGGATAGCCTTAAGGAAAACCGTAAAGCCGTCTTCTCCCTCTACAAAGCCCGCAACTGCCGCTGCCCATGATGATATGGGAGCAATGATACAGACAGGTGCTGCCGTTGCATCGATCAGATATGCCAGCTTTGCTCTTGATATCTTGTGCTCATCGGTTACCGGTCGCATAACGCTTCCGACCGTAAGACAGTTAAAATAATCATCTATAAATATCAGCACACCCAGAGCGATCGTAGCCAGCTGTGCTCCGACTCTGGTTTTTATCTTTCTCTTTGCAAATTCTCCGAAAGCCGCCGATCCTCCGGCATTGTTCATGAGTGCGACCATGGCTCCGAGTACTACAAGGAATATCAGTATCCCGACATTGTAGGAGTCCGAAAGAACGGCAACAAATCCGTCGTTGTACAGATGGTCAAATGCAGCGACCACGTTGAATTCCGCATACAATAATCCGCCTACCACGATACCAAGGAAGAGCGAGCTGTATACTTCTTTTGTGATGAGTGCCAAAGCAATGGCTACCAGCGCCGGTATCAACGCCCAAAAGGTTTCATTAAACATATCCCCAAATCCTCTCTTTTTTTGCGTGTTATACGCTGCAGATACGGACTTCCACACTTTATCCCATAATAAGGATACCGTCCGCCGATCAGCGCCCCATACAAACAAATTCTAGCATATACTTTTTTACACTTCAATACTGTCGGATACTTTATACTTCCCGTATTCGGGCATAAAAAAAGCGCCTTTTCGGCGCTTTTTATCAGACTCTGAATCTGTATCCCACACCCCAGATCGTTTCTATATACTGAGGCTTTGAGTTGTCTATCTCTATCTTTTCCCTTATCTTTTTGATATGGACCGTAACCGTGGCTATATCGCCGAATGAATCCATGTCCCATATTTCCCTGAAGAGCTCCTCCTTGGTAAATACATGATTGGGATTCTGTGCCAAAAATGTAAGGAGATCGAATTCCTTTGTCGTAAATGCCTTTTCTTCTCCGTCCACATATACTCGTCTGGCTGTCTTGTCTATCTTGATGCCCCTGATCTCTATGATATCATTTTCAGGCTTCTGAGATGAATTGATAAGTCTCTCAAAACGGGCAAGGTGAGCCTTTACTCTGGCTACAAGTTCGCTCGGACTGAACGGTTTGGTCATATAATCGTCCGCTCCGAGACCCAGGCCTCTGATCTTGTCTATATCCTCTTTCTTGGCCGAAACCATGATGATCGGGATATCCTTCTTCTCCCTTATCTTGCTGCAAACCTCAAATCCGTCTATTCCGGGGAGCATAAGGTCCAGGACTATGATGTTGAAATCCTCTTTGAGTGCCCTTTCAAGTCCGGCGTCTCCGGTTGTTTCTATCGCCACTTCGAACCCGCTGAGTTCAAGGTAATCCTTTTCCAGATCTGCAATGGATATCTCATCTTCTATGATCAGTACTTTTTTCATATCTGCTCCTCCTTCTCGGAATCGTTCTCTCCTTCATATTTGCGGATCACAAAGTGCATGCAGGTTCCTTCACCTTCCTTGCTAGTCGCCCAGATATATCCTCCATGATCTTCTATGATCTTTTTAACTATGGACAATCCTATTCCGCTTCCGCCCTGAGCCGAATTTCTCGATGCATCTGTGCGGTAAAATCTCTCGAAGATATTGGCAAGGTTCTTCTGCTCTATGCCTCTTCCGTTGTCTTCTATCTCCACTCTGACCGAATCCGACGCATCCAGCAGCCTGATGTCGATGATACCGTGAGGCTTGTCCATATATTTGACAGAATTGCCTATTATATTGTTGATAACCTTCTTTAACTGTTCCGGATCCGCTATGATACGTGTTCCGGGTTCCAGAAGATTTGAGTAATTGAGTTCTATGTTCTTATTGTCAAGATCCAGCCCGACCTCTTCGATACAGTCATTAAAGAAGTCCGAAACATCTATCCTGTGGAACGTATACGGGATCCTGTTCGTATCTATTCCGGAATAATACGTCAGTTCGTTGATAAGCCGGTCCATCTCCATTGCTTTGGTGTAGATGGTCTTGACATATCTTTCCTTCTTCTCTTCCGTATCGGCAACGCCGTCCATGATACCTTCCACATAACCCTTGATAGAAGTTATGGGAGTTTTCAGATCATGCGTGATATTGCTGATAAGTTCCCTGTTCTGCTGCTCGTCATGAAGCTTATCTTCGGTGCTTTCCTTGAGCTTGAGCCTCATGTCTTCATAGCTTTTGAACAATTCGGCGATCTCACCCGAAACCTCTTCTTCACTGAGAGTATCATCAAAATTACCCTGTGCTATCGATGACATCGCCTTGTTGAGCCGTCTTATATGATTAAACACTCCGTTGTTTATCCACACAGTCACTACGATACAACTCAGGATCAGAACAATGATGAGTGCCAGAAAAACCTCAATAAACAGAGGTTTGGGCACAAACGGATCCTTCGAGAGTATAACTATCGCAAATCCGGTGATAGCTATAAACACGGGCAACGATAATAAAATTGAAAATGTTATAACAAGTCGTTTTTTCAGATCCATGGCTTAAGTATACCACTTCCGTCATCCTAAAAAAGAAACTATTTAATATATATTTATTAAAAAAATATAAAAAATAAAGACGATCGCAATGACCGTCTTTATTTCTTCAACCGTAAATATCAATACATATCATCGGAATTCCATTCCTCTGCTTTATTTTTCCCCTTTTAAAAACGGTTTTCCGACAAGACACCTTATGATCGGGATCTTATCCAGGATCATCGTTGTTATCAGGGATATCGCACATATACATATGCTTTCGACAAGGACACGTACAGTATCCGGCTCCAGGTCATTTGTGATCCTTACCATTCCTATAAGTATGAAATACCCCTGCAATATATATACTCCCAGGCTGTTTCTTCCGAATGTCGTAAGAACTGGCCATTTGTAACTTTTAAATGTCTCAGCCAGCGTATCGAAGAGTATGATAAAGAACCCGCTGCCCGCAAATCCGATGATCATTCTGTAGATGTCCACTATCAGCTGTTTATACCATGTATCCGTTGTAAGCTTGTATCCGGAAAGATATATAAACGCCCTTTCATTGTAAAATACAAACAGTCCGGCAAATATGATACCGATGATCACCAGATACAGCCATCTTTTGTTTCCGTAAAGCTCCGCCGTCTTCTTTCCCACGCTTGTTGCTGCAAGCCTGTCCTTATACATATTTACGTAAAAGGCTCCTATGTAATAGGGCATGAGAAACTTGTAAACCCCCAGATTGTAACCATCCGGAAGCACAAACAATACCAAAAAGCCCAGTGCATACAGTATAACGTTATCCTTTAAATAAAAATGCATCACGAATACTATGAAGAGGCATACCAGGACCGCCCATAAAAACCAGAGGTTCGTGATGAAATATGTCAAAAACTGAGGTATGATCTCGGGAAAACCTATCGTCTCATTGCCCAGTTTTTTATTGAGCAGATATCCCCTGACAAATTCAAATACCGTCCATAAAAATATGGGTGTGACATAAGTGATCACTCTTTTACCGAGGAATCGCCACTGCTTTTTTCTGTCACCCTCAAGCTTTTTCATGCTGAAGTAAGCAAACCATCCCGCAAGGAGCATGAACAGCGGCATATGAAAACTGTATATGAACTGGTATAGCTTATCGCTCCAGTAAAGGGATCCTTCATAAAATGCCAGTCCGTTTCCGTGTTGTATACAATGTCCCGTTACAACCGTGATAATGGCAAAGCCTCGTATTATGTCTGCTTTTATATTTCTCCCTGTTTTCGTCGACATGTCTTTTCCCTGAGTTGCATTTTTTTTATTTCCATGGCATACTGAACTGGTATAATCAGTTTTTTGCGAGGTATGATCTCATGGATGGTACATTTATCCTGTTGGCCGGTGGCCTTCTTGTAATAATAATCGCTGTAGTGATCAGCGTTGTATCAAGTGTCATTTCCAGTGTTGCTTCCTTTATCGGAACCAAGGGTGATGACGAAGATTGATATCCTACAATGATGCATTCAGGTAAGCTATCTGCTCTTCTGTGAGTGTGTCTATCTTTTTGCCAAGGAATGCAAGCTTTCTTCTTGCTACATCCATATCCACATCTTCAGGCACGTCTATCAGCATGCTTTCAAGTTGTCCCTGATGTTCAACAAGATATTTTGCAGAAAGTGCCTGAATGGCAAAGCTCATATCCATTATCTCGGCGGGATGTCCGTCGCCTGCTGCCAGATTGACCAGCCTTCCCTCAGCTATAACGCATAACCATTGTCCCGTAGGCAGTTTATATCCCATGATATTGTTTCTCATCTGCTTTGATTCAACCGCCATTTCACGCAATCCGGCCATATCGACTTCACAGTCAAAATGTCCCGCATTTGTAAGTATCGCGCCATCCTTCATGACAGCGAAATCTTCTTTATCTATTACCTTGTCACAGCCTGTAACCGTTACAAAGAAATCACCGAGTTTTGCCGCATCGTTCATGGGCATTACTTCAAATCCGTCCATTACTGCTTCGATAGCTCTGATGGGATTGACTTCCGTTACAATAACCTTGGCTCCAAGACCCTTGGCACGCATCGCAACGCCCTTTCCACACCAGCCGTAGCCTGCAACGACAACGTTCTTGCCTGCTACTATAAGATTTGTTGTACGGTTGATCCCATCCCATACAGACTGGCCTGTTCCGTACCTGTTATCAAACAGATGCTTGCAATCCGCATTGTTGACTCTTACCATGGGGAATCTGAGTTCTCCCTTTCTGTTCATAGCTTCAAGTCTGATGATACCTGTTGTCGTTTCCTCGCATCCTCCGATGACATTCGGGATCAGGTCCTTAAATTCGGTATGCATCATATGTACAAGATCGCCGCCGTCATCTATTATCACATTCGGTCCTATCTCAAGAACCTTTCTTATGTGTGAGTTATATTCCTCCTCGGTCGCATTGTACCATGCAAATACATTCAATCCTGCCTTTACAAGTGCTGCCGCAACGTCATCCTGAGTGGAAAGCGGATTTGAACCAGTCACATACATCTCGGCACCGCCGGCTGCAAGAACCTTACAAAGATATGCCGTCTTGGCTTCCAGATGTACGGAAAGCGCAACCTTCTTCCCCGCAAACGGCTTTGTCTCGGAAAATTCCTTCTCCAATGTGCGGAGCAGATCACAGTTTCTCTTGACCCATTCGATCTTTCTTTCTCCGGACTCAGCCAGATTAATGTCTCTAATGATACTTTCCATTGTTATTCTCCTCTGTGTTTATTGTAAATCCCATCACTTTTCCTATTATAACAAACAGTCGTGAAACACGCCATTATTATACGTCTACTCTGTTTCTTTTTTCCCCGTTTACGAATGAGCGGATATTCTCATATACCTCTTCCATGCAGCGGTTTCTTGATTCGATACTTGCCCATGCCATATGGGGTGTGATGATAAGCCTTCTGCTGTCCTTATACTCTGCCAGCGGATTATCCGGGCTCATGGGCTCCTTTGAAAGTACATCCAGACCCGCTCCCGCTATCATTTCCTCTTTTAACGCGGTATATAAAGCCTGCTCATCAACTATCGGTCCTCTCGCCACATTGATGATGATCGCGTCTTTTTTCATCTTCTTAAATGCCTCAAGATCCATAAGTCCCCTGGTTTTATCCGTAAGAGGGCAGTGTATTGAGCAGATATCGCTTTCCTTAAGCAATGTGTCGAAATCCACTCTTTTATATACATCTGAGCAGTCGTTGCCGGAAGCGGAGAAATATATGACCCTGCAACCGAAGGCTTCGGCAACCTTTGCCACACCTTTTCCTATATTTCCGAGGCCTATGATACCCCAGGTCTTTCCCCGGAGCTCATGGTATTTTTCATCGAAATTGGAAAATCCGGTCGATCTGCAATAGCTTCCGCTTTTTACGTAGTCATCATAGTAACTGATCCTTTCCAGAACGTAAAGGGCAAGGGCAAATGTATGCTGCACGACAGCCGGTGTCGAATATCCCCTCACATTGCACACGGCGATCCCCCTGCTTTTTGCATATTCCAGATCGATATTGTCATATCCGGTCGCCGTTACACAAAGAAGCTTAACGTGTTCTGCACTGTCGAGCGTTTCCTTATCCATAACAGTCTTATTGAAAATGACTATATCGGCATCTTCTATATATTTTCTGCTCTCTTCTTTAAGGCAGGAATCATGCTCTTCGAGTTCTCCAAAATCCCTGAAAATGGCCGTATTTACGTCGAATCCTATGGTGTTTCTGTCCAAAAAAACAGTTTTCATAAAGTTTACCTTAATGTTTTCTTAAATTTTTTTAAGATTTCTCTTGTAATCTTATTTGAATTGTAGTATTATATGCTCAGAGGAGGGAAATATTACCGTGAAAAAGACAGATAACCGTGGTTTTTCATTAGTTGAATTAATTGTAGTCATTGCTATCATGGCTGTATTGATCGGTATCCTTGCTCCTCAATTTATAAGATATGTTGAAAGATCAAGAATGTCAATCGATGTTCAGAACGTAAGTAACCTGTGCCACGTGGTTGAGACCTATGCCGCTGATGTCGGTACTCACAATGAGGCCATACCTGAATCCGCTACTCTGGTCATCGATCCGTCAGGCCTTGTAAGCATCGATACATATTGGGAACACTCCCTTAACAATTCGGAGATTCCCACTTCTGACTGTCGTTTAAGATCCGATTCCTGGTTTGATTCGGGCAACTCCATTACGATAACGGCTCATAAACTTAACGGTATGCCGTATTTCACCGAATCCGGAGTCAAGGAAAATTTAAGCCTCCTTCAAGGCGATACCAACGACAGAGATTAACTTCGTTAAGATACCTAGCTTCTGCCGGGCTAGATGTCTCTATACATTAAAACTTTAGCGCCCGTCGCCGGGCGCTAATTTCATGTCTGGATTTATTTTAGGTTTAAAGTCTCTTCATCAGTTCTTCACGCTGTGCTTCATATCCGGGCTTGCCGAGAAGAGCAAACATGTTCTTCTTATAACTTTCAACACCGGGCTGATTGAACGGATTAACACCAAGTACGTATCCGCTTACACCGCATGCAAATTCAAAGAAGTAGAATAACTGTCCGAGATAATACTCATTCATCTCCGGAACCTTTATCATACAGTTTGGAACCTGTCCGTCGGTATGTGCAAGTACCGTTCCGTTCATTGCTGATTTATTGACAAAATCAACAGTCTTGCCTGAAAGGTAATTCAATCCGTCAAGATCAACGGGTTCTTCCTCGATAACGATCTCTTCTCTTGATCTTTCAATATTTATAACAGTTTCAAAAAGCGTTCTTGCACCGTCCTGTATGAACTGACCCATGGAATGAAGGTCTGTTGTAAGGTCTACACTTGCAGGGAAGATACCTCTCTGATCCTTGCCTTCGCTCTCTCCGTAAAGCTGCTTCCACCACTCTGAAACATAATGAACGGCGGGTTCATAATTACAAAGTATCTCGATGGATTTTCCTTTTCTGTAAAGGATGTTTCTGAGTGCTGCATAGAGGAGCGCATCGTTTTCTTCATATGCATTGTTGAGAGCCATTTCTCTTCCGCTTGCCGCACCTTCCATAAGCTTGTCGATATCGGCTCCGCTTACTGCGATGGGAAGCAGTCCGACTGCCGTAAGAACAGAGAATCTTCCTCCTATATCATCCGGAACAACAAATGTCTCATATCCCTCTTCGGTAGCGAGTCCTTTGAGAGAACCCTTTGCACGGTCGGTTGTTGCATAGATCCTCTTTGCTGCCTCAGCCTTACCGTATTTCTTCTCCATCATACCCTTGAGAACCCTGAATGCAATGGCAGGCTCTGTCGTGGTACCAGACTTTGAGATCATATTGATAGAGAAATCCCTGTCACCTATAACATCTATAAGGTTTTTAAGATATGTCGAGCTGATCGAATTACCCACAAAATAGATCTCGGGGGTCTTGCGCTGTTCTTTGCTTATCATATTGTAGAAGCCGTGTCTTAAGAATTCAATGGCTGCTCTTGCACCGAGGTAAGATCCGCCGATACCTATTACAAGCAGAACCTCCGAATCACTCTGGATCTTTGCTGCTGCTGCCTTGATCCTTGCAAATTCTTCTTTATCGTATGCAACAGGCTGGTCGATCCATCCCAGGAAATCATTTCCGGGACCTTTCTTTGAAACAAGAAGCTCCTTTGCATCCATAATGATTTTCTTCATATTCTCAACTTCGTGATCCGCAACGAATACAGAAGCCTTTGAATAGTCAAATGTAACTTTGTTGCTCATAGCTTTTTCTCCTTTTCAACCGAATGTGTATTATCACACAAACAAACACAGTGTAGCAAAGGTTTTTATATCTTGCAATATACAATTTTTGCCGTATTTTCAGTATTTTTTTGCTATTGCGCCGTTGTGTCCGACCACAGAGATTTTTTATTTTACGAGTATCTCCCTGATGCTTTTCAGTTCATCCTCAGACGGTTGTGTGGGATTCCAGAGGATCTTCTGTCCGTCCCCCTCATATCTGGGGATCAAATGAATGTGAAAATGAAATACGCTCTGTCCCGCAACTTCTTCGTTGTTCTGTACGATATTGAAACCGTCCGCTCCCAGCTTATCGGTCATCTGTACCGCAAGCTTCTTTGCCAGAACAAATGCCTTTGCCGCCACATCCTCGGGAAGTTCGTAGATATTTCTGTAATGCTCCTTCGGCAATATGAGCGCATGCCCCTTCGTGGCCGGTCCGTTGTCCAGGATCACGTTAAAATCATCATCCTCATAGATTGAATTGGTTGGAAATACTCCGTTTGCCAGTTTGCAGAAAATACAATTTTCGTCTTTCATATGCCCTCCTTATAACCTTACCAGAATGACCAGTTTTCAAAGAGCTTTTCTCTTTTGGTCACACTGTCGGTACGTTTTTTGTATTCTTTTATCGCTGCCAGTGTAATAAACAGGATTCCCACGGCCAGCAGATATACCCACCATGCAATGCTCAACCAGAATGCTCTTGTTGTATATACGAAATGTATCACAAGGGTAACGACCGCCAGTAAGAACCACTGCTTTCTCTTTGTGATGAACGCCCATATCGCCATTGCGGTCATGACTGTTCCGAGTACAAGTGCATCTGCGACTCTCTCCGTTCTGAAGGAATCCATGATCTGCCATATGATACTGATGACCGTAAGCATATATATGATCCAGTAATAGGTATCATTTTCCTTAAAATCATATACCTTTCTTACATTGAACCAAATGAAGGCCCATGCTCCGAGAAGTATCATTTCAGTCATCCACTCATCGGGAATATCCACAAACGGCTGCGTGAACCAGCTTATCATGATAACAAAAGAAGTAAATGTGAGCACGATCCTGTCCGCTGTTTCATTTATCCTTCTGTAAAATACCATGGCCAATAATGCCAGCATCATCTTGCCGATGAACCGGTTGATATCACCGCCGTCGGCAAAAACAAAGACTATCGGTACGCTCGCAAACCCGGTTATGAAATCGATCCTCAGTTTATCGCTTCTGTCGAATACATACTCCCTGAAGCAGAGATAACCCGCAAATAGCATAACTATGTATGCTATGTACCATCCTCCCACAGGTAATTCCAGGGCGATAAGCGCAGCTGTTATCTGCACCATCGGAATGAATCCCCACGGAGTCATATCTTTAAGATACAGATATACTGCCAGAGCAACCGCTATCGCGAGGTAGATGATAAGCCTGATATTAAAGGCTGTTTCGCCCAAAAAAGCTCTATCCCGGAAAGAACATACCATAAAGACATACGACAATCCGATGATCCCTCCGGCTATGCCTCCGATGACCGGGTATCCTTTTTTGTCTTTCCATACGTAGGATGCCAATCCGAAAAGGACTAACAGACCGACAAAATACCATTCCGCATATGCCGCTTTGATAACCGGCGGCTTTATTCCGACCAGCAGAACAAACAGATAAGCTATCAGCACTATAATGGGTATCCTGAATTCCTTCCGATCAAGATAAAAGATCAATGCCGTCGCCATAACTATCGGCAATATCAATATTACCCTGGGTACATCCCACGCCGTTATAAGCGATACGGAAAGCATTATTGCGGAAAGCGCCAAAAATACCCTGTTATTTTTCACATGTCCCACAACCCAGATCGCGGTAACCGCAAGGAGATAGAAGATGAACTTAAGATACGTCTCCTTATACGTATAGCTGTAATTGTCATTTAGGAAAATTATCATATACGCTGTAAGGCCGGTTCCCAGAATAATAGCATTTGCAATTGATATCTCTTTTTTAAATTCCTTCCAGATAAGCCACAAGAGAATCGTTATCAGCAAAACTCCGAACAAATGGACCTCGGGCATGATAATGTCGGGATAATCAATGTATTTTGTTTCCTGCATGCACCATACCACACCTGCAAGTACGGATGCGATCGAAAGAGTTATCCTCTGTATTCCGATCTTCACGCGCTTATATGATAAAGCAAAATAAACAGCCCATAATGCTATGAATTCAACCTGAAAGTCCTTATGTATCATAAACAGCAGCAGGATAGGTGAAAGTAAACTCATGTGATCGATGCTTTTGTACTCCGAACCTTCATCCCTGCGTACTATCTGCTTATAATACAACCTTCCCACCGCATGTATCGCCAGGAACAAGATTGCTATAAACCATACATACGCAGATGGGTGATCATATGAAAAGCTCTCTTTGATGATCCTTGAGATCAGCCCGCCCATGATAAGGAAACATGCAGCCGTAAATACTCCGGATCTGTTATCCTTCCTGTATTCTTTATATACATACAGTATCAGACTCGTCAGCATGAAAATTATAAGGATAACCGCATCGGATCCTACCGATCTGTCAAATACAGACTGCCAGTAAAACGAATTTGTCATGAGTCCGATGATAATATACAGTCCGATACATGATACCTTACGGATCTCCCTGAGTGACTCCTTTTGTATGGTCATCACAGCCAGATAAAGTATCAGCAGGATAATATCTATAAATATTACTCCGGACAGATTTTCCAATGAAGAATCCACAACCCATGAGGATTGATTTATAACGCCGCCGATAATGTATATCGCCATCACAATATCCGCCGATACCGATATCCTGAAAATATTCTTTCTCTCATTCTCCCCGGTAAGAACATGATCTCTCCAATATGCGACGGCGGAGAGGATGATCGCTGCAATTTCCAGTATTAACAGCCATGTATCGGCATTATCATATAACTCTTGCTCAAAGATCACACGCAGGCTTTCCACGATAAGTACAACAGAAAACAGCCAGTCCGATAAACAGCGTGTTCTGAGGATCTCCTTCTCCTTAATGGTCAGGAATCTGAACAAGCCCGCAAATATCAATGAAAGCAGGATAGCAACGGCATATATGTTATCGCCTATATCAGAATTCAGACTTTGCGACCATATGATCGTATATAACGCACAGAATACTGCTGCTGCGATCCTGTGACAATTCCGGTCTTCCATATAGAGCAGACCAATAAAGCACAATACGGCAAATATCATGAATGCCGGAGCGGCAATCCCATTCCCCATTTCCTGCAGCAAAAACAGAAATCCCGCAGCATAAGCGTATGTAAGGATCTTTACGGCCTTTTCTATAAAATATTCTTTCAACGGGTATTCTTTTTTGAAGACGTATGCCCAGGATATCAACAGGGCTGTTCCGTATATCGTCACCCAAAGGAATCTTCTGACATTATCATTGTATACAACGGATATCGCAGAATACGAAACCGTGGCAATACCGGACATCAACGCTATGTAGCTTATCATGTACAGATATCTGATTCCGTATATCTTTCCGCCTGTAAACATGCATATAGCTACGATAAATGCACTTACCGATATGACAAGGCATACCTGTTCCGCCCCGCCTTTTAAAGAATAGTATTCACCAAACCATTCAAAATACGCGATACCGAGGTTTATAACCGCTAAGAAGCCTGTTCCAAGAAAATAAAACGCCGTGCTCGTCTCTCTGAGCTTGAGTTTTTTATCAGATATGTACGCTGCCGCAAAAAATACACCGCCTGCCAGAAGCAAAGTAAACAATTTGCCGATGGGCGGCAGTTTATTCCACGTGGTTGTTGCAAATATGATACCTGCAACCAAAACAAACAGCACACCTATGCCAAACATGATAGTTCCTGATTTGGACGTAGATACCCTGTTTGTATCTCTTTGAATCTCCTCGGGGGGAATCTTTATCTCGATCGGCTCCGGCTCATCCAGAACAAGATCTTCCGGTCTAATCTCTTCGGATCTGATCTCCTCGGACTTGATCTCCTCGGGTTTTGATCCCGATACTGCTTCTGTTTCTTCGGGCATTTCGACCGTCTTAGTTGTTACCGGTTCAGTGACTGCCTTTGCTGATATCGGCTCAGTAACTGCCTTTGCTGATATCGGTTCGGCAGCTGCTTTTACCTCTTCCGGATTCTCGGCCGACGATCCTTTTTCGGGTTTTACTATAGGCTTAATCTTTTCCAGATTAACCTTTACATTTCTGTCAAGCAGATCATTTTGCAGTTTTTTATTTGATTCTCTGAGGTCTTTTATGTCCTTATGCTGCGATATGCACATCGGGATCAACACAAACGGACATAATAACCATATTATTAAAAGAATCCACATAATCCCATCTGTCTTTCAATCTTAAATGTTTATTCCATAAACAAATATGCTTCATCAAGCGCTCTTAAGATCTTGAAATCTCCCTTGATCTTCATTTCACCGCCCATGAATGCTCTCTGAAATGTCATCCTGCCGGCTACGATATCCTGCATCGTGGCTTCCTGAATATTTATCTCCACATCCGGTTTTTCGATGGCTTCAAGTTTGTATTCCGCTTCGGATCCGTTTATCCTGATCGACAGCGGTTTCTTTCCCACCATAATCTTGTATGAGGCTTTCAGTCCCGGGACCGCATTGAAATGCTCCTCAAACTGCTTTATGTAGCTTTCTCCTTCGGTTGCCTCATTTCCCATCATGCTCTTGAACATGCTTGCCAGCTCGGATATGTCCTCTTTCTGTCTCTGAACATAGCTGTCATCGGCTGCATATTGAGAGAGCTGCTCGGATTCCTGAGGTGTCAGGTCAGTATTGGTAGAAACCGAAACCATCTGTTTAACCGCCTGGTTGCTGGCAGGGAAACAGATCACCTTCTGCTTGATGGTCCTGTAGATATTTTCCGCCTTTTTCTCTATGAGTGTTGAATATCTTCCCTCCAGTTCAAGCGCCGCAACATTATCTATGTATCCACAAATGCCTGAACATGGAAGTCCGCCGAGTATCTCCCATGCCTGGGAAAGGCTGAGCTTTCCTTCTCTTTCACCGTATGTGGTAGACATGACGATAGGGCACATGTATATCTTTGATATCTTTTCCTTATCTCCGTACAGCCAGCATGCATCAAGGAACTGCTGCATATAACCGCCTATACCGTACCATTCCACTGTTGTCGCAAGTATTATGCCGTCCACATCCTTCAATGTCTGAGGAAGCGTCGTGATGTTGGCCCTTTGCTCGCACAGCATGAACCTCTCGACTTTGACGTTCAGTTCCTCCAGAACACTCTGCATCTTATCGATAACAAAGAGAGTGGGATCATCCATCAGGCCTCTACCGCCATAGTAAATATTAACTTTCATCCTTCCGACCTCCTTCACTTGAACACAACATGACCGCAAGCAAAAATCCCGCAACAAGTCCGCCTATATGAGCCGCATAATCAACATGCGCCTCCGCAAAACTGCTGTAAATACAGTAAATAAGCATAAATATTATCCGTCCGATCGGTACATTCAGCCCCTTATACCGCCTTAAGGCCAGATAAACAAAGAGTCCGAGACAACCGTAAACAGCTCCGGATGCACCTATAGACGTATATACTTTCCCGCTCATAACCTCATATCCGTAGCTGGCCAGATTGCCCAGAATACCGGAAATGATATAGATGATACCGAATTTTATCGATCCGGTTAAAGGTTCCAGTGCCTCTCCAAGAACATATAAAAGGATCATGTTACTGAACAGATGCATAACCCCGGCATGAAGGAACATCGCCGTAAATAATCTGTAATATTCCCCGTGCTCCACATAAACCTTGTTCATCTGGTATGAGATGATAAACGGGTCCTTTATGGCAAGATAGGTTATAAAAACTATCAGATTTATCGCTATCAGGCAGATGGTCACCGGTGCGGGTTTCTTCCTCTTCACCTTCTCCATCTTCTTTTTCTCGGCATCACTGTACATCATGTCGCCGATCTCTTTGACATTCCCGCTGTTGATCAGTTTCTCACTTTTTTCCAGAAATGCCTCCAGCCTGCCTTTGTATCCATAGAAATCTTCTACCCGCTTTTCATCTATGCAAAGCCTGTATGTATTTCTATCGATCGCCCAGCACATATAATCATCACCCGCGACAAGATAGGCTTCATGGATATCTTCGCAGAAGATCCATGTTATGAGGTGAAAGCTCGGTATGGCTATGCTCTCCGTCAAAGCCTTTTTCTGAGCTTCATACATATCCCTGTCCATCGGTCCTGTCTTATCCCGGTCAATGATCCTTATGATGTTCGCATATTGCTCTTCCTGCCTGATATAACAGACAATGCCCTTAAAATCAGTGTAAACAGCCTCAAAACCATCGTTCTGAAGCTGTTTACCAACCAAATCCACTATCATTTATCTTTCTCTTTGTCGGCTGTACAGTCTTCTATCAGTCCCATAATGGTCCTGATCGAATTCATCTGACCGCTTCCGACCATGTTTTCAATATATTGATTTCTGTTAAGATATACTTCATGTACCGCTTCCACGAGCGATATGGGATCAAGCGCTTCTTCCCTGATGACCACGCTGAAGCCTTGGCCTTCAAATGATGAAGCGTTCAATATCTGATCACCCCTGGTTCCCATGGAAAGCGGGATGAGGATATTGGGCTTGTTCAAAGCCAGCAATTCACATATGGCATTGGCTCCTGCTCTCGATATGACAACATCGGCCATGGCAAATACATCCTTAAGGTCACTCTTAAGGTACTCAAACTGCTTATATCCCGGTATAGAGAGCATGAGGTTGTCCATCTTCTCTTTTCCGCAGATGTGAACTACCTGGAAATCCAGAAGCAGAGTATCCAGAGCCTCTCTTACCGCTTCATTGATGCTCTGTGCGCCCTGAGAACCACCTATGACCATAACAACAGGTTTGCCCGAATCAAAGCCGCAAAGCTTATAACCGGCTTCCTTACTGCCTTTTGACAATTCTTCCCTGATAGGTGTTCCCGTGAGAACAGCCTTATCGGCAGGAACCTTTGATACGGTTTCCGGAAAATTACAGCATACCTTTTTTGCTGATTTGATGCAAAGCTTGTTGGCCAGTCCCGGGGACATATCGGATTCATGTATGATGCACGGTATCTTCAGATCTGCTGCCGCCCTGACAACGGGAACAGATACAAAACCGCCTTTACTGAACAATACATCCGGTTTTATCTCCTTCAGTATCTTCTTTGCTTCCGAATAACCCTTCAATACCCTGAAAGGATCCGAAAAATTCTTAAGATCAAAGTATCTTCTGAACTTACCGGTTGCGATCCCATGATATTCAACCCCAAAATCACTCATAAGCCTTTTTTCTATGCCGTCATACGATCCTATGTAAAAGATCTCATATCCTGCTTTCTGCAATGAAGGAAGCAGCGCAATATTGGGTGTAACATGACCTGCGGTCCCTCCGCCGGTTAATACGATTCGCTTCATGATCAGCGCCTTCTTTCTGATATAAATTCACATTAGATTATACCAAAAGAAGATGATTACAACAACATTCTATCTCAGGTCAGGATACTTAATAAAAGGTTGCCGAGTCTGATAACCGAATTGCTGTCAACCGGTATCTCCTCACCCGGTAAAAGCCTGTGTCCGTCAACAAACGAACCGTTCTTCGAATTCAGATCCGTCAGATAAACCTTTTTGTCCTTTAAAAACATCTTTGCATGTATCCTGCTGACAGACGGATCGTTGATCCTACAATCGACACTTCCGGAAAGTTTACCGATCTTTATGGGAAATGAAAATATCCTGTATTTCTTATCAGTATGGTTTTCCTGCCATTCCAGCCTGTATATCTCAATTTCATCCGAAGCCGGTTCTTCACTGAAAACCACGGTTTCATCATCAAATATCTGAGTCACGTCGTCATCACCCCAATACTCTTCCACCGAAACTTCCTCATCGGGCATAACGATGTTTTCTTCTCTTTTTCGGGCTATGACAATTGTGAGGATCTTTATAAGCGATATGAACATCAGGATTCCCGCGATACAGGCCCCTATGAGTATGTATACAGAATACAGAAACTCTTTCCGAGCGATATAGTAAACTATTCCGAGGATCAGGCCGGCTGTAAAAAATACTATCGGATAAACATACGAAACCTTCCTTTCTTCGTTTACTGCCTCCTCTTTAATTTCCTCATGTTCCTCCAAAACAGGCTTAGCTTCTTCAACAGTTCTTGTCTCCTTTGTACGGATTATTTCCTCTTTCTCTATCATATTTAGGAACATACCCACAGAAAAAGTATCCAGATGGACCATTTTATAAAAGAGATAAGCGATCTTAACCGCACTTTCATCGTTTGGATCGACCTTTCTCAACAAAAAGTCCGCCAATATCGGATTGCTGTCCTGTTTTTCTTCTTCACTCGCCGGAAGATAAAGCAATAACAGGTTTTGGCTGTCCATCTCTCTGTAAATATACTCCGGATCAAGATCAAAAAACCTGCTGTCCAGCAGAAATGCGTTGGCCCGTTCCATGACTGAACTGATACCCGAAAATAATACCTTTACATCCTCAAATGTCATTGTCCGTTCCGCAAATTCCCTGTCAAGTGATATCCTGTTAGTTACCTCATAACAGAGGTATTTTTCTTCCTGTTCATAGGAAATCCTGCATTCCAGAAATCCTTCTATATGATTTTCGGTGATCATCGATATCTGATATTCATTATCGCCGGAAACTTTATAATCCCTGACAATATAGCTTCGTCCAAACTCCTGTCTGATCTGTAACTTCTCCATTATGCCTCCTCATATCTAATACTTCATTCTGATTATCAGCGTCGGATCTATTCTTGCCGCTTCTCCGGATTTATCTATATCCATGCTGCTTTTGTTATATATCCCCATGCTGTGGAACATATTGCTTACGGATGACTTCGCTGCGACTTTAACGGACAGGGCGCTGACCTCCACGTCAGAATTCTTTCCGTATTCAAACACCTGATTGTCCAAAAGTTCGCATATATATACCTCTACCTTTGATTTAATCTCCGATGAATCACTGTCCATGATCTGTGAGCCTCTGAGTGCCGATATGTAACAATCCTGAAAAACGACACAGTTGTTATACAGATAAAAGCAGAATATCACCATAAACAGGATGATCGTGACAAGTAACGGCATTATCACGGATGCTTCGACCGTCATATACCCTTTTTTATATCCGGACTTTTTATTTTTCTTCAACATTAACCTCCGACTGTTATCAAATACAGTTTGACAATGTATAATCCCACCGTAAAAAACGGTACAAAAGGTATTTCTCTTGTTTTCCTCACCATGACCGGATAAATAAGAAATATCATTGCAAATGCGATACCCAGGACATACATATATCCGTACATATCCGTGATCAATGCCCCGATCCACAGAACCGGTCCGTCTCCCGTTCCCAGCTTATCCGGATGTTTACCGGAATAAATACAAAACAGGATCCCGGGTATAACAGCCATGGCCACGTCATATAATGTCCTGTTTCCGCTCCTTATATTACAGATCACAACGATGATCGACATTACAAGGCCTGCCGCGATCCATATGACAGGCAGATTTCTGTCTCTGACATCACACACCGAAAGGATCACCATAATGATCAAAACAAGTATGACCACAAAGTCTGCTCTCATGTCAGTACCCGCATTCGCTGCATGGGCCACGCCCGCCGACTTCCGATAAACGTACGGTTTTTACGGTCCTTTTGAGACCGCTGCAGTCAGCACTGCAATGATATTTATTACCTTCAGGTGTGATGAACAGCAGCCCTGTTCCTTTGCCACCACAGAGTTCGCATGGCTTATATGTCTCTCCGCTGTTGTTCCTTTTACTGTTTATGTCTTCACAGGCTACAACGTTTACCGTTATGTTCAGGTGATCACATCCCCGGTTTCTATGATAAACAGTCCCATACTCCGTGATATAGACATATTCTTCCTCTTTTGATGTATCATTACCGGCCAGGACATCATAACCCGTCCACTTTCTGTATTTCATACATGCAACGGTAAATGAACTGTTATAGGAGACACTTTTTATCAGCGGATTGATCGGAACCACTGACTCAAAGGTTACTATCTGATCTCCAAAGCTGTTTATGTCATTGGTTAAAAGAGCTTGGCTTCTGGCTATCTGCTGGACCTTTGATAATTCAGTCGAAAATCTGCCGAAGGCAACGATGATCATCATCAGATTGGCCATGAAGAATATAAACATCGGAAACGCGATCGCAGCTTCCACGCTTACGGCACCTTTGAAGAAGCATGAAGACATCCTTTTTAAAAGTCTTATAAATTTGCTTTGAAAAGAGCAGTTTTTATTTGATTTTTTGTTTGGGGAACGCATTCGGAGAATATCTGTAATCTTTTTTGTTTTGTGAGAACTGTTTGAGTGTATTTTTTCTTTTAAAAAGGACATCCCCATGCTTCTTCCGCGCTCCTTTTACCGCTTATCTGTATGAGTAACCGCGTTTGATTGAACAGCCGTATCCGTAACGGCTGGATATATTGGCCTGTGCGGACAGCTGGTAGATCTGGTTATCCATCTTAAAACCGGCGTTTCCCGGTGTCAGTCTTATATCCATTTCCATGATATCCATAAGTTTCATATTCTGATCCTTATCATTTTTAACTGCCACAAAGCCGTATAAAAAGTCTTTATATGCCAGGTTTGGGGATGATGGTACATGATACTCCGACAGATGTGCCTTAAAATCCACTATCTGCGTAATTGGAGTATTCCAGTCGGCACTTGTTTTGACGGCTCCTAGTCTGTTTCCGTCAAACAGTATCCTAAGATCCTTGGCACTTTCCGCATATCCCCACGCCAGCAATATCGACTGCTTGACAGGTTCCACCAGTTCAGGCATACCGATCGCCGATGTTGCTGCCAAAGCCAGTTCCATAGCCTCCTGCTGCTTCCCTGCATCAGTATAAAGATAAGCCATGTTTACGGCATATCTGATCCTGAATATCTTCTCTACGACTTCTTCCAGATTTTCCATATCTCCCGATCTTCCCGCGATCATGTATTCTATCTGATAATCGAGTCTTGAACTGTCTTTTATCTCTCCGTAATATCCCAGCTTGTCAAATACATATTGCTCAAACAGCAACTTATCCGACAGTGAATACGGCGATTCCTGCTCACTGTAAAGTCCATGACCGTTTACATAGCCTCTGTGGCTGATATAAGCATCTATATCAGCCACTTTGACTGAAAGGTTTGCACCGTCACCAAATGCATAATACATGGCACCGCTCAGGGACAGTTTTTCCACGGCATCTGCGGGATTACTGATACCTACGGGGTCTTCATCTTCCGCCAGAGTCGCATTATAATCATTTATCAGTTCGTCGATCTCTCCTTCGACAGACTCCCTCTGTTCGCTATACATATCATATTGTCCGAGACCGGATTCGATATCGAGCGGATTGAATTCGGAATCTGATATCAGGCTCAGACCGGTCTTTGTTTTCATGTATCTGACTATCTGATATCTCATGACCGTACCATCCTCATCCGAAGCGAAACTGACAGCATCCAGAATAGCATTATCCGCTGTCATTGCAGTAAGATCCTTACCTATCCCGTATGTATTGCCGGCCTCAAAGTTCATGTTCATATAGCGGAGGAGGTGAGACTTTGTATAGTCCACACTTCCTGTTCCGCCATATGAGTCATCAATGAACAGCAAGCCATATCTGTTTAACATCTGTCTGTTATATTCCGCAAATATACTGTTCAACCCCGCATCCATGACCATTTCCGCCCGGTATCTGACGGTCTGGTGTCTTACCGCAGATATCACGGTCATCACGACTATGATCATGATGCCAAGCATAAGCGACAGATATACTGTTATATAACCTTCAACTTTTTTTTTCATATTTCCCATATTTTGATCAGATTGAATTTGCCTGTGAATTGATCTTTTCAAATATCGTGTTTACAAGAGCCGTCAACTGAGACTTGAAGATGATGACCAATCCTATAAGTACAACGATTATAAGGATGACTTCCACCGTCCCCATTCCGTCTTCTTCCGTCAAAAATTCTCTGATCCCTTTTCTCTTTATCATAATTCTCGCTCCTTTCGGGATGTTTTATGCTCCGAAGGAGGCATAAGCCGGTACGATTATGATTATCATCACTATCCCCAGCATGATCATCATGGGAAATAAAAGCTTTGTCTGTGCTTCCTCACCCATTCTTCTGGCAATCTGCTTTCTTTCCTCAAATGCAACCTTTGATTCATAGTTAAGTGCACTCATTAGGCCTGTTGACCCTTTTTGCAGATTCTGTATGAGCAATGTCATCAGTTTTTTATAGTTCATCAGATTGCATTTTCTGCCAAAATAGTCATAGCATTCTTCCTGTGATGCTCCGTCACGCATACGTTTATTGCACAACAGAAGCTCATCATACACGTACCTTGGCTTTTCACCCTCCTTCAATAACAATTTATAATCTTCTCCCATTCGTTCAAAAGCCGCTCTGAGCGTCATACCCGATCCTATCAGTAACTGCAGTTTACTGACGAATTCCGAATATTCAAGGCTAAGTAACTGATTTCTCTTCCTGTATTTTTTTGCCAAATCGTTATCAATACCTATCCATATTCCCAGCAAAGCCAATACCAGCAATGTGGCCAGCATTGCCATCAACGGACTGCATGGTTTTTTCCAGCTTATCGGACCTGCATTATTGGACAAAGGTAACTGAAGGTATGCGTCATATTGGGTTTCCTCCTGCTTTTGCTGAACAGAGGCGATTATCTCATTTAATATTTTTTCATCTTCGGTCATTCTGATCGGATATATGGTTAAATTAAAGCTGTGTTCATATCTGTGATCCCGATATGTCAGGATTGCGATCAGCTCGCATTTACTGCCTTCTTCATCAGGCTTTTCATCTCCCAGAACTCCGTCGGCATGTATAAGACCGTAGTTTCGTGTCTCCCAGACTATGCTGAACGGATATCCTTCGACATTTTTTACGGTATTTAGATCACCCGTAACATTGTCAGGTCCGGGATTATCCGCACAGAGTATTACTCCGAGTTCTTTTATGCACTCTTCTGCCAGGATATCCAACTCTTCTTCCCTGTAAATACGTTCCGAAACATCTATCGTGACTTCATATTCTTCTTCATTTGACGTGGCAATCAACGTAGTCTCATACTTGCTTTCACCATAATCGTTCCTTGCAAGTCTGTTCTCTTCATCCGGGATATTGTCGGTAAGTTCGCTTATCAGCAGGGCAAGCAGCAATATTGATCCGACAACTGTAAAGAGGATCATGTTTTCTATCTTTTTTAAGTAAAACTCCTCAACAAGTGTCTTACCCTCTTTTCCAGGATTCAGACCCGCAAGCATGTTGTAGGTATCCTTGGAATACGCCGATATATGCATCCTTTCCGCATTTTTCAGATGTTTTTTCCATATAAGTTTTGATATTTTCTTAAAAAGTTCGTTCATATATTTCACCTAAACAGCTATATCCGTGATCTTTACCGACATATATATGCTCAAAATATATAAGCAAAGGCAGATTGTCATGATGATACGGCCCGCAATATTGTCATAAAGGCAGTTAAAAAAGCCTTTTGAAGTGAGCTCTATATAGAAAATGATAAAAAACGGGACCATATTCATTATCTTCTGCTCAAATTTTTTGGCGCTTATGATGGTCTTGATCTCTTCAAGCACGCTCACCCGCTCCTCGGCAACCTTTATAAATGATTCAATGATCTCCCCAATGTTGCCACCTGTCCGGTTTCCTATGATAAGAACACTTGAAAAATCCCTTATATCGGAAATGTTGCTCCTCCTGCCCATGTCATAAAGCATACCGGTCAGGCTTTTGTTATTTCTCAATCCGTTCTTTATCACAGCCAGTTCTCTTGCAATTACACTTCTGTCCCCGTAAAACATGACCATATCCTTGTAACTTTCAATAAATGCATTTTCCAGGGAATAACCTGCCTTCAATGAACTGTTGACCGCTATCAGGGCATCCTTAAACTGTATCTGCAGGTCGTATTTACGCTTTTCGCACAATTCTTTCTCCTTTATTTGCAGATACACCAATATAAGCGGTGTCGCCAGGATAGTTAAGAATACCGACCTGTAAAAAAAATATCCGAACAGGCATATCAGTCCCAGTCCCTGTGATCCGTATATAAATAGTTCTTTTATATTCATTTTGTAACTGTCATAGCTTAATTCCTGCCGCTCTGAGCTTTTCATCATGTATAAGATCTCCCACTTTCCGCAATGACCCGCTGACATTCGTCATTGTTGAATATTCATCTTCCTCGAAACTGTACAGTTCATTCATGATCACATCACCGTTTTCGTATCTGTCCAGTTCATTTATCTCCAGAACCCGTCGGCTTCTGTCCCTCATTCGTCCGAGATGGATGATGATATCCACTCCGCTGCATATCTGTCTGCGTATTGCCGTGACCGGCAGATCGACCGCCATAAGTATCATGGTTTCAAGTCTTGCGATCGTATCTTTTGCACTGTTCGCATGAACCGTTGACATGCTTCCGTCATGTCCGCAATTCATGGCGGAACAGATCATATCCATAGCCTCTTTTCCTCTTACTTCACCTACTACTATCCTGTTTGGCCTCATTCTAAGGCTGGTTTTTATCAGATCTCTTATGGTGATCTCGTTGCAGCCCTCGGTATTGGCGTTTTTCGTCTCTAGTCGGACCAGATTATCTATTCCCTGTATCTGCAGTTCGGCGCTGTCTTCGATCGTTATGATCCTTTCATCGGAGGGGATATAGGCGGATAAGGCATTTAAGAATGTCGTCTTTCCGCTCCCGGTCCCGCCACTGACTATGATGTTATAACCGGCAATGACCATCTTTTTCAGTACTTCTGCTACTTCCTCCGTAAGAGAACCTATCCCTATCAGCTGCTTCATGGTGAACGGTGAATCCGGAAACCTTCTTATGGTCATGATCGGTCCGTTTAATGCGACCGGATTCAGAACAACATTGACTCTTGAGCCGTTTTTAAGCCTGGCATCCACTATGGGACTGCTGTCATTTACCACTCTGTTGCAACCGGCAACTATCTGCTGAATGATGTCCCTCAGCCTCTGTTCGGATTCAAATCGTTTGTTTATCTTTGTAAGTTGCCCTCTCTTCTCAACAAATATATTATCCGGACCGTTTATCATGATCTCCGTGATCTCACTGTCATCCACCAGATCCTGCAATATATCCAGTCTTCTCATGGAATGAAGGATCTTTTTGCCGAGCTTTACCCTGTCAGACAGTGAGATATACTCATTCCTGCTCCGGTCACTTATCTTCTGAGCGATTATCTCTTCCAGCTTCTCATCGGATATCTCGCCTTTGAACTCCAGACCCTCGAATATTTCCTTTCTGAGCTCATTGCATACCTTATCCATATCGCTAAACATCTGCCAGTACCCCCTGCAATATGCTCTTCACATAATCACCGAACTCTCCTGTTCCGAGATTTCCTATCCGTCCTCCCATACGGTGCTGATGTAAGACATTACACTTTTTTGTTTTCTGCAAAACGTCCTCATAGCCTGATTTCTTCAAGTTATCCTCGTATGCAGTCATTTTGCTTATCGCGACTTCGTCATTTTCCAGTGTTGTGATGATCGCGTCAGATATGTGAAGGAGCTCATATAAGCCGTTTATCGCGTCCGAAAGATCCAGGATCAGATATTCATATTCCGTTTCCCTCTCGATCATGTCGATCAGGCTCTTCCATTCTTCACCGTCTATCGAGATCAGGTCTGCCTGGTTGTCAAAAGGCGGTATCATATCAAGACCCTCCACGTTTTCGACCATACTTGCCAGAGCAGCTCCGAATCCGGTATTTTTACTGTGCATATGATAAAAAAGGTCTCCTATATCCTTTGCGTATTCCTTTCCCAGAAGAGTATTTAAGCCCGAATAACTCTCCAAATTCATGTAGAGGGTCTTGCTTTTCCGGCTTAACAACTGTCCCATCCCTATCGCCATTGTTGTCGACAGTGACCTCTTTACGGGTGTGAAATAAGAGATTATCTTCATATTTGTCTTACGGTTCACTATCAGCCCTATATTGTCGAGTGTGGCCAGGATCTCATTGATATCCCTGATGATCCTGTCACCGCTCTGATATTTGCATATATAGTGCAATCCGTCTTTTGTTTCTTTCTTGACCGATGAAAGGATAAATACCTCTCCGCTCACGTTTTTGGCCAGATCCAGTGCTCCTTCGTCGATCAGCGCGATCCTCGGCGGATTATTGGTGCAGTAATCCTTAAATTCTTCCCTGTCACTTATGGCCCTTACGTAAAATGAAAAACTGTCCGTCATATTTAAGAAACCCGCCAGTTTAGCCGCGTATACCTTCTCATCGTCATATATAACCGCAAAATGTCTCAATTCAAATATCCTCCGATCATTAAAATCTCCAAACAGTGCAGATGTACCATAACCCGTATCCCATAAAAAGCGGGACGGAAAGTCTTACAGTCATGTCCCCGCAATATTTATGTCTGCCTAACATTATCATCAAGCCCTTGAAAATAACCGCACCTGCGAAAGAAATGAAAAGAATTGTCAAAAAATCCGCCGGCTTTATATATAAAACCAGCATCATAAGCAGTTTTACATCGCCCGCTCCCAGTCCACCGACCGTAAAAAACGCATAGAGCACGACAAATATAAGAAATGACACACCCACCCTTTTGAACAAGGTCTCCATGTCATGACTTATCCAAAAGAAAACCGATATCAGGGTCCCGAAGATTATGAGTATATTGGGGATCCTGGCACGATACATATCCCACAGGGCAGCGCAAAATAAAAGCAAAAACAACACTACGCCCATGTCGATCACCTTAATATTCTGTTAATAGTTTTTGATATCCGACGCGAATGAAGATTGCGTCATGAAATCGATTTAGATTTGACTTTTTTTGTTGACTCGAAGTATAAACCCATCAAACGATATTTGTCCAGTAGATTTTTTAAAAATGTTATTTTTTATGACTTCTACATAAAATTTCACATAAAAGTTTGTTTCTTTTTTAAGAAATTTTTTCTGCCAAAAACAGAAGAAAGGATTCCTTATACCAGGAATCCTCTCTTGCTCACATCATTTGACAGCTCATCCAATATTTGATTTTTACCGTATGTTATGCCCGTTACGACTTCCTGCGTGTTCTTCATGACCGGGACCGATGTATCCCTGTCCTTTACGGATTCATAGGATTCATGCAGTCTGTTCAAGTACGCTCTTACCTCTTCGATGGCTGCCAGATCACCGTTATACTTTGCATCCCTCAATCTTATCTTCATGTATAGGTAGAGCTTCTTCAGTGCTGCTGCTGGTTCATACTCATAATGCAGATTGGCGAGCATCTCATCTATGCATTTTCCCGCCATATCCAGATTATTTCTGTATACTGCCTTATCATCCCTGTCATTGACCGCGTCACACAGATATGTGTCGGTCATCTCATAGCCTATCAATATCATCTCAACATTGTTGGCCTGTGAAATACGCATCGCATACTGTTTTTTAAGATCATCTCTCATATACGTTCCACTCCTCAAACCGGACAGGTGACATCACGTTTACTGCAATAACTGAAGCATCTGTGACGGTCTTTCATTGGCCTGTGCCAGGATCGCCGTTGCAGCCTGGGTAACAACCTGAAGGTTGCTGTAGTTTGACATCTCTTCAGCCATATCCGTATCCATGATCCTCGAATATGCTGCAGTTACGTTTTCTTCGGAAACAGCCAGATTGCTCTGTGTATGCTCAAGTCTGTTCTGATAAGCACCCATACGGCTTCTCATGCTAGATACGAAGTCGATCGCATTCTTTACCCTGTCTATCGCTTCCTGTGCCTTTTCGGCGTAATCAACCGAAGGATCCGGTGTTCCGAGCGGTCCGAGTACCAATGTGAGATTGCCGTTGATATCGCCTAAACCAAGGTTTAAGAGTGACATCTCGGGGATCCTTAAATCCACTGTCTGACCTTCGTTGGCACCGACCTGCATCGTCATTGCTCCGTAGCCTGTAAGCTTAACATCAAGTTCCAGTTCCGATTCCCAGCCTGTTCTCAGCTCGAATCTTACTTCCTGTCCGTTGTCTCCCTTTGCGATCAGCTGTCCGTCAACGACCGTACCGGAAAGTATTGTGGTAACTCCCGATCCGATATTTGTGGATTCCACTTCGTATATTTCGGAGCCTGCTGCGGGAGGGGTGATCTTCATCGTATAATCACCATACAGCATGGCATCCGAATAATAATTGATCTTCACATTGTTGTTATTTTCCACATATCCCTTTAGATCAAAAGTTCCGTCAAGAAGAGGCTGGCCATTATATTCGGTCGTTTTTCCTATTCTTTTAAGCTCTTCCGATAACTGGACAACTTCCTGCTGAATGGCACCACGATCTCCATCTGTCATGGTTCCGTTGGCTGCTTTTACACATAATTCATTGATCCTCTGTAATATATCGTGGCATTCCGATAATGCTCCGTCCGCGATCTCTACTACGGACACGCCATCCTTGGCATCCTGATTTGCTGCGTTTAATCCTTTAATCTGAGCATTCATACGTCTGCTGATAGCAAGTCCCGCTGCATTGTCCCTTGCACTGTTGATCTTGTAGCCTGATGACAATCTCTGAAGGGAATTCGTCAGCTTATTGTCATTCTGCTTCAATGCGTTGTTTGCTATCATTGCTGATACATTGTAATTAACTTTCATGCTCATAGACTCTCTCCTTTACGCTTCCATACATGCTGCCAGATATGATTTGGCGAATCTGTAAAGCGATTTTGTATCCACATTATTTATATCGGTATTATCCTTGAAATCATTACCGAAAACCGTACCGTTTTCTCTGCCTTCCACAACTCTGATGTCACAGGTGTATCCATATTCCGTATCCATCCTGCCGAGGATCTGCTCCGTCATCTCCTTGCCTGCCCTTGTCTCGCATACGATCATGCCTTCCACTCTGTTGCCCGCAAGTCTGAGATGGGATCTTATCTCTCCGACGCTCTCATAAGCATATCTTACATCTATGCGACCCGCACCGGCCTGATCATGAAGAAATGATATCCTGATCGTTGTGTACTCACCGTCTTTGTACATCGGGAGCATGTAATCTTCCTGTCTGCTCATGGTTCCCGCAACCGTAAGCTGTTTTGAGCACATCATCATGGTCTTCAGATCGATGTAACTGCCTTCTTCTCCAAGCTTTTCGGCATACCTTGCAGCTTTGCCGCACATATTCTCATATGCGGTCATAGCACTTTCCCTGTCTTCGAAACTGTCGATCATCCGGTCAAATACTTTCGTAAGTTCATCTCTGTCATCATCATCGTCATTTCCGCCGGTGACCAGTTTCTTAAATACATTATCCTCTGTAAGGGCTCTGTAAGCCTGTGCATTGGCAGGTGTCTCTCTTACTCCGTCCGGCATCCGGTCGTATACCGTCCGATCCTGCTCGAGCATTTCCCTGTATTCTCTGTAGGCTTCGTCGTTATATGCCTTCTGCAATTTGTCTTCTTCGCCTGTTCTTGCAAGAAATGCGCTCTCTATCTGATCGGTGATGCTTACTCCCTTTCGGATCGTACTGTCGAGAAAACCGAAATCATCATCTATGCTTACATTGATATCTGCCCGTTTACTTCTCATTCCGGAAATAAGACTTCTGAAGGTTATGTCCCTGTTCTGCGAGATCATGGCTCCGATAGCGGCTCCGTCGGTCTTCTCTAGCTTATTGATGAATCTGTAGATCCCTATGTAAGACTTTCTTTCCTCTTCGGTTATCTCTCCGCTCTTCTCTGCTTTGTATAAGAATCGGGCGTATCTTTCATTGCTTTCTTCAAGCTTCATCTCACCGAGAACGGCACTGAGATCGTTTATGTTCATATCCATGGGATTGATGCCTTCACGTATGAGCTCCAGTGTCTTTTCGGGTGTGAGGTTCTTTATCACTTCATTGACCGAGTATACTGCATCTCTTATGTCCTCTATATTCGTCTGTGTGATCTCCATGCTGTTGTATGCGAGTATCCTTACAGCCTTTCGGTTCTCCTCGTTCAGAGCTATGTTCATATCTTCAAGGATATTGTCCACATTCTGCCATGCTTTTGTTATGGAATCTCCCATATCCTTTCTCGGTGCGGTCATGAGGGCTTCATAGGATTGTCCTGCTGCCTCGTACTTGGCCTTTAATTCCGTTCCGGCTTCGTGGACCCTTGTAAGTGAATACTCTTCTTCGAGTTTAAGTCTTCCGATAACGGCTGCCGGCATAAAAGGTATTTCCTTTACCGCCTGCTGCGTTGTCCTCACGAGTTCAGCTTTTGATGTGAGTTCCGCACCGGTTTCACCCTTGAACAGCATCTTTCCGAGGTTTTCCTGCTCTGCTTTCAGGCCTTCAACCAATTGTGTCAGCGGGATCGTATCTATCGGCATGCCTTTTTTGAGAAGGCTTACATTGATATCAATGGTCATCCTTAATCTGGTCTCTTCCAGAGTAAGTCTTGCATTTTTAGCTAATTCCGGTCTTTCCTCCGCCATCATCGGAGTAACGGGAGTCTTTTCGGGAGTAACAGGGGCCTTATCCATACGGATCAGGTTCTTAAGATTGAGTGTTTTATCCGCTGCCAGAACCTTATCAACCGTTTCCGGGTTTATCTGTTCTGTTTCCCTGAATATCCTGACGGCTTTATCATAGATATTTTCATGATCCTTATAAAGTACCGCATCGGCTGCTTTCTTGCCTTCCGCGATGGAATCGGCCGCTCTTTTTACGGCTTCTTCGTAAGTCATGGGCCATTCGATATCCTGAAATGCGATATATGCGTTTATATTTTCTCCGGATACGTTAAGATCGTTTGCAACAAGCCATTTTGCGGCTTCAACCTGCTCATCGAAATCTTTATCGTCTATATCCAGCCTTTTAACGGCGTTCTTTATCTCTTCATCCATGACACTGAGGTCATCCGTGGACGATTTTTTTGCCAGATACCCTGACATATCCAGCGAATAATAACCCGCGCTACTCTTTGACGCGCTTGCTCCGCTGTGACTTGCCTTGTACATGTTGTCGAATGTTGCCGGCAACCCGCGGTCTATCATATATCTCAACACATTTGTTTCCGGTGTGGTTAATTCCGTGACAAGTTTTGCAGCCTTATCGATCTCATCGGCATTTTCTTTGCTGATGGGCAGATCTGCCTGTTTCATCGCTTTGGCGAGCGCATTGGCTTCACTTACATTGCCTGTTACCTCTTTAAGGACATCTATATCCTGATCGTCATTGAAGCCGACTATGATCTGGCCGCTTTCAGCCATGACCGCTTTGATATGATCAAGTATGGTCGCCGATTCTTCTCCCGTCATATCAGCAGGGTCAAAATCGCCTTCCATCATTGCAGCATAATCTTCTTCGGACATAGTATTAGACATTACTGTCATATAATCCTGTGTTGTCTGCACATCTAAGGCACCGGCTGTATCCATAACATCCTGCAGCGATCTTCCCTGATCGACCATAAAGTCGGTGTCCTTACCTATTCCAGCAATGTCTATCTTAACCTTTGTTGTAAAATCCGCCTTAGAGTAATTGGTTACCGGCTGATTGTTCTGTGGTATATCAGCCTTTGTCAGATCCATGATATTTCCAATTCTCATACGCTTCTACCTGTTCTGTTTTAAAAAAAATAAGAGTGAAGGGAAAGCCTTCACTCTATATTTCGGCATATGATCTTATTTTCTTAAGAATCAAATCTCAAATACCACTGCGGAAAACGGCGGTAAGTCAAAATTAAGGGTATAATCCCTGTTATCACATTCATACGGTTTGGGTGTGATACTTTCGGGTATCACATGTCCGTTTCCACCGAATCTCTCATCATCACTGTTAAGCAGCAGCTTTACCTTCTTCGAACTCGGAACGCCTACCGCGTACTCTTCTCTGAGCATCGGTGTCATATTGAGGACAAATAAAAGCTTCTTCTTTCCGTCCTTGCTCTTTCTTATGAAGCTGTAGGTGCTTCTGTCCGCATCGTCACAGTTGACCCACTCAAAGCCGCCCCAGTCATTGTCTATCTCATACATTGCCCTGTTGCTTCGGTAAAGATTCAGCAATTCCTTCACATAATCACGCATTCCCCTGTTGAGAGGCTCACCGAGAAGGAACCAATCGAGTTCTCTTGCTTCGGACCATTCTCTTTCCTGTCCGAAATCCTGTCCCATGAACAGCAGCTTTTTGCCGCAATGACCGAACATAAACGTATATCCGACTCTTAAGTTGGCATATTTGTCAACATGATATCCGGGCATCTTGTTGACCATAGAGCACTTCAGATGAACGACCTCATCATGTGACAGCGGAAGGATATAATTTTCCGCGCTGTTATAGCTCATTGCAAATGTAAGGGCATGATGGTTATTCTTCCTGAAATAAGGATTGAGCTTCATGTATTCGCAGAAATCATGCATCCAGCCCATGTTCCATTTAAATGAAAATCCCAGGCCATCATCTTCCACCTTTGCGGTTATCTTAGGCCATGCCGTGGATTCTTCGGCGATCGTCATGACACCCATATTCAGTCCGTTTATAACGGAATTCAGGTGCTTAAAGAATTCTATGGCTTCAAGGTTTTCATTGCCGCCGTATTTGTTGGCAACCCATTCGCCGTCCTTACGACCGTAATCAAGGTAAAGCATAGATGCCACCGCATCAACCCTGAGTCCGTCTATATGGAATTCCTTTATCCAATAAAGCGCATTGGCTATAAGGAAATTCTTAATCTCTGTTTTGCCGTAATTAAATATCTTTGTTCCCCAGTCCGGATGTTCTCCCCTTCTCGTGTCGGGATGCTCATACAGGCAGGTTCCGTCGAACTCCGACAATCCGTGGGCATCTCTTGGGAAATGAGCCGGTACCCAGTCAAGGATGACGCCTACACCGTTTTTATGGAGAAGATTTACAAGATAAGCAAAATCCTCCGGTGTTCCGTACCTGGATGTGGGTGCATAATATCCCGTAACCTGATAGCCCCATGAACCGTCAAACGGATATTCCGCGATACCCATGAGTTCTATATGTGTATATTTCATTTCCGAAAGATATTCAACTATCCTGTCGGCAAATTCCCTGTAATTGTAGAATCCGTCCTCACCTGTGGGATGCTTCATCCACGAACCGATCTGGCATTCATATATTGCGAGCGGCTGGCTGTTCATATCCTTGCCGGCTCTGGCTTTCATCCATGTGGCATCAGACCACTTTATCTTCGATATATCAAAGATCCTTGATGCCGTTCCGGGCCTGAGTTCCGCCATATTTGCATACGGATCAGCCTTATACAGTTTGTCTCCCTTGGGTGTTATGATCAGATATTTGTAAAGTTCACCTTCGGCTATCCCGGGATAAAATCCCGTAAATATGCCTCCCGGTCCTATTTTTTTAAGCGGATGTGAACGCTCATTCCAGTCATTGAACGTCCCTATGACATAAACTTCGGCTGCGTTCGGTGCCCATACGGCAAAGAAAACCCCGTCTTTTCCGTCTTCATTTGAAAAATGAGCTCCTAATTTTTTATATATGTCATAATGTGTTCCCTGTGCAAACAGGAACTGATCGTCCTCCGATATAAATACATTCTGCTTGATTTTAGCTGCCACCGAACTATCCTCTCTGTTCTATCCCAAAAAATCGTTCTCCCTAAGGATTATCATATCATCATCATCGTATCTCTTGGCAAATAATACGTCGGTGAAATGCTTCAATGATTTCTTATTGGCTCTCTCAATAGCCTCATCAAGGATCTCCCTTACATCCGATACCGTAACCACATGATCACTGGTCTGCAACTCATCTATTCTTGTGTGCAATGCAAGTATACCCATATCATCTATGGAGTATTCAAGGTGCTCGGCATATTTCTTTCCGTATGCGACAAGTGCATCATCGCTGAGCTCTTCAACCTCTATATTGATATTGAATATCTGCTTCATACCGTCGAAATATTCCATCATCTTATGCATATTCTTTTTGGTATCCTGCAGAGCAACAACTATTCCGGTCTTTTCCTGATTGAGTGATTTGAGCAGGTCCTTGGTCGTTTCCGCACTCATGCCGCTGGCTTTTTCTATGATCAGTCCGCCGTTGGCGAGCTTCTCGACCATAACGCTGATCATCTTATTGTTCAGTGCCTGTCCCGAAACCTTTGCGATCTTGCCGGTAAAGTTACGATCCGTATTCTTGACGTATCTGATAACGTTCTTTGCCAGCTCGAGAGATTCCTCCGTGGTCTCTCCCGTAACAAAGACATTACCCGTATATGCTGCCAAACTTATTTTATCCAATGAGTGTAACAGATTTTGTCTCGCTCTCTTGGTCTGAGCAAACTGGGCAAATAAAGCAAGCTCATCTTCATTCATCGAACGGTTGTCATCTGCGGAATATGATTCGGGCTCAGTATTTGTTTCCCTTGCAAATAAAGGCTTCTCTTCGTGTTTCTTTGTATCTACCGTAACAAACGGTTCGTCCTCTTTTGCCTTGTATTCCTCTTCAACAACGGGTTCGGGTTTTTCTTTGGGCTGTACTTCGGCCGGGTTAACGGGTTGTGCTTCAGGCTGTACCACAGGTTCTTCTGTCTGATCCTGTGAATTTTCCTCTATCTCGACAAGTTCTTCTACACCGTCATCTTCCTGCTGTACAGGTTCTGTTGCAGGTGCCGGCTCTTCAATCTGTTCTGAATCGGGTTCTTCGGGCTGTTCTGTAGCCGGCGCTTCGGGCTGCTCGCTTACGGGTTCACCGACAGGCTCATTTACTGCCGGTTCTGCATTTTTAGGTCCCTCATTTTCCTGTACCTCAGGTTCTTCTTTTGCTCCGGCAGTATTTTCCGTGGCTTCACTCTTTGCCTTATCCGCTTCTTCAGCCATCAGTTCGGCAAGATATTTTTCGTATTCTGCCTCTGTATCTATTTCACCGTCGGGGACCTCATCCCTTTCGAGTTTTTCAAATATACCTTCTTCACGGAGCTGCTGTGTATCCGTAAACAGGTTTCCTGTCTCTTCAAGAACTTCCTTGGCCAGACTCTGTTCATATTTGACCTGGTTCTGTTTCTTGGTATTTTCCCATTCGTTAAGGATATCATTGATGCTCATCTGACCGGTTATCTGTTTTTCAATCGGCGGAGCCGCATCGGGAACGACCAGACTGATCTGACCGTCATATTCCTGGGCCAATACATTTTCCATTGATTTGGGAACAGCGGAATTGTCATATACCGGGTATGTATTGGCGACAGGCTGCTCCTGCGGATAGTTGACCGGACGGTTCATATCCAGGGCATTTACCAATGCTTCCTGCACCCTTTTGTCTATGAGTTCAAGGAGCTCTTCTTTATTGCGATCGCCTATATCCTCACTTATGTGGTCTTCAAGCTGATCGTGAGGCTGCTTTATCGAAGGATCGTTGAAATCAAATCCGTAGGAATCCTCATGCAATGAAGAATTATATGCTTTCGCTACCGCATGCAGTTCCTCTCTGTTAAATACCTTGGTCGCTTCCATCGGCTCAATGATCTCAACGGTATCGTCAAGATTCATGAGTTCCGCAGTATTTGGGCCTACCTTTGGTATCTCGGCCTCTTCTATGGCCTCCTGATCTATACTGTCTATGTCGGCTTCTTCAGCTTCCCTAAGTTCTGAAGGAAGATGATCCGGATTGTACATCATGGTAAGCTCAAGGTCCTTTACCGGATCGTAAGCATCCTGTGTCCGTTTGCTGTTATCATCAGCCGAATCTGAGAAGAATATCTCCTCCATCTCACCCGTATCATGCAAAGAAGCCGCCAAAGTGCCTGTATTGGCCGAGTTTTTGGCTACCATTGCAGCCGTGTCGGTTATCTGCTCATCCCTGAACAGGGTTCTGGACATGTTTTCCGTGGTCGTTCCGGGATGTTCATTGACGTTTACTGCAGGTGTTCCTTCAAATACCTGCACATTTTCGGTATATGTCTTCTCAGGCTTTATCTGCCTGTCCGGTGAAAAATCATCCGGTATGTACTGTCCGGGTTCCGCTTTGCCGTTCTCATCAGGTACGAGAGGCGCAAAGCCGTTGTCCGCAACAAGAACTCCCTTCATGGATTCAGCAAGCTCACGCTGAAGATTAATCGTGTTGTATTTGCTCATATCCATGGTCTTGACCTGGATATCATCTGTAGCATTTTTTACTTCCTGCTCAGGTATTTCAACCGTATTCTGCTTTATGAATTCTTCTTTTTCCTTAGGCGGGAGCATGCTCTGATACAGATCCATCTGACTCTCCGTCAGCTGCTGATGGAGCATCTTCAACTCCATGGCCTTCTTAACGTATGCGCCTTCCCTGAACCACAGGATCAATTCATCACATTCCTCCACGCACTTTGTCGTCAATCCTATGCGATGATAGAGATATGCGAGCTCATAGCCCCATTTTTCCTTGTAATCACGTTTTTTGAGTTCTTCGAGGACAGCTATCCGTTCTTCAAGACTTACGTCCTGTGCTTCATATATCTTGTACTGTAAGATAAACTTGCCGTTATCGGTCGGTGCCATCTGAACAAATTGCTTGTAATACTCGATGGCCTGTACAACCTCTTCCATCTTTATACAAAGCTCACACAGAGAATATACGATCATCCTTCCGTTCGGATATCTCTCATATGCCTGCTCGAGCAATACCTTTGCGTCTTTGTATCTCCTGTTGATCTTATACAGGTCGCTTATGGTACAGAGTGTGTTGACACTTCTTATCCTGGTCCAGTCTATGGTATCGGCGATCTCAAGCGCTTTCTGATATTCCCTCTGTTTGATGAGTGATTTTATCTCATCGGATCTTAATTTGTATTCGTACTTGTCCAAAACTCTTCCCTCTAAAACGTTGTACTACAATATCTTGTATCTGCAAAAAGCAAAAATACCCACTATTCACCGTATCAAGTTTATCACAGCATATGTCAAAACACAAGAAAAAGTAGGATTAAAAAGGGAAAATACCAGATTTAGTATTTTCCCTTTTTACCTACTTTTTAAGATGATTATTCAACATTTAGTGGTTCATTTATTCTTTTTTCAGTCATTCTCAAACAAAGGTGTTGAGAAATATCTCTCTGCCGTGTCGGGAAGAACGGTTACCACTGTCTTTCCCTTTCCGAGTTTTTTTGCCAGTTTAAGTGCCGCCGCTACATTTGTCCCGGAACTGATGCCGCACATGATGCCTTCTTTTCTTGCCAGATCCTGGGCTGTCTGTATGGCTTCTTCATCGGTAACAATATAGATATCATCGTAGATCTTTTGGTTCAGGTTCTTGGGAATGATACCGTCGCCGATACCCATCTGCAGATGAGTACCGATATTTCCGCCTGCAAGGATCGCGGCATTTTCGGGTTCTACCGCCCAGATCTCAATATCCGGATACTGTGCTTTTAATACTTCACCGATACCGCTTATTGTACCTCCCGTACCTATACCAGAGCAGAATCCGTGGATCGGTCCGGCAACCTGCTCCATTATCTCAAGTCCGGTGTGATGCTTGTGGACCTGCGGATTCGCGGGATTCTCAAACTGCTGCGGTATATAGACCCTGGGATCTTCTTTTGCCATACGCAGGGCAGTCTGCAGACACTCATCTATACATGCTCCTATATCGCCCGCATCATGGATCAGTATCACTTCAGCTCCATAATGTCTTACAAGAAGCCTTCTTTCTTCGCTGACGCTGTCCGGCATGATGATCTTTGTCTTATATCCCTTTACCGCACCTATAAGTGCAAGCCCGATACCCTGATTACCGCTTGTGGGTTCAACGATTATGGTATCTTCTTTGATAATTCCGTCTCGTTCCGCCTGCCTTATCATGTTATAGGCCGTTCTGGTCTTTATTGATCCGCCAACATTAAGACCTTCGTATTTGACCAGCACCTCAGCCGCTTCCGGATCGTTCATTCTGTTCAATCTGATCATTGGAGTGTGTCCAATGTATTCAAGTATGTTATCGCAAACCATGTTTTTATCCTTTTTGTTGTATTTTCAGAACATTTTTGATTATATATCTTTTCCCGATATTATGCAAAATCTTTTCAGAGCACAGTAAAACGCCGACAGACCAATGAAAGATCTGTCGGCGCTTTTTTGTCCATATAGGGAGATAAAAAGAAGCGTTTATTTACTATTCTATCTGTTCAACGCGGACATTGGTGATATCAACCGTTGCCGTTGATCCCCTGTGTCCGAGGTTAAATTCAAGTCTTCCTCTCGGATCGTCCTTTTCCGTCATTTCAAATTCATATGTTATGGTCTGCCACTCGGGTCCGACCTCAAATTCCGTATCCGGATAATATCTTATCCAGTCCACGAACGGTGCTGTTATGCAGGAAATGATATTTCTTGTTTCATCCGCTCTGGCATCAAAGGTTACACGATATTTGTTGCCCTTTATAAACGGTATATCCCAGAATACCAGCTGAACCGAATAATCCACCATACCTTCGTTGGTAGTAGTGATCTCGATCATGTTATCCTTGATAACTGCCTCACCCGCACCTGTCTGGGCAAGCAGGAATTTCCAGTCAACATCATCCGTCAGGTCTTCACTTGCATCACTGAAATCCCAGTCTGTTACAAAGTTTCCGTCTTCTCCGGGTTCTCTTGCATCATATACGGGCTTTTCAACATTTGTATCATATGCGGGTTTCTGGTATACCCTTACATAATCGATAAGGAATTTTGCATTTTCAAAATCGGTACTGTCATCCGGATCACCGGGCCAGTCACCGCCTACTGCGAGGTTCATCTGAACGAAGAAGCTCTGATCAAACGGTGCGGGATACGGTTTTTCATTGTCACCTTCTGCACTGAACCAGTCATTGCATACGAGGGTTTCCGTTCCGTCGATGTAGAATCTCATCTCACCGGGTTCCCATTCAACCGAATAATCATGGAAATCATTTGAAAAGCTCTTATCTCCTTCGAGTGTGAGCAGTCCCTGCTGCTGAGCGTGAGGCTCACCATAGTGGATGGTCGTATAAGCTGTCTGTGTCTCATGTCCGAGAACTTCCATGATATCTATCTCGCCGCACTTGGGCCACTGTCCGTAATGCGACTCGTCTGTGGGCATCATCCATCCTGCGGGCCACAATCCCTGTCCCTCGGGAGCTTTGGCTCTTATAATAACCTTTCCGTAGGTAAAATCCTGCTTGTTCTGCGAATTTACCTTGCCTGATGTATAGGTAGCCTTGCCGTTTTCATCCACAGTCTTTATTGCTCTCAGGACCAGGCATCCGTCCTCTACATATATGTTGTCCGTGCTGGCTTCATAAGACTGGAGTTCATGATTTGTCCAGCCGGCTTCCCTGACTTCCATGTTCCAGTTGTTTTCATTGAGGGTATTTCCGTCAAATTCATCTGCCCATAAGAGGTTGTAGCCATCCAATGCGGGTGTTTCAGTAACCGTTATTTCCTCTTCCTTCACCGGTGTGGGGGAGGCTTCAGGGGGCTCTTCAGTTACGGTATTGCCGCATCCCGTCATACACAGTACTGCTGCAAAACCCATTATTGCCAAAATATGTCTTTTCATCTGCTTCTCCTTTTCTTTAAATGATCGTCATCCGCAAATGACTGATATTTATATTTCTTTACCGTTTAATCCACGAGACCGAAATCCATCCTGCGGTAACTCCATACTGCATGTCCGATCTTATATTTGTCCATCGTGGCATCAAACAGTTTGAACCACTTTTCGGCCTCTGCTTTGTCTGCCCTATCGATAACACCGTATTCTCCGCAATACAGAGCAACATTCCTTTTATTTGCCACATCGACGGCCGATCTTATAAGATCCTCAAAATATTTTTCATCTATCTTGCAGTTCATGTCATATTTTGTAAAATCCGAATATGCCTGATTGAGATATTTGCTGCTGTATCTTTCGTAATCCGCATAGGTCATCTCAAAAGGACATCTGAACTCCGTATCCATGGTCGCTATCCACGGTGCTCCCTGATGTGTGAATACGAGTGGCTCATAAAAATGAAAATTGTATACAATATTGTCATCAAACGGAGGAGTGATCGCTTCAACCGCTTCAACACTGTTATTGTTATAGCCGCCGATAAGGATCTTTATATCCTCGGAATACCTTCTGATCATGGCGACACATCTTTCCGCCATATTGTTCCAGGTATCCATGTAACGCGGGTCAGTTACCTCATTGAGGAGCTCAAATGCCAGCATGTCGCTGTATTTTGCATACCTTTTCGCAAGCTCATCCCAGATATCGTAGAAATGATCTTGCAGTTCTTTACTATCAAACAGGCCTTTTTCATTGTGAAACGGATCAAATGAAAAACCGGGTGTCCGATGTAAGTCCAGTACCATGTTCAGACCGTTTTTTTTGCAGTTTTCTATGGTAAAGTCGATATAGGAAAATCCGCTTTCCGAAAAATTAAGGTCTTCATCCATTATCACTTCATAATCAATGGGCAATCTGATATGGTCAAAGCCCATTTCCACAACCCTGGCAAAATCCTCTTCGGTGATAAAACTGTCATAATGCTCTTTGGTATATGCCTCGCATTGAGACAGATAACCGCCAAAATTGACTCCTTTCATAAAGCTTTTGAATTCTTTCATACGACCTCCGCTTAAGTCTTTCCTGATATTTATCTGTATCTTTTCTTCCCTATGATTCTATGATAAGATTATTTCAACCGATAATATATCAATTTAATGTTATTTTTATAATATTTTTGTCTGATATAAAGGAGATATAAATGAGATCCGACAAAAGCCTTCAGCACGAATGGGTCTATCGAGAATACGTTAACAGGGAAAATATGTTTTTCCATGCTCCTCTCGAGCCCGAAATGGATTTCTATGAAGCAGTGGCTTCCGGAAAGGAGGCGCCCGTCCGTGAGTATCTCAAAGAGGATTTCTTAAAAAAAGAAGGCCTCGGCAGGCTTTCCGACAATGTTTATCGCAACGGGGCCTACCATTTTGCCATAACGGCCGCACTTATAGCGAGAGCCTGCATAAGGGCAGGTCTTTCCGTTGAGGAATCCTATTCTCTCTCGGATTTTTATATCCAAAAGGTGGATAAACTCACATCTCTTGCTGACATAACGGCTCTGCATGATGAGATGGTCATGGACTATAACCGCAGAATGAACGCTCTCAATCAGACTCACAAAAAAACAGGCCTGGGATATTCCAAACCTGTGGTAAATGTCATCAACTATATATACGGTCACCTTCATACAAGGATAACCCTTGATAATCTTGCCGCTTACAGCCACTTAAGTCCGGCTTATCTGTCCAAGCTCTTCAAGAAAGAGACAGGTATGACGATCAGCTCATATATTTCCGAACAGAAGATAGCGACTGCCAAAAACATGCTCATATATTCGGATTACACTCCGGCCCAGATCGCTCTGATACTTGCTTTTCCGTCACAGAGTTATTTTACATATTGCTTCAGACGCTCTATCGGAAAGACTCCTCTTGCTTTCAGCAAGGCACAATACAGATTCGGCGAATGATATTACGGCAATATCCTTTTGCTTTTGTCAAATAATCTCTCAAGTATCGCATCTGCCTCTTCTTCATCCACGATATGCCGCAATCCAAACACATCCCGGCCTGCCGCAGGCATTATGCCTTTGACGTAAAGCTGGGAAACATGATCGACACATGTCCTGCAATCATACAGGTCCTTTAAAACTTTGGCCTTATCAATGTTTTCTTCATCCTTTTCAAGTCCGGTCTTTCTTATAAAGAAATGCAGCATCACGGCAACATCACGTCTTTCGGTCTCACCGGTCATGACCTGCCCGACCGTAACGATCCTCTTAAGATATGCTTCATCTTCGGAATTTTCGACGTTTTTCCTGTATTTTTCCAAAAGCCTTTCGGCAAAATCATTTCTTGTCATCTTTTTTCAATTTTTTGACACTGAATTCACTGAATGCGGGCAAAAATCCTGCTTTTACGGCTATGCTCCGCGATACGGCATGAGATTCATTAGTCCCATAGAACGGAAGCTTTCCTTCCTCCAGAAGCCTCTGTCTGAGCAATCTTACAAGATGTGTTGCCAATCCGCGTCCCTCATATTCCCTAAGAACATCTATTCCGATCTGATATGCATATTTACCGTCTTTGCTGGCCCCCGCCATGGCAATCTTCCTGCCGTCTTCGACAGCCGCGACCGCTATGACATCCGGTTGTGTTGCAGAATAGCACAATGCTTTGTTAAAGGGGTTTTTGCCTTTCATCCGTGCTATTTCCCGTTCATCGATCCATATTTCATTGCCGGACGGCTCTTCACGCTCAGCGTCTTCATCGGGAAGAAAATAAATATGCGTATCTACTATCTCCCTGCCGTATTCCCTTAATATATGATCTATGGTCCTTAAATTGTTAAATGAAAAAAACCATTCCGGCTTATAATCCTTAAACAGTTCCTCACATCCGCCGAGTATGGATTCATCGGCCATGACATAGGCTTTGCCCATAAATACCACAACTCTCAAAAAAGGATCGGTCTTATCTATTATCCTGGCCCCTTCAAGAATTTTAGAGGGAGACAGATATATCCCGTCTGCGATCATCCTTGCTTCATCGATGTTGCAATCGAGCTTAAACTGTTCATACACTGTATCCATCACGGATTTACTGATCTTCATATCTATTCTCTGTAAAATGCAAGGTTTATATCAACATCGCCCTTAATTCCGTCAACGCTTCCCGTTGATGTATACTGCCAGATGTCAAACTTGTAGGGATATCGCAAGGGTGTCCTGTAATAAGCAAACCATTTGGCGTATCCTTCCAACTGGTATATGTCAGTCATACGCATATGGCTCTTGAGATTTCCGTAGATCATCGGTTCATATCCGGCATCTTTAACTTTCTCACAAAATGCAATGACAACTTTTGTCCTTTCTTCGCTTGTCAGATCCTTTGTCCTGCTCTTTTCCACATTTGCGGACTGTTCCACGTCAAGGACTATGGGCATCTGGACGGTCACTTCGTATTCCTTGAGCAGATCAATGACGAAATCCGCTTCTTCCCCGGCTTCTTTTTCGTTCACCGCCTCCGTGAAAAAATACACTCCGACATCCATCCCGACTTCATTGCAGGCCCTGATATTGTCCTCAAAGGTTTCATCCTCCACAAGCTTGCCTGTTTCGTAACCTCTGTATCCGCATCTCAAAAATGCAAATTCCATACCGTCGTTCTTAACTTTTTTCCAATCGATCTTTCCCTGGAATTTGGATACATCAACGCCTCTTTTAACGGTCACACCTTCTTCGGTATAATTCAGTTCTCCTTCGTATTCTTCTGTTTCCTCATTGAATACGGGATATTCAAAGCATTCCTGCTTCAGACCGTTTTTTGCAAGGTTTTCATCCACGTCATAAAAATAATATCCGGAACTGTCCGGTACAACTATCTTATCAGCGTAGATATTTTCAAGAATGGTCAGGACGCTGTCACCGTTTTCGAACATCTTAAGAACTTCGGACTTTAAGCTGTCTTTTTCGTTATCTTTTGCTTCCTGTATCTCTTTTTCAGCCATCTCTTTCGAGATATAAGCGCCGCTGTTCATGGTCTCCATCAGACTTTCTTTTTCGGCACTTAACTGTTCTATCTGCTGTTTTTGAAGTTTATACGCATTGTAAAGAATAAAATCCACAACAACAGCGGCCGTCAAAAGAAGTATAAGAACGGTCCAGATCACCGTCCTTGTGATCCTTCTTCTCCTGGCGCGTCTTTTTCTTGCCGAAGGCTGTTCCGGACCGTTTTGTTTGGCCTCATCTCTTTTTTTCTTCTGAACAGGCCTTTTTTCGGGGATCTCTTCGTAGATCTCTCCTGTCGATTCTTTGGTTGTTATATTGTCATCGGGATATTCAAGGATATCTCTGTCAATCATCGTCTCGCTCTTTCTTATACAGGAATGCTGTGTGATCTCTGTTGTTGCTTGCATCATCTTTGCCGTATAACAGTTTTAAGATGATCGGTGTTGAAATTGATGATGTTATGATAAGCAGGATGACCGATGTAAAATATACCGGATCGAGCAGTCCTACCGACAGGCCCTTCTGGGAAACTATCAGGGCAACTTCTCCTCTGGTCATCATGCCCACACCTATCTTCGCCGAATCGCTTAAACTGAACTTACAGCATTTTGCAATAAGTCCGCATCCGACAACCTTGCACAGGATCGCAACGATCACAAATCCTATGGAAAATACCAAAACATCCATATTAAGGCTGTCGAGGCTGGTCTTTAAACCTATGCTGGCAAAGAACAGGGGCCCGAAGATCATGTAGGAATTGACATCCATCTTCTCCGCGATATATTCGGAATCCCTGATCGAGCAAAGGATGATACCTGCAAGGTAAGCTCCCGTGATATCGGCGATACCGAAATATTTTTCGGCTATGTATGCCATGGCAAAACAAAATGCCAGTCCCGCTATAGGTATCCTTCTGGTGTGCGGGTATCTGTTGTCGAACCATTTAAATATCTTGTATGAGATCAATCCCACAACTATTGCAAATGCAAAGAACAGCAATGTGTTCACTATTACCCGGCCCGGATCGGAATCGGGATTTTTGAAGCCTATGACAAATGTAAGGACTATAATGCCTATAACATCATCTATGATCGCGGCACTTATGATCGTAGTGCCGACTTTTCCTTTTATCTTGCCGAGTTCCTTAAGAGCCTGGACCGTAATGCTGACACTTGTCGCAGTCATTATACAGCCGATAAATACCGCCCTGAAGAACTGTTCCGTTCCGACCGCTGACCACCCGTAAAATGCCAGAAAATATAATGTTCCGCCTGCAAGTGATACAAATACCCCGGCTAAAGCCACAAGAAATGCTGCAAATCCGGTTTTTCTCATTTCCTTCAGGTCCGTTTCGAGTCCGGCTGAAAACATAAGGAGCATTACTCCTATTTCTGCCATTTTCGAAAGGAAATCGGTCTGTTCGACCAGACCCAGTACACTCGGTCCTATGATCAGACCGGCTATGATCTCGCCGACTACCTGCGGTGCTTTGCATTTTCGCGCAATGATACCAAAGAATTTGGCGGCAATGATGATGATAGCCAAATCCTTAAATACAAGATATGATTCCATAATAACTCACTCCTCTCATCCTAAAGGATGAATATTTTAAACTATACCGTTAAGCTCCTGATACAGGTTCTTGGCAAAGCTGTCCGTCATACCGCAAAGATAATCGGTGGAAAGCAGAAGCCTTAAGTACAGTTTTTCCACATCATTTTTGTCCTTTGAAAACAGATGATAGATTCTTCTGTAATCATCGGATATAAGTGCGATGACCCTGGTCCCGACCACGCTCATCTTGTTGTCTGTATCATAATTTATGGCAGCTTCAACAAATCTGTCCAGTAAAAAATTAAAAATAGTATCGGCTGCGATCTCCAGCTTGAATATCTGTGCGGAGGTGAATGCATATTTGTATGCTATCTCTCCGAGCTTATCCATGATCTTTTCTTCTTCGGTCCCGTGAAAGAGGTCATATCTGTAATCGCCCGACATGATATCCGCATAATTCTCTATAAAACTGTCGGATGCGGCAAATATAACCTGTCCCTGGATGTTTATCACCCAGTTCTGAACAGCATAAATATCCGGATTTTCTATATTGTTATCTATTGCCTTACTGTACTTTCTTTCCAGTATATCAACCATTTTACGATATACCGAACCCTCTTTTTCATAAGCCTCATCGGTTTTCAGCTCTTCGAGCAGCTGTTTATAGGTGATGCATCTTTTCTTGATCGAATCCTCGATATCCGCTGTTTTATAGGCAATATCATCAGCGGCTTCAAGCAAAAATGTCAGCGGATGTCTGCATCCGTTCGTACCCACACTCTTCTGGATATCATCAAATATATCCTTTTCCGCGAGGAAATATCCCATCTTTTTCTTTCTGATATCTCCGCAGGTTTTATCTGTTTCAAGTGAAGACACGGGATATTTGATGATCGTCGCAAGCAGCGCCTTTGTGAGGTTCATTCCATGCTCATCCACCAGAAAATGAAGCTTGCTCACTACCCTCAAAGCCTGTGTATTTCCTTCAAAATGATAAAGATCATTCTTCATCTGGTCATTCAGCAGCTCATCTATCGGCCTGCCGTTAAATGTATATTTTGAAAGATTTGCCTTAAACCAGTCCTGGATCGCGGTCTCACCAAAATGCCCGAAAGGAGGATTGCCTATATCGTGTATAAGTCCGGCACATTGTAATATAGCACATATATCTTCCTTCTGCTGTACTCCGAAATCCGGATCTATCTTATTCTTTATGATCTTTTCGCTTACATTCTGGGCCAGGGATTTTGCAAATGAACTTACTTCAAGTGAATGTGTCAGTCTTGTCCTGATAAAATCGCTTTTATCAAGCGGAAATACCTGCGTTTTGTCCTGAAGTCTCCTAAAGGCCGCACTGCCGATTATCCTGTGATAATCCTTTTCGAATTCGGTCCTTAAGTCACGGGACGTGGTACTTTTTGTATTGGTTCTTATCCTGTCCTTACACAGCAAATTGTTCCAGTTCATATATTTCCTCTGTTTCCTGTATTTCAGGTGTTTTTAAGCCGGTCGTAAAACCGGCTTAAATAAAAACAAATATTGATATTTGTTACTCTTCAGATCTGTTGGTATCATTCTCGTCGGGATCGTCTTCAGTATCATTGATAATATCATCGTCAATATCTTCAACCGGTCCGATGTCTCCCACGGTTTCTATGGGATCGACCGCTTCGACTTCTCCGTCTTCGGTGATCTTTTCCCTTACCTTTGCTATCTTGGCAAGAACAACATCGTTGTTCAGATTTATGAGCTTGACTCCGGATGTGATCCTTCCGTATGTATTTACATCCTTCATACGGATCTGGATGATGATACCTTCTGTAGTTATCATCATGATATCATGTTCATCGGTAACTGCCTTAACTCCGACCACATAACCGGTCTTGTCCGTAACCTTATAACACTTAACGCCCTTGCCGCCTCTCTTCTGGACATGGAATTCTTCGAGAACAGTTCTCTTTCCCATACCCTTTTCGGAAGCTATAAGAAGCGAATCTCCCTGATGATCGAGCTGCATTCCGACTATCTCGTCGCCGTCGGACAGGTTCATGCCGATAACGCCCATGGCACTTCTTCCGGTCCTTCTTACATCCGTTTCCTTGAATCTTATGCACATTCCGTATTTGGTAACAAGGAAGATGTCGGATTCGCTTGTGGTGGTCTTAACCTCTATCAGTTCGTCATCATCCCTGAGGCCTATCGCAATCAGACCGTTCTTTCTGATATTCAGATATTCGGTCACGCAGGTTTTCTTAACAATACCTTCTCTTGTGACCATAAAGAGATTGTGGTCGTCATCATATGAAGTTACCGGGATAACTGCCGAGATCTTCTCACCCGGATTAAGCTGCAGCAGATTGACTATGGCTGTTCCTCTGGCTGTTCTGCCTGCTTCGGGTATCTCATAAACCTTCAGTCTGTATACACGACCGAGATTTGTAAAGAACATTACATGATTATGGGTATTCGTCATAAGAAGATCTTCAATGTAATCGTCTTCAATGGTCGTCATACCCTTTATTCCCTTGCCGCCTCTGTGCTGTGCATGGAAATTATCCATTGTCATACGCTTGATATATCCGAGGTTTGACATGGCGATGACCACATTTTCATTCGGAACAAGGTCTTCCATGGTGATATCATATTCATCAAAACCGATCTGGGTCCTTCTGTCATCACCGTATTTATCGGCTATCTGCTGGATTTCCTCTTTGATAACACCTAGTAAGAGCTTTTCATCGGCAAGTATTGCCTTTAATTCACTTATCTTCTTAACAAGATCTTCATGTTCCTGAGTTATCTTATCATGCTCCAATCCTGTGAGAGCACGCAGACGCATGTTGGCAATGGCTTCCGCCTGAACATCGGTCAGACCGAATCTTTCCATCAATCTGTCCTTTGCTTCCTGCGTATTCTTTGAAGAACGCATTATCTGAATGACTTCATCGATATTGTCAAGTGCGATCAGCAGACCCTGTAATATGTGATCTCTTTCCTCAGCCTTCGCAAGATCGAACTTTGTTCTTCTGGTAACGACCTCTTCCTGATGTCTGAGATAATATACGAGCATATCAAGTAGGTTCATGACCTTTGGCTGATTATTGGCAAGTGCAAGCATGATAACACCGAAGGTATCCTGTAACTGGGTATGCTTATACAGTGTATTGAGCACGATATTGGCATTAACATCCTTACGCAGCTCAATGACCACTCTCATACCGTCTCTGTCGGATTCATCACGAAGATCCGTGATACCGTCGATCTTTTTATCTTTATGAAGCTCTGCGATCTTCTCTATAAGCTTTGCCTTATTGACCATATAGGGAAGTTCGGTGATTATTATCTGGTTCTTGCCGTTCGGAAGTGTTTCTATATTGGTAACACCTCTTACCTTTATCTTGGCACGGCCTGTCCTGTAGGCTTCCTCAACTGCGCGTGTTCCTATGATCACGCCTCCTGTGGGAAAATCGGGTGCCTTTACGAGAGGAAGTATCTCCTCTATCTCGGTTTTTCTGTCCTCATTTATCTTGTTATCAATGATCTTTACAACGGCACTTATAACCTCTCTTAAATTATGGGGAGGTATATTGGTAGCCATACCGACAGCGATACCTGTGGTACCGTTAACAAGAAGGTTTGGATATCTGCTTGGTAAAATAGTAGGTTCTTTTTCTGTCTCATCGAAATTCGGAACAAAATCAACGGTATCCTTATTGATATCCGATATAAGTTCCATCGAGATCTTTGACAGTCTGGCTTCGGTGTAACGCATTGCCGCCGCACCGTCACCGTCCACAGAACCGAAGTTTCCGTGACCGTCTACCAACGGATATCTGAAAGACCAGTCCTGAGCCATATTTACGAGAGCTCCGTAAATAGAACTGTCACCGTGAGGATGGTATTTACCCATCGTATCACCGACGATACGCGCGCTCTTTCTGTGAGGCTTGTCCGGAGTATTGTTCAGTTCGATCATTGAATAAAGAACTCTTCTCTGAACCGGTTTAAGTCCGTCCCTTACATCCGGTAATGCTCTCGATGCGATAACACTCATGGCATAATCTATATAAGATGTTTCCATGGTTTTCTTTAAATCGACATGTTTAATTTTGTCAAAAATCAAATCTTCCATTGCAATGTCCTTTGATCATTATATATCAAGATTCTTAACGTACTTGGCGTTTTCCTCTATGAATTCTCTTCTGGGTTCAACCTTATCTCCCATAAGTGTCGTAAATGTAAGATCCAGTTCACTTTCCGAATCATCATCCATATTGACACGAAGAAGTATCCTTGACTTGGGATCCATGGTGGTATCCCAGAGCTGCTCGGCATCCATTTCACCAAGACCTTTGTATCTCTGGATCTTGTTGTTCTGGTCACGTCCGACTTCTTCGATTATGCTTGAAAGCTCTTCATCCGAATATGCATACCAGGTCTTCTTGTTTTTCTCCAGCTTATAAAGAGGAGGCTGGGCAAGATATACATAACCCTGTTTGATAAGTTCAGGCATGAATCTGTAGAGGAAGGTGAGCATAAGAGTGGCAATATGAGCACCGTCCACATCGGCATCGGTCATAATTATGATCTTATGATATCTGAGCTTTGATATGTCAAAATCATCATAAATACCGGTTCCGAACGCGGTGATCATTGATTTTATCTCTTCATTACCCAAGATCCTGTCAAGTCTTGCCTTTTCCACATTGAGGATCTTACCTCTGAGCGGAAGTATAGCCTGGGTCGCACGGCTTCTGGCAGTTTTTGCCGAACCGCCTGCGGAATCTCCTTCGACTATGAATATCTCGCAGTTTTCCGGATTTTTATCCGAACAATCGGCAAGTTTTCCGGGCAAAGCCATCGTTTCAAGAGCGGATTTCCTTCTTGTAAGATCTCTTGCCTTTCTTGCCGCATCTCTTGCTCTCTGTGCAAGTATGGATTTTTCGCATATAGTCTTTGCAACAGACGGATTCTGTTCAAGATAATAAGTAAGCTGTTCCGTAACAATGCTTTCGACAGCGCCTCTTGCTTCCGAGTTGCCCAGTTTTTGTTTTGTCTGGCCTTCAAACTGAGGATCTTCAACTTTTATACTGATTATCGCAGTCAGGCCTTCCCTTATGTCTTCACCACTCAAGTTGGCGTCGCTGTCCTTGAGTATCTTATTTGTTCTGGCGTAATCATTGAAGGTTTTGGTAAGTGCATTTCTGAAACCTACAAGATGAGTACCGCCTTCGGGTGTGGTTATATTATTGACGAAGCTGGCCACATTTTCGGTATATGAATCATTATGCTGGAAAGCAACCTCAACATATACCTTGTTCTTGGTACCTTCAAAATACAGGATATCATTGTATAAAGGAGTTTTGCTCTTGTTGAGATAGGTAACAAATTCCTTTATACCTCCTTCATAATGGAAGGTTTTGGTAATTTCTGTCTTATTACCTTCTTCATCAAGTTCTCTTTTATCTGTAAGAGTGATCTTTAAGCCTTTTGTTAAAAATGCGGTCTCTCTTAACCTTGTCTTTAATATTTCAAATTCAAATTCGGTAGTTTCAAATATGCTCGCATCAGGCATAAAATCAACTCTTGTGCCTGTTTTTCCGGGATCGCATTTACCCTCTACCTTAAGAGGATACATAACCTTACCGCGTTCATAGCGCTGCTTATATATCTGACCGTCTCTGTATATCTGAACTTCAAGCCAGTCCGAAAGTGCATTTACGACCGAAGCACCTACACCGTGAAGTCCGCCGGATACCTTGTATCCGCCACCACCGAATTTTCCGCCGGCGTGAAGTATCGTAAATACTACCTCAACTGCGGGTTTTCCTGCTTTATGATTTATCCCGGTGGGTATTCCACGACCGTTATCTATAACCGTTATGGAATTATCTTCGTTTATATAAACTTCTATTTCCGTACAAAATCCGGCAAGAGCTTCATCAACCGAGTTATCCACTATCTCATACACAAGATGATGTAAACCTCTTGAAGAAGTACTTCCGATATACATACCCGGTCTTTTTCTGACTGCCTCAAGGCCTTCAAGTATCTGGATCTGATCGGCTCCGTATTCTTTGTTTTTATTATCTGACATAATTCTGCCTTTCTTTTAATGATCCCGAGAATAAATCATTGTTATGAAGCTTCACTAACTCTTCCATTAGTAACCTTAAACACTTTATTTATCTCAAATCTGTTATTTACAAATTCATCAAGTCCCGTACAGGTGATTATGGTCTGTATATTTCCTATACTGTTTAAAAGAAAATTTTGTCTGTTGCTGTCAAGTTCCGACAGAACATCATCAAGGAGCAACACAGGTGTATCCTTTGTGATCTTCTTGACTATCTCTATCTCCGAAAGTTTAAGTGACAGAGCAGCCGTTCTCTGCTGTCCCTGGGATCCGTATTTTCTGATATCTATCTCTATATTATTTGTATCATCGTTTTTTACTAGAAATGATATATCATCCCTGTGCGGACCCACTGTTGTCTGTTTAAGTTTTATATCTCTTTCATGGCTGTCCGTCAAAGCCTTTTTGTAATCTTCGATATTAACATTCGGCTCATAAACAAGCCTCATGTTTTCCTTTTCGCCGGATATCTTGTAATGAAGATTTCCTACTATATCATTGAGCTGCTCTATAAACTGTTTTCTTCTCTCTATTATCTTACTTCCGTAAGAAATGAGCTGTTCATCCCAGATTCCAAGGGTATCCTTTAATTCATAATTATTGTATAGATTTTTTAAAAGATTGTTTCTCTGATTTACTATCTTGTTGTAATTGTTCATATTGTAGATATAGAAATTATCAAGCTGGCATAATTCCATATCTATGAATCTTCTTCTTTCAGCAGGACCATTTTTTATAATACTAAGATCTTCCGGCGAAAAAAATACAACTTTAAGCAATCCGAGCAGTTCTGCAGCTTTTTTTATCTTTACTCCGTCAATAGCTATTCCTTTTGACTTTGAACTTCTAAGATGCATGTCAACTCTCGTTTCAATACCGTCTTTTTCTATAAAAGTCCTTATATGAGCTTCATCTTTATCAAATTTTATTACTTCTTTATCTTTACTTAGTTTATGTGATTTGGTAGTTGCACAAAAATATATAGCTTCAAGTATATTGGTTTTTCCCTGGGCATTGTCACCAAACAGTATATTGGTACCTTTATCAAAAGTAATATTAAGCGATCCGTAATTTCTGTAATCACTTAATTCCAATGATTTAATTATCATCATCTGCCTCAAATCTAATCAATTCTTATCTTATTTCCGTCGAATTCCACAATATCTCCGAAATAAAGCTTTTTACCTCTTTGCAATTCTGTACTTCCGTTGACTTTTACAAGTCCTTCGGTTATTACATATTTTGCTTCAACACCCGAATCTACAAATCCTGCAGCTTTTATTGCCTGTCCCAGTTTTATATATTCCTCACGTAATTTTATGGTTTCTTCCATATTTTTTATCCTACATTATTGAAATTGACGGGAAGTACAAGATATATATATCTTTCATCATCATCTTTTATAAAGCAGGGAGCTTTTGAATTAAACAGGTAAATATTTATGGTCTCATCATCTATTACCTTCAAAGCATCTATAAGGAATTTAGGATTGAAACCTATCATTATATCTTTGCCTTCTTTGGTTATATCAATATCTTCATTCATGCTTCCTATTGCTGAACTTATCTTAAGTTCAAGGGATTTATCACCTATATTTACTATGATAGGTTTTTTGTCTCCTTCTTTTACAATAAGAGTTGCTCTGTCTATACAATCAAGGAATTCTTTTTTATTAACAGAAACCTTTGTTTCATAATTATTGTTTAACATCTGGTCAATCTTGAAATATTCACCTTCAATAACTCTTGAAACAACAGTCGTATTGTCAAAATCAAATACAACATGATTATTTGTTATATAAATATATACATCCTCTTCAGCTGTTCCCGTAAGGATCTTGCTTATCTCATTAAGTGTTTTTCCGGGGATTATTACCTTATTTTCTTTATAAGAATTCTTAAGAATAATATTTCTTATGGAAATTCTGTGGCCATCCAGAGAACTTACTCTTAATCTGTCCTCTTTTATCTCAAAATAAACACCACTCATAACCTTATTGCTGTCATTGTCGGCTATTGAAAATATGGTCTGTCTTATAACATCCTTCAATGATATCTGTGAAAGTATGATAGGATTGTTCTTTTCTACTTTAGGAAGATAAGAAAATTCATCACCGGATTTGCCCAAAATGGTAAATTTTGCCTTTTCACATGTTATAAATGTCTTATAATCAGGATCTACATTTATATTTACAACACTGTCAGGAAGCTTTCTTACTATATCTGTAAAAATCTTTGCATCAAGAGCTACTATTCCCTTTTCAAGGATCTGTCCTTCAATAACTGTTTCTATTCCGAGTTCCATATCATTGGCAGTAAGTTTTATATTGCCGTTTGTTGAATCAACAAGTATACATTCAAGTATGGACATTGTTGTCTTACTTGGAACTGCTTTTGATACGATATTAAGACCATTCAATAAATCCGACTTTTGACATAAAATTCTCATGTGAATAATTCCTTTCAATGATTTTAAAAAAATTTTTAATATATATTTATTATTATTTTAGTAATACTAATAATAAGGGATGTAAATATGT
>JAILQX010000046.1 GCA_024698705.1 Lachnospiraceae bacterium
GCAATGAACTGTTCCATATTCATGATCTGGCGCTTCTTAGCCATCTCATCGCTTTCGAGGTATTCGTCGTATGTGCACTGCTTGTCGATGAGACCGCCTGCGGTTATCTCCATGATGCGGTTGGCAGTGGTCTGGACGAACTGGTGGTCCTGACAGGTGAAGAGGACTACGCCCGGGAACTTCATGAGACCGTTGTTGAGAGCCGTGATCGCTTCCATGTCAAGGTGGTTGGTCGGCTCGTCGAGGATCATGGTGTTGGCGCCGCTCATCATCATCTTGGAGAGCATGCATCTGACGCGCTCGCCTCCGGAGAGGACTTTCAGCTTCTTAAGGGCGTCGTCACCCGAGAAGAGCATGCGGCCGAGCCAGCCTCGCACGTATGTAACATCTTTTTCCTGCGAATATCCCATGAGCCAGTCGACGATGGACTGGTCGCCCTTGAACTCTTCGGAGCTGTCCTTAGGGAAATAGGCCTGGGAGGTCGTGATGCCCCATTTGTAGAAGCCTTCATCCGGCTCTTCCTCGCCCGCAAGGATCTGGAAGAGGGCCGTGGTAGCCATGGTATTAGGTCCGACAAAGGCAACTTTGTCGCCCTTGTTGAGCGTAAATGAAATGTTATCCAGCACTTTTACGCCGTCAACGGTCTTGGAAAGGCCTTCGACCGTAAGGACTTCGTTGCCGATATCGCGGTTCGGCTTAAAGTCGATGTAAGGGTACTTTCTCGAAGACGGCTTCATCTCATCGAGCTGGATCTTCTCAAGCGCACGCTTACGCGAAGTAGCCTGCTTGGACTTGGAAGCATTAGCCGAGAAACGCTGGATGAACTCTTTAAGTTCTTTGATCTTTTCTTCTTTCTTCTTGTTGGCTTCCTTCATCTGCCGGATCATCAGCTGGCTGGACTCATACCAGAAATCATAGTTGCCGGCATAAAGCTGGATCTTGCCGTAATCGATATCCGCGGTATGTGTACAAACCTTATTGAGAAAGTATCTGTCATGGGAAACAACGATGACGGTATTCTCAAAGTTTATAAGGAATTCCTCGAGCCATGCGATCGCATCGAGATCCAAGTGGTTCGTGGGCTCGTCGAGAAGAAGTATATCCGGATTACCGAACAGAGCTTTTGCGAGCAGTACCTTGACCTTCTGATTACCGTCAAGCTCCGACATCATGCTGTAATGGAGCTCAGTATCGATACCCAGTCCGTTCAAGAGCATTGCGGCATTGGATTCGGCCTCCCAGCCGTCCAACTCGGCGAATTCAGCTTCCAGTTCGCTTGCGCGTATACCGTCCTCATCGGAGAAATTCTCTTTGGCATAAATGGCATCCTTTTCCTTCATTATGTCATAAAGCCTTTTATTGCCTAAGATGACCGTATCGAGAACATTGTATGTATCATATTTGAAATGATCCTGCTCCAATACGCTCATACGCTGGCCGGGTGTCATTGCGACCTCACCGCTCGTGGTTTCGAGTTCTCCCGACAGTATTTTTAAAAAAGTGGATTTTCCTGCACCGTTGGCACCGATGAGACCATAGCAGTTTCCTTCCGTAAATTTGATATTGACATCTTCGAAAAGGGCTTTTTTGCCAAATCGGAGAGTAACATTATTTGCACTGATCATTTATTGACCTCTTTCTTTATTTATATTAACTATACACAACAGTCAATATTCTATAATAAAAGTGCCTTAAAAAGCAAGTTTCACGTTTAAAAATAAAAAAAGAATAAAATAACCTCGGTTTTGGTTGAAAAAATCTGATTTGAAGTTAAAATGTATTTTTAGAGAATAAAAGGAGGCGAAATCTCATGAAATTAGTTCCATTAGGCGACAGAGTCGTATTAAAACAGTTGGTTGCTGAAGAGACCACAAAATCCGGTATCGTATTACCCGGACAGAATAAGGAGAAGCCACAGCAGGCTGAAGTTGTTGCTGTAGGTCCCGGCGGTGTTATTGACGGAAAAGAAGTCAAGATGGAAGTTAAAGTCGGTGACAATGTTATCTATTCGAAGTATGCCGGAACAGATGTTAAACTTGATGAAGAAGAGTTCATAGTGGTTAAACAGGCAGACATTCTTGCGATCATTCAGTGATCTGACTAAATTTATTTCGTGAAAAAACGCATTTATAGAAGGAGATGTATTAAAGATGGCAAAAGAGATTAAATTCGGTGCTGAAGCACGTGCCGCTCTTGAAAGCGGTGTTAACCAGCTTGCAGACACCGTCAGAGTTACACTTGGCCCCAAGGGAAGAAACGTTGTATTGGATAAAAGCTACGGCGCACCGCTCATCACTAACGACGGAGTTACGATAGCCAAAGAGATAGAACTTGAAGATGCTTTTGAAAATATGGGAGCACAGCTTGTAAAGGAAGTTGCCACAAAGACAAACGATGTGGCAGGTGACGGTACAACGACCGCTACCGTACTTGCACAGGCTATGGTCCATGAAGGTATAAAGAATATTGCCGCAGGCGCAAACCCGATCATTCTCCGTAAGGGTATGAAAAAGGCAACGGATGAGGCTGTAAAGGCTATCCAGAAGATGAGCTCAAAGGTTAACGGCAAGGAGCATATTGCAAGAGTAGCTGCCATATCGGCAGGTGATGATGAAGTCGGAAATCTTGTTGCCGATGCAATGGAGAAGGTTTCAAACGACGGTGTTATAACCATCGAAGAATCAAAGACAATGCAGACCGAACTTGACCTTGTTGAAGGTATGCAGTTCGACAGAGGATATATCTCAGCATATATGGTAAGCGATACGGAGAAGATGGAAGCCGTACTCGATAATCCGTATATCCTGATCACAGACAAGAAGATCTCAAATATCCAGGAGTTACTTCCGTTACTTGAGCAGATCGTTCAAGGCGGACAGAAGCTGCTGATCATCGCTGAGGATGTTGAGGGTGAGGCTCTCACAACACTTATTGTCAATAAACTGAGAGGTACATTCAATGTAGTTGCAGTCAAGGCTCCCGGCTATGGTGACAGAAGAAAGGCAATGCTTGAGGATATCGCCATTCTTACGGGAGGTACCGTAATAAGCGAGGAAGTTGGGCTTGATCTTAAAGAGGCCACACTTGATATGCTCGGACGTGCAAAATCAGTTAAGGTACAAAAGGAAAATACAGTCATTGTTGAAGGTGCAGGCGAGAAGGCAAAGATCGATGCGAGAGTAGGCCAGATCAAGAAGCAGATCGAAGATACCACATCTGATTTTGACAGAGAGAAACTTCAGGAGAGACTTGCAAAGCTTGCAGGCGGAGTTGCAGTTATCCGTGTAGGTGCTGCTACGGAAACTGAGATGAAGGAAGCAAAACTTCGTCTTGAGGATGCTCTTGCTGCTACACGTGCAGCTGTTGAAGAAGGTATCATTGCAGGTGGCGGTTCGGCATATATTCATGCTTCAAAGGAAGTTGCAAAATTAGCCGATTCGCTTGAAGGTGATGAGAAGACAGGTGCCAACATAGTACTTAAGGCTCTGGAAGCTCCTTTGTTCCACATTGCCAACAATGCCGGTCTTGAAGGCGCTGTCATCGTTAATAAAGTACGTGAGTCCGAAGTTGGTATCGGCTTTGATGCTTACAAGGAAGAGTATGTAGACATGGTTTCAGCAGGTATTCTCGATCCCGCCAAGGTATCAAGAAGTGCATTGCAGAATGCATGCAGCGTTGCGGCAACACTCCTTACAACGGAATCTGTTGTTGCCACGATCAAAGAAGATGTTCCTCCGATGCCCGCAGGTGGCGGCATGGGCGGAATGATGTAAATATCGTTTTCAAGGGTCTGTCTGCTTTATGCAGGCAGACCTTTTTTAATGCTGTTTTATATAAGCAGAGTATATTGTGGAGCGTTTTCGTGATATAATAAGCCGCAAGAATCTATTACGGGAAAGAAAATTTTATGAAGAGATTACTGGTTTATCTTAAAGGATATAAAAAAGAGTGTATACTGGCACCGCTTTTCAAGATGCTGGAAGCATCATTTGAACTGTTTGTTCCTCTTGTTGTTGCGGACCTTATTGATAATGGAATAGCGCGAATGGACAAGGGGATCATAGTAAGATCATTTGTATTGCTTGTCATTCTTGGCTTTATCGGTCTGGTGGCATCTCTTACTGCGCAGTTTTTTGCGGCAAAGGCGGCAGTGAATTTTGCAACAGACTTGAGACACTCTTTGTTTTCACATCTGATGAAACTTGGTTTCCCGGAGATAGACAGGCTGGGCACATCCACGATGATCACACGCATGACAAGTGATGTCAATCAGCTCCAGAACGGCGTAAACATGGTCTTAAGGCTTTTTTTAAGGAGCCCGTTCGTAGTGTTCGGTGCTATGATCATGGCATTTACGATAGATGTTAAGAGTGCCCTTATTTTTCTTGCAGTGATAGTAACGTTAAGTTTTGTCGTATTCGGTCTTATGATAGTTGATATAAGACTGGCCTCTAAGGTACAGCAGGATCTGGAGAGAGTTCTTTCGGCTACGAGGGAGAACTTAAACGGAGTCCGTGTCATCAGGGCATTCTGCAAGGAAAAAGAAGAATATAACAGGTTCAGCGAAGATAACGGGATCCTTACCGCGGCGCTCAATCATGCGTCAAATATGACGGCCATGCTGAATCCGCTTACATATGTTATGATCAACGGAGCTATAATCGCGCTTATCTATACCGGTGCGCTTCATGTATCAAAAGGGATCATCTCACAGGGACAGGTTGTGGCACTGTATAATTACATGTCCCAGATACTTGTTGAACTTATAAAGCTTGCCAATCTGATAGTTCTCATAATCAAATCCGTTGCGAGCGGCAACAGGGTATCGGCTGTGTTTGATATCAATCCATCCATGAAGGACGCTCAGATCGATATCGCCGATAAAGAAACGCAGGGAGAAAGTGAGAACGGTAAATACAGTGTCGAATACAGAAATGTTTCGCTTACTTATCCCACAGCGGGAGATGCGAGCCTGGAAAATATAAGCTTTAAGGTCGAAAAAGGCCGCACGGTGGGTATCATCGGAGGTACCGGCTGCGGAAAGACGAGTCTTGTTCATCTGCTGTGCAGATTCTACGAGGTAAGTAACGGTGAAGTGCTGATCAACGGAACCGATGTAAGAGAGTATACGACAGACAGTCTGCGCAAAAAGGTCGGGATCGTAATGCAGAAGGCCGTACTCTTTAAAGGTACGCTCAGGGACAATTTAAGATGGGCCGACAAAAATGCAACGGACGAAGAGATGAACGAGGCGCTCATGAATGCTCAGGCCTATGATATGATGCAGGAAAAGGGCGGACTTGATGCCGTGATAGAGCAGGGCGGACGTAATTTTTCGGGCGGACAGAAGCAGCGTTTGTCCATAGCAAGAACATTGATCGGAAAGCCTGAGATACTCATACTTGATGACAGTTCTTCGGCACTTGATTACCTGACAGACCTTAACCTTAGGAAAGCTATAAGCAGGCTTGAATACGATCCTACGGTATTTATAGTTTCGGGCAGATGCGCTTCCATAATGAGTGCGGACATGATAATAGTCCTTGATGACGGTAAAGTTGCAGGTATAGGTAGACATGACGAACTTCTTGAAACGTGTGACGTATACAAGGAAATATATGCTTCGCAATACAAGGGGGTAAGTGTATGAAAACAATAAAAAGGATAATGCGTTACCTCAAAAACAATATATGGCTTGCTTTTCTGTCAATGCTCTTAGCACTTGTATCGGCTGTATCCGCATTGTTCATCCCCGTGATCATAGGTAATGCGATAGACACCATAGGCCTTTTGGACGATCCGGACTTCATTGTGACAGGTTCCGTGTTTCCCATACAGAGTATAATCATTTCTCTTGGGTTCGCGGCTGCATTGGTTTTCACTTCGGCACTTTGTCAGCAGATGATGAGCATAATCAATAATAAAGTGACTTATCGTGTCGTGGGCAATATCAGGGAGGAAATGTTTGCAAAGCTTCAGAAAATGCCTCTTTCCTATCTGGATACACATCCAACAGGTGAGATAGTGAGCAAGATGATCAATGATGCGGAACAGCTTGCGGACGGTCTTTTGCTTGGATTTTCTAATTTCTTCACAGGAGTTGTGACTATCCTTGGAACGATAGTACTGATGCTGCTCCTTAACTGGAAGGTGGCTTTACTCGTAATATGTCTGACGCCGCTTTCATTTCTTGTGGCTAAATTCATATCTAAGCATACCTATGACATGTTTAAGATACAAAATGAGACCAAAGCGGAACAGACAGGCTACATAGACGAGATGATAGGTAATGAAAAGGTCGTAAAAAGCTTCGGCCGTGAAGAGGAAGCCATAAAAGAATTTGATGAAATAAACAAAAGGTTGCGTGAATGCTCTTTAAAGGCTGTATTCTATTCGTCACTTACCAATCCGAGTACCAGATTTGTCAACGCCTGCGTGTATGCGGCGGTAGCATTGAGCGGAGGGTTACTTGCAATAAACGGAGCTCTGAGTGTCGGAATGCTGACCACGATGTTATGCTACGCAAATCAATATACAAAGCCTTTCAATGAGATAACAGGTGTCATAACCGAACTGCAGAATGCTTTAAGCTGCGGCGCGAGGATATTTGAATTTCTTGATGAAAAGACGGAAACGGATTCGAAGGTTTTGGACAATTCCGTTGAAAATACTGAAAGGGATATGGAAGAACATGTTGTCATCAGTAATGTTTCATTTTCATATACTCCGGAAAAGCCTTTGATCGAGAATTTCGATCTTGACGTAAAACCCGGACAGAGCGTTGCAATAGTAGGTCCTACAGGCTGTGGAAAAACAACATTTATCAATCTGCTCATGAGATTTTATGAAATAAATGAGGGAAAGATAGAGATAGGCGGAGAGGATATAAGGGATATGAAAAGGCATGATCTCAGGCGGCGATTCGGTATGGTCTTGCAGGATACGTGGATCAAAAACGGAACGGTCCTTGAAAATATCCTTATCGGAAAAGCGGATGCGACCAGGGAAGAGGCCGTAAATGCCGCAAAAGCGGTTCATGCTCACGGCTTTATAAAAAGGCTTTCAAACGGTTATGATACAGTGCTGTCCGATAACGGAGGCGATCTTTCGGCAGGACAGAAGCAGCTCATATGTATTGCAAGAGTAATGCTCATGCAGCCGGATATGCTGATACTGGATGAAGCGACAAGCAATATAGATACAAGAACCGAGATCCTCATAAGCAGAGCGTTTGACGAGCTTATGAAGGACAGGACAAGCTTCGTGGTAGCACACAGGCTGTCAACGATAGTAAATGCAGATGTGATACTCGTTATGAAGGACGGACATATAATAGAGAAGGGTAAGCACGAAGAACTCCTTAAAAAGGGCGGCTTTTACAGAGATCTGTATATGAGCCAGTACAGTGCCGTTTAATGTATTTTTCTTGAAGTGGTATTTTTATTAGAGTATAATGTTATAATGGTTTTTAAAAACAAGAAACGGGGTACAATGCCATGAAAAAACTAGAAGATTATGTAAGAAGTATTCCTGATTTTCCCGAGGAAGGTATAATTTTCAGGGATGTGACCAGTGTATGTCAGGATCCTGACGGCTTTAAGCTTGCGATAGACAGCATGATCGGGCTTGTTGAAGACCTTGACTACGATGTTGTTGTCGGAGCGGAATCAAGAGGATTCATATTCGGTGCTCCCATAGCGTACAGCAAGGGAAAAGCACTCGTTCTTGTAAGAAAGAAAGGAAAACTTCCCTGTGAGACCATAGAGGAAAGCTATGATCTCGAATACGGCAAGGCCACGATTGAGATACACAAGGATGCCATAAAGCCAGGTCAAAAGGTACTTTTGGTCGATGATCTGATGGCGACAGGTGGCACGATCGGTGCCATGATAAAGCTTGTTGAAAAGCTCGGAGGAGAGGTTGTAGGCATACTCTGTCTCATGGAACTCGCCGGACTCAAGGGCCGTGAAAAGCTCAAAGGTTATCGTGTCGATTCGGCACTCATATACGAAGGCAAATGATTTAGAACGGTGGATGTATGGAAAATTTGGAATACGGCTCCAAATTGAATAACGAACTTGTCATCGATGACGGCAGGATCGAGTCATTGCAGGAATTCCTCGCTCCGGAGGAGTTGTACAATGACCTTATCACCCGTGTGCGCAAATATCACCCTTCCGATGATATCTCCATGATCGAGAAGGCTTATAACAGTGCAAATGATGCTCATAAGGGACAGCTGAGAAAATCAGGGGAACCATATATCATACATCCTCTTTATGTTGCAATAATCCTTGCCGATCTTGAGATGGATAAGGAGACCATAGTTGCGGGACTGCTTCATGACGTTGTAGAAGATACCGTTATGACCATTGATGAGATCAAAGAGAACTTCGGTGATGATGTTGCGCTTCTCGTTGACGGTGTTACAAAACTGCAATTGCAGATGGACGATGCCAATCTGGATTATTCGGCCATCAAGCTTGAGATGCAGGCGGAAAACTTAAGAAAAATGTTCCTTGCAATGGCAAAGGATATAAGGGTCATCCTTATAAAGCTGGCTGACAGGCTTCACAATATGCGTACCCTCAAGCATATGCCGCCGGAGAAACAGCAGAGGATAGCGCGTGAAACGCTTGATATCTACAGCCCGATCGCAATGAGACTCGGTATCTCCAAGATCAAGGTAGAGCTTGACGATCTTTCTTTAAAATATCTCGAACCCGATGTGTATTATGATCTTGCCGAGAAGATCGCCGAGAAAAAATCCGAAAGGGAAGCATATATACAGCGTATAGTTGATGAGGTAAGGGAGCATATCGAAGCTGCAGGGATCAAGGCGACCATCGACGGAAGAGTAAAGCATTTCTTCTCGATATACAAGAAGATGAAGAACCAGAACAAATCTCTGGATCAGATATATGACCTGTTTGCCGTAAGGATCATAGTTGACAGTGTTAAAGATTGTTATGCGGCTCTGGGTGTCATACATGAGATATACAAGCCTATACCCGGAAGGTTCAAGGATTATATCGCAATGCCAAAGGAGAATATGTACCAGTCTCTGCATACGACATTGATAGGCAACAAGGGACAGCCGTTTGAGATACAGATACGAACCTATGAAATGCATAAGGCTGCCGAATACGGTATCGCAGCCCATTGGAAATATAAGGAAGCTTCTGACGGAAAGAAGTCAACTCAGGGCGAGGAAGAGAAGCTCGACTGGCTGAGAAGGATCCTTGAATGGCAGAGAGACATGTCGGATAATAAGGAATTCATGAGCCTTTTAAAATCCGATCTGGACCTGTTCTCGGATAATGTATACTGCTTCACTCCCACGGGCGAGGTAAAGAACCTTCCGGCAGGAAGCACACCGATAGATTTTGCTTATAGCATACATTCGGCCGTAGGAAACCGTATGGTCGGAGCAAGAGTCAACGGCCGTCTTGTTACGATCGATTATGAGATAAAGAACGGTGACAGGATAGAGGTCATCACTTCACAGAACTCCAAAGGCCCCAGCATGGACTGGCTCAAAGTCGCAAAGTCCACACAGGCCAAGAACAAGATCAATCAATGGTTCAAACAGGAACTTAAGGAAGACAATATAACAAGGGGCAGGGAATTACTCAATGCCTATTGTAAAGCAAAGAATATAGATACATCAAAGATCCTCACGCAGAGCTACATGAATTCCATAATGCTCAAGTATAATTTCAAGGATTGGGAGGGGATACTTGCGGCCGTGGGACACGGAGCTCTCAAGGAAGGCCAGATCGTCAACAAGATGCTTGAATTCTACGAGAGAGATCATTACAAGCCTTTAAGTGATGAAGAGATACTTGCCCAGGTTGAGGAGCATGCCGCAAAGCATCCGCAGAACATAAGGAGCAAGAGCGGTATCGTCGTTAAGGGTGTTGAGGATGTAGCCGTAAGATTTTCAAAATGCTGTTCACCCGTACCGGGCGATGAGATAGTCGGGTTTGTTACAAGAGGAAGAGGAATATCGATACACAGAAATGACTGTATCAATATGTTAAATCTTTCCGAGGAGGACAGAGCAAGACTGATCGATGCCGAATGGCAGGTGGATGAAAAGGACGAAAATGAACGTTATCTTGCCGAGATAAGAGCCTTTGCAAATAACAGGCCGGGAATCCTGGGAGATATTTCCAAGGTGTTTACAGAGAAAAACATCAGCATCATCACACTTAATTCCCATATGAGTAAGAACAAAGTCGTGACGATGTCGATGAGCTTTGAGATATCAGGCAGGGAAGAACTGCGTAACATCATAGAACGTTTAAGAAGCATCGAAGGTATCATAGATATTGAAAGAACAACAGGCTGACAGACCTGTTGTTCTTGTATTGGAGCAAATGAAAGGAAGAAAAACATGTCAGATCTGAAGATCGGGAAAATGGTACTTAGCGTATGTGCCACCAATTGTTATTTTGTATATCATGAGGGACAGAACAAGGTGATACTTTTTGACCCTGCCGATAGGGGAGACCGTATATACAGCAAACTAAAAGAAAACGGTTTTGAAGTTGATACCATACTTCTCACACATGCACATTTTGATCATATCTGGGGCTGCTCTGAATTAAGGGGGCTTTCCGGAGCAAAGGTCTATGCACTCGATAAGGAGGAGGAACTCCTTTTAAGCAGTGAACTGAATGCCTCTGCAATGGCCGGAAGACCGTGCACCGTCAAGGCGAACGGCTTTTTCAAAGACGGGGATGAACTGGATATCCTGGGCTTTAAGATAAAAGTACTGGCAACGCCGGGACATACAAAGGGAAGCTGCTGTTTTTATTTTGAAGAGGACAGCACACTCATAAGCGGTGATACTCTTTTTGAGGAATCGGTGGGAAGAACGGATCTTCCCACAGGAAATATGGGAGACCTCACAAGATCGATCCATGATAAGCTTGCACCGTTACCGGATGAAACAAAAGTATATCCGGGACACGGAGGAAGTACGACGATAGGTCATGAAAGAGAATATAATCCTTTTTGGAACTAGGAACGGCTATGCTTATAAGATGCAGCGAAGATAATTTCATATATGACGTGCATTCACTTTTTAAGGCATTTTATCCCGCAGAGGATGTCAGAGTGATCCCGACTTCGGAAGATAATGATGAGGCTGCTTTTGCATTCATAGAATACAAAAAGGACAGATCCGTAATCACATTATACAGCGACGGAAAAGAAGAAGTGACCGAATCGGAGATAGCGGAAAATGACAGAGTCGATTACAAGAATAAATTAAAAAGGGCAATATACAGGGCATTGTCGAAAAAGAACGGGACCAAACTGCCATGGGGAACATTAACGGGTATAAGACCCACAAAGATAGCTTTGACCATGCTGGAAGCGGGAAACCCGGATGAAGAGATACTTGAGTATTATGACAGCGTTTACCTGACGGGCAAAAGAAAAGCCACACTTGCGGTTGATATTGCGCACAGGGAATTGCAGATACTCTCAGACATCCATTACGATGAAGGCTATAGTATTTACATAGGCATACCATTCTGCCCCAGTACATGCCTGTATTGTTCTTTCACATCATTTCCGAGGATGATTTATGAGAAGCAGATAGGAGAATATATAGCCTGCCTGAAAAAAGAGATAGATTATGTGGCCGAAAGTTTTAAGAAAAGAATAGCCGACAGCGTATACATCGGGGGAGGTACTCCTACAACGCTCACGCCCGCGGAACTTGCGGATCTGATAGGATATCTTAAGAGTAAGATAAACTTTGATTCTGTAAAAGAATTCACGGTGGAAGCGGGAAGAGCCGACAGTATCACGCGAGAAAAGCTTGAGGTACTAAAACGGATGGGAGTCACAAGGATCTCCGTAAATCCGCAGACCTTCAAACAGGAAACTCTCGATATTATCGGCAGGAGACATACGGTCGAGCAGGTGATCGAAGCATATAAAACAGCAAGGGAACTGGGCTTTGACAATATCAATATGGATATGATAGTAGGTCTGCCTGGCGAGAACAAAGCTGATGTAGCCAATACACTTGAAACGATAGCAAAACTCTCACCGGACAGTGTAACGGTTCATTCGCTGGCCGTTAAGAGGGCTTCAAGACTCAATGAGTGGATATCCGAACATGGAAGGGATTTTATCAATTCAGAAGAGATAATGGATATGACCGAAAAAATGCTGCGAGATATCGGACTTGAACCTTATTATCTGTACAGACAGAAGAATATGAGCGGCAATATGGAAAATGTCGGATACGCAAAGAAGGGTAAGGAAGGCATATACAATATCCTCATCATGGAGGAAAAACAGTCGATCGTGGCACTTGGAGCGGGAACCGTCACAAAACGCGTATTTCATGAAGGCGACAATTACCGCATGGAACGATGCGACAATGTAAAGGATGTCAGACTCTATATTGAGAAGATCGATGAGATGATAGACAGAAAACGCAAACTGTTTCTGTGATCGAACGAGGAAAGGAAAAAGATGGATAATTTTATCTATGAAACTCCCACAAAAGTATATTTCGGTAAAGGTGAAGAGGAAAGAACGGGAAAACTCATAAAGGAGGCGGGGGCCACAAAGGTGCTGCTCCATTATGGCGGACAGTCTGCAAAAAAGAGCGGACTTTTGGACAGGATAAAAGGATATCTTGAGGCAGAAAATATCGATTATATCGAACTCGGAGGAGTTGTTGCCAATCCGGAGCTAAAGCTTGTAAGAGAAGGCATAGCCCTCGGAATTAAAGAAGGCGTAGACTTTGTACTGGCGGTCGGAGGAGGATCGGTACTTGATTCGGCAAAGGATATAGCAAACGGTATAGCCAATCCCGATATCGATGTCTGGGATTTTTCTCTCGGAAAAGCAGTACCTGCCAAAACACTCAAAAAAGGAGCCGTACTCACGATATCGGCAGCCGGATCCGAAATGTCGAATTCATGTGTCATAACAAACCCCGATACGAAGGTTAAAAAGGGATATTCATGTACCTGCAACAGGATGGATTTTGCGATCGAAAATCCCGAACTGACATATTCGGTTTCAGCATATCAGACGGCATGCGGAGCTGTGGATATAGCAATGCATACGATAGAACGTTATTTCTGTAAGGGAGAAGATACTTATCTGACGGATTCCATCGCCGAGGCGATCATCAGATCCGCGATCAAATCGGGAAAAGATGCGGTGGAGCATCCGGATGATTACGTGGCAAGAGCCAATATGATGTGGGCTTCGTCGCTTGCACATAACGGACTTACACAATGCGGAAGAAGCTTTCTGATGGCGGTACACCAGCTTGAGCATGTTATTTCGGCGCATTTTCCCGAAGTGGCCCACGGAGCGGGACTTGCGGCTTTGTGGTGCAGCTGGGCAAGATATGTTTACGATGCAAATATCCCGAGATTCCTTCAATATGCACACAATGTGTGGAATGTTGATATTGATTTTGAACATCCCGAAATTACCATCAATAAAGCGATAGATATCCAGGAGGAATATTACAGATCGATCGGTATGCCTGTAAGCCTTACCGAACTGGGCATCAAAGAAGCGGATCTCGAAAAACTGGCTAACGGATGCAGCCAGAATAAGACCAGAGTTTTGGACGGTTATAAAAAACTGGGTTTCGAGGATATGTTAAATATATACAAAATGGCATTGTAAGCCGATCCCGTTAATCCTTGAAACACATTTTGGGGACGATACCGATGTTATAGCCCTGTAATGATGCATCGGGGAGAAAAACGACATAATCCTCGGAAGAATTGTTCTTCATAACGATATTAAGATCATAAGCGGTTCCTGCGTTTTCGCTGGAGCCGTTTTTCACAAGATCGTTCAATTGGGGATATATATCTGTCACGGAATAAGACAGATCTATACCCCTTATGGAACTTGATCTTATATCCTTATTGCACAGCAATTCTGTGGAAAGGTTGGCAATTTCTCTGGCGCTTGTACATGTGAAATCGGTAATCTCATTACAGCCGGCGAAAAGTATGACACCGTCCTCGGTCATGAGAACAATGTGTTTTTCGCTTCTGTCGGATCTGGTAAATGTGAGCTTCCAGAGATAGCATGTATAGGTATTGGTACCGATATCCGTGTATTCATAAAGTTCGCCGTCCCAGGCATACCAGTTGTTAACTGCAGACTTAAAAGATCTCGGATACAACCCGAAGTTATACATTGCATCGATCTTTGAGATAGCTAAGCTTACAGCATCAGCCTCAGTCATATTTCCTTTGGAATCATCGGTCAATCTGCAGCTGTTTTCCCATAAACCTGTGATTATCTTTATGCGCTGCAGGGATGTGAGGAGCGATGAAGAGTATTTGGACATCGCAGACTCCGAGTTTATGTATGTCTCAGCCGGCGCTTCACAGACAATATCGGTCTGAGCACTGTAGCGTTTATTGATGAGCTGTCTGGGAATGAACAGAGCACAGTAAACACATATGACGGCTATACAAAAATATATGATAGGAGATAATAACTTATTTTTCATCATTTACCTCCTCCTGTGTCTCCAAAGGGAAGACAACCGTTATATTTGTACCCTGTCCCGGTGTGCTTTCTATGAGCATGACGGCATCATGCCTGGTAAATATGATATTTGCCAGGGAGAGCCCAAGGCCGGCACCGCCTTCTTTTCTGGATCTTGATTTATCTACCATGTAAAAAGCATCTCTTATATGCTCGAGATGTTCCGGAGGTATACCCATTCCGGAATCTTTTACGGTGATGAGATATTTGGCATTCTGCATTTTGCCGTTAAACTCGATGGTGCTGCCTGCATCGGAGGCTTTCCTTGCATTGTCTATAAGATTTATGAAGGCCGATGTGAGAAGATCGATATCCCCCAGAAGGGTAATTTTTTCAAAATCGGTCTTAAGCGTGATATTTTTTGCTTCCAGGGCCGGAGATATACCGTATTCAACCTGTTCTGCGAGGCCTGAGACAGGAAATCTGTTAAACTTAAGATCGCGTTCCTTTAAGTAGATCAGATCAAAAAGCTTTGAAGACATCTTTTCAAGGCGCCTGCCTTCGCTGAAGATGTATGAAGCGGAGGATATCTGTTTTTCTCTCGGAAGTTCTATGCTCCTTATGGTATCCGCATAGCCTATTATCGAAGTCATCGGAGTCTTGATCTCATGGGTAAAATCACCTATGAACTGATTCTGACGTTCTATCATGTCATTAAGCTCGTCAACATGGCCTGACACGGAATCGGCCATCTGGTTGTAACTGAGCGCAAGATCACCGACCTCATCATTGGTCTTTATATCGGCTCTTGCACTGAAATCACCTTTGCCGAAATCCTTTGCGACCTGATTGAGGCGTTCAAGAGGATTGGTCAGAAGCATACCGAAGAGGTATATGAGCACAGATCCGACGATTATGGTGAGCAGCAGAATAACGGAATAAAAATTCATTTGCTGACCCAGCATTCTGTAGGTATCGGAGATATTGCTCTTGCTGATGATATTGAGAGTTGCCGATGCGATCAGACTGCATGAAGAAACATAGATATAATACTCATTGTCCTCATGGGTTATGATATAGTTTTTTTTCCCCGGACTTGTACGTGCGGCCAGCTCGAAAGGCTCATCATATGCAGAATCCGAGTTGGTATAGACCATGGCATTGTCGTAGATTATGAATACGTCCGAACGATTTGCGAACATGGATAAAGTTATCATATCGGAATTGTTTTTTAAAGCTGCCGAATAACTGCTCTTTTTGTTGTCATTGACATCAAGAAGGTTAAATTCAACAGCAGACTGAAGGACATTATTTTCCTCGATTGCATTGTTTATCCTGTTTTCAAGCGCCTGATCCATGTTTTGACGGATCATGAAATAAAGCGCGCTTGCCAGACCTACCGAAAGGATTATGATATTGATCAGCAGTACCTTATATCTGAATTTCATATCATTCTTCCTTTTCCAGACGGAAACCGACCTTATATACGGTCTTGAGACAGTTTTCCAGCCCTGTCTTTTTTCTCAAACGCTGGATGTGCAGATTAAGGGTCCTTGAATCCTCTTCAAAATCCATACCCCAGATAAGTTCATATATCCTTTCTTTGAAGAGAGTGATGTTGACATTCCTGAGGAAAAGCACAAGAAGTTTATATTCCTTGGGAGTGAGATCTATGACCGTATCATTTTTCCGTACGATGTGATTGTCGCAGTCAACAGTAAGATCTCCGAAAGAAAGAGAGGAACTGCTCTTGTTGTATCTGCGCATCACTACGTCTATGCGGGCTAAGAGCTCGACTATCTCAAATGGTTTTACTATATAATCCTCTGCACCAAGATTGAGCCCCTTAACACGTTCCTCCAGAGAACCTTTGGCAGTCAGGAATATAACGGGTGTATTAAACTGCCTGATATATTCAAAAAGCTCGTAGCCGTCAACCTTAGGAAGCATTATATCGAGCAGGATCAGGTCAAAATGCATCTCAAGAAGCAGGTCTGATGCGATCATGCCGTCTGCGGCACATACACATTCGTAACCTGCATTTTCAAGGTTCATCTGTATAAGATTGCGTATCGGTTCTTCATCTTCGACCGTAAGTATCCTAAGCATATATGTCTGCTCCCATGTGCTTATCCATTATATTATATTATAAAATCACATTTGCATCAAAATTGCATAAACATGATGCATTTTTGATGCAAACGGGGGATAAGATATGATCGTAAAGGTAAACCATGAATCAGGCGTTCAATGAACGGAGGAGAAAATATGTATAGAAAAAGAACGTATATCTTACTTGCCTGCATGATGGCATTGCTGTGTGCCTGCGGCAGATCTAATGTGAGCGATGATATTGCAAGTGAATATACTTCAAATGAAACGGAAAACGAGGAAGCTCAGACAGATGAAGAGATCGCCATGGCAACAGAGATCGAAAAGAGCGACATACCCGAGCATTTCGAATATACGATCGTTGACGATTCAAACAACAAGTTCATCATAGATGCGGACGTATCGGCGGACGGATACGACAGGATGCAGGTCATAAACGTAAAAGAGCAGGAGATAAATGAAGATTTTCTGATCGGACTTGCGGGAAATATATTTGACGAAGGAAAATACGATATATTGCAGCCTTATTTCGTGATGGAAAAGAGCGACATAGAATGTGATGATTTCTATGAAGACCCCACCATGATCGAAAATATCAAAATGACGGCAAAGAAGTATGCCACTGAAGAAACGGTCAGGAATTATGTTGAGAACAAGGTGTTTTACGATTACACTGCAGACGATCAGCTTGTAAGGGCCGATTTTTCCGGCATATATTACAGGGGTAGCATAACCGATGACCAAAGACAGATAGCCAGGATAGCCGGCAAGATAGGCGGAAAGGATTTTGAATTAATGTGTGTCCTGTCATCGATCGAAAAAACTCCCAGGATCATAATATATCAGGTAAACCCAAAGACAGTGACACACGGAATGAACGATCAGGAAACCGTTACATTACCGGACAGCTTTAACGATAATGATGTTGATGAAGCAAAGGCTGCAAAGACAGCCGATGATTTTATAAAAAAGATGGGATTCGACGGATATGAACTTAAAAAAAGCTATCCGAGAGTCATAGGTGATATCAGAAAGAGCAATGAAAAATATCTTGACGGATATGTATTCTACTATGTTCCGACATTTGACGGATTGAATTCCTATTATTCGATGACAAATACGGTTTATCTGTATTCAAATAATACGGAAACAGATACACCGCAGTCGGCCGTAAGGATAGAGGTTGCCGAAGAAGGACTTTATGAGATACGTATGATCAACTGCTATCAGAAGGACGGAGAACCGCAGAAAGTGGAAAAATTACTGGAATTCGACCAGGCTGTTGATTCTCTTGAAACTTACCTTCATAATGAAGTGGGTTCATTTGGAGGAAATGTACCGTATGATATCAGCAAGATCAAGCTTGAATATGTACTTGTAAGTGATGAAAACGGTACCGCATATGTGCCGGAATGGGTATTCTATACACATATGCAGAGTGCGGTAACACCGAATGCTTATATAGCGGTAGGTGCGATCAATGCAATAGACGGTTCGATTAGTCTTATGGATGCCGCGACAAATATGTATTTCATGTATTAAAAAATTTTGGAGGCTGTTATGCATATGAAAAAAGTACTGCCGCTTATCATGGCGGCAGTCTTATGCCTGACCGGGTGTGCAGATGATAAAGCGCTCATGGAAACGAAGGTATCGATACCCGAATATGAGCGAAGGCAATACGAAACGGTCGGTGTAACAAAAGGAACGCTTGTTTCCGAGATAAACCTCATGCTCAAGGCTTATAACTACAGAAGAGTAAGTTATAAGCCCGTTTATGATGAGATGAAGGTCGATAAGATATACGTCGAGATCGGAGATCATGTAAAGAAGGGACAGACGATGATCACCTTCGAATCCGAGGATCTTGAGAAAAGGATAAAATCCTATAAGGACAGCCTCGCGGAGCATGAGCTGATGCTCGAGCATTATACGAATTTGGCAGCACTTAACCATGACAAGGAAAAAAAGGAGAACTTTGACCTTGATATTCGTCAGATAAATGAAAGCATAGAGGTTGACAGGCTATATATAGAAGAGCTGGAGGCAAGACTGAACTCATACAGCATTACAGCCGAAGATGACGGTATAGTATTTGACATGGCGGACGGAATGGATATCACAACGGTCGGGACAGACAATGTACTGATCAGCATAGTATACGGCAATGATAAGTTTACGGCGGAAACGGAAGAAGATTTCGGATTCATTGCAGGTGAGCATTATACAGCCGAATACAATGCTTCAAATTATGAACTCATACTTGAAGAAAAGGAAGACAAGTCGGAAGAAAACGGCGGACAGCCGAAGTGGAAGCTTACATTTTCGGCGGCTCCCGGAACTGATTTCGGATACATAGAGGATATGGTCATCACCATCACCAAGGAGCCCATAAAGGATGCGTATTACATTCCGAAGGACTGCATAAGGGAACTGGATGACAGAAAGTACGTGTACATAATGGAAAACGGATTTAAAACCGTAAGATTTGTGACCACAGGAGATACGGTCGGAGGCAATACGATCATACTTGAAGGTCTGACAGAGGAAGACAGGGTGGTAGTGCAATGAAAAGAAAGATAAATGGCATTACGGCACTCATATTGGCTTCATGCATTCTCATTTCCTGCGGAAAGAAGCCGCTTGAAGTTCCCGAACTCATCGAATCTGTTGCAGGCAATGAATCATACAGGCCTGTGGAGTACATGGATATAGGAACGATCGATGCAATGTATGGTGAAAAGGCGAAGCCGGTATTATCCTGCGGTACGGTCGTACCCAAGGAGGATGCTTATTTTTTCACGTCAAGGGTCAAACTTAAGGAAATATGTGTACGCATAGGAGATGAAGTAAGTGAAGGACAGGTACTCGCGAGAGTCAATACCGAATCCGTCAATGACAATATTGTTGAACTCAGGGAAAAATATCAATATGAGATCGATTCCTTTGAACAGGAACAGAAGATATATGAGATAGAGCATGAGGCAAAACGTATCGACATGCTCAGCAAGAGAGAATTCAAAGAGGATGAGGATGCCGATAAGCTTGAAGACGAGCTGAAGGTAATGGAGGAGAATAACAGATTCGATGTAAGACTCCATGAACTCAAACTTTCACAGATAAATGATCAGATAGCCGAAGAACAAAAGCTTCTTGAGGGACACGATCTTGTCGCGCGTAAATCCGGAACTGTCACATTTGTCAAGGATCTGAAGTCCACAAATATCATCAATTCATGTGAGAACGTTGTTGTTCTGGCTGACAAGAACGAGACCTACATAGAACTGTCTTCATGCAACCTGACAGCGCAGAATAAAAAATATCTGAAGAATTACGACAGATTCTACACATATGTCAACGGAGTAAGGCACGAACTGAATGAGTACAGTTATACGCCCGAAGAACTGGCGCTTGCCGACAATAAGAGGGTCTATCCCTGCGAGCGTTTTGTGCTTGACGATCCCGAAGTTACTCCCGCGATCGGAGAGAATCTGCTGATCTACATGACAAAGAACGTAAAAGAACATGTTCTCGCTGTTGGAAATGATTCATTGTTCAGTGATGAATCGGGAGACTTCGTGTATGTACTTGAAGACGGCAAAAAGATCATAAAGCATGTCAAACTTGGCAATAAGAGCGATCATTACACGGAAGTCGTATCGGGACTTGAGGAGGGTGAGCTTGTATTCTATACGACGAATACTTACATTCTCAAGGATTATGTAACGGAGACAGTTAAACTTACGGATTTTACGGTCAACAGGGAAATAGAAAAATACAAGGTAATCGATTCCGAGGACAGGGTATTCTATTCGGAATATGAAGGCATTGTCGAATCGGTCCTTGTAAATGACAGCAAAACAGTCGAAAAGGGCGATCTTATCGCGACCATAAAACTCAATGAGGGCGGTGCTCAGTACGCGGCTCTTGCTTATGATGTCGAAAATGTTACCGCAAATTACGACAGACGTATAAGGGATCTGGAAAATGCAAGGAAAGAACTTGCCAAAACCTACAAGGAAATGGATGATGCTATGGACATGATGGGCTTTCCGGACAAGAGCGGCGACGATTTCACGGAACAGGATCTGAGACTTGTTTATGCCGCGCTCCAGATCGGCGCCCAGATAGATACGATAGACGAGCAGATGAAGCTTGCCAAGATAGATCATGATTACCAGCTGGGGGTTGCCTCAAGAAGTATGGCAAAAACGGCCGAAAACAATGACGGACACGGTGTTATAAGCGTTTATGCAGCCTGTGACGGTGAGATAGGCAATATGAAATTAAAGGAAAATGCCAATGTGGAGATAGGTGACAGGATGTTTGATATCGAAGAACCTTCCGAAATGGTACTCAGCGTCAATACCAATTCCATTTCCCATATGGGACAGACGGTTAAGATGACAGGCAAGGACAGCGGAAAGACGTATAAGGGTACGATCATGGGCGGTCCCGGTCTGCAGCATAACGTATATCTGACCGAGCTGAAGGGCAGGATGTATGTCAGTGTAAATACACCCGATATGAACAAGATACAGTACTATGTCAGGTTTGAAGATGATGATTTCTATAAGACTTTGGAATCATGCAGCGCAAGCTTTGATGATTATGTGTTCAGGGATATAGTTGTGATCCCCAGAAAAGCTCTTTACACCGAAACGGTGGTCAATAAGGAATCAAACTACGTATGGCGTGTTATAGACGGCAGAGCGGTAAAACAGTATGTTTCGACGATAAAGGATGACAATGCGCTGAATACCGTTGTCTGTGTAACGGACGGACTTAAAGAAGGGGATGTTATCGCCATGGAAAACGGGGGTGTTAACTGATCATGCTGACTATAAGTGTTCAAAAATTAAAAAAGCAGAAATGGCTCTCGTTTTGTCTGATCCTCGGTATGGCGTTGCTTGTGGCGGTATTTGTATGTCAGCCCATGTTCAGGTCGGGTTCCCTTGACAAGCTTCTGAAACTTACATTTGAAGATCATATAAAAGATTACAATGAGTACCCTGTGGCGATGTTTCACAGCGGCGAATACAAGATGGGGGACGGCGTTACAACAGAAAATGTAAATGCCGGACTTTCGAAGAACAGAAGCATATGGGAAAAATACCTTACGGAGTTCGATAAGCTCGGTACATTTACTACCTTCAGGATAAAAGACATGTCGGGATTCGGAACATATCAGGATAAAAACATGTTCCTGGAAGCAGTCTACATGCCTGAGGTTGAGGATCATATCGAGATCATAACCGGCACTGACGGAAGCGAATATGACGGAAAGGTAATGCCATGTCTCATTTCAGAATATGTCATGGATACAAGGGGACTGATAGTCGGTGAAGAGATCGAGTTTGACAGATATTATACGGAAAGCAATGAAACTTTAAAACTTGTCGTTGCGGGTGTGTTCAAAGTCAAAGATGCAGAGGATCCTTTCTGGTATTTCTCGCCTTATAAGGATGACAGGGCCATATATGTCAGCCGTGAATGTATGGATAAGATATGCACCGAATACGGCGGAAGACTGCTTGATGCAAGCACATATATGGTACTTGATGAGAATTCGATCAACAGCAGGAACATTGATTATCTCATTGAATGCATTGATTCCTTTAAAGCGGGCGACAAATCATTCGGAATAACCTTTGATAACGTACTCAAAATGTATATAAGCAAAAGACAGAGCATAAATGTCATGCTGTGGGTACTTGAGATACCGGTTCTTGTAATGCTCATAGTATTTATCTATATGGTTTCGGGTCAGATGGCGGATTCACTAGAGACTGAGATTGCCATGCAGCGAAGCAGAGGCTTCAGCAAGAGACAGGTTGTTCTCCTGTATACCATGATGGCATTGATAATAAGCGCATTCGGATTGCTTATCGGTATCCCGATGGGATATGTCCTGTGTAAGCTGTCGGCATCGACAACGGATTTTCTGAAGTTTTCCGCAGTTGATGTCAGCATGTACAAACCCGTGTCTTCAATGCTCCTCTACGGACTGGTCGCATCTCTCACGGGAATAATCATCATTGTCGTACCGATATTCGGAAGGCTCAGGCTGTCCATAGTCGAACAGAAGTCGGATTACAAATTCGCGAAAAGGATGCTGTGGGAAAAATATTTTGTTGACGTTATACTGCTCGCGGTATCGTTATATCTGCTCCGCAATTATTCCGGGTCTATCGAAAAGCTCAGGGAACAGGCGCTTGTCGGCGGAAAGATGGATCCGATGATATTTATCAACACCTGCGTTTTTATGGTTGCTGCAGGTCTTGTGGTCTTCAGGCTCATACATTATCTAGTACTGCTCATATACAGATTGGGGAGGAGTAAATGGAAGCCGGTTTCATATGTTTCATTTTTGCAGATAACCAGAAGTTTTAACAGGCAGTGCTTCATTTCGGTATTTATGATACTGACCGTATCAATGGGATTGTTCGATGCAAATGTCGCAAGGACGATCAACCGCAATAAAGAGGACAGGATCATATATTCCAACGGTGCCTACGTTATCATGAGCGAAAAATGGTCTTTCTACGAGTACAAGGATGCCAGAAGAGAAGGAGCAATAAACAGAAGATATTTCGAGCCTGATTTTATAAATTACCAGAAGCTTGTAAATGAAGGACTGTGCGATTCGGTGACCAGGGTTTACAAATATGATAAATCCATGATCTCAAAGGGCTCATCCAAGATGATCGACAATTGCATGGTACTCGGTATCAATACAAAGGAGTTCGGTGAGACCGCTTACCTTAAGGATGAACTGAATGGCGAAAAGCACTGGTTCAATTATCTGAACGATCTGAGCGAAAACGGTAACGGCGTTATAATCTCAAGAAACCTTGCGGACCTGCTCACACTTGAGGTCGGGGATACACTTACCGTTCACGGTCTGACACTCGGAAGACTGGATGATCTTAAAAGGATAAACTGCAAGATCGTAGACATAGTCGACGTATGGCCCGGTTATGACAGATATGAATATACGGACGGGGAAGTCAAAGAAAAATTTCTGGCAGTCATAAACTACGCGACGATGGTACAGAACTTCGAACTGGCTCCTTATGAAGTATGGGGCAGTGTAGCCGACGGTGTGGGCGATGAAGAGGTCTATACGCGTATAAGCGAACTTGTGCCGGAACTCAACAGATTCGATAGCGTTGACAGAGAGATCGTCGACATGAAGAATACTCCGGATATACAGATCATCAACGGTTTGTTTACATTGAGCTTTTTGATCTCACTCGTATTGTGCGGTGTCGGTTTCCTGATATACTGGATCGCATCCATACAGAAGAGAGAATTGCTCTTCGGTGTATATATGGCAATGGGTCTGTCGAGACGAAACATCAGCGGAATGCTCATACTGGAGCATATATTCAGTACGCTTACTTCGGTCCTGGCCGGAGGCGGTGTCGGAATGGTCGCCACGATATTGTTCATTCAGCTGTTCTGCGTCGCATATCTGCCGGAGAAGTCAAATCTCGATATATATGTGTATTATGAGTCCGGGGATATGATAAAGCTCTTTACGGTCATCGCGCTGATGATCATCATATGTCTGATGGTACTGAGACGGATGATAGGCAATATAAGCATAACCGGAGCACTTAAGAAGGGAGAAGAGTAACATGGATGCTATCATGACTGCGAAAGGCATAAAAAGAGATTTCCGTGTCGGCTCTGAGATCCTTCATGTGTTAAAGGGTGTGGATGTTGACATATTGAGAGGAAAACTGACGATACTTAAAGGAAGATCAGGCTCGGGCAAGACGACATTGCTCAATATCCTGAGCACACTTGATACGCCGACCGAAGGAGATGTGGAATTCCTTGAAAAGAAGTATTCGGTAATGAACGATGCGCAAAAGGAAAAAATGAGAAGGGAAGAACTGGGATTTGTATTTCAGTCGATAGCCCTTATACCAATAATGAATGCTTACGAGAATGTGGACCTGTCACTGAGACTTGCGGGTATAGAGACCGATAAGGACGAAAGGATAAAAAGAGTGCTTTCGCTTGTGAACATGCAGGACAGGATGCTCCACATGCCGGGGCAGATGTCCGGTGGTGAACAGCAGAGGATAGCCATAGCAAGGGCTGTGGCGCACTCTCCGAAGATATTGTTTGCCGATGAACCCACGGGAGCATTGGATACGGAGAATGGCATAAAGGTCATGAAGCTGTTCAGACACCTGATCGAAAAAGAAGGTGTAACTGTCGTAATGACAACACACGATCCGAACCTGATGGAACTCGGGGACGTGGTATTTGAGATGGAGGACGGTGAGTTATTTGAGCGAAGAGAGAATTGAAGCCGAAAACGAAATAAAAAGTGAAGATAATGATGTCCTCATAGAATGTGACGGTCTGGTCAAGATATTCAAGACAACAGAGATTGAGGTCATGGCACTCCAGGGCCTGGATATGGTCATAAAAAAAGGAGAATTTCTGACTGTCATCGGAAAGAGCGGAAGCGGAAAGAGTACTCTGATGAACATCATCGGAGGGCTGGAAAAGCCTTCAGCCGGCAGGATAATCGTAGACGGCAGGAACCTGAGCGATTATACGGAAAAGGAAATGGTCGAATACAGGGGAAAGACCGTGGGCTTTGTATGGCAGAACAGCAACAGAAACCTTTATCCTTATCTGACCGCACTTGAAAATGTCGAAGCCGCCATGTGCTTCTCAGGCAGAAAAAAGAGTGAGAAGAAAGAACGTGCAATGGAACTGCTTTCGTTGACTGGCATAGACCATAAAAAGGATTCGATCCCAGCACAGATGTCCGGCGGTGAACAGCAGAGAGTTGCCATAGCTGTGGCACTGGCAAACGATCCGAAACTGCTTCTTGCAGATGAGCCGACCGGAGCCGTTGACTCAAAGACGAGTGATATGCTGCAGGATCTTTTCAGAAAACTGAACAGGATGCTCGGTATCACTATTATCATAGTAACGCATGACATGAAATTGGCAGATAAAACCGACCGTGTTATAATGATATCGGACGGAAAGATAAGTACGGAGAAGATCATGAAGGAGAAATACAGGCAGGAATTTGACAAGCTGTCAGATGATGATCTGAATTTCAACATACATGAGGAATATTCCGTAATGGACAAGGCTCACAGGGTACAGCTCAGTGAAGATATCCTCAAAGAAGCGGGGATCGACGGCAACAAAGTCCGCATCACCGTTGAGGACGGGAAGGTCGTTATCACACATTAACCGGAGCAGAGCATGCAGATCAGGATAGTTGCAGTCGGCAAGATAAAGGAAAAGTTTTACAGGGATGCCATCGATGAGTACGCAAAGAGACTTTCGAAGTATTGCAAGCTCACAATTGTTGAGGTGGAGGACAAAAAGACTGCGGAGAATTCAACTGACAGGGAGATTGAACGCATCTTAAGGAAAGAAGCGGACGGGATAGAACCTTATCTTGAAGATAATGCAGAGATCATAGTCTTGGCGCTTGAAGGCAGGAAATACGATTCTGTCGCATTTTCAAAAAAACTCCATGATATCGGATTAAAGGGAACGAGCCGTATCATATTCGTCATCGGAGGATCCCTCGGACTTCACGATGATATCAAGAAAAGGGCTTCATTGCTCTTAAGCTTTTCGGATATGACATTTCCGCATCAGCTCATGCGTGTAATATTAACGGAGCAGATCTACAGAGCCTACAGGATCATGAACAATGAACCTTATCACAAATGAGGAGAACTTAAGATGGTATATATCGGAATGATAATCGCATTGATCATAGCTTGTTTATCCGTCTACTGGTATATTAAGCTTATGACAAAAGACAATAAGACAAAAAAACAGATATGGATCGCATTGCTCTGCTTATGGGGAGCGATACTTTCCATAGGATATCTCTATGTCACGCTGATCACGATGCTTAATGTACAATGAAAACACGGGGTTTAGGTTGGAGGTGCATATGGAAGAGAGAGTATTCAACAACGAACACATACTTGCATGGCTGCATTATTTTTCAGGACAGACGGATGTTGATCTTGAACATGTCAAGATCCTTGATATCACGAGAAAGAACAAGAATCTGATACCTGCATGCGAGGCACACAGATGTGTGCTTGTATTTACGGAAGCGGGACATCCGGATATATTTTACCGTATGTACAATGCGGGACTGGGAGAATGCACCGTTATCTATAATGAGGGCAGTGAACCGTCCGGTCCGATAAAGCAGGATCTTGTCAGCAATATGATAGAGCGCGGCATCAATGCGGCAGCCGGAATGATCATACTCAACCCGAAAGCCAGGTCAACCGTAAAATTCGGAATGGACAACAGTGCATTGGTAAAAGGCTCGGTAAAATATGTCGGTTCCGAGATAAGAGCGATCCTTTTATCGAAGATGCAGATCGAAGAAGGTAAGAATATCTGTGTTATAAGCGGAGAATCTATAGTGGTCGAGTCAGCTTTGATCGACGGAGAAGGTTCCGTTATCGCAGTCGAGTATAACGGGAATGACAGAAGAGCCCTCGAGGAAAACGTTTCATTGTTCGGACTCAACAACGTATCGATCATAGATCATATGGACGAAGAATCCATGGCGGGACTTCCGGTACCTGATGTGACGATGCTTGTCGCATCCGCATCTATGGAACAGGAGATCGACTGTCTGCTCAAGATCAACCCGAAGATGGAATTCGTTATATATACTCTGGATTTCGTTCTTGCGGCCTCTATGATAGAGTATTGTAAGAAGATATGCATTTCCGATCCTGAGATAATACAGGTATCCGTATCAAAGGTTACGAGCAGACATAATTACGATCAGCAGCCCGCGCCGTGGATAATTTCTTTCAAAGCGGGAGAGTAAACAGGTAAAGAGTTATACTTGTGGACATTATAAAAGCAACGGCTGTTAGGTGATTCCACACGAATATTAAGATTATCCTCTTCATAAGGAAACAGGCCCGATCTATATCGGGCCTGATTTTGTTACCTGCGCCTTTTATGAAGCTGTTGTTGTGCTTGAATAAAGACATAAATAATAGTAAAATATATAGGATTATGAAAAGAAAAATGAAAGGTATGGAATAGAATATGGCATTATCTAAAAAGCCTGTTACGGGAATGAAAGATATCCTGCCCGAAGAAATGGAGATCAGGGACTATGTTATCCGTATTATTAAGGATACATACAGACAATTCGGGTTTACCGGGATCGAAACCCCATGCATGGAAAATCTTGAAAATCTCTCAAACAAACAGGGCGGAGAAAATGAAAAGCTTATCTTCAAGGTTATGAAGAGAGGAGACAAGCTTAATATCGATACGGCCCAAAGTGAAAATGATCTTGCCGACATGGCAATGAGATACGATCTTACGGTTCCTCTTGTGAGGTTTTATTCGAATAACAATACTGTTTTGCAAAGCCCGTTCAAAGCATTGCAGATCGGGCCGGTATGGAGAGCCGACAGACCGCAGAGAGGACGTTACAGACAGTTTTATCAATGCGATATAGATATTCTCGGAGATGCCACCAATCTGGCTGAAACGGAGCTTATAACCGCCACAACGACTTGTCTCGGCAAGCTTGGTTTTAAGAAGTTTGAGATCAGGATCAATGACAGACGTATCTTAAAGACAATGGCGGATTATGCGGGCTTTGCTGCCGATAATTACGACGATATCTTTATCATTCTCGATAAGATGGACAAGATAGGAATTGACGGTGTAGAAGAAGAACTCATAAAGTTCGGCCTCGATGAAGCCGGTGTTAAGAAATACCTTGATCTTTTCAAGGGCGTGGAAGTGCACAAGGACGACTGCCTTGATTATATAGCTTCGTCTCTGGGAGAATTTCTTGATACGAATGTAAAAGAATGGCTCGACGAGATCATTTCCAATGTCAATGCCAATAAGGCGGCGGATTTTGAGATCGTATTTGATCCCACGCTGGTAAGGGGCATGAGTTATTATACAGGTACTATTTTTGAGATCGCAATGCCTGAACTTGGCATAGCCTGCGGCGGCGGCGGAAGATACGATAAGATGATCGGCAAATTCACAGGTCAGGACACACCTGCCTGCGGATTCTCGATAGGCTTTGAAAGAATAGTACTGCTATTGCTGGAAAACGGCTTTAAAATACCGGACAGCGGCAAAAAGATCGCATTTCTCATCGAAAAGAATATGCCGAAGGATCGCATGAACATGATAATGCGAGATGCGGCCGAATTGAGGCAAAGCGGCAATATTGTTCTTGTCAGTACGATGAACAAAAACAAGAAGTTCCAGAAGGAACAGCTTGAAAAAGCCGGTTATACCGAATATAAAGAGTACTACAGGGAGGCACTTAAATGACACAGTCAAGAACACATACATGCGGTGAGCTCAGGAGCAGCGATGAAGGAAAAGAAGTAACACTTGCCGGATGGGTCGACACAAACCGTGAGGTCGGCGCAAATCTTTCATTTATCATCATAAGGGATTTCTACGGCATAACACAGATCGTTGCCGAAACAGAGGAGATGGTAAAGGTCTTCAAGGGTATCATAAAGGAATCTACCGTACAGGTAACAGGAAAGGTACGTATCAGAAGCAATAAAAACGATAAGATACCCACAGGTGATATTGAAGTCGTACCCACTGCAGTTACCGTCCTGGGCAAAAACAGAAATGCAGAGCTGCCTTTTGAGATAAACAGATCAAAAGAAGCGGATGAGACGACAAGACTCAAATACAGATATCTTGACCTCAGGAATCCTGAAGTAAAAAAGAATATCATCTTAAGATGCAATGTGGTATCGGCACTCAGAAACGCAATGAACGAAGAGGGATTCATGGAGATCACGACTCCGATACTCACGGCTTCTTCACCCGAGGGTGCAAGAGACTATCTTGTTCCCGCACGTAAGCATCCGGGCAAATTTTATGCACTTCCTCAGGCACCCCAGCAGTTCAAGCAGCTGCTCATGACGGCGGGCTTTGACAGATATTTTCAGATAGCCCCCTGCTTCAGGGATGAGGATGCAAGAGGAGACAGAAGTCCGGGCGAGTTCTATCAGTTGGATATGGAAATGGCATTTGCGGGCAAAGAGGATGTATTTGCCGTTCTTGAAAGAGTACTGCCCCCCATATTTGCAAAATACGGAACATATAACAGGGCCAGCACAACTCCGTTTGTAAGGATTCCTTATCTTGAGGCTATGGAGAAATACGGAAGCGACAAGCCGGATCTTCGTATAGATCTGACCGTTACCGATATGACAGAAGAGTTTAAGGGATGCGGGTTCGGCCCCTTCGAAGGAAATGTTGTTAAGGCTGTTAAGGTTTCAGACTGCTCGGAAAGCAGAAAAGTGATCGAGAAGCTTCTTACCGATGCGGAAGTCATATCCGGAGTAAAGGGCTATTGGTTCAAGGTAGGCGAAGACGGAGAGGCTGCAGGAGGCATAGCAAAGTTTGTAACACCCATAAAGGATAAGGTCTTCAGTCTTCTGGATCTTAAATCGGGAGACCTTGTCGTATTGTCTGCAGGAAACAGGTCTCAGGCAGTAAAGGGAGCCGGAACACTCGTCAAGACCTTCGGTACAGCGATACCCGGTCATATGGATAAAGAGCAATACGCATTCTGTTGGATAATAGATTTTCCGATGTATGAGATAGGTGATGAATCAGGTGAGCTAGAGTTCTGCCACAATCCATTCTCAATGCCTTCGGGCGGACTTGAGGTACTTCTTAAAGCAGAACGCGGAGAGTTGGATCCGCTTGAGATCATGGCTGACCAGTACGATCTGGTATGTAACGGCGTTGAACTTTCATCGGGAGCAGTCAGAAATCACGATCCCGAGATCATGATTAAGGCATTTGAAATGGTAAGACTGGGTGAGGAAGACGTCAAGTCAAGATTCCCCGCAATGTACAATGCATTTACCTACGGAGCTCCGCCGCATGCGGGTATCGCTCCCGGCGTGGACAGAATGGTAATGCTGCTTTCGGGCGAAGAGTCCATACGTGAGGTCATTGCATTCCCCATGAACAAGAATGCACAGGATATCATGATGGGAGCACCGGGCACTGTATCCCAGACTCAGCTCGATGAGCTTAACATCTCTATCAACCAAACCGAAGAAGAATAATATTTTATGAATTGCAGAGAATTTCAAAATACAATACCGGCATTTTTGGACAATAAGCTGACGACAAGACAGGCAAAACAGTTCTTTGAACATATGGATAGCTGTGCGGAATGCAATGAGGAACTGAAGATCCAATATCTTATAAGCGAAGGAACCGTCAGACTTGAGGAAGGTACGAGTTTTAACCTTAACGAGGAACTTTATAAGAAGATAAAGGACACACAGGAATACATTAAAAGGAAACGTATTTCCAATATGATACTATACTGCCTCGAGGCACTTGCCCTCGTGGCGGTTGCTTTTATATTGTTTCTTGTATTCTGGCCCAAATGATGTCGGACATGTAACGGAGGAAATATGAGCAAGCTTGTTCTTATTGACGGACACAGTGTTTTAAACAGGGCATTCTACGGAGTACCGATGCTTACAAATCCCAAAGGAATGCATATCAATGCCATTTACGGCTTCTTAAACATCATGTTCAAGATACTGGATGAAGAACATCCGGATTATTTGTGTGTTGCATTTGACAGATCCGAAAAGACATTCAGACATGAGATATATGATGCCTATAAAGGGACCAGAAAACCTATGCCCGAGGAATTGCATGAACAGGTGCCGCTCATCAAGGAAGTACTTGCTTCCATGAAGATCACCATGTGCGAAAAGCCGGGCCTTGAAGCTGATGACATACTCGGAACACTTGCGAAAAGAGCAGAAAAAGACGGCGTGGATGTAAGCCTTATATCGGGAGACAGGGATCTTTTGCAGATCGCGACTGATAAGATAAAAATACGTATCCCCAAGACAAAAGGCAATAAGACCGAGGTTGAGGATTATTATGCAAAAGACGTTATCGAAAAATATAAGGTCGATCCGATCACATTTATTGATATGAAGGCTCTTATGGGCGATTCATCCGACAATATCCCGGGTGTACCGAAGATAGGAGAAAAGACTGCCGGTGATCTTCTTGTCGCTTACGGATCTCTGGATGGCGTGTATGAGCATCTCGATGAAATAACACGCAAGTCGATCCATGATTCACTTGCCGAGAATCGTGCATTGGCAGACCTGTCCAAGACACTTGCTACGATATGCATCGATGCCGAACTTCCGATCAGTTATCGCGATGCCGTGGTTGACAATATGTTCAACAAGGATGCATATGATCTGTTCATAAATTACGGATTCAAGAAGTTCCTTGACAAATTCGATACGAGCACCATGGTGCAGAAGGCTGAAGAGATCGAAGTCGTTGCAGTAACGGACCTGAATGAATGTGAGAGCTTATTTGATAAGCTTTCCGTTGAAAAAGCGGTTGCCATTGATGTCGAAAAAGATGAAGAACTTATTGTCGGCATAGAAGCCGGATGCGGAGTATATGCAATATTTGAGCAGGGCTTTCTGACCGCGGGTTACATAGAAGAAAAACTCAGGGAACTTGTTAAAAAGACAACAGTGATCTGCTTTGATGTAAAAAAACTTTATGCATATACAGGTGTCGATCTTAAGGAAGTATATGATGCAAAACTGGCAGCTTATCTTGTCAATCCTCTGAAAAGTGACTATGAGATAGGTGACATAGCAGAGGAATATCTTGAGATTCATATTCCGACATTCAAAGAAAAGTTTGGAAAGATATCCGTGGCAGAAGCTGCTTTTACAGATAATAAAGGCCTTGCGGGGCTTATCGGCGCAAGAAGTGACGTGTTATGGAGGGCTTACCGTAAGATATTTGACAGCCTTGAGAACAAAGGCATGAAAAAACTCTATGAGGATATAGAACTTCCGCTCACTAAGGTGCTGTTTGATATGGAACAGGCCGGTATCCTTGTTGATACTGACGCATTGGGAGAGTATGGAAGGTCTCTTGTCGGACGTATAGAAGAGCTCGAAGCTGCCATATATGAACAGGCCGGAGAAAAATTTAACATTAATTCTCCAAAACAGCTCGGAGAGATATTATTCGAGAAAATGGGTTTTGAAGGCGGTAAAAAGACCAAATCGGGTTACAGCACGGCCGCAGATGTGCTCGAAAAGCTTTCTGTCGATCATCCGATCGTCAAAGATATACTTGAGTACAGAGGCCTGGTAAAGCTGAAAAGCACATACGCAGACGGTTTGGCCGGATGTATTGCGGAAGACGGAAGGATACATACGACCTTTAATCAGACGATAACCGCGACGGGAAGGATAAGCTCCACGGAACCAAATCTGCAGAACATCCCAATGCGTATGGAACTGGGAAGAAAGATCAGAAAATGCTTTATCCCCAAACCGGGATATGTATTTCTTGATGCGGATTATTCACAGATCGAGTTAAGACTGCTTGCCCACATGGCAGATGATAAAGAACTCATAGAAGCATACAGAACAGATGCCGATATCCACAGGATCACGGCATCGAAGGTATTTCACATACCGTTTGATGAGGTTACGGATCTTCAGCGAAGAAATGCAAAAGCCGTCAACTTCGGTATCGTATACGGGATAAGTTCATTCGGACTGAGTCAGGACTTAAGTATTTCAAGAAAAGAAGCTTCCAAGTATATAGAGGATTATTTTGAGACATATAAAGGGGTTAAGGCATATCTGGATGATTGTGTCTCAAAAGCGAAGGAAAACGGGTATGTTGACACCTTATACGGCAGAAGAAGACCTATACCCGAACTTTCAAGTTCAAATTTCATGACCAGATCCTTCGGAGAACGTGTCGCGATGAACAGCCCCATACAGGGAACCGCTGCGGATATCATGAAGATCGCCATGATAAATGTCTTTAACAGGCTTAAAGAAGAGAATCTTGATGCAAGGGTCCTAATTCAGGTCCATGACGAGCTTTTGCTCGAGGTAAATGAAAAGGATCTAGAGAAGACCAGAGAGGTATTGTACGACACCATGAAAAATGCTGCGGATCTTTCGGTCAGACTCGAAGTTGACATACATGACGGTAAGGATTGGTATGAAGCCAAGTAAAGAGGTGCATATTGATAACTATCGGTATTACCGGCGGTGTCGGTTGCGGAAAATCCAGTGTTCTGGATTATATCGCCAAGAATTATAACTGCATCATAGTCATTGCGGATGATATAGGCAATAAAGTCAAGGAACCGGGACAGGCCTGCTTTGATAAGCTGGTGGATCTCATGGGTAAAGATGTGCTCGGGTATGACGGATATATCGACAAAAAGAAGATGGCGGAAAAGATATTTGCGGATCACGTTTTGCTTGAAAAGGTCAACGATATCATTCATCCGGCAGTGACGGAATATATATTGAACTTAAAAGCCGAAGAGATGAAGAAAGGCGAAAAGGATTATTTCTTCATAGAGGCTGCCCTTTTGATCGAATGCGGATACAGGGCTTATACGGATGAAATGTGGTACATATATGCATCCGAAGATGTCAGAAGAAAAAGACTGCGTGACTCACGCGGATACAGCGATAAAAAGATTGACAGTATCATCGGAACACAACTTAGTGAAGAGAACTTCAAAAAAGGATGTGACCGTATGATAGATAACAGCGGCAACTTAAAAGAAACATACAGACAGATTGACAGATTAATGAAGAGTGCAGGTGAAAGCATTGGCAAATAATAAAATACCGGCGGCATTGGTATACGGACTCGATATCGGAACACGAAGTGTTGTCGGAACGGTCGGATACCGTAAAGGCAAAAAATTCATAGTTGTTGCACTTGAAAGCATGGAACATGAAACCAGAGCCATGCTCGACGGTCAGATCCACGACATAGCCGCGGTTGCCGAGACCATCAGACAGGTCACGGCCGGACTTGAAAAAAAGATCGGCGGCAAGCTTTCGCGTGTTTGTATTGCTGCTGCGGGGCGTGTGCTCAAGACTGTTCAGGTTCATACGGATCATGAACTGGATGAAGAGAGGACCGTAACACAGGAGGATATCTATACACTTAATTCCGTAGCAATAGAGGATGCATATAAGAATTTCCTTTCGGAATCCGGAGATGATATCAAATTTTACTGTGTCGGAAGCAGTGTTGTCAGGTATTATCTGAACAATTCTCCGATGAACAGCATTATAGATCATAAGGCAAAGAGTATTTCCGTGGATCTGATAGGTACATTCCTACCGGATGACGTTGTTGACGGATTATACAAAGCGGTAGATATGGCGGGACTTGAAGTTGCATCTCTTACATTGGAGCCCATCGCGGCGATCGGTCTTGCAATACCCGAGAAATTCAGACTGTTAAACATCGCACTGATCGATGTCGGAGCGGGCACTTCGGATATTTCCATAACAAGGGCAGGCAGCATAATAGCATTCGGCATGATACCTACGGCGGGTGATATCCTTACTGAAAAAATAGCAAACCACTGCATGGTTGATTTTAATACGGCAGAGAAGATCAAATGCGACTGCACACAAAAAAGCGAAGCCGTCTATGAAGATATCTTTGGACTTCCGCAGAAGGTATCGGCAAAGGAAATAGCCGATGTCATAGCGGAGGACATTGAAAAAATGGCCACTCTTGCAGCGGATAAGATCATAGAACTCAACGGCGGAAAGAGTGTCGGAGCGGTATTTGTCGTAGGCGGAGGCGGTTCCGTACCGGGATACACAGATATCCTTGCGGATAAGCTCGGACTTGTTAAAGAGAGGGTAGCTCTCAGAGGCAGGGAAGTGATGAATGATATCGTTTTCGAAGAAAAGAACATAGATGTAAGTTCGCTGCTCGTAACACCAATAGGCATAGCACTGAGCTTTTATGAGGAAAACAATAATTTCATATATGTTGATTTCAACGATAACAGGGTAAAGATATATAACAACAATTCACTTACAGTCATGGATGTGGCAATGCAGGCCGATTTCCCTGCAGACGGCTTTTTCCCGAAGTCAGGTCCGTCGATCATATACACAATAAACGGCAGAGAACGTATGCTTCGCGGTTCGATCGGTGAACCGGCTGTTATCACAGTCAACGGGGACAGCGCAAATATGCATACACCCGTTAAGGAAAATGACATCATATCCGTAAAGGAATCGACTGCGGGAGAACCCGCAAAGATAAAGATATCCGAGATTGACGGCATCGGTGAAAAGATCAATATCACCGTAAATGACAACAGGATCTCATTACCGAAACTTGCCAATGTCAACGGCAGACAGGAATCGGGGTTTTATGAGATTAAGAACAGAGACAAGATCAAGATACTTGATTTCTATACGGTCTCAAGACTCAGAGAATATATGGATATTGAGCCCGGGATGCATTGTATCGTAAACGGCAGACCGGCGGGAAAATCGACGAAGATCTATGAAAACTTCATTGTAAGCTTCACGGACGATATAGAAGAATATGATAAGTCTTTATCAAAGGAAAACACGAAACAACAAAACGCTGATACAGGCGATAAAGCGCAGGAAGTGATCGAAACAAAAGCGGCAGTTAATGAAAATACAGACGAAAACGTACCATTAAAAATACGATCAAACGGGGTACCAAGGGCGATCACCGTAACCGTCAACGGTCAGAGTGTCACGCTCACGGGCAAATCCGATTATGTATTTGTTGACATATTTGATTTTTATAAATTCGATCTGTCCAAGCCGAGGGGTAACATCGTTACAAAACTTAACGGTAAAAAAGCCCTGTATATGGAAGAATTGCATGCTTCCGATATCATAGAAGTATTTTGGGAGGAATAGGACATGCGGTTTGTTCCGATAGCGAGCGGGAGCAGCGGTAATTGCGTATATGTCGGGTCACAGAGGACACATCTTCTTGTAGATTCCGGTATCAGCTGCAAACGTATAGAGGAAGGCCTGAATGAACTGGATATTACGGGAAGCGATCTTGACGGCATTCTCATAACACATGAACATGTCGATCATATAGGCGGACTGGGAGTCATTTGCAGAAAACTCAGCATCCCGGTATACGCAACAAGCGCTACCATTGAAGCTATAAAAGCGTATGACAGGCTTGGAAAGGTTGAGGAGGATGTATTTCATCCCATCGAGCCGGATGAGGATCTGTTCATAAAGGATATATGCGTGCATCCTTTTCGCATAAGTCATGATGCTGCCGATCCGGTCGGGTATACATTTTCGGAAGGTAACACAAAGGTTGCGGTTGCCACGGACATGGGGACCTACAATGATTACACCGTTGAAAATCTGAAAAACTCAGATGCGCTTCTTGTGGAAGCAAATCATGACATTAGGATGCTTCAGGTGGGCCCGTATCCCTATGTACTCAAACAGAGGATACTTTCTGACAAAGGACATCTTTCGAATGAAGCATCGGGAAGACTTGTATCCGATATCCTGCATGACAACATGAAGCAGATAATGCTCGGACACCTCAGCAAGGAAAACAACATGCCGGAACTTGCATTTGAAACTGTCAGACTTGAGATCGAGATGGGTGAAAATGCGTATAAGGCATCGGATTTTGATATCTGTGTTGCAAACAGAGATACGCTTTCACGGATATTCGAGCTGTAAATATTTTATCTAAGGAGACCATTAAAATGAATAAGACCATTATCACGGTAGTAGGACATGATACCGTAGGGATCATCGCAAAAGTATGTACATATCTTGCTGACAACAATATCAATATTCTGGATATTTCCCAGACCATTCTTCAGGGATTTTTCAATATGATGATGATCACGGATATGACAGAGGCGAAAAAACCTTTTGGGGAAATATGTGACGAACTTGAGGCTCTCGGCAGTGAGATCGGAGTTATCATAAAATGTCAGAGGGAAGATATCTTCAAGGGCATGCACAGAATATAGATTTAAGGCGGTATGAAACATGTTGAACATATTTGAAGTTGCCGAAACCAATGAGATGATCGAGAAGGAAAACCTTGATGTCAGAACCATAACCCTGGGTATCAGTCTTCTTGACTGCATTGATGACGACATAAACAGACTGAACGAAAACATATACAATAAGATCACCTATGTTGCGAGAGATCTGGTGAAGACCGGAGAGGATATTTCGAAGGAATTCGGCATACCGATCGTCAACAAAAGGATAAGCGTTACACCGATAGGGCTGATAGGAGCGAGTGCATGCAAAACGACCGATGATTTTGTGAGCATAGCCAAGACACTGGATAAAGCGGCTAAAACAGTCGGAGTCAATTTTATCGGCGGATATTCGGCGCTGGTCGCTAAGGGAATGACACCAAAAGAAGAGCTCCTGATAAGATCAATACCAAAGGCTCTGGCGTCAACCGAAAGGATCATGAGTTCTGTGGTACTCGGGTCCACAAGAACAGGCTTGAATATGGATGCCGTAAAGCTGATGGGCTCTGTAATTAAGAAAACGGCCGAAAATACAAAGGAACTTGATTCCATAGGCTGTACAAAGCTTGTTGTATTATGTAACGCTCCGGACGACAATCCCTTTATGGCCGGTGCTTTTCACGGAGTAACGGAAGCCGACAATATCATCAATGTAGGCGTTTCCGGACCGGGAGTCGTAAAATACGCCCTTGAAAAGGTCAGAGGCGAAAATTTTGAGGTGTTATGTGAGACGATAAAAAAGACAGCGTTTAAGGTCACGAGGGTAGGACAGATAGTTGCAAAAGAGGCTTCAAAAAGGCTCGGCATACCTTTTGGCATAGTCGACCTGTCATTGGCACCGACACCGGCCATTGGTGACAGCGTTGCAGATATCTTAAAAGAGATAGGACTTGAAGAAGTGGGAGCTCCGGGAACCACGGCGGCACTCGCATTGCTAAATGATCAGGTCAAAAAAGGCGGTGTGATGGCATCAAGCTACGTAGGCGGATTGAGCGGTGCGTTTATACCCGTCAGCGAAGATCAGGGAATGATAGATGCAGTTAATGCTGGAGCACTGACGATAGAAAAACTCGAAGCCATGACATGTGTATGCTCGGTAGGACTTGATATGATCGCAATACCCGGCGATACGAGTGAGACGACGATCTCGGGTATCATTGCCGATGAGCTTGCCATAGGAATGATAAATCAGAAGACTACGGCCGTACGTATAATCCCGGTCATAGGAAAAGGATTGGGTGAGAACGTGGAATTCGGCGGATTGCTGGGCCATGCGCCTATCATGCCGGTAAATACATTTGACTGTTCAGCATTTATCAACAGGGGCGGAAGGATACCCGCACCGATACACAGCTTTAAAAACTAACATACGAAAGACGAGGAATGATACATGGTGAAAGCCACAAACCCGATAATGCCGGGATTTTATCCCGACCCTTCAATATGTGCTGTAGGAGAGGATTACTATCTGTGTAATTCGACATTTTCTTATTTTCCGGGGTTATCCCTGATGCACAGCAAAGATCTGGCTCACTGGGAGCAGATCGGAAATGTACTTAACAGACATTCGCAACTTCCGCTCACGGGAGCGGATCATTCACAGGGACTGTTCGCGCCTACGATCAGATACAATAACGGAGTGTTTTATGTTATATGTACGAATATCGTAAACGGCGGTAATTTTATTGTCACGGCCGACAATCCGGAAGGCCCGTGGTCAGAACCTCATTATCTTAAGGAAGCCGACGGTATCGATCCTTCGCTTTATTTTGAAGGTGATAAGTGCTATTACATCGGCACTCATGAGGCTGAAGGCGGTGCGAAATACAACGGTGACTGGTATATCTATATAAGCGAAGTCGACCTTGTAAACTGGAAGCTTGTCGGAGAGAAAAAGAATGTATGGAACGGTGCACTGAAGAACTGTATCTGGCCCGAAGGACCGCATATCTACCATGAGAACGGATATTATTACATTATGCATGCGGAAGGCGGAACAGGACCGGAGCATGCGGTCATGATAGCCAGAAGCGAAAATATATGGGGCCCGTATGTGGGCAATCCCAAGAATCCGATACTTACGCACAGACATCTTGGTAATGATTTCCCGATCAAGTACGTAGGCCATGGTGATATCATCAAAACGCCAAATAATGAGTGGTACATGACAATGCTCGGTGTAAGGCCGATCAACAGATTTACGACAATGGGGCGTGAAACATTTCTTGCCAAAGTGATCTGGGAGGATGACTGGCCGGTCGTAAATCCGGGTGTGGGCATGCTCACGGATACGGTTGATATCGATCTGCCAGAGTGGGATCCGCTTAAGGATAAGGATTCATACACATGCAGGACGGGATGTAAGACAACGATACCGGGTACGGATAAATCATACGATCTTACAAAGATGAAGGAGCTGGGAGACGAATTCCTTTTCTTAAGGAATTATCCTGCAGATCTTTACAGGCTTGATGAGAACGGTTTGAATATAAAGGCGGTAAAAGAGCAGATATATGATGTCGCAAGTCCGGCATTTATTGCGATCCGTCAGCAGCATCATCATTTTGAGAGCACGGTAAAATTTGATGCCGGAGTTCTTAAAGAAGGTGAATGCGCGGGTATCATACTTATGCAGAATAATCTGTATAACTTACAGGTTCTTGTTAAAGACGGTAAATACATGATGATATTATGCCAGGACGGCAAAGATGAGGTCATAGGCTCATTTGCTTATAATGGCGGTGAAGCAGATCTTAAGATCGTTGTTGATGGTCTTATTACAAAAGGATATGCAGAAGGGAAAGAACTCGGAGAAGTATCTGTTGAGAATCTGTCGACGGAAGTCGCCGGAGGATTTGTCGGCTGCTGTATAGGCATGTATGCATCCGCCTGCAATAAAGCAGGAGACACATACGTACCGTTTAAGCAATTTACATATAAGCAGTTGTGATCAGACTATGATCATGGCCTGTGTGAATTCATTTTTAAGATCTTTCTGATATTTGCAGGCACTCACGAAGTCATACATGTGGGCTGCCTGTATATCTTTGCCCAGCATTTTAAGATCCTTATCATCAAGCATTCTGGGAGCATCAGCAAGTTTTGATATAATCGGGATAGAAGAATGATCCTTGATTATCTTAAGCAGTTTTTCGCTGTCTTTTCTGAAGCCGAGGATCCTTGCGTAACCCGCACGTTTTCCTTCGGGGAAGGTATCCTTCTTTATATCAAGGAGTATATGCGTCATGCAGCGGCTTATGCGTGCATAAGTGATCTCTTTGGTCTTGAGCAGGTCACAGAATTGATCCACTGTTTTAAAATAAGATATATTCTTGCATATCTTGTCGGAGAGTTCTCTGGTGACATCCAGATAATCTTCAAATCCTTTTCCGACCTCCAGGATTAGCTTATAGCCGAGTTCACGTGAGAAATTGGAGTAAACAAGAGGATATGACTTTCCGAGTGCATTGAGAAGTATCTCATATGTAGTCGCGGGAACATGATTTTTTATCGGAGAAAGTGGCTCACTCATGGCACTTCTTAACGTCTCACCCGTGATGGCCATATAGGTTGAAGCACCAACAAACATATCATCGTTGCGATAACCGTTATCATTTTTGATCATAAATTCATAGCCCGACATAATGCTGTTACGTATGGCGGTCGCTGAACTGTATGAGACCATATTGAGTTCGCTGTCTGCGTATTCGCTGCCTTTTCTTAGTATTGCTTTGGGTACTATATTGCTTTTAAGCTTTCTGATCGCAAGATTGTATTCGAGTGCAAGTATATTGTTCGGTTTGCAAAGGCCCTGAACAATGTGTTTGTTAAAATGATTCGAAAGAGCGAGTTCCCTGGCCTTAGGATAGGAGTTGCCTTCACGCATGTATTCCGCAGTCTCTACAGCGAGCATCTCACCGAATTCATTCATAAAATCAACAACCTTGTCAAATGAATCGTCTCTGGGACTCTCGGCGCCGAAGCACAGTTCATCCACACAGCCCAGTGAGTCGAGAAGAGATATTCCGCCAAATGCAAAGTCCGATGCGGAACCCGTTGCATAAGCAGTCGGCAGTTCTATGACAAGATCCACTCCGCCTTTTAAAGCCATCTTGGCTCTTTCGTATTTGTCAATGATGGCGGGGCCACCGCGCTGGATCCAGTCGCCGCTCATGACGGCAATGCAGAAATCGTCCTTATCATTCTTACATTGTCCGATCTGATACACATGTCCGTTATGAAAGGGGTTGTATTCGCAAATGATTCCGGTGATCTTCATGTATTTCCCTCTTTGTCTTAAAATATATACAATTTTACCACATTTTTTTCTTGTATACAAAATTTTGAATAGTTATAATTATAATACTATTAAACGAAACAAAAATGTTTGGAGGCAGGGTATGGCAGCATATATTGAAAGGATCAAGGAAAGGGCAAGAGCGGATGTCAAAACCATCGTTATGCCCGAAACCAATGACAAACGTACATTGATCGCGGCATCACATGTCATCGAGGAAGGCATAGCCAACATCATACTTGTCGGAAATGCTGAAAAGATAATGGATGGCGCGGGCTGGCTCGAGGTCGATCTCAGCAAGGCAACGATAATCGATCCCCTTAAAACAGATAAACTTGACGGATATGTTGAGTTATTGTACGAGACAAGAAAAAGCAAGGGAATGACCATGGAAAAGGCCAGAGAGATGCTTCTTGACGATCCGCTCGTATTCGGTGTAATGATGGTCAAGGCCAATGATGCGGACGGTATGGTAGCGGGTGCATGCCATGCAACCGCAGATGTGCTCCGTCCGTCGCTTCAGATACTTAAGACCGCACCGGGAGTAAAGCTTGTAAGCGGGTTTTTCATACTCGATATTCCGAATTGTGAATACGGTTACAACGGAACATTCCTTATGGCAGACTGCGGACTCAACCAGGATCCCACAAGCGAAGAACTTGCTCACATAGCATATTCTTCATCAAAGAGCTTCAAAAATCTTGTTGGCGGCAAGCCTATAATAGCAATGCTTAGTCATTCGACAATGGGAAGCGCAAAGCACGCTCTTGTTGATAAGGTTAGAAATGCAGTCGAACTCGCACATGAATATTATCCAAACCTTGTTGTTGACGGCGAACTTCAGACAGATGCGGCCATAGTTCCTACGGTAGCAAAGAACAAAGCTCCGGACAGCGATGTGGCGGGAAAAGCCAATGTTCTTATTTTCCCAAATCTTGATGCTGGCAATATCGGTTACAAGCTCGTAGAGAGGCTATGCAAGGCGGAAGCTTACGGACCGATGCTTCAGGGCATCGCAAAGCCGGTGAACGATCTTTCCAGAGGATGCTCGTGGGAAGATATAGTCGGAGTAGTCGCATTGACGGCGGTTCAGGCACAGTTGGTCTAAAATAAGACAAATATTTAAAAAATTATGTTGACAAAGCCGATCGTCATCTGTATAATTCTAAAAGTGCGATACATTTTATAAGAAATTTATCCGTTTATCGGATGACATAAATCACCGTGATAAGGAGGTGTTACGACATGTCAATCTGTCCTAAGAATAAATCTTCCAAGGGAAGAAGAGACAAAAGAAGAGCAAACTGGAAGATGAGCGCTCCTACACTTGTAAAGTGCAGCAAATGCGGAGCTCTTATGATGCCTCACAGAGTATGCAAGGCTTGCGGTTCTTACAATAAGAAAGAGATCGTAGCTGTTGACTAAAGAATAAAAATTAAGCCTTCCTTAAGGGAAGGCTTTTTTTGTGGTCCATATACTTGATTTTTAATTTTGCCTTTAGTATAGTTAATTAAGACGAAAATGTGAGGGAGATATATGTCCGAAACAGTTAAGGTTGCGCTTGATGCGATGGGCGGCGACAATGCACCGACCGAGATCGTAAAAGGCGCGATAATTGCCCTTGAGAAACAGAGCAATCTGCATGTTTATCTGGTGGGCAGGGAAGAAGAGATAAGCGAAGAATTAAAAAAGTATACATATGACAAAGACAGGCTTACACTTGTCAATGCAACGGAGGTCATAGAGACAGCGGAACCTCCGGTAATGGCGATCAGGAAGAAAAAAGATTCCTCCATTGTCAAATGCATGAATCTTGTAAAGGATAAGACCTGTGACGCGCTTGTGAGCGCAGGATCTTCGGGAGCCATACTTGTAGGAGGCCAGGTTATAGTCGGACGGATCAAGGGTGTGGAAAGACCACCGCTCGCACCGCTCATCCCGACAAGCAAAGGAGTCTCACTCCTCATAGACTGCGGAGCCAATGTTGATTCGAGAGCTTCATTTTTGGTACAGTTTGCCAAGATGGGTTCGGTGTATATGGAGAATACCGTTGGCATCCCCAATCCGAAGGTGGCTATAGTCAATGTCGGGGCTGAAGAAGAAAAGGGCAATTCACTTGTAAAGGAAACATTTCCTCTGTTAAAGAACTGTCCGGACATTAATTTTATCGGAAGCATAGAGGCGAGGGACATCCCATACGGATATGCGGATGTTATCGTATGTGATGCATTTGTCGGCAATGCCATCTTAAAGACCATCGAAGGAGTCGGAGGTCTGTTGATAGGCGAGATAAAGGGCGCACTTAAAAAGAATTTGAAGACCAAGATAGGAGCTCTTCTCATCAAGTCATCACTTAAGGATACGATGAAAAAATTTGATCTTTCTGAGTATGGCGGAGCACCTCTTCTCGGACTCAACGGTCTGGTGGTTAAGACACACGGATCCAGCACGGCAATTGAGATCAGTAATACATTATTGCAATGTGTTACTTTCAAGGAACAGGACATCAATGAAAAGATCAGAAAGATCATAAGTAATACAGATAATTAGTTAAGGAGATTTTATTATGGAATTTGAAAAACTCAAAAAAGTTATTGCGGAGGTTTTAAGCGTAGATCCCGACGAGATCACAATGGACACAACATTTACGGATGATCTTGGGGCAGATTCGCTGGATCTTTTCCAGATCGTCATGGGTATCGAGGAAGAATTTGATATTGAGATCGCACCTGAAAAGGCTGAGAATATAACAACGGTTGAAGAAGCTGTTGAGCTTATCAAGAATGAGATAAATTAGTTATTATATGTCGAAAAAGCCCATTTAAAGGGCTTTTTCGACGTTTTATGACGTATATTTGTTTAACCAATATATGCGATATGTATTTGTTAAACAAATATACTGCTTTTTATAAAAGGAGTATTTATGCAAGTCAAATCGATAGATGATCTTGAGAAGGTGATCGGTTATTCCTTCAAGGATAAATCCTTGATCAAGCGCGCTCTTACGCACAGTTCCTATGCTAACGAACAGAAGATCAACAAGAACGGAGATTACGAGAGGCTGGAATTTCTGGGAGATGCCGTTCTTGAACTGGTATCAAGTGATTTCTTTTATCACAGATATGCCAATCTTGATGAAGGAAGTCTTACAAAGATGAGATCGGCCCATGTATGCGAACCAGCGTTAGCTTATTGTGCCAGGGAATTCGGTCTTGAGGATTATATCCTGCTCGGAAAGGGAGAGGACAGAACAGGCGGAAGAAACAGGGATTCCATAATCTCGGATGTGTGTGAAGCCATCATAGGAGCAATGTACCTCGATGGCGGCATGGAAATAGCACACGGTTTCATTCACCGTTTCATACTCAATGACAGCGACAACAAGCTTTTGTTTTATGACAGCAAGAGCATCTTACAGGAAATGGTACAGGCCGATAATCACGATACGCTTACTTACAAGCTTGTGGATGAATCAGGACCCGATCATGATAAGGAATTCACGGTTGAAGTATATATAAGTGACAAATGTGAAGGAAGAGGAAAAGGCAAGACGAAAAAGAGTGCCGAACAGATGGCTGCATATGAGGCCATAAAGAAGCTTAAGGGATGAATACGGAAAACGACGAAAGAGAGTATATAACATGTATTTAAAAAGTATAGAAGTACATGGTTTTAAATCATTTGCCAATAAAATACTGTTTGAATTTCATAATGGGATCACAGGTATAGTCGGCCCCAACGGATCCGGCAAAAGTAATGTTGCCGATGCCGTAAGATGGGTACTGGGTGAACAGCGTGTGAAGCAGCTTCGTGGAGGAAGCATGCAGGATGTCATATTTTCAGGGACCGAGATGCGTAAGCCTCTGGGATATGCTTATGTTGCAATAACACTCGATAATTCCGACAGACAGCTTGCGATAGATTATGACGAGGTAACTGTAGCCAGAAGGCTTTACAGATCCGGTGAGAGCGAGTACCTGATCAACGGTTCGGCATGCAGATTAAAGGATGTCAACGAAATGTTCTATGATACCGGTATAGGTAAAGAGGGATACTCTATCATAGGACAGGGGCAGATCGATGCAATCTTAAGCGGAAAACCGGAAGAGAGACGTGAGCTTTTTGATGAGGCTGCGGGTATCGTAAAATTTAAAAGACGTAAGTCGGCCAGTGAGAAAAAACTTGAGGAGGAACGCAACAATCTCGTCAGGGTAAATGATATTCTCGCAGAACTCGAGAGACAGGTCGGCCCGCTTGAAAAACAGGCTGAGAAAGCAAAGACCTACTTAAAGAAAAAAGAAGAACTCAAGACCAATGATGTCAACCTTTTCCTGTTGGATAACATGTCTGTAAGGGAACAGCTTGACACGGTTGAGGGGAAATATAAGATAGCCTATGATGATCTTACACAGTCGCAGGAAGAATTCAATAAGATAAAGGATGAATACGAAAGAACCGCAGCGAAGATCGAACAGCTTGAAAGTATGATAGAGGAAAAAAAGAATAAGCTGAACGAGACCGAAAGTGTCAGAGGCAAGCTGGAGAACCAGATAGAACTGTTAAAGGAACAGATCAATTCCGCGAAAGGCAATGAGGAACATCTGACAAACAGAAATGCAAGTGTTTCAAAACAGGTTTCCGAAAAGGATGAGGAAGCAAAGGCTTACATTGATAAAAAGGCCCTGATCGATGAAAGACTTAAGGAAGCCACTGCCAAAAAAGAGGAACTCAGGGGAAAACTTGAGAAGATACAGCAGGATATAGAAGATCATAACAATGATATAGAAAGTGCCAAGAATACGATAATCGACACTCTTAATGAACGTGCCACGATAAAGTCAAGACTCGAAAGACTCGAGACGTTGAAGGAACAGATAGACATTAAGAAGAGCGAACTTACAAGCAAGCTTGTCAGCGCAAAGACCGATGAGGAAAAACAACAGGATGTTATAGACAAACTGGAGAAGGATTTTGAGAGTATCAGTGCTGAGATAGAAAAACTCAATTCGGTTCAGAAGGAAAAAGAAAGCAGAGTTTCCGAGATGAAGACCGAACTTGAAAACATGGATAACGATCTGAGAGACAAGCAGGTAAAGTATCATCAGGATAAATCCACACTTGAAACGCTTACAAATCTTACGGAGCGATATGAAGGCTACGGCGGATCCGTCAAGCGTGTCATGGAGGAAAAGGAAAAAAACAAAGGCATCATCGGTGTGGTTGCCGATATAATCAAGACGGATAAGAAATACGAGATCGCAATAGAAACGGCCTTGGGCGGAAATATTCAGAATATCGTTACGGATGATGAAGAGACGGCTAAGAAGGTCATCGCGCTCTTAAAACGTGAAAGGGCCGGCAGAGCAACGTTTCTACCGCTTACGAGCATAAAAAACACACAGGAGTTCAAGACGAGCGAAGTTCTTGAGGAAAAGGGAGTCATAGGTCTTGCGGATTCACTTGTCAAGACGAAAAAAGAGTATTCAAACGTTGCAAAGGCAATGCTCGGCAGGATAGTTGTCGTCGATAACGTTGACAATGCCGTTAAGATAGCCAGAAAGTTTGATTACGGTATCAGAATGGTGACTCTTGAAGGAGAATTGCTCGTACCCGGCGGAGCCATAAGCGGCGGTGCATTCAAGAAGGATTCGAACCTCCTCTCGAGAAGAAGAGAAATGGAAGAGCTCAAGGCCAATATTGAGAAAAATCTCAAGGCTATAGACAAGCTCCTTTCAGATATCGAAGAAACAAAGAAAAACAGAAACGAACTGAGAGTCGAGATCGAAAAGATCAAGATAGAACTCCAGGAAAAATTCATTAATCAGAATACGATACGTGTTTCGCTTACCGGAGCCAGAAACAGACAGGAAGAGAATAAGGCTGATACCGATTCGCTCAAAAACGAAGCGATAGATCTTGAGAAGCAGATCGGTGACAATGATCTTGAAAAAGAAGAGATCATCGCAAAGATGAAGGAAAGTGAAGAGATCGAGAAGAACTGTGAGAAAAAGATCGCTTCGTTAACAAATGAACTTGAGGATAAGAGAAAAGAAGAGAGTGAAGTATCGGATGAACTCTCAAGAGCGGATGTCGATGTCGAAAAGATCGCTCTGGAGGCTGATTTTGAACAGCAGAATATAGAACGTATAGCTGGTGAGAAAGAAAGATTCGAGGAAGAACTTCATGAAATCGTTGACAAACTCGGAAACTTTGCCGAGGAGATAGAAGCAAAGAACGAAGAGATCACAAAGATCGAGAAGACCATAGCGGCTTCATTTGATGCACAGAACGATACAAAGGTAAAGCTCGACAGAGATATAGAAGAGAAGGAACTTTTGAGCGAAAGACAGAAGAATTTCTTCGGAAAACGTGAAGATCTCAATGACAGGATAACTGCACTGGACAAGGAAGTATACAGACTTGATGCCCAGAGAACGAAACTGTCGGATTCAATGCAGGCAAAGATCGATTATATGTGGAATGAGTACGAGATCACGCTTAGGGATGCCGAGGCTCTGAGAAATCCGGAATTGAACGATCTTGTTTTTCTTAAAAGAGAAGTGGCTTCACTTAAGGATCAGATCAAGAGACTCGGTGATGTCAACGTCAATGCAATAGAAGAATTTAAAGAGGTTTCCGAGAGATATACATTCTTAAAGACACAGCATGACGATCTTGTCGAGGCGGAGAAAACACTTGTGGGTATCATCGAAGAACTTGATAATGCGATGCGCAAGCAGTTTAAAGATAAATTCTCGAAGATCAACTCCGAATTCGATAAAGTTTTCAAGGAACTGTTCGGCGGAGGAACAGGTACACTCGAACTCATGGAGGATCAGGATATACTTGATGCCGGAGTTCGTATCATTGCTCAGCCGCCGGGAAAGAAACTGCAGAATATGATGCAACTCTCCGGAGGCGAGAAATCACTCACGGCCATAGCATTGTTATTTGCCATCCAGAATCTGAAGCCTTCACCGTTCTGTCTTCTGGATGAGATCGAGGCTGCATTGGATGAAAGCAATGTCGGACGTTTTGCAAAATACCTGCGTAAGCTGACGAAACATACACAGTTCATAGTTATCACACACAGAAGAGGTACCATGGAAAGAGCTGACAGACTCTACGGTATCACCATGCAGGAAAAAGGTGTATCAACGCTTGTCAGCGTAAATCTTATAGACGATAAGGATCTTAATTGACGATGAATATATTTTCCAGACTGAAGGAAGGGCTTACAAAATCGAGGGAAAACTTCGTAAATAATGTTGTAAGTGTCTTTGATACGCACAAATACATAGATGACGATTTCTATGAGGAATTGGAAGAGCTCCTTGTCATGGGTGATGTCGGTGTGAATGCGACAAACAGTATCATAGAAAGCCTTAAACAAGATGTTAACAGGATGCATCTGAAAACTCCCATGCAATGCAAGGATTATCTGATCAAGAATATAAAGGAGCAGATGAGAGTCGAAAAGGATGATTATGATTTCCTTAGAGAAAGAAGCGTTGTCATGGTCATCGGTGTTAACGGAGTCGGAAAGACAACCACCATCGGAAAACTCGCTGCCATATACAGGGAAAAGGGCAAAAAGGTGCTTATAGCCGCTGCGGATACATTTAGGGCAGCTGCAACGGAACAGCTTGAGGAATGGGCCAAAAGAGCCCGGGTTGATATCATAAAGGGAAAGGAAGGCCTCGATCCTTCAAGTGTCCTTTTTGATGCGGTCACGGCTGCCAATTCTAGAAATGTCGATGTTCTGCTTGTTGATACTGCGGGAAGACTGCATAACAAGAAGAACCTAATGGAAGAGTTGAAAAAGATGCATCGTATAGTTGAAAAGAATTTTGAGGGTGTCAAGCAAGAATACCTCATTGTCCTTGATGCTACAACGGGACAGAATGCACTTGTCCAGGCAAAGGAATTTGCTTCTGCTGCTCCGCTGTCGGGTATAGTTCTTACCAAAATGGACGGAACGGCAAAAGGAGGTATAGCGATAGCTATCCAGAGCGAGCTCGGTGTTCCGGTAAAATTCATCGGTGTGGGTGAGAAGATAGACGATCTGCAGGAGTTTGATCCGGATACATTTGTGGATGCATTATTTGATTTTAAGAAGGAAGGAGCCATGGAAGATCTGTCAAAGGTGGAAGCACTTCACTTTGACGATTGACATGAACATGAACATGCTTGAATTAAAGAACTTTGAAGAAGCTAGTGAGGCGGTTTCAAAGGTAACACAGGAAACCAAACTGATATACAGTGATTTCTACAGCAATCTTACCGGAGCAAAGGTATATCTTAAGCCCGAAAACATGCAGTTTACAGGCGCATATAAGGTAAGAGGCGCTTATTACAAGATAAGTACGTTAAGCGAAGAAGAAAGAGCAAAGGGACTTATAACCGCAAGTGCGGGAAATCATGCACAGGGAGTTGCTTATGCGGCAAGATGCTTTGGCGCAAAGGCTACCATAGTTATGCCCACAACAACACCGCTCATCAAAGTCAACCGTACCAAGAGCTACGGAGCAGATGTGGTACTGTTCGGAGACGTATATGACGAAGCATGCGAGCATGCGTACAAACTTGCCGAAGAACACGGATATACGTTCATACATCCCTTTGATGACGAAGCTGTTGCAACAGGTCAGGGAACCATTGCAATGGAGATATTCAAGGAACTTCCGCTCGTGGACATCATACTTGTTCCGGTCGGAGGCGGAGGACTTGCAACGGGTGTGTCAACGCTCGCTAAGTTGTTGAATCCCAAGATAAAGGTCATTGGCGTAGAGCCTGCAGGGGCAAATTGCCTTCAGGTTTCATTGAAGAACGGAAAGGTCACTACCTTAGATCATGTAAACACGATCGCTGACGGTACAGCGGTAAAAACACCGGGAAGCAACATTTTTCCTTATCTTCAGAAGAATATCGATGATGTGATAACGGTTGAAGATGAGGATCTGGTCGTTGCATTTCTTGATATGGTCGAAAACCATAAGATGGTCGTTGAGAACAGCGGATTGCTGACGGTTGCGGCTCTTAAGCAGCTGGATATAAAGGATAAAAAGGTTGTAAGTATATTGTCGGGCGGTAACATGGATGTTATCACGATGTCCAGTGTTGTACAGCAGGGACTTATAATGCGTGACCGAATTTTTACGGTATCTGTACTCCTGCCCGATAAGCCGGGTATGCTCAGCAAGGTTTCAAGCATCATTGCGGAAGAGAACGGCAATGTCATAAAACTTGAGCACAACCAGTTTGTTTCGATAAACAGAAATGCTGCCGTTGAGCTTCGCATAACACTTGAAGCATTCGGAACGGAGCATAAGGAAAAGATAATGAACAGACTTGACGCGGAAGGCTACAAGCCCAAGGTGGTCAGGACAAATATGTAGATTATGAGAAAATTAATAGCTGATAAAAAATTTTACAGGGGCGTAATGGCGATAGCCCTGCCCATAATGATCCAGAACGGTATCAGCAATTTTGTAAATCTTTTGGATAATATAATGATCGGAAGGGTGGGCACTGAACAGATGAGCGGCGTATCAATCGTTAATCAGCTGTTCTTTGTTTATATACTGTGCATGTTCGGTATCGTATCAGGCGCGGGTATCCTCGGCGCACAGTTTTACGGTCAGAAGAATCATGCGGGTGTAAGAGATGTTACAAGGATAAAGCTTGTCATAGTATTATTTGTGACACTTATCGCACTGGGTATCTTTAGGATATTTGATGCCGATCTGATATCCATTTACCTTCACGACGGAAGTGAAAGCGGCAATCTTGTCGATACATTGAACTTCGGTCGCGGTTATATGAAGGTCATGCTGTTCGGACTTATACCGATGGCGATAGAGATGAGCTATTCATCGACGCTAAGGGAGTGCGGCGAGACAAAAGTACCTATGCGAGCATCGCTGATAGCCGTATTTGTTAATCTGATACTCAATTACATACTTATATACGGAAAGTTCGGAGCACCCAGACTCGGAGTGACGGGTGCTGCGATCGCGACGGATATCTCACGACTTTTACAGATGATCTATGTGGTATCCTGGGCACATACGCATAAACAGGATTATCCTTATATGGAATCACTCTATAAGGGCTTTCATATCCGATTCGCACTTTTTTCAAAGGTGTTTCTGCTGTCATTGCCGCTGATGCTCAATGAGACACTGTGGGCTGCGGGAAGCGCTGCTTGCAATGCATGTTATTCATACAGGGGACTTTCGGTGGTCGCGGCTATCAATATCCAGTCCACGATATACAATATCTTTAACATAATGTATATAGCGATGGGCGACGCGATAGCGATAATAGTCGGACAGCAGCTCGGCGCGGGAGAGATAGAAAAAGCAAAAGACACTTCATTAAAGATCATCGCGATGAGCGTATTTTTTGCCGCAGCGTGTGCAGTGCTAATGTTCGGAGTGTCCGGAGTATTTCCGAAGGTCTACAATACAACCGATGAAGTAAGGAACATAGCGACGACACTTATCAGGATAGTATGCTTCTTCATGCCGATACATTCATTTTTGCATGCCGTATATTTTGCGATAAGAAGCGGAGGAAAGACATTTATCACGTTTTTGTTTGACAGTGTATATCTGTGGGTGATAGCGTTCCCGTTCGCATATTATCTGTCTCATTACACAGGACTCGATATCAAGCATCTGTTCTTAAGCTGTCAGTTGATCGACCTTATAAAGGTTACCGTCGGTATGCTGATCTACAGATCGGGGATCTGGGCAAGGAACATAACTGACGATATTAAGGTAAGCTAAACTGCGATGAGGCGGTCAAATATGAAGATAAAAATTTCGGACGATTTCGATCCAATTAAGATCATAAGATCCGGCCAGTGCTTCAGGCCGACAGTCATATCCGATGACACATACAGGTTCATATCGGGTGAAAAGATAGTGTATATCCGTTCGCTCGATGAAAATGTATACGATCTTTCATGCAATGAAAACGAACTCGGATACTGGAAAGATTATTTCGATCTGGATCTTGATTACAAGGCTCTCAGGGAAAAGGTGCCGAAGAATGATGCATTTTTGAGTAAATGCGCTGAACACGGAAAGGGACTGAGGATACTTAAGCAGGACAAATGGGAAATGCTGGTGTCGTTTATAATTTCCCAGAGAAAATCGATCCCTGCCATAAGAACGAGCATTGAGAAACTGTGTTTTAATTTTGGTGAACGGATAAAAGATGATAAGTTCGGTGATCGGGCATTGTTTTCATTTCCGACATCTGAAGCGCTGGCAAAGGCTTCAAAAGAAGAACTCGATATGTGTTCGCTGGGTTACAGAAGCGAATACGTCATGGATGCGGCAAGGCTTGTTGCGGGGGATATCATAAACCTAAATGAACTGGATGGGTATGATAACGAAAAACTTTTTGAGTCATTAAAAACAGTGAAGGGAGTCGGTGACAAAGTCGCCAATTGTGTTATGCTCTTTGCTTATCACAGGCTTTCAAGAGCTCCCGTGGATACCTGGATAGCCAAGATCATAGATAAGTTTTACGACGGCATCGATCCGTTTCCCGCTTATGGCGAATATGCCGGGCTAATGCAGCAATACATGTTTTTTGAGGCCACGGATAACGGATTGTAAGGATCCGGGCAAAGACGGTCATAATATATTCATAATGTAAAGAAAAAATACTTGACACGCATCCTGTTCTGCTATAGAATGGCATCTGTCAAGTGTTTTTGCTTGATAGAGGTCGTGTGATGGAAAGAATCGTTGAACAGGGTTTATTGTATGATTTTTACGGTGCGTTGCTCAATGAGCATCAGAGAGACATATATGAAGCATATGTCTATGAAAATCTGTCTTTGTCCGAGATAGCGGTTTCAAAAGGTATATCCAGACAGGGCGTTCACGATCTTATAAAACGCTGCGACAAAAGTCTTGAGGACTATGAGAACAGACTGCATCTTGTGGCAAAGTTCATGGTCATCAGAAAAGACATCGAGAAGATAGAAGAATTATCGAAGCAGGATGAAGTAAGAGATCTTGCCGAGAAGATATTGGAGAATTTATAGACAGCTTATGGCTTTTGAAAGTCTGACCGATAAACTGCAGAACGTATTCAAAAACCTTCGTACCAAAGGAAGACTGACTGAGGATGATGTACGTATTGCCTGCAAAGATGTCAAAATGGCATTGCTTGAAGCGGATGTAAACTTCCGTGTAGTCAAGAAGTTCATCAAAACTGTTGAAGACAGGGCAATAGGACAGGATGTCATGAACGGCCTCAATCCCGGACAGATGGTCATCAAGATAGTAAATGAAGAGATGACCGCGTTAATGGGAAGCGAGACTACAGAGATAGAATTCCAACCCGGTAAGGCGATCACCGTTATAATGATGTGCGGTCTTCAGGGCGCAGGTAAAACCACGACCACGGCAAAACTGGCGGGTAAGTTCTTAAAGAAAGGCAAAAAACCTCTGCTGGTTGCCTGTGATATATACAGACCGGCTGCAATTAAGCAATTACAGGTCAACGGAGAAAAGGTGGGTGTTCCGGTATTTACGATGGGAGACAATCATTCTCCGGTAAACATCGCAAAAGCAGCATTGGAACATGCCGAAAAGAACGGCTTGAATGTCGTTATACTCGATACAGCGGGCCGTCTGCATATTGATGAAGACATGATGCGTGAGCTTTCGGATATCAAGCGTAATGTAACGGTTCATCAGACGATACTTGTTGTTGATGCGATGACCGGTCAGGATGCGGTCAATGTAGCATCCGATTTCAAGGAAAAGGTCGGTATAGACGGTGTCATCCTAAGCAAGATGGACGGCGATACCAGAGGCGGTGCGGCACTTTCCGTAAAAGCGGTCACGGATCTTCCCATATTATATGTTGGTATGGGCGAAAAACTTGTCGATCTCGAGCAGTTCTATCCGGAAAGGATGGCAGGCAGGATCCTAGGAATGGGAGATGTGCTCTCGCTTATCGAAAAAGCCGAGCAAAGTATCGACATAGATGAAGAGAAGTCGAAAGATATGGCTTCCCGAATGAAAAAGGGAAAGTTTGATTTCAACGATTATCTCGAAAGCATGAAGCAGATGCGTAACATGGGAGGTCTTTCCAGCATCCTCGGATTGATGCCGGGACTTGGCATAAATGCTGCCGAGCTGGAAGGTGCAGTCAATGAAAAGGAACTTGCCAGGACAGAAGCAATCATACACAGCATGACGCTTAAGGAAAGAGAGAATCCCAAATTGCTCAGTCCGTCAAGGAAGCACAGGATAGCAAAAGGAGCCGGTGTGGACATTGCTGTTGTCAACAGGTTCATAAAGCAGTTCGAACAGAGCCAGAAGGCCATGAAGCAGATGCAGGGCATGATGGGAAAAAAAGGACGCGGTTTCGGAGGCCTTGGCTTCGGAAAAAGAGGCTTTCCGTTTTGAATTGTCAGATAAACCTGATATGGTTTTTTGATAAATATCATTTCATTAAAAAGAAAGGAAATACGATCATGGCAGTAAAGATGAGATTAACAAGAAAGGGCGAAAAGAAGAACGCTTTATACAGAATAGTTGTTTCTGATTCAAGAAGCCCGAGAGACGGAAAATTCATAGAGGAGATAGGTACTTACGATCCCAATACGGATCCTTCAACCTTCAAGATCGATGAAGAGAAGGCTAAGAAGTGGATCGCCAACGGTGCCAAGCCTACAGAAGTTGTTGCAAAATTACTTAAGCTTGCAAATATCGAGTAAGATGGTTTTATAACACTTTTGGAGGTGGGTTATGAAAGAACTGGTTGAAGTTATTGCTAAAAATCTTGTTGATAACCCCGATGAAGTGGTTGTGACTGAGGAAGCTAATGGTAAAAATGTGACTATTCAGCTGCATGTTGCGCAATCTGATATGGGGAAGGTCATAGGTAAGCAGGGAAGGATCGCCAAAGCCATCAGAGCAGTGGTAAAGGCAGCCAGCTCCAATGACAACAAGAAAGTAGACGTAGAGATAGTCTGATGATCATAAGGCACAGTCTGATGGCTGTGCCTTGAATTAAATTAACGGGGTATTTATGGAAGATGTACTGCAGGTGGGGGCTGTCACCTCTACACACGGTGTGAGAGGCGAAGTAAAGGTATTTCCCACTACCGATGATGCTAGAAGATTCGGTAAACTGAAGGAAGTTATTATTGACAATGCAAACAATGATATTTTGCATGTTGAGCATGTGAAATATTTTAAAAATATGGTCATCCTGAAGTTTAAGGAATTCGACTCGTTAAACGATGTTGAAGCCTTAAAAGGCAAAAAACTTTTTGTAAAAAGAGCCGATGCCGTCAGATTGGAAAGTGATGAATATTTTGTGGCCGATCTTATCGATATGATTGTCTGCGACGAAGCAAAGGGGCTTAAGGGAAGGCTGGCTGATGTCATGAGTACCGGAGCCAATGATGTATATGTCATAGAACTTGATGACGGCAGAGAACTGCTGCTTCCGGCGATAAAAGACTGCATTTTGGATGTGGATACGGAAGACAGACGTATGAGTATCAATATCCTGGACGGACTGTTATAGGTGAAGATGTGAATTTTTATGTAATGACATTATTTCCGGAGATGTTTGAACCTGTATTGTCTTCGAGCATAATCGGAAAAGCGATAGAAAACGGCATAATAAATGTAAAGCTCTTTAACATCAGGGACTATACAAATGATAAACATAAAAAGGTTGATGATTATACCTACGGCGGAGGAGCGGGCATGCTCATGCAGGCTCAGCCGATATATGATTGCCACAGAGCAATACTGGATGAGATCGGTGACACAAGCATAAGAACGGTTTATGTGACACCTCAGGGCAGTTTGTTTAAACAGAAAACCGCGGAAAGCCTCGCTCAGACCGGAAACATCATCCTGCTGTGCGGTCATTACGAGGGAATCGATGAAAGAGTGCTTGAAGAGATCGTTACGGATAATATTTCCATAGGCGATTATGTCCTGACCGGAGGAGAACTTCCTGCTATGGTCATGATGGACTGTATCTCGAGGCTTGTGCCGGGTGTACTCAGCAACGAAGAATCGGCTCAGACCGAAAGCTTTGACGACGGGTTGCTTGAATATCCGCAATATACACGTCCCGAAGTGTGGAAATCCAAATCCGTACCAGAAGTGCTGCTGAGCGGGCATCATGCCAACATAGCAAAATGGAGAGAGGAAATGTCGCTTTTAAGAACGAAAGAGCGAAGACCGGATCTGTATGAGAACTATTGTGCGAAGAATGCACGTAATGAAGGGGAAAAAGCACAAAATATAGATAAAAACACTTGAAATGTGATTTTTATTATGATATTATATCATGGTCGCGAAAATAGATGGTCCGCTGTTACCTAGGTATTATGAACATCCATATAATAAGGAGAATAAAATGAACGAGATTATCAAAGCAATCGAAGAAGAGCAGTTAAAAGAGAACGCTCCTGAATTGAATGTCGGTGATACCGTAAGAGTACACGGCAAGATCAAGGAAGGAAACAGAGAACGTATCCAGATATTTGAAGGTACGGTCATAAAAGTACAGGGCGGCTCAAACAGAGCCACATTCACGGTTAGAAAAAACAGCAATGGTGTTGGTGTTGAGAAGACATGGCCCGTACACTCACCTAATGTTGAAAAGGTTGAGCTTGTAAGAAAGGGTAAAGTAAGACGTGCTAAACTGTTCTACTTAAGAGACAGAGTAGGTAAGTCAGCCAAGATTAAAGAAGTACTCAGATAATGTTTATGAGTTGAGGGTTGCACAGGCAACCCTCTTTTTTTATTATACAATTTCCATGCTATTTGGTATAATTAACAACGAAAGACAGAGGGGATCATGGCACGCAGAAGCGGATTGAGTTTTGCAAAAAAAAGAAGAAAACTTTCGGGTGATACCGTAAGAGATGTGTTCAATTATATCTTAGGGATAATATTTGCCGCAGGTTTAGGCTTGTTTTTAGTATATAACTGGGGTATAAGAACATCCGTCATCGGTGTTTCGATGGAAAATACCCTATATAACGGACAGACCATATTTATAAGCAAGCTGTCTTATCTTGTTATGAAACCGAAAGTCGGTGATATAATCGTATTCAAGCCCAATGGCAATGAAAATACGCATTATTACGTCAAAAGGGTGGTCGCACTCCCGGGAGATACGGTTGAATTCAGGGACGGACGGCTCTATGTAAACGGTATCATGGAGGATGAAAAACACGACAAAACGGCTGATCCCGGTATAGCAGAGACACCGCTCGTACTTGGTGTTGACGAATACTTTGTGCTTGGAGACAACAGGAACAACGGTGAGGATTCCAGATCCGGCAACATAGGACCGGTAAAAAGGGAGATCATAGCAGGCAGAGCCTGGTTTAAGCTGAGCTGTAAGGACAGCTATTTTGGATTTATAGGTAGAGACTGATGAATTATCAATGGTACCCGGGGCATATGACGAAAGCAAAGCGTCAGATGCAGGAAGATATCAAAATAATAGATCTTATCATAGAGATAGTTGATGCAAGGATACCCGTTGCGAGCAGAAATCCGGATATAGATGATCTGGGACGCGGAAAGGCACGCATGATCCTGCTCAATAAGAGCGATCTGTCGGATCCTTCAGCCAATAAGGCATGGAAGGAATACTTTGAAAGTAACGGGATAATCTGCGCTGAGATTGATTCAAAGAACAAGAACGGGTTGAAGGATATGCGCGGACTGATCGAAAAGGCCTGCATTGCCAAACTTGAAAGGGATAAGAAGCGCGGCATAAAAAACAGCATTGTAAGAGCGATGATAGTGGGCATACCCAATGTCGGAAAATCGACCTTCATAAATGCGTTTGTCGGAAAAAATATGGCAAAAACAGGCAATAAACCGGGGGTCACAAAGGGCAGGCAATGGATAAAGGTCGGTAAGAACATCGAACTGCTTGATACACCGGGGATCTTATGGCCGAAATTCGATGATAACATCACGGGCTTAAAGCTTGCAAGCGTCGGTTCTATCAATGATGAGATAATCGTAGCAGAGGAACTGGCATTGGATATACTCGGACTTTCGGATGCAGTCAATGATCGCATAAGGACATATTACGGCCTTAAAGATAAGGACGGATATGAATTTTTACAAAGTCTGGCTATAAAAAGAGGCTGCGTGAAAAAGGCGGGTGAGCCCGATACCGAAAAAGCCGCAAAACTGTTTATCGATGATTTCAGAAGCGGAAAACTCGGCAGGATCAGTCTTGAGTTGCCCGGGGATAAGATCGCGGATCAGGAAAGATATCATGACTAAAAAGGAAATTTTAAAGGAAATACTCGGTACCAGCATATATCTTCTTATAGTCCTCATAGTGACGATACTGATAGTAAAATATGTTGGGCAGATGACTGAGGTTATCGGAGATTCGATGGAGACCACGTTTCATGACGGGGATAAGCTCATTGTCGATAAGATAAAATACAGGGTCGATGATCCCGAAAGATTCGACATAATAGTATTTCCGTATAAGCCGGGATCGAGGACATGCTATATAAAACGTATAATAGGCCTGCCCGGTGAAACCGTTAGGATCGACGAGTACGGGATAATCTATATAGATGAGAAGGTACTTGTTGAAAAATACGGAAAGGAAAAGATAAAGGATGCCGGACTTGCGGCGAACAGCATCACATTGGGAGAGGATGAATACTTTGTTCTCGGCGATAACAGAAACAACAGTCAGGACAGCAGGGATCCCGAGGTAGGAGTCGTAAACAGAAAAAACATACTCGGAAGGGCATGGTTAAAGTTACTGCCGATCAAGGAATTTCATCTGATAAGACATAAGGAATATTGAGAAATGACAAAGGCGGAAGAAAAAGAACTTAAAAAAGCACAAAAACTTGAAGTCGAAAAACAGAGGACAGAAGGGCTTAAAAAATACGAAAAGGAATATGCAGCATTTGCCAATATATGCGGGATAGACGAAGTTGGGCGCGGACCTCTTGCGGGACCTGTGGTAGCCGGAGCCGTCATATTGCCGAAGGACTGCGATATCCTCTATATCAACGATTCTAAGAAGCTTTCCGAAAAAAAGAGGGAAGAACTGTATGATATCATCATGAAGGAAGCAGTCGCGGTTGGCATAGGGTATGCGGATCACAACAGGATAGATGAGATCAATATCTTACAGGCCACCTATGAGGCTATGAGGCAGGCAGTAAATAATCTGAGCGTAAAACCCGATATATTATTAAATGATGCAGTCACTATCCCGGGAATAGACATCAAACAGGTTCCAATCATAAAGGGTGATGCAAAGTCAATAAGCATCGGTGCGGCAAGCATAATCGCAAAGGTCACAAGAGACAGGCTTATGGTCGAACTTGACAGCAAATATCCGGGATACGGCTTTGCAAGCAATAAGGGTTACGGAAGTGCCGCTCACATAGCGGCTCTTAAAGAGATAGGTCCATGTGAGATCCACAGAAGGACATTTATCAAAAACTTCGTATAATTCTGGGGTTAATTTATGGCAATCAATCTGCTGGGAAATAACAATCTCGGTACAAATCCCGATCAGTCGGTCATCAATTCGTCGCCTGCCACGTCGGTTCGCTCTGATGCGTCCACGGCGGCTCTTTTAATGCAACAGATCAGAAATCTTGTTCCGGGTCAGATCATCGAAGGCAAGCTGATGGAAAAGGACGGAGAAAACATCCGTCTTTTACTGGGCAACGATCTGATGCTGAATACCACCGTTGAATCGGATTTAAATATAGAAATGGGGCAGAATCTCTCTTTTGAAGTTAAGAACAACAAAGAGGGACAACTTTTGCTGCGCCCGCTTCTTACCAATACCGGCAATGAGGCAACTGCCGTCAAGGCTCTGGATGCTGCTCAGATCAATGCCACAAAGGAGACTATCGATCTCGTGAATGGTCTGATGAAGGAAGGCATGTCAATAAAAAAAGAGGATCTCCAGTTGTATAACAGGGAAATGAACGATTTTCCGAAGGCTGATGTAAATGACATCATAAGTCTTCATAAGCTCGGACTGCCGGTCAATGAGTCAAATCTCACGGGCATACATATGTACAATAACAACAATCGCTGGATGATAGACAATATCAACGATTTTGCGGAAAACTTCACAAAGGCAATCGCAGAGACTGCCAAAGAAGCAACTGAAGGCGATCCGTCAAATTTTACTAAACTCATAGACGGACTTAAGCAGATATTAGGTGAGGAACCCGTAAAAGAGCAGGCGGTTTCTGAAAATATTACAGAGCAGGGAAAGATCGTGATATCGGAGGCTGAGACAGAAGAGACCGCGAAGGAAACGATCACACCTGAAAAAGCACAGGCAGCCGGTGAAAAATATGCCTCTGACAATGAAGCCGTAAGAGACGTTTTCGACAAACTTAAAGACATCGATCCGCGCAGAATGGGATCGGCAAGGATACTCGAGCATGTCAAAGAGGAGATAACCTCACTCTTAAAGGAAAAATTCCTTATGGATCCGCAGAAGTTAGAGGATAAGGAATATATAAAAGATTATTATAACAGGATGTATGAGACCGGTGATAAGCTGGAGAAACTTTTTGAACAGATCGGCAAACCCGACAGTGCCGCTTCGAACCAGGCATCATTGCTCAAGGATAACATGAGCTTCATAAATCAGGTGAACGATTTATACAATTACATACAGCTGCCGCTTAAAATGGCCGATTCGCAGGCTAACGGCGATCTTTATGTCTATGCAAAAAAACGTGGTAAGAATGAAGAAGATGAGCCTTTGACGGCTCTGCTGCATCTGTCTATGGAAACGCTTGGAAATATGGATATATTCCTCAAACTGGATACCGGAAAGTTATCCACTAAATTCTGTCTTGAAAAAGAAGAGATGATCGATTTTATCGAAGCTCATATAGACGAGCTCAATGCAAGACTTATAGAAAAAGGCTACATTATCGATACACAGGTCGGAAAGATGGATGAAGCAAACAGAAATGTCGTTGATGATATCAGAGGAGAGTCATCACAGATAAGACTGCTCTCAACACAGACATTTGATGCAAGGGCATAGAGGCGCCTATGAATAAAAAGGATAATAAACCCAAGACAGCCATAGCGCTCGAATATAATCCCAACGAAGAGGCACCCAAGATCGTGGCAAGCGGTAAGGGATTACTTGCCGAAAAGATCATTGAAAAGGCTAAAGAAGCGGATGTGCCCATACATGAGGACGGCAAACTTGCGGCCACCCTGTCCAAACTCGAGATCGGCGATATGATACCGCCGGAGCTGTACAGTGCAGTCGCCGAGATACTTGTATTTGTGGATGCGATGGAAAAGATAAGAAAAAAGGGATTAAAATAGCCTGATGAACAAAAGAAACACTGGAAATTACTATGAGGATGCCGCTGCGGAATATCTCAAAGACAAGGGTATAGAGATCGTATGCAGAAATTTTGCATGTAGGATCGGAGAGATCGATATCATAGGCAGGGATAAGGATACACTTGTATTTTTTGAGGTCAAATACCGGAAAAACGATTCTTACGGTGATGCTCTTCAAGCGGTCGATCTTAAGAAACAAAAGAAGATAATCCGCGTTGCGGATTATTTTATTATGACCCATGATACGGGGCTGTATTACAGATTTGATGTGATAGGGATAACGGGAGACCGAATCGATTGGATAAAAAACGCATTCGGTGCGGGTTGACCGTATAATTTAAGAAATACTTAATAATTAAACATACATTTTCTTCAAAATACTATTGTTAAATAATAAATGTATTTGGAGGAGAAGCACATAAGGGGACTCTGATGAAGAACAATATACTGGTTGTTGATGATGACAGGGAAATAGTTGAAGCTATAGAGATATATCTTTTGCAGGAAGATTTCAATGTATACAAGGCCTATGACGGCGAAGAAGCCATAAGGATGCTCAAGGCCAATGACATACATCTCATACTTCTTGATATCATGATGCCTATCATGGACGGCATACATGTTGCCCTTAAGGTAAGGGAATACAGCAGTGTGCCGATCATATTTCTTTCGGCTAAATCCGAAGATGCGGATAAGATACTGGGACTTAACATAGGGGCGGACGATTATATAACGAAGCCGTTTAATCCGCTTGAACTCATCGCGAGGATCAAGTCAAATATCAGAAGATATACGAGTCTCGGAAGCATAAGTGTTTCGGAAGACAACAAGTTTTACGCCGGCGGACTCGTCATAGATGACGACACCAAGGAAGTGACCGTCGAAGGCAATCCCGTAAAACTCACACCGATCGAATATAACATTCTGCTGTTACTTGTAAAGAACCAGGGAAGAGTATTTTCGATAGACCAGATATATGAAAATATCTGGGAAGAGGAGGCTATAGGAGTTGATAATACCGTAGCCGTCCATATAAGACACATCAGGGAAAAGATCGAGATCAATCCCAAAGAGCCGAGATATCTCAAGGTTGTATGGGGAGTAGGATATAAGATAGAAAAACAAAACTGAGCAAAGAGGGACATATGAAAAAGGGAATTAGCGGTTTTAACAGGACAATGCTGATATTACTCAGTACGATACTCATTTCGATATCCGTATTGCTTGTGGTATTATTTGTGGAAGATTCTACGATGATAGTGGAATACGGCGGTATAAACAAAACGTATTTTATACCTTTTTATGAACGTGACAATACCGAATACGAAGATTCTGAGATATTTGATTACATATACAGGAGCAGTGTGGAAGATATCATCAGAATGTGCGTTATCAAAAATCAGATGGAGACAGACGGTTCCTATGACCCTAAGAAGGAGATCGATATATCCGCTTTCGCCAACAGGAATTCGGTGGTATACGATAAGGAACTCACGGCGACCTATTACCTCGACGATCTTATCAACTGGGGCAACAAGAGCTTTGACATGCAGGAAGTTAATTCGGAGACCATGCCATTCGATGTCGACACGGATACGGTTTCTATACTTGTATCAAGATACAAATCCGTTGAAGGTAAGGATCTTATTTCCTACGCCGAAAATATGGATGAATACAACATACTTGTCGGCAATCTCAAAGCCACAGCAGAGTCACTTTTCAACAATTATGTCGAGTACATGGGTTTCAAGGAGAATTACGGTGTCGGCAAGACCAATATGCTCTACTGCTTCCAGATGTATAACAACGGGAAGCTAGTAAGATATACCAATCTTGAGAATATCGACAGCAAGATGACTACCGATGATATAAGTGCGATGTTCCTTGACAAAGGCAAATATGTATATTTCAATCCGGACAAGATGACCATCGCTACAAATACAAAGATATCCGCGCTTGATATGAAAGGTATGACCGGCAAATACAGCTATTCATTCCTGGACAATTCAAGGATATGGATAGGTTTTGACAGCTCATACAGCGCTCAGGACGGATTTGCGCTGAGCCGCGATTACTATGAAGGCAGAAGCGGCAATTCCAACGGAGTTGCTATGATAGTCTGTATCTGGATATCATTCTTCGCATATTTGAGCCTGCTGATGTACCTCATCATGAAGGAAGGAAGGTTCTATATTAAAAAGAATGCCGAAGCGCCTGAGATAACCGAGAAGGTAAAGCTCAAAAAGGCTGACCATATGCCGATAGAATTTACCTGCGTTGTTGCATTCGGTATATTTGTTATGGATGCCCTCATAGCATATGTGGCCTACAGATATGTTTTTAGAAATCTTTACGGAGGAGCACTCGTTTATGCGGCTGCCATGGGTGCGGCTGCGATCATAAATCTGACATTCATACCCGTACTCATGGGATTAGTAAGAAGGATAAAAGCCGGAAATCTCGGAGAAAACAGTTGTATCGTGTGGCTTGTGGGAATGATCAGAAAAACAACGGTAGATGCTTACGACCATGGTCATGCCGTTATCAGAACATGGATACCGTATATCATCTTCCTTCTTGCAAACCTTATACTTCTGTTGCTCGGCAAATACGGTTTTATCGTAGCGCTTATAATAGATCTGATAATCGGATCGCATCTGTATAAGAACAACAAAGAGAGACAGGAGATTATCGGAAGCATCAATACCATAAGCGGAGGAGACATCAAGCATCAGATCAATGTTGATAAGATGCACGGAGACAACCTTGAACTGGGGAATGCGGTCAACAATATAGGCAACGGTATCAGAAAGGCAGTGGAAACATCCATGAAGGATGAGAAGATGAAGGCAGATCTGATAACCAATGTTTCACATGATATCAAGACACCGCTCACATCGATCATCAATTATGTGGATCTTCTTAAGAGAGAGAACATACATGATGAGAAGATAAGCGGATACATAGATATATTGGATCAGAAGAGCCAGAGACTGAAACAGCTTACGGATGATCTTGTGGAAGCGTCAAAGATAAGTTCCGGAAACATAGTTCTTAATTTTGAAAAGATAAACTTAAAGGAACTGGTCAACCAGTCAATAGGCGAATATGAGGATAAATTTGCGGAGCACGGATTGAAGTGCAGGCTCGCGGTACCGGACGGACCGGTATTCATAAGCGTAGATGCAAGGAGCATGTTCCGTATAATCGAAAACCTCTACAATAATATCTACAAATATGCACTTCAGGGAACAAGGGTTTATATCGATATAGAACTGTTCGGTGTCGAAGGTGCCGAAAAGGTACAATTGGCGGTTAAGAATATTTCGGAAAACCAGCTCAACATGTCTGCGGAAGAGCTTATTGAAAGATTCAAGCAGGGAGACGAATCGAGACAGGCGGAAGGATCCGGACTCGGCCTCTCCATCGCAAAGAGCCTTACGGAAGCCATGAACGGGCAATTTGATCTCTTCCTTGACGGTGATCTGTTCAAGGTAATACTGACATTCAATACTGTTTGATCTCTATACATTTCATGGGAGACAGCATCGCTTATGCGGTGCTGTTTTCCTTGTATAAAAGTACCTTTTGTTATATATTAATAAGAGACTTTTTTGAGAGAACAGATATGCTTTTTAATTCATATATTTTTATATTTATATTCATACCCGTTGTACTGGGCGGATGGTATACGCTCAATCATTTCGGAAAGCATAAACTTTCAATGGCATTCCTTCTCGGTATGTCATTATGGTTTTATGGCTTTTTTAATCCTTCATATCTGCTCATAATACTTTCATCGATAGGCATTAATTATCTTATAAGTTTTTTTCTTGACAGAACAAAGAACAAAGGCAGGTTTACGGTATATCTTTGCGGGCTTTTGTTTAACATCTGCCTTTTGCTTTATTTTAAGTATTATGACTTCTTTGTTGAGAATATAAATATCGTTTTTAAGTCGGATTTTGATCTGAAGCATATCCTGCTGCCTCTGGGTATAAGTTTCTTTACGTTTCAGCAGATATCATTTATAACAGACCGGTACAGAAATGAGACAAAGCATTGCGGTATCCTTGAATATGCGGTATTCGTATCATTTTTTCCGCAGCTCGTAGCCGGCCCGATCGTTACATATGATGAGATGATCCCGCAATTTAAGGATCAAAATAAAAGGAAGTTCAACCCGGAGTCTTTTGCGAAGGGTATATGTCTGTTTTCGGTTGGCCTGGCCAAAAAGGTCCTCATAGCTGATGTGCTTGGACTGATCGTAAACAAGGGACACAGCGATCATCTTCTGATGGATTCTTTTTCAACCTTTGTGGTGATGCTTTTTTATGCCCTTGAACTATACTTTGACTTCAGCGGCTACAGCGATATGGCCATAGGACTCGGAAGGATGTTCAACATCGAGCTGCCGCAGAATTTCAATTCACCGTATAAGGCGACGGGAATGAAGAGTTTCTGGAACCGCTGGCATATCACTCTTTCGAGATTTCTGTTCAAATATATATATATTCCGCTCGGAGGGAACAGAAAGGGGAAGATAAGGACATTTATCAATATATTCATCGTATTTCTGATCAGCGGCTTCTGGCACGGTGCAAACATGACATTTGTCATCTGGGGTATAATGCAGGGACTCGGAGTTATGTTTGACAGACTGAAGTTTGTCGGCGTAGATGATGATGAGAAGAGAAAGCCGAAGATAAAAGTGGCACCTGTCATAGGCAGATTCTTTACTTTTAATTATTATGCGGTCTCACTCGTGTTTTTCAGAAGCGATAACCTGAAAGTCGCAGCGAGGATGTTTAAGAATCTCATGAGATTTGATTATTCGGGATATTTTACAAAGCTTCTGCCTTCGATAGAGATACCCGAGATATATCTGATAAAGCAGGGCATAAATCTGCTGATGCCAAATGCATTGAATGTGTTTTATGCGGTATTTCTTGTATTGTTTTTTGCGATGTGCATATTTATTCTTACAAGAAAGAATTCGCTTGAGATCATAGACGGCGGACATGAAACCAAGACGCTTTATATTTGGGCGTTTATACTTTTTGTATGGTCTGTCATATCATTTTCGGGAGTAAGTACTTTTATATACTTTAATTTTTGATGGATATGGACTTTAAAAAGATAATCCGAAACTTCATATTGGGTGCAGTGATTTTTTTTACGCTGTGTGCGGCACTGGTTATTGTTATCGATCCTTTTTTCCATTATCATAAACCTGTAGGCGGCTTAAAAGCTGTGCTTACAGAGAAGGAATACCAGTGCATAGGCAGCATAAAAAACTTTGATTACGATACCGTCATCGCGGGTTCGAGCGTGTGCGAAAATTACAATAACGCATGGTTCGATGAGAAGTATGAGGTCACGAGCATCAAGGCTATCCGTTCATACGGGTCGATAGCGGATCTGAGTTATTTTTTGAATCTGTCATATGAGGATCACTATCTTAGATATGTATTCTTTAACGTGGATCCGATAGCATTGGCAAATGAGGCAAAGGTATCCTTTGAGGATACTGGCTGCCCTATGTATCTGTATGATGATGATCCTCTGAATGATGTACAATACCTTCTCAATAAGGATGTGCTTCTGGAAAAGATACCCTTCATGATACTCAAATCCTATGTGGATGAATATGATGAGGGCGAATCATATAACTGGGCCCAGTGGAAGACATTCGGTACGGATGTGGCTTTGTCGCAGTATGTAAGACTCAACGGTGCAAAAGAGATGCATCCCGAGAATTTTTACGAAACGGATTGCGAGAAGAATATCGCGTTTCTGTCTGATCTGGTCGAGGCTCATTCTGAGACCGAATTCGTGTTTTTCTTTTCACCATATTCATTTTTATGGTGGGATAACCTTACCATGTACGGTGAAACAGAGAGTTATCTGTACGATATGAGGATGTTCATGAATAAGATGCTTGAATATGACAATGTTAGGATCTGTTATTTCATGAATGATGAGAGCATAGTGAGCAATCTTGACAATTACATGGATGTGCTTCATTTCACACCCGAGATAAACAGGTTCATATGCGATAATCTTGATAATGAAGAATATCGCGTTACCAAAGAGAATGTCGATGAGATATTTGAAAAGACCAGACGTTATGCCTATGAGCAGACCCCTATATTGATCGAAAGATATAAGGACAGGATAAACACCGAGGGTTCGCTTGACTAAAAAAAGATAAATGGTTAAAGTATGTTAGGATCAAATGGAGGTCAGATATGTCCGATTACAGAGCTTTGAACAATGCCATCCCGGTAGCACCGCTCGCGCTTGTTGTCATGAAGAGTGCAGAGTCGTTGGGGAAGGATGTTGACAGTATTATCTCGAAAAAAAGAAAGAATTCCAGGGAACAGTTTGTCAATACACCGTCGATAATAGATTATTACAAGAAGTCATATATTGTTGATGTCAGATGCGACAGATTCGGCTCCGGCGAAGGCAAGGCGGTATTCAATGAGTCCATCAGGGGCAAGGATATCTATATCCTCATCGATGTATGCAATAATTCCATCACATACAAAATGAACGGTTTTACCAATTACATGTCTCCCGATGATCATTATCAGGATCTCAAGCGTGTCATAGGGGCATGTGCAGGCAAGGCAAGGCGCATCAATGTGATCATGCCATTTTTGTATGAAGGAAGACAGCACAAGAGATCAAGCAGGGAATCACTGGATTGTGCGATAATGCTTGATGAACTTTACAATATGGGTATCGATAATTTTATCACCTTTGATGCCCATGATCCGAGAGTTGCCAATTCAATACCGATCAGCGGTTTTGACAATTATACGCCGCCTTATCAGTTCATAAAGGCATTACTAAGCTGTGAGGAAGATCTGATAATCGACAAGGAGCATCTGATGGTCATAAGTCCCGATGAAGGGGCTTTGAACAGAAGTGTTTATTTTGCCAATGTCCTCGGCGTTAATACCGGTATGTTTTACAAAAGAAGGGATTACACCAAGGTCATAAACGGCAAGAACCCGATTGTTGCACATGAATTCTTGGGTGACGGGGTCGACGGCAAGGATGTTATCATTATGGATGATATGATCAGTTCCGGCGAGAGTATGATAGATACGGCAAGACAGCTTAAGGGGATGAATGCAAAGAGAGTATTTATCTGTTGTACATTCGGTCTGTTCACAAGCGGCCTTAAGATGTTCGATGAAGCATATGAGAAATGCTATTTTGAGAGGGTCGTAACGACAAACTTAAATTATCTTCCGCCTGAGATCAAAGAAAGACCGTATTATGTTGAAGCCGACATGAGCAGATTCGTGGCTGATGTAGTGGATTTCATGAATCATGATGTGAGCATGAGTTACGTACATACGCCGGAAGATAAGATACATGATATCATCAACAAATATAATATGAGACAGAACTTTGACTTTGACGGAGAGAAACATAACGGTTAATGAAATCTAATAAGCATATTGTTTCCGAGGTTAAAAGCGGGAGCATAGCAGAAGAACTTAATATTGAGAAAGGTGATGAGATAGTATCCGTTAACGGCGAGATCATAGAGGATATATTTGATTATCAGTTCTTATGCGAAAATGAAGAGATCGAGGTACTTGTCAGAAAATGCGACGGCCGGGAATTTCTTTTTGATATAGAAAAAGATGATGATGAAGAGCTTGGGATTATATTTGAAAATGCCTTCATGGATGATTATCACAGCTGCTGCAACAAATGCATTTTCTGCTTTATAGACCAGCTTCCGAAAGGGATGCGTCCCAGTCTGTATTTTAAGGATGATGACGCCAGGCTTTCATTTCTTCAGGGCAATTACATAACATTGACCAATATGCGGGATAAGGATGTCGAGAGGATCATAAAATACAACTTAAGTCCGGTAAACATCTCATTTCATACGACCGATCCCGAACTAAGATGTAAGATGTTAAAGAACAGGTTCGCGGGAGAAGCGCTCAAAAAAGCCGAAAGACTGCGCGATGCCGGACTTATAATGAACGGACAGATAGTTCTTTGCAAGGATGTTAATGACAGGGCACAGCTTGAGAGGACACTCACCGATCTGTATACTTATCTGCCTTATCTACAGAGCCTTTCAGTGGTCCCTGTCGGACTTACAAAATACAGGGAAGGTCTGTATCCCATGAAACCGTGGGATAAAGAGGACGCCGTATATCTGGTCGATCAGATCGAAAGATGGCAGAGAAAGGCATATGAGGAATTCGGTCTTCACTGGGTGCATGCTTCCGATGAATGGTACATGATGGCAGGGCGTGATATGCCCGAGGGTGAGCGTTATGACGGATATCTGCAGATCGCCAACGGTGTAGGCATGACAAGGTCGATGCTCGATGAATTTGAAGAAGAAATCAGACTTAATGAGGACAGTAAGATTGAAGAGGAAAAACTGACAGTCATCAGCGGAACTCTTTCATTTCCTTATATTAAAATGATGTGCGATAAGATCATGCAGATATGGCCGCAGAAAGAGATAAAAGCAGTACCGATAGTCAATGAGTTTTTCGGTGAGACCATAACAGTGACCGGACTTTTGACAGGCCGGGATATCGTGAAACAATGCAAAGATATCGATCTTGGGAACAGGCTTCTTATTGCCGACAGTGTACTCAAGGCTGATGAGGAGATATTTCTCGATGATATGACGCTTAAGGAGTTCACCGATATTTTACAAGTTAAGGTTAGTGTTGTACAATCAAATGGATTTGATTTTGTAGATTGTATATTATTTGAAAGTTAGGTATTTATGAGTAATAAAAAGAGAAAACCGGTCGTTGCGGTAGTCGGAAGACCGAATGTCGGTAAATCGACGCTGTTCAATGCTCTTGCGGGTGAACGCATTTCCATTGTACAGGATACACCGGGTATTACAAGAGACAGGATCTATGCTGATATAACCTGGCTCAACATGACATTTACATTGATCGATACAGGCGGTATCGAGCCGGACAGCAAGGATATAATCTTAAGCCAGATGCGTGAGCAGGCCATGATAGCAATGGAAACAGCAGATGTGATCATTTTTCTGGTGGATGTAAAGCAGGGACTTGTAGATGCGGATCTTAAGGTTGCTGATCTTTTAAGAAGAAGCCAAAAACCTGTAGTACTTGCCGTCAATAAGGTCGACAGTTTTGAAAAATACGAAAATGACATATATGAGTTCTATAATCTGGGTATAGGCGATCCGATAGCAATCTCTGCCGCGAACAGGTTGGGGATCGGCGATATGCTAGATGTGGTCACTTCTTATTTTAATAAGATGACTCTCGAGGAAGAGGATGATGACAGACCGAGGATTGCCGTTATAGGCAAGCCTAATGTCGGTAAATCTTCATTGATCAATAAGCTGATAGGTGAACAGAGACTCATAGTTTCGGATATTGCAGGAACCACAAGGGATGCTGTGGATACTGTGGTAAATGCGAACGGCAGGGAATATATATTTATAGATACGGCCGGCCTCAGACGCAAAAAGAACATAAAAGAAGAACTTGAAAAATATATGATCGTCAGAACGGTTTCGGCTGTTGAAAGGGCAGATGTTGTCGTTCTCCTTATAGATGCCGTTGACGGCGTAACGGAGCAGGATGCAAAAATAGCGGGTATTGCCCACGAAAGAGGCAAAGGCTTTATAATCGCAGTCAATAAGTGGGATCTGATAGAAAAGGACAATAACAGTGTAAAGGAATTTTCCGCTAAGATAAGATCAACATTGAGCTTTATGCCCTATGCCGAGATAATATTTATATCAGTTAAGACAGGACAGCGCGTCCCCAAACTCTTCAATATGATCGATAATATCATAGAAAACTGCACTTTAAGGGTTCAGACGGGCGTCCTCAATGAAATAGTAGCGGTCGCGACGGCCATGCAGCAGCCGCCGAGTGACAAGGGAAAGAAACTCAAGATCTTTTATGTCACACAGGTCGCAGTAAAGCCGCCGACTTTCGTTATATTTGTAAATGATAAGGAACTGATGCATTTTTCCTATACCAGATATATCGAAAACCGCATAAGGGAGACTTTCGGCTTTGCCGGAACACCTTTAAAATTCATCATCAGAGAAAGAAATGAAGAAGGATAGAAATGTACAGGTTATATTGTTTACTTATAGGTTATGCCTTCGGTCTTATCCAGACAGCATATATATATGGCAAAATAAAAGGCGTTGATATCAGAAAAGTGGGCAGCGGAAATGCCGGCAGCACCAACACCCTCAGGGTTTTCGGTACCAAGGCCGGATTCATGGTACTTTTCGGCGATATATTCAAGACAATGGCGGCCATATGGATAGTAAGACTCACATTCGGAAGGATGTATCCGGATATACTCTGCCTTCTGATATTCTACACTGCCACAGGCGTCATACTGGGCCACAACTTTCCTTTTTATCTTAATTTTAAGGGAGGTAAGGGTATAGCGGCTACAGCAGGATTCATGCTGTCGGTCAACACACCATGGCTTTTTGGAGTGATGTTCACATGGTTCTGCATTGTATTTTTGAGCACTCATTATATCTCACTCGGAAGTATAACGGTCTATATAGTTTTCTTTGTTGAAACGATCATACTCGGCAATATGGGTATACTTGGCAATATGAGCCCTGCAGAACTCACTGAGCTGTACATACTTGCATTTTTCCTAATGGCGCTTGCAATATGGCAACACAGGGGAAATATAAAGAAGCTCATAAACGGTGTTGAGAATAAAACCTACCTTACAAAAAAAGGCAAGGAAAAATATATGGCGTCCAAAGAAACGGACAGCGAAAAGGAATAAATAAGGCAGTGTAAAGTGTTCGGTGAAAACTTTACGCTACATAACGGAGGTATTTTGTATGGAAAGAATCGCTGTATTGGGAGCAGGAAGCTGGGGTATCGCGCTTGCTCAGCTTTTAGCCAATAACGGACATGAGGTTACGGTCTGGTCCGTTATAGAAGATGAGATAAAGATGCTTAAGGAAAAACATGAGCATGTTGATAAGCTTCCGGGAGTGAAGCTTAACGATTCTCTCGAATATACGACTGATCTTAAGGCCGCAATGGAAGGCAAAAAAGTTCTTGTACTTGCCGTTCCGAGCCCCTTTACCAGAAGCACGGCACGTTCCATGAAGGAATTTTATAATAAGGATCAGATAATCGTAAATGTGGCAAAAGGTATAGAGGAAAGTTCGCTTCTTACACTTTCCGCTGTCATAGAACAGGAGATAGAAGGCAGTAACGTATGTGTTCTTTCCGGACCGAGTCATGCCGAAGAGGTCGGAAGAGGACTTCCGACGACCGTTGTTGTGGGAGCTAAAAAGAAAAACGATGCGGTATTCTTACAGAATCTGTTCATGAGTGAAGTCTTCAGGGTTTATACAAGCCCCGATATACTGGGTATTGAATTGGGGGCAGCACTTAAGAACGTTGTAGCGCTTGCGGCAGGTATTGCCGACGGCCTTGGTTACGGTGACAATACAAAAGCGGCTCTTATAACAAGAGGTATTACGGAGATTGCAAGACTCGGAACGGCCATGGGAGGAAAATTTGAAACCTTCTGCGGACTTACGGGTATAGGAGATCTTATAGTTACATGCGCCAGCATGCATTCAAGAAACAGACGTGCCGGAATACTCATAGGCCAGGGAAAGACATATGAAGAAGCCATGGCTGAAGTAAAGATGGTCGTTGAAGGAGTTTATTCTGCAAAGGCTGCGATTGGTCTTGCGGAAAAATACGGTATCAAGCTTCCGATAATCGAGCAGGTAAATCATATATTGTTTGACGGTATGCCCGCAAAGGAAGCTATGTTTAATCTGATGCTCAGGGACAAGAAACTGGAGCATCCGGATATCGAATGGGAGGAATAAATGGATATTTCTAGTACCGATTTTAACGGAACCGGTTATGTGGCGAGCGAACAGCTCTTAAGTGCGGTAAATGTAGCTGTTACGCTTCAAAAGCCGCTTCTTATAAAAGGAGAGCCCGGAACGGGCAAGACAATGCTTGCGGATGCTGTCGCAAGATCACTCGGAAAGAAGCTTATAATCTGGAACATCAAATCAACATCAAAGGCCCAGGAAGGCCTTTATATGTACGATACCATCCAGAGGCTTTATGACGGTCAGTTCGGAGAAGAAGGCGTTGATGATATAGCTCGTTATATCAAACTCGGCAAGCTCGGAGAAGCATTCAGATCCGATGAACAGGTCATACTTCTGATAGACGAGATAGATAAGGCTGATCTCGAATTTCCCAATGACCTTTTATGGGAACTCGATCAGATGGAATTTTATATCCATGAGACAAAGGAAACGGTCAGAGCAAAACACAGACCGATAGTGATAATAACTTCGAATGCAGAGAAGGAACTCCCTGATGCATTCTTAAGAAGATGTATCTTTCATTATATTGATTTCCCGGATCCCGAACTCATGGAAGAGATTGTGAGAGTACATCTGCCCGATATAGAAGATAATCTTTTGAAACAGGCATTTGAAGTATTTTATGATATCAGGGCAATGAAGGATGTCAGAAAAAAACCTTCGACAAGCGAACTGATCGACTGGCTTAATGTACTGCAGCTCGGAGGGATACCGGCAGATGAGATCAGGAAAAAACTTCCTTTTGTCGGAGTCATCATAAAAAAGGATGAAGACCTGGAAGTTGTTAAGCAGAAAATGGTCTGATTATACTACGAGGATATTTATTTGTTTACCAAATTCTTTTATGATCTGAGAGAAGCCGGCTTGAAAGTGACATTTGCGGAGTTCCTTACATTGCAGGAGGCGCTTGATAAAGGACTTGCCAACAATTCACTTACGGATTTTTATTATCTGAGCAGGATGATCCTGGTCAAAAGCGAAACTGAATATGATAAGTTCGACATGGTCTTTGACAGCAATTTTAAGGGAGCTCATTATGAACCGGAAGTCGGAGCAAATATGCTGAAATGGCTGGATAAATCCGAACTGGAGGAATTCATCGCGGAAACCGAAAGAAGATGGCTCAATCAGATGGAAGACCTACAGATAGATAAGGATGACGTCGAAGAGAAGTTCAAGGCCAGACTTAAGGATCAGGACAGTGAGCACAACGGAGGCTCACACTGGATAGGTACCATGGGTAAGACAAGCTTCGGAAACACCGGCGGAAATGTCGGCGGAGTGAGAGTCGGAGGAAAGACCGGATACCAGTCTGCATTTGCCGTGATCGGAGCCAAGAAATACAGGGATTTCAGAGATGACAGGATAATAGACAACAGGCAGTTCATGCAGGCACTCAGGAAATTGAGATCGTTTTCGGCAAGACTGGATGTTCCGAAGACCGAGCTTGATATAGACGGTACAATCAACAAGACATGCAATAACGGCGGAATGCTTGAGATAGTCATGGAGAAGCCGAGAAAGAATACCGTGAAGCTTTTAATGCTCATGGACAGCGGCGGCACCATGATACCTTATTCGGGACTTATGAATGAGCTGTTCCAGTCGGTAACAAAATCCAATCATTATAAGGATATCAAGGTTTATTATTTTCATAACTGTATCTACAGTAAGTTATATAATACGCCTGAATGCGAAAACGGTGACTGGATCGATACGGAATGGATATTTAAGAATCTGAGCAGCGATTACAAGGTCATAATAGTCGGTGATGCTGCAATGGCACCTGAAGAGCTGTACAGCGATTCGGGCAACTACAGAGGTCCCAACGGCGGATTGAGCGGATGGGAGTGGCTTCTTCTGATGAAGAGGCATTACAAGAGGATAGTATGGATGAATCCCAAAATGGCAGTGGGACACGCTCCGTGGAGAGAAGCGGAAACCGCGGTAAAGACTATATTTCCGATGTACAGACTGACGGTAGACGGATTAAACAGAGCCATGACATGGCTTATGACCGGAAAATAATAAAACAGAAAGTGGTGTGAAAAATGGGTGTTTTTGAAGAATTACAGGCAAGAGGACTGCTTGCCCAGCTTACTAACGAAGACAAGATAAGAGAACTTGTAAATGAAGGAAAGGCAGTATTTTACATAGGCTTCGATCCTACGGCCGACAGCCTTCATATCGGGCATTTCATGGCCCTCTGTCTTATGAAGAGACTGCAGATGGCGGGTAATAAGCCTATAGCTCTTCTTGGCGGCGGAACAGCAATGATCGGCGATCCCTCGGGAAAGACCGACATGAGAAAGATGCTCACAAAGGAAGAGATAGATCATAATATCGAATGCTTTAAGAAACAGATGAGCAGATTCATAGATTTCTCGGACGGTAAGGCATTGCTCGTCAATAATGCGGACTGGCTGCTCAAACTTAATTATGTTGATGTGTTAAGAGAAGCCGGACCTTATTTCTCGGTCACAAACATGCTCCGTGCGGAATGCTTTAAACAGCGTATGGAAAGGGATGGAGGACTGACCTTCCTTGAGTTCAACTACATGATAATGCAAAGCTATGATTTCCTGGAGCTGTACAGAAAATACGGATGTAATCTGCAGTTTGGCGGTGACGATCAGTGGAGCAATATGCTTGGCGGAAGAGAACTCATCAGAAAGAAACTCGGCAAGGATGATGCCGAAGCCATGACTCAGGTATTGCTGCTCAATTCTGAAGGCAAGAAGATGGGTAAGACGGTGAGTGGTGCGGTATGGCTCGATCCCGATAAAACATCGCCTTATGATTTCTACCAGTACTGGAGAAACGTTGATGATGCAGATGTACTCAAATGCTTGAGAATGCTTACTTTCCTCCCGCTTGAGCAGATCGATGAAATGGATAAGTGGGAAGGAGCACAGCTTAATCAGGCAAAAGAGATACTTGCTTTTGAGTTAACAAAGCTTGTACACGGTGAAGAAGAAGCAAATAAGGCACAGAATGCCGCAAGAGCGATCTTCTCCGGAGCGGATTCGGCTGACATGCCCACGGTTAAGATAACAGAAGATATGATGAGAGACGGAAAGATAGATATTCTCGGAATACTTGTCGAAGCAGGGCTCTGCGCATCAAGAAGTGAGGCAAGACGTGCAGTCGAACAGGGCGGAGTAAGCGTAAACGACAGCAAGATAACGGACGTAAAAACACTCTACGGAACCGATGATCTTAAGGGCGAAGGGCTTGTTGTCAGAAGAGGAAAAAAGAATTTTAAGAAAGTATTAATGTAATAGGAAAAAAGTACCAGATGGGTAACATAATTCTTAAGAAATATTAAGATGCTTTAAGGTTGCATTTATTCTAATTAAGAAAGATTCGTTATAAGATGGAGTCAGAAAGAAAAGAAATTCTTCATCCGAGAGAATCAATAGTTATTCATCTTGCAATATTTATAAATCGTCAGTTTTAACGTATTGGGATCCCTACCCGGTATTGTATGATACAAATACGTTAGAACTGACGGTTTATTTTTACGCATTTTTGTATATTCTGACGTTTATTTAAAAGTCGAAGATGTTAATTTTTTTATTTATCACTTGTTTTATCATGATATTTTGGATATACTAGTTTAGTCTGTTAATATATTGGACTGAAAGGGGAAAGTTTTTTAATCATGAAAAGAAAAGTTTTATGTACCATAGTTGTAGCTTTGTGTACTCTTTCTCTTGTTGCCTGCAACAAGAAGGAAGAACCGACAGTGGATTATGTCCAGCCGGAGATCGAAACGGTTGACAAAACAGAGCCGGAAGTTACCGAAGCTGTAGTTGAAGAGGTGCATCTTGAGGATGAGCTTCCTGCGGGAATGTATTTTTCGGAGCTTACTCATCTTCCGATCGACGAAAGCTTAAAGGATCAGAGACCCATAGCAGCGATGGTCGACAATGAGAAGACGGCACTTCCTCATTTCGGAATGAACGAAGCCGATATCGTATACGAGATCATGAATTCAACACAAAATGACAGGATCACACGTTTCATGGTCCTTATGAAGGACTGGGGCAGTATCGAGCAGCTCGGAAGTATCCGTTCCACAAGACCGACCAATATCCTTCTTGCAGCCGAGTATAATGCGGTACTCTGCCACGACGGCGGTCCGTTCTACATCGATGCATATTTCTCAAAGGAGATATTCAAGGATCATTTTTCGGGCATATTCTCACGTGTAGATAACGGTAAAGCAAGAGAGTTTACCGAATACATCATGCCGGGTGATCTGGATAAGGCATTTAAGAATTCGGGATTTTCACAGACCTATACAAGTTATTATCCGGGGGAGCATTTTAACTTTGCGGCAAAGGTCGATCCCATTACTCTTGAAAAGGATGAAAACGCCATTAAGGCAACATTTATAGATCTTCCGTTCAAGCATAACGGATCCGAGCTCAAGTATAATGAAGAGGATATGAAGTATTACTATTCGGAATACGGTGATCCTCATAATGACGGCAAGACCGGCGAGCAGCTCTGCTTCGACAATGTTATCATCCAGAACTGTACATTTTCGCAGCTCGACGATCACGGATATCTGATCTACAACGTTATTGATTCCGGAAAGGCAGGTTACTACTGCACACACGGCAAGGCTATTCCGATCACCTGGGCGAAGGGCGGAGAGGATAACTCGATAACGAGATTCTACGACGGTCAGACCGGTGAAGAGATAAGGATCAATACAGGTAAGACTTATATAACGATCATACCTAGTGACAACTGGGATCAGCTGGTTATAGAATAAAACTAATAAACTGTCTTTTCGGAGCAATATCCGGGAAGGCAGTTTTCTTATATCCGGATTTTTGGTATAATCAACATTGCAAAAAACTTATAAAACGGAGGAACATATGAACGATATTTATTCAAAACTGATCAAATGTCTTGAAAGTGTAAGAGCAAAAACCGATTTTGTACCGAAGGTTGCCATAGTCCTCGGTTCGGGACTCGGCGATTATGCAAATGATATACGAGTTGTCTGCGAGATCGATTATCATGATATCGAGGGCTTTCCCGTATCGACGGTGCCGGGCCATGCAGGCAAGTTCATATTCGGATATGTGGGTGAAGTTCCCGTTGTATGTATGAAGGGAAGAGTGCATTATTATGAAGGCTATCCGATAAGCGATGTCGTATTGCCCACAAGACTCATGAAACTTATGGGTGCCGAGATACTTTTCCTTACCAATGCATCAGGCGGACTTAATCCCGAATTTAATGCAGGTGATTTCATGATGCTCACCGATCATGTCAGTGTATTTGCTCCCAATCCGCTTATTGGAGCAAATATTGATGAACTGGGAACAAGATTCCCGGATATGACACATGTTTATGATGAGGATCTAAGAAATATCATTGAAGAGACTGCTAAAGAAAATAATATAAAACTTCAGAAGGGCGTATATGCACAGCTTACCGGCCCTTCGTTTGAAAGCCCCGCTGAGATTAGGCTGTTACGTACACTCGGAGTTGATGCGGTCGGCATGTCAACGGTGGTTGAAGCGATAGTAGCAAATCATATGGGTATGAAGATATGTTGTATCTCATGTGTATGCAACCTTGCCGCAGGAATGACTGAAAATCCTCTTACACACGAAGAAGTTCAGGCTGCGGCAAATGAAGCGGCACCTAAGTTCAAAAAACTACTGACTGAGTCAGTCAAAAGATTTATCTAACGGAGAATAACATGAATATAAGATTTTACAATGCACGTATCCTGCCGATGACTAACGGTGTGGAAATGCTTGAAGGTGAATTGTGGACAGAAGGTAATAAGATAAGCTACATTGGCCCTTCAAAAAAAGATGATACAGTATTTGACAGGGAGATAGACTGCAAGGGCAATGTGCTTTTGCCGGGTTTTAAGGATGTTCATACACACAGCGGTATGACGGCTTTCAGATCGCTTGCGGATGACACAAACCTTCAGGATTGGCTCAATGATATGATATTTCCGAGGGAAGCAAAGATGTCCGGAGAGGATATCTACTGGCTTACGAAGCTTGCTATCCTCGAATACCTCACAAGCGGTATAACACTCATCGGTGATATGTATCTTACGCCCGAGACCATATTGGATGCCTGCGCGGATATGGGCTTCAGATGCGAACTGGTTTCAGGTCTCAATAAGTTCGGACCGACTTTGGAGGTGCTTGAAAGAAGATACAAAGAACTTAACGGGAAAGATCCGCTGGTTGGATTTAAGATGGGCGCCCATGCGGAATATACCTGCGACAAAAAACTGCTTGAAGATCTTTCTGAACTGATACACAGATACAGATCGCCGTTTTATGTACATATGTCGGAAACAAAAGCGGAAGTCGAAGGCTGCAGGGAACGCTACGGCATGTCACCCGTGGAATTTTTCGATACACTCGGACTCTGGGATTTCGGCGGAAGCATTTACCACGGAGTATGGATCAATGATAAGGACATGGAAATTCTTAAGAAGAGGAACATCTCGGTGATCAGCAACCCGGGTTCGAACGTCAAGCTTGCAAGCGGAATAGCTCCGATAGCCAAATATCTTGAAAAAGGCATACTTGTAGGCCTCGGTACGGACGGACCGAGTTCAAACAATGCTCTTGATATGTTCAGGGAGATGTATCTTGTTACAACACTCGCAAAGGTAAAGGATTACGATCCGAAGGCTGTTCCTGCGGATGAAGTTCTGAAAATGGCCACGGTAAACGGTGCGATTTCGCTTGGACACGAAGATTGCAGCGACTTAAGCGTCGGTAAGCTTGCCGACATCATCATGATAGATCTTGACCAGCCCAATATGCAGCCCATACTCAATATTCCAAAGAATATTGTATACAGCGGATGCAAGTCCAATGTGAAGATGACGATGATAGACGGAAAGATCCTCTACATGGACGGCAGATTTGAGATGTACGGCGATGTGAGCGAGATATATCGCAAATGCCAGGAGATAACCGAAAAGTTTAAGGACATCTGATAAGATATGACCTACGTGATCATTGGCGTTACAGCGCTGTTGTGTATATTTTTCTTTGCGGGATATAACAATGAAAAGCATGCAAGAAGCGAATACGCCGAGAAGCTCAAAAATGAATACGGACATGCAGTTAAAAAGCTCTCACTTGATGAATTGAAGGCTGTAAAAGGCTACAGATCGGTCCATGACACATCTTTTTCGATAGATGATACGACATGGAATGATCTGGATATGTGGCTTATATATAAGCAGATCAATTTCTGCCAGTCTTCGGCCGGAGATGAATATCTGTATTATCTTCTTTGTGATCCCGTTATCAAAGATCGCGATCATAAAGATATGGAAAATACCATAGAAGCGCTGGAAGATGAGGATACAAGGATAAAACTGCAGCTGATACTGCATGATATAGGCAGAACAGGGCAATACAGCATATATTATTTTCTCGATGCGCTGGATAAGCTTGACGGTTATTCGCTCATATCGGATTACGTCCTTGATATTCTCTATATTCCCGCGATAGTTCTGTGTTTCTTTCACGGATTGCTCGGAACGGCTGCAATACTTGCGGTAATGACGGCGAATATCATATCGTATTTCAGAAAAAAGAGCATGATAGAGCCGTATTTCATTTGCTTTGATTATGTTTTCAGGATACTCGACAGCTGTGAAGGCTTCGTGAAAACGGACTGTGATGCCATAAGAACGGATATAGAGACCTTAAAGGAATGCTGTAACGGTTTTAAAAGATTCAAAAGGTTTTCTTCTCTTGCCGTAAAGGATCTGGGTTCAAGCCCCTTGGGCGTATTGCTTGGTTACATCCGTATGCTTACGCATGTTGACCTGATCAAATTCAAGTCAATGCTGGAACAGGTAAAGAACGGTAAGGAAAAGATAGATACCATGATCACCGTCATAGGAAGGATTGACACCTATATAAGCATAGGTCATTTCAGACATATGCATGAATGCTGCATACCGGATCTTTCCGGCGGATATGATGAATTGAGAGTGATTGGAGGATATCATCCGCTCATAAGCAAACCTGTAGCAAATGATATCCTTACAAAAGGCTGTGTATTGCTTACGGGGTCCAATGCGTCCGGCAAATCCACATTCTTAAAGATGGTAGCGGTAAATTCACTGCTGGCACAGTCGATCCATACGGTCTGTGCCAAAGAGTACAGGGCGCCGTATTTCAGGCTGTATTCCTCACTCAGCTTAAAGGACAATATAATGAGCGGAGAGAGTTATTATATGGTTGAGATCAGGTCGGTCAAGAGGATACTTGATGCGGCTGACGAGAATACTCCGGTACTGGGTTTTATAGATGAGGTCTTAAGAGGCACAAATACTACCGAAAGGATAGCTGCAAGCACTGCGATATTGCGTAACCTGAGCAGGAAAAAAGTATGGGTATTTGCAGCTACACATGATCTTGAACTTACGGAACTGCTTTCGAATGAATATGATAATTATCATTTTGAAGAAAGCTTTACCGACAATGATATAAGTTTTCCTTATCATCTGCTCCCGGGCAAGGCAATGGAGCGCAATGCCATAAAGCTTCTTGAACTGTTCGGTTATGACCGTGATATAACGAGGGATGCTCACAGATCGGTCGAAGTCTTTGAAGAGAAAGGCTATTGGGAAAAATGAATGTAACATTATACAGCGACGGCTCTTCGAGAGGTAATCCGGGCCCCGGCGGCTACGGCACGATCCTGGAATATGTGGATCCCAAAGGCAAACTGCATGTAAGGGAATACAGTGAAGGCTATCCGGAGACCACAAACAACCGAATGGAACTGATGGGAGTCATAACGGGACTCGAGGCATTGACAAAACCGTGTGCGGTTGAGGTCGTATCCGATTCGAAATATGTCGTGGATGCATTTAACGAGCACTGGATAGAAAGCTGGGCGGCAGAGGATTTCAGAAGAGGCAAAAAGAACGAGGTCAAGAACATAGATCTGTGGGAGAGGCTGCTTAAAGCAATGAACCCTCATATGGTAAAGTACACATGGGTAAAAGGTCATGAAGGACACCCACAGAATGAAAGATGTGACAAACTCGCAACTTCGGCGGCAGACAGATATGTCAAAGAAGAAAATGAGATGACAGATCAAACAGTCACTTGAAAAACAAGCGATTGTCTGTTATTATGTGTTAAGTGAGTTTTTGAGGTGATTTTGGATGAATAATGCAGTAAGCTTTGCAAATGTTTTTTTATCATATCTTCTGGCTTTCATAGTCTTTGGGATATGTATAGTTGCAGCTGTTATGATCGGTATAAAGGCCAGAAAGAGCAAGAACAAAAAAGAAGAGCTTGCCAGTGCCGTATCCAATGTAGACAGCGCATATGTTGGAAAAAAAGACTGATCAGAGGCGTTCTTCGGAACGCCTTTTTTATTTTCCGTTCATTTAAAGATGTTTTTATCAACAAAAACAACAATGTATTTTTGTACACTTTTTAAAATGGCATTGCGTTGACACTTCTCATGGATTTAAATATAATGTTATACTAGATATAGTGATTTACCATGCGCACTTCACAAGATGATGTGCCGATCGAAGGAGATGTGTAGCAGATGAGCGTTGTAGTTGAATCGGTCAAAGAACTGGATGACAATTATTATGGGGAGAAGTATAAACCGAAGAAGCATGTCGTTGTTATAAAAAAAGACGGCAGCTATGAGGAGTTCAATGTTCAGAAAGTCATCAATGCCGTAGGTAAGAGTGCTTACAGGGCATTGACAAAGTTTTCCGAAGAGGAAAAGGGACAGATCTGTCAATATGTATGTGATAAGGTGGATGAACTTGATTCAAACGAGATCCCCATTCCCATCATGCATAATATAGTTGAAAGCGCACTTGAGCAGGTTAAGCCCATAGTTGCCAAATCATACAGGGATTACAGAAACTATAAGCAAGACTTTGTACGCATGCTTGATGACGTCTATAAGAAGAGCCAGTCAATCATGTATGTCGGTGACAAAGAGAATTCGAATACCGATTCTGCCCTTGTTTCCACAAAAAGATCCCTTATCTTCAATCAGCTCAACAAGGAACTCTATCAGAAGTTTTTCATGACGACAGAAGAGATTCAGGCATGTCGTGACGGTTATATCTATGTTCATGACATGAGTGCGAGACGTGATACAATGAACTGCTGCCTTTTTGATGTTGAAAATGTTCTCAAGGGCGGTTTTGAGATGGGTAATATATGGTATAACGAGCCCAAGACGGTCGATACCGCATTTGATGTAATAGGCGATATCGTACTCAGTGCCGCAAGCCAGCAATACGGCGGTTTTACCGTACCTTGTGTTGATAACATTCTGGAGCCTTACGCTGAGAAATCATATAAGAAATATACAGACAAATACATGAAGCTCGGAATTGACAGAGAAACAGCCGAGGCCGAAGCATATGCGGATGTCGTAAGAGATATGGAACAGGGCTTCCAGGGATGGGAATACAAGTTCAATACGGTTGCAAGCAGCCGTGGAGATTATCCCTTCATCACTGTTACGGCAGGTGTAGGTACCGGAAGATTTGCCAAGCTTGCAACGATATGCATGCTCAATGTAAGAAGACGCGGACAGGGCAAAAAAGAATGTAAGAAGCCTGTTTTGTTCCCCAAGATCGTATTTTTATATGATGAGAACCTTCACGGACCCGGTAAACCGCTCGAGGATGTATTTGAGGCAGGGGTAAAATGTTCTGCAAAGACCATGTATCCCGATTGGCTTTCACTTACAGGCAAGGGCTATATCGCTTCAATGTACAAGCGTTACGGCAAGATCATCTCACCCATGGGCTGCAGGGCATTTCTCTCACCATGGTATGAACGCGGCGGCATGCATCCCGCTGACGATGACGATGTTCCTGTTTTTGTAGGAAGGTTCAATGTCGGTGCTGTTTCATTGCATCTGCCCATGATACTTGCAAAAGCCAGACATGAGAGCAAGGATTTCTATGAGGTGCTGGATTATTACCTCAATCTCATAAGACAGCTTCACATACGTACCTATGCTTATCTTGGCGAGATGAGGGCAAGCACGAATCCTCTTGCATATTGTGAAGGCGGATTCCTCGGAGGACATCTCAATCTTACAGATAAGATCAAGCCCGTACTTAAGAGCGCAACGGCAAGCTTCGGTATAACGGCGTTCAATGAATTGCAGATGCTCTACAACGGAAAGAGCCTTGTAGAAGACGGTCAGTTTGCAGTTGAAGTACTTGAGCATATAAATAAAAAGGTCAACGAATTCAAGGAAGAGGACGGACATCTGTATGCCATTTACGGAACACCGGCCGAGAATCTCTGCGGACTTCAGGTTCAGCAGTTCAGAAAGAAATACGGCATCGTCGAAGGCGTTTCGGACAGGGAATATGTGTCAAACAGCTTCCATTGTCATGTTTCGGAGGATATAACTCCGATAGAAAAGCAGGATCTCGAATACAGATTCTGGGAGCTTTGCAACGGCGGTAAGATCCAATATGTCAAGTATCCCATAGATTACAATCTTGAAGCAGTCAAGACCCTCATCCACAGAGCCATGGAAATGGGATTTTACGAGGGTGTAAACCTTTCGCTTGCATATTGTGATGATTGCGGGCATCAGGAACTTGAGATGGATGTATGTCCAAAGTGCGGAAGCCGTAACCTTACCAAGATAGATCGTATGAATGGATATTTATCATACTCACGTGTTCATGGCGACACCAGACTCAATGAAGCCAAGATGGCTGAGATTGCAGAAAGGAAGTCTATGTAACCATGAGATATCATAATATTACCAAGGATGACATGCTCAATGGCGACGGGCTTCGTGTCGTTTTATGGGTTTCGGGATGCTCACATTGTTGCAAGGGGTGTCAGAATCCTTTGACATGGGATCCGGACGGCGGTCTGCCGTTTGACGATGCAGCCAAAAAAGAGATATTTGATCAGCTTGATAAGCCATATATATCGGGTATCACATTTTCGGGAGGGGATCCTTTATATTGTGCCAACAGACTGGATGTCCGTTCGCTTATAGAGGAGATACATGATAAATACCCGGATAAGACCATATGGCTTTATACAGGATATAAGTGGGAAGAGGTATGGCATTACCCGATGATGAAGTATGTTGATGTACTTGTTGACGGTGAATATGTCGAAGAATGCAGGGATGTCACATTGCTTTGGAAGGGCAGTTCCAATCAGCGTGTTATAGATGTTAAAGCCACGCTTGAGAAGACCGATAAGCTTGTTCCCATTCTTCATTGCGGTGATCATGAGTGATCAGTGCAATATTTGGAATGAAAGGAGGAGAGGATGAACAGAATAGCAAAGTTCAGCAAAGTCAGCCTTGATGAGTTCAGGGCAGGTGTTTGTGATGTAAGACAGGATCTGACTGATGACGAGATAAGAGCGCTTTATGATGAGATCAGACTACCCCGGAGAGCCACAAAGGGAAGCGCGGGGTATGATTTTTTTGCGCCTTATGCTTTTACGATCGATCCGGGTGAGACCATAAAGATACCTACCGGTATAAGGGTCAAGATGGATGAGATGTGGGTATTGTCACTTTATCCGAGAAGCGGACTCGGTTTTAAATTTAGATTGCAACTTAACAATACAGTGGGTATAATTGACAGCGACTACTATTATTCCGACAATGAGGGTCATATATTTGTAAAGCTTACCAATGATTCCAATGAAGGGAAAGTTGTTTCCCTTGAAAAAGGACTTGGATTCATACAGGGGATATTTACACAATACGGTATCACCATCGATGATGATGCGACCAGCACAAGAAACGGTGGTTTCGGAAGTACCAATTCATAAACTTGGAGTGAAAAATGAGCGATTATGTTATTGTAACGGATTCTTCGGCAGATCTTCCGAAGAGTTATCTTGAAGAGCATGGGGTCATAACCATGTCATTGTTATACACCATTGACGGTGAAACATTTGAAAGCGAGGATGAAGAGGCTGCCAAAACCTTTTATGGCAAGGTAAGAGCGGGAAGCATGCCGACCACATCACAGATCAATCCCGACGGAGCCGAAACAGTATTGAAGAAGGCTCTTGAAGTCAGTAAAAATGTACTTTGTCTTTCTTTTTCTTCAGGCTTGAGCGGAACCTATAACAGTGTGAGGATCGCTGCCGAGGATATCATGGAAGAGGATGAGGAGGCCAATATCATAGTTATCGATACATTGGCTGCTTCTCTCGGACAGGGTCTTCTTGTTCATAAAGCGGTATGTATGAAGGAAGCTGGAAGTTCATTTGAAGAGACCGCCAACTGGGTCGAGGAACATAAGCTAAATCTGGTACATGCATTTACTGTTTCGGACCTTTTTCACCTATACAGGGGCGGTAGAGTCAAGAAAACGGCTGCCGTTGTAGGTACCGTTATCAATTTAAAGCCGGTATTGCATGTTGATGATGAAGGACATCTCATCAATATCACCAATGTCAGAGGAAGAAAGAAATCATTGCATGCCCTTGTTGATATTATGGAGAAGAATGTGGGATCATACAGGGATGAGAATGATATCATATTTATCAGCCACGGAGATAATCTCGAGGATGCGCAATTTGTTGCGGATGAGGTTAAGGAGAGACTGGGTTATACGAATTTTCTGTTTAATCAGATAGGGCCTACGATAGGTGCTCATTCCGGACCCGATACCATCGCTCTTTTCTTTATGGGTGATAAGAGATAGAGGAGTTGTTATGAAGATCAGAACACGTTTTGCGCCCAGTCCTACAGGGCGTATGCATGTAGGCAATCTCCGTTCGGCTTTGTATGAGTTTCTTATAGCAAAGCACGAAGGCGGAGATTTTATGCTCAGGATAGAGGATACCGACCAGGAAAGATTTGTGGAAGGTGCCGTGGATATCATATATAAGACCATGGCAGAGACAGGTCTCGTTCACGATGAAGGCCCCGACAAAGACGGCGGATACGGTCCCTATGTTCAGAGCGAACGAATGAAAACGGGCATTTACATGAAATATGCCAAAGAGCTTATAGATAAGCATGAGGCATATTATTGTTTTTGTGATAAAGAAAGACTTGATTCCCTGAAAACAGAAGTCGTTGAAGGCAAGGAGATCACCATATATGACAAACATTGCCTTTCTCTTTCCAAGGAAGAGGTTGAAGCCAATCTGGCTGCGGGCAAGCCTTTTGTCATAAGACAGAACATTCCGAATGAAGGCACGACGACATTCCATGATGAGCTCTACGGAGATATAACCGTTGAAAATTCCGAGCTTGATGATATGATACTCATCAAATCGGACGGATATCCGACCTATAATTTTGCAAATGTCGTTGATGATCATACAATGAACATCACGCATGTCGTTAGAGGCAATGAATATCTTTCGTCTTCTCCCAAATATGTAAGGTTATATGAGGCCTTCGGTTGGGATGTACCTGTATATATCCATCTGCCCCTGATAACGGACGAAAATCATAAGAAGCTGTCAAAGAGGAGCGGACATTCTTCATTTGAGGATCTTATAGAGCAGGGTTTCCTTACGGAAGCGGTTGTCAATTACATAGCGTTACTCGGATGGAGCCCTGAGGATAACAGAGAGATATTCTCACTTGATGAGCTGATAAAAGAATTCGATTATCACAGGATCAGTAAATCGCCCGCCGTATTTGACTACACCAAGCTTAAATGGATGAACGGTGAATACATCAAGATGATGGATTTTGATGCTTTTATTGAGAAGGCTATGCCTTACATAGACGAAGCGGTCAAGAGTGATGTCAACAAAAAGACTCTTGCGACTTGGGTCAAGACCAGGATCGAGGTATTTCCTGACATACCGGCACTCATAGATTTTGTTGATGAGCTTCCCGATTATGATACGGAGATGTATACACATAAAAAGATGAAGACCGATGCCGGATCGTCACTTGCCGTGCTTAAGGATCTTTATCCGATACTCGAAGCGCAGGAAGATTTCGGCAATGATGCATTGTATGCAACGCTTACCGGCTATGCCGAACAAAAAGGATATAAGAACGGATATGTTTTATGGCCTGTCAGAACGGCTGTGTCTGGCAAGCAGATGACTCCTGCCGGAGCCAGCGAACTAATGGAGCTTCTCGGCAAGGAAGAAACCTTAAAAAGGATAAAGATCGGTATTGACAAACTCTCGGTCTGAGTTTTCCGATGAACAGATAAAAGCTATAACCCACTTTACCGGACCTGCACTAGTCATAGCGGGTCCGGGAAGCGGTAAAACGAAGGTTATCGTATCCAGGCTTGAATATCTGATAACACAAAAACATATCGATCCGCAAAATATCCTTGTTATTACCTTTTCGAAGACAGCTGCGATAAATATGCAGTCTCGTTTTAACACATTGACGGGAAACGATCTTCCCGTACATTTCGGAACATTTCATTCAGTTTTTTATAACATAATCAAAAAAAACAATATCACAAAAAGAAATATAGCAACACAGAATGACAGAAGAAGCATCCTCAAGGGAGTACTCTGCGATATCGATGCAGACTCTAATACCGAAACGGAGTATCTCGATACACTTCTTATGAGGATAGCCTATTACAAAAATTCGGGACTTTCTGAAGATAAAACTGATACCGTGGACATGACACATGAACAGTTTGAAGAGATCTTCACCGAATACACCGACAGAATGAATGCATCTTCGCTCCTTGATTTTGAGGATATGCTGTTGATGTGCAGATCCTATCTTAAAGAAAACGAGGGAGCACTCATTGCATACCGTAAGCTTTTCAGGTTTATACTGATTGACGAATTCCAGGATATCAATAAGATCCAGCTGGATATAATCAGACTGCTTCTTGATGAAGAACGTAATATTTTCGCCGTAGGAGACGATGATCAGGCCATATACAGCTTCAGGGGCTCCAGACCCGATATCATGATGAATTTTTCCGATATTTTTAAAGATGCAAAAATCTACAGGCTCTCGTGTAATTACCGTTCGGACAGAGCTATAGTGGATGCGGCAGCACGTATCATCGAGGCAAATAAAAACAGATACCGGAAAAATATATATACCGATAATCCCGCAGGCGATGATATCGTACTGAAGAGTTTCAAAAATGAAGAAAATGAAACCGAGTATATCATTGACAGATTGAAAGACATGGAGAGCGGCAATACGGCCATACTTTACAGAACAAACAATGCTGCAGGATTGCTTTATGAAAAGCTCTGCCTAAAAAAGATCCCTTGTAAGATCAGACAAAAGTTCGTAAATCCGTATGATAATGAGATATTCAGGGATTTCGTACATTATCTCAACCTTGCGGCAAATATGGATAGTATGGATGTACATGATCTGACGGCAGTCATGAACAAACCGGTCAGATATATGTCCTCAAGGCTCATAGTAAAAGAATATATAACCTTTGAAGAACTGTATGAGATATACAGGGATAAAGCCTATATGAAAAAGATCATAGATAAGCTTGCGAAAGACATTAAAATGCTTAAGGGCATGGATATGTACTGTGCTTTTAATTATATGAGAAATGTCATAGGCTATAACAGTTACTTATGTTCGGCTTACGGAGAGGACGCCGGAAAATATCTTGATATGGCGGATAACATGGCAGTAATGCTAAAAAACTTTCCGAGTAAGGAAAAAATGCTTGAACATGTAAAGGAATTTGAAAGAAACAATCATGTGGACGATTCATTTGAGATAAGCACCGAAGGTATATATATAATGACCTATCATGCTTCAAAGGGATTGGAGTTCGATAACGTGTTCCTGCCGGGGCTCAATGAAGGCAAGGTACCCGGAGTCAAAAGCGTTACAGAGGAGGAACTTGAAGAAGAGAGGCGGATGCTCTATGTTGCTGCAACAAGGGCAAAAAAGAGACTTTATCTGACATATACAGAAGAAAACAGAAAGGGAATGATGAGCAGATTTTTATATCCGCTTAAGAAAAAAACGGACCGATACTAAATCGGTCCGCAGTCTTATTCTTCATCGAATTCGCAATCATCAAGGAATTCATCAAAGGCATCGCACACCTTTTCATATTCCTCATCATCACTTATGTAGCTGAGTTCAGGTTCTTCGTTGGGGTCGTCGGGATTCTCGCTGTAAGCATAGAACCATACATCCTGCTCATCCCCGTCATTATTGTTCTCGGGCATCAAAGCGATATATTCACGGCCTTCGACCTCAAGGATCGTTATGACCTCACACATGACCGTCTGTCCGTCCTCCAGACTCAGTTCAACTTTCATTTCCTCATCGGGTGCTTCGTTTATCATAAAAACTCCTCCTTGTATATAAACTGACAATGAGATTGTACAGAATAAATTAAGGTTTTTCAATAGTAAGAGACAATTCTTTGTGATAGAATATATAAGTCAGTTGTTCATACATGAGGATAGATATGCAGAAAAACATGAAGATTTCATATGGCAAGCCGTATCCCATGGGTGCTACGGTCGTCGGGGAAGACACGGTGAATTTTGCCGTTGTAATGAGTACCGACGAGACCTGTGGAGTCATAATCTATAACAGAAAAAAGAAAACAAGTGAAAAACTCTCATTTTGCTGTTCAAATAAAGTCGGTAACGTAAGATGCATGAAAGTGTCCGGTATCGATCTTATGAACTGTGAATATAATTTCTATATCGGCGATAAGATCATAAACGATCCTTATTCGAAGCAGGTCCTTGGCAATGACAGATGGGGAAAACTCCCGGACAGACTGCGTTCGGGATTTTATTCGGATAATTATGATTGGGAGGATGATGCTCATCCGCTGATACCTTTTAACAGATCTATTTTTTACTGCCTGCATGTAAGAGGCTTTACGAGACATTCAAGCAGTAAAGTCCATTATCCGGGAACATTTGAAGGCATAGTCGAGAAGATCGATTATCTGAAGGAACTCGGTGTAACGGCGATAGAGATGATGCCAGCGTATAATTTCGTCGAATACGCCCCGAAGGAAGAACCGAAGGATGAATTCGCGATAGGGCCTTACGAACCTGAAGAGATAAAGCTCAACTACTGGGGTTATAAGGACAGTTTTTATTTCGCGCCAAAGGGTTCATTTGCTGCAAAGGGTAAAAGAGCCGACATTTCCTTCAAGGATATGGTAAAAGCGCTGCATAAGGCCGGTATAGAGGTCATAATGCAGTTTTATTTCCCGTCCAATATCAAACAGGGATATATATTTGAGGTCCTCAAGTTCTGGATGCAGGAATATCACGTTGACGGATTCCATCTCATGGGTGAGGTCCTGCTTTCGCTGCTCGGTACGGAGCCTATGCTGGCGAATACGAAGATCATGTGCGATCATGTTCCAGTTGATGATATTTACGAGCGCGGGACAGTTCCGGATTATAAAAACCTTGCGCTTTGTAATGACAAATATATGTACGACATGAGGCGTTTCATCAAGTCCGATGAGGGCATGATACCTGCAGTTCTCAATTATATGAAGCATGTACCGGCAAAGATCGGTGATGTGCATTTCTTCTCGCACGGCAATACCTTCACACTGATGGATACGGTCAGCTATGACAGAAAGCATAACGAGGATAACGGGGAAAATAACAGGGACGGTTCACCCTACAACGGTTCATGGAACTGCGGCTTTGAAGGACCTACAAATAAAAAATCCGTCAGGACCTTAAGGAACAAGCAGATAAGAAATGCCATAATCCTGAATATGCTGTCAAGATCCACACCGCTTATAGTAGCGGGAGATGAATTCGGAAGGAGCCAAAAGGGCAATAACAATCCCTATTGTCATGACAATGCCGTTACCTGGGTAAACTGGAAGGATCTGGAAAAAAACAGGGATATATATGATTTCATGCGTTATATGATCGATATGAGAAAACGCTTTAGTATATTGCACGGACCGGAAAGCTTCAAGATGAACGATTATCTTGAATGCGGCTATCCGGATCTGTCATTTCACGGCGAAGAGCCGTGGGTTGTCGATGCGGATCCGTTAAGCAGACAGTTCGGAATGCTTTATGACGGCAATTATGCCGGAGATGATGTATTTATATATGTTGCGGTCAACATGCACTGGTCTGCCCACGATTTTGCCATACCGGAGATACCGTCAAAGTACAGTTGGGAAATACTTGTAAATACCGACAAGAGCGGTTTTGTGACCATAAAAAAAGATGATATGTCAAGAATATCCGTTAAGGAGCGAAGCATTGTGATTATGCTCGGAAAGAAAAATGAACTTTTGGGGACATCTTAAGACAGTAAACAGACACAGACGACTTGTCAGGAAAGGCTGTTTTGCGATAGGCCTGTATTATCAGGGATTGACACACGATCTGAGCAAATACAGCCCGACGGAATTCTTGGTCGGTGTAAGATATTTTCAGGGAACCAGAAGCCCGAATGTCGCGGAAAGAGAAGATAAGGGGTATTCTGCTTCATGGCTGCATCATAAAGGCAGGAACAGGCATCATTACGAATACTGGATAGATTACAGCCTTCATTCTCCGAATCCAGGTCTGCACGGGATGCTACCGTGTCCAATGCCGATAAGATACATCTGTGAGATGCTGATCGACAGGATCGCTGCATGCAAGGTTTACAGAGGAGCTGAATATACACAGCGTTCGGCGCTCGAGTATTATAACAGCGGAAAGGAACCTGCGCCGCTTCATCCGAAGACAAAAGCGTTTCTTGAACTGTTTTTGAACATGCTTGCCGTTAAAGGCGAAAAAGAAACCTTTGATTTTTTAAAAAATCAGGTTTTACCAAGAAAAAAAGAGTTTGACAAAAAAGAAAACTTGGAATTGTGTCTTGAATTTTGTGAGGAATATAGAAAGAAACTTGAAACTTCTTAATTTTCCATTGCAATTTTATGCAAAAAAATATATATTAATCATTGCATAAATTTTGGAGGGGAAAGAATTGAAGAAAAAATTACTTTTATTCATGGCACTGTCAGTGCTCGCACTTTCAGGCTGCGGCAAAACTGCCGAAGATTCTACCGTCTATGTATACAACTGGGGTGAATATATCGATCCCGAAACGCTGACGGCCTTTGAGGAGGAGACGCATATAAAGGTTGTATATGACGAATTTGAGACCAATGAGATCATGTATCCCAAGATCGAGAGCGGTGCATCCGTTTACGATGTCATCTGTCCTTCCGATTACATGATCAAGAAGCTTATCGATAACGATATGCTCGCACCTATAGACTGGGAAAAGGTACCCAATGCAAAGAAGAATATAGGTGCACAGTATTATGACCAGAGCACGGAGTTCGATCCGGGAAACAAATATGCAGTTCCTTATTGCTGGGGTACGGTAGGTATCCTTTACAACAAGACCATGGTCGATGATCCCGTTGACAGCTGGAACGTTCTCTGGGATGAAAAATATGCCGATAACATTCTGATGCAGGATTCCGTAAGAGATGCATTTATGGTCGCTTTGAAAAAAAACGGATATTCAATGAACACATTGGATGAAAATGAGCTTGAAAAGGCCAAGAACGATCTTATAGCCCAGAAACCCATAGTCCAGGCTTATGTAGTGGATCAGGTAAGGGATAAGATGATAGGCGGTGAGGCTGCACTCGGAGTAATCTATTCGGGCGAAGCCATTTATACACAGCGTGAAAATGCAGATCTTGAATATGTCATTCCGAAGGAAGGTACAAATGTCTGGATCGATTGCTGGGTAATCCCGAAAAACTGTCAGAACAAAGAAAATGCAGAGAAGTTTATAGATTTCATGTGCAGAGGCGACATCGCACTCAAGAACTTTGAATATATAACCTATTCAACTCCCAACGATGCAGCCAGAGAGCTGATCGAGGATGAGGATATTAAGAATTCAGAGATCGCATTCCCCGATCTGAGTCAATATGACGATCTTGAGACATATATTTATCTCGGTGAAGAAGGGGATGAAATGTATAACTCAAAGTGGGAAGAGATCAAATCATATTAAGGATAAAAGAAGAGCCGGTCAGCTGGACCGGCTCTTTTTATGTGGGTGTATAAGGTTTGAGATTATCATCCTTATCTGGTTTGTTGATTAGGATGAGCAATATCATGACCGTAACAAATATGAGCGTTGAAAGCGCATACATCTCGGGTTTGATACCTTTCTTGACTTCGGTATAGATCTTCGTGCTTAATGTATTGATGCCTGCACCTTTGGTGAAATGCGTGATTATGAAATCATCCAGACTCATGGTAAATGCAAGAAGAAAGCCTGAGAGTATACCGGGGAACAGATCCGGAAGGATGACCTTAAAAAATGCCTGAAAACCTGTGGCTCCGAGATCGAGCGCGGCTTCGAAGGTTGACTGGTTTATGTTCTTGTATCTCGGCATTATGCTCAATATCACATAAGGGATATTGAATGTGATATGACTGAGCAGGATCGTTCCGAAACCGAATTTGAGACCCATGCTTAAAAATAACAGCATGAGACTTATACCTGTAACTATATCGGCATTTAGCATCGGGATATTGGTGATACCCATCATTATGCTCCTTGATGTCTTTTTCATGGCATTTAATCCTACACAGGCTATAAGTCCGATGATCACGGCTATGATACTTGAGAGCAATGCGATACTGATCGTGGTATAAAGTGCTTCCATTATATCGGAATTCCTGAAAAGAGAGACGTACCATTTAAAAGTAAACCCACCCCATTTTGCCCTTGTTTTACTTGAATTGAACGATAATACGATCAATGTTGCAATGGGAGCATATAAGAATATTAACATCAGTATGAGATAAAATCTTCTTAAAGCCTTTCTCATAACATCGTTCCCTCCCCGTCTTTATCAAATACGGCAGTTATTATCATATTTACAACAATAAACAGCATCAGCACGATGCTCAAGCCGCTGCCGAGGTTCCAGTTTGAAGCCTGGGTAAACTGCTGTTCGATCACATTTCCGATAAGAAGTATCTTGCTTCCGCCGAGCAGGTTACTTATTACGAAAGTTGTGAGGGCAGGGATAAATACCATTGTCACACCGCTTATTATGCCGGGTACTGACAGCGGTAAAGTTATCTTTATGAATGTTGTGACATCGTTTGCGCCCAGATCGTGGGCGGCATTGATGACATTCGTATCTATCTTTGTAAGAGAATTGTATAACGGGAGTACCATGAACGGCAGGAAGTTATAGACCATGCCGAGTACTATCGCATAGCTTGTATTGATGATATTTAGCGAAGGCAGACCCAGAATGTTCAATATGTTGTTGATCACGCCGGTCTTTTCGAGCAATGTCTGCCATGCAAGAGTTCTGAGCAGAAAATTCATCCACATGGGCAATATGAATATGAAAACTATAAGACTGTGAGAATTCCTGCCTATCTTTGTAAGCACCATCGCAAGAGGATAACCGAGTAAAAGGCAGATCACGGTGCTGATCAGAGATAAGAACAACGAAAGGATAAGTGCCTTGGAATGTTCGGCAGTGGTGATGCTTATTATATTCTCAAATGTAAATGCTCCGCTGCGATCCGTAAGACCGTAATAAAATATCATCGCGAGAGGTATCAGGATGAAGGCTATGGCCCATACCGAATAAGGAGCGGCTAAAAGTTTTGCTTTATTCTTCAACGCCAACGGCCTCCTCGTCCTCACTTTCGGGCTTGTGCATGATCTGTATGTTGAACGGATCGACTTTTATGCCGACCTTTGTGCCTACGGGGGACATGGTCGTTGAATGAACGAGCATTTCATAGCCCTCCGTCATGACCTCCATCTCATAATGAACGCCTTTAAATATCAGATGCGTCACTTCACCGGTGATCGTTCCTTCCTCAGGCTTGCAAAGAATGATATCCTCAGGCCTTAAAACAACGTCGACAGGCTTATTTTCACCGAATCCGACATCCACACAGTCGAATCTTGCACCAAGAAATGATACAAGCTTATCGTGGATCATGGTGGCATCTATGATATTGGAATCACCGATGAAATCAGCAACAAATGCATTTTCGGGTTCGTTATATATATCTTCGGGAGTACCGATCTGCTGGATGTATCCCTGATTCATGACAACTATGGTATCAGACATGGTCAGGGCTTCTTCCTGGTCATGAGTTACATATATAAATGTGATACCCAGCTCTTTTTTCATACGGATGAGTTCATATTGCATATCCTGACGAAGCTTTAGATCGAGAGCACCGAGAGGTTCATCAAGCAGAAGTACCTTGGGCTCGTTAACTATAGCTCTGGCTATCGCGATCCTCTGCTGTTGGCCGCCCGAGAGCGAATCCGGCATTCTTTTTCCGTAGCCCGAGAGATTAACGAGTTTAAGTGCATATTCGATCTTATCCTTGATGTATTTGTCCGTCTTTCCCTTTATCTTAAGTCCAAAGGCTATATTATCTTCAATGTTCATATGTGTGAACAGGGCATATTTCTGGAAGACGGTATTGAGCTGCCTTTTATGCGGAGGGATATTGGTTATATCAATGCCGTCAAACAGTATTCTGCCTTTATCGGGTGTTTCAAAACCGCCGATAAGCCGCAGAGTTGTAGTCTTTCCGCATCCGCTTGGACCCAGCAGTGTCAGAAATTCATTCTCCCTTATATAAAGATTGAGATCGTCCAAAACGACGTTGGAACCAAAGGATTTTGTTATGTGTTCAAGATCTATCAAATGTTTGCTCAATTACATACCCTCCGTACAATTTGCGTATCAAGATAAATTATACAAAAAAAGCAGATAAATACAATGATTAAATTCTTTTTATCAGTTGTCTGACAATTTCGCTTATGCTAAAATATTTTTGGATATATTTACAAAATGAATAAAGGAGGAAAAACAATGGAGTATTATGGCAGAAGATCCAATCGCGGTGCCATAACGGCACTCTCAGCGGTCCTTTCTGTTATAGGCACGATATCATTTATGATCGCATCTATATTTTTTTCTCTTTATTTCGGAGTTTTTACCGTCAGGTATTTTGAAAAGAACTGCACAACCGCCGGGGTAGCGCAAAACATCGGTATTACTGAAAACGAGCTCCATTCGGCGATCGAGCATCTTATAAACGGACTTAAAAAAGGGGCGGAGCCTCAGATGACGGTAAACATTAAAAACAAGGACGTTAATTTCTTTTCCGATGAAGAGGTTGCGGACATTTATGATTACCACAATAAGATAGTCCTGTTCAGAAGGATAGCAATGGCTATGTCCGTGATATCGATAGCGCTTTTTGTGTTTGTGATAGCGGAGAGCCGGGCGAGGATCTTAAGAAATGTATTTGCTGTTTTCTGGGGGATCATTATTCTGGCGACGATGTTGATCATGCTTTATGTCAAGATCAATCCTTCAACCTTTATGGAAGGCTTTGCGGCTACCGTTATATTGAACGGAAGAGGACCGGCAAACGCAGCCAACGGTTACGTTATCAGCCTGTTCCCTTCACAGCTTATAGAGAATGCGGTGATCTTTGTCAGCTGTCTGTTCATCATATTGCAATTGATCATATTACTTATAATAAACAAATTTACTTTACACAGATAAATATTTCACGGAGGTTGTGATGAGCGATAAATATGTTGCTTATGTATCCACATATACACAGGGAGACAATTTCGGTATACACATTTATGATGTGGATATGGAAAACGGTTATCTCATAGAAAAGGATAAGGTCAAGATAACCAATTCCTCATATGTGACCATTTCACACAACAGAAAATATCTTTATTCAATAACCGATTTCGGTGTTGAGGCATACAGGATCGAACAGGACGGAATGCTCACGGTTCTCGGAAATGCTCCGATCAACGGTATGAGAGGCTGTTACCTTTCGACGGATTACACGGACAGATATCTTTTTGTGGCGGGCTATCATGACGGCAAGATAACGGTATTAAGATTAAAGGAAGACGGCTCGGTCGGAGAGATCTGTGATGAGATATTCCATAAAGGCTGGGGAAATATAGCAGAACGTAATTTCAGACCGCATGTCAGCTGTGTCAAGATGACAAGGGATAACAGATATCTCTGTGCGGCTGATCTTGGAATGGACTATGTTGATGTTTATACCGTAGATTTTGCAACAGGCAAATTAAAGCTTGCGGATATAATCCACAGTGAACAGGAATCGGCTCCGAGACATATCAAGTTCTCGAAGAACGGCTCCAAGATGTATATCGTCCATGAGATAAAGAATATAATCGATGTCTATGATTACTCACTTAAGGGAGATATCCCCGAGTTTGAGAAGATCCAGACCGTTTCCACACTGAATGATTATCATGCAACCGGTTCGGCAGCCAGTGCACTTAATCTGAGTGAGGATTTCAAATACCTTCTGACAACAAATTCGGGTGATAACAGCGTTGTTCTTTACGGGATCGATGAAGAGAGCGGTCTGCTTGACAAGAAGTTCTGTCTGCCGATCAGCGGGGATTATCCGAAGGATGCCTGCCTTTTCCCGGACAACAGACATCTTGTAAGTCTTAATCATGAATCTGATACGATGACATTTTTTAAAGTAGATCTTGAAAAGAATGTTATCATGATGAACCATAAAGAGATAAAGGTTCAGAAACCGAATTGTATTATTTTCCATAAACTTATTTCGGAGTGATCGATGGAAGAATATAAGATCCTACATAAAGACGGTAAAGCCAAAAGGGCTCAGTTTACTACAGTACACGGCGTCATACAGACGCCTGTATTTATGAATGTGGGTACTGCGGCAGCCATAAAGGGAGCTGTTTCCACGACAGACCTGCAACAGATAAAGACGCAGGTCCAGCTTTCAAATACATATCATCTTCACGTAAGACCGGGAGATGAGATCGTAAAAAAACTCGGAGGCTTACACAGGTTCATGAACTGGGATAAGCCTATACTTACTGATTCGGGCGGCTTTCAGGTATACTCGCTGGCAGGTTTGCGCAAGATCAAAGAGGAAGGCGTGACCTTTCATTCTCATGTTGACGGCCGGATCATCTTCATGGGACCCGAGGAGAGCATACGGATACAGTCCAACCTTGCTTCTACGATAGCGATGGCATTTGATGAATGTCCGCCGGCACTTGCTTCAAGAGAATATGTAATGCCAAGTGTGGAACGTACGACAAGGTGGCTGAAAAGGTGCAAAACCGAGATGGAGCGACTGAACACTCTTGAAGATACGATCAATAAAAACCAGCTTTTGTTCGGAATAAACCAGGGTGCCATATTTGAAGATATCAGGATAGAACACGCAAAAGCCATATCCGAGCTTGACCTTGACGGATATGCGATAGGCGGTCTCGCTGTCGGTGAATCGCACGAGGATATGTACAGGATACTTGATGCCGTCGTTGATCATCTTCCCACAGACAAGCCGACTTATCTGATGGGTGTCGGTACTCCGCAGAACATACTTGAAGCGGTCGACAGAGGTGTGGATTTCTTTGACTGCGTGTATCCCAGCAGAAACGGAAGACACGGACATCTGTATACGAACAAAGGAAAGATCAATCTATTTAACAAAAAATACGAACTTGATACAAGACCGATAGAACCGGGCTGTGACTGCCCGACGTGCAAAAATTTCACGAGGGCATATATCAGACATCTGCTTAAATCCGGAGAAATGCTCGGTATGAGATTATGCGTTCTCCATAATCTGTATTTTTACAATACCATGATGGAAGAGATAAGGGATGCCATTGAGAAGGATCATTTCAAGGAGTATAAAAAGCAGAAGATCGATATGATGAACACGGCGAAGGATAACGAAATATAAATTAAAGTATTTTCACTTGTTTATTGGACATATTTCGTGTATTATGTCTTTTGTGCAAATATTATCGGGTTAAGCCCTATGGAGGTATTTATGAATTTATTGTTACTGGCAAATGAAACTGCCGCTGCCGAAGCGGGACAGACTGCGGGAAGCGGAGTTATCCTTGTAATATATGTTATAGCTATCGCCGTATTTTTCTATTTTATATTGATCAAACCTCAGAAAAAGGAGCAGAAGAGACTTACTGCCATGCAGAATGATATGGAGATAGGCGATACAGTTCTTACAACAAGCGGTTTTTACGGTGTTCTCATTGATATTACCGATGATTCGGTCATAGTCGAATTCGGCAACAACAAAAACTGCCGTATCCCAATGGAAAAGAGCGCTATAAAGCAGATTGAAAAAGCAAATCATGATTAATTGTTAAGCAATAAGGTGTAACAAATAAAAAGGCCGGTAACTTGCGGCCTTTTTTATACATACAGGAGAAAATGATATGGATATGAAAATTGCTGTTATAAGAGGCGACGGAATAGGACCTGAGATCGTTAATGAGGCGATAAAGGTCTTAGACAGGGTTTGCAGCGTATATTCCCACAAGATCGATTATACCGATGTACTTATGGGAGGCGCTTCTATCGATGTACACGGCACCTCACTTACGGATGAAGCCATTGAAACATGCAAAGCAAGCGATGCTGTGCTCATGGGCTCCATAGGAGGGGATCCAAACACATCCCCCTGGTATAAGATCGAGCCTTCAAAAAGACCCGAAGCCGGACTGTTAAAGATCAGAAAATCATTGAATCTGTTCGCAAACTTAAGACCTGCAGTGCTTTTCCCGCAACTTGCGGATGCATGCCCCCTCAAAAGAGAGATGGCGGATAAGGGCTTTGATATGCTCATCATGAGAGAATTGACGGGCGGTTTGTATTTCGGAGAAAGAAAAACCGTTACGGAAAACGGCATTGTTACAGCTATCGATACATTAAAATACAGCGAGACTGAGATCAGAAGGATCGCGATCAAGGCGTTTGAGGTCGCAAGAGCCAGAAAAAATAAGGTAACAAGCGTTGATAAAGCCAATGTACTGGACAGCTCAAGACTCTGGAGAAAGACAGTCAATGAGGTTGCGGAGGATTATCCGGATGTTACACTTGAACATATGCTGGTTGACAATTGCGCGATGCAGCTCGTAAAAGATCCCACGCAATTTGATGTCATATTGACAGAGAATATGTTTGGCGACATACTTTCCGACGAAGCCAGCATGGTAACCGGTTCCATCGGTATGCTCGCAAGTGCATCTATGAATGACAGCAAATTCGGACTTTATGAACCCAGTCACGGTTCGGCACCCGATATAGCGGGGCTCAACATAGCAAATCCTCTTGCGACAATTTTGAGTGCAGCAATGATGTTAAGATTCTCATTCGGTCTGGGCAATGAAGCGGATGCGATCGAAAGAGCCATAAATAAGGTCCTTGACGAAGGATTCAGGACCGGTGACATATTTGTTGAAGGTTTAAAGAAGGTATCATGCTCTCAGATGGGAGACCTTGTAACGGAAAGAATATAAATTGGAGGATGTTTGATTATGCGTAGTGAAGAAGCAAAATGCGGAAAACAGCAGGCTCCGGGCAGATCTTTGTACAATGCTCTGGGTTATACAAAGGAGGAACTTGACAGGCCGATAGTAGCGGTTGTCTGTTCATACAATGAAATAGTTCCCGGTCATATGAACCTGGATAAGATAGCCGAAGCTGTTAAGATGGGTATCGCAATGTCCGGAGGAACACCCGTGATGTTCCCTGCGATCGCGGTTTGTGACGGTATCGCAATGGGACATGTAGGGATGAAGTATTCCCTGGTTACAAGAGATCTGATCGCGGACAGTACCGAATGTATGATGGAAGCACACAGATTTGATGCCATGGTATGCATCCCGAATTGTGATAAGAATGTTCCCGGACTCTTGATGGCTGCGGCACGTGTAAATGTACCGACTGTATTTGTCAGCGGGGGTCCCATGCTCGCAGGAAGAGTCGACGGAAAAAAGACTTCCCTTTCAAGCCTGTTTGAAGCAGTAGGAGCTGAAGCGGCGGGAAAGATCACACTTGAAAAGCTTACAGAATTTGAAAATAAAGCATGTCCGACATGCGGTTCATGCTCAGGTATGTATACAGCCAATTCGATGAACTGTCTTACTGAAGCGATCGGTATGGGACTTAAGGGAAACGGAACAATTCCTGCAGTTTATTCAGAGAGGATCAGACTCGCAAAGCATGCCGGAATGAAGGTTATGGAATTGCTTGAAAAAAATATCAGGCCAAGAGACATCCTCACAAAGGATGCATTTATCAATGCTCTTACAGTTGATATGGCTCTCGGCTGTTCTACTAATACGATGTTGCATATTCCTGCAATAGCGCATGAATGCGGGATTGACCTTGATATCAGTGTCTGCAATGAATTAAGTGCAAAGACTCCCAATCTCTGTCATCTTGCACCTGCAGGTCATACCTATATGGAAGAATTGAACGAAGCGGGCGGAGTTTATGCCGTAATGCATGAACTTGACAAGAAAGGACTTTTAAAGACCGATCTTATAACGGCAACAGGCAAGACGGTAGCGGAAAATATAGCCGGTTGTGAGATCTTAAACAAAGAAGTTATCAGACCTCTCGACGATCCGTATTCCGAAGTGGGCGGTATCGCTGTCCTTTCCGGAAATATCGCTCCCGATACCTGCGTTGTAAAGCGTTCGGCTGTAGTTGACGAGATGCTCGTTCATTCAGGTCCGGCAAGAGTATTTGACTGTGAAGAAGATGCGATCGCAGCCATAAAGGGCGGCAAGATAGTTGAAGGCGATGTTGTTGTTATCAGATATGAAGGACCTAAGGGAGGTCCCGGCATGAGAGAGATGCTCAATCCCACCAGTGCCATTGCAGGTATGGGCCTTGGAAGCAGTGTTGCTCTCATCACAGACGGCAGATTCTCCGGAGCGAGCCGTGGCGCCAGCATAGGTCATGTGTCTCCTGAAGCGGCTGTGGGCGGTCCGATCGCATTTATCGAAGAAGGAGACATTATCGATATAGATATTCCCGCACACAAGATCAATGCAAGGATCTCCGATGAGGAGATGGCAGCAAGAAAAGCAAAATGGCAGCCGAAGGAACCGAAGATAACATCAGGTTATCTTAAGAGATATACGGCAATGGTCACAAGCGGCAACAGAGGAGCCGTACTTGAAGTAAAATAAAGGCATGGAGGAAGATATGCAATTAACAGGTTCGGAAATAGTTATTGAATGCTTAAAGGAACAGGGCGTTGATACGGTATTCGGATATCCCGGAGGAACCATACTCAATATTTACGATGCTCTTTACAAGCATCCAGAGATAAAGCATGTTCTGACCAGTCATGAGCAGGGGGCTGCACATGCTGCTGACGGATATGCGAGAAGCACCGGAAAGGTAGGTGTATGTATGGCTACCAGCGGTCCGGGTGCAACAAATCTTGTCACAGGTATTGCTACGGCTTATATGGATTCTGTACCGATGGTCGCGATAACGGCAAATGTAAATCTGCCTCTTCTCGGAAAGGATACCTTTCAGGAGGTTGATATAGCGGGTGTGACCATGCCCATAACAAAACACGGTTTTATCGTAAAAGACGTTAAGATACTTGCAAAGACGATAAGGAGAGCGTTTGATATCGCAAGAAATGGCAGACCGGGACCTGTCCTTGTGGACATCACAAAGGATGTAACGGCCGCTTTGTGTGATTATAAGCCCGTGAAGATATCAAAGGCAGAGCCGGAAAAAAGATTTACCGAGGCAGATGTTGATAAAGCCGTAGAACTTATAAAAAAAGCAAAAAAACCTTTCATATATGTCGGAGGCGGTGCCATAATATCGGGTGCTTCAGATGAAGTTGCCGAACTTGCCGACATGATAGACGCACCTGTCTGTGATACACTCATGGGCAAAGGCGCATTTGATGGATATTCCGACAGATATACGGGTATGATCGGTATGCATGGAACAAAGGCCAGCAATTTCGGTGTTACAGAGTGTGATCTTCTTATAGCTCTGGGTGCCAGATTCTCCGATCGAGTGACCGGCAATGCGAAGAAGTTTGCAAAAAATGCAAAAGTGCTTCATTTTGATATCGATGCGGCCGAGATAAATAAGAACATCAAAACCACAGCATGTCTTGTGGGAGATCTTAAGGTAAGCCTTACCGAGGTACTCAAAAAGCTTACTAAACAGGATCATAAAGAGTGGATGGATTATATCAGAAAGCTTAAAACCGATTATCCGCTCACATATCATGAAGATAAGCTTACATGTCCTTATATAATCGAACAGATCGACAAGGCTACAGACGGAAAAGCCATCATTACGACCGATGTAGGACAGCATCAGATGTGGGCAGCACAATTCTATCACTATACAAAACCGCGTACCTTCCTTTCAAGCGGTGGCCTTGGTACGATGGGATACGGTCTCGGAGCATGCATCGGTGCACAGGTGGGTAATCCCGATAAGGTATGCATCAATATAGCAGGTGACGGATGCTTCCGTATGAACATGAATGAACTTGCAACTGCCAGCAGATACAATATTCCTATCATACAGGTGGTTATAAACAATCATGTTCTCGGTATGGTCAGACAGTGGCAGACATTGTTCTATGATAAGAGATATTCCAATACAGTCCTTGAGGATAAGGTGGATTTCTGCAAGGTAGCGGAAGGCCTCGGATGCGATGCGGTACTCATCACAAAGAAGGAAGATGTATATCCGGCTGTTAAAAATGCTATAGAACAGAAAAGACCAGTACTTCTAAATTGTATGATCGAGAAGGATGAAAGCGTATTCCCTATGGTTCCCGCAGGAGCACCGATATCGGATGCATTTGATGAAAAGGATCTTCTTTCAAAAAATAAACGGTTTATCCCATGAACAGAAAAAAACTGAAGTTTATAATCATTATCGGTTCGTTTATCATACTGCTGGGCCTGATCTATTTGGGCCCGGCATGTTATTATACTGACCTTTCCGGATCCGGGAAGCATAAATTCATATTCGGAACAGTGATTAACGGGCAGTATTGTACGGGGTTAAATGTTGACGAAGCAAACAGGATACTTACGGATGCTTATGAGTATCATACAGCCGTGATACATACGGATGAGGAAGATTATCTGCTGGATACGAAATCAGCCGGACTAAATGTTGATTATACTGCAGGCTTGAACGAAATAATGAACAGACAGAATCCCTTTGTGTGGATGCTTTATATTAATAAAAACAGCGAATACGAGATATCACCGACTTATTTGCTGGATAAAGATATGTTTGCAGATTCTTACGGCAAACTTGAGGTTGGCAGCAAGACACAGGGAAGCCAGAATGTTGTCATAAGGCTCACTGATGAAGGATATGCCCTTGAGGATAATAAACATGCTGTCTTGAAGACTGAGCCTTTTTACGTTTATGTCAGAAATGAATTATTGAAAGGTGCTTTTGACATATCAGCGGATGAAACATTTTATGATACACCGTCCTATACTGCGGATGAAAAAGAACTTGTTGATCTTTTTGATAAGATAAACAGGATTCAGAACAAGAAGGTAACGTACAGCTTCGGCCGCGATATAGTAAAGATATCCCCGTATGACTGGGCATGTCTCTTATGTGAAACAGATACCCCCGTAACTATGTTCAATACACCGGATATGGTCAGAAAATATATCGATTTTGACATTGATGAGGACAGGGCAGTAGAGTATATCGATGATCTGCTTCTGATGTACAATACTTTAAATAACAAGTATTTCAAGACACATAGTGGTAAATGGGTTTATGTAAAAAAAGGCAATTACGGAAATAAGATAAATATAACAAAAGAAGAAGAATGGTTTAAGGAATTCGTAAACAGCGACAGTGAACGAAGCACAAGGACCTGCGAATACCTTATAGAAGCGGCCAAATACAAGGAAAAGAATGATTTTGGGGATACCTTCATAGAGATAAGCCTCGATGAACAGCATCTTTGGTACTATGTTGACGGAGAGATTTTCGTCGATACACCGATAACTTCAGGAAGTCTTTACCATGGCGGAACAGACCCAAGAGTCGTGTTCGTATATACAAAGATACCTAACAAATGGCTCACGGGCCCGACATGGCACAGTTTTGTCAAATACTGGGTGGCGATCCAGGGAGCGATAGGGATACATGATGCATCATGGAGGAGCAAATACGGTGGAGACGAATACAGATATAATGGCTCACACGGGTGTATAAACACACCGCTTGAGGCCATGGAAAAGATATATGCCAACGTTGAGATCGGTACACCTGTGATAGTGTATTCACTTGAGAAAAACGGTGTTACGGATATACCGAAAGGAGAGGAGTAGATATGATAAGCACGATAATACTTGGGATAATAATCCTTGTGATAGCTGTCCTTATGATCGTAGCGCTCATAAGATTCAGAAAAATGGTAAATGACACAAAAGCGGTTGCGGATGCTATGACAGATGAAGAAAAGGAAGCTTTCATTCCGAAGCCTGATGACGGTTCCGATGAAGATGAAATAAAAGATGACGTCAAACAATAATAAATAAAATTGTTAAAATTTTATCAAAACATTGACGAACAAAAAATAAAGAAGTAAAATAATGCACGATGTTCATTATATTGAAAAATAATATTTTCACATAGGAGGATTTAAAAGTGGCCAGAGTTTATAATTTTTCAGCAGGTCCCGCAACTATGCCTTTGCCTGTGCTTGAGGAAATTCAGGCAGAACTTCTTGATTACAAGGGAAGCGGTATGTGTGTTATGGAGATGTCACACAGATCGAAGGTATTTCAGCAGATAGTTGATGAAGCGGAAGCGGATATCCGCGAACTTATGGGTATTCCCGACAATTACAAAGTATTGTTCATCCAGGGCGGTGCTACATTACAGTTCTCGATGATCCCCATGAACCTTTGTAAGAACGGAGTATTTGATTATATCGTAACCGGTGCCTGGTCGAAAAAGGCTGCTACAGAAGCAAAGAAGTTCGGAAAGGTCAATGTTATCGCATCAAGCGAAGACAGAAATTACAGTTATATTCCGGACTGCTCAGATCTTCCGATAGATGATGATGCCGATTATGTTTATATCTGTGAAAATGAGACTATCCACGGAACAACATATCGTGATCTTCCGAATACAAAGGGAAAGATCCTTGTGGCAGACCAGTCTTCAATGTTTTTGAGCAAGCCCTGCAACGTATCCGATTACGGTATCATTTACGGAGGCGTTCAGAAGAATATAGGACCTGCAGGTCTTTCAATCGTTATCATACGTGAGGATCTTATCAGAGAGGATATCGATCCCAAAACACCCGTATATATGAGATATGATACTCATGCAAACAACGGTTCAATGTACAACACACCAAACTGCTGGGCTATATATGTATGCGGTAAGGTATTTAAGTATCTCAAAAAGCTTGGCGGACTTGAAGCCATGAATGAGATCAACAAGAAAAAAGCAAAGGTTCTCTATGATTTCCTTGACAGCAGCAAGATGTTCAACGGTACTGTCGATAAGGAATTCCGTTCACTCATGAACGTTCCTTTCGTAACGGAAAGTGCAGAGAAAGATGCTGCAGTTGTTGCCGCAACAAAAGCTGCGGGATTTGATAATCTTAAGGGACACAAGAGCGTCGGAGGCTTAAGAGCATCCATCTACAATGCAATGCCTCAGGAGGGCGTTGAAGCACTCGTGGAATTTCTTAAGAAATATGAGGAGGAAAACTAATGTTCAAATATAATTGCCTCAATCCGATCGCGTCGGTAGGATTGGATAATTTTGATAACAAATACGAAAAGACCGATGATGTCAATGAAGCAGACGGTATCCTTGTAAGATCTGCCGTAATGCATGATATGGAATTCTCGGACAAGCTTTACTGCATCGCAAGAGCAGGTGCCGGCGTAAACAATATCCCGCTTGACAGATGTGCCCAGAAGGGTATTGTCGTGTTCAATACACCCGGCGCAAATGCAAACGGTGTAAAGGAACTTGTTATAGCCGGTATGCTCATGGCCAGCCGTGATATCACGGGCGGTATCGAATGGGTTAAGGAAAATGCCGGCGATCCCGAGATCGGAAAGACTGCCGAGAAAGCAAAGAAAGCTTATGCAGGTACAGAGATCCAGGATAAGAAGCTCGGTATAATCGGTCTCGGCGCCATCGGTGTTAAGGTGGCCAATGCCGCAAAGAGTCTCGGAATGACAGTATACGGATACGATCCTTATCTTTCGGTTGATGCAGCATGGAACTTAAGCCGTGATGTAAAGCATGTACTCAATGTTGATGATATATATGCGGAATGTGATTATATCACGATCCATGTTCCGCTTCTTGATAGTACCAAGGGCATGATCAACAAGGAAGCCATCTCAAAGATGAAGGACGGTGTTATCATTCTTAACTTTGCAAGAGACCTTCTTTGCAACGAAGCCGATGTTATCGATGGAATAAAGAGCGGAAAGATCCGCAAGTACGTCTGTGACTTCCCGAATGCCACAACAGTAGGACAGGAAGGATGTATAATAATTCCTCACCTCGGAGCATCAACGGAAGAATCAGAAGATAACTGTGCAGTCATGGCCGTAAAGGAGATGAAAGATTACCTTGAGAACGGTAATATCATCAATTCCGTAAACTATCCGAAGTGTGATATGGGTATCTGCACAAAGGCAGGAAGAATTGCCGTATTCCACAAGAATATCGCCAATATGATCGCAAGCTTCACATCTGTATTCGGTGAAGGCGGCATCAATATTTCCGATATGACCAACAAGTCAAAAGGCGAGATAGCTTATACGATGCTCGATATAGAGACACCGGCTACCGATGATATAGTTAAAAAACTTGAAGCCATCGATGGTGTTTACAGAGTAAGAGTTGTAAAATAATACCGATATGATGAAAAGTCCGAGTTTATCTCGGACTTTTTTGTGTTATAATTAGAACGTTAAGGAGATGATGATTATGACAAACGAAGAAAAAGAATTTTTGAATACCATTCAGGATTATGCGGACAAAGTCATGCCTGATATCGATCCTCAGAAGGTGCAGATCTCGGAACAACTCCAGAAGTTAAGGCCGATCCTTCAGGAGATGGCCATGAAGCATAAGATGACCGTTGAGGATACGTTTATCAAATATATGGATCTGGCAACGGAAAGAGCGGTTGCTTACGAAAATAAAATGAATGCTGAATTTGAGGGTGCTTTTGCACAGCCCCAAAAACCTCAATATTAATAAGGCAGAAAGGATATATCATGGCAGAAATCAAACCATTCAAGGCGTACAGACCCGCAAAGGGTCTTGAGGATAAGATCGCGGCACTCCCTTATGATGTTTATAACAGAGAAGAAGCAAAGGAGGTCGTAAAAGCCAATCCGCTGAGTTTCCTCGGTATAGACAGAGCTGAGACTCAATTTGACGATTCCGTATCAACATATGACGAAAGAGTTTATGCAAAAGCAGACAGCATGTTAAAGGAATGGATCGCGAAAGGCAGATTCATTCAGGACGATAAGGAATGCTTTTATCTGTATCAGGAAGAATGGAAAGGCAGAAAACAGACAGGTATAGTAGGCTGCGCATCAATTGACGATTATCAGAACAATATAATCAAAAAGCATGAGAACACACTTGTGGCAAAAGAACAGGACAGGTTTAACCATATAGATGTTACCGGCATGCAGACAGGTCCCATTTTCCTTTCATTTTGTTCAAATGGGGATATTGATGCATTTATCTCAAAGATACTTGATCGTGAACCTGTATATGATTTCGGATCCGATGATGATGTATTTCACAGAGTCTGGGTTATAGATGACGATGAAGATATAGCCTTTTTAAAGGCCTCATTTGCACAAATGAATGCTATCTATATAGCGGACGGCCATCACAGATGCGCCAGTGCCGTTAAAGTCGGATTGAAAAGAAGAGAAGAACGCGGTGATGAAGGCAGATGTGAGTCGGATTATTTTATGTCCGTTCTTTTCCCCGATAATCAGCTCGAGATAATGGATTACAACAGAGTGCTCAAAGATAAAGCCTCACTTACGGATGAAGAACTCCTAAAGGCTGTCGGTGAATATTGTGACATAGAAAAATGCAATGTGGCATACAAGCCGGTTAAAAAAGGTGAAATCGGAATGCTCATTGAGGATAAATGGTATAAGCTTACGTTCAAGAGCGAGTATCTGAGCGATGACGCCGTGGATTCTCTTGATGTGGCATTTTTGAGCAGATATATACTTGAAAAGATATGGGGGATAACTGATCCCAAGACTGACAGCCGCATTGATTTTGTCGGAGGCATAAGAGGCTTAAAGGAACTTGAAAAGAGATGCAGGGAGGATTGCAAGGTTGCATTTGCAATGTATCCCACAAGCATCCGTGAATTGTTTGCCGTAGCCGATGAAGGAAGGCTGATGCCGCCGAAATCCACGTGGTTTGAACCCAAATTAAGAAGTGGTCTGTTCTTACACGATATACATTGAGATTCAGGTTTATTGAATGTTTTGATGACTCGGAAAGGGATATGGAATGAAGGATAAGCTATATAAGATGATGAGCTGGCCCCAGATAGAGGCGATCGTATACGGAGAGGAAGGAAATCCCCAAACGATCCTCGGAAGACACAATATTTCCGCTTACACTTTATATCAGACGTTTATACCTACAGCTGAAAGCGTTGTGCTGCATATTGAAGGACAGAAAAAGACCTACAATATGGAAATGGCCGATGAAGCAGGATTCTTCGCGATAGCTATCGTGGGAAAAGAGCCGAGGGATTATACCTATGAGGTCGTATATAAGGACGGATCGATCAAGATGATCCATGATCCTTATATTTTTGATGTATCCCTTGATAAGGATCAGAGAAAAAACTGGAATAAGGGTACTTCATTTGATTCATACAGATTCATGGGAGCGCATGAGGCTGTCATAGACGGTATAAGCGGTGTTGTTTTCAGAGTATGGGCACCCAATGCGATTCGTGTTTCTGTCATTGGCGATTTCAATGACTGGGACGGACATGCTCATCCGATGATGTTTGATGAAGAAACAGGGATATATTCACTCTTCATACCCGAGCTTAAAGCGGGAAACAGATATATGTATGAGGTCTGTGTTAAAGGCGGTGAGTGCAGTGTCAAGATGGATCCCTATGCGCGTTCTTTTGATGAAGGTGCCGAAGTCGGTATGATAACCGCATCCGATAATTATGAATGGAACGATAAGACTTATCTGAAGAACAGAAAAGACATCGACATCAGTGACGCCGTTATCAATATATTCGAACTTGATAACAGCCTCTGGGAAACAGGCAATGAAGACATAACCGATGCAAATGTGAACGAATTATGTGATTATGTGAATGATATAGGATACACTCATGTCCTTCTTAATGTAAGGACCGACAGGTTTTATTGCATCAATACCACATTATACGAGAATTACAGCTTAAAGAAGATCATAGACAGCTTTCATTCGAAAGGCATAGGAGTCCTTTTGAGAATAAATCTGTGTTTCTTTGACCAGAGCGAAAACGGATTAAAGACATTTGACGGTACATATCTTTACGGTCATTTGGATGACAGGAAACGTTATAATGCTATGTTTGGCTATAATTTTAATTACGGTCGCGAGCAGGTCAGGGATTTCCTTATGAGCAACGTTATATACTGGTTTGATGAATTCCATATCGATGGAATCCATGTTGATGAGATAAGTACCGTGCTTTTCTTAAATTACGGTAAAAATGACAATGAAACGGCTTATAACATGTACGGCGGCATCGAGAACCTCGAAGCCATAGATTTCTTCAAATGCATGAACACCAATATACATAAGCTTTACAAAGGCGTTCTCACAACGACAAAAGAAACAGGTATGTTTCCGAATGTTACAACAAGCGTTGCAAATAACGGACTTGGCTTTGATCTGATCTGGGATAACGGATTTGGCGATGATTACATGGATTTTCTCAGAAAGGGTGATACCGACATACATAAGCTCACTGACAGCATGGCTTATGCTTACAGCGAGAATTATATACTTACTATAAGCAAAGAAGATGTCATTTCGGCAAATGATTTCGATTATGAACGTGTTTCCGAGGGGGCAGGCTATTTTGATTACGTTGCCTATGAGGATAACATGAAGATGGCCGTAAAACGTGCGACACTCAGCTTTTTCTGTGCTCACCCCGGCAAAAAACTGATATATATCGGACAGGATGAAAAAAACCTTTCTTCAAGACTCAACGATCTTTATAAGACATTGCCCGCATTCCATGCACTTGACAGATATAAAGAAGGATTTGAATGGGTAAGATCAATAGATAACGGTACGGGCGTGATCGCATTCATGCGTAAGAGCGAAGTATTCAGGGAATGTATACTCGTAGTCTGCAATTTCTCTCTCGAGGATTATAAGGATTATAAGCTCGGTATGCCTTATGAGGGTAAATACAAGGCAATCTTTAATTCCGAAGAAAAGAGTTACGGAGGTAATTTCAAACTTCCCGCAAAGATGATCGACACCGTTGATGAAGAATATGACGGTAAGGAATGTACATTGACCATCCCTATACCGGCCATGAGTGTTTCTTATTATGCATATTCTCCTTATTCGGAAGATGAATTCCTAAAAATAGCAGCAAGAAAAGCGGCCAAGATAAAGAAAGAACTCGAAAAAGAAGCCGAACGCAGAGCAAAAGAACTTGAAAAAGAGGCTCTAAGGAAAGCAAGGGAGTACAACAGTCTGACAAAAAGTTCATAAAGTTGCGTTCAAAACGGTTTTTGTGACGTATTTATTGACCGGTTATATTTTTTTATAAACTGATTTAATTATTTTTATTGTATTTTTATTTACAGATGTTATAATTGTAAAGATGCTGAAATAGCTCAGTCGGTAGAGCACTTCACTCGTAATGAAGGGGTCGTGAGTTCGAGTCTCATTTTCAGCTTTACTAAAAGCCTTGAATATTCAAGGTTTTTAGTTTATTAAGAACATTTGATAAAGGTGGTTTTATATGTCAAAGATAATCCTTACAGGTGACAGACCAACTGGAAAACTTCACATCGGTCATTATGTCGGTTCACTCAAAAGAAGGGTTGAACTTCAAAACAGCGGTGAATTCGATAAGATCTATATCATGATAGCGGATGCACAGGCGCTTACAGATAATGCGGATAATCCGGAAAAAGTAAGAGACAATATAATCGAAGTCGCTCTTGATTATATGTCTGCGGGACTCGATCCTTCAAAATCGACGCTTCTTATCCAAAGTACGATACCGGAACTGACAGAATTGACGTTTTATTATGCAAATCTTGTCACTACGGCAAGACTCGAAAGAAATCCAACCATCAAGTCGGAACTTCAAATGCGAGGCTTCGGAAGCAGTATACCTGTAGGATTCTATACTTATCCGATCAGTCAGGCTGCTGATATAACGGCATTCAAGGCAACGACCGTTCCGACGGGCGAGGACCAGATGCCTATGGTCGAGCAGACACAGGAGATAGTACAGAGATTCAATTTCATATATGGCGAGACTCTTGTAATGCCCCATATACTTTTGCCTACGAACAGTGCATGCTTAAGGCTTCCGGGAACCGACGGAAAGGCTAAGATGAGCAAATCACTGGGCAATTGTATTTATCTTTCGGATGAACCCGATGATATAAAGAAAAAGGTAATGAGTATGTTCACTGATCCGGATCATCTTAAGATCGAAGATCCCGGAAAGATCGAAGGCAATACAGTATTTACATATCTTGATGCCTTTTGCACCGATGAGCATTTTGGAAGATATCTTCCCGATTATAATAATCTTGATGAACTCAAGGATCATTACAAAAGAGGCGGACTCGGAGATGTAAAGGTAAAGAAATTCCTCAACAATGTTATCCAGGAGGAACTTGAACCTATCAGGAACAGAAGACATGAACTTGAAAAAGATATCCCGTATATCTATGACGTACTCAAAAAGGGCAGTGAAGCCGCAAGAGAAGTCGCGGCTCAGACATTGAGTGAAGTAAAGGCATCAATGAAGATCAACTATTTTGATGATCCTGAGCTTATCAAAGCGGGACAGGCAAAATATAACAACTGACTTTTGTGAGAAATGTACAAAATATCGGATAAACAGGGGCTTACTTTGGTGAGTCCCTTTTTTATATCCATCTTGAATTCAGTGATTTTTGGTTATATAATCAAATTTAGACTTAATATTTCGGAGGGTTGTCATGGCACAGTTGTGGGGCGGAAGATTTACAAAGAAAACCGAAGATGCCGTATTTGCTTTTAACGAATCTTTGAGCTTTGATAAAAGGCTGTTTTACAAGGATATCGAAGGAAGCATTGCTCATGTTGTGATGCTTGAAAAGCAAAAGATCATCACACTTGAGGAAAAAGATGCCATAGTCAAAGGATTGACGACGATCCAGCATGAAGTTGATGAAGGCAGACTGGAGTTCACTTCCGAATACGAGGATGTTCACAGCTTTATAGAAGCCAAACTCATCGATATGATAGGCGACGCCGGCAAAAAGATGCATACCGGCAGGAGCCGTAACGATCAGGTTGCTCTTGATATGAGAATGTATACAAGAGATGAAGTCGCAGCGGTTGATGAATTGCTTTATAGTCTGTTAAAAGTCATATACAGGATAATGGATGAGAATATCGAAACGTACATGCCCGGATTTACACATCTTCAGAAGGCACAGCCTGTAACGGTCGCTCATCATTTCGGAGCATATTTTGAGATGTTCAAAAGAGACAGAAGCAGGATGCATGATATTTACAGCAGGATGAATTTTTCACCGCTAGGAGCGGGGGCGCTTGCGGGCACAACTTATCCTCTCGACAGGGAATATGTTGCAAGCATGCTTGGCTTTGAAGGAGCCACACTTAACAGTATGGATTCCGTTTCGGACAGGGATTACATAATTGAATTTCTTGCTGCACTAAGTACGATCATGATGCATCTTAGCAGATTCTCGGAAGAGATCATCATCTGGAACAGCAATGAGTACAGATTTATAGAGATAGATGATGCATATTCGACAGGATCGAGCATCATGCCGCAGAAGAAGAATCCTGATATAGCTGAGCTTGTAAGAGGAAAGACGGGAAGGGTATACGGTGCTTTGATGAGCATATTGACTACCATGAAAGGTATACCGCTAGCTTATAATAAAGATATGCAGGAAGACAAGGAAGTCACATTTGATGCAATAGATACGGTAAAAGATTGCATATGCCTGTTTACCGGCATGCTCGATACAATAAAATTCAATAACGATATCATGGCGAGATCAGCTATGAACGGTTTCACCAATGCAACGGATGCAGCCGATTATCTTGTTAAAAAGGGAGTACCGTTCAGAGATGCACACGGCATCATCGGAAGACTTGTCCTCAAGTGTATAGATAAGAACTGCAGTATAGAAGATCTAACGATCGAGGAGATGAAAGAGATATCCGATGTTTTCGAAGCCGACATATATGATGCTATAACGCTTAAAGCATGTGTCGAAAAACGTCTTACAAAGGGAGCTCCGGGAGCTGCCGGGATGAAAGAAACCCTTAAGATATATAAAAAATACCTTGAGGATGAAATAAATAAGTAACAGAGGAGAAACATTATGAGTGAAAAATTAAAAGTAGGTATTTTAGGCGGAACGGGAATGGTCGGTCAAAGATTTATTTCATTGCTTGAGGATCATCCGTGGTTTGAAGTAACGACAATCGCAGCCAGCCCGAGAAGTGCCGGTAAAACATATGAAGAAGCTGTAGGCGACAGATGGAAAATGGATACACCCATGCCTGAAGCCGTTAAAAAGATCGTTGTAATGAACGTTAATGAAGTAGAAGCTGTTTCAAGTAAGGTTGACTTTGTTTTTTCTGCCGTTGACATGACAAAGGATGAGATACGTAAGATCGAAGAGGATTATGCAAAGGCAGAAACACCGGTCGTTAGCAACAATTCCGCTCACAGATGGACAGAGGATGTTCCTATGGTTGTTCCGGAACTCAATCCGGAGCATATGAAAGTAATTGATTTTCAGAAGAAGAGGCTCGGAACAAAACGCGGATTTATAGCTGTGAAGCCCAATTGCTCAATACAGTCATATGCACCCGTACTGACAGCATGGAAGGAATATGAGCCGTATGAGGTGGTTGCAACAACATATCAGGCTATCAGTGGTGCAGGCAAGACCTTTAAGGACTGGCCTGAGATGATAGAAAATGTCATTCCTTACATAGGCGGCGAAGAAGAAAAGAGCGAGATGGAGCCCTTAAGGATCTGGGGTAAGATAGAAGACGGTGTTATCAAACCCGCATCTTCACCCGTTATCACATGCCAGTGTATAAGAGTTCCCGTTCTTAACGGACATACAGCTGCTGTGTTTGTTAAATTCAGAAAGAAAGCAACAAAGGAAGAACTTATAAAGAAACTGGTAGAATTCAAAGGGCTTCCCCAGGAGCTTGATCTTCCGAGCGCACCGAAGCAGTTCATACAGTATCTTGAAGAAGACAACAGACCTCAGGTTAAACTTGATGTTAACTTTGAAAGAGGTATGGGAATCTCGGTCGGACGTTTACGTGAAGATAAGGTTTATGACTGGAAATTTGTCGGCCTTTCACATAATACAGTCAGAGGAGCGGCAGGCGGTGCTGTTCTCTGTGCGGAGCTGCTTAAGGCTCAGGGCTATATTGACAAGAAATAATTGTCACAAATAACTACAAATGTATTGGGGAATACTATCTTTATGACACAGGACAGTTATCAGCTTGGCTTACTTACAGCCATGAACAGTAAATTGATCAAAAATGAAAGTATGCTCAGAAATATCTGTGATATTTCCGAGAATGCTTTCGTCTATCAGGATTTTGAAGACGGTCAGACTCAGGTGTTAGGCGCCTGGTCTCATTTCTTCGAAACAGACCCTTCAAAATTTGTAAACTTTTCTCAGATCATCAATCTTGTTGAAGACGAATACATCGAAAGACTCCATGAGGTCCTGAACCTTGAAAAAAACAAAAAAGAAAAGGCGTCCATTGAATTCAAGCTTAAGGACAGGGAGATGTATGTTGAGGCTGTCTGCAACGTGTTGTTTGACAATGATTCAAAGCCTGTATGGAAAGTCGTTGCTTTCAGGGATCTTACCAAATATAAAAAACAGAACGATGAACTGACATATATGGCTTATTATGACAGTCTCACCGGTATATATAACCGTAATTATTTTGTTGTTTCACTCAATGAGATGGTACAGAAGGCAGCCGAAGAGCATTCGGAAGTCTGTGTTCTGTTCATAGACATTGATGATTTCAGAAAAGTAAATGACGGTATGGGTATCATGGAAGGCGACGATGTTATCCAGCATCTCGGACTTTTCTTAAAGAGTTTTATGGATGAAAATGTGATAGCCTCGCATTTTAACAGCGATATCTTCTGCATGGCCATTTACGATCCGGTCGGAAAGAGAAGTGTTGACAATATCGTTTCGTCCATCAAGAACTATATGAAAAATCCGATAAAGATCGTTCTGAGCACCGGAAATGTAAGGGAAGTGACGCTTACGGTAAGTATCGGTATTTCATTTTATCCGGAAAGCACAGAAAATGCTTTTGAACTCATAAATCTGGCAGAGATCGTAATGCTTAAGGCAAAACAGAAAAAGGGCAAGAACAACGTTCAGTATTACGATAAACCTATCATAGAAGAGTTTATAGAGAATATAGAGATAGAAAAAAAACTGGAAAATGCACTAAAGAAACAGGATTTTTTCATGTGCTATCAGCCGCAGTTTGATACAGCCTCCAAAAGATTAAGAGGAGTTGAGGCTCTGGTTCGCTGGCGCAACGAGGAAGGAGAGGTCATAAGTCCCGAAACCTTTATTCCGATCGCTGAAAAAAACGGATCCATCCTGCTTCTCGGAGACTGGATAATAGAGGAATGCATTAGTGATTATTCCAAATGGATGAAGAACCACGATAATCCGAAGGATTTTCTGATCTCGATTAATGTATCTTCACTGCAGTTTAAAAACAAGAACTTTGTGAAATATCTCATATCGATGATCAGAAAATATGATATAAAACCTTCAAATGTGGAACTTGAGATCACTGAGAGCGTTTTTATAGACAACATGGATGAGATCATACATAAGATGAAGCTTCTTAAGGATTTCGGCATCAGATTTTCAATGGATGATTTCGGCACGGGCTTTTCATCGCTTTCATATCTGCGTGAACTGCCTTTTGATACATTGAAGATCGACAAATCCTTTGTTGATGATGTTGTTACTGACGGTTGCACAAGGACAATTGCCGAATCCATTATAGAACTCAGCAAGAAGCTTGGGTTTGATACGATCGCCGAAGGCGTGGAACAGGAGGTACAGTACAGCCTCTTAAAGAACATAGGATGTGAGAACATACAGGGCTTTTATCTTGGAAAGCCCATGAGTTTTGAGGAAATTGACAAGTTGCTTAATGATTATTGATTACTGAGGTGGGATATGTTTGTCGGAAGAGAAAGTGAAATAAATCTTTTAAAGACATATATGAAAAAAAGCGATGATCAGGTTATCGTCCTTTACGGACTTGAGGGAGTCGGTAAGACAGCACTCATAAAAGAGTTTGTAAAAGATAACGATAAATGCCTGTATTTTGACTGTAAGCCTTTATATGAAAGGGAACAGCTCTATCATTGGGCAAATCACAGTCACGCTTTTTTAGGTCTTAATGAATATCCTTCATTTGCAGAACTGTTCGAAATGATAGATAACAGGGCGACTGCAGGGGAGGATAAGAACATAATTGTTTTTGATGAATTCCAGTATCTGCTCAAATACAGTAACGATTTTACAAAGGAATTGTTCCTGTTCCTGAATAACAGCAGCAAGGAGTATTATGTTTTTCTCATAAGCTCATCGATAGAATGGGTTGAAAACAACATGGTCAAGAAGATCGGTATGGATGCAAGGAACATTACAGGATTCATCAAGATCAAGGAACTCGGATTTGCAAGCTTCAGGGAATATTTCGGCAAGATGAGATACGACGAGTGCGTTACGGGTTATTCGATCCTCGGCGGCATACCGAAACTCTGGACATATTTTGACAGGAACAAAGGCCTCAGAGAAAATATCGTCAACAATCTGCTTGACGTCAATTCGCCGCTTCTTAATTACGGAGAAGAGGCCGTCAAAAAGGAACTCCGTGAAACAGGTGTTTACAATACCATTTTATGTGCTCTTGCCCTGGGAAAGAACAAATTGAACGATCTTTACAATCATACCCTGTTTTCACGTGCAAAGATCAGTGTATATATCAAGAATCTCATGGAACTGGGCTTTGTTAGCAAGGAGTTTTCGGTGGATACCGAGGGCAGGAACAATACTCAGAAGGGTATATATGATATATGCATAAATTATGTTTATTTCACATATAAATACATCTTTCCTTTCAAGAACGAGCTTTACGAAGATAACAGGGCAGCATTTTACGATAAGCACATCAAGCCTAACTTGAAGAGTTATACGGCCAAATTCTTCCCGCTCGTCTGCCGTGAATATCTTGAAACAATGAATGCATACGGAAAACTGCCTATCAGGTATTCTAAACTCGGAAGATGGATAGGAAAACTGGGAACGATCGATTTTGTCGCAACCGATGACAATGACAATACACTTCTTGTACTCTGCAACTGGGAAAAGCCCATGATCAGATTTGATGATTATGAATGGTTATTATTCTGCGCAAAGCAGGCTAAGATAAGGGCAGACTACTGCATGCTCATATCCGCACAGGGATTTGACGAAAAACTCAAATTTGCGGGTAACAGCAAGAAAAACATATCTTTGGTAACACTGGACAACATGTAATATGGGTAAAAAACTTATCATAACCGAAAAACCGTCCGTGGCGAGGGAATTTGCCGCAGCCCTTAAGGAAAACATGAAAAAGGGCAACGGTTTTATGGAATCGGAAAATTATATAATCACATGGTGCGTGGGGCACCTCGTCACCATGTGTTATCCCGATGCATATGATCCGTCTTTAAAAAGATGGAGCCTTGAAACGATTCCTTTTATTCCAACCAAATACAAATATACCGTGATCGATAATGTAAAGACTCAGTTTGAAGTTATCAAAAAGCTTTTTAACAGACCGGATATCGATGTTATATACAATGCCGGCGACTCGGGACGTGAAGGTGAATACATCCAGAGGCTTGTTATGCAGGAAGCCGGATTCAATAAGAACGCGGCTCTTAAACGTGTATGGATCGATTCCCAGACCGAAGAGGAGATACTCAGAGGCATCAGAGAAGCAAAGGATATGTCCGAATACGATAATCTTTCCGCATCGGCTTATCTGCGTGCAAAAGAAGATTATCTAATGGGCATAAATTTCTCACGTGTTCTTACGCTTAAGTATCAGGATGAACTTAAGAGATTTCTTGGGCTTAATAAAGCTGTAATAGCTGTCGGAAGGGTAATGACCTGCGTTCAGGGCATGGTGGTAAACAGAGAGCGTGAGATCAGAAATTTTGTTAAGACACCTTTTTATAAGATCAATGCAACGTTCGGCATAGAAAATACATCCTATACGGGGGAATGGAAGGTCTGTGAAAAAAGCGCATATTTCGGGAAGCCCGGCTTATATAAGGAGAACGGTTTTCTTGATAAAGAAGAAGCCCAAAAACTGGTAGACAGACTTAAAGAAAACGACAAAGCAGTAATAGAAAATATCGAAAAGAAAAAAAATTCCAAGAATCCGCCTCTGTTATATAATCTGGCGGAATTACAGAATGAATGCTCAAAACTTTTCAAGATAAGTCCTGATGAGACGCTTAAGATAGCCCAGGAACTTTACGAAAAGAAGCTGACCACATATCCGAGAACCGACGCGAGAGTACTTTCAAGTGCCGTCGCCGGAGAGATCATAAAAAACTTAAACGGATTAAAGCATGTCGGAGCTGTCAGTGGTTTCGTACAACATATAATCGAGACCAAATCCTATACCAAACTGAAAAGTTCAAAATATGTCAATGATAAACAGATAACGGATCATTATGCCATCATTCCGACAGGACAGGGATTTGCGGCTTTTTCATCTCTTTCTGAAAATGCAAAAAAAGTATATGAGATCATAACAAGACGTTTTCTTGCGATATTTTATCCTGCGGCTGTATATCAGAAGATAACGATCGAAACATATATCGATAATGAATTATTTGTAAGCAATTATAATACGCTGAAGGAAGAAGGTTATCTCGCGGTCATGAAATACTCATTTGCTCAGGAAAAAGCAAATGAGGCAAAAAATGAAGATAACTCAAAAACCGGTGAAAATGAGACTGAGCAGAAGGCCGATAAAGAATTAGAGACTGTTTTGAACGGTCTCAAGAAAAATACTGAGGTGAACGTAAAGGAACTGAATATCAAAGAAGGTGAGACAAAGCCTCCGAAGAGATACAATTCGGGAAGCATAATCCTTGCAATGGAAAATGCGGGACAGTTCATAGAGGATGAAGAGCTGAGAGCGCAGATCAAAGGAAGCGGGATCGGGACCAGTGCCACAAGAGCCGAAATCTTAAAGAAACTTGTTTCAAACGGATATCTTGCGCTCAATAAAAAGACTCAGATCATCACCCCCACGATAATGGGAGAACTGATATATGAGATCGTAAACGGCTCCATAAAGCCGCTTCTCGACCCGAAACTTACGGCCAGCTGGGAAAAAGGGCTTACAATGGTTGCCGGAGGAGATATTTCAGGCGACGAATATCAGAATAAACTCAATGATTTTGTTATCAGAAGAACGGAATTCGTCAAGAAACAGAACATCAATATGCTTCCGATCAGACAGGCGTTTGCAAATATAAAACAATATTACTGATTTTTTTATTGGAAAATATGAGTTATAATATATTCAGAATTTTTTGAAGAGGTATAATATTATGCAGAAGATCAGGATCAATGAAATGTACACGCTTGAAGAAACCATTGCCGCGCCGTTATTTGAAGGTGTTACCTATCCCTGGGAGGTTCTTCCGAAGATCAAGGATTTCATAATCGAACTCGGAAATACACTTCCCGAAGACCGCTTTGAAAAGAGGGGAGAGAACGTATGGATAGCAAAAAGCGCAAAGGTATTTGATTCGGCTTATATAGGCGGACCGTGTATCATAGACGAGGATGCCGAAGTAAGACAATGCGCATTTATCAGGGGAAGCGCCATCGTCGGAAAAGGCGCCGTTGTAGGCAATTCGACGGAGCTTAAGAATGTAATACTTTTCAATAAGGTTCAGGTGCCTCATTATAATTATGTCGGCGACAGTATTCTTGGTTTTAAGTCTCATATGGGAGCCGGTTCCATAACATCAAACGTAAAATCGGACAAGACGCTCGTCGTAGTTCACAACGATGAAGAGCAGATTGAAACGGGACTTAAGAAATTCGGCGCTATGCTCGCTGATAATGTTGAGGTTGGATGTAACAGTGTTCTCAACCCGGGTACTGTCATATGTACGGATACCAATATCTATCCGACAAGCTGTGTGAGAGGAGTGATACCGCCGCACAGCATCTATAAAGACAAGGGAAACATAGTTATCAAGAGTAAGGAATAAGGTATTTTATGGAGCAGACATATATATACGATAATACTGAAGAAAACAAGATAGATGAGTTCCTACGCAATCAGAGCAGCGACATGATCCATGGTATCATGATGTTCAATATAGATGACTTTGCGACAATCAACAATGAACTCGGAATAGAAAAAGGCAATGAGATACTTGATGAGATCTACGAGCTTGTATGTATGCATCTGCGCGGAACGGATCTGGTCATTAAGCTTCATGGTGATGAATATGTCGTTCTTGTCAAGAATCCGGGCAGCATTACAAATATTGAAAAGATCAGTGAAAAAATATTAAAGGCTCTTTCTGAACGTGATTTTAATGGATTTAAAATCACGGCATCCATCGGTGTGAGCGTTTTTCCTTTCCATGGCAGTGAATACAGGGAACTAAAGGATAAAGCGATCCAGTCCATGGCCAGAGCCAAAGCAAACGGTAAGAACCGTTATCGTATATATGAGTCAGCACTTACAAAGACAACATTCAATGATTTCGAGTTTGATAAGTCAAAATATGACGAAGTTCTTGATTATAATCTGCTTGATTCAAGTGAATGGGACAAGTATTTCAAGGATATATGTCTTCGGATATTCTACAATGAGAAAGATCCTTATTCTGCCATAAATTCTATCATGGAGATATTCTGCCTCTATTACGGATTCGACAGGGCGTTTGTTATTACCGACAATGAACATCAGCTGTATGATGCAAGTAAGATGTCATTTTCAATACCCGGTTTTGAGATAAACGAATCCCCCGCTTTAGTTTCTATTAGAAAAGATCTGGTGTTCAGACTTCTTGAAACACACGGTAATTTTGCCGTGATCACCAATCAGGATACGACCGAAGACAGCGAAGTTCTCAGTTATCTGAGCGATATGGATCTGGATCAGATTCTTTTCTTTGCGATAGGAGATCATTATAGTTTTACGGGTGGTGTTGTATTTGAGAATTCCAACGAAAACAAGATAAGTCTGAGTAAAAACGATCTCATTTATCTCAAGGAGCAGATCAATATCATGCTTTCGTATGTATACATCCTTAATGAGATGAACAATCCGAGAGAGATCATGTCAAAAGTCATGATGTTTGACGGTATCGATGCCTGCATCTATATCATAGATGCACAGTCGCATATTATCAAATACATGAACAGTAAGGCCTTGGGCTATGTCGGAGCGGGCGCTATCGGAAATACCTGCCATAAGATATTGAACAATACCGATATCTTCTGTGAGGACTGTCCTTTAAGAGATATGGATCCGGCAAATTCCAAATCCAATTCCAGATTTGAGTGCTTCAGTTATGCGTCCAGAAAATGGTCAATAAACCTTCTGTCATGGTTATCATGTGTTGACAACAGAAATATGGCATTGCTCATAAGCATCGATATCGATAATTTCTTCGATGAACTTGAAGGATGATCGGTTTTACAGTATAAACGTTTTATGATATTATATGTCAGTGCAGACATAGTACATCGGTAGTATGTCAGCTTCCCAAGCTGAAGAGGCGGGTTCGATTCCCGTTGTCTGCTTTAATTATTTAACAGATATGGGGAATATATTATGAAAAAGCATTTATTGCTTATTGTTGTTCTTGCTTGTTTGCTGATAGGTTGCGGCAATACCGAAAAACTTGATACATATTATGACGGAATGCAGAGTTTCAACGGCAATGTTCAGATCATAACCGAAACACTCGATCTTATAGATGTCACAAGAGACAGTGCCGCAGATCAGATCACCACACAACTCAATAAGCTTTTGGAACAGTTCAGAATCATGTCGGAACTTGAAGTGCCGAGACAGTTTGCGGCATGCGAAGAACTCGGAGATGATGCTTATACATATATGCAGGAAGCTGTACGTCTGTATAAGGAATGGCTTGCAAATCCCGATAACACTTCTGATGATACACTCGAGATGGCAAAGGAAAATTACGAAAGAGCCATGACGCGAGTCAATTATATTTCCATAATCCTGCAGGGCGGTGTTCCCGAAGGAGAGGGAATTACGATAACCGAAGAAGATGCAACGGATTTCTCACCTGTTGTTGATGATTCGTCAGCAAACGATGCTGTTGAAAATGACGTTTTGCCTGAAACAGAACCGATCGTTGATGACGAAGAATTGCCCGATGATTCAAATCCCGATGAAGTAGATGAGTTTGCTTATTGATAAAGTCATATAATATTTTGAATTATAAGCACAGGCATTGTCTGTGCTTTTAATAAATATAAAGGAAAGTTTTATGACCAAACAGGAATTCAGAGAGTTAGCCGAAAGCAGAATATTGATTCTCGACGGAGGTATGGGATCCTGCCTTATAAAGGAAGGTATGCCTCAGGGAGTTTGTCCCGAGAAATGGATGATCGATCATGAGGACATCCAGTTCAGGATACAGTCTGCGTATGCAAAATCCGGAGCAGATATTCTGTATGCTCCGACATTTACAGCAAACAGGCCCAAGCTTGCCGAGCACGGACTTGAGAATGAACTCGAAGAGATTAACATCGGCTTGGTTAAAAACGCAAGGAAAGCTGCCGAAAGCGCGGATCATAAGGTATATGTAGCCGGTGATCTTACTATGACAGGGATCATGTTAAAACCCATGGGGCCTATGGATTTCGAAGAACTCGTGGATATATATAAGGAGCAGGTGGCCGCATTGTTAAAGGGCGGAGTGGATCTCTTTATCGTAGAGACCATGATGAGTCTTCAGGAGACAAGAGCCTGTGTTATAGCGATAAAGGAATCTTGCGATCTGCCGATCATGGCGACACTCACATTTGAATCAGACGGAAAAACGCTTATGGGTTCGGATGCAGTTACCTGTGCAGTAACTCTGGAAAGCCTTGGAGTGGATGCAGTAGGTACGAACTGTTCGACCGGACCTCTGGATATGGCTGTAAATGTTAAGGCCATGAGAGAAAAAGTCAATATCCCCGTTATAGCCAAGCCTAATGCGGGCATACCCAGACTCGATGAAAACGGAAAGACTGTGTATGACAACACGCCTGCCAAATTTGCCGAAGAGATGCAGAGTATCATAGATTCCGGAGCCGGGATAATAGGAGGCTGCTGCGGTACGGATCCCGATTATATAAAGGCTGTATATGAAAAGCATTTTATAAGAAATGATAAGGGATTTGACAAAGATCCGCAGGCGCATTTTCTGACCAGTGAAAGAAAAACGGTTGAATTTACTCTGGATGATGCATTCATGATAGTAGGAGAAAGGATCAATCCTACCGGGAAAAAAGCTTTCCAGGCGGAACTTAAGGAAGGTAATATAGAAAGAGCCATGGAATTCGCCACACAACAGGAAAACAACGGAGCTTCGCTCCTTGATGTAAACCTGGGAATGGGCGGAGTCGATGAAAAAGTCCTTATGCTCAGGACCATAGAAGAACTTGCTATGGTCACCAATCTGCCTTTGTGTATTGATTCTTCACATGTGGACATAATAGAAGCGGCACTAAGACGTTATCCGGGCCGGGCACTGATCAATTCGATCTCCGGAGAGACGATAAAGACCGAGCCTTTGCTCGCGATCGCAAAAAAATACGGAGCAATGTTCATACTGCTTCCACTTTCGGACAAAGGTCTTCCGGAATGTCTCGAAGAAAAGATAGAGATAATCGACCGTATAAGCAACCGTGCGCTTGAACTTGGATTTTCAAAAAATGATATAGTCGTCGATGGACTCGTTGCAACAGTCGGTGCCAATAAAAATGCGGCTATTGAAACACTTGAAACCATAAAATACTGTTATGATAACGGATTTGCCACAACCTGCGGACTTTCCAACATTTCATTCGGTCTGCCGCAGAGGGGATATATAAATGCAGCATTTTTGAGCATGGCCATATCAAAAGGCCTTACTATGGCAATATCGAATCCCAATCAGAACCTTTTAATGAGCACCGCTTTGGCAGCGAATCTTCTGAGAAATAAAGAAAACGCAGACATCCTCTATATAGAAAAGATGAATGAACTTACCGAAGCGGGAGTTGATTCCACCGGTTCTTCTTCGGTCACAAAAGTCGAAAAAAAAAATGAATCTGCCGAACTGACACCGGCAGATATATTGAAAAATACAGTCCTTAAAGGCAAGAAGACGGGTGTGGAGACGGCGACGATGGATGTATATAACACAGGTATGTCGCCGCAGGATATCTTAAACGATATATTGATCCCGGCGATAAATGAAGTCGGAGCATTATTTGAAAAAGGAAAATATTTCCTTCCCCAGCTTATCTCGAGTGCGGAGACCATGAAAAATTCCATCGAGATACTGGAACCTTATATGGCTGAAACCGATGACGGAGGAGAAAAACCGACGATAGTGATCGCCACTGTTGAAGGTGACATTCATGATATTGGCAAGAATCTTGTGGCGCTGATGTTAAAGAATTACGGCTTCAATGTTATAGATCTCGGAAAAGATGTTCCGAAGGAGACCATAGTCGACGAAGCGGTCAAACATAAGGCAGATATAATAGCACTATCGGCCCTTATGACCACAACGATGAAACAGATGGATGAAGTGGTCAAACTTGTAAAAGAACGAGGACTTAATGCCAGAGTCGTCATAGGCGGTGCGGTTACGAGCGAAAGCTACGCCGAAGAGATAAATGCCGACGGTTACAGCAAGGATGCCTCAGAAGCTGTCAAACTGTGCCAGAAGCTCTTAAATATGTTTTAGATTCCAAGAAAACGGAAAGGGGATAATATGGAAGAGAAGAACAATGAATTACTGGATTACGTGAAAGAGATCAGAGACCTTAACAAAAAGAGAGTTTTCTGGGAAAGGATCGAAGTGTTCCTCCTTGCGGTATTTGTCGTGGCTGTCCTCTCACTGGTGCCCCTGATCATAAAAACTCTCAATACAGCGACCGAAGCGATGGAAAGCGCAACAGAAACACTTGAGATGGCCGGAAAGACCATAGGCAAAGCCGACAGTATCATGGACGACTTAAGCGGCACCATAGCTTCGATGGAAACCGCCATCGATTCCGTAACGGCGCTTGTTGATGACAGTTCGGATAAGATCGTAAATGCGTTTGATAATATTAATTCTATCGATTTCGAAGGCCTTAATGATGCCATAACGGATCTGGGCAATGTCGTGGAACCGTTAAGCAATTTCTTCGGTAAATTCAAATATTAGTTTACATAACAGGAATTAATGTGTATACTTAGATTCTGAGATCAATTTTAAGTGGAGATTATAATAATGACCGGTGCAGATATTATGGTAAAATGCCTTGAAAAAGAAGGCGTTAAGGATATATTCGGTTATCCCGGAGTTGCCATAGCTCCGTTTTACGAGTCGGTAAGGGCAAGTAAGATCAATGCAGTACTCGTAAGGACCGAACAGAGCGCAGCCCATGCGGCCAGCGGATATACGAGGATTAATAAGGAGATACCGGGTGTATGCGCCGTAACGAGCGGACCCGGGGCAACAAATCTAATTACGGGTATAGCTACAGCATTTGCTGACAGCATTCCGCTAATATGTATCACCGGACAGGTAAAGAGTGAGCTTATGGGTGGCGATGTATTTCAGGAGGCCGATATAACGGGAGCCTGCGAATCATTTGTCAAATATTCTTATCTCATAAGGGATGTTGATGATATACCGAGAGTATTCAAGGAAGCCTTCCATGTGGCCAATACCGGAAGAAAAGGTCCCGTGTTAATTGATGTACCGATAGATATCCAGCAGGCTGATGTCAGACGTTTCAATTATCCCGACGAGGTCAATATGAGGACTTATAAGCCAACAGTTAAAGGTAATATGGTCCAGATCAATAAGGTCATAAGTGAACTTGAAAAAGCCAAAAGACCGCTCATATATGCCGGTGGCGGCGTACTTCTTTCAGATGCGGGTGATAAACTGGAAGAATTTGCTGCAAAGCATAACATTCCCGTAGTATCGACAATGATGGGGATCGGTGTTATCCCTACGGAACATCCTCTGTATTTCGGTATGGTCGGAAACAACGGTAAAGCTTACGCGAACAGGGCTGTTGCAGAATGCGATGTGCTCATTGTGGTTGGAGCGAGAGTAGCAGACAGAGCAGTAAACCAGCCCGATCTCATCACCAAGGACAAGGTAATGATCCATATTGACGTGGATCCCGCCGAAATAGGTAAAAATGCGGGGCCTTCAATACCTCTTGTAGGTGATGCAAGCTATATATTCGATGATCTGCTCGTTAAAGATTATGAAGCCGATTACGGCGAATGGATAGAGATCCTTGACGGATACAGGGAAAGACTCAGGGAAAAAGAAAAGGAATCCAAAGATTATGTTGATGCTCCCGCATTCATTAGAGCGCTTTCCAAGTCAATGAAGGATGATTCGGTTTATGTGGCTGATGTGGGTCAGAACCAGATGTGGTCATGTGCAAATGTGATCATTAGGGATGGAAGATTCCTGACAACAGGCGGTATGGGTACGATGGGATACTCAATTCCGGCTGCCATGGGAGCAAAACTTGCTGATAAGAGCAGGCAGGTCGTTGCCGTATGCGGTGACGGTTCGTTTCAGATGAGCATGTGTGAGCTCGCCACGATAAGGCAGAATAAGCTTCCGGTAAAAATAATCGTATTTAATAACGGATATCTTGGTCTTGTAAGACAGTTCCAGCATTTTAATTATGCTGGTAATTATTCCGTTGTCGACCTTAGCGGAAATCCGGATCTTGAAAAGCTGTCGTCTGCATATGACATACCTTTCATAAGGGTTCATAACAACACCGAGGTTGACGATGCAATAAAGAAGTTCCTGAAGAACGATGAAGCATATCTCATGGAATGTATCATCGATCCGATGGCGGTTGTGTAGGAGGTTGATGTCATGAAAAGAATTTATTCGGTTCTTGTGGAAAACAGATCCGGGGTGCTTTCGAAGGTTGCCGGCCTTTTCAGCAGAAGATGCTTCAACATCGACAGTCTTGCCGTCGGAGAGACCAATGACCCTCATGTATCATGCATGACGATAGTCAGCAGCGGAGACAAGAGAACGATAGAACAGATTGAGAAACAGCTTAACAAAAAACTTGATGTTATCAAGGTAAAGACCTTCGAAGAGAATGCGAGCATAAGCAGGGAACTGATGCTCATAAAGGTTAAATACAACAAGAACAACCGTCGTGATGTCATGGAAAACTGCGATATCATGGGAGCGAGCATTGTTGATATGAGTAAGACACATATGATCATACAGATGTGTGATACTCCTGAGAGAACATCGCTTTTCATCAATATGTTAAACGGTGTGAGCATTGTCGAGGTGGCACGTACCGGCTGCCTTGCACTTCAAAAATGTTCGGAAGAATGATGATAACCCTCATTTTTAATGGTATATCGCCATATAAAAATGAGGGTATTTTTTTGCTTTTTACATGAATTTAATGCATTTATGGTATAAGTTTGTGTCATGTAATTTGCGTTGACAACGCATAAAATGGTTTATATAATGGGAAAAGAGCGATTTGAAAGGGTAAAGACATGAAGAGAAAGGTTTTTCAGTTACTTGTTGAGAATACTTCCGGAGTGCTCAGCAGGATCTCCGGTCTGTTTTCAAGAAGAGGATACAATATAGAATCGATCACGGCCGGTGAGACCGCAGATCCCAAGATCACAAGGATCACGATCGTATGTAACGGTGATGATGAGATACTCGATCAGATAGAAAAACAGGTTGCAAAGCTTGTCGATGTCTGCGATATAAAGGAACTCAAGCCCGAACAAAGTGTATACAGAGAACTCGCACTCATTAAGGTAAGAGCCGACGCAAAGAGCAGGGAAAGCCTTATCAGTCTTACAAGCGTTTTCCGAGCCAATATAATCGATGTTTCCGCAGAAGGTCTTATCATAGAGATGACCGGCGGACAGGATAAGATAGAAGCGTTCTTAAGGCTCCTTTCGGATTATGAGATACTCGAGCTTGCGAGAACGGGTATTGCCGGACTTAGAAGAGGAACGGATGATATAGTTTATCCGAAAGTTGATTAGTATTTAACTTGGAATTCACCAAGATTTATAATTTAAATGGCATTCGCCGGGAAAGGAGTCATGAAAATGGCAAACAGAATTTTTTATCAACAGGATTGCGATCTGGCTAAGCTGGAGGGCAAGACAATAGCTATAATCGGTTACGGAAGTCAGGGACACGCTCACGCTCTCAATCTTAAGGAGTCAGGATGCAATGTTATAATCGGTCTTTATAACGGATCAAAGAGCTGGAAGAGAGCCGAGGAGCAGGGATTTAAAGTATATACAGCAGCTGATGCTGCAAAACAGGCTGACATTATCATGATCCTTATCAATGATGAACTTCAGGCAGATATGTACAAGAATGACATCGAGCCCAATCTTGAAGCAGGCAATATGCTTATGTTCGCTCATGGTTTCAATGTTCATTTCGGATGTATCAAAGCACCTGCAGATGTTGATGTTGCCATGATAGCTCCCAAAGCACCCGGCCATACTGTAAGAAGCGAATATCAGGCAGGTAAGGGAACACCTTGTCTTATCGCTGTAGAACAGGACGCAACAGGAAAGGCATGGGAAGTAGCAAAGGCATATGGCCTCGGAATAGGCGGAGCAAGAGCAGGACTTCTTGAGACAACGTTCAGAACAGAGACGGAGACTGACCTTTTCGGTGAACAGGCTGTTCTTTGCGGCGGTGTATGCGCACTCATGCAGGCAGGGTTTGAGACACTTTGCGAAGCAGGCTATGATCCGAGAAATGCTTACTTTGAATGTATCCATGAGATGAAGCTTATAGTTGACCTTATCTATCAGTCAGGTTTTGCCGGAATGAGATATTCTATTTCAAATACAGCTGAGTACGGCGATTACATCACAGGTCCCAAGATCGTTACCGAAGATACCAAGAAGGCTATGAAAAAGATACTTTCAAATATCCAGGACGGTTCATTTGCATCAGAGTTCCTTCAGGAGATGTCTTCAGGACGTCAGGTACACTTTAAGGCCATGAGAAAGCTTGCTGCAGAGCATCCTTCTGAGAAGGTCGGTGAAGAAGTAAGAAGTCTTTACAGCTGGAACAACGAAGCTGATAAATTCATCAACAACTGATGATCATAAAAAAGCGCGTACCGGTTACGCGCTTTTTTTTATGCAAAAAAAACCAAATAACAAGGCTTTATAGTACACATTTACCATAGTTTTATGCGATTTTTTTTGATATTATAGTTTTTAGGTGGAAATAGGGCTATGGTGAATGTAAGCGGTATATATAAATCATACGGAAAAAACAGGATATTAGCCGGTGCATCGCTTACGGCAAAGCCGGGAGAACTTGTGGCGCTGGTCGGAAAAAACGGCTGCGGTAAATCCACATTACTTCAGATCATGGCCGGAACCATGAAAGCCGATTCAGGCACGGTATCATATTTCGGGAAAAGTGACAAAAAGATATTTGAAAAGTTCACGGGATTCGTACCGCAAAACGATCCCCTGCTCGAAGATCTTAGTGTATATGATAATCTCAGATTCTGGGCCGCGGGCAAGGAGACAGATACCGAATATCTTAAGCTTTTTGAACTTGAAGACCTTTTGAAAGTAAAGGTATCCACATTGAGCGGAGGCATGAAGCGGAGACTGTCTATAGCCTGCTCACTTGAACGAAAGCCGCCGGTCATGCTAATGGATGAACCGAGCAGTTCACTTGATTTTTATTATCAGGACAGCATACGTTCGTGGATGCTTGATTTTAAGAAAAGAAACGGTATCATAATATTTTCCACTCATAATGAAACAGAGATCATGATCTCTGATGTTGTATATATTTTTGATGATGGTATACTTAAACGTATTGAAAAAGAAGACATCAATATGGATGATATAAGAAATTCGTTTCTTATTTCAGATAAATAAAGCAGATTAAAAAAAGAGGAGAGAGAATATGAGTACAACGTATGATCCTATGACAGGAGAACCAATTGAGACTCCCGATGACATTAAAGATAACGTCGAGAACAAAGAAGCTTCTGTCGAGAATTCAACGGATGAAAAGGTTGATTCTGTAACTGAAGCAACAGTAAATGAAGCTAATGATACGGTGAACGCTTCTGAGCAGAGCACTACCGACAATGCTTCAACACAGAGTTATGAGCAGGCTGACGATTTTGGTGGGGATGAAGGTGCTTCAGACAAGAAGGCTCCGAAGATCGTATTGGGTATCATTGCAGCAGTTGCATTGATCGCTATCATCTGCCTCATTATCTTCTCAGGCGCTTTTTCAAAAAAGAAAAAGGTTGAGAAGGCATGCGCTGCAACACTTAACATTGAAACTCAGCTTATAAAAGACCTTAAGCCTGTTTTAAAAACAATGTCAAGCGATCAGGTTACGACAAATTACAGCGTTTCTATCGATGATATGGGTGATATCACGGGTTCTGTTATTGTAAACGGTAAGGATAAGCAGGTCACAGCCAATATTGATGTTGATGAACTTCCTAAATTGACAGCCAAAGTCGGTATAGACTCAAAAACTGTAAAGGCTGAGATCCCTGAAGTTATCGATAAGGTTTTTGTATATAACTACAAAGAAGCTAAAGACGGTTATATTACCGATATGCTTGATGATGAAGATATCGAAAGCATTGACAAAGCCCTTCAGACAATCTATGATGCACAGAATTCGGCAGATCCCGATGACAACAAATTTGCCATTGAGACAGCCAAACTTATAAGGAAATATTCAAAAGAACTCCAGTTTGAAAAGGAAGATTCCAAAGAGTTCAAGATCGACGGAAAGAAAGTCAATGCAAAAGGTATAAGTGTTGAGGTTGACAGTGACCTTATTGTTGATTTTTGGGATGATTTCACAGATCTTTATCTTGAGGAGTTCGGTGAAGAATTTGAAGATATTGAAGATATGACCGGCGAATCCATCAAGGATACATTCAAGGAAGTTAAGAGTGAGCTTAAGTCATTCCCTGATACTGAGATCATATTCTATATATATAAGGGCAAGCTTGCTTCCATCGATATTGATGCGGGTAAGAGAAACGGAGAAGTTGAGGTCCTCTTTAAGGGGGGAGACTTCAGGGCTCAGAACATCAGCATCGAAGCAGACGGAGAAGAAGTATTTGAACTCAAGGGAAGCAAGAAGAACGATAAGGAAACCTATACTTTCGTTGTTCAAGATGAAGAAGTATGCACTCTTACATACAACACAAAGAAAGGTTCTTTGACATTTGAGTACAGTGACGGATATGATGATTATGAATATGAAGCAAAGATCGAATCAAAGGGTGACAGCTTTAAGATAATCGTTGAAGATATCGAAGTAAGTTACGATACATATGCGGATATTGAGATCGAGATCGTTAAGGGTGCCAAGATACAGAAGTATTCCGGAAGCGAAGAATTTGATATAGGCAATGCCGATGAAGATGAATTCACGGAACTTCTTGATGATGTTGACGAAGATATCATTGATGAATTGAGTTATCTGTTTTAAAAATGTTATTAAGATTTTTGGGACTTGAATTAAAAAACAGTATAAAGATGATGCGAATAGCTTTAACCGGTATTATTCTATTTGCTGTTTTGCTGACTGCCGTTATTGCGGCAGTCAGCTTTGTAATGGAGAAAAATAATCCCGTACCGATAAAAGTAGCGACAGTAATGGATGATGATGCCACGGGAAAGATGCTGGTCAGATATATTTCCCAGATAGAGAGTGTTAAAAGTGTTTCCGAGTTTGTTACGATGGATGAAGAGGAGGCTTTTGAGGCTCTTGATGATAATGAACTCAATGTTGTGATAAAGCTTCCGGATCATTTTTTCGATGATGTAAATATGGGTTACAATACACCGCTTGACATACATATCAGACCTGATGCGGATCTTCTCACTGAGGTCTTTGCAAGTGTGCTCAAAAGCGGTGTCGGTTATGTTCAGACCGGCGAGGCGCTTGCCTATGCTTATATAGACGTCAGGAGCGAATATGATCTTGATACAAAATTTGACGGAACCATAGGTGATCATGTTGCTTATGAGATAGCTCAGATCGTTATGCACAGAATGCGCATATTTGACGAAAAGGTCATTTCTCCCTACGGCAATCTTGATAATTATCATTTTTATTTTATATCCGTTACCGTGATCATACTTTTGTTTCTTGCAACTTCCTTCGGTTTTATGTACAGGAAAGATACGCTGGCATTTGAAAACAATCTGAAGCCGTTCGGGGTCGGGCCGTTGAAGATATCATTTATAAAAACATTGATAATATCGATGCATCTGTTTGTTGCGTCTTGTATCATCTGTGCTTTATCTTTTATTCCGTCAAAAATGCTCGATATAACGATGTTTGAACTAAGTTTAGGACATATATACGCAATGCTTTTTATATGCCTATATCTGGCCGTGATCATCAATATGATCTATTCGCTGGCCGGAAATGATTACAGCGTTCACAGCGCATTACTTGTGACCATAGTGATCCTCCTTATGATGTCGGGGCTTCTGGTACCAATGAGCAGGCTTCCGAAGATAATCTCAAAAGCCGCTTTTATTAATCCGCTTTATCATCTTGGAAGATTTATGACCGAAGCGATATACGGTGATATCGGTATTGTTTCATTGCTCGGGATGCTTATCATGACACTTATCGCATTATTACTGACATATCTGCCATTGAGGAAAAGATAAATGAGATTTTTGCTTTGTGAAAAAGAATTCTTTAAAAACAAAATTTCATATATGCTCATGATCGCACTCGTCTGCCTTGCATTTATCATTCCCATACCGGTTGAAAGTTCTGATGAAAACCGGAGGGCAGGCATACTGGCCGAAAATGAAGGAATTTTTTACGATGATCTTAAAGAAAACCTAGGAGATGGTCTGTTTGAATACATTGTCTACGATTCCGAAGATGACATAAATAATGATCTGTACAAAGGACATATAGATTATGCATTTATTCTTTCCGACGCATACGGCGATAATGTAAAGGATACAAAGAGATCGGTCATGTTCTTAAGTACTCCTTATTCATTGTATAAAGAAGCGTGTAAGGAGGATTTCTTTAATGCGTGGCTCATTACCTACAGTGACAGATTCATTGAAAATGAAACAAAGGATATATTTGCCGTTTATGACGATGATATCATCGGTGAGTTAAAGAAAAGAAAAGAAGAATACCAAAACAGCGACCTGCTGTTTGATGTGAATATCGTATATGATACAGTACCTGAAAGGACACTCAGACATAGAGCCGATGGGTTCAGATCTTTAACCGGACTCGTAATGTTCATGTCCGTATTTATCTTCTTCGGACATTTTTACAGCGGAAGCCATAAAGCGGTATGTGATAAAATGACCCTCAAAAACCGCACATTATATCAATGTTCATATATGCTTTCAGTCGCTCTGCCGATCGGGATATTGTGTCTAATCCTTAATTTATTAAGAGGGGCGACGGATATTCCGATACTTATATCTCATATGATACTTGTTATCGCTTACAGCATCATATGGGTGTTGGCGGCTTATAAACTGATAAAAAAAGAATCCACCTTTATCGGTTTGGCACCCATGCTCTTAATCGCGCAATTGATCGTTTGTCCGATAATAGTTGATCTGGGTGAATATATAAAAGTATTTGAATATATCAGATATATTTTCCCTTCGGGTTTGAATTTATGATATAAAAGTTTTCTTTCGTGCTTTAATTTGATATAATAATCCCTGATGATCAGGATATTTAAGGAGGAAATATAAATGGGAATGACTATGACACAGAAGATTTTGGCAGCCCACGCGGGATTGTCACATCTTGAAGCGGGTCAGTTGATAGAGGCAGATCTTGATCTGGTTTTGGGCAATGACATTACAAGTCCCGTAGCTATTCATGAAATTGAAAAGATGAATGTCAACGGAGTATTCGATAGGGACAAGATCGCACTCGTTCCCGATCATTTCGTACCCAATAAAGATATTAAGAGCGCGCAGCATTGCAAATGCGTCAGAGAGTTTGCAAAGAAGAATGATATAACCAATTATTTCGAAGTAGGTCAGATGGGCATAGAGCATGCTCTGCTTCCCGAAAAAGGCCTGACTGTTGCAGGCGATGTCATAATCGGAGCGGATTCACATACATGTACCTATGGTGCTGTCGGAGCTTTCTCAACAGGTGTCGGAAGTACGGACATGGCTGCCGGTATGGCAACGGGCAAGGCATGGTTTAAGGTTCCCGGCGCCATTAAGTTTATACTCAAAAACAAACCCGCAAGATTTATCAGCGGCAAGGATATCATCCTTCATATCATCGGTATGATCGGTGTTGACGGTGCGTTGTACAGATCTATGGAATTCACGGGTGACGGAATAGAATATCTTACAATGGATGACAGGTTTACTATCGCCAACATGGCTATAGAAGCGGGTGGCAAGAACGGCATATTCCCGGTTGATAAAACATGCATGGATTATATCAGGGCACACAGTAACAGAGAACCCGTAGTTTATGAAGCCGATCCGGATGCCGTCTATGACGAGGTATATGAGATCGATCTGAGCACACTGAAGTCCACCGTGGCTTATCCGCATCTGCCGGAGAATACAAGAACAATTGATGAAGCCGTAAAAGATGATATAAGCATCGATCAGGTCGTTATTGGTTCATGTACAAACGGACGTATGGAAGATCTGAGGATCGCGGCAGACATCCTTAAGGGAAGAAAGGTTGCCGACGGCATGAGATTAATTGTACTTCCGGGTACTCAGCAGATATATCTCGATGCCATTAAAGAGGGCTATATACAGACATTCATCGAAGCCGGCGGAGTTGTAAGTACACCAACATGCGGTCCGTGTCTCGGAGGATACATGGGTATACTTGCGGAAAATGAAAGATGTGTATCTACAACAAACAGGAACTTTGTCGGAAGGATGGGACATGTTACAAGCGAGATTTATCTTGCAAGCCCTGCCGTTGCAGCGGCCAGCGCTATTGCAGGAAAGATAGCGGATCCCTCAGACCTTGATTAAATATTACATAAAGGAGATTTATCGTGAAAAACGCTAAAGGAAAAGTGATCAAATACGGTGATAACGTTGATACAGATGTTATCATCCCCGCAAGATATCTTAACAGTTCGGATCCTGCAGAACTTGCAACACATTGCATGGAGGATATTGACAAGGATTTTGTTAAAAATGTAAGACCCGGGGACATAATAGTGGCCAGAAAGAATTTCGGCTGCGGTTCATCACGTGAGCATGCTCCAATATCCATAAAAGCGTGCGGCGTAAGCTGTGTCATAGCCGAAACATTTGCAAGGATATTTTACAGAAATGCGATAAATATCGGACTTCCGATAATAGAATGCAAAGAAGCGGCCGAAGGTATTGATGCGGGTGATGAAGTGGAGATCGATTTTGATACGGGTATCATCACCGATATTTCAAAAAATAAAACCTTCAAGGGACAGCCTTTCCCCGAGTTCATGCAGAAGATAATCGATTGCGAAGGACTTGTAAATTATATTAATTCGGGAAAGAACTGATATCTGTTAAGCCCGTTGATTTTCGGGCAAGTTTTAGGGGAGGATTTTCATGAGTTATAAGATACTTATTGCGGAAGATGATACTGATATTGTTGAGATCTTAAGGCTTTATCTTGAAAATGAGGGCTTTGATCTCCTGATATGCAAAGACGGAGAGATCGCATTAAAGGAATTTGAGCATTCACAAGTTGATGTGGCGCTCATTGACATCATGATGCCTAAACTTAACGGTTACGAACTCATCAAAAAGGTCAGGGAGACGTCCAATATACCGATCATAGTAATGTCGGCCAAGAATATGGACAGTGATAAGATACTCGGACTTACTCTGGGAGCCGATGATTATCTGACCAAGCCGTTCAATCCTCTTGAGGTCGTTGCCAGGATCAAATCGCAGTTAAGAAGATATTACGATCTCAACTCATCTGCGCCTGAAGAGACACCAAACGTCGTTACGATAGGTGAACTCGAACTGGATTCATCAAATCTCTGCGTCAACAAGAACGGCGTGGCCATTAATCTTACGCCAACGGAGTTCAAGATCCTCTCGCTTATGATGAAAACCCCCGGCAAGATATATACCAAAATGCAGATATTTGAAAACATCAACGGTGATTATTATGAATCGGATGACAATACATTGATGGTACATATCTCAAAGATCCGTGAGAAGATAGAAAACGATCCGAAAAATCCTGTTTATCTGAAAACAGTAAGAGGCTTAGGATACAAGATTGAAAAATGTTGATAATTCCGAAAAGGGAAAAAGCAAGGAAAAAGTAAATAGAATCATCTACGGATCCATTTCATCCAGTCTCATAACCTATATAATCGTTATGACTGTACTTGCAATGGCTTTCGGCTTTGTTACATATGGCTTTACCATGTATCAGATCACTGCCAATAATTTTGATTATGATGAGGCCATATTTATTTTCTTATGCTTTTTCGTAGGACTGTATCTGCTTTTAATGGTATTGTTTGTTCTGATAATAACAAACCAGCTTTCAAAACCACTAAAAATACTTAAGAATGCGATCGAGAACTTTTCGGTCGGTTCCGGTAATCATATCGAATATGACGGCCCAAAGGAATTCAAAGAAATGGTTGACAGCTTTAATGACCTTTCGGATCGTCTTAATGCTTCGGAGGAGGAAAACCGCCGCCTTACGGAAGACAAGAACAAGATGCTTGCCGATATAAGTCATGATCTTAAGACACCGCTTACAGTTATTTCCGGTTATGCAACGGCCTTGCATGACGGACTCATAAAACCGGATCAGGTCAATGATTATCTTAGGATCATATATCAAAAAAGCAACAGGGTCGCCGATCTCATAAACCAGTTCTATGAATACAGCAAACTTGAACATCCCGAATACAAATTTGAGTTCGAAAAGCTCAATGTTGCCGAATTCTTAAGAGAGCTTCTTGTTGATATGATCGATGAGCTTAATGTTAACGGCTTTGAAGTCGAGGTTAATTTTCCCGATGATGAAGTTGGCTATATCCAGGGAAATCAGATGCAATTAAGGCGTGTATTTGAGAATCTCATAGCCAATACGGTTGCCCACACGCCAAAAGGAACGCTTCTTTCATTTGATATGGGCTGTGTAGGTGAAAAGGTGCTTATACGCTATCAGGATAACGGAGGCGGTATTTCGCCCGAGGTGGCCGACAGGATATTTGAACCGTTTGTTGTTGATGATCCCGCAAGGACAAAATCCGGTTCAGGTCTCGGACTTTCGATCGCCAAGAAGATAATAGAATATCACGGCGGTACGATAATACTTGAAAAGTTTGCTCCGAAGGAGATGGCCAGTTATCTTATAACATTACCTCTTTACGAAGAGGAGGAGGAGAAAGAAGACTGATGTACGCTTATCTCAAAGGAACCGTATCATATACCGAACCCGATGCAGTGATATTGGATGTAAATGATATCGGATACAGGGTTTACGTGCCCAACACACTGTTGGCCGCGTTAAATGTCGGCGATATGATCACTCTTTATACATACACGTGCGTAAGAGAAGACGCATTTATCCTGTACGGATTTGAGAGCAGGGACGATCTTGAGCTGTACAAAATGCTTATAAATGTGAGCGGCATCGGTCCGAAGATGGGTATTTCCATATTGTCGGTAATGGATGCCAATGATGTAAGGAGCGCGATCATGCTTCAGGATGCAAAGCTTTTGAGTTCGGCCCCCGGCATAGGCTCAAAAACGGCAGGACGTATAATACTTGAGCTAAAGGACAGGATAAAGCCCGAAGATATCATATTTGCCGATCACAGTACGGGCAATGATGCACACATGGGCATAAGGGCGGAAGCCTATGAAGCTCTTATCGGTCTCGGGATCAGTCCCTCAAAAGCAAATACAGCACTTAATTCCGTTACTATAAACGAAGATACCAAGATAGAAACATTATTAAAACAGCTTTTGACCAAGCTATGAGGATGATATGCAATCCAGAGTACTGCAGACAACCGTAATTGAAGAAGATATAAGAAATGACAATATACTGAGACCAAGATTCTTAAAGGACTATGTCGGACAGGAAGAGATAAAGGCCAATGTAAAGATATGCATTGAGGCCGCAAAAGCACGAGGCGAAGCCCTTGATCATGTACTGTTTTACGGACCACCCGGGCTTGGAAAGACAACTCTTGCCAATATCATAGCCAATGAACTCGGGACGGGTATAAAGATCACGAGCGGTCCTGCGATCGAAAAGCCGGGAGACATGGCTGCGATATTGAGCGGACTTAAAAAAGGCGATGTTTTATTCATAGATGAGATCCACAGACTTGCAAGACAGGTCGAAGAAGTCCTCTATACGGCAATGGAAGACTATGCCATAGATATCATGATAGGCAAGGGTCAGACAGCCAAATCGATAAGGCTGGAGCTTGAACCTTTTACTCTTGTGGGAGCGACCACAAAAGCAGGAAGTCTCTCAGCACCATTAAGAGACAGATTCGGAGTTATCCACAGGCTTGAATTCTATACAAATGAAGAACTTACCGATATCATCAATACATCAGCTTCAAAGCTCGGAGTCGTGATCGAACCGGAAGGAGCAAAGGAACTTGCCAGAAGGAGCAGAGGAACACCCAGGATAGCAAACAGATTTCTTAAAAGAGTAAGGGATTACGCCCAGGTTCAATATGATAATGTCATTACGAGCAATGTCGCAAAGGAAGTCCTGGATAAGCTTGATGTTGACAGCGAAGGACTGGATAAGACTGACAGGCTGATATTGACTACAATGATTGAGAATTACGGCGGAAGACCGGTGGGCGTTTCGGCTGTGGCTGCATCGATAGGTGAGGACGCCGAAACAATAGAAGATGTATATGAACCTTTTCTCGTACTCAAAGGCTTTATAAACAGAACACCCAGAGGGCGTGTTGTCACAAAAGCCGCTTATGAACATCTTGGTCTTGCATTTAAGGAATAGGTCTTTTATAATTATTTTTAGGTTGATTTAAGAGGGGTTATATTTATGGCTGACAAAACAGATGCTGAAGTCATAATCGGCGGAAAAGTATATACTTTGTGCGGATATGAAAGCGAAGAATATCTACAGAAGGTAGCAAATCACATAAACAACAGACTCAATGAATTTAACGCCATGGAAGGCTTCAGAAGATCCTCCATCGATATGCAGAATGTTCTGATGCAGATCAATCTGGCCGATGATTATTTTAAGGCCAAGAAGCAGCTGAAAAGCTTGGAAGAGGACATGGAAGCCAAGGAAAAGGAGCTTTACGATCTTAAGCATGAGCTCGTTACAACCCAGATAAAAATGGAGAATCTGGATAAGAATTTAAAGAGCGTCAAAGAGGAGCTTAGTACCAAAGAAAAGAAGATCGTTCAACTGGAGACCCAGCTGAAACACAAATAACATTGTAGGCATAAGCGGAATCTTAGGATTCCGCATTATTTTTGGATATCAGGTGATTATATGTCCGAACATAAGAAAAAACCTGAATTGCTGGCTCCGGCCGGCAATATGAACTGTCTGTATGCGGCATTTAATGCGGGGGCTGATGCCGTATATCTTGCGGGCAAAGAATTCGGAGCAAGGGCGAGTGCCGATAATTTTTCGTTAGAAGAACTTATCTATGCACTTGAGCTCGCTCATCTTCATCATAAAAAGATATATCTTGCGTTCAATACACTGATAAAGGAACGTGAATGGGGGAAAATTCATTCTTTTTTGGAGCCTGTTTACAAATGCGGGCTCGATGGCATCATCATCCAGGATCTTGGACTGATCGACTATCTCAGATCGGAGTTTCCCAATTTACAGATACATGCAAGCACACAGACGACCGTAACATCTCCTTTTAGTGCTTTATTATTGAAGGAGCAAGGTGTTTCACGTGTTGTTCCGGCAAGAGAACTGTCACTGGATGAAGTTATCGATATACAGAAAACAGGAATCGAAACGGAGTGCTTTATACACGGGGCGATGTGCTATTGTTACTCCGGACAATGTCTGTTCAGTTCTTTTCTTGGAGGTCGAAGCGGAAACCGCGGAAGATGTGCCGGACCTTGCCGGCTTCCTTATACGATCAGTGAAAACGGCAGATATATCAAAAAAGAAGAAATTAAATATCCATTGAGCTTAAAAGACCTGTGCGTCCTGCCTCTTATCGACAGACTTATCGATGCCGGGATAGATTCATTTAAAATCGAAGGAAGATTAAAAAGTCCCGAATATGTTGCATTTACAACTTCTGCCTATCGTAAATATATCGATATGTACTGCGAAACCGGTGTGCTCGATATAGATAAAGCGGATATGGATATGATGTCTTCACTGTTTGTACGTACGGATACCATGAGCGGATATTACGTGAAGCATAACGGTGCAGATATGATCACAAAAGGCTCTCCGGCATACAATGAAAACGAAGAAGGACTGACAAAACGTATCAATGAAATATACGTAAAACCCGTTAAGAAACTTCCCGTGACGGGAGTGGTCACTCTTGTACCCGATCATAATGCATCGATCATCTTAAGACATGGATCAAATGTTATCGAATGTGTAGGAGGACCGGTGGACCAAGCCCAAAACAGACCTATAAGCGAAGAAGACGTACGAAAACAGCTCGGAAAGACCGGAGATGCATTTTTTGAATTCGAAAAACTTGCAATAGAAATGGAAGATAACTGCTTTATGCCTGTCAGATCACTGAATGAGATAAGACGTAAGGCATTTGAAATGCTCAAGGAGGATATATTGTATGCTAATTGATGTATCTGTAAGAACTCCTCAGGCATTTAAACAGGTATGTGCATATAAACCCCAAAAGATATATGTACCATATGATCTTTTTTACACAGGAAAGCTGAAGGCCGAAGATATAACCGAAGCTCATCTCGATCATGGCTGTAAGATATATCTTATCTTGCCGAGGATAATAAGAAAAAGGGATAAAGAATATCTTGACGAGCTCGGAGGATTTTTATGCCTTGGTAAGGCTGACGGAGTCCTGGCCGGCAGTCTTGATTCCGTTGCATACATAAAGGGTTTGAGAGATAAACTTGAAGGCGAATTCATAAGCATAAACGGTGAGATAAAAGATTATACTCCTCTTTTTATTGACTCCGACAGTTTACTGTACGGATTCAACCGTCATTCTGTTGACTTTATAAGTCAATACACAAACTGCCAAACCGCATCATATGAACTGTCGATATATGAACTTTCGGAACTTGATGATAAAAAACTGATCATACCTATATACGGCTATATCCCTATGATGATCACCGCAAATTGCGTCAGGAAAACCGCAGGAAACTGTAAAAGAGCGGAAATAAGCTTTGATTACGGGCTTGTTGACAGAAAAAACAAGACATTCCCGTGTATCACAAACTGCATACACTGTTATAACGAGATATTCAATACCGTTCCGTTATCTTACCATAAGCAGATGTATGAACTTATAAAAAACGGCTTCAATGAATTCAGGATAGATTTTACTTTTGAAGATGAAAAAACGATCGGTAAGATACTCGATCATTACATAAACGATATGAGAGCCGGTGAATTCCCGGTCAGCGAATACACAACAGGTCATATTCAAAAAGGAGCATTATAGCATGTTGTTTTATATTGCGGAATTATCAAAGTACATATTGCTTATTCTGATGTTCTTATATGTAGTTGAATGCGTGATATATGTTTTCAGGATAAAGAATCCCTATGATTGCAACGGTATTTATATCAGACAGAGGATATATATTTTTTTAATGCTTGCCGTTGCTTTTATAACAATGTGCTTAAGAAGCGGCAAATATGAATATCTTATTTACGGCTCGATAGTGGCGCTCGTATTATTCTTTGCAATGGCACTTACGATCCTCATGTACCAGCATGTTGACCAGGTACTGCTGAACAACATGGTGTTATTGCTTTCGTGCGGTTTTATCATTCTGTGCAGACTCAGTGTCAACAGGGCGATAAAACAATTCTTTATAATGATCGTTTCGATAGCCATATCGATATTTATACCCATGATCATACAGAAATTCAAGTCTGTAAGAGATTACGGACTTGTATATGCATTACTTGGAATAGTTCCTTTGCTCGTCGTTCTTTTACTAGGCAAAATGACACACGGATCAAAGCTTACATACAGCTTTGCCGGGATCAGCATACAGCCATCCGAGTTTGTAAAGATAATATTTGCTTTCTGTATTGCAGGCTTGCTTGCAAAAGCAAAAACATTTGTTGATTATGCAATTAGTGCCTGCGTTGCGGCTCTTCATGTCATTATACTCGTACTTTCAAAGGATCTTGGAAGCGGACTTATATTCTTTGTTGTATATCTTGTCATGCTCTTTATCGCGTCAAGAAATTATATATATCTCGGAGCCGGATTATTATCTGCAGCGGGTGCTTCGGTGATCGCATATAAACTTTTTGCTCATGTCAGAGTGCGAGTTACCGCATTTCTTGATCCTTTCAGTACCATAGACAATCAGGGATATCAGATATCTCAGTCACTGTTTGCGATCAGCTGTGGCAATTTCTTCGGGACCGGTCTTATGAAAGGCGCCCCCGGAGATATACCTACGGTTGAATCCGACTTCATATTCTCGGCATTTTCAGAGGAAATGGGAGCATTGTTCTCTATACTTATGCTGATGGTCTGCCTATCGACATTCTATATCGTTATGATAAATTCTCTTCAGAATACCAATAAGTTCTACAGGCTTGTAAGTGTCGGTCTGGGTACCGTCATGATCTTCCAGGCATTTCTGACTGTCGGAGGAGGTATAAAATTCATACCTCTTACAGGCGTTACGCTGCCTCTGGTTTCATACGGCGGAAGCAGTGTGCTTTCAAGCATTGCAATGTATTATATCCTTCTCGGTATAATCAACAGAAAGCGAGAACTTGATTATGAGATGTGGTTTGAATCGCTCGGAGACGATGACGATGACGACATGTATGACTATATGGAGTATATAGACACCCAAAATGAAATTGCCAAGGAGAAACAGGATAAAGGTACGGGGCATAAGAAGATCACAAGGCCTTTTGAAACAAGGCTGATCCTTGGGGTGTTTACATTGATGTTTGCCTCAATGAGCATATATCTGTGTGTTTATGTGAAAAATAACAAAAAAGAGCTTATAAACAATAGCTATAATTCAAGACAGACTTTGCTCGCCAAAGAGAACATAAGAGGAAAAATATACGACCGTGACGGCAATATACTCGCCGAAACGGTTAAAAATGAAGCAGGAAAGGAATACAGGAATTATCCTTACGAGAATCTTTTCTGTCATGCCGTCGGATATTCCACAAAGGGTAAGACGGGCGTCGAGAATATGGCAAATTATTATCTGATCAATTCGGAAGCCACTATTTCTCAGAAGGTTGAAAATGATATATCGGGGAGCAAGAATCCCGGTAATGATGTATATACCACTCTTGATTATGATCTTCAGGAGGTAGCATATCGTTCCATGGGCGTGTATAAGGGGGCTATAATCGTTTCCGACGTTAAGACCGGAGATATACTCGCGATGGTCAGCAAACCTGATTTTGATCCCAATACGGTCGCGGCAAACTGGGACAAGTATATCGAAGACAATGACAGCGGAGTGTTGCTCAACAGAGTGACCCAGGGCATATATCCTCCCGGTTCAACGTTTAAGATACTGACGGCACTTGAATACATCAGGGAAAATCCCGAGACCTATATGAATTATAAATTTACCTGTAACGGTTCCTACAAGGCCGACGGCATTAAGATAAACTGTTTCCACGGTGCGGTTCACGGAAATCTGAATTTTCTTACCAGTTTCTCGCATTCCTGCAATTCATCTTTTGCAAATATTGGTATGTCGCTGGACAGAGATAAATTCGGACAGACATTGAATGAAACATTGTTCAATCAGAAAATGCCTCTTGAATATAATTATACCGTAAGCAATCTTACGGTTGATAATAGTACAAGCGATTATGATATGGCACAGATCTCTATAGGACAGGGCAAGGCTCAGATCACGCCGATGCAGCTTAACATGATAACCAATGCGATCGCAAACAAAGGAATATGTATGCAACCCAAGGTTCTCGATAAGGTCATTTCATGCAACGGCGATGAGATCGCAAACTGGGAGAGTGCCGAATATAAGAGACTTATGAGCGAATCCGAAGCAGCTGCGCTTACCAACCTCATGGAAAGCGTTGTCAGGGACGGTACCGCAAAAGCCGGACTTTCCGGAGCGGAATATACTTCAGCAGGCAAGACAGGATCGGCGGAATTCGATTCGTTAAAGCTGGATTCACATGCCTGGTTCACAGGTTTTGCACCTGTTGAAGACCCTCAGGTCAGCGTTACCATCATAATCGAATCCATCGGTACCGGCGGGGATTATGCGGTTCCAATGGCAAAACGTATTTTTGATGTATATTTTGACGAAAAATGATATTTGATTTATACTGAAAATTAGATTGATTTATCCACATTAAAGAGGTGCGTATGATCGAAGCAACCAGTTGTGGTGGTATTGTTATTTTCAGAGGAAAGATACTGCTTTTATATAAAAATATCCATAACAAATATGAAGGATGGGTCCTGCCTAAAGGTACCGTTGAAGCCAATGAATCCCATGAAGAGACCGCTCTTCGCGAGGTCAAGGAGGAGACAGGTGCCAATGCAAAGATAATCGGATATATCGATAAGAGCAGTTATAATTTTTCGATTCCCGGAGATGAGGTCCACAAATATGTTCACTGGTATCTGATGGCGGGGGAAAGCTATTACAGCAAACCGCAGAAGGAAGAATTCTTTTGTGACAGTGGCTTTTACAAATATCATGAAGCCTATCATCTTTTGAAATTCAATAACGAAAAGGAAATTCTTGAAAAGGCTTATAACGAATATCAATCCCTTAAACGCAGAGGATTATGGGGCGGGGTATGATTACATTTTCGGACAGGATATATTGCGATAATATAAACGAAAAAAAGATAGATCTGATAAAGCTCGGCATAAAACAGGGCAGGGGAAGGATCAAGCTTTTTCTCATTGCGCTTTCCAACAATGAAAGCGACCAGCTTGATATATTTCATAATTCACTGCTCAAGCAAAGGATGTTCAGAAAACTGGACTTAAGGATAGTAGGATTTGCAGATTCCAAAGACGAAGCGATAGGAATCGTTCGTAATATGCTCGATGAAACGATCGAACAGACAGGTACATGCAACATAAAGGCTTATCTCACTGATAAGTATTTTGTAAAGGATTGATAATGCTTGCAATTATATTTGGTATCCTTAAAGTCATAGGAATAATTCTTCTGTGTATTATCGGTCTGATCCTGTTATTCCTTATAATGATCCTGTTTATTCCTGTAAGATACAGGGCAAAGGGAGCCTATAAGGACAAGATCTTTGACGGAAGATTTGAGATAACTTATCTGCTTCATATCATTAAGATCGTTGCCGCATTTGAAAATGGCAAACCGGATCTTACGATAAGACTGTTAGGAATCAGATTGAAGCTTAAAAAGAAGCCTAAAGCGGCGGATGGCGAGGATGCTTCAAAAGAAGAGACCGCTGCCGATGAGATCGGTGATAGTGAAGAAGCCGAAAAAGCAAAAGAAGAGAAGGAAGATCTGTCTCACAGGATAGAAAGACTCAAAAACAATATCGAATTTTATATAAAGCTCATAAAACGTGAATCCACTAAAAGAGCTCTTGATGTGTGTCTGAGAAGGATAGGACTTATTTTACATTCGATCTTCAGATGCAGGGGAAAGATCATCATCCATCTCGGGCTTGAAAATGCCGGGACCACCGGAAAGATATTGGGAGCCTATAAAGCTCTTTATGATTATATTGGGGATACCGTAAAACTCTATCCTTATTTTGACAGAGAATACATTGAAGCAAAATTTGATCTTAGAGGCAGGATATATGCCTGTGTGATCGTGTACAATCTCATGAGGATCTATTTTGACAAAGATTGCCACAGATTGATAAGATTATTGATAAAGAAAAATAAATCCAACAAAAAAGCAAGGCCTGACGCCGGAAAGGATCAAGTATGAATAACGGATTTAGTTCTGTAATGGAATCATTATTAAAAGGAGTTGATTCCATACTTTCCACCAAGACAGTTGTGGGAGAACCCAAGAGATTTGATGATACCATCATTCTGCCTCTTGTTGATGTGACATTCGGTATAGGAGCCGGTGGCTCTGCCGGAGATAAGAAGGATGGCGCCGGTGGCGGACTTACCGGAAAGATGACTCCCAGTGCGGTCATTGTCATAAAGGACGGTCATACAAAGCTGGTCAATGTAAAGAATCAGGATACGATCACAAAGATACTCGATCTTGTTCCCGATCTTGTTGATAAGATCAGCAGCAAAAAAGAAGAAAAGAACATGATGGATGATGAACAGGCAAAGGATCTTGCATTTCCCGAGGAAGAATGATCGTGATCAGAGGTGATCTATGGATTTCGAAAAGAGCAGACCGCCCGAAAATGACAATCTGAATACCATGACCGAAGCTGAGCTTAAAGAACTGCGGAGATTTCTGTTTGATGAACGTATTTTACTCATGAATCAGAAGAAGGCAGAAGAGGAACTGTATGAGAAGTTCATTAATGAACGCTTGAGCTTCAGGGAAGAGATGAAAGAACTTAACAGCAGGGTACTTGAAGAAAGAAAAAGACTTAAGGAGGAGCAAAGCTTTTTCGATAAAAAGCTTGCCATCCTGCAGAGCGGGTTTGCAAATCTTGAAATGGACAGAAAAGCCTTCGAAAAAGAAAAAAAGGCTTTTAAGTATTCCATGGAACAGGAAAATATCGTGGGTGAATATATAAATGACGTCAGTCTTTTATTTTCAGGTGTAAATTCTTATCTCGGATTAAGAAAGAGATACAAGGATCTTATAAAGATATTTCATCCGGATAATCTGGACGGTGACAGCAAGATGGCTGTCGCGATCAAGGAAGAGTTTGAAAGATTAAAAGAAAAGTATTAAAAAAGAAGCCATACGGCTTCTTTTTTTGATCATTACATTAAGCTTTCTCAACTGCGTTTGACTTAAGGCATCTTGCGCAGACATGCAATCTCTTAACCTGACCGTTAACTTTGCACATTACGCTTCTGACATTTGAATGCCAAATCCTGTTTGATCTTCTATGAGAATGGCTTACAGCGTTACCGAAATGTACGCCCTTGCCGCAAATATCACATTTTGCCATGGTTTTTCACCTCCAGTTACTATTTCTTTACTGCAACATTGTTATATTATCAAAGGCTATTGATAAAATCAAGTCTTTTTTGAGTTTTTTTGCATATTAATTTACAGTTTCATTTTTATCTAAAATAAAGTATAATAATTAAATGTGTAAATATTTAAAAGATAAGGAGGTTTAATATGAAAAGTTCTTCAATGGACACTCATATGGGTAGCATTACCATAAACAAAGAGGTCATAGCTCAATATGCCGGAAATGTCGCCATGGAATGTTTTGGTATAGTCGGTATGGCAGGCATAAACGTTAAGGACGGATTTGTAAAGCTTCTTAAGATGGATAATCTCACAAGAGGGATTTATGTTTCACTTAACAACGATAAGCTGATCCTGGACTTTCATATCATAATTGCATACGGTGTCAATATAAGGACATTATCCAATAATCTTATCGAAAGTGTAAAGTATAAAGTAGAAGAGTTCACCGGCATAGAGGTTGATAAGATCAATATCTATGTTGAAGGTGTTCGTGTTATAGACTAAGGAGGATTTATAAAGTGCCAGTTAATACAATTGATTCCGCTTTACTTGCCAAGATGTTCCTTGCCGGAGCAAAGACTCTTGATTCAAAAAAGGAGTGGATCAACGAATTAAATGTATTTCCGGTTCCCGATGGTGATACGGGTACCAATATGACGATGACCATCATGTCTGCGGCAAAGGAGGTTGCTTCACTGATAAGTGATGACATGCCCACACTTTGCAAAGCTATTTCGGGTGGTTCGTTAAGAGGAGCCAGAGGTAATTCCGGCGTTATCCTTTCCCAGCTTCTGAGAGGCTTTACAAAGGTTGCCAAATCTGTAGACGTGATAGATGCAGCTGTGATAGCCGAGGCATCACAAAAGGCTGTTGAAACTGCTTACAAAGCTGTTATGAAGCCCAAGGAAGGTACCATACTTACGGTTGCAAAGGGCATGAGCGATAAAGCATGTGAACTATATGAGGCAGGTGAGACCGATCTTGAAAAGATGATCGGTGAGATAATCGCTTACGGAAACGAAGTTCTTGAAAAAACACCTGAGATGCTTCCGGTGCTCAAGCAGGCCGGTGTTGTTGATTCCGGCGGTCAGGGACTGATGGTTGTCATGAGCGGAGCATACGATTATTTCCTCGGTAAGGAAATAGATATTACCGTAATGGAAAGTACGGTAACACCGGGTGTCAGCAAAGTAGATTCATATGCCGAGAGTATTGAAACCGAAGATATAAAATACGGATACTGTACCGAATTCATAATATTGCTCACCAAGCCTTTCAACATCAAAACAGAAATGGATTTCAAGGCTTATCTTGAATCCATAGGAGATTCGATAGTGCTTGTTGCCGACAATGATATAGTAAAGGTACATGTGCATACCAATGATCCCGGAATGGCAATACAGAAGGCACTTAAATTCGGTGATCTTTCCAATATGAAGATAGATAACATGCGTCTTGAACATCATGAAAATCTTGTAAGACACGGTGCAAACGGTGAACCTGAACTTATAGACGGCGTAGAGATCAGTGCCGTGGCCAAGTTGAAACCCGTTGAAGAACCCGCAGCGGAGCCTATGGAACACAAGAATGATGCATTCATTGCTATTTCTGTAGGTGAAGGTATAGATGAAATATTCAAAAGCCTGGGCGTTGATACCGTTATAAGCGGTGGTCAGACCATGAATCCTTCTACAGAGGATATCCTCAATGCGATAGAAAAACTGAATGCCGATAACGTATTTATCCTTCCGAATAACAAGAATATCATCCTCGCAGCAAATCAAGCGAGAGATCTTACGGAAGATAAAAAGGTATTTGTGATCCCAAGCAAGACCATACCCCAGGGTATCGCAGCTCTCATAGGATATACAGCGGGAGATGATGCACAGGCAAACAGCGATGCAATGTGCGAGGAACTTTCAAAGATAAAATCCGGTGAAGTAACATATGCGGTAAGAGATACCACAATAGATGATAAGGTTATAAAATCCGGAGATTATATGGGCATCGGAGATGCCGGCATCATGGCAGTCAACAAGAATCTCGGAAAGACCGTTATGGAACTCATTGGTAATATGGTCGATGACGACAGTGAACTGATCAGCATTTATTACGGCGAAGATATAAGCGAAAAGGATGCAACGAATCTCGGCAAAAAGATATCGACCAAGTATCCCAACATAGATGTTGAACTGCAATTTGGCGGACAACCGATCTATTATTACATTGTTTCGGTAGAATAAACATTTGGCCGGTCTTTGACCGGCCTTTTCTTTTAATATGAATATTACGGATGACATCATAAGCATAAAGGGTGTCGGAGAAAAGACTGCGACATGCTTTCACAAACTTAATATTTTCAATATAAGGGATCTGATATTTCATATCCCTCGCAGTTTTACGCTCTATGAAGGTCCTGTAATACCGACTCCGTCTGATAACGGCGAAACAAAAGCGGTAAGAGTGTATTTTAAGATGAATTCTTTTTCATCCGTTAAAAAAGGGCATCTTAATATTTCGCACGTTACAGCCGTTTGCAACGGCAAGAATATATATCTCAGCATATTTAATATGCCTTATCTGAAAAAACAGCTTAAAACTGACAGGGAGTATGTAATAAGAGGTACCCTCGAAGTCGGAAAGCAGGGTGCATTTTCCATGCTTCAGCCTGCTATATTTACATATGAACAATACGAAGAGATCGCAGGCACACTTTTGCCTCAATATCCGCTCGTAAAAGGCCTTACGAATGCAGCCGTTACAAAAGCCGTGAGACAGGTTATCGACGCTATAGATATTCCCGATGACGGGCTTATCGGAGATACCGATTTTGCTTCGGCACTCAGAAGCATTCATTTCCCACAGGATATGGATAGCTTTATCGGAGCCAGAAAAAGGATCGTATTTCATGAATTTGTAAGTTTTCTGCTTCAGATGAGATCTGATAATAATACCGGCAATATCGCATTCAATGAGATGATGGTGGAAACTGCGCAGACAACAAGACTTTTGGAAGCCCTGCCTTATAAACTTACAGGTGCGCAGCAAAAATGCTGGGCCGATATACTTAAAGACATGACTTCGGGTAAATGCATGAACAGGATGATCCAGGGTGATGTCGGAAGCGGTAAGACCATAATAGCCTTTCTGGCGCTTATACTAAATGCATCCAATGCCCATCAGGGTTGCCTTATGGCACCGACCGAAGTTCTGGCAAAACAGCATTTTGAAAATCTTTGCGAACTCAATGATCGGTTCGGTATAGGCTTAAAACCTGTCCTTCTGCTCGGAAGCATGAGTGCAAAAGCAAAAAATGAAAGTTATAAGGAAATAGAAAACGGTGAGCATGATGTCATAATAGGAACTCACGCGGTATTTCAGAAAAAGGTCATATACAAAGACCTTACTCTTGTTATCACGGACGAACAGCACAGATTCGGTGTAAAACAGCGGGAAAGCATCATAGAAAAAGGCGATTGTGTACATCTTATGGTCATGAGTGCAACTCCGATACCGAGATCTCTCGCCATGATCGTTTACGGAGATACATCCATATCCGTTATCAATGAAATGCCTGTCAACAGGATACCCATAAAAAATGCTGTGGTCGGAAGAGGTTATCGCCGAAAGGCATATGAATTCATAAATGATGAGATCAAAAAAGGAAATCAGGCCTATGTTATATGCCCTCAGGTCGAAGAAGGCGAGGACAGTGATCTGGAAAATGTTGTTGATTATGCCGCAAAGCTTGAACAGGAACTCGGGCCGGCGATAAACATAGCATTTCTTCATGGTAAGATGAGTACTGACATGAAAAACAGGATAATGAGTGAATTCAAAGACGGAAATATCGATGTACTCGTATCTACGACAGTAATAGAGGTTGGGATCGACGTAAAGAATGCTACAGTCATGCTTATAGAAAATGCCGAAAGATTCGGGCTTGCACAGCTGCATCAGCTCAGAGGGCGTGTCGGAAGAGGTGATAAGCAAAGCTATTGCATATTCATGACTGCCAAAGAGGACGAAAAGACAAATGAACGTCTGAATGTATTAAAAAGCACAAATGACGGTTTTAAGATAGCTGACGAGGACCTAAGACTAAGAGGTCCCGGCGATCTGTTCGGGATCAGACAGAGTGGTGAATTCGGTTTCCTAATAGGTGATATATACAATGATGCCGATGTACTCAGAGAAGCAGATCTTTATGTGCAGAATATCATGAAACCCGAAAATTCGGATGAACTTGCAAGAGTAAATGAAAGGTTAAATGATACATGTTTTAATACAGTTGACTTTAGGTCCATATAAAAGTAAAATGTTTTTTGATTAAATATTAAATTGGGGAATGTGGGAGCACTCACATTGGTTGTTTTATGAAGAAGATCGCTATTGTTACAGACAGTAATTCGGGTATAACACAGGACGAAGCGTCCGAAATGGGTATATATGTGGTTCCCATGCCCTTTACCATAGACAATTTGGATTATTATGAGGGTATAAACCTTACTCAGGATGAGTTCTATGAAAAGTTGATGAATGATGTTGATATCATGACATCACAGCCCAGTCCGGACAGCATTATAAGCTTATGGGACGGACTTTTAAAGGAATATGATGAGATAGTATACATACCCATGAGTTCGGGCCTTTCCGGTTCATGTCAAACTGCATATATGCTTGCAACGGATTACGATGATAAAGTGTTTGTTGTCGATAATCAACGTATAAGCGTAACACAGAGACAATCCGTCACAGATGCCATTGAACTTGCAAAAACAGGTAAAAGCGGGTCGGAGATCAGAGATATCCTTATCGAAGACAAGTTCAATTCAAGCATCTATATCATGTTAGATACGCTCAGATATCTTAAGAAGGGCGGAAGGATCACACCTGCGGCAGCTGCTTTGGGTGAATTGCTCAAGCTTAAGCCTGTACTTCAGATCCAGGGAGAAAAGCTTGATGCATTTGCGAAAGCAAGAACCATTTCGCAGGGGAAGAGCATAATGATCAACGCTATCCGTAAAGATGCCGAAGAGAGATTCGGAGGTATGTCTCCCGACAACATCAAACTCATGATAGCCCACAGTCATAATAATGATGCGGCACTTGAATTTTCCGAAATGTTAAAAGCCGAATTTCCGGGATTTGATGTCATAATCAATCCTCTTTCACTAAGTGTTTCATGCCATATAGGCCCCGGTTCTCTTGCCGTAGCCATATGCAAGATCCTTAAGATCTGAGATCTTATTTGCATATAATAAGGATTTATAATGATAAGGCAGTATGTACTGCCTTATTTTTGTGCATATAAGCCAAATATTGTGGCTTTTTCTTTGATTTATACCATATTTTGTGATATATTTATTAGGGTAAATGTACAAATAGGTGGTAAAGATGGCTAAAACCGATGATTACAATGCAAGCAGTATCACTGTGCTTGAAGGCCTTGAGGCTGTAAGAAAAAGACCCGGGATGTATATAGGCAGCGTGTCTACAAAGGGCCTTAATCATCTTATCTATGAGATAGTTGACAATTCCGTCGATGAACATTTGGCGGGACATTGTTCTCAGATATGGGTTACTCTTGAAGAGGATGGCTCGGCAACCGTTGAGGATAACGGACGAGGCATCCCCATTGAAATGCATGAAAAAGGCATGAGTGCTGAAAGACTTGTATTTACAACTCTTCATGCGGGAGGAAAATTTGATGATTCGGCATATAAGACCAGCGGCGGCCTACACGGTGTCGGTTCTTCGGTCGTAAATGCGCTTTCAAAGAGCCTTTCGGTAAGAGTTAAAAAGGGCGGCGGCATATATGAGGATTCTTATGCCTACGGCAAGCCTACAACAAAACTTGAAAACGGACTTCTGCCGATGGTAGGCAAGACTCGTGAGACCGGAACAAGGATCAATTTTCTTCCCGATGATACCATATTTGACAAAACATGGTTCAAGGAAGAGGATGTCAAGAGCAGGCTTCATGAAACCGCTTATCTGAACCCCGAGCTTACCATAATTTTTGAAGACAAGCGCAAGGATCTGAAGGAATACGTTGAATTTCACGAACCGGCCGGACTGTTGGGCTTTATAACGGATATGAACCGATTAAAAGAAACGGTTCATGAACCCATATATTTTAAGGGAGAAGCCGAAGGGATCACTGTAGAATGTGCATTCCAGTATGTCAACGAATTCCATGAGAACGTACTCGGATTCTGCAATAACATATATAACGCCGAAGGCGGGACACATCTGACAGGCTTTAAGACTATGTTCACCACCGTAATGAACAATTACGCAAGGAGTCTGGGCATACTCAAGGATAGAGACAATAATTTTACCGGTCCGGACGTTAGGAACGGCATGACAGCCATAATTTCCATCAAGCATCCCGATCCGAGATTTGAAGGTCAGACCAAGACCAAACTTGACAATCAGGACGCAGCCAAGGTCGTATCCAAAGTGGTCGGTGATGAGATCACCAGGTACTTTGACAGAAACCTTGAAGTCTTAAAATCCGTGATCAGCTGTGCTGAAAAATCCGCAAAGATCCGTAAGTCGGAAGAAAAAGCCAAGACCAACATGCTCTCCAAGCAGAAATTCTCTTTTGACTCAAACGGAAAACTGGCTAACTGCGAATCCAAAGATGCTTCCAAGTGTGAGATATTCATAGTCGAAGGTGATTCTGCGGGCGGATCCGCCAAGATGGCC
>JAILQX010000052.1 GCA_024698705.1 Lachnospiraceae bacterium
ACCGGTAATCAGGCATATATTAATTCTATTGAACATGCAGATCCTGATGTTCCTCAGATGCTTACCAGCAAGTTTGTTCCGAACAGCCTCTACCAGACATATTTCCCTACAGATTTGAATTTTGAGGATTTCTGTTTCAGATGTGCAGTCTTAAAGCAGCCGATGCATTCTTATGTGCATCCTGACAGGTACGATTTCTGGTTCAATCTTTATATGATGCCTTTAGGAAGCGAAGGTAATCTCCATTACTGCACTTATTCCCAGATTGTTTCAAGAAGTGTGGACAGCGAGCAAATGAGCAATACATCAGCTTCAACGGCATCAGAAGTTCTTAATACTTGCATAAAGCTCAGGGGTACTACTAATTTCCAACACACTATGGACGAGGTAATCTCTGATATCAGAAAACTCTGTGATGCGCAATCCTGCGTAATCCTTCTTACAGATGATGAGAATCGCACCTGCAACGCTCTTTGTGAGTCCAGAAATGAATACTCCATGCTTCCGAGCATGTCCGGTGTCCTAAAAGAAGGTTTCTACGATCTGGTTGCTTCATGGAAAGATACGATCGGTGGCAGCAATTGCCTTATTGCCAAGAACAGAAATGACTGGGAATATATCAGGCAGAAAAATCCTGCCTGGTATGAGTCGCTGACGAAAGCAAATGTCGATAGTATCGTTCTATTCCCGCTGAAATCCACGGATGAGACTTTGGGATATATATGGGCTTGTAATTTCGATATCAAAAATGCCGTTAAGATAAAAGAAACCCTTGAATTGACCACGTTCTTTGTTGGCTCTGAAATAGCTAACCAGAGGCTTGTGAAGAAGCTCAGGATCTTGAGCTCTGTTGACATGCTGACAGGTGTTTTAAACAGAAATGAGATGAACAACAGGATCGACGGCCTGAGAAAGATCGGATGTGAAGAGATCAAGGGCTTAGGCATTGTTTTTGCTGACCTTAACGGTCTTAAGAGAGTTAACGATAATGAAGGTCATACAGCAGGCGATCTTCTCCTGAAGAACGGTGCTATGCTCCTTCAGAATATATTTGTCGGTGACGAGATCTACAGAGCGGGCGGCGACGAATTCATGGTCCTTATGACATTCACTACTGAAGAAACCATTGTCGAAAGGATCACAAAAGCCAAAAAGCTTTCAAGACATTACGGCAATGTCTCGTTTGCCTTTGGTTACAGCTTTCAAAGTGTTGTCACAGACATTACCGAAGCTTTGAAGACTGCTGACGAAAGAATGTATGCCGACAAAGAACAGTACTACAAGGAACATCCGGAATTAAAGCGGTAATGGATTAACATGGTATGTTTTCAATACCTTTTCCCACTGCTTCTGCGGAAATTTTAACTTATGAAGAACAATAAAATAACCTCTGTACGAGTTATTTGCGATAGCAAATACTGTCTGAAGTACAGAGGTTATTTATTGCGACTTTGGTGGAGCATACGGGACTTGAACCCGTGACCCCCACACTGCCAGTGTGATGCGCTCCCACTGCGCTAATGCCCCGTCTGATTAACGATTATACGTGGCTTTGAATATTTATGCTATACTTCTTTTTATCTAATCTTTTTACGGAGGTTTTGGGGAATGAGTATTACTACAGGCGAATTAGTTTCGGTAAAAGATCCCTCTCTTAAGGCTAAGAAGTTTACGATCACGATCGATGGCGGTTATGAAGCTTCTGTTATCACATACGGCGCTGTTATTACGGATCTTATCGTTCCTGATAAGGACGGAAAGCCCACAGACATCATGCTCGGCTGCAAGGGCCTTGATGAGTACATGGGGAACGGTGCTAACCACGGTGCTGTCGTAGGTCGTTCTGCTAACAGGATCAAGGACGCTTCTTTCGTTATTAACGGCGTGAGATATCAGATCCCCAAGAACGAAGGCGAGAACAACCTCCATTCAGGAAATCCCGGTTATCACAATGTGTTCTGGGACGGCAAGATCCTTTCCGAGGAAGAAGCTGATGCTATGATCCTCGATTCTAAGATCGCTGGCATCCCCGGCTGCGACGGCGGAGCAGTCCTTTTGAGCTACACGAGCCCCGACGGAGCTACAGGCTTCCCCGGAAACCTTGATACAAAGGTGCTTTATTGCTGGCTCGAGGATAAGACATTCCTGATCCTCTATTGCGGTAAGACAGACAAGGACACGATCTTTGCTCCTACAAACCACGCTTACTTCAATCTCCGCGGCGAGGCTGCTGAAGGCACGGTCAATAAGGATCTCATCATGATCAACTCCGACAAGATCACCATCAAGGATGATAATAATGTTCCCACCGGTGAACTTATGGATGTAGAAGGAACTGTTTTCGACTGCAGGGAATACCGTTTCATCGGTGAGCTTAATGACAGCGACGATCACCAGATGGTAATCTCCAAGGGAATCGACCAGAATTTCTGCCTTAATACGACTGCAGGCACTTTCTCATTTGCTGCTGCGGTAACGGCACCTGAGTCCGGGATCACTATGGAGTGCTTAACTGATCTTCCGGGAATCCAGATCTATGCGGGCAACAATCTTGGCAGTCCGCTCGATATCAAGACTACCA
>JAILQX010000009.1 GCA_024698705.1 Lachnospiraceae bacterium
TTGCATGTTATCGGGAATTTGAAAGTAGGGTAAACATCATTAGCGATACTACAGTAATATCTGAAACTGAGACCGGAAAGAAGAAGGTCATTACGATAAAGAGTAAGGCTTATGACATAGTAAAGGCTTCTATTGACACAAAAATTGGGAAATTTACGAAGCGCGAGATAGTAAATATATGCCCGAGTATCAGTGAAAAGTCCGTAGAAGCAGCGATGAAGAAGCTTTTAGACGAGGGATATATAGTAAAACATGGTTCAGGGAAAGGTACTTTTTATTCTAAAAAGTATTAACTTCTCCTAAAATCGAGGCAAAAATAGGCGAAAAGTATTGACAGATACATATGAGGAGGTAATCATCTTGACAGACAGACAGGATATCCTTCGGTAGATAAGCCGTGGTTGAAATATTACATCGAGGAGGCTATAAATGCGCCCTTGCCGGAATGCTCGATTTACGAGTATATGCTGGAAAACAATAAAGACTATCCCTCAGATATCGCAATCGTTTATTTAGGACGGAAGATTACATACAAAAAACTATTTGAGAACATTGATAAAGCTGCCGCTGCGTTTTTGAATGCGGGAGTAAAAGAAAAAGAAATTGTTACAGTTGCTCTTCCGTGCATACCGGAAGCTTTATACAGTGTATACGCATTGAATAAGATTGGAGCTGTAGCAAATATGATCCATCCGCTTGCAGGCAAAGATGAAACATTGAATTATTTCAATGAGGTTCAGAGCCGAATAGCGGTTATTTTTGATGGTGCATTTGCAACAATTGCTGATGATATTGGTAAGACCGGTGTCGAGAAAGTTGTTGTTGCATCGCCAGCAGATTCTCTTCCAACTGCTCTTAAGATTGCATATGGGCTGAAGGTTAAAAAGCCTAATCTTGATGGTCAGAAGTTTATGAGTTGGAAAAACTTTATACAAGGTGGTAAAGGCGCGGAGGTCAATCTTGTTAAAAAGGATTGTCATGATATGGCAATCATATCTCATACAGGCGGGACCACAGGCGAACCGAAAGGATGCATGCTGTCTGATTACAATACAAACGCCGTGATCAGTATGATTGGCAATGACCTTGAATATGATCGACAGGAGATCAATATGGCTGTTTTACCCCCCCTTTCGTGAATTACAGCCTGGTTGATGGAATGTTGGCTCCTTTGGCATTTGGATTTCAATTGGTTCTTGTTCCAAAATATGAACCGGATAAATTTGATGAATATGTTAAGAAGTATTCCTTCAATCACCTGATGGCTTCAATATCGGCATATTACGAGCCCTTGCCAAACAATAAGAAACTGGCTGAAATGGATCTGTCATGTCTTGGACACTTGTACTATGGCGGAGAGAAGATGAATGCTGAAACAGAAAAAGCGGTAAATGAATTCCTCATGAATAGAGGTGCCAGATTTCCGCTTGCCAAGGGACTTGGTTCTACAGAGATGACGAGTACCGTTACAGTAACATATGAGGAGATCAATCTGCCTGACAGTTCCGGTATTCCACTGGTTAATAATCTGTGTAAGATCGTTGATCCGGAAACAAACGAGGAGAAACCGTATAATGAGATTGGTGAGATCTGTATGTCGGGTCCTTCTTTGATGATAGGTTATTATCAAAAAGACGAGGAAACTGATCGGATAATCAAAGTCCATGCGGATGGAAGACGCTGGTTGCATACCGGCGACCTGGGTAGGATCAATGAGGACGGCGCTGTTTTTATTACAGGCAGGATCAAAAGAATTGTTATGACCAGAGGGAGTGACGGGAATCCTACTAAGATGTTTCCTGATAGGGTAGAGGATGTAATATATACGTGTCAAACGGTCGGGTTGTGATGTGTGATCGGTATAGAGGATAAGGAGCGCATCAATTATCCCAAGGCTTTTGTTGTTCTTAAATCCGATTCTGATGAGAAGAAAACAAAGCAAGAGATCATGGAAATCTGTAAGCGTGAACTGCCCACATATATGATCCCGGAGGAGATAGAATTTGTAGATGATCTTCCCAGGACTTCCCGAGGCAAAGTCGATTATAGGGCTTTAGAAACAGAATATTCAAAATAGAAATGTTTGAAAAAGTGTTACCACAGACGGTGGCGAACAATCTTAAGAGATTATTCGTCCCCGTCTTTTTTTATCCAAAATCGCCGGAAACGGCACAAAAACGAAAGGAGATTTTCAAAATGGAACAGAAAGAATTATCGCCAAAAGAACAGAGAGCTTTGGAGAAGGTAAAGCGGGCAAATGCAGAACTTGCCAAGGTCAGACGAGAGCAGAAAAAGCAACTGAGAAAGGAGCAGGATCATCACAAGTTTATAATGGGCGGTGTTGTTGTGAAATACTTCCCCGAAGCCTATGACTTTAGTGAGCAGGAAATGAACAGAATCATTGCCTGCGCTATTATCCGAAGTATTCTGAGGACCTGGTTGATACCGTAGTATTGCTACCGGAGAATGCACCGAAGAGATATAAGGATCCGTCCGTCCTATGGTATGAAGTGGAAAAGAATGAGAAGTCGTCGGATGCCCAGTTTGCGAGAACCGTTCGCTTCGAGTTTCCAAACGATTGGAGCTATGAGCTTGCCAAGGATGTTGTAAGGGCATTCTGCCAAAGGGAAATTGTCGATAAAGGTATGTGCTGTCAGTATGCCATTCATGACTCTGAGAACAAGGAAACGGGACAGAGAAATCATCATGTGCATATTCTTTTGACTATGCGAGGAATTGATGAGAATGGACGGTGGTTACCGAAGCAAAAGAAGTTGTATCTCACCGATAAAAATGTAGATCGGATTCCGCTCATTGATAAGAAGATAAGACAACAGAAAGTGGAGCCGGAGGAATCAAAATCCGGCGTTTCCAATATAAAAAGTACAAGAAACTATTGACAACATTGGGACCTAAGTTATAATATGCAACCGTGTTGCAAATTTGTCATAGTAGGAGAAAACATGTCTTCCAAAGAAGTGCCGATAGTGATCATAACCGGATATCTCGGTTCCGGAAAAACCACACTGATGCAGAATATCTTAAAGCAGGAGCAGAGAAAGATCGCTCTGATCGTAAATGATATGGGTAGCATCAACATAGATGCGTCCATTCTGAACAAGACAGGGAATCGTGTTGCACAGGTTGAGATGGTTGAAATGCAGAACGGATGTATATGCTGTACTCTAAGGGATGAATTTATGGCAGAGATCGAAAGGCTGTCAGCGGATAAGAGTATAGAAGCCATATTCGTGGAAGCCTCGGGTATCAGTGAACCCTCATCCATAGCGGGAGCCTTTCTTAACTATGAAGAGATGACGGAGGACACAAGAGTATATCTCAAGAGCGTGGTATCCGTAGTTGATGTTGACAGGATCTACAGGGAGTTCCTGCATAGTCTTACAGAGGAGGAAGATGCAGAGGACGGTGATGTGATCAATCTGATCATGGACCAGATCGAATTCTGTAATCTCATGATCTTAAATAAAACAGATCTTTTGACGGGGGAGCAGCTTGCCGAAGTAAAGGAGGGGCTCAGAGGACTTCAGCAGGAAGCCGAGATGATCGAATGTGTAAACGGAAATGTGGATCTTGAAGTGATCTTAAACCGTGAGGATTTTGACTTTGATGAGGTAGAAGCATACAGTGCAGTTCAAAGGGCTCTCAATAACTGCGAGCACGACGATGAGAAGGCCTGTGTGGATGAATATGGTATTTCCTCTTTCGTCTTTGAGGAAAAGAGACCATTTAACAGAGAGGCATTTAATAAGCTGATAGAGGACTATCCGGAAGTGCTGATCCGAACAAAGGGTTATATATGGTTTTCGGATGACTGGAAACATATCCAGCTTTTTGAACAGGCAGGGAGAAATGCATCGATCACGGAACTTTCCGAATGGTTATCCGCATGGCCAAAAGAAGAACTGGATAAGGTCGTTGAGGATTTTCCGGATATAACGGATGATTGGGATGAAACCTATGGGGACAGATGCAATCAGGTAGTGTTTATCGGTAAAGGCTATGAAAAAGCGGAGATCGTAAAGCTTTTGTATGATTGCGTGGAAGAAGCCGGCTGATTGGATACGGCAGACGTGAATGTGAGGTGGAAATATGGGGACCGTGTATTTTGTAAACGGGTTCCTGGAAGCAGGGAAAACTACTTTTATAAAAGAACTGATAGCCAGAGAGTCTTTTCGGGTTCCCGGAAAGACTCTGATCATTTTATGCGAGGAAGGCGATCTGAAATATGATGAGGCGGAGCTTGCCGCGGCTAATGCAGTCGTGGAAGTGATAGAAGAGGAAGAGGATTTCAATGAAGAGAATCTTTCTGCCATAGAGGGCAGATATAAACCAGACCGTGTGATAGTGGAATTTAACGGAATGTGGGACAGGAAGAATTTGGATTTTCCGTGGTACTGGGATGACATCATGGAGATCGCCGTCTTTGACGCATCGACGTTTAAACTGTATGCCGATAACATGCGATCACTTCTGGCCGAGCAGGTACTAAAGGCGGAACTTGTTATATTTTATAAAGCGGATAAGGTGAGAGACAAACTGGCCCTGTACGCGAGAAATATCAAGGCTATCAACAATCAGGCGGCATTTATGTTCAGGGGAGCCGAAGGCGATATCATACTTGATCCTGATGAGAACCTGCCGTATGACATAAACAGTGATAACCTTGAACTTGACGAAGTAGGCTTCGCGGTGATGTGTATGGATTCCCTGGAAAGATATGAAGTATATGAGGGGAAGAAAGTACACTTTTCGGCACAGGCATACAAAATGAAGGACGGCGGGGATCTGGAATTTATTGCCGGGAGGATGATCATGACCTGCTGTGAGGCGGATATGTCATTTATGGGGATCATCTGCGGGTATCCCAAAGCTTATGAGCTTGAAAACAAGGAGTGGGTTGAGATAACGGGAATCATCAGGGTTGTGGTTGATAAAGAGTTGGGTCGTGAGATACCCGTGTGCAGGGTGCTGGATCTGGAAAAATGCCCGGCTCCGGACAGTGAATTTGTATCTATGATATAGGAAGCACGTATGGATGAAGAAATGATAGGTTATTGCGAAATTATATGATAGAATATAAAAGCAAAATATGAACACAGAGGAAGATAGGGCAACTATGAGAAAACACAAATTACTGACAGCTCTTGCAACCGCAAGAAGTAAAAGAAGATCAGACATCCATAAGTGAAGAAGCTTTTGCTGAAAACACAGAAGCTTCGGATTCAAAAAAGGCAAGACCGGCACCATAGCAGTATTTGTCATATCCAAAAGATATAACATTTAAAAGACTATTGTCTGTTCAACGTATATTATAGACGCAGTTTAGGCAGATAGTGCGTGGCTTCCTGTATAGATATCTTCCGTGGGATCAGATTTACTGTAAACTGATCATAGAATTCAGTGATTTTAAAGGAATTTCGAAGATAAACTATCCGTCGGTTGTTTTGTGTATAAAAACGCTGTAATGTGCAATCGGAGGTGAAAAAATGGATGCATACAAATTCGGTTGCTTTGTAGCTGAAAGACGAAAAAAACAAAATATGACGCAGAAAGATCTGGCTGCAA
>JAILQX010000016.1 GCA_024698705.1 Lachnospiraceae bacterium
AGATCGTTGACGATAAGGGAGAACTGCTTTCCGACGGCAAAACGGAGAATAAGGAAGCGACAAGGTATATAAACAGGGTCACCAACAGGGCGAACCTTGAAGCGTCAAACAGATACTTTGCTTCTTTTGTTGAAGAAGCGCATAAAAGGGGTATCAAGGTCATCATAGACGGCGTGTTCAACCACTGCGGATCGTTCAACAAGTGGATGGACAGGGAGCGGATATATGAAGATCAGGAAGGCTACGAAAAGGGCGCATATGTAGACAAAAGCAGTCCGTACCATGATTTTTTCAGATTCTTCGAAGACAAGTGGCCTTATAACGGAACCTATGACGGATGGTGGGGACATGACACGCTTCCGAAGCTGAACTATGAAGGTTCGAAGGAGCTTAGGGATTACATTCTCCGCATTGCAAGAAAATGGGTTTCCCCGCCCTATAACGTTGACGGCTGGAGACTCGATGTTGCGGCCGATCTCGGACACAGTCCCGAATTCAACCATCAGTTCTGGAAGGATTTCAGAAGAGCGGTCAAGGAAGCTAACCCAAATGCGATAATAATCGCGGAGCATTATGGGGATCCTTCGGGATGGCTTGCCGGAGACGAATGGGACACGATAATGAACTACGACGCGTTCATGGAGCCCGTCACATGGTTTTTGACCGGAATGCAGAAGCACAGCGATGATTTTCGCCAGGATCTTCTCGGAAATGCGGATGCGTTCGAAGGGATGATGCGAGACGGTGTTTCGAAGTTCATGGCGCCTACGCTGTTTACGACGATGAACGAGCTGTCGAACCATGACCACTCGAGATTCCTGACAAGGACAAACCATGTTGTCGGACGTGTGGCCGATAAGGGATATGAAGCCGCCAACCAGGGTGTGAACAAGGCTGTCATGCGCGAAGGCGTTGTGATGCAGATGACGTGGGCAGGCGCGCCGACGATATATTACGGTGACGAGGCGGGCGTTTGCGGATTCACGGACCCGGATAACAGAAGAAGTTACCCTTGGGGCAAGGAAGATAAAGAGCTTATCCGTTTCCACAAGGAAATGATCCGGATCCACAAGGAAAACCGGGAGTTGATCACCGGTGCGGGGATCATACTTTATAAGGAATACAATGTTATGGCATACGGCAGGTTCATTAAGAACAACGAGATCATCGTGATAGTTAACAACAACGACTGCGAAAAAGAGATCGATATGAGAGTTTGGCAGACCGGGATTCCGAGAGAGTCTAAGGTGACAAGGCTTATGCTTACCGATGCCGACTCGTTTACGACGGATGCCATGGAGTATGCTGTTGAAGGCGGCAGATTGAAGATAACCATGCCAAAGACATCGGCAGTCGTTTTAAAGGGCAGACAGGGCGATGATAAAAAAGATGAAAAAGAAGACGCATCAAAGCGTATCAGTCCTTTACAGAAGCTCGAATATCTGCTACATTAGAGACTGTTTTTGAGGTTTTCGTATGCGTGAAATGGAATTTAAGATGGAACGTCCCGGACTTTTAGAGGTGGGTCAGAGCATCACCGTTACGGAAGGTATTCTTCCGACAAGCTATTATTATACGATAGATCCGTCCCTTGCTATGAGCGCGAACTACGAATTCAGAAAGAGACTCAAAAGCAGGGAAGGCGTCGTAAAGAGCATAGAGGAAAGACCGGAAGGATACTATGTGATCGCAACCTTTTCCGAGGAAGCGTAAATGTTTGGTATAGGAAAAAAGAACAAAAGCGACAGTAAAAAGAATACTACAGGCAAAGAAAGGCAGTTCATATCCGAGCTCTCATACAATGTCCGTAATCCACTCAATACGATATGCGGGATCACCGAGATCGCAAGAAAGAACATCGAAGGCGATTATGACAGAGAGACTTTGCTTTCGTATATGGAGATCCTCGAAGATGCGGCAACGGAGCTGCAGCAGACGGTGGATCATTATTTCGAGTGCTATGAAGCAGGAAGTTATTCCGGTGTCTATACCGAAAACTCCGAAGAAACGGACAAGAGCGTCTTGAAAAATCTTCGGGTCATGGTAGTCGAAGACAGCAGTGTCAGCCAGCTCATAGCAAAAGAAAGATTGGAGAACAGCGGAGCCATAGTGACTCTGTGTGACGGCGGAAAAGACGCGGTAGAGCGTTTCAAACAGTCGATCACGGGAACGTATGATGTCATATTCATGGATATAAACATGCCGGAGATGGACGGGTATGAAGCAACCGATGCGATACGTTCGTGCGATCATCCGCAGGCCAAGATCATACCTATCATAGCGATGACGGCAGAGGCTCTCACGGAGGATATACAGAAGGCTTTGAAGGTCGGAATGAACGCGCATGTATCAAAGCCCATAAACGACGAAAAGATAGTCTCCGCGATCAAAGCGGTCCTGTAACAAAAAAATGTTGCAAAAGCAGGAGATTATGTGTATAATGGCTTTTGCTGACGAAAAAAGCGTTATTTGCCCAGATAGCTCAGTTGGTAGAGCAGAGGACTGAAAATCCTCGTGTCACTGGTTCGATTCCGGTTCTGGGCACTTGTTCAAAAGGCTTCAAATGCTGTAATAATCAGTGTTTGAAGCTTTTTTGTTTTAGTGGATTTTTGATGCAAATTGATGCAACATGATGTTTCTGCACGTTTCACGGATTTTTAATCATGTTTCACGAGGGGAGTCTACAGCAAAGGCCTGCTCCATCTGCTCAAGGATTTCATCATCATCATCGTGAACATTACGAAAATAGTGGAGTGTAGTAGCTACCTGTGAATGTCCCAAGGCTCTTGAGACTTGCATAAGATTCTTTCCGTTGTACAGATTGCTTGCACTTGTGAATCTGATCTTATGACTGGAGTAATAAGGTACACCGGCTTCCTTGCAATAGTGTGCAAGACGTTCATCAAAATATGATGTGCGCATCAGATGTCCCTGAGGCATAAACACATATTCGCCGTGTGGATTAATCTCTTTTGCTTCCATAAGAATTTTGACCGCCTCATTTGTTAAACGAAGAATTCTTTTACCTTGAGGGGTATTCTTTTTAGTATGGTCTACAACCTCAACAACCTGTGATTCAAATGTCATATCATCTTTGAGTCTGCGATTCTGTAGAACCTGTTTATGGATGCGGATTGTCCTTTCTTCAAGATTGATATCATCCCATGCAAAGCTTTTTAGTTCTCCGATACGTACCGTGAGTTGAAACATCAGCCTGATAGCAAGTGCATAAGGCTCATGTTTATCCTTGAGATAACTAAGAAGTGCTATTCTCTCGGATTTCTTGTATACATGATCCTCATTGAATGGAACATAGAAATTGAATTCCTTAAAATCTATATTCTTGATGGGATTCGTATCTACAAGCTCACGCCTTATGGCATAATCATACATCTTATTGAGCAGAGATCTTAGATTACCAATGCGTTTAGCGGTATATTTACCGTCCATGGTCAGCGTTTCAAAAAAATCCAGAAAATCCTTTGTTGTAAGTTTCTTAATAGTTTTTTTGACTAAATCGCTTCCGGAGAGAAATTTACGCCAATCACATCTGTTTTCTTCTATCGTTTTGGGCGTAACTTTGTTACGATCCCGCCGATACATCATAAAGTCAGGAAATATATCCTCTAAAGATGTTCCGGCATCTCCATAATAGAAAGCATACAAATCTTCAATCAGTCCATACTCAGTTGAAGCAATTATCTGCTTCCTCTTACCACAATCATTAACGTATGTGTAATATCTGCCATCAGCTCTTTCACATATCTTGGAATGGTGTACACTATTCAATTTTTGGCGTTTAGACATAGTTATTCTATATCCAACCTCTGATGCAGATATATTAGCATCGGATATTATGGAATTCAATAAGATTATCTTGTCGGAAGTAGATAGTTCAGATATTGATTGCGGTGTTGTATTCATGGCTAACTCTGTCAGTTAGCCAACTATTGAAGCTTGGTGTCTTCGTACTCATCTGACATACTCCTTTCGTATTATTATGATCATTCAAAGGGATTTTCCGGTTCATCAGTATCTTTAAAGTCTGATGATCCCTCTGCACGTTCTTTCAGGTTCTGATATGACACATATTCTGATGCCGGTATTTGAAATGTATGATAACCGCTATCATCTTTCCAGTGATAACAATAGTCCGTGATCCTGCGAAGCAGTTGAGTTTTGCTGTCGATTGTTCTGTTTGCCAAAGAGACCATCTCGTTATATATTTCATCGGGAGTAAAGATACTTGTTGCGTGTATCTCCGTCCATAAGCTGTAGATGTTATTATATCGGGCATGAATTTGCGCTTTATAGCCTTGGAAGATTTGAAGCAGAAAACCGTATTTGAAGCTGTCGGTCTTGATCTCATCCAAGAATATGATCTTTTCGGCTTGATAATTGTCGAATAGAGCAGTGCAGTTATTGGAGTAGTCCGAACCAAAGAAGACATCTTCCTCGCCATATTCTTCGCACAGTTTTGTATAGGTATATGATTTACCACTTCCACTTGCTCCAATATGCCATATGATACGCACTTCACGTAATGGTGGAGTCTCTTGCAGGCGTTTCGCAAAGAAAGCTTTGCGGATAATAGTTTCGTATTGTCTGAATACAACGCTTTGTTGCATGATCTGTTCGGGAAGCATGTCTTGATCGATCATTTCTTCAATCTGTAAAAGCATTTCCGTCCGATCATTTGTCAGAGTAAATGAAGGGATAACACCCTCTTCGTAAAAGGTTTCTGGCAGATTTGTCTCTGCCTTGGATGTATGTCTATCACCTTCTTTTCGAATGTAAGCTCTGCATTGTTGGGGAGTACCGAAGACTTCTGTTTCCAAATGACAATGATTGAAAAGCTTTTGCATGGCACTCCAACGCTTCTTTTTAGACAATAAGATGAAAACATGTGTGTGATATACAGAAGACTGCTCATCGCAAAGGCAGAAGTATACTACATGCTTAATCTTATTGTGAATTAGATCGATTATATGATCATGTGTAAATCCATATTCGACGGGATTGTTGATCTCGATCATAAATGCTTTTGTCTGGCGATCATAAGTCTTTTTTTTGCCGTTGTCCGATTTATTATCCAACGTGGCATCTTTTTTTTGCTCTTCCATTGAAATATCCCTTTCTGAAATCTGTATAGTATAGGAATCATAGCGATCAGATAGAAGTCTCATCGGCTATTGTATAAGGAATACAGAATTTGACAAACTTTTTTTCGAAAAAGGGTTGATATCGGGGCGTTCAATAATACCACCAATTATTTGATAATGAGTCTGCGAGATTTCGACAATGAGTCTGCGATTTTGGGAAACACGTTTAAAAATCCGAAAGTATAATGCACGTATAGTAAAGCAATCGCGATGGTTTTCTAAAAAAACAATAGGAGGAAAAGGAACATATGTTAAAACGCGTTCAAACCTTAATAATAATCATGTTATTTGGTGTATTACGACAGATGATACCGGAGAATAATATTGATCCGATGGGATGTAATCAGCTTGAAGGATTGAAACTACCCATTGTCTTCAATAATATAAACGGAAAAGACGAGATCACAGTATATGATAATGGACTTGCGCTTGTAAAAAAGGATAAAGGACATGGAGAGCCACATAAGTCAGTATTTCCGGTATTAAAAGCAAAACTATTTTACAGATTTGCAGATGGAAGCAGGTGGACGTGCTCTGATTATGCGATTCTTGATCAGTTGGATGCAGAAATGGTCTTGTGGGATTATGCAAATTATAAGCTTGAACGAAATGCACATCAAAGGCATTATGATCATTGCAAGGCAGGGATAGACGAGGATGATAGTTATGATACAGATCGGTATGATGGAATTGGAATAGATCATAAATGGTATCTTGCAAGTGATTATATGAATCCGGAAATTGAATATTTAAAATATGAGCGTAAAAAAGCTGTTCAAGAAGCTATATCAAAATTGAATGATAAGCAGAAAAAAGTTATACAGTTATATTTCTATGAAGATATGACTATGGAGGAAATATCTGAAGTTGTAGAAAAAGCTGTGTCAACTGTTCATTACAGATTGTATAGGGGATTAGAGGAACTTAGTCATCTGTTTTAAATTGCTGTGTAATTCTTTTACATGGGGAGATGGTATATCTCCCTATGTAAAACGAATTGATTGTCATGAATTGCTATGTTATATTATGAGCGAGAGGTATAACATTATGATAAGAAAAGAGTTAGCAACAGCAATAGGATTGTCGGTAGCATTATCTGTTACCGGTTGTGGAAATACAAGTGTTGTTGTCGAAGAACCAAAGACAGATGCAGTTGAAGAAGTAAAAGAAGAAAAGGATTCTACAGCACCCAAGTTAAAATCAAAGGATAAAATAGAGCCGGTTGATTTGGGAGCAGAGATTATAGCATCAGAATATGTTGAAGTTGAAGATGATTCTGATGTAAGTGTTTATTTTGTTGCTGAAGATGGGGATGTTCTTACTTTGGATATTCCTAAAGAATTGGATTCAGACACCAAAGAGATAGACTATACTGTTGTTGCCGTAGATGCTCTCGGTAACCGTTCTGATGAAATCATAGTTACGATACCGATTATTGTATCTGAAGAAACAGCAAAAGAGGAAACACAGGAAAAGGAAGAAAACACAGGCGATACACCAGACTACATCATAGAACCTTGTGAAGACACAACCTATTACGCAATTCAAACATGTAATGTACGTTCTGGTCCTTCAACTGAATACGATGCAGTTAGACAGTTAGCACCTAACGAAGAAATTATAGTCAATGGTAGAGTTAAAGCACCTAATGGTAAGAACTGGTGTGTTATTAAAACATCAGATGGTAGCACACAAATGGTTAGTGGTAGCTTAATATCAAAAGAGAAGATAGCAACCAAGAAACCAAGTAATAATAGTGGTTCTACCAATCCAAGCACTGGTACAACAAATCCTGCACCAAGTGATTGCTCAGTAGCAGATTGTGAAAGTGACTGTGAAGGATATTGTAGTGCAGACTGCTTTAGTGATTGGAATCCATCAGATTGTGAAGCATCTTACTGCTCAGGTTCATACTGTGCAGCAGCAGAATAAAACAAACATCAATATAAGAACAACAAATAGCCTGTCCAACACTGGGCAGGCTATTTCAATTGCCCCACGCGCGGATAGGCGTAGGCGGTCTTGACGCAGGCGGCGAAGCGGAGCGTAGCGCCGAGCACAGACGCCGTTAAGCGCCGAGCGCAATGGGCAATGCCCCGCAAGGGGCAGGACGTGGGTATACTATTACCCCACGTCCCAATCGCCCAACGCATGAAAACCTATGGAAAATCAGAGTTTTTTTTAATTATTTGGGATTTCAGAAAATCCCATTTCCCAAACCATAATTCCCTAAATTGAAAATTATGACTTTGAAATCTATATTGTATATAAATATAGTATGAATACCGGAGGAAGAACATGATAAAACTTGAATTGCTTGATTATACAAAGCGTGATAAGGGTGGTTATGATTTGTTATTTTTACGTGAACCACCGACCGAAAATCGTAAAAGAGGAAAAAGAAGATGGGTTACTTCTGATGAGCTTAAAGATAAGATTCAGAAGGGACTTGTTGAGGTAGATGGTGTCAGTATTACAAAAAAAGGAACGCTAAAGGTAAAGGAGAACACACTTAAATCAACATCGTTGGAGATAAATGATAAAAAGATAGCATCATTGGATAGACAAATAGCACAGGAGACTAATATTATAAAGAAAAGAGAGTTGACGGATAGACGTGTAAAGCTTAAACAAAAAAGTGAGCGATTGATAGCAAAGAAGGAAGATAATTATACTGATGAGGACGAAAAATGACTGGGTATTTGAAATACTCAGTTATTTTTTTGAAAAAGATCATTCCCAAACCTTTATTACATAGAGAGATTGATATCTCCCAATATGAAGGAAAGGAGAAAAAAAGATGAATCCCAATATCAGTAGAATAAAGCTGAATCAGACCACTATCTTTGGGAGCAAAAGGAAAGAACTGCCAGTCGATTCTGTTGCTACACGTTTTAAAAGAGATCCGGATACTCATCTTCCTACAGCGGAAATTGAGGGATATGCAGTTAATGCTTTTACTGCACGTGGTGAAGTACAAACTGTTAAGCTTCCGCTTGAAGTTGAATCTAAGATTGAAGAGATTCGAAGTGCTCTTATGAAGGAAAAGATAGTTAAGGTCACATTCACGAATTTGGTCGGGAAGTTTTGGGCATTACTTGATCAGAATAGTGGAAGGGTTCTTCAGGGAATCAGTACAACAGCAACTGATGTAGAAATCTTTTCTATTGAAGATCCCGTTGACGAAGATATCGATATGGACGATGTCGTACTGTAACATCATCAAAAGGGCGGTCATAACGACCGCCCAACCTCTAAAGGAGCAAAAATATGAAAACATTTAGATATCATCTTGCACAGGAATGCAAGAATGACAAGGAACTTATGGATCAGATTGATTACTCTGACAGACTTAGTCCTCGTAATGTTGATCCACGTATTATCGATTCGAGGCTTCCATTTACGAATGTTGAGATACCGGCAAGTATACTAACCGATGATGGAAGTGATTATCTACACGCAGTTGAAGCAGATCGTGATGGCGAGAATATCAAGATTCGTATAATCGTTAAACAACAGCAGAGTATTCGCGGTGTAAACGTTGTGCTTCCACATGCACACGATCGGATCATGTATCAAAAGTACCGCGATCTTAGGTATCTTATTCGGAATCAAGATGTTGTATATATTTCTTTTCCGAAGTTATATGTGATGGCGATTAGGAACGTTCGAGGGCTTTATCTTATGGCTCACGATTTCAAGGTTTACGATGCGGATCATAGTAATGAGTCTGCTAACAGTTGTCAGGATGATGACTGGTTGTGTGATTTTTCCGATAATGAACCGCCGAAACCTCGAATAATGATATGAGGAAGGAGGAAAAACAGATGAAATATGCAGAAGTGGTTCAATTCTTTGATAGATACAATGCCATAGACAGTCTTGATACAGTAGCAGTCAGTTCGTTTGGCTTTTCGGTTGATCAAATAACCGGAGAGCCAAAGCAGATGATATTATCGGTATGCATAAACCGATATAGAGCAAATTGTGAATCACCGGAATTTCCGGTGTATATAGATGCCGATAAGATATATCATCAGCCTGCGCACTACATGCTTTTGGAGAAGTTCGAGAGCGGTGATCCGTTCACATATATCCAGCCCAAGGAGTTAGTTGTGTATCATCACCTGATTGGGGAGTACTATCGGTACTTCGGATTCTGTGATGGGTTTATTGTTCCGGAGTATTATATGCTTGGTCGTAATAAGAGGTAAGAGTATGGTTACAAATAATAATATGACACATGGGATAACCGAACTCATGAAGCAGGGTTACAAATATGCAGTAAATCAATACAGGATCAGAAATGCTCAGAAGCAACAAATAATGATGAATCAGATAGCGGCTAATAACAGTAATGCGATACGTTATGATCTGTTTCAGGGATTCAGACACAGCAACTATCCAAACCTTCATCCTATAGTGTCGTTCAACAATATTCGGAACCATGGATGGAGTATACAGAACAATAGTGTAATATACAGATATACTCTGGCGAAAACTAGTGCCGAGCCTTTACCAAGCGCAATACTACAAAGTATGATGTCGAATATGAATACTGACTTGGCAGGGGCGTTAACAACACTGATAGATTTATATGATCCTCAATATGTAAGTATGTTCTATCCTTACCTTTATAATGGAGTACTTATCGTTTCTATCAGAGATTTAGGAATTGATGTCGAACTGAGTGTTATGATCTAGTGAATAAGCCTTGATTCTTCGGGTGCAGGGCTTGTATTATTATTCAGAGGGTTTTTGATATGTCGACATTATATAAATACAGTCAATTCAATATTATAGTTGAAGATAGGGCAGATCCAAGTATTTAAAACAGTTAATAATCATTTGGATATGATGTATAATAATATATAGGTGCGGTTTAGATTTCTATTTGGAAAGGAAGGTGTAGCAAATGAGAGTGTTATTAGATGATGAACAAGTAATTGAAGCTTCGAGTATAATTGGGTATCTTGAAGAATATGGAAAATACACGTTGTCGTTTAACAATGGTGAGAATTTTGATATGCAATTTGAATATGATGATAGTATTAGTGTGGAAGAAGCGCAAGAAAGAGCTAAGAGAATAATAAAAGCAGCATATGAAAAAGGGTTAGTTGACTGTTCCAATGAGCCTTGGGATATATTGTTAAATTGAAAATCTTATAATATTGTTTCTGCCAGAGATTATGGGAACTGATGTTGAACTGCGTATGCTGATTTGGTGAATAAGCCTTGCATCTTCGGGTGCAGGGCTTATATTATTATTAAGAGGGTTTTTGATATGTTGACACTATATAAATACAGCCAATTTAATATAGTAGTTGAGGATAAGGCAGATAAAATACTGCTATATAATACCTACACACTGAAATACAGATACCTTCATAAGACCGACTACCTTGATATTTGCAATAAATCAGATATTGATATCGCTGACGTACCTGTATATTTAGCAGAATGTGGCTTTATAGTCCCCTGTGACGTGGACGAGATACAACGATTGAAGGACGATGTTTCACAGAAGATAAATGACAGGGACTTTATTTTCATATCAGTATTCCTGACCTTGGGTTGCAATTACCGGTGCCGGTACTGCTTTGAGCAGTCACAGCTTTGCAATTCAGAATATCTGAGCAAAGATACGGCTGATGCGATAGTCGCGTTTGTTAAGAAAAGATACTCAGAACATATATACAAAGAACCTTTAAGAATAAAATGGTTCGGTGGCGAGCCTCTCTTGGCATTAGATATGATCCGGTATATTACCGGCGAATTGAAGTATAATAACATCCCTATCGAAGCAAAGATATATACAAACGGCAGACTTCTCACTAAAGAGGTTGCTCTTGAACTTAAGGAATCGCTTTGCGTAACCGGTGATGTTGTAATTCCAATTGACGGATTACCGGCAACGTATGCCTTGCAGAAGGGTTGTGCCGAGAATGATTTTTATGAGGTTGTAAAGAATATCCAAGAAGCTCAGGATATACTGAATATCGTGATACATATAAACGTATCTGAGCAAACAAAGAATGATGCTGTACCGCTTGCATCACTGTTAAGGGATAAATATCATATAAAGTCCCGTATTAATGTTGTTAGGGTTGAACCGCAGAATACAGATGTTGTTAATGCCGATAATAATGTTGATCTAGACGAAGTGAAAAGAGTACAGGCGCTTATATCGGAAAAACCTATAGTGCCTAAAAGGCGTGCAAGTGGATGCGAAGCTCGATGGAATGATTATTATGTTGTCAATGTTAACGGTGATCTGTACCGGTGTGAGCATCTGTTCGGACAAAAGAAGTATTGTTACGGCAATATAAGGGATTATGATGGTAGACTTCCGCTTAAGAACTCTATATGGGATAACAACAGGATAATAAATGATTGTCGTGGCTGTCCCATACTTCCGATCTGTTTGGGTAATTGCGCCACAAACAGATACATTGAAAAATTAGACTGTGATAAAGATAAGCGTATAGCATGGCTGTTGAGACATGTAAAGAAACTGGCTGAGTTCAATTCGTATAAAATATCCCAGTATAACACTATTGCTGACAGAAATGATAACGGCGATTTATTACTCTTTAATACAATATCTTCAAAAGGAAGATGGGTTCCGACAGGCGTATATGATCAGATGAAAGATCAGGAATGCATCCATTCAATAGATGTTCCGGATTATATGATTAGAGACGGGTATGTGGTTCCGCAATATGTGAATGAACTTGAACAACATAATAGTTTAAGTGATAACTCAGATACCCTTGAATTAACTGTTGCGGTGACAAAAGACTGTAACTATCATTGCACATACTGCTTTGAAAAGGGAAAAAATGACAAGGAAGATATAAACGATCATACAATTCAAGGTATTATGAGTTATGTGTCGGAATTAACAGGAAAGCATGAGTTTAATCGAATCAAAGTAGTCTATTTTGGTGGTGAGCCTTTGTTGAACATATCCGGAATTAAGGAAATAGCCCGAAGATTAAGAAAAGTAACGGATATTCCGATCACCGGACACCTAACAACTAACGGTAGATATTTAACAGCGGACATATTGAAAGATCTTGATGACTGTAACATTAGGACGGCGCAGATAACCATGGATGGAATGCCCAAGGAGTATGCGTGTCTTAAAACATGTAATGAGTCGGATTTTTATGAGGTAATTGATAATATAAAATCGATTCAGGATATCATAGAAGTACAGATAAGGATAAATGTTGGTGATAATAGTGAATCTGTAAAGGAATTAATTGCGTATATAGCAAGGGAGAAGATCAAGTGTTATATGCACTTGGAAGATATAACCTATTTAGAACATAGCTCTGAAGAGTATCTTGATGGATATTCTAAATACGTTGAATCGTATAAAGACATAATGCGTTTTGTATATAACAATGGGTATCAGGGTTATTTCGGAAACATCATACCAAAGCATCGCAGGGTTGCATGTCAGGCAAAACGACCTTACTATTATGTGATTGATACAAGAGGTAATATGTATAAATGCCCTGAGCTGATATTCCGAGAAGAGTATTCTATTGGTAGTGTCTTTGATGGGATAACGAATACTAGACTTAACGATCTGTATATGAGCAATCGGTTGGATGAAAAATGTGATGCTTGTATAAACAGGCCGTTATGCAATGGAAAGTGTACCACTATCAGGTGTATATATAATAAAGATATAAATTGTGAAGCTCTTGATGAGTTGTATAGATTTCAAATTCGACTGAACATGGAACATGGATTTACACGTAATCCTTGACAAGAAGTAGTATTCTTGATAGTATTGCATACGTCAAAATGATAATACAATTTATCCCATTAGCATCGTTTGCTCAATCTGATGCAAATTGATGTAAACCGGAACAGAGGTTGGATTTACTCCTTTCTTAGGTATAGTATAAAGTTCGATTCCGGTTCTGGGCACGAAGAAGTCTTGATATTTCAAGACTTCTTTTTTTGTGTTTATAATCTTGTAATATTGAATGAAACCATGTTATTATGACATAGTGTGTGCATATGCTTATTTTTAAGGAAAGTTGATTTATCATGGAAGACGATCAGGAAGCATTAAAGCCCAAAAGATCTGCTAAAATACTCAGATTTTTCTTATTTTTCATATTGATGGTTTGTCTATTGTATGTAGGTGCGGCTTACTTTTTTTCGTCACACTATACGTACGGTACTGTAATTGCAGGGAAAGACTGCAGTTTTAAATCAAAAGAAGAGGTTTATAACAGCTTTAACGGCTATGAACCCAAACGTGCGATCATCATTTCCGGAAGAGATAACAGAGAGTGGTCGGTTTACACGGATGAGTTTGAGACCAGAACCAATTATGACCTTTCGGGTCTTGACAGAAACCATAATGATCTGACAGAGGGCTTCGGTTGGATCAAAAAGTGTATAGACGGACGGGATATTGCCGTTATCGCGGACGTTGTATTTGATGAGGAATCCTTTGAAAATGCTCTGAACAACTCGGTCTTGTGTTCCGCAACAGGCAGAAAAGAGCCTCAAAATGCTTTTTTGGCCGGATACAACGATCAGACGGGTGTATTTGATATAAAAGAAGGCGCTCAGGGCAATGTCCTGGACAATAAGAAGGTTGATAAATATCTTGAACAGGCTTTGACAGGGATACTTGCCCAGAATATGGAGATTCATGTCAACCTGACAGAGGGCGATTGCTACAAGAAATCCAACATGTCGGTTGAAAATGCCAAGCTTATCGGTGAAAAGAGCAAGGCTGACAAGATGCTCGGATCAAAGATCTCTTATGATTGGAACGGCGTGCGAGTCATAGTAGACCATACTGTTATCAAGGATTGGCTTGATATTGATGACAATACTGTCACTCTCAATAAGGACAAGGTTCATGATTTTGTGGTACAGACCGCAGAGTATAATGATACCTACAATAAGCCCATGTTCTTCAGGACAACGGGCGGCCATAACATTTCCATAGACAGGGGTGATTACGGCTGGGCGACCGATGTGGAAAAAGAGACCGAGCTTCTGATCGACGATATCTTAAACGGAAGGGATATTTCCAGGGAACCCGGGTATATCCATACGGCGTATGTCAAGGGACAAAATGATATAGGACCTTCTTACGTTGAGATAGATCTGAGCAATCAGCATCTTTATCTGTATATAAACAATAAACTGGATTTTGAAACGGATGTCGTTACCGGTAATGTTTCGGCGGGTCACAAGACACCCGAAGGCATATACGGAGTAACCTACAAAGCCAGAAATGCCATATTGAGAGGGCCCGGATACGAGTCATTTGTATATTACTGGATGCCCTACAACGGCGGCGTCGGTATGCATGATGCAACATGGAGAGGCAAGTTTGGCGGTGAGATCTACAAATATTCAGGGTCACACGGCTGTATCAATATGCCGCTTTCTTCTGCAAAATACATATTTGAAAAGGTAGAACAGGGTTTTCCTGTGGTATCATATTGGTAAGAGATAGAGTATGGGCAAGATATTTTATATAATGGGGAAAAGTTCATCGGGTAAAGATACCGTATACAGACGTATCATGCAGATCGAAGGCGACAGATTGTCAAAAATAGTGATGTATACGACACGTCCCATCAGAGAAGGCGAAAAAGACGGCGTGCAGTATCATTTCACTGACAACAAGGGATTTGACAGGCTGCTTAAGGAAGGTAAGATCATTGAATACAGGATCTATGATACATTTTACGGGGAATGGAAATATTTTACCGTGGATGATGGAAATATCAACCTGGATAAAAAGAATTATCTGATCATAGGCACACCGGCTTCTTACAAAGCCACGAGGCAATACTTTGGAAATGACAAGGTTATGCCGATATTAATAGATGTAGACGATGGTGTAAGACTGCAGAGAGCCCTCAAAAGGGAGCTGAAGCAGGAAACGCCCAAATATGAGGAAATGTGCCGCAGATTTCTTGCGGATGCCGAAGATTTCAGTGAAGAAAAACTGAAGGAATGCGGCATAACGGATAGATTCAATAACGAAGATCTGGATACATGCTTAAATGAAGTAATCTATTATATCAGACAGAATCTGCAGTAATATAAGCCATTTGCAGGGAGAACAGAGTGGATATAAAGGTCAACCAGATGACACCTGTCAATCAGGTGGAACAGCATATCGAAAAGCCGGCGGAAGAGGGCGCGTTCAAGTTCACATTGGCGAGTCACATAGAGGAGGCCGGTCTGCAGGAGCGTCTCACGTCTATGATGAATGAGATAACCATGCAGGGAGATAAGCTTGCCAAAAAGCGCGATATCAGGGATATGAAGAGATACCGCGGACTTGTGAAGGACTTCATCAATGAGATAGTTACCCGCTCGCATGAATTTTCACGTGAAAATTTCCTGGACAGACGGGGAAGACACCGCGTATATGGTATAATAAGACTGGTAGATGAAAATCTTGATGCACTGGCTCAGGAACTCATGAAGGAAGAGAAAGACAATCTTGCCATCCTCGGTAAGATCGATGAGATCAGGGGCCTTTTGCTGGATATATTTACGTAGGAGGGATGATATGCCGAAATTTTCAGATATTTACGGACAGAAAATGATAAAAGAGCATCTTCAGAATGCCCTTAAAACAGGTAATATTTCTCACGCGTATATAATCAACGGAGAAAGATTCAGCGGCAAGGAATACATTGCAAAGATATTTGCAATGGCGCTTCAATGCGAGAAAAAAGGAGTGGATCCGTGTAATGAATGCCATGCATGCAAGCAGGCATTGAGCGGAAACCAGCCCGACATAATCCACATAACACATGAGAAACCCAATACGATATCGGTTGATGATATAAGGGAACAGGTCAATAAGGACATTGTAATCAAACCCTATGCCTGTGAGAAAAAGGTTTATATAATAAACGAAGCCGAGAAGATGAATACACAGGCGCAGAATGCATTGCTCAAGACGCTTGAGGAGCCGCCGGAGTATGCGGTCATCATCATTCTGACAACCAATGTGGATGCCCTGCTTCCCACAATACTCAGCAGATGTGTTGTTCTCAACATGAAGCCTGTTGATGACAACCTTGTCAAGGAATTCCTGATGAAGGAAGTACAGGTTCCGGATTACAAGGCAGAGGTATGTGCGGCATTTGCAAGAGGTAATATCGGTAAAGCCAAGATCCTGGCAAGCAGCGAGGAATTTGACAAGATCAAGATCGAGGCGATCGCTCTCTTAAAACACATCGATGAGATGGAGACCAACGAGATATCACAGGCTATCAAGCAGATGAATGAATATAAGCTGGAGATAAACGATTTTCTCGATATTCTGGCGATCTGGTACAGGGATGCTCTTATGTTCAAGGCAACAGCGGATGCCAATAACATGATCTTCAGGGATGAGATGAAATTCATCAAACAGACAGCATCAAGGAGCACATATGAGGGTCTGGAGATCATACTTAAAGCCCTTGATAAAGCAAAAACAAGATTGTCGGCCAATGTCAGCTTTGAGCTGACCATGGAACTGCTTCTCCTGACTATCAAGGAGAATTCAAATTTATAGGCAAAAGCCAAACAGTGAGGTTTATAGATGAAAAAAGTAATAGGAGTAAGATTCAGGACAGCCGGAAAGATTTATTATTTTGATCCGCTGGATTTTAATATAAAGAAAGGGTGTCATGTGATCGTTGAAACCGCCAGAGGCGTCGAGTACGGAACTGTAGTCGGCGACATCAAGGAGGTGGAGGACGACAAGGTCGTTCAGCCGCTCAAGCCTGTTCTCAGGATAGCAAGCGAAAAGGACGATGAGCAGGAGAGAAAGAACAAGGACAAGGAAAAGGACGCATTTAAGATCTGCCTGGAAAAGATACATAAGCACGGATTGCAGATGAAGCTGATAGATGCGGAATATACCTTTGACAATAACAAAGTGCTGTTTTATTTTACGGCAGACGGAAGAGTGGATTTCAGGGAGCTGGTCAAGGATCTTGCAAGCGTGTTCAAAACAAGGATCGAACTGCGTCAGATCGGCGTAAGGGATGAGACCAAGATCCGCGGCGGTATCGGTATCTGCGGCAGACCGTTATGTTGCCATACTCATCAATCTGATTTTATACCCGTATCCATCAAGATGGCAAAAGAGCAGAACTTAAGCCTTAATCCGACCAAGATATCCGGTGTGTGCGGAAGACTCATGTGCTGTCTGAAGCATGAAGAGGATACTTATGAGGAGATAAACAGGAGACTGCCCAACGTAGGTGACTTTGTCACTACGCCCGATGGCTTAAAAGGCGAGGTACACAGCGTAAATGTTCTTCGCGAGCTCGTTAAGGTAATAGTCGAAGAAGGCGATGAGAAGGAGATTCACGAATACAAGGCCGGTGAACTTAGGTTCAAGAAACGTTTCAGAAAAGACAAGGTCCAGCTGACCAAAGAAGAGATGAAAGAACTTGAACTTCTTGAAAAACAGGACAAAACACAGGGTGTGGATGATTGATCATCCACACTTATTCAGTTTGGGAAATATATGGATACCGACAGGATAGTGCTTAAGGACAACGAAAGGATAGACGACCTTCAGAGGAACGGCTACGGGATCATACAGAATCCGGAGCGGTTCTGTTTTGGAATGGATGCAGTATTGCTTTCGGGGTTCGCGAGAGCAAAAAGCGGTGACAGAGTATTGGATCTCGGAACGGGAACAGGCATCATACCCATACTTATGGCAGCAAAGACCGATGCGGCGCATCTTACAGGGCTGGAGATACAGGAAGAAAGCGCCGATATGGCGGGAAGAAGTGTGATGTTGAACGGTCTGGAGGATAAGATCGATATAGTGACGGGAGACATTAAAGAGGCGGTCGGACTGTTTGACAAGTCGAGCTTTGACGTGATAACATCCAATCCGCCGTATATGATCGACAGCCACGGTCTGACAAATCCTCACAGTGAAAAGGCGATAGCCAGACATGAGATCATGTGTAATCTGGAGGATGTGATCAGTGCAGCTGCGGCTTTACTAAAACCGGGAGGCAATTTCTTTATGGTCCACAGACCTTTCAGACTTGCGGAAATACTGACCGGCTTAAGGGCACACAAGCTGGAGCCCAAACGTATGCGGCTGGTATATCCGTTTATAGACAAGGAACCCAATATGGTACTCATAGAGGCCAACAGAGGCGGAAAAGCGGCGCTTACAGTGGAAAAGCCCCTTATCGTATACAAGGAACCCGGCAAATATACGGATGAAATATATGATACATACGGTTATTGATGGGATATCGGACGATATGGATCCGTATACAAATGACCGATCAGAAAATTAAAAGGATATGGAGGAGAAGAACATGGCAGAATCTATGAAGGATTACGAGAGAGAACTGGAGAATTCATTCAGGAGCATTGAGGAAGGTGATATGATAACCGGAACGATCATCGATGTGACGGAAGAAGAGATAACTCTGGATCTCAAATATTTTACACAGGGGATCATAAAGGCATCCGATATAAGTGCGGATCCTTCATTTTCCATACTGGACATGAGGATCGGAGATGAAATAACGGCGACTGTGGTAAATACCGATGACGGACACGGCAATATCCTGTTATCAAAGATCGCGGCTGATAATGATCTGTCATGGGATATCCTGAAGGGGTACAAAGAGGATGAAAGCATTCATTCGGTAAAGATCACGGAGACCGTACCTGCGGGAGCGATCGCTTACCTCGAGGGCATAAGAGGATTCATACCGGCATCGGCTCTTGATGTATCTTATGTTGAAGATACTTCGGTTTACAAAGATAAAAGAGTGGATGTCAGGGTTACAGAGGTAAACCCCGATAAAGAAAAACTTATATTGTCCGTAAAGTCGGTCCTTAAAGACCGTCAAAGAGAAGAACAGAATCATAAGATAGCCATGATAATACCCGGAACGATACTGGATGGCGTGGTTGAGAGTCTTCAGCAATACGGTGCATTTGTCAACATAGGGGACGGCCTGACCGGTCTCGTTCATATTTCCCAGATATGTGAAAAGAGGATCAAGCATCCGAAAGAGGTATTGAAAGAGGGACAGCAGGTAAAAGTAAAGGTCCTCAATACCAACGAAGGAAAGATATCACTCAGCATAAAGGCCTGCGAAGAAAATGTTATCGTCGATGAAAAAGAAGAGCTTGATATCTCAAAATATACGGACAGCGAGTCTGTCGGAACAAGTCTGGGCAGCTTATTTGCCAATCTGAAACTGTAAAAAGAATATAAGAAAAAGGACGGGGCTTATGTCAGAAGTGAGTTATATATATCACGTTTGGATACGCCCCTGTCTTTTGCAACCAGCTTCATGGCTTCTTTGCGGTCTATGCCCCGATCTTCGTAAAGAGCCATATGTTCTTCTATGGACATATTTTCAAAGCTTTTTCGCATCTCCGCATCTTTTTCCTCAAATGATCTGCCTTCTATAACAAGAACATATTCACCGCGGGGTTCGTTGGTCTCATAGTATCTGATGGCAGAATCTATGGTCGTGTGGTCAACTTCTTCAAACTTTTTGGTCAGTTCCCTGCACAGAGCAATCTTCCGGTCGCCCAGAGCGGTGGACAGATCGGTCAGTGTTCCCTTAAGATGATGGGGTGCCTCATACAATATGATGGTCCTGCTTTCTTCGGACAGTTCCTCCAATATGCGGCGGCGTTCCTTTTTGTCAGCCTTTTCGGAAGGAAGAAAACTCTCAAAGCAGAAGCGTCTTGTCGGCAAGCCGGACAGGGTAAGGGCAACTATAAGTGCCGCCGGACCCGGAAGGGAAGTGACGGTTATCCCTTCTTTGATACACATCTGTACCACTGCTTCGCCCGGATCGGATATGGCAGGAGTTCCCGCATCCGTGATAAGTGCGATGTTCAGACCCTCTTTAAGCTTGGCGATAAGAGTATGACCTTTATCTATCTTATTGTATTCGTGATAACTGGTCATGGGAGTCTCAATACCGAAATGATTGAGGAGCTTTATGCTGTTGCGAGTATCCTCGGCGGCAATAAGATCCGCCTCTTTAAGCGTTTCTACGATCCTCGGAGACATATCACCGAGATTTCCTATGGGTGTTGCACACAAATACAATATACCGGACATAAGCCCCTCCCTGATAATGTAACTGAATACAATTTTAACCTTATCACGATATGTTTTCAAGCGTATAGAAAGATGGCGAAACTCAGAAAAATGTCACATTTTAGTGAATTTCTGCGGCTTATATGATATAATATGTCGCGATTTACTATTGCGGAACATAACGCAGGGCATGGGGAAAAAAGAAAAGGAGATCATATCATGGAACCTATTATTGTCAGTTTGCTGGAAACAGATGCTTATAAATTTTCGATGGGTCAGGCAATCTACCATCAGTTTTCGGAATATAAGACTACATGGTCTTTCAAATGCCGTAATGAGGATGTGCATTTTACGGATGAGATGATAGAGGAGATCAAGAGACAGATCAAGCTTTACTGCAACTTAAGATTCAATGAGGAGGAGCTTGAGTATCTCCATAACATCAAATGGATAAGAGGTTCATATTGTGATTTCTTAAGACTCTGGAAGCCCAGATATGAGGATTTCACGTTCGGTACGGATGCACCCTGCGGACTTACCATAGAGACAAGAGGTACATGGCTCAATACATCCATGTATGAGATACCCACATTGGCTATCGTCAATGAGGTTTATTTCAGGATGGCTCATGATTATGATACATTATTTGAGAGTTTCAAGAGAAGACTCAATGACAAGGTGGCAAAACTCAAGACAGAGGAATATGAACTCGGGGCATTTTCTGAATTCGGTATGAGAAGAAGACTGTCCGGGGAGGCCCAGGAACTTGCCGTAAAGACGCTCAGTGAGAACACATATCCCACCTCAAAATTTGTCGGAACATCCAATGTTTATCTTGCCAAGAAATACGGAATAACACCGGTCGGTACCATGGCTCATGAGTGGATCATGTGTGTAGGTCAGGGCAATCATAAGCATAATCCGGCATTTTCAAACTGGTATGCACTTGATGCATGGGTTAAGGAATACGGAGTGCTCAACGGAACTGCTCTTACGGATGCCATTACGACCAAGTGCTTCCTTGAGGATTTTCAGCTGACATATGCAACACTTTTCAGCGGTGTAAGACATGACAGCGGCGATCCGTTTGCATGGGGCGATATGATGATAGAGCATTATAAGGATCTGGGGATAGATCCGCTTACAAAGACATTATTGTTCAGCGATAGCCTTAATTTTGAGAAGGCTACCAATATACTGAAATATTTCAAGGGACGTGCAAAGGTTGCATTCGGTATCGGAACATATATAGCAAATGATACCGATGTTGAGGCTCTTAACATAGTCATGAAGACAACAGCCTGCAACGGTATGGATGTTGCCAAGATAAGTGATGTAGAAGGCAAGGGAATGTGCAAGAGCCCCGAGTACGAGCATTATCTCATGAGATGTATCAAGTGGAGAATGGAACATGAAACGGGCAATAACTCGCTTCGTGTGTAATAAGACGGAAAGAATTACAGTTACAATATGAAGGTCAATAAAAAGCGTAAAAAACCGGGTATAAGGTTAAAGACAAAGCCCGACAAAAAGAACGGCAAGAAATATCTGATCGCGGGCTTGGCGGCAGTTGTCATCATAACAGCGGTTGCCGCGATATTTATATTTCGAAAACCCGGCAAAGATGCAGAGTTTCTTTTTCCTGATGTAGAGGATTTCGTGGAATCGGGTGAGGAAGAGACGACAGCCGAAGACGATTCATTTGCCCTTTCCGAGGAGGAAGCGGCAAAAGCCAGGGAAAGGATAGCCTCGGCAGACGGGCTGGAGACCGCATGGGAGAGCACTTGGCTTAAGAAGATAGATATTTCCGGAGATACCTGTGATTATCTGACAATAGAAGATTGTGTCATCTCGGATGAAGACCATTCAAAAGTGAAGGTGAGAGGGATACTTGAAGGCATACCGGATGCGGATACGGAGGAATTGTATCTGTTCGCATTGAACACCTATGAGACCAGCATAGCGGAAGGGGCCGAACCCATAGATACCTTCAGGATCGAAAAGACGGATCCCGAATTTGAACTCTATGCAAACCTCAACCATAAGCAGGCAGGGACCAGACTTTTCAAGAAATTTGTGGTCGCAGCCAAGAGAAACGGCAGATATCAGATCCTGGGAAAGAGCAGATATATCACAAACCCGGAACAGATTGCCAAGGTAAATGCCTACAAAAGGGCATCTTCAGTCAAGGGTCTGATCGTTGATCCGATAAGACTCAGAGGAAGTGAGTTGGATGATCTGGGAGTAAAGCAGGGAGCATACAACATACCGCTCGGCTATATCATGGGCGGTACGACTTCGGGACTCAGATCGACCATTTATTATGATTACGGTGGAAAGACATATGCCTTTAACGGTCAGGCGATCTCGGAATTCGACATAGTTTTTGAGACACTTTCAGCCAAAGGGATACAGGTCACGGCAGTCATACTCAATAACCGTAACGGAGCATACCCGGAGCTGATCCATCCCAATGCCAGAGGCGGAGCCACGGCTTCATGGTACTATATGTTCAACGGAGCGGATGCGGACGGTGTCAATGCGATGGCCGCGGCAGCTTCATTTCTTGCGGAAAGATATTCCGGAGCACACGGCACGATATCCAACTGGATCATCGCCAATGAGATCAATGCAACAAAAGAGTGGAATCATTATGCCGCAACTGATGTATACGATTATACCAAGGAGTATTCACAGGGATTCAGGGTCTTCTACAATGCGATCAAGAGTGTCAACGGCAGCGCTAAGGTCTACATGCCGCTTGACCAGACCTGGAACAGAAACCTGAATAACGGTGATTATGACGGAAGAGACGTACTTGATCATTTTAATTCGCTGATAAGCGAAAAAGGCAATATAGACTGGGATCTTGCATATCACGCTTATCCGGTGCCATTGACAAATGCGGCATTCTGGAATACGGGATCTAAATTCAGCAAATATACGACTCAAAGTGCCGATACGCCTATGGTATCTATGTCCAACGTCAATATAGTGACGGATTATATCTGCAGGGATGCATTTTTAAAGCCTGACGGAACGCCGAGAGACGTATTTATCAGTGAAGTCGGATTCACATCGACTTCGGGTGAAGGAGTACAGGCGGCTGCCATTGCCTATGCATACTACATAGCGGACAGGAACCCGCGCATCAACGGACTCATCATAAATCATGAAACGGATGATGCACTTCAGCTGAGTCAGGGACTTGCCGTGGGACTTACGCATGCGAACGGTGCCCACAAACAGGCTTATAATGTATACAAGCATCTGGATATGGCGGATTCCGAAGAGGTTACAAAGTTTGCACTGGACATCATAGGTGCGGACAGCTGGTCAAGCATAGTAAGATACTGGTAAAACAGGTATTTCATAAAGAAACATAGTGTAATAAGCATTTTCAGGAAAGCAGGGGTTAAAGATGTCAGCTTGGTTTACGGATTTGGCCGAGACATTTAAAAGGTGTTTTATAGTTGAAGACAGGTATATGCTGCTCGTCAACGGTATCGGGGTGACCATAAAGGTGTCGATACTGGCAGCCATACTGGGTATAATCATCGGATTTTTTATAGCGATATGCAACCTTTCCAAGAAAAAACCGTTAAATATCCTTGGTAAGGTTTATACGGATGTGATCAGGGGAACGCCCTCGGTCACACAGTTAATGATCATATATTTTGTCATATTTGCCACGGTACGCTGGTCGAAGTGGATCATAGCGGCGATAGCCTTCGGTATCAATTCGGGAGCGTATGTATCCGAGATCATAAGAGCGGGTATACTCTCGATCGACAGAGGACAGACCGAAGCGGGACGTTCGCTGGGTCTTGATGCAAAGCAGACAATGATGAAGATCGTGGTTCCCCAGGCGGTCAAGAATATATTTCCCGCACTGTGCAATGAATTCATCACACTTGTCAAGGAAACCGCTATCGTCGGTTATGTTGGATTGGTAGATATCCAGAAGGCAGGCGATTTTATAAAGAGTAACACCTATGAAGCATTTATGCCCCTTATAGGCACGGCGATCATCTATTTTGTACTTATCAAGATACTTACGGTCGTATTTGCAAAATATGAGGAGCACCTCAGAAAATCCGAGATAAGATAGGGGGAAATGTGATGGGAGCAATGATAAAAGTCAACAATCTGCGTAAAAGCTTTAACGGAACAGAGGTTCTTTCGGGGATCAATGAAGAGATAAACGAGGGAGAGGTCGTCGTTGTAATAGGCCCCTCAGGCTCCGGAAAGAGTACGTTCTTAAGATGTCTCAACCTGCTTGAAACGCCGGATGACGGCGAAGTGATCATAGACGGTGAACAGATCAACCTGCCCAAGGTGGATGTCAACAGGGTAAGACAGAAGATGGGAATGGTATTTCAGCATTTTAACCTGTTCCCGCATCTTACGGTGAAGCAGAATATCACGCTCGCACCGGTCGAGCTTAAGAAAATGACACCGGAAGAGGCGGACAAAAAAGCCATGGAGCTCCTGGAGATAGTCGGACTATCTGAGAAAGCGGACGCATATCCCGCTTCTTTGTCAGGCGGACAGAAGCAGCGTATCGCAATAGCCAGATCACTTGCGATGGAGCCCGAGATCATGCTTTTCGATGAACCCACTTCAGCCCTGGATCCCGAGATGGTCGGTGAGGTTCTGGATGTTATGAAAAGACTCGCAAAGAGCGGTATGACCATGGTTGTCGTTACGCATGAGATGGGATTTGCCAAGGAAGTCGGAACGAGACTTCTCTTCATCGATGAGGGCAATGTACTCGAGAGCGGTGATCCGAAGGAAGTATTTGAACATCCGCAAAAAGAAAGAACAAAGGTATTTTTAAGCAAGGTTCTGGTCTGATATCCGGCCATAAGACAGACCGCAGCGTTTACAGGGGGCGGCGTGGAACATCTGCATGGGGCAGATCGAAACACCTTTGCTTGACAAAAGCGGATAATTTGATAGACTACTAAGTATTCTTGTGAGTTTTTAATTTTTTAGCAGAGAAAAGAGGAAAGATTATGAAAAAAGTATTATCACTTTTAACAGTAATGATCATGACGGCAGCCATGCTTGTCGGCTGCGGTTCGGATGCAAGTGCAAACACGATCAAATTCGGAACCAACGCAGAGTTCCCGCCTTTTGAGTTTGTAACGACCAATGGAGTGATCGGAGAGTTTGACGGTATCGATATGGCGATCGCCAAGGAGATAGGAACACAGATCGGTAAGGAAGCAGTGATTGAGAACATGGAATTCGATTCACTTCTGATCGCACTTCAGAATGGCCAGATCGATGCAGCTATCGCAGGTATGACCATCACTGAAGAAAGAAAAGAGTCTGTTGATTTTTCAAACCCTTATTACACCGCAACTCAGGTTATGATCGTTAAAAAGGATTCAACCATAGCCAAGGCAGGCGATATGGCTGACAAGAAGATCGTTGTCATCCAGGGTTATACGGGTGAGACCTGTGTACAGGATATGGGTTATCAGTACGAAGCGTTCAAGAAGGGAACGGAAGCCATCCTTGAGCTTAGCAACGGCAAATGTGATGTGGTCGTTATCGACTCAGCAACAGCACAGAAATACGTAAAGGACAACCCGGATCTTAAGATCGTTGAGGACAGTGATGCATTTGAGGCAGAGGAGTATGCCATCGCGGTAAAGAAGGGCAATACAGAGCTTCTTAACCAGATCAATGCTTCAATCGACAAGATGCTTGCGGACGGAACAATTTCCGAACTTGCCGCAAAGTATACCGAAGCAGAATAAACTCCTGACGGAAAATGGATTTCAAAAAGGGTTGCAGGTCCTGCGACCCTTTTTATTGTGCCGGAAATGTGATAGAATACTGTTAATTATGCGAAAGTCAGTAAGGAGTAAGGCATATGTGTAAAGACAAATATTACATAACAACAGCGATAGCGTATACGTCGGGAAAGCCTCATATAGGCAATTCCTACGAGATAGTCATGGCTGATGCGATCGCAAGACATAAGAGGCAGCAGGGCTATGATGTATATTTTCAGACCGGAACCGACGAACATGGACAGAAGATAGAGGAAAAAGCAAAGGCAGCAGGCATCACACCAAAGGAATTTGTCGATAATGTTGCCGGGATCATCAGAGGGATCTGTGACAGTCTCAATGTTTCGTACGATCATTTCATCAGAACGACCGATGATTATCACGAGAAGCAGATCCAGAAGATATTCAAAAAGATGTATGCTCAGGGTGATATATACAAGGGTGCTTACGAAGGCATGTACTGTACTCCGTGCGAATCCTTCTGGACGGAAAGCCAGCTTGTTGACGGAAAATGTCCCGACTGCGGAAGAGAAGTCAAGCCCGCAAAGGAGGAAGCATATTTCTTTAAGATGAGCAAATATGCCGACAGGCTTATAGAGCACATAAACTCGCATCCCGAGTTTATACAGCCGGTTTCAAGAAAAAATGAGATGATGAACAATTTTCTGTTGCCCGGACTTCAGGATCTTTGCGTATCGAGAACCTCTTTCAAATGGGGCATCCCGGTAGATTTTGATGATAAGCACGTGGTCTATGTATGGCTGGATGCACTTTCAAACTATATCACGGGTATAGGATATGATGCGGACGGCAACAGTTCCGACCTGTACAAAAAGATGTGGCCGGCAGACCTTCATCTTATCGGAAAGGATATCATAAGGTTCCATACCATTTACTGGCCGATCTTTCTTATGTCACTCGGAGAGCCGCTCCCGAAGCATGTATTCGGACATCCGTGGCTTTTGCAGGGCGGCGAGAAGATGAGCAAATCAAGGGGCAATGTCATATATGCCGACGATCTGATCGATATGTTCGGTGTTGATGCCGTCAGATATTTCGTGCTTCATGAGATGCCTTATGAAAATGACGGTACCATCACATGGGATCTTGTGGTTGAGAGATTCAATTCGGATCTTGCAAATATAATCGGAAACCTTGTAAACCGTACTATTTCCATGAGTAATAAGTACTTTGACGGAATAGTTGAATCTACAGGTGTTACGGCCGACATAGACAGTGATCTCAAGGAAGTTGTGACGTCTGCAAGGGATAAGATCTCGGCAAAAATGGAGGATATGAGAGTGGCCGATGCCATAAGCGAGGTCATAGCTCTCTTCAGAAGGTGCAACAAATATATCGATGAGACCGAACCGTGGGTACTTGCCAAGGACGAGGCTGCAAAACCGCGTCTGAAGGAAGTTCTTTATAACCTGACAGAGTCGATCGTGATCGGCGCAAATCTTCTCATACCCTATATGCCGGAAACCGCTTCAAAGATACTTGAGCAGGTGAATGCAGGCGAGAGAAGTTATGATGACCTTGCTTCATACGGTCTGTTCAAATCAGGTACAAAAGTGACGGATAAGCCTCAGATACTGTTTGCAAGACAGGATCTCAAGGAGGTTATGATAAAGGTAGAGGAGATACAGGCTGCACAGCGCGCCGAATATGCGAAAGAAAACGGTATCGAACCCGAGAGCGAAGAACCCGTTATCGATGTGGAAATCAAGCCCGAGATAACCTATGATGACTTTGCAAAGCTTCAGTTCAGGATAGGAAAGATCATCAAATGCGAGGAAGTTCCCAAGTCAAAGAAGCTTTTATGCTCACAGGTAAAGATAGGCAGCGAGGTTAAGCAGATCGTTTCGGGTATCAAGCAGTATTACACCCCAGAGGAAATGGTAGGCAAGAAGGTTCTTGTACTAACAAATCTCAAGCCCGCAACACTTGCGGGTGTTGTATCCGAAGGAATGCTTCTGTGTGCCGAAGATGCGGACGGCAATCTTGCACTTGTAACACCCGAAAAGGATATGCCCGCCGGAGCGGAAGTTTGTTAAACAATGGATCACCGTATGAAAAACGGCAGGTTATACACGATTGAGAGGGCTAAACCCTCTCAATTTGATGATGCGTGTGAACTTGCATATAAAGTATTTCTGAAATTTGAGTCAAAAGAATACGGACGGGAAGGTACGGATAAATTTGCGGAATTCCTGACCAGTCCCCAGCTTCAGAAGCTGTTTGAAACCGGTCATTATATCATGTTTCTTGCTATGTGTGAGGGTGATATCATAGGAGTCATCTCTGTCAGGAGCGGCAATCATATTTCCCTTCTGTTTGTGGATGAACGGTATCACAGACAGGGGATAGGCGGTGAACTGATAAAGCAGATGCAGGATCATCTGCTGTCCACCGGTGCGGGATATGAGAAGATGACGGTCAACGCCGCACCCTATGGGATACCTTTTTACGAGAGGACCGGATTTATAAAAACAGGGGAGACTACGGTGACCGATGGGATCATATACACACCCATGGAAATGTATCTATGACAGAGAAAACTCTGCGTGGCAGGTTTGTCTGAAGACCGCCCGCAGTTCATAAACAGTTACGGAAAGAGGGAACAGCATTGTTAGAAAGAATGTTTAATTATGAGAATCCGGTATGGCAGTTCATGAGTAAGATCGCCGACCTGATCATTCTCAACACACTTGTGATCGTATTTTCATTGCCGGTCTTCACCATAGGAGCCACATGGACGGCGCTTTATTACACATTGTTAAAGATAGTCAGAAAAGAAGAGACCTATATCTGGAAAGAATTCTGGAACTCATTTAAGAGCAATCTGAAGCAGGCTACTGCGATCTGGGGTATATGTTTTGTATTTCTGGCGGTTCTTTCGCTGGATGTATATATGTGGTTCATGGATCCGACTTTGCTGCCGAAGGCACTTAAGATCACGACGATAATAGTATTTTTCATCGTATTGTCGGTGACGGTTTATGTATTTCCGATACTTTCGCATTTTGAAAATACGGTCAAAAAGACAATGGTAAATGCGTTCATAGTATCATTTATCAATATCCCGTATACGATATTGTTCATATTTCTTCTGCTACTGCCGATCGGACTTGTTTTATTTGAGCCCAGGTTACTGCTGCTGTGGGCATTCTGCGGAATAAGCGGGCCGGCACTCCTGGCAACCTACGCTTGGAACAGAATATTTAAGAAGCTGGAGCCGCAGAAAGAGGAGAAAGAGCAGGACAACGAAGATGATGAAGAGCGCATATTCAGCGATGAACTGAGGGAGGATCCGGAACAGGAGATCGCAGTCAAAGAAAAGGTCAAAGAAGCGGCAGAGGATACGTCCGAAAAACCGACTGAAGAAACAGCAGGAGAGCCCGCAGAAGAAAAATAAAAAAGAACATGGCAATCTGTATAAATATTCCGAACAATATTTGGCAGGTTGCCTATTTTTTTGTGAACATTATTTTTGTATACTTAACTAAGGTAAATGAGACAAAATTGTATTTAGGAGGATTTTATAATGGCAAGTTTATCTTTAACAAATATCTGCAAAAGATATCCTAACGGTTTTGAAGCTGTAAAGGACTTCAATCTTGAGATAGCAGATAAAGAGTTTATTATTTTCGTAGGACCTTCAGGATGTGGTAAGTCTACTACACTTCGTATGATTGCCGGTTTGGAAGATATCACTTCAGGTGAGTTAAAGATTGGTGACAGAGTAGTTAACGACGTAGAGCCTAAGGACAGAGATATCGCGATGGTATTCCAGAACTACGCTCTGTATCCTCATATGACAGTTTATGATAACATGGCATTCGGTCTTAAGCTTCGTAAGGTTCCCAAGGATGAGATCGACAAGCAGGTTAAAGAAGCAGCAAGGATCCTTGACCTTTCAGCATTGCTCGATCGTAAGCCGAAGGCTTTGTCAGGTGGTCAGAGACAGAGAGTTGCCATGGGACGTGCTATCGTTCGTAACCCTAAGGTATTCCTTATGGACGAGCCTCTTTCAAACCTGGATGCTAAGCTTCGTGTACAGATGCGTATTGAGATCGCTAAGCTGCATCAGAGACTGGGCACAACGATCATCTACGTTACACATGACCAGACAGAGGCTATGACACTTGGTACACGTATCGTAGTTATGAAGGACGGTGTTGTTCAGCAGGTTGATACACCTCAGAACCTTTATGACAAGCCTCAGAACCTGTTCGTAGCAGGATTCATGGGATCACCTCAGATGAACTTCCTTGACGGAACAGTTCAGATCAACGGTGAAGATGTTGTTATCAACTGTGCAGATATCGAGATCCCTCTTCCGCCTGCAAAAGCTAAGAAGCTTATCGAAGGTGGATATGACGGAAAGGTTGTTACATTTGGTATCCGTCCTGAAGACGTATATGATTCAGAGATGTTTATCGAGACAGCTAAGGCTTCTTTCGAAGCTACAGTTAAGGTTTACGAATTGCTTGGTGCAGAAGTATTCCTTTACTTTGAACTTGATGAGTTCCCTATTACAGCAAGAGTTGATCCTCGTACAACAGCAAGACCCGGCGATACGATCAAGGTTGCATTTGATGTTGAGAAGATCCATATCTTTGATAAGGAAACAGAGCAGGTTATCACAAACTAGTTTTGATTTAAGATGGAGACGCAATTGCGTCTCCATTTTTTTTGCTTTATAATGATTTATTAGATGAAAGGAGCTTGGATCATGCTGACGAATCAGGTTATACAGAATACCATTGACGAATTGAACTCCATAACTAAGGTCGATTTTATAGTATACGATGTAGAAAGCGGCGTGGTGGCTTCGACAGTTAAGGGTGACATACAGGATCCCGATCTTATCGAGAAATTTATAGATTCTAAGGTAGACAGCCAATCAGCCAATGATTGTCATTATATAAAGGTCAGGGACGAAGGTGATGTGTTATATGTACTCATATCGCTCGGTTCCACGGAATTCGCTTATACAATGGGAAAAGTTGCAGTCAGCCAGCTCCAGAATCTTATGGTCGCATATAAGGAGAGGCTGGACAGGAACAGCTTCTTCCAGAACCTCATATTGGACAATCTCCTGCTCGTTGATATCCATAACAGAGCGCAGAAGCTGCATATAGAAAATGATAAGCCACGTATGGTCTACCTCATAGAGGTCGCCAATGATACCGATAATGTTGCAAGCCAGATGTTAAGAAGTCTTTATGTGGAACAGGGCGGAAATTATATGACTTCCGTCGATGAAAGGATCATCATTCTTGTAAAGGACATGGAACCCGACATTACCAGGGAAGAATATAATGAAGTGGCGCAGACCATAGTAGACATGCTTGAATCCGAAGGAATGCTGAGAGTAAGGGTTTCATACGGACTTCCGGTCAGGGATCTCACCGATGTGTCGAAGTGCTACAAAGAAGCAAAGATGGCTCTCGAGGTCGGAAGTATCTTCCATTCCGAGATGAAGGTCATTTCATATGAAAAGCTGGGAATCGGACGACTCATTTATCAGCTACCGGCAAATCTGTGCAGGATATTTGTAAAAGAGATATTCGGAGATGTAAAACCTTCGGATATAGATGCGGAGACCATAGCAACGATCAATAAATTCTATGAGAACAACCTTAATATCTCAGAAACCGCAAGACAAATGTATATCCACAGAAATACTCTTGTTTACAGGATGGAGAAGCTTCACCAGATGATAGGGCTGGATATGAGAAGTTTCGAGGACGCCGTAACCTTCAAGATGGTAATGATGGTAGTCGATTATCTCGAATATCTTGAAAAACATGATAAATAAGAACCATTTGAGAAATGACCCGTATCACTGATCAATCCCTCTGAGGGAAGAGTTGGGGATGCGGGTTTTTACTATGTCCAGAAATCCCTTAAGTTGCTCCGCAGAAAAGCTGAAGCACTGCATATTACCTATACCCGGAGCCTCTTTGTAACTCTGAATAAAGTATGAGCAATCTTTGGGAAGCCACTCAGCTATATCTTTGAAATCAGCTTCGGTGTGGATACCGCCGACCGTTGTGGTGCGGAATTCATAGGAAATGCGCCCTTTGGAAAGGATCTCGACGGAAGCGAGGATATTGTCGATCTTAATGCCGGCAATACCTGTTGCGAGAGCATAGTTATCCCTCCCCGCTTTTATATCCATGGCCACATAATTCAGTTTACCTGAATCTATGAGCCTTTCGAGCTTTGCCGGGTTCATGCCGTTCGTATCAAGCTTAACATTGTAGCCTATGTCTTTTAGCTTATCTATAAAATCTTCAAGGTCCGGCTGAAGCGTCGGTTCACCGCCGGTTATGCAGACACCGGAGAGTATGCCATGCCTTTTTTTAAGAAATGCCAGGATCTGTGCTTCATCTTCCTTTGGAAAGATATCGGGGTTCAGAACAAGATCGCTGTTGTGGCAATATGGACAGCGCATGTTGCATCCGCCTGTAAATACAGTTGCGGCAACGTGTCCGGGGTAATCGAGTAATGTGGTTTTGGTAAATCCGTGAATATCCATAATTTATGCTTTCAGAGTTAAACTAGACCTTTGTTTTTACTTAAAAATAAGGTATCATATAAGAGACGCAGTTTTATACCTACGGGGAAATTATATCATAATATGAGGTAAAATGGAAAAGGTTAAAGCCACACATATAAGGGCTACCGCATTTGCCGGAGCGGAGCCGGATGTCAGGTATATGAAAGAGGCTCTGAAGCTTGCCGAGAAAGCAGCAAATCTCGGAGAAGTGCCCATAGGATGTGTGATCGAATATCAGGGCAGGATTATAGGCAGGGGTTATAATCGCAGAAAGACAGATAAAACAGCACTGGCCCATGCGGAGATAACAGCCATAAAAAAAGCATGTAAGGTCCTCGATGACTGGAGGCTGGAAGGATGTACGATGTACGTTACACTGGAGCCGTGTCAGATGTGTGCCGGAGCCATAGTTCAGGCAAGGATCCCGAGAGTGATCATAGGCTGCATGAACCCGAAGGCCGGATGCGCCGGATCGATCATGGATATTCTGCATGAACCGAAGTTCAATCATCAGGTCATTACCGAGCAGGGAATGCTCGAGCAGGAGTGTTCACAGGTATTAACGGATTTTTTTAAACAGATGCGCACAAGTAACCGTTAGGAAATTTGACAAGAGAAGGGTTATTGTTTATACTTACCATCGTGTCGCAAAGTGATCCTGTACAGGGAGAGCTTGCATAGCAGCCCTTTTTTATCGGTTATGATGTTTGGGTCTTGCGCAATAGGAATCTACGAACCTGGTCAGGGCAGGAATGCAGCAGCCATAAGAAGAATCTCCTATGTGCCGCAAGGGTGCCTGGCGGAGTCGGTGGAAAGGTAACGTGTGCAAGTTCTTCGTATACAGGATTTTTTGTACGGTTTTATATTATTGAGTTTATCGGAGGTATGGCAATGAAATTTGTATTGGATTGGGATGAATATGCAAAAAAAGCCAGACAGGCGGTAGCGGAAGGCTGTGTTTTGCTGAAAAATGATAAAGAAGCCCTTCCGCTTAAAGAAGGCTCCAAAATATCAATATTTGGCAGGATCCAGAACACTTATTACAAGAGCGGTACCGGTTCCGGTGGAATGGTAAATGCACCTTATGTCATTTCCATACTTGATGCATTTCGTGAAGAGAAGGGCATAGAGATCAACAGGGAACTGCTTGATGTTTACGAAAAATGGACGGAGAAGAACCCATACAACAAGGGAAAAGGCTGGGCAGCAGAACCCTGGTCACAGGAAGAAATGCCATTAAGTGATGAGGTGGTCAAAAAAGCGGCAGAGTCATCGGACGAAGCAGTCATCATAATCGGCAGGACAGCGGGTGAAGATCAGGACAATTCGGCAACGGCGGGAAGTTATCTTCTTACCGAGGGTGAAGAGAAAATGCTGGAAAAAGTATGTGCTGCGTTTGATAAGACCGTAGTCGTACTTAATGTCGGAAATATCATAGATATGTCATGGGTCGCAAAGTATGACCCGTCGGCTGTTCTGTACGGTTGGCAGGGCGGAATGGAAGGCGGACGGGGTGTTGCGGACGTACTAGTCGGACGTGTGAATCCCTGCGGACATCTAAGTGATACCATTGCAAAGGATCATAAGGATTACCCTTCCACGGCTAATTTCAACAAGAATGCGGATAAGTACGATTCGAGCACATATCTGAAGCTTAAACATAGCGATCAGTTAAACTATAACGATGAAGATATCTACGAAGAAGATGTCTATGTCGGTTACAGATATTTTGAAACGGGAGCCAAAGAGAAGGTTTTGTATCCGTTTGGCTTTGGTCTTTCGTATACGACATTTGAGACCGCTTCAACCTTTGCATTTCCGGAGGATACGAAAGTTAAGGTTACGAGCAGGGTTACAAACACCGGATCTGTAAGCGGTAAAGAAGTGGTTCAGGTATATTATGAGCCGCCACAGGGCATGCTCATGAAGCCTGTCAGAAACCTCATCGCGTTCGGGAAGACAGGCGTGTTGGCACCCGGGGAAAGCGAAGAGCTGAGCTTTGATATAGATATAGCCGATATGGCTTCATTTGACGATGGCGGATATACCGGCCATGTCAATTGTTTTGTGCTTGAAAAGGGTGAATATAAGATCTATGTGGGATCCGATGTCAGAAAAGCGACCGAAACGGGAAGTTTTGAACTTGCGGATACGATAGTTGTAGAAGAAGTTAAGGAGGCTCTCGCTCCGACAAAGGCATTTGAAAGAATGACCATCAAGGTTACGGGTAAGAACGGTTCGGTATTTATAAAAGGGACACAGTCCGTTCCCACGAGGACGGTTGATATCGCAAAACGAATCAAAGAAAACAGGGAGAAGGACAGACCCTGCACAGGTGATAAGGGTATAGTTTTTGCCGATGTCGCATCTGGCAGGAAAACCATAGAAGAATACGTGGATCAGTTCACGGATAAAGAACTCATATACATGTCGCGCGGTGAGGGAATGTCTTCAAACAAGGTTACTCCCGGTATAGCAGGTTCTTACGGCGGAGTGTCAAAAAGCCTTCATGATCATTACGGCATGCCTGTTGCAGGTCTTTCGGACGGACCGAGTGGTATAAGGATGGACTGCGGTGCGGAAGCATTTGCCCTGCCGATCGGAACAGCGCTTGCATGTACCTTCAACACCGAACTTGTAAAGGAACTGTATATATTTGCCGGAAAAGAGATCAGATACAACAAGATCGATTCGCTTTTGGGACCAGGTATAAACATACACAGAAATCCCCTGAACGGAAGGAATTTCGAGTATTATTCGGAGGATCCTTTCCTGACGGGAACAATGGCTGTAGCGGCGCTTAAGGGACTTCATACAATGAAGGTAACCGGCACGTTAAAGCATTTTGCGGCTAACAACAGAGAATTTAACAGACATTTTGTCAATTCGGTGGTTTCTGCAAGAGCACTCAGGGAAATATATCTCAAGGGCTATATGATGGCAGTAAAAGAAGCCGGAGCATACAACATCATGACTACATACGGCTTGATAAACGGTATATATACCGCAGGTAATTATGACCTCAACACGACCATTCTTCGTGAAGAATGGGGCTTTGACGGCGTGGTCATGACAGACTGGTGGGCAAGGGTCAATGAAGAAGGCGAAAAAGGCGATATAAAGCATACCGGTTACATGATAAGATCACAGAATGATCTGTATGAGGTTACGGCCAATTCGGAAGAGAATGGCAACAATGACGATGCGGAGGAAATGCTTGCCGAAGGAGTTATAACCAGAGGAGACCTGCTGCGCAATGCTAGAAATATCGTAAGCAGCCTTCTTAGGACACCTGTTGCAGACAGACTGATAAACGGGGAAGATGAGGTCGAGGTAAGGAATAGGCCGAAGTCAAGCAGACCCACTCCGAAGATCATGCCTGCGGCAGAATACAAGGGCGGAGAGATGATACTCGATCTGTCGAAACTCGATACGTCGGCAGGAAGTCTTAACCAGTTCCCGATCAAGGTCAACGAAAAGGGTCAGTACAACATGCATATCCGCATGAAATCCGATCTGAGCGAGCTGTCACAGACATCCATGAACATCATGAGCAACGGTCTGCTGCTCCATACGATCACGATACACGGTACCGGCGGAGAATGGATAGATGAGAATGTTGTATTCGAGGTATTTGTGTCCATAGACAATTATATTGATCTGTCATTTGCACAGACAGGAATAGATATCGACAGTATAGTGGTCACTAAAATACGTTCTTTGGAAGAAAGTACGTTATTCTAATAAAACAATAGTAAAACAGGTAAAACAATGGTAAAATGGAGAAAGTCGGGTTCATAAGGGCATTCTCCATTTTTATTATATAAAAAAACCTGTATAACCCTTATTTTACACGAAAACAAAAATGAGTTGAAAAAAAGCACAAAAACGTATAAGATTAAAATGATCGGGAAAAACGTTTTACAAAGTATCAGACACCGGAGGGTATATGCCAACTACATTAAAAGAAATAGCAGAGGTATGTGGGGTTACAGTCAGCACAGTATCTAATGTTCTGAATGACAAGCCGAAAGTAAGCGCAGAAAAGAAGCGTCAGATCTTAAAGGTCGTTGAGGAAATGGGTTACCAGCCCAATTATTTCGCACAGGGTATCAGAAAAACAAAAAAGAGGATAATCGGTATCATAACCGAGGATATCATGGACTTTGCGACAGTCAATATGGTTGAGACGATCATGGCCTATCTGGAAAACAATAGTTACAGATCATTGCTCCTTAACATGCGAATGTATGATAAGTGGGATAACCAGTGGTATGATGACAACACGAAGATAGTTGAATCAAGCAGGCCCTTGTTCCAGCAGATCATGTCGGTAAAGGCGGACGGATTCATTTATATTGCCGGACACTGCCGAAAGATCCATTGCATTCCGGAAAATATAGATGTTCCGGGGATCGTTCTGTACGGTATCTCGGCTGACGAACGCTATCCTTCCGTGGTCTTGGACGACGAAAAGGGCGGTTATGAGGTAACCAAATATATTATTGACAAAGGATTTAAGGAGTTCGGTATCATTTCAGGAAAAAGCGATAACATGCATACCAACAGGCGTCTTCTGGGTATCCAGAAAGCCATGTTTGATGCGGGGATACCGTTCAATCCGGAGCTTGTCAGGGAAGGAGACTGGAAGAGAACAGGGGGATATGAGAACACACAATATCTGCTTGATAAAGGCGTCAAATGCATTTTCTGCATGAATGATCTTATGGCGGCGGGAGTGTATGATTATCTTTACGATCATGGATTGGAAGTAAAGAAGGATATAAGTGTTATGGGTTACGATGATCGTGAGATCTCGGATTATATGAGACCGAGACTTTCCACGTATGATCTGAATCATTCGGGACTTGCGAAAAAATGCGCCGAGATGATGATCGAAATGCTTGGGGAGCCCGAAACCAAAATTTATAACAACGCCCATATAGCCAAAATAGCGGGAAGGCTGATCGAGCGCCAGTCCATTTAGGCGGTAGAAAGTATATATCAGGAGGGGCGATGAAAGCTAAGATATTTTTTGAAAAAAACAGTGAAGTCAGCAAGATAGATAACAGGATATACGGTTCTTTCATAGAACATCTCGGAAGAGCGGTATACGGAGGTATATACGAACCCGGTCATGAAACAGCGGATGACATGGGATTCAGACAGGATGTACTTAAGGAGATAAAGAAGATAAATGTTCCGATAGTCAGATACCCGGGCGGTAACTTTGTATCCGGATACAACTGGGAAGACGGAACGGGGGATAAAGCCGCAAGGCCCAAAAAGCTGGATCTGGCTTGGTCAAGCGTGGAGACGAATCAGATCGGAATAGATGAGTTCCAAGAATGGGCCAAGAGGGCCGGCAGCGAAGTGATGATGGCTGTAAATTTGGGCACAAGGGGTGCCGAAGAAGCCAAAAATCTGGTAGAATATTGTAACAGCACAACAGATACATATTATGCCAACAAGAGAAGAGCCAACGGATTTGATAAGCCGTTTAAGATCAAGACCTGGTGTCTGGGCAATGAGATGGATGGCCCCTGGCAGATGGGCAGCAAAAAGCCCATGGAATATGCACGCCTTGCCTGTGAATCAGGAAAACTCATGAAATGGGTGGACAGTGATATAGAGCTTGTGGCCTGCGGCAGCAGTGCGCCGACCATGCCCACTTTCGGAGAATGGGAAAGGACCGTTCTCAGGGAAGCTTACGATCAGATAGACTATATGTCATTGCACAATTATTACAGAAATGACAAGGGTGACACGGCTGAGTTCTTTGCCAGCTCGATGATCATGGACAGATTTATCAAGGATGTGGCTGCCATGTGCGATGAGATCAAGGCCGAGAAAAATTCGGACAAGACTATCAATCTCTCATTTGATGAGTGGAATGTCTGGTTCCACAGTGACGAAGCAGATAAGAAGCAGGAAAAATGGCAGATCGCGCCGCCGCTTCTTGAAGATATCTACGATCTTCAGGACGGAATAGTGGTGGGAAGCCTTCTGATCACATTGCTTAAGAATGCTGACAGGGTTAAGATCGCATGCCTGGCACAACTTGTAAATGTCATAGCACCCATCATGACGGTAAACGGCGGGGATATATGGCTTCAGACCATTTTCTATCCGTATTATTACACATCGGTAAACGGCAGGGGAACAGCGCTTGTAACAAAGTGCGAATGCGGTTCCTACGATACGGAAGAACATAAGAACATTCCGTATATCGATGCGGTTGCGGTTGAAAATGAAGACGGTAAACTTACCGTATTTGCGATCAACAGGTCTCTTGAGGAGAATTGCGAGATAACTCTGGACATGAAGGGCTTTGAGGATTACAGGATCGTAAAGCATGTCTCACTTGAAGGAGACGACATGACGGCCCATAATTCCGCGGACAACAAGAAAAATGTTATACCGACGGAGAAATCGATTGACGGGGCAGGCTCGCTCACATTGTCAAAGGCATCATGGAATATGATCTGTTTTGAAAAATAATTACGAAACGGAGTGACCTGGATTGAATAAAAAAGATGTCCTTGAGTTGAAGAGAAGATTTAAGAAAGAAGGCTGCACCATAAGACGTATGGCCGGTTGCTATGTGGATGCCGGAAAGCAGCAGGTCCTTAAACTCAATGAAACCTTCTTAAATCTGGACGAAGAGGAATTTTTCAAATTTCTTGAGATAGCAAAGAAAACCATGGCCGGAACCATCGGCAACAATATACTGGAGCTGGATTTTCCGCTTGATGAGGAAGCACCGGGAGGAAAGCAGCAGTTTTTATACGGCCTTAGGGCCAGTGCGCTCGAAAATGAAGACCTTCTGGAAAGGTTATATGAAATTATCATCGACAGTTATCAGTATGTCGGCAATTATCTGATCCTTATATTTCATGATTCCTATGATATCATGAGCAGGACAAGCGATAAGCAGAAGCTCGATGAATCCGAAGAGGTTTACGAATATCTGCTCTGTGCCATTTGTCCGGTCGCATTGTCTAAACCGGGATTGGGGTACCGCAAGGATGAGAACCGTATAGGTGCCAGGATCCGTGACTGGGTAGTCGGTGTGCCCGATATGGGATTTTTATTTCCCGCATTTTCGGACGGAAGCGCCGATATACATAAGGTGGATTATTTTATAAGGGATGCCAAGGATTCACATCCCGAATTTATAGCGGATGTTCTCGGCTGCGGTCCCAAGCTGACAGCCACGGAACAGAAGCAGACATTCCATGCCATAGTAAAGAAGGCTTTCGGACCTGATGAAGAGAAGTGTGAAAAGGCACTTATCAACGTGCAGGAGAGCCTGAACGACAAGATAGAAACCGGTGAGGAAATGACAGATGCCCAGATCGCATCCATAGTTCTTACCGATGAAACCATAGAGGAGGTCCTTGTTGAAAACGGACTTGACGAGGTGGTCGCAAAACAGGTCAAGGACGCTGTCAGGGAATCCTTCGGTGAGGACATGCCGCCCGTAGCCAATCTGATAGACGGCAAGGCACTTGAAGCCAATGCAAAGATCAAAAAAGAGCAGGAGCTTGTCAAAGAGGTCAACACCTTAAAGACAGAGATCATTGAGAAGGATAAGCAACTGTCGGATGCCGCAACATATATCGAGGATCTGAAAACATATGATGTGGTTGTCAGAGTTAAACCCGATAAAGCTGCCAGGATAAAGAGCCAGATGCTCGGAGATCAGAAATATCTGATGATCCCAATGGATGCCAACGAGCATGTCAATCTCAACGGTGTAAATACACAGGTTTGAAAGGAAAAGATCATGTCCGTAACAGACAGGTTTAACGGAAAGAGAATTCTTATATGGGGATACGGAAGGGAAGGCAGATCTACGGAGGCCTTCCTTAATCGATGCTGTAAACCCGCTTCAATAGAGATATTCGAGGGCAAAAGAGAGGATATAGACGAGAAATGTTATGATTATATCTTCAAAAGTCCCGGGATCGTGATGAACGACGAGGATCCGAAGTACACTTCGCAGACGCAGGTCTTTATGGAGGAATTCGGTGACAGGACCGTTGGTATCACGGGAACCAAGGGAAAGAGCACCACATCAAGTCTTTTATATACGGTACTCAGGGAGTGCAGTGGCAGGGATACCCTGCTTTGTGGCAATATCGGCCTGCCCTGTCTGGATTATTTTGATCAAATCACCGATGATACGATAGTTGTTTTTGAGTTATCATGCCATCAGCTGGCGCATTTGACTGTCTCTCCGCATATAGCGGTCTTCCTGAATCTTTATGAAGATCATCTGGATTATTACGGAACAATGGACAGATATTTTGCAGCCAAGACGCATATTTCCCTGAATCAGAGCGAAGAGGATTGTCTTTATGCGGGCTCCAATGTTCCCGGGTTCGATACCGTGGCAAAGAAGATCGTTATAGATCCTGAGAATATCGGTCATTATGATCTTTCCATAAACGGCATACATAATCAGTTCAATGCCGAATTCGTGTACAGGATCGCAACGGAGATCTTCGGATGTGACGGAGATAAGGTGAAGGAAGCCATGGCCGGCTTCACCGGTCTTGCTCACAGGCTTCAACTTGTGGCTACCGTGGACGGCGTGGAGTATTACGACGATTCCATTTCCACGATACCGCAGGCAACGATCAGCGCGGCGACCAGCCTTAAGAACGCGAAAACGCTTCTTATAGGCGGCATGGACAGAGGGATCGATTATACCCTTCTTGAGAGATTCATAGCCGAAAATCCGCAGTTTAACTATATCCTTATGTACGAAACCGGAAAAAGGATATTAAAAAATGTTTCCGACAGCGGATCGGTGTATTATGCGGAGGACCTTGAAAAAGGTGTAAGAAAAGCCAAAGAGATCACAGCCTCCGGCGAGGCCTGCATCCTTTCTCCCGCAGCCGCCAGCTACGGTTACTTCAAGAACTTTGAAGAGCGTGGGGATGTGTTTATGGAGCTGGTGAAGAAAACTTTCTTGTAAATGCATTGGCAGGATAAATAAAAAAGCCCATTCGGGCTTTTTTTAATTTAACGGATTACCGCAAGACTGACAAACCTGAATATCACCTTTGATGATCCTGTTCTGAGCTCCGCAGTTTTTACATATAACGGTTATAAATGATGCGGTGGGAGCTTTTTCTATCAAGCTGATCAGATTGTGAGAGGCTATATCATAATTCATATTCTTAAGGTAATACTTGTCTATCAGGCGGATCAGCATAGCTTCCATAGCAGATTCGGTGACTGCGACCTTGCCTGTTTTTGATATGTATGATTGTTGAACTTCTGTTATGGTCATGGCCGAATCCGGATTCTGATACATGATCAGGGCAAGGGTTTGGGCTTTTTTCTGTGTGATCCTTCCCATGATGATCTTATAAATAGGGAAAGCGAATACGGCAATGAAAGTAATATCAACGATGTAATCAATTGCTTCTGAGATACCGAATGAAATATCCTCAAATAAAACGCTTATACTGACAATTGTCATAAAAGATAAAAGCACTATCAGTGTGTAATCCAAAGCGTTTATTCGGAAAGATCTTTTGCCAAGGTAGTCATTCATATCAATTCCTCCTGTTTTCTTTTCACAGATCATTATAGATAAACCGGAGCTTATAATCAAATAAAACATGCCGAAGCGGGTCTATATTCGTTGTTAAATACAGTGATTTTTGTTATAATCTAGGTTGGTGAAGTGAGGGGCGAGACTTCAAGTATTTCACAGGAGGTTGGCTATGAAGAGAATAGGTATGTTAACGAGTGGCGGTGACTGTCAGGCACTCAATGCAGCGATGAGAGGTGTAGTAAAATCACTCTACAACAATTGCAAGGATGATCTGGAGATCTACGGATTCCTGAACGGATACAAGGGACTTATCTACGGGGATTTCAAGATGCTTACCGGCAGGGATTTTTCCGGAATACTTACCATAGGCGGAACAATACTCGGCAGCAGCAGAACACCGTTCAAGACCATCAAGGAGCCCGATGAAAACGGACTTGATAAGGTTGAGGCCATGAAACAGAATTATTACAAACTGAAACTGGATTGCCTTGTCATACTCGGTGGTAACGGAACACATAAAACAGCCAATCTGCTCAGACAGGAAGGACTGAATGTCATAACACTTCCCAAAACCATAGACAATGACCTTTACGGAACTGATATGACCTTCGGATTCCAGTCAGCGGTTGATCTTGCTACATCGGTCATAGACTGTATACATACCACGGCAGCATCACACGGACGTATATTTGTTGTGGAAGTTATGGGCCATAAGGTCGGATATCTTACGCTGAATGCCGGAATGGCAGGCGGAGCGGATATCATACTTATACCGGAGATACCTTATGATATGGACAAGATCATCGAAAAGGTTGAACAGCGTATGGAAACCGGTAACAGATTTACCATCATAGCCGTTGCGGAAGGTGCAATAAGCAAAGAAGATGCAAAGCTGTCCAAGAAGGAATATCAGAAGAAGCTTGCCAACTCGACATATCCTTCGGTTTCATATGAAGTAGCCGATCAGATCCAGAAGAGGACAGGACATGAGGTGCGTGTAACGGTACCGGGACATATGCAGCGAGGCGGAAGCCCCTGTCCGTATGACAGAGTATTTGCCAGCAGGCTCGGAGCTGAAGCGGGCAAACTCATACTGGAAGGCGAATACGGCTTTATGGTAGGATATAAAAACCGTGAGATAGTAAAGGTTCCGCTGGAAGACGTAGCGGGCAAGCTCAAAATGCTTGATCCCGATGCTACCATAATACAGGAAGCAAAGATGCTCGGAATCAGTTTTGGAGATTAATGATATAGATCATGTCATACGTTGCATTATACAGAAAGTTCAGACCTGACAATTTCATAGATGTCAAAGGACAGGATCATATAGTGACGACGCTTAAGAACCAGATAGAAGCCGACAGGATCGGTCATGCATATCTGTTCTGTGGCACCAGAGGAACAGGAAAAACATCCATAGCCAAATTATTTGCAAAGGCGGTGAACTGTCAAAATCCAAAGGACGGAAGTCCCTGCGGAGAGTGTGAATCGTGCAAGAGGATAGCAGCCGGAGTAAGCATGGATGTTGTTGAGATGGATGCCGCTTCCAACAACGGTGTTGAGGATGTCCGCAATATTATCGATGCGGTTTCTTATCCGCCGTCAGAGGGAAAATACAGAGTATACATCATAGATGAGGTGCATATGCTCTCGACCAATGCATTCAATGCGTTGTTGAAAACCCTGGAAGAGCCGCCATCATATTGCATATTCATACTTGCGACTACCGAGGTGCATAAGATACCGATCACAATCCTGTCGAGATGTCAAAGGTATGATTTCAAACGTATTTCCATAGATACCATAGCAGACAGGCTCGAAGAGCTCATGCAGAAGGAAAATGTAGATGTTGAACCCAAAGCACTCAGATACATAGCCAAAACAGCCGACGGCTCCATGAGAGATGCACTGTCGCTGCTGGACCAGTGTATAGCATTTCATTACGGAAAGAAACTCACATACGAGGATGCGCTGGATGTATTGGGAGCCATAGATACGGAAGTTTTCAGCAAGCTGCTGCGCAGCATACTTGACAGAGATGTCACGGGATGCATCAAACAGCTTGAGGAGATAGTAAGCCAGGGCAGGGAAATGACATGGTTCATCTCTGATTTCACATGGTATCTCAGAAATCTCCTGATAGTAAAGACTGGTCCGGATGCGGAGGAAATGGTAGACATGTCCGCAGACAACCTGAACAGACTCAGGGAAGAGGCGCAGATGTGCGAATCCGAGACGATACTAAGATTCATAAGAGTCTTCTCGGAGCTGTCAGGTGAAGTCAGATATGCTTCCCAGAAGAGAATATTGATAGAAGTAGCGCTTATAAAGCTATGCAGGCCTCAGATGGAAACAGACAAAGAGTCTGTGATAGACAGGGTCAGAGTACTCGAGGATAAGATGGAAAACGGGGAATTCACCGTAAATGCCGTCAGAAGTGTTTCCGAGCAGACAGCTGTTGAATCTGAACCGGCCAAACTTCCCGAGGCTTTGCCGGAGGACGTCCAAAGGGCGGTCAACGAGTGGCGTCAGATAATGAGCGATTTTGAAGGCCTGGAAAGAAACCTGATCACGAAAATGCGGGTTTCATTGTCGGCGCAGAATAAACTGCTTCTTGTGTATCCCGCAAATGATGCACCTATGGGGATATTTGACAAAGAAGTCACACAGGAGCATGTAAAAAGGATCATTTCCGATCATATCGGTAAAGAAATAGAAGTTGAATTTCAAAAAACCGGAAACAGCGACGAGATGAAGAGCGTTTATCCGGACATTCTGAAGATGGCGGGAATAAATACAACCATAATCGAGGAGGATTAAAAATGGCTAAGAGAGGCGGTTTTCCGGGAGGAGCAATGCCCGGTAACATGAATAACCTGATGAAGCAGGCACAGCGCATGCAGCGTCAGATGGAAGAAAATCAGAAAAATCTTGATGAAAGTGAATTCACTGCAAAAGCAGGAGGCGGAGCTGTAGAAGTCGTTGTTTCCGGCAAGAAGGAGATAAAGAAGCTCACACTCGACAAAGAAGTTGTTGATCCCGATGATGTTGAGATGCTGCAGGATCTTATCGTAGCAGCGCTCAATGAAGCATTTGCACAGGTTGATGCGGCAAGTGAGGCTGCCATGAGCAAGATGACAGGAGGACTTGGCGGACTCGGAGGATTTGGATTCTGATGGAGCTGTACAGTGGCCCGATTAATAAACTGATAAGTGAATTAAGTACACTTCCGGGAATAGGCGAGAAATCGGCGGGACGATTGGCATTTCATCTGATAAACATGCCGCAGGCAAGGGTTGAGAGGCTGACAAGTACCATACTTGAGGCCAAGAAAACCGTTTGCTACTGCAAATCCTGCTATACATTGACGGACAAAGAGCTGTGTCCGATCTGTGCCAATGAGAACAGAGATCATGGTACCATAATGGTCGTGGAAAATGTCAGGGATCTGGCGGCCTATGAGAAAACCGGCAAATACACCGGTGTATACCATGTTTTGCACGGAGCCATAAGTCCCATGATAGGAATAGGACCGGGAGACATTAAACTGAAGGAGCTGATAGAAAGACTGAAGGATGACACGGTCAAAGAGGTCATCATAGCGACGAATTCAAGCCTTGAGGGTGAGACCACAGCAATGTATATCAGCAAACTGATAAAGCCTTCGGGAGTAAAGGTTACAAGGATCGCCAGCGGAGTTCCCGTAGGCGGTGATCTGGAATGTATTGATGAGGTTACGTTATTGAGAGCATTGGAGGGAAGGACCGAACTTTAGTATTTGCCGATCCGGAGTGCTCATATGCGATAAAAGAAAGGGGAAAATCATGAAAAGTGTTATTTACGGACAGACAAAAGAGGGTAAAAATGTTACCGAATATATTTTGACCAATAAGAACGGCATGGAGATAGGAGTGCTTGATTTTGGAGCGATCTTGAACAGGATCTGCCTTCCCAATGCGGACGGTACCAAAACGGATGTGGCTCTTACATGCCCTGACATGGAGGTTTATTCCTACAACGGAACATACCTCGGATCAACGATCGCACCGAATGCCAATCGTATAGGCAATGCGAAGCTTACCATCGACGGAAAAGAATATAAGATGGAAGTCAATGACGGCCCCAACAATCTTCACACCGCGTTTGATACCGGTATGAACAAGAGGCTGTGGATGGCAGATGCAAAGGAAAACAGCGTAAAATTTACGGCAGAGCTTGCGGACGGAGATTTCGGTCTTCCGGGAAACAGGGTTCTTTCAGTTACATACACGCTGACTGATGACAATGAGATAAAGCTTGATTATGAAGGAACCAGTGATAAGAATACCATAATCAACATGACAAACCATACATATTTCAACCTTAAGGGACATGGTGAAGGAGATATCCTCGATCATGAACTATGGCTTGCTGCAAGTAAGTTCACTATGCCCGATGGCGGCGGTATCCCTACGGGCGAGCTTAAGGACGTAAAGGGAACACCCCTTGATTTCACGGTGATGAAGCCGATCAGCAGGGACAATGACATAACCAATCCGATCATGGCACTTGTCAACGGATATGATCATAATTACTGTATAGACGGCTGGGATGGCAAGATGAAGAAGATAGCAGAGGTAAAAGAGCCCATAAGCGGAAGAAAGATGATCGTTTATTCGGATCTTCCGGGAGTACAGTTCTATTCAGGCAATTATATCAAGGATAATCCGGGTAAAAACGGAAAGGTTTACCAGAAAAATTACGGACTTTGCCTTGAAACACAGTATTATCCGGATCATATCAATCACCCCGAATTCCCTCAGGCAGTATTTGGTCCCGACAGACGATACAATACGACAACGATCTATCGTTTTGAATTCTAAAGGCAGCAAATAGGAGTCATAATGGCCTCAATAACCCAATTTCCCGGCAAACAGAATGATGAAGACGGGATGAATTTCTCACAAAAACTGCACCTTCACAAGCTTAAAAGCCTGGTGAAGGTGATTGTTGTGGTTGCCGTTATCGTGATCGTGGCGTCGATACTTATCGCATACAACAGGAATCTGACGTATACACGGATAACAACGATCAACAGCGTCGACCGCGTAAGCCTGGAAACCTCGTCATATATCAACAATAACGGAAGTATCATAGTATACAGCAAAGACGGCGTGAATTGCATAGACGAAAAGGGAACGGTCCTGTGGAACATGACATATGAGATGCAGAACCCGATCATAAGACGAAGTGATGTGTATGTGGCAGCCTGCGATTATAACGGGCATGTGGTAAATATCATAGACATGCAGGGCAAGACATCATCAATAGATACAAAGCTTCCGATACGTGATTTCAGCATATGCAAAGAAGGCCTTGTTGCGGTCATAATAGAGGATTCCGGCAATTCATGGGTTAACCTCTATAACGTGGACGGAACAAAGATAGCCGAGATAAAGGCAACGATGTCGAAGACGGGATATCCCTTATGTGTATCCCTGTCCGGTGAGGTAATGGCTGTAAGCTATCTGTATGTTGACAGTTCATCCATGGAAAGTAGGGTTGTATTTTACAACTTCGGCGGCGTGGGAGAGAACGTGCCGGACAAGATAGTCAGCAGTTATGCGTATAACTCGGCGGTGGTACCGTATATTGAATATCTTGACAGTGAGAATGTATTTGCGGTAGCAGACAACAGACTAATGCTCTACAACGGATCAAAGATACCGAAATCCGTTGCGGATAAGCTGATAGATGAAAATATCGTCGGTGTATATTACGGTGCGTCGAAGGTCGGACTGGTATTCTATGATTCCACCGGAGAAAACAAGTATAAGCTGGAGCTGTACGACAAGTCCGGTGAACTGGAATGCACATACAGATACAATATGGATTTTAAGGACATTCTCATCAGTTCGAGTCAGGTTCTCATATACAATGAAGCGCAGTGTATAGTTGTGGGTGACGACGGAACGGTCAAATATAACGATCTGTTCGAATCTCCGGTCATATACATAGCTACCACGGGATCCCCGAAGAAATACCTGTTTGTGAAGGAAAATACACTTGAAACAGTGAAGTTTGAATGATGGAAATTAATATAACCTTTATAGTAGCAATAATAGTGGCGATATGCGGTATCTATCTCGGTGCAAAAAAAGGACTTGCGAAGAGTATTGCAGGATTCATCGCATTTGTGGCCACGATATTGATGCTCGGAATATTTTTAAGGATTTACAATACGTATACCAAGGGCCGGATGATGGATATGGTCGTGGCCATAGTCGCGCTGGTGGTGCTTGGTGTGGTATACGGAGTATTGAAGCTAATAGTCAAATCCGTCAAAGCAATAGCGGAATTGCCGGTAATAGCGGTTGTTGATAAGCTTGTGGGAGCGATACTCGGACTAGTGGTCGTGATAGCTATCTACCATATAGTAGTGATCATGTCGACCTTCGGATATCTCGGAAATGTTGGAGTAAAGATCGTAGAAGATGTCAGGAGCAACGAATATCTGCAGTTGGTGGCCAGATATGATATTCTGGAACTATTTACATTGTGGAAAAATAACATAGTGGACAAGATAAAAGGCATGTGACTTTAAAGACCGGATAGAGAGCTCTTTTAAAGGGCTCTTTTTTGTACCATAAACCTGCAGAAAACTGTTGCAAAATGGATCTCAAAATGATATTATGAAATTCCACCGACAAAAATCGGAAAAAGTCTTGACGCAGGCGGATTCTGGTGCTAATATATCAGAGTTGCGTCGAAAGACGAAACGAATGTTATCCATAACAGGATAAGATATGAAAGAACCCTCGCCCATTTAAAGATTTGCCTACGGCAAAGGGGCTCGGGCAATGTCGTGTTCCGAAGGAACATGACGGTCATACCCTTTAGGGGATGACATGTACTTTGACAAATAAACAGCAATGCAACCCTGAAAATTCTTAAAAAAGGTTTGTAAGAACCCTCGCCCATTTAAAGATTTGCCTACGGCAAAGGGGCTCGGGCCACATCGTATCCTTAACAGGATACGACAAATATAAACCATGAAGAAAATTCAGAACAAACAAAGTAAATTTTTGGAAAGCTAA
>JAILQX010000028.1 GCA_024698705.1 Lachnospiraceae bacterium
GACTAGACTGCAAATACAAGACATCGCGAGGACACTTTAATTGAGCATGATACAATTGCAGCGCAAAAAGATGAGACTTGGCGATCTGCTTATAAAAAGCGGAACGATCACTCCCGAACAGCTGGAAAATGCGCTGAGAAAACAGAGGGATACAGGAAAGAAACTGGGCGAGACGCTTGTTGAACTCGGTATAACATCGGATGATTCCATAGCAGTGGCACTGGCAAATCAGCTTGGATATAACATGGTAAACCTTGCTGAGGTGGAAATAGACAGAAAGCTTTTTGAAATGTTTCCGCAGCTGACACCTGCTATGCTTAAGAAATACAACTGCATACCATACGAAGTGGCTGCCGATTCGGCAAACATATTGCACGTTGCCATGGCAGATCCGATGGATATGATGGCAATGGATGACATAGGCATCATAACCAATATGCAGGTAGAACCGCTGGTATCCACCACTGCCGATATATCCAGAGCCATAGATAAGATATTCGGACACAAGGATGTAGACAGTAAGCTTCAATCATATGCGGATGAGAGAAAAGCCAAGGAAAATCAGAACGCTGATGCTGAAGCCAATGATGACATAGAGAACTCACCCATCGTTCAGTTGGTCAAGACTATGATCGAAGCGGCAGTCAGACAAAGGACATCCGATATTCATATCGAACCGATGGAAAGTGGCGTTCGCATAAGATACAGGATCGACGGTACGCTGTTTGTTAGACATAATTATTCACCGCAGTTGCTTCCGGCGATCGTTGCCAGAATAAAGATCATAGGCGGGATGGATATCTCTGAGAAGAGAAAACCTCAGGACGGTCGTATCACTCAGGTGGTCGACAGACAGGAATATGATATCCGTGTATCTGTACTACCTACCGTTTACGGCGAAAAGATAGTTATGCGTCTTACATCCAAGACCGGACTTACAAGAGACAAGGCCGACCTTGGATTTAACGAAAAAGAATTAAAGGTATTTGATCATATACTTTCGAATCCTCACGGTATATTGCTTGTTACGGGGCCTACGGGTTCCGGTAAATCAACAACGCTTTATACGGCTTTGTCGGAACTGAACTCTACGGAAGTTAACATCATAACCGTAGAGGACCCGGTCGAGGCGAACATTGACGGTATCAATCAGGTTCAGACCAACAATAAAGCGGGACTGACGTTCGCATCGGCGCTCAGATCCATCTTGCGACAGGATCCGGACATCATAATGATCGGTGAGATCCGAGACAACGAGACTGCTTCGATCGCGGTTCAGGCGTCGATTACCGGACATATGGTCGTAAGCACACTGCATACCAACTCGGCAGCAAGTACGGTAACCCGTCTGGCGGATATGGGGATCGAACCTTATCTTATAGCGGATTCGGTTGTGGGTATCATGGCACAGAGACTGGTCAGAAGGCTTTGCCCGGCGTGCAAGAAAGAGTATGAACCGACTGACGAAGAAAAAGAACTCCTAATGATCCGTCCCGGAACGCCTTACACGATCTTCCAGCCTTGCGGCTGTAAGATGTGCGATGAAACAGGCTACAAAGGACGAATCGGTGTGTATGAGATCATGGAATTGTCGCATGAACTTAAACTCGTCATATCAAGAGGCGGAACGGCAGACGACATTAAGAAACAGGCATTGCTCGATGGCATGAGCACATTGAGGATGAGCGCGACAAGATACGTTTTAAACGGTATCACATCCATCTCTGAGATGAAGAAGGTTTCGTTTGACGAATAATCAGTAAGCTTTATGCTTAGCATTTAATGTATAGAGAATAATAGTAAAGGAATGGGTATTTAACTATGGCAGATTATAGCTATGAAGCTATTGCGGCTAACGGCAGAGAGGTTAAAGGGACTATAGTCGCAGAAAACCCGGACTCGGCTCGTGCGCAGTTAAAGAGTCAGGGACTCGTAGTAACAAATGTCAAAGAGCAGGGACTCTTGGACAAGAATGTAAGTTTCGGATTCAAGAAAAAGATAACCCCAAGAGAACTCGCGGTATTCTGCAGACAGTTCGTATCAATGTCAAGAGCCGGAGTTACGATCATCGAGTGTCTCTCGCTTTTAAGAGAGCAGACTGAAAATCCCAGACTTGCGCAGGCGATAAGGGATGTACAGACAGACGTTGAAAAGGGCGAAACCCTTGCCAGCGGTTTGGAAGCACAGCCGGATGTATTTCCGAGTTTGATGGTTACGACAATAGCAGCCGGTGAAGAATCTGGTTCATTGGAAGTCAGCCTTGAACGTATGGCGGATCAGTTTGAGAAGTCAGCCAAGACACAGGCGATGGTTAAGAAAGCAATGATCTATCCTATAGTTGTTGCATGCGTCGCTCTCGCAGTTGTTATCTTAATGCTCGTTAAGGTAATCCCCAGTTACACCGAAATGTTTGAGGACCTGGGAACGGAGCTGCCCAAGATCACGCAAGCGGTTGTTGCAGCCAGTGATTTTATCATGGACTATTGGTTCATACTTGTTCCCATAATAGTTGGTATAGTCATAGGTATCAAGACATACATGAAGACCGATTCGGGAAAACTTCTTGCAAGTACGGTTCAGCTCAAGATACCGGCGGTTAAGAATCTCATAGTCAAGAGTTCGTGTTCATCACTTTCAAGAACCTTATCGACACTTCTTGCGGCAGGCGTTGGGTTGACCGAAGCGGTTGATATAGTATCGGACACGATGGGAAACGTGCTTTTCAAAGATGCGCTCAGGTTTGCGAGAGACGAGGTCATGAAAGGTGTTCCGCTCTCTGAACCCATAGAGGACAGCGGATTGTTCCCTCCCATGCTTTATCATATGATGAGGATCGGTGAGGAGGCAGGTAACTCCGAAGAGATGCTCACAAAACTTGCGGATTACTATGACGAAGAAGTGGAAATGGCGACCCAGTCGCTGATGGCGCTCATGGAGCCTATGATCATACTTGTTCTTGCTGCGGTAGTAGGTGTACTTATAGCGGCTGTTATGGCTCCTATGCTGGCTATGTACAAGGCAATGGATAATATGTAAAATAATTACGAATTAAATGCAGGATTGTAGGGGTCTTGCGTTTAAGATAGAGATGAAAACTATATTTAAAAGAAAAGGAGAATTTCATTATGAAGAATAACAAAGGTTTTTCACTCGTTGAATTGATTGTTGTTATCGCAATCATGGCAGTACTCGTTGGTGTTTTGGCACCTCAGTTCATCAAGTATGTTGAGAGCTCACGTAGATCAACAGACGTTTCAAACGCAGAGACGATCAGATCGGCAGTTTTGGCTGATATCGCTGAAGGCTCTATCACAGGCACAGGATCAGGAAAGGAATGTACATCTTCTGTTCCTTCAACACTTGGCGAGATCCCTAAGGCTAAGGGTAACAAGGTTTCAGTAGGCGCTCCGTTCAAGTATACCTACAATGCAGGCAAGGGTACATGTGAAGTTTACGTTGGAACATTTAATCTTTCAACAACTTCAGGTGTTGCTGATTACAAGAAAGTTTCTTAATATTTAATATTTGAAGAATTGATTGCAGACCATGATCATGACGACACAGTATTTTATCCCTATATTGGCCTTGGTATTTCTCTACGGAGTTATAATCGGCAGTTTCTTGAATGTATGCATTTATCGCATACCCAAGAAGGAAAATATTGCTATAGTCAGATCACACTGCATGACATGTGATCATCAGCTGAAGTGGTATGACAACATACCACTCATCAGCTGGATCATGTTGAGGGGCAGATGCAGATATTGCAAAGCCCCGATCTCTCCACAGTATCCCATAATTGAAGCTTCTAACGGATTGCTGTGGTTGCTGGTGTTCACGGTGAATGCCTATGCAGGGAATAACGCATGGAGTATAGATGCGGCAATGATAGTAGATTCCCTACTCTACTGCTTGCTTACATCTGCACTGCTGACATTGAGCGTAATAGATTTCAGAACTTATGAGATTCCGATCGGGATCAACATATTCATACTGGCGCTGGGGCTGATCATGACGGCGTATCACTACACCGGATGGTTAGACCACGTGATTGGCTTCTTTGCTGTCAGTATTCCAATTCAAATCATCATAATTGCGACAAAAGGTCGCGGTTTCGGCGGCGGTGATATGAAGCTGATGGCTGTGGCAGGGCTTATGCTTGGTTGGAAATTGATTGTTTTGGCCTTTGCTCTGGGATGCATTGTCGGAGCACCCATACATCTTATACGTATGAAAGTATCGGGGGCGGACAGAGTATTGGCTATGGGACCATATTTGAGCGTAGGTATATTTTGGGCCTTTATGTGGGGCAATAGCTTGATCGATTGGTATCTACGACTTGCCGGTTTCTAAATCAGATTGACATAACACAAGGCTTGAAATTACATTTTTCATAAAAAAATAAACAAAAATTCAAAATAATTAAGTTTTTTTCAACAATATCTTGATTTATTTGATTAACATAATTATAATTTACATAACATATTGACTCTAGCATTATGTTAAGTGGATTATATTGGCTTCGAAAGTAATGAGGTTTTACCTCTTACCCACATAGATTCTTAATGTATAGAGATAATAAGAAACCAGGAAGGGAACTAAGATGGCAGAGAAAGTATTGAGTATTGAGATGGGAAGTTCTCTGACCAAGGTCTGCGAGACGGAAATTGGTTCAAAAACTCCCAAGATCTACAACAGCTTTGTGGTTGTCACACCGGAAGGCATGTTGAAGGATGGTATTGTTGATGCCGATGACGAGTTTGTCAATACGTTTTTGCGTATGCTTACCGTAAAGCGTATCAAGACCAGAAAAGCGGTATTCACGATTTCTTCTTCTAAGATCGCAACAAGAGAAGCAAGAATACCGTATTGTAAGGAGAGTAAGATCAAGGATCTTGTAAGAGCAAATCTCTCCGACTATTTCCCGATTGACGGGAGTCAGTACATGTTCTCACATAGTGTCATAGGGTTGGAGTATGAGGCTAAGGAAGAGAATGCGATTGAAGAGAAGAAGCCTGAAGAGCAGAAGCAGCCGCTGACGAAGAAGGAGCAGATAGAAGCTGAACTTTCATCAGGACAGGCAAAAGTATCAGGCAAGAGCAGCAAGAGAGGAAAGCCGATCGGATATAAACTTTTGTTGTTGGCTGCACCGAAGCAGTTGATCCAGAGTTATGAAAAACTTGCACAGTCTATAGGACTTCAGATAGCAAGCCTTGATTACAACGGTAATTCGATCTACCAGGCAGCTAAAGATGAATGCAGAGACGGTGTTCAGCTCATTGTTAAGGTTGATGAGAAGGCTACACTCCTCATGGTACTTGAAGACGGAGCCACAACACTTAACAGAACCATTCCTTACGGTATTGACGATGCAATCAAGGCTCTCATGAAGACGGATTACTTCGGAGATACAAAGGATTATGAAAAAGCGGTTAATATCGCGAGAAGCAAACAGGTGCTGATGCCCTCGTTTGATGAATGCGATACCAATGATTCCAATGAGGAACTTGCGGTAAAGAGTGAGATAACACTTACTTTGAGATCACTCGCAGGTGGTGTCATAAGAGTTATAGATTATTACAACGCAAATCACAACCAGAAACCGGTTGAGAAGATGCTCATTACCGGACTTGGTGCTGATTTCTCAGGTCTTGATGTTCTTCTTACAAGCGAGATCGGATTAAAGATCAGGGATATCACAAGAGTCGCGGGCATGGACATCGACAGATTGTTCCGTGGTGCAACATACAGCGAATTTGTAGGATGTATAGGTGCAGTACTTGCTCCCATTGATTTCTATCCCGAATCAGCTGATGAAGAATCAACAAAGAAGGATAGCAACACGACAGGAACAGCGATTGCGGTTGTATTCCTTGCAGCAGGTATAGTTGCTGCTATAGCAATGTGTACCGTAGCGATCCTCGGTTATTCAAAAGAAGAAGAAAAGAATGCCGAGTACAACAGAACGATCGAAGAGTTACAGCCTGTTTATGATACTTATCTTGAGTATCTGGAACTTCAGAATGATGTTAAGTACGTAGAAGCTCTTGATGCGAACAGTGTTAACAGAAATGAGAGCCTTGTAGAGTTCTTCGAAGCACTTGAGAGCAAGATGCCTCAGTCATTCATGCTTAACTCTATCAACTCAACGACCGAGACGGTTACGCTTGATGCGACTGTTGCGACCAAGGAAGAAGTTGCTGCTGCCGTATATCAGATGAAGCAGATCGATGGTTTCATAACAGCGGATCTTACTTCCGTAGCGATGGTTACAACGGAAACCGGTGAAGTTACATATAATTTCGTAACAGATTTGGTATATGCTCCTCTTGTTCAGGAAGTTCCTGATGAGGATGTAGTTCAGGAAGCTGACGAATCAGCAGAAGAGGAGGCAGAATAATGAAACTTGGAGCTAAAGAGAGAAACCTGTTACTGGGTTTACTTGGAATAATCATTGCGGTATGCGCATGGTTCTTTGTTGCCAGCCCCATGAGAGAGAAAACTGAGGCACTGGCAGCCGAGAATGAAACCTTGAAAGTTAAAAAAGATGAGTATGAAGCCATAAATGCTCAGAGAGCAACTTATGAAGACGGTATCAATTCACTCACGGCAGAGAGAGAGGAGTTACTTAATTCATATGCATCAGGTATGACAAGAGAAGATGAGATCATGTACTGGGCCAATATCGAAAGAGAAAATGCCGGAGATCTTTTTATATCCGATCTGGTAATGTCAGGCTGGGAAGAAGTTTATGTAGAAGGATATGAAGAAGGCTCTGAAGACGAAGAAGGAGCCACACAGCTTCACCTCTACAAAGCACCGGTTAACTACACATATATAGCGACATACGACGGCATTAAGAGTATGGTTAAGTACATATTTGCTCAGGATGACAAGAAGAGTATAGAAGGTATCAATGTAGCATTTGATGATACAACAGGAAATCTTGAAGGAACACTTGATGTGAACATGTACTACATGGTTGGTACAGGCAAGGAATACAAGCCTTATGTAATTCCTTCTGTTCCTACGGGAATCAGCAATGTATTCCATTCAACGAATACGGAAGTTGTGCTTGAAGGCGAAGAAGCACCGAGCGTTGCAGGTGAAGGCGAAGGCGGCGAAGGTGAAGGCGAAGGCGCAGCGGAATAATATGATCTGAAACACAATATATACCGAGAGGGGTCTAAGATGGCTTCTCTCGGGATGTTGTAAATAGGGAAAACAATTTTATGTATACCGGCTCAAAGAGCCAAAAGATGAAACTATTGAAGCGATTGAAGAAAACAGGAGTTGAACAGTGAAACGGTTGATTAGAAAAGAAATGAACAACAGCAAAGGTTTTACACTTATAGAGTTGCTGGTGGGTATAACCATTCTGGTAATTATATCTGTTCCGCTGCTCAGAGCCATTGCTACAAGTGCCCAGACCAATTCAAGGGCAAAAACACAGATGAAAGCTACAACTGCGGCTGAGAATTTATTCGAGGAATTCAGAACACTGAAGATGGACGAACTTGAGGCCAAGGTTGGTGAATATGTCGATTCTGCCAATCCCAATGATGCAAGCGTTGATGCGACAGGCAAGATCACATATACGATAAAAGATGAATCAGAAATGAGTGCGGATCTTCCGGACGGATATTATGCGACGGTCGAACTTGATCCAAACATGTATCCCAATGCCAACGGATTGAATATATCGAGTTTCGAATCTGTTTCGGTAAGAAACAGCGCTATATACACGATGGAACCCGATTATGATCAGCATGCATATGAAGAATTCAAGAGAAGGAGCGAGACAGGTCTTACCCCTAAGGATGAAGCTTATTTCAAAGAATTCCTTAACAGATACATAATCATCGATATCGACAAGACGGGTACGGCAACCGATGATGAGGGTAATGAAATAGATCTTTGCCGCGTTAAACTTACGATCGAATACAGATTGACGAACTATTCATCAATACTTCCCACAGGAAGCAATAACCATATATTCAAATCTACCGAAGCGGTTCTTTTTGATAACGCAACTTCGAAGAAGCCCATAAATGGCGTGTATATGTTCTATTATCCCAGATATCTCGCATGTACACATGGTTCGGATAAGGAGAAGATAATAATCAACAATACCGACAACATGCCTGTGTATGTATATCTGACAGCCATGGATACAGGTGTTGATGCAGAAAAGGCTCATAGTTACAAGCCAACGATCGATATTACAGAGAATCAGAATTCCGATCCGGATGATAAGGCGTACATCCAGTTGAGGACCAACCTTCTCAACAAGAATGCATCAACAAACTTAAGAACTCCTTACAGTCAGAAGGATACGAATACATATTCCGTGAAGGCTGTATTGAACTACAAAGGCGGCGCAGGTAATAATCTGACAGGTGAAGCTGCTTCAAAGGAAGTAAGATGCGGAGATATCAACGGTAAGAATCTTTATTCCGATGATACACCCGATCGAATCTACAAAATGAAGGTAAGGGTGTATGACGAAAGCGGCACGGAAGTTGTCGAGATGGACGGAACAAAGCTTAAACAGTATTAAATCTTTACAGTATTAATTTTTTAGAGATCAAATATTTATCAGATATAAAAGTAAGATGAAGAACTATTGCAAGAGGGAACAGGTGTGAAGAAATTAGGGATGATGAAAAAAATTAAAAAACTTACACACGACAACAGAGGTATGACGCTTGTTACCGTCATAGTAGCTATCGGTTTTGTGGCTACTCTGGTTGGTATATTGCTGATGACCACACTGGTCAACTTCAAGATGAAAGCTGTCAATACGAGAGGAAAGGATACATTTTATTCTGCCGAGCAGGTCGTTGATGAGATAACGATCGGATTACAGAGAAGAGTATCGGACTCACTGAGTGATGCCTATGTACAGGTACTTGAAAACTACGGCAATTATGACAATGATACCAAGAAAGCTCTTGTTGAGACAAAGTATTATGAGAACCTTTGGGGCTATCTTGAAGTAGCAGGAAGCGGACATCAGAAGTACAGTGTTGATACTCTTGAAGATTTCCTTAAACCCACGACAAAGTGGACAGATACCGATACCAACGGTAACGGTTACGGAGCCATCCTTACAGCCATATCTGCAGATGGTACGGAAGGTAAGGAAGGTGACATGATCACATATACCGAGACAGGTATAGTTCTTAAGAATATAAAGATATACTATAAAGATATACAGGGATTCGTATCTGTTATACAGACAGATATCAGATTGAGTTATCCCGGATTTGATTTTGCAACATCAAGTATGATAAGTGATATCACGGAATACTCATTTATCGCAGATGCGGGTGTTGAGAAACTTAATGGTGGAACATTTGATATTGACGGTAATATATATGCCAACAATTTTGTGACAAAGGGTGCTGCCGTAACAATAACAGACAAAAAGCTTTTTGTTTCAAAATATGATGTGGATATAAAGAGCGGATCGTTGACAACCGGTGAAGATGTGACCCTATGGGCAAAGAATCTCAAGGTTGATTCATCAAATGTGAATATAGACGGATCTGTTAATCTTGCGAACGATCTGAACGTACTCGGTAAAGATTCCGAAGTTAAGTTGGCCGGAGATTTCAACGGATACGGAACTTCGAGAACAGACAGTACCGCCAGCTCGGCTATACTTGTAAACGGAAGCAATGCCACACTTGATTTTTCGGGACTTGCCAACATGACCATAGCGGGACATGCATATCTCGGTTTCGGAGATGTTGCAAAATCTGAGAACAGTGGATTGTGGAAAGCAGACATCATCGGAACGGATGAAGAAAAAGCGGCTGCAGCCAAACTCGCTTACAAGAGTCTTTATACAGGTGAATCCGTGGGGGTTAAATCCGATCAGTTGTATTATCTTGTCCCTGCCGAGGCTATAGGTGTTGACGAGAATACGGGCAGATCGCTTTATAACAAAAATCCTCTGACAAAGGCAGAGTATGACCAGATCAAAACTCTTGTGCAGGCAGCCGAAGCTAATCCCAATGCAGATCAGTATGTATATGTTTCGGATCAAGTTGATATAGCGGCTCTCGGTAGCTCATTACAGACATACATTAAGTATAATTCAGCAAACAACAGGCCTGAGTTTTACTATCATGAAGTCAGGGTTTCAGACCCCGGTGTAAATTCACTTGTATATTTTTACATGATGTTTGAGAACGAAGATGAAGCAAATGCTTACTTCAATACATATTACAACAAGAACGAAGCCAGCATGAAGAAGTACACAAAGAAGTACTTGAAGAGCATAAAGTTCCCCACAGGAGCCATGGCTACGTTTGTCAACGCAAGTAATATTCTGATCGATGATCCGAGTGATGAAGTTGACGGCATAAGAATGGCGCCTGCAAACCAGTCAAACGCAAGCGTTGTTCTGGAAGATAAGGATTTTTCGAATACACAGACATTCAAGGCTTATTGTACGAAGCTTATACCAAATTACACAGAACTTAATGACCTTAAGAAAATGTGCAAATTCGAAAGAACGATAGAAGATGAGGAAAAGCCTTCGGTTGCCGAGACAAATCAGTGTGTATTTGAGAATATAGTCAATACGGAAGATAAGATACAGGAATTCATAGACAGAGCAACTGACGGAACATATGACGGTGTAACAGTCACAAAGAGTGCCGGGAGTGATACATTGACATTCGAAGGAGCAGAAGGAAAGGCAATCGTCACAACGGATCCTAATCTTACAGTCAGTGATGAGGATGTACATCTTATCGTATCTGCCGGTAATGTCAAGATATCTTTCAGTAATTATGAAGGAACCATAGTATGTGACGGTAAGTTGGAGTTTGCCGGATCGGTAAATAAAGCAACATCTTCACCTGAGATCGTAAGAGCAGCTCTTATGTACGGTTACGAAGACAGCAATCTTATGTATACGATCGCCAGCGTGTTTGAAGGAGGAAATGATTTCATATATTCTACAAACGATCCTTCAAGCTTAAGCGATACATCGCTTACAGGCCTTGTAACCTACGAGAACTGGAAGAAAGAATGATGAGGGAGTTACCATGAATGAATGTGGTTTGAAAAACAATAACAAAGGCTTTTCGCTGATAGAACTCATAGTGGTTGTAGCTATCATGTCATTGATGATCGGTATCATAAGCCTGTCAATGTCGCTTTTGTTTGGAGCCGAAGCAAAATCGGGAATACAGAAGTTGAGTGCACAGCTTGATGAAGTAAAGACCGGATCGATGAGCAGATATACGGAAGACCTTACATTTATATATGTGGCAGATCCCGCTTCTTATGATTGGGCTGAAAAAGAAGGCTATTATGTAGTAAAACAGCTCAAGACCATGAAGAAAGATACATCAACCGGAATGCCGGGTGAAGTGGGGCTCGGTGTTGAACACAGATATATCTGTAAAGATAATGTAGCCGTTACGTTTAACTATGATGACGGCTCCGGTACGATAGCTTCTTATCCTGTTGTAGCAGACGGGACAACAAGTTTTACTATCAGATATAACAGGACTACAGGCCTGTATGATGATGTGACTGTTGGGGCAACATTACTGGCCGATGGTACGATAGACAGTAGCGTTTCATCCATATCAGGTTCGGTTCCTTCAAGCATAACAATGGTAAACGGAGCCAAGACTTATGAGATAGACTTTATCAAGGAAACCGGAAAACACAGATGGTATCTTGTTGATTAATATATGAGTAATATAAATGATTTTTCAGAAAGTAAGGAACGGATTATGAAAAATAACAAAGGTTTTTCACTTGTCGAATTGCTGGTTACATTTGCCATAGCAGCCATTGTCGGAGTTGCGATATTTGGCTTCATGTCATTCAGCAGCAACAGTTTCAGACAGACCAGTACGGATGTCGGACTTCAATATGAACAGCAGATTGTAGTCAATCAGGTAAGAGATGTTCTTCTTGAGGCGTCTAATGCTGTTGGTTATGATGATGCCACAAAGAGTTTATATGTGTACAGCCAGGTCATGGATACAAGTGTAACACCGGCTGTTCCTTCTTATGTTGTAGAAAAGATATATCTCAATGACGAGCACGAGATATATATGGCTCAATTTACCTACAATGATGTGGCGGATGTAAAAAAAGACGATGTTGACGGACTGACCGGAAGCCTTATGGCTGAAGAGGTCGAGGACATCACATTTGATCTCAGCGATATTGATAAAAATATCATAAAGTTCACGATTTCTTTTAAGAGCGGCGATAAGATCATTACTTCCGATCAGATCGTTGCGCTTCGTAATGTTATAACGACAGACGATGACCCGACCAATATGTTCGTTACTAATCTTGAGGTTATCAACAGTTTTATAGATCATATCACCATTGAGAGAAGCGGTACTGTATTTGCTCCCGGAGCTACAGACACAATACAGCTGGCTAATATAGCAGGCGAAACAACTGCAGTTACTGTTCCTTACAAAGCAAATGTTTATACAAAAGCTGAATCGGAGAGAATATATGAAGTAAAGTGGTCGCTGGCAAATGAGGTTACAGACATGTCAGTCAATGCGGCCACAGGTGCGGTCTATGTTGGCGAATCTGTTCCGGACGGAACCACCAATACATTGGTAGCAACAGCAGTTGATGATCCCACCAAGTTCCAGACACTTAATATCAGAGTTGAGAGCGGTGGTGTATATCCTGTAAGTGTAAACATAGGTTTAAAGTCCGGGGATGAAGGCAGGATCGATTATCCGGGGTATACGGATTATTATCTTACAACAAAGATAACCTACACAGACGGAACAGTTCAGAATGATCCCTCACTGTGCACATGGGTTATAAGCGGAGATAAGCTTCCTTCAGGTTGCAGTTATGATAACACAACGGGCATATTCAGAGTTGTACCCGCTGCAAACGGTAAGAGTTTTACGTTCAAGGCTACGGTTAAGAAGCCAAAGATTGACGGGGTGAGACCAGAGTCAAATTCATTGACGATCAATGTGGCAGATGTACGCGAATACAAGCCCAATCAAAAACTTGCATTATCCGGAGCGGCTGACAGTACATACAATAACAGAGGTACCAATACATATATCTCAGCTGTATGGAGTTTTTCGGATTACAGCAATGCTACTCCGCTGACAGATTTCTCTTACCATTGGGAAATAACTCCTGTAGGTGATAACTGGGATGACAGCAAGGATAAGGATTCGTTCTCGAAGACTATGTCGATAGTTGAAACCGGAAATTCGGGTAATATAACCCCTCCCAAAAACAAGATATCCAAGCTTGATACAGATGCAAGTCACAGAGCTATAAATGTATACGCAGAAGAATATCTTGATTGGGGCAAAGCGTTTATAGTTAAGGTAACATGCTACGCAACGGATAAAAAAGATAATAGATATGGTATAGGAAATGATATCGACAGGAATTATGACGGACCTGTAGAGATGGAACTTGCATATGATCCTGTCAAGATGGTACTTATACCTGTAACAGCTGCTTCACAGAACAGCAGTAACAACTATAAGTTTATTGCTGACAGTGAACTTAAAATGGCAAGTGATGGTGATAAAGAAAAGACCGGTGAGTATAAGAAATCCAAGAAATACGAAGGCAAGACCATCAGAGAATTTGAGGTCAGAATGCGTGGTGTTGTATTCAATCAGACTTATACAAATAATATAACCATAAATAGTCCGACTTTTGTATACTACAGCACGAATGCATCTGATGGAAATACCGTTACCGATGCAGATGCAACCTGTAAGTTGAATCCTTCGAATAGATATACAGGCGGGAGCAGTGGACATGGTATATATCTGGATTCAATATATACCGGTTTCTATGTAAATCTTAACAGCAACAGCATAGTAGATAATTGGTTCCCGATGTCCAATGGATTAACTGTCGGATATATGTCTGCTATATTTACAGCTAAGGATAATGACGGTAATTTTACAACGGCTTATTATCTGACCGGAGAGGATTTCTTCTCTGATGAAGACCTCACACCCAGTAATCTGTACAAATATAAGATCAGAAATCTTAAGGGAATTGATAAGAAAGAAGCCGAGAATTGGGAGATTTATCCCAAATGATAAGATTATCGGTTCATCTGCCGATATATATATTGGTTTATTGATAAATATGTCTGTTAGGGACAGACAGAAATTGCAATGATGAAGTGAGATGGGACGGAGGAAAAGAGAATGCGTCGTAAAGGTGCAAACGGTAAGAAAAGATGGATAACGGCTTCTGCAGCATGTGTGCTGACAGCGGCTATCGTGGGAGGAACCGTGTACAACAGCAGTAATGTTGTATATGCTAGACCGTCACTTCCCGGAATTGAAAACATAGTCAACAATAACAGTCAGGCAGCGCCTTTCTATATTCTTGAGATAGTGCCTTCATATGAAGATGCCAGAATGGGTTATATGGTTGCAGGTGAAGAACCCGGTAATAAGACTAAGTCAGATGCGGCTTTATCAGATATGGCTTATCCTGAGCAGGCAGCATATGAATACCTGCAGACAGGGACAACAACTGAAGGAACTGCTGCATTTAATGAATTGAAGGATTATGCTTTTACATTTGAAAGCGCGTTTAATTCAGGAGATAAATCTACAACACCTTTTACTGAAATAGATCCGACGACTGTTACTGATGCAAAAGCTTATACGACATATGGATCCATGGAAGAAACTGATCCTGCCAATTCCGGTAATTATAGTGCTACTGCTTCAACAAGTTTATATGAACATTTAGCAGAGTCAGCGGCTGACACTACGCTTTCATTTCAGCAGGTAGTTGACCTCAAGTCTCCAAGTGATGGAACAGGTATTTTCTACATGGACTATGTTAGGTTTGAACCCATGATTGGAACCGGTAACGCAGATATTACCCAATTAGTAAAGGTTGATACGAATAATGTATGGGAATATCCGCACAAGTCATATACAGATACATTGGGTGTACCATACTACAGTTCTATGAGATATCTAACCGATAAGCATTTCACTCTCGGTCAAAATGATAATGGTACGGATGATATAACGGATGATTTTAGGATTTTGGATACTTCTTCAGCTGAGCCTGGTGAGGGAGATATAGTATATATGGTTCAGGGAGATAACCTTATATATATGGGTTATATATACAAGGATACAGCAAATGTTGTCACGCCTAATCCCGACCCTAATGGACTGGTATTTTATCACGCAGCTTCAAATACGGATATGCGCTTAAATATGATGGATTCTAGCGATACCAGTTCGTTGGCTTATATTATAGATTCCAATTTGCCTTATGATTTTTATACTATCCGAGAAGAAAGTGGTACAGGAGATGCTGCTTTAGATAAATATTATATTGATACAGTTGTAGAACGTGATCCTGCTACTGAAAGACCGACATTCAAGTATACTCTTTCTGAAAAAGAACCTGCAAATGATCCGACTGGTAATTTGGCTTCATACTATGTATATAATGAAGATTCATCGGTGAATCCTGAATGGACGCATACAAACTGGTATCATAAGTATTTTTATAAGTTAGCAAATAAAGACCCTTATGCTTATGATAAAGCATATGGTAGTCAGTATCGGTATGTTCACAACTACAGCGGAGAAGTAATAAAGACATACTACTATAAGGGTGGTTTCACAAATAAAGAATTATTCAAGAAAGAAGTCCTTGATATTCCGGATGATAAGTTATCATCAGTGTGTGTTGACGTTATCACAAAGATACCGTCTGAAGTAACAGTTGAGGATGTTCAGAAAGCCGGACTTATCTATATTGTCGGCGGTGATTATGATGCAGATGGCGCACCCATAAACCCTGCTCATCCTAATGATATGAAGTATGATGTAGCAAAGGAAATACTGACTCAGATCGAAAATAATAATAAGGCGGTTGTATTTGATACAAATGCCTTAGGATCAATGGATCGTAATTATTCCGGTGGCAAAGATGAGAACTATCAAAATGCACAGTATAGAAATCTTTGGAGATTGTTTTCGTACCTTTTGCTTGACGACATGGATGGAGTGTGCAGTACTTATGTAGGTGAGGATGATTGGAAAACTGTTTCAAATACTCGTTTTAATACTGCTCATACCAGAGTAAAGAACGAAACAACGGATATAAGCCATGTTACCGATTCGGTATTTGTTAACTTTGTACCCACTTCTACCGGAAAGGGTAATGCAGTATCAACTGATTTTACAGATGCTTATACAGATGCCAAGATCAATTCGGGTTCATGGAAAATCCCTGGTGATATTACTTTTGCCTATGAAGGCTTCAAGGCAGTTGCTGAAGATATCGCTCAGGAGAAGTTTTATCTTGAAGTAGCAGGAAAAGATGTTAATTCCTTTAACCAGACAGTAAGTAAGGCAACATCAATCCGTTATATCCTCAATTATGGTAACAGACGTGTGGTTGCCAAGAATAAGATAAGAGTTCTTGATATTGAACCATATTTCGCACGAAAAGTTGAAAACGGTGACGGTGAGAATTACAGCGGACTTAAAAATAACGTTACCGTTGTAGAGAACGGAAATGTAACAACAAAAAACATTACAAGAGAAAATCTTGAAAGCATCAGAGATATATTTGATATAAATTGGTTTGAGACCAATGTTGTTAGTGATTCAACAAAGGATGTTGAAGTCTACGGTGTAGGTACGAAGGAATTTATAGGTAAGATAGAGGATCTCAATGAGAATTATGACCTTATCTATATAGGTATGGACACAGCATATCTTACAACAACATATGAGAATGGTCGTAAGACCAAGACTGTTATGGCTAATGATGGTAAGCATTACGTATACAGACATACCGGTGATGTGATCTATACAAATAATATGGATGGTACCGCAAATGATTATTACTACATGGGCGGTAATGACATCACGCCGGATAAGCTCAGAGAGTTGAAAGCCTATGTGGAAGCCGGTTATGCGGTACTTCTGTCAGATGAATTCTTTGGAAAAGCTAATGTACAGGGTAAGATTGTATGCAATGGTGTCATAAATACTGATAGAGTAGATCCCGATTCATATATGTATCAATTTATCACTTGGTGTAAGGAAAAGGGTTATATTGGATACAATGTCGGAATTACCGATCAGTTTGAGGCTTCGACCGGATTCTATCTCAATGGAAGAACCAGTGCATTGGAAAACAGAGAGATGTTTGTTAAGTATCTCAATATATCCAAACTTGAAGTTAAATTGATCGAACAGCCGCCGCTTTACAATGCTTATGACAGTCAGGATGATGTTCATGAGTACCTGAAGATGAACTCAAGCGGTGTGTATACACTTGATTATAAGGTTAATTTAAAGAACGATGCGGCTACGGATACGACCAATACATCGTATGACTGCAAACTCTATATAGATCATGATGCCGATGGACGTTTTGAGTCTGTAGAAGAGCTTGAGGGTGTTGAGATCACCAATGACGCCAATGGCGATGAGATGACGGTTGACAGTGACGGAAGATTCCATCTTACTACAGGAACAACCTACAATATCTCACGTATGGTTCCCGAAGGCTACGTAGGACTTATACCTTGGAAGCTGGTATTCTATGAAAACGGAAGAAGACTTAGTGATGGAACGGATGTCAATACCGGCAGTGAATTTGATAGTAATTCTAAGGTTAACCTCATAAGGGTTGCGGTTCAGGATTATGCCGCTATAGCAGACAAGACCAACCAGCCGACGATCAGGATCCTTCAGCTGACGACAGGAAACAGCAATAGTACTAATCTTGATCTTAAGAATGATGCTACTCTTAAGGAACTGTATAAAGATGTTATAGATTTCAAGATCGAAGTTGACAGGTATCCGGTAGATTCTTTTGTATTCAAGACCGGTCAGTTCACAGGTAAGGACAGGCTGGAAGCGTTGTATGATTATGATATGCTTGTAATGGGCTTCTGGGATGGTTTTGAATTTGTAAGAAATGACAGAAATTATAATTCATATTATAAATTCAATGAAACACAGGAAGCAGCTTTGGCAATACGAGAGTACGCTCTTAGCGGAAGGAGTATCCTGTTTACTCATGACCTGACATCGACAAGATATGATAACACCGGCAATTGGGGTGGTCATAACGGCTATGGCTGGGGACTTGATGCAAACCTGTATTGGAGAGATGTCCAGGGTATGGACAGATATGGTATAGTTCAGGGCTCTGATTATTTCAAGAATCTCAGATATAACGGTAATGAACTTACGGCTTATGATTCCAAGTATGATACGATATACCCTGATAACTCGGATTATCATCTGTTCAGATCATACAGTGATCCTTCGCTGTTACGTTACAACAGTACGGATTACACAAAGATAGGTGAGATTGCAGCTGAGGGTACAAAAGTGCATGGAGCCCGTGAATTTACTCAGGTTGCAAGGCTTAACAGAGGACAGATCACAGAGTATCCTTTCCGAATAGGTTCTCTGGAACAGCAGGATGACGGTACTTATGCAGCAAGCGAGATGATCGACGTTGCGACGACTCACCATCAGTACTTCCAGCTTAATCTTGAAACGGATTATACTGATGAAAACTTCAATGATGATATAGTTGTATGGTATACATTGAGTACATATAATAAGAATTACAATTATCATACATTGAATTACAATGATGCACGTAATAACTACTACATCTTCAATAAAGGTAATATTACATACACCGGTGCAGGACACAGCAGTATCGGTGATACCGCAAACAATGCCGAGAAGAAGCTGTTTGTCAATACTCTGGTAGCGGCATACAACGCAGGTACACATGCTCCTTACGCAAGTTACAAGCAGAGTGATATCAAGAATGCAGCCGAGATCACAAGTATGTATGTTCCTTACGACCTTACATTTGCTAAATCTGAAGATGATGGCGGACAGGGTGACGGATGGCTGGATGATAAGGTTACTGTTTACTTCAAGACGATCAACAATAACCTTCAGGATAACAAGAAGCCTATAAATACTTTGTATTATATCCAGGTACCCAGTGCAGCAGGTGCTACACTTACTGTAGGCGGTAAGTATTATAAACAGATACAGCCTGCAACATTCAAGGATTGTACGACCAATACGGATATGGATGCCAATACGAGCCATTCATTGAGCAATGCAAGAGTATATAAGGCTGAGTTCAATGTAAGTGATCTTATGAACGGTAATACGGTATTAGGTAATCATAATACGATCATCTATACACGTATGAGTACCGAAACTTCTCTTGAAGATATGGGATCCAAGACGAACCTTAAGGTACTTCCTGCAGCAGACAGCATGAAACCGCTCAATGTAAACTTCACTGAATTGTTCGATCTTCAGTAATTCAAACAGATTTCTAACAAAATCCCCGAGAACACCTGCTCTCGGGGATTTTTTATCATCAGATATTTCAAGCCGATCGTCTCGGGATCGAACATCCTGTTGTTTCAGGATCAAATTCATTTACCTTTTATCGCTAATGGATTATAATTAGATCATAGATGAGTCGAGGGAACGACTCATGAGGGGTTGAGGGTATAGCGGAGCTATCTATGAAGAGTTCACTTATATTTGATTATCTTGCGATCGTTAACATATTGATCGTTCTTATAGCGTTATTCATCAGGCGCCTTAACAGAGGCATTGAGAATTATTTCTATATAGTCGTTGTCTTAAGTTCCCTGGCGACGACTCTGTTCGACATCGGCATGGAGGCTACTTACAGGACTCTCCCGATGAGCAGATCCAGGCTGGTGGTCGATTATATCTTCAGTTACGGATATTTCCTTTCCAGACAGGTTTGCAATATCGCTTTTATCTTCCTTATATTTGCCATAACGGATACGTGGTACAAACTGCAGAACCGAAGATACCGGGCTTTCTTTACCGTGCCCTTCGTACTGATCTGCATTTATATCATGTCCAATATAGTGACGCACAGGATATTCTGTATCACGCCCGAGAAAGGCTATATGAGGGGGCCTAGCATCATAGTCCTGTATGTGTATTCGTTTGCGTATATCATCTTCGGTTTTATCTACCTTTGCAAGATGAAGAACTATCTGGGAACAAGCAAATGGATAGCGATGATCTCTATGTATGTTTTTCTGATGGGTACAGCGATCTTCCAGTATATCCACAACGGCTATCTTGTCGAGATGTATGCATCTTCGGTAGCGTTGCTGCTCATCCTTGTGATAGTTATGCGCCCCGAGGAAATGTTCGATCCGGATATGGGCGTGTACGGCATCATGTATTTCAGGCAGCACCTTGACAGGATACTGATGTCCGAAAGGGAAGCTACGGTATTGTTTGTCAAAGTCTTAAATATGGCCGAGATCAGGAATTATTTTGGTGAGGACAGATATAAACGGTACATTTCCATGAAGATAGGTGCCATGGAAAATGCCCTCAGAAAAAAGCATAAGGATTACAATATCTTCTACAATCCCTCCGGAAGCGTCATGGTAGTGTTCGGGCGTGGTTCCGTTGACATACGCAGTGAATATCCTGAAATAATAGACTGCTGGAAGGATGACGTCAACAGCTACAGCGGAAGAGTGATCACGGTCGCGGCAGGGATTGATTTCCCGAAGCATTTTAAAGACAGGGAGGAAATATTCCAGTTCGCACTGATATTTGACAAGTTCCTAAAGGTTGGTGAAAACTACATCAATGCGGACAGCATCGTGCATGATCCGCGGTATATCATCTACAGCAATATTTCACGCATACTTGAGGGCGCGGTGGTTGAAAACAGGTTTGAGATGTATTACCAGCCTATTTACGACGTGAAGAACAAACGATTCAACTCAGCGGAGGCTCTCATACGTCTGAATGATCCGGAGTTTGGTTTTATTTCCCCTGCGATCTTCATACCGGAGGCTGAGAAGAGAAATCTGATCCTTCCCATAGGTAATTTCGTTATGGAGGAGGTTTTCAGGTTCGTAGCAGATGATGAATTTGCGAAGCTCGGTCTCGATTACATCGAGGTCAATCTTTCCGTCGAGCAGGTCGTTGAGAGAAACATCGTGCGGCTGGTGGAGGAACTGCTGGACAGGTATCACGCAAGACCGGAACGTATTAATATGGAAATAACGGAATCCGCTGCGGGATTATTTGACCGTATAGACCAGAATAATCTCCAGAAAATGGTTGAGAAGGGATTTACGTTTTCTCTTGATGATTTCGGTACCGGCTACAGTAACATCAAGCGTGCGATAGGCTTGCCTCTCTCGATAGTCAAGATCGACAAGAGCGTTATAGATATCGTGGATACATCAAAGGGTGAGTCCATGGTGCGTAATATCATCCGAATGATGCATGATGTAGGCTTCAAGATCGTTGCCGAAGGCGTCGAAACCTATGAGATCTTCAAGATACTCGAAAATCTGGACTGCGATTATATCCAGGGGTATTATTTCTCGAAGCCCGTACCTAAGGCGGATTTTGTGAAATTTATAAATGAGCATAACAAATAAGAGGTTTGGATATTTCAGGCCTCTTTTTTATTTGACATCGATTTTTTTTTGTTGTATAGTGTTGCACGAAATGTTTGAGGTATAGAACATTGTGTTAAAGGAATGAATCATGGCAAAGAATCTTGTAATAGTGGAATCACCTGCAAAGGTGAAGACGATCGGGAAGTTTCTGGGGAGTAATTATTGTGTGGCTGCTAGTAACGGCCATGTAAGGGATCTGCCGAAGTCAACACTCGGTATCGATGTTGAGAACGACTATGAGCCCAGGTATATAACTATCAGAGGCAAGGGTGATATACTTGCCAACCTTCGTAAGGAGGTTAAGAAGGCGGATAAGATCTATCTCGCGACTGACCCTGACCGTGAAGGTGAGGCTATAAGCTGGCATCTTCTGACGGCTCTTAAGTTGGATGACAAGAAGGTCTACAGGATCACGTTCAATGAGATCACGAAGAATGCCGTCAAGGAATCTTTGAAGCATGCACGTGAGATCGACATGGATCTTGTCGATGCACAGCAGGCAAGAAGGTGTCTTGACAGATGTGTGGGTTATCGTATAAGCCCGCTTCTGTGGGCCAAGGTTAAGAGAGGCCTCAGTGCGGGACGTGTACAGTCGGTAGCCCTCAGGATCATCTGTGACAGGGAAGACGAGATCAATGCTTTCGTACCCGAAGAGTATTGGACTCTGGAGGTTGCACTTGCTGTAAAGGCAGGCAAGAGTTTTACGGCAAAATATACCGGTGACATCAAGAGCAAGGCTGAAGCTGATAAGATCATAGCTGATATAAAGAACAGAAAATTCGAGATAACCGACGTGAAGAAGGGTACAAGGACCAAGAAGGCTCCTCTGCCGTTTACGACATCGACCCTTCAGCAGGAAGCCAGCAAGGCACTTAATTTTTCCACATCCAAGACCATGCGTATAGCACAGCAGCTCTACGAAGGTGTTGAGATCAAGGGACAGGGCACCGTCGGTGTCATCACATACCTTCGTACCGATTCGACACGTGTCTCTGACGAAGCTGCGGCTTCGGCGGCTGCTTACATAAAGGCTCAGTATGGTGAGAGATATGTGGGGAAAAATATTGCTAATGCAAAATCCGGCAGCAAGATCCAGGATGCGCATGAAGCTATCAGACCCACCGATCTTGAAAGGACTCCTCAGGTCATGAAGGAATCCCTTAACAGGGATCAGTTGCGTCTGTACCAGTTAATATGGAAGAGATTCGTTGCTTCACGTATGACTGATGCCGAATATGAGACTACAGCAGTAAGGATATCCGCAGGCGATCATAATTTCAGTGCTTCTTCCGGCAAGGTTTCATTTGACGGTTTCAGGACCGTTTATACGGAAGCTGATGAAGAGAAGCAGGAAAGTAATGCATTGCTTGGAGATCTGAATGCAGGCGATACGCTTGACTGCAAGGAACAGGAGAGCAAACAGCATTTTACCCAGCCGCCGGCTCATTTTACCGAAGCGAGTCTTGTAAGAGCGCTTGAAGAGCTGGGCATCGGCCGTCCGAGTACGTATGCTCCGACAATCGGCACCATCCTTGCGAGAAGATATATTGTCAAGGAAGGACGTAGTATATTTGTGACAGAACTCGGCGAGATCGTCAACAACATGATGAAGGATGCATTTCCAAGTATCGTGGATGTGACATTTACCGCCAATATGGAGGCGCTTCTGGACGCCGTAGAAGAGGGTACGGTCAAATGGAAGACCATCATCGAGAATTTCTACCCTGACCTCGACGAAGCCGTCGTAAAGGCTGAAAAAGAGCTCGAGAACGTGGAGATACGTGATGAACTCTCCGGTGAGAACTGCGAAATGTGCGGTAAGCCCCTCTATATCAAATACGGCCCTCACGGTAAGTTCCAGGCATGCTCGGGCTTCCCGGAGTGCAGGTTCACCAAGCCCTACTACGAGAAGATAGGTGTTTCATGTCCGCTCTGCGGCAAGGATATCGTCCTTAAGGCCACAAGAAAGGGCAGAAAATACTACGGTTGCATAGATAATCCCACATGTGAGTTCATGACATGGCAGAAGCCTTCGGGCAAGCTTTGTCCCAAGTGCGGCAAGATGCTTCTCATCAGAGGCAACAAGCTTGTGTGCATGTCCGAGGAATGCAATTATTCAGAAAACAGGTAAGAAAGAAACTGATTTCATTTTAAAGGCAAGTATTGCATAAAAGCATAAAAGCCGGCAGATTACTCTGCCGGCTTTTTTTAGTTTCACCGGTGAGTGGAAAGTGAGTGGAAGGCTCGGCATTGAGGACGATAAGATACTTACCGGGGAAACAGAGGAAATATCTTAAAAAATCGGTGGTGATTTGCTTGTTTGGAATGAATGTTAAGATATTTCTTTGAATTATTTGCAGAATATCTTATTTTGCGGACTGAATTGCTATTTAAGGGTGTGAAACTAAGATAGAAGGAGAGAAAAAGAGAATAATATCTTAATAGGTAAGCACATGCCCAAACCTGAATTGTTTCCAAGTTATGTAAATCGAACTTATTTTTGTGATAACAAAGTTAATTTGCTTTAATTGTCAAAATTGTCTAATAATTCTTGAATGCATTCACAAATAGTGATACAATATAACATGGGATCAGGAGGTAGACGTATGAGCAGTGTTCAATTGTTGGATAAGACGAGAAAGATCGGCAAATTACTCCACAACAACAATTCCAGCAAGGTTGTGTTCAATGATATTTGCGCAGTCATGCAGGAGATACTTGGCAGCAATATTCTGGTTATAAGCAGAAAAGGCAAAGTCCTTGGAATCGATAATGCCGAAGGGGTCGAGGTCATCCATGAGCTGATCAAGGACAAAGTCGGCGGATTTATTGACGCTATGCTCAATGAGCGTATGCTTTCCGTTCTGTCCACGAAGGAGAATGTCAATCTTGAGACTCTGGGCTTTGAGGATACCGACGTGAGCAAGTTCACGGCCATAATCGCCCCCATAGAGATCGCGGGAGAGAGGCTCGGAACCCTCTTCATATATAAAGCCGGACAGATGTATGACATCGATGACATCATCCTGTGCGAATACGGTTCAACTGTTGTCGGACTGGAGATGCTGCGCGCGGTCAATGAAGAAAATGCAGAAGAATCGCGCAAGATCGCCGTCGTGAAATCCGCTATCGGCACACTCAGTTTTTCGGAAATGGAAGCGATCGTCCACATATTTGACGAGCTTGACGGTATGGAGGGCATACTTGTTGCCAGCAAGATCGCCGACAGAGTAGGTATCACCAGAAGCGTTATCGTCAATGCATTGCGCAAGTTCGAATCCGCCGGAGTCATCGAATCCAGATCTTCGGGTATGAAGGGCACCTACATCAAGGTATTGAATGATGTGGTATTTGATGAGATCGATAAGATCAGAAAGACGAGTGTCGTATAGAGCGGAAAAAATGATCACAGATCAGAAAGATGTGTGCCGTTTAACCCTAAACAATAAGGCTGGATCGACCGATATATCTATTAACCACATATAAAGGATTGTGATATTTAAAGGGACTTATTTTTGATAAGTCCCTTTGTTTTTTACCCCGAAGGGACAGTAAATGACAGATATTGCGGTCTTTATAGTGAAAATCTACAAGATAATGTGTTTTTTTGCCTAAATTCTCTTGTATTTTTTACACAATTATTTATAATTAAATAGGGTGCGGCACTATATATTGATGGGTTTACATAACCTTACCACAATATTTATGGCACCTTCCCAAAGAAAGGAACAAGTTATGTTTAACTCGGGAGTCTACAGTTATATCAATGTTTTGGATAAGGCGGCGGATGCTTCCTGGCTGAGGAATGAACTGATAAGCAACAATATTGCGAACCAGAATACGCCGGGCTACAAGCGTCGCGATGTTGATTTTGAGAGCCAGCTTACCGAAGCACTTAAGCACCAGAAGTACACATCCGTTGATGCAAAGGTAAAGAATGTTGATCTTTCCAAACTCGGAGGAAAGATTTACACCGATTACGGCGGCTTCTCATACCGTATGGACGGCAATAATGTCGATCCGGAGCAGGAGCAGATCATGCTGGCGGGAAACCAGTTGAAATATCAGGGACTTATGAATTCGCTCACGGCGGAATTCAATAATCTGAAGGCAGTTATGAAATAAATTGTAGTTTCAGATTTTCTATGAAAATATGAAACTACGCAGGCCACGCCTTCGCGAAGTGAACCGATCATGGCGTGGCTCTCGATAATTTGTAGTTTCAGATTTTCTATGAAAATATGAAACTACGCAGGCCACGCCTTCACGAAGTGAACTTATCATGGCGTGGCTCTCGATAATTTGTGGTATCAGATTTTCTATGAAAATATGAAACTACGAAGGCCACGCCTTCACGAAGTGAACTTATCATGGCGTGGCTCTCAATAACTTGTAGTATCGTGTTTTCCGGGAGGATAAACTATGGGAATGTTTGATTCTTTTAATATCAATGCAAGCGGTCTCACGGCTCAGCGTTATCGTATGGATGTCATAGCCGAGAATATCGCCAATGCCAATACCACCAGGACCGAAGACGGTTCCCCTTACAAGAGGAAGGTGGTCACGTTTGAAGAGAAAAACGGCAACAATGTGTCGTTTGATACTATTTTCGGAAGAGCAAGCTCGAGGTTCAAGGGACATGGTGTAAAGGTTTCGGGGACATTTGAGGATAATCAGAGCGAAGGCAATATGGTCTACGACCCGTCACATCCGGATGCCGATGAGAACGGATATGTCATTTATCCGAATGTTAACATCATAACCGAGATGACGAACCTCATAGATGCGTCAAGAACCTATGAAGCAAATGCGACCGCATTTGATGCGAGCAAGAAGATCGCACAGCAGGGGCTGACGATGGGACAGTCATGATAAGATCCGATAAACGGAGGGAATAATGGATATTACGTCTTTATACAATATATCATCCGGGGCGGTCAAAAATGCTGTGGAGCATGCAAATGCAGGAGTGAAGCCCGTAGAAGAGAATAAGGATTTTGAGTCGATATTCAAGACCGCTCTCGACAATATCAATCAGACGAACGCGTATCTGTCGGATGCGGAAAATGAGGAACTCAAGCTCTCGATGGGACTTACGGACAATACGCATGATCTGACGATAGCATTGCAGAAAGCTTCGACAGCGCTGCAATATACGGTTGCGGTCAGGGACAGATTGCTCGAGGCATACAAGGAACTCATGCAGATGCAGGTATAACATATGCTTTGTTAAGGGAGTAACAGAGTCATGGTTGAAAGACTGAGACAGATTCCACAGAAGATCGTGGAATGGTGGAACAAATTTGAATCTAAACAAAAGACGATCATAGTTTCCGTGATAGCGGGGCTGGTGGTCGCATTTGCCATACTTGTAGCCGTACTCACAAGGCCGGTATATGAGACGCTCGTTATCTGCGAATCCACGAAGGAAGCGGCAGAGATTACGGAATTGCTTGAAAGCGCGGATCCTGCGATCGAGTACAAGACCAGCGATGACGGATACCAGATCAGCGTCCTTAAAAGCCAGGTCGCACAGGCGAACCTGTTGCTGGGAGCCAATAACATCCCGACGGCAAGCTATGATCTGAGCAATGTTACGAGCGGCGGCCTGTCAACGACTGAAAGCGACAAGCAGAGAAGTTACAAACTCTATCTGGAGAGTCAGATGGAGAAACATATAGAAGGCCTTGCCAATGTAAGAAATGCAACGGTACAACTCGATATTCCCACCAACGATGGCACATTGATTGCTAAGAATGAGCAGTCGAGCGCGGCGATCATGATAGAACCTGAAGGAGAGTTTGATCAGGAGAATGCGGAGAATGTTGCAAAGTTCGTTAAGACGGCACTGGGCAATGAAAGCATCGCCAATATCACGATCATCGACAATGAGGGCAACCTTTTATTTTCCGGCGATGAGGATTATTCGATAACCGGTTCGGCGACGGGACAGCAGGCTGTCAAGCAAAACGCTGAGGCTGTTGTACAGAACAGCATCAGAAAAGTTCTTCTCGGGACCAATGAATTTGATCTGATAGAAGTGTCCAGCAACCTGGAACTCGATTTCTCTGTAGTGGAAGAGACCGAACATCTCTATTACCCCGCAGATAATCAGAGCCAGGGCGTTTTGGGTTCTGAGGATATATACAGTTCCGAAGCCACGGGCGGCAATGCGGGAGTACCCGGTACCGATTCTAACGGTGAGGACGGAACGACTTATGTGATAGAGGATTCGGAGACTTCAAGTTCCACCGTTACGGAAGAATCCAGAAAATACCTTCCGAACGAAAAGGTCACAAGCAAGACCATACCGGCCGGACTTATCAATTATGCCAATTCATCAGCTTCCATAGCTGCTATCAAGTATAAAACGCTCAAGGAAGAAGATGCCAAGGCTCAGGGGCTTTTGGACGGAGTGACATGGGATGAGTACAAGCTCGCAAACCAGACAAGGACAAAGGTCGACATAGATGAATCTCTTGTACGGCTTGTCGCAAATGCTTCAGGCATACCTGCGGAGTCGATAACGATAGTCGCATACGAGGAACCGCTCTTCATAGACAAAGAGACTTCGTCGTTCCGTGTAAGCGACATAATTCAGATAGTATTGATAATAGTGATACTTGCACTTCTTGCATTTGTCATAATCAGAGGCATGAAGACGGAACAGGTACAGGAAGTCGAAGAGGAACTTTCGGTGGAAGAACTGCTTCAGTCGGGACCTGAAACCGAACTCGAGACCATCGAGGTTGAAACCAAGTCCGAGACACGTAAGATCGTCGAGAAGTTTGTGGATGAAAATCCCGAATCCGCTGCGGCATTGCTCAGAAACTGGCTGAATGAGGACTGGAGCTAAACGGCTCCCGGTACGGACCGCAGGTTATCCGGTCACATTAAGATGACAGGCAGAGGATCTGTTGTTTGACGCCGGCGTATAGATCGGTCGTCTGAATAAATAAGAACCATGAGGGGACAAGCATGTCTGGTAAAAATCAGGAAGAAGGGTTATCCGGATTACAGAAGGCAGCGGTGCTGCTGATCACATTGGGGCCCGAGAAATCCGCGACAATTTTTAAACACCTCAAGGAAGAGGAGATAGAGGAACTCACACTGGAGATCGCCAATACAAGGAGTATCACTCCGAGTGTAAAGGACGAGGTCGTTGACGAGTTCTACAGAGTCTGCCTTGCACAGCAGTATATCGCGGAAGGCGGTATCGGCTATGCGAAAGAATTACTTGAAAAGGCACTCGGCAGCGAACAGGCAGTCGAGGTCATCAGCAAACTTACCGCAAGCTTACAGGTTAAACCGTTTGAATTTGTCAGAAAAACAGAGCCTTCCCAGCTGCTCAACTTTATACAGGATGAGCATCCGCAGACTATCGCTCTTATACTTTCATATCTTGCTCCGTCACAGGCGGCTGCGATCATCAGTGCATTACCGCCCGAGAGACAGCCTGACGTAGCCAAGAGAGTTGCCATGATGGACAGAACGAGTCCCGAGATCATCAAGGAGGTTGAGAAAATGCTCGAGAGCAAACTTGCCAGCCTTGTTAATCAGGATTACACGATCATCGGCGGTGTCGATCAGGTTGTTGAGATCCTCAATGCCGTTGACAGAGGTACAGAGAAACACATCATGGAGATCATGGAGATCGAAGAGCCCGAGCTTGCCGACGATATCAGAAAGAAGATGTTCGTATTCGAGGATATCCTGCTTTTGGACGACAGGGCTATACAGCGTGTATTGCGTGATGTTGATAACAACGACCTCGCGCTTGCACTCAAGGGTACCAACGAAGAGGTTCAGAATGCGATATTCAACAACCTTTCAAAGCGTCTTGCGACCATGATCAAGGAAGATATGGAATTTATGGGTCCCGTTCGTATGAAGGATGTCGAAGAGGCTCAGCAGAAGATAGTAAATATCATCAGAAAACTGGAAGACAGTGCCGAAATTGTTATTTCAAGAGGCGGAGGCGACGAGATAATTGTCTAGTAATCTGTTCAAAGCATACCATACAGTTAAAGAGACGAGCGTTCCGAGAGTCATTGACGGCAATGTGGCGGTTGAAGAGGTCATCGAAAGACTTAAGTTTACGGGGACCGATGACGATACCGGGACGGCAGATGATGATATCATTGAAAATGATGCATTTGAAGGCGAAGCCCAAGGCTTTTTTGACGGACTGGATGCGGAATCCATCGACGCGCTTCTCGGTGACGGCGGAGATCCTGAGGCCACAAACATAATCAAGGCAAAGGTTACGGCTGATGCGGAGGCTATGAAGGAAAAGGCCATACATGATGTCGAGGAGATGCGCAAGCAGATGATGGAAGAGGCTCAGGCCGATGTTGCCATGATGAAAAATGAAGCAGCAGTGGAACTCGACAGAGAACGGGCCATGACGCTTGAGATAGCTAAGAATGAAGGGTATCAGCTTGGTATGGAACAGGCCAAGCTCGAGATGGACAGGATGAAGAACGACCTTCAGAAGCAGCGCAAGCAATGGGAAGAGGAATATGAGGATAAACTCTACGACCTTGAGCCTCAGTTCGTGAGACATATAACCAATATCTATGAGAAGATATTTCAGATAGAACTCTCGGACAAGAAAGAGATCGTAATGAATGTCCTTCACAATGCGATGCAGAAGATCGAAGGAACGAAGAATTATATCATACACGTCAGCAGGGATGACTATTCACTGGTGAATGAACACAAGAACGAACTTGTAGATGCCGCCATGGCGGCGGATGTCATCATAGATGTCGTCGAGGATATGACGATGAAGCACGGCGACTGCATGATAGAAACAGCCAACGGAATATTTGACTGCGGTATAGATACACAGCTGACGGCGATCAAGAGACGTCTCACATTGCTGTCCTATGACGGAAGAGACTGACGGACTCGGATGTTGGCAAAGGCTGTGCGGCGAGAAACTTAAACAATGCGGCCGTACGGTTTAAATATATAAAGGAGAGTGAAAGGGCTTGGATGCAGGCAGAGTGAATTTTGAAAAATACATTAAGGTTGCAGAAGAGTCTTTTTTTACCAGAAAGGGTAAGATCGTCAATGTTGTCGGTCTTACAATAGAATCCATGGGACCCGATGCCAAGCTCGGTGATGTTTGTTACATCTATCCCGAGGACGCGGCGGCAAGGCCGATCATGGCAGAGGTAGTGGGATTCAAGGAGAGAAAGACACAGCTCATGCCTTATGATATCGTAGACGGCATAGGCATAGGCAATATAGTCGTTAACACCGACAAGCCGCTTACCGTTATGGTAAGTGACGATCTGCTAGGCAAGACGCTGGACGGACTCGGGAGACCGACTGACGGCACGCAGATACTTGACGGTAAGGCTTATTCGGTCGAGGCACCGCCTCCGGATCCGATGAGCAGAAAGATCATAGATGAAGTCTTAAGCTTGGGTGTTAAAGCCGTGGACGGACTCCTTACGATAGGCAAGGGACAGCGTATCGGTATATTTGCCGGTTCAGGTGTCGGAAAATCCACTTTGATGGGTATGTTCGCCCGCAATACCAAGGCGGACATCAATGTCATCGCATTGATCGGTGAGCGAGGCAGAGAGGTAAGGGAATTCATAGAGCGTGACCTCGGAGAAGAGGGTATGAAGCGTTCCGTAGTTGTTGTGGCAACCTCTGATAAGCCTGCGCTTGAACGTAACAAGGCAGCAAAGACCGCCACAGCCATAGCTGAGTATTTCAGAGACCAGGGCAAGGATGTGCTCCTTATGATGGACTCATTGACACGTTTCTCAATGGCCCAGAGAGAGATAGGGCTCGCAGGCGGCGAACCGCCGGTATCACGCGGATATCCGCCGAGCGTTTATTCGGAAATGCCGAAACTGCTCGAGAGAGCGGGCTGCAGCGACAAGGGTTCCATTACCGGTCTTTACACAGTCCTTGTAGACGGTGATGATTTCAACGAACCCATCACCGATACCGCAAGATCCATACTTGACGGCCATATCATGCTCAACAGAAGACTTGCGCATAAGAATCATTATCCTGCCATAGACGTATTGCAGTCCATCAGCCGTTGCATGAGCCAGATAGTTGATAAGGATCATAAGAAATATGCCGGAAGGCTCAAGAATGTCCTTGCGACCTACAGTGAGAGCGAAGATCTGATAAATATCGGCGCATACAAGCGCGGAAGCAACAAGAATATAGACTACGCTATAGATAAGATAGATGATGTCAACAGTTTTCTCATGCAGGATACCGATGAGAAATTTGATTATGAAGACAGTCTGGGGCAGATGCGTGCATTATTTCCCGAAGAGGTCTGATAAATGGCTGTATTTAAGTATAGATTACAAAATGTCCTGGATATAAAATTCAGACTTGAGGACCAGGCAAAGGCTGCATTTGCCACAGCCATGGCCAGGCAAAATGAAGAAGAGGAAAAACTGGCGGCTCTCGTAAGACGTAAGGAAGGATATGAAGAAGCCGGCAGGAAGATGCGCGAGGATGTGCTCAACATGACCGACATGCGGGACAATGACCGCGCCATCGACATCATAAAGGATCGTATAGAGAAGCAGACCGCAGAGCTCGACAAGGCAAAGGCTCAGGTCGATATAGCCAGAAGAAATCTCAACGATGCGATGCAGGAAAGAAAGATCCACGAGAAGCTCAAGGAGAACAATTTCGAGAAATTCATGCAGGAAGTCAATGCAACGGAGAGCAGGGAAGTGGACGAGCTTGTCAGCTATACATACGGTGAACGTATAAAGAAGGCAGGCGAAGAAGATACGGACAAGAGGAACGATAATGGCTAAAGCTAACGAAGATCCCGAAGTTGCGAAGCTCAGAGAAGAGCAGAAGCGGTTTAAAGAGGATCAGAAGAAGGAAAAGAAAGAACAGAAAAACAGAAAAAAAGAAGCCAAGAAAAAGGCCAAGGAACTCGCTGACGAAGAAGCCAGGATAATGGATGACGAAGGCGGCGGTTTTCCTGTGTTCATAACCACGGTGTTCATCATCCTTGTGTGGGTCGCCATTCTCTGTGCACTCATCAAGCTTGATGTCGGAGGCTTCGGTTCGGGTGTTCTCGCCCCCGTCCTCAAAAACGTTCCGGTTGTCAACAAGATCCTGCCGGACACTTCGGTCGCAAGTGACAATGATGTTGATGTTTCGGGATATGATTCACTCAAGGATGCAGTTACCGAGGTCAACGATCTGAAGGCACAGGTGGACAGCCTCAATGAAGCCAACGAACGTAAGGACCAGCAGATAGCTCAGCAGGCGGAAGAGATCGAGAGACTCAGGACATTTGAGGAAAAACAGGTTGAGTTCGAGAGGATAAAGACCGAATTTTACAATGAAGTCGTATATTCGGACAAGGGCCCCGGCGCCGAAGAGTATGCAAAATATTACGAAAAAATGGATCCGGCTACGGCCGAGACATTATATAAGCAGGTCATCATCCGCGAACAGGAGGATGCACAGATAAAGGATTATGCAAAGGCTTATTCCGAGATGAAGCCAAAGGAAGCCGCAGAGATATTTGAACAGATGACGGATAATCTGGAACTGGTCGCAAAGATACTCCGGCAGATGGAGGCCGACGAACGCGGAAAGATATTGGGAGTGATGGATGAAGAGGTGGCTGCAAAGCTTACCAAGATCATGGATCCCGACTGATGTCATACGCCGTTCGGAGTAATGTCTGACAAAGATGATTATTTGCGAAAATGCACTAATGTTTTTCATGATCCGCACCGATATATTTATTGTAAATCAAGGAGGATTTGCTGACAGGTAAATCCTCCTTTGCGTTTTGTTACGCAGGATAAGATATCAGAGAGGAGGCAGTAAATGACAGCAGGATTGGTAACACAGGTAAATCCCATGAAGGACTTTATCCCGGGTCAGGTTTCACAGACCAATGATGCTGCCGGCAATTTCTCGGATGTGCTTAAGATGAGCACAGACAAAGGAGCGGATACGCAGACCGGATCAGCCGATGCAAAACAGGAAAAGCAGGGTGCAAAGGTTGAAGGAACGGAAAAGGACAGACCGGTAGAGACAGAAAATAATGTGACAAAAGAGACCGATGACAACGCAGGTACCGACAAGGTCGCATCAAAGGAAGAGAACGTCGAAGAAAATACCGATGAGATCATCAAAGAAAACCTTGAAGCGATAGCCGAAGCGGTAACGACAGTAGTGTCACTTATCTCGGAGGTGTTCGGGGTTGAAGAGGCAGAGGTTAGCGGAGCACTCGAAACACTTGAACTTACCGACATCGATCTGTTGGATGCCACAAACATACCGGCCGTAGCGGTTGAGCTTACCGACGCAGATGACACAATGGATATCATGACAGATGAAAACCTGTTTGCGGCAGTAAAGCAAGTGACCGAAGGAGTCAATGAGACCGTTGAAGCTCTTACCGAAGAGATCGGAGTCGCTGAGGAAGACATAAAGACATACGTGCAGGAAACACGTACCGAAGTGACAACGGTAAAGGCAGGACCCGAAACAGAAGAAGTACAGGTAACGACAGGTATTCCGGCACCGGTACAGAAACCGCAGACGGAAGAACGTGAAGAAAGCACAGGTCAGAACGGAGCGCAGATGAATTTTTCACAGCAGTTCGTGGAAAATGTAAAGGCGCAGGCGGCTGAAAGGGCAGCAGACGAACCGGTAAGTTACACGACAAGCATGGATGACATCTATACACAGGTCAGCGAAAGTCTTAAACTTAACTTACAGGAAGACGTGACTGAGATGGAGATGAACCTTCATCCGGCAAGCCTCGGCAATGTAAGAGTACAGGTAGCAGCCAGGGACGGAGTGATAACCGCAAACTTTATCACACAGAACGAGACCGTAAGAGCAGCGATCGAATCCCAGATAGTTGAACTCAAAAACAACATGAATGAGCAGGGCATCAAGGTTGAAGCCATAGAAGTTACACTCGCGAGTCACGCATTTGAGGATAATCTAAACAGGGGTAACGACAGAGCAGGCGAAAGTTCTGAAGGCGAAACAAGAAAAAGAAGACGAAATATTAATCTAAATGAAATCGACGATACTGACGATAATATAGTTGAGGATGAGATCCGTATAGCAAGAGAGATGATGATGCATAACGGAACTACCGTCGATTACATGGCATAAGGAGAGAGCGTATGAGCAGTATAGCAGAAGTAAACAACGGACAGATAATCAACAACGGTGCTTCCGCAGCTTCTGTAGACAAGGCAACCGCGGCAGCGAGCAAGCAGGCAGGCGGCGCACTTGACAAGGATGCATTTTTACAGTTGCTTGTAACCCAGATGAAGTATCAGGATCCCCTGGAGCCTACGGACAATACCGAATACGTATCACAGCTGGCAACATTCTCCGAACTCGAAGAGATGCAGAACATGGTACAGAGCACGGATATGCAGCGTGCATCGGCACTTGTCGGAAAATACGTTTCCATTTCCGAAACGGATAAAACGGGCAATACGAAGAACAACGAAGGCTTTGTGGAAAGCGTTGTATACCAGGGAAGCAAGACATATCTTAAGATAGCCGATATACTTTACGATTTCGATAACCTCGACAAGGTTTACGACGACGCTTATGTGGCAGCGATGAACGCCGTGAAGGCACAGGAGGAAGCGGATCTGTAAGAGCAGAAGGCTGACAGGACGGAAGACACAAACAGGAGGAAAGAAATATGAACAATATCCAAAATCAATTCCTTTCCATTGAACAGCTTCAGGATACTTACCTGAAGGGCCGAAGAAAAGATGGTGTTTCTTCTTCCGCAAACGAACCCGGATTCAGCGACATACTGAAAAGTATAAGCGAAGGGAAAGAGATCAAATTTTCAAAACATGCAGCCGGCAGACTTGCAACAAGACAGATAAAGCTGGATGAAGGGCAGGTCGCAAGGATAGCGGACGGTATGCATAAGGCCAATGAAAAAGGAATCAAGGATTCACTGGTGATCATGGATGAACTCGCATTTATAATAAATGTTCCGAGCAACACGGTCATCACGGCAATGGATCAGACAGAAAGCAAAGACAACATATTCACAAATATTGATGGCGCAGTGATAGTTTAGCCGGACCTCACAAGGAGGCTAGGATCCCCGAATGACGGAAGGGATCGCAGATCACTCGCCGGTAAGATAAGGAGGACACTCATTATGATGAGATCTATGTACTCCGGCGTTGCCGGACTTAAGACACACCAGACAAAGATGGACGTTATAGGTAATAACATCGCGAATGTTAACACGGTTGCCTACAAGTCACAGTCTGTAACATTTTCCGAACTCATGTACCAGACAACACAGGCCGCATCAGGCGCAAATGCAACAACAGGTACCGCAGGTATCAATGCAAGACAGATCGGTCTCGGTGTTAAGACAGGCGCGATCAACACAGCCATCAATTCACAGGGCGCTTCACAGACAACAAATAACCCGTTCGATATAAGGATCACAGGCGATGCATTTTTCGTAGTAAACAACGGTCAGGACAACCTCTTTACAAGAGACGGTTCCTTCTACGTTGACGGCGTCGGAAATCTTGCAATGACAAGCAACGGTTACAATGTAATGGGCTGGCAGGTTGATCCCTCTACAATGGATATCAAGATGGACACGGTCACTCCTCTTCGTATCATGAGCGCGGATAACATGACATACCCTCCGGAAGCAACAACACTTGCGACCGTAAGCGGTATCCTCGATAAGAATGATTCAAACGTATTATCTTCATCAGGCAAGACCATGAACCTCATGTTCTACGATAACCTCGGTTACAGCTACACAGCAAAGCTGGTGGTAAAGAGCACGGATACCGAAGGCGAATATACGGTTCAGCTCGATTCGATCGTTGACCAGAACAACTCACCGGTTGAGATCGGCAACCTTGAACTCGGCGGCGGTGCGGAAGTCATGAGGGAAACAAGCCTTGCACTTTCGGATCAGTGGGAAGAACTCACAACAGGCGAGATAGTAAAGAAATCAGACCATACGGTCGTTGCATATGACGGAACAAACATCAACTGGACCAACATGGCCCAGGCGTACGGATATTCCGATGCTGCAGAACTCCAGACATTGAAGTTCACGTTTACGGATCCCGCAGATCCCACGATCTCACAGGATTTTACTCTTGAACAGATCATAAAGAACGAGGCAGCTACGGTAGGTTCTGTAAGCGGCTATCTTCAGGACGCTGCATTTTTCGGAGGTTATACACCGCTGACAGCTCAGAAGATAACTCCTACGGGAAGCTCACTCCTTACATACGACACAACAACAGGTGAGTTCAAGGGCATCAACGGACAGGACAGCACGACACTTGCACTTTCGGGTGTTGCTCCTGCGGGAAGATTCTCCGATCTCAAGATTGATTTCTCACCCACAACGATGTTCAATAATTCCGGAACATCTACGATAGCAGCTGCAAGCGGTGATGCGAACAAGCTTGGTTGCGGTAGAAAACTCGGTGAAATGAGCGGCGTTTCAATACAGGATGACGGCCGTATATATGCTTCATACGACAATGGTATGAGCAAACTCCTCGGACAGATAGCCGTTGCGGAATTTGCCAATGCCTCAGGTCTCCAGAAGGAAGGCGACAACCTTTACAAGGCAACCCAGAACTCGGGTGATTTCGACGGTATAGGTGTTGAAGTCAAATCAGGCGGCGGATACATGACGACAGGTGTTCTCGAAATGAGTAACGTTGACCTTTCGGCTGAGTTTACGGAGATGATCACAACACAGCGTGGTTTCCAGGCAAATTCAAGGATCATAACAGTTTCCGATACACTTCTCGAAGAGCTGGTTAACCTCAAGCGTTAATGTTTGGAGTTCATTTATATGATAATGCACCTGTCGATGGGCGGGTGCATTATTTTTTTACATATTATGATGTAACATTACTCAAAATGGTGTATAATAAACAGGTAATTATATAAAAAATACACAAGATATTGTTATCTTGCCGAGGAAAATGCCTGCATGATCGAGATTACAAAATTAAACGGAACAAAGACTCTTGTCAACCAGGACCTTATCGAAACGGTGGAGAGCACTCCCGATACGGTCATAACACTGACTACAGGCAAAAAAATTATTGCAAAAGAAAGTAGACAAGAGATAGATAATTTAGTAAAATCGTATAGAAAGGGAATTTATGCGGATTTGGCAAGATTAGCCGATCTGAGATAGATTTTCGGGAAGGCGTGACATCGTGGATTTAGCATCGTTAATTGGTTTGGTAGTATGCTTAATACTGGTTCTATTCGGTATTGTAGCCGGACATAGCTTCGGTGTTGTTCTGGACTTCATGGATTTGAATTCGGCCCTGATAACATTTGGCGGGGCTTTTTGTTGTATCCTTGCATCCAATACCATGAGCGATTTCCTCGCAGGACTTAAGGCTATCAAGCTTATTTTTAAGAACAGCGAGATCAACACTCCCGACATTATCAAGAAGATCATAGATCTCAGTAACGTAGCACGTAAAGAAGGTCTGCTCTCACTTGAAGAAGCGGCGGGAGATCTGGATGATGCTTTCCTCAAAAAAGGTATTCTTCTGATAGTTGACGGTACCGATCCGGAACTGGTCAGAGGGATCATGGAAACAGAGATGGTGTCCATCGACGAACGACACAAGAAGAAGATAGGTTTCTGGAGCGATCTGGGAGCCATGGGTCCCGCTTGGGGTATGATCGGCACGTTGATCGGACTTGTAAATATGCTTAATGCCATGGATGATCCGGGAGCGATAGGACCTGCCATGGCTGTCGCTCTTATCACGACGTTGTACGGTTCATTGCTTGCAAACTGGATCTGTACTCCGACGTCGGCCAAGCTTAAGGTACGTAACGAAGAAGAGATGATGGGCAAACAGATCATCATAGAGGGGCTGCTCTCGATACAGGCCGGTGAAAACCCGCGTGTAATCGAAGAGAAGCTCAAGTCATTCTTAAATCCTACGGATAAGGCGACCATGGAAGCAGCTGCGGGAGGTGAGCAGGATGGCTAAGCGCAAAGAAGATCCACCGCCGGCCGGTGCCCCCGCGTGGCAATCGACCTTCGCGGATCTGATGAACCTGCTTTTGTGCTTCTTCGTATTGCTCTTTTCAATGTCCAATATGGATGCGGAAAAATTTGAAGCTCTGGCAGCGTCATTTTCAAATACATTCAGCATATTCTCGGGAGGGGGCAGCTCCTTTGACGACGGATTGCTGATAAGCAACGGTATGAGTCAGCTCACCGAACTGAGTGAATATATAACCAATACCGGAGCTGCGGCTGACAGCGACAGCCTCGTTGAGAATGAAATAAAAGAGTACGAGAACGAGGAAGAGAAACTGGCGGCGGAGCTTGAAGAACAGGGCTTACAGGAGTCGGAGAAACTGGCCGAGATGGTTGAGGAAGCACTTGCCGAGAGCGGCAAGGAAAGAGAGGTTGATGTGCAGTTCAATGCACAGTACGTTATCCTCACACTCAAGGGATCCGTTCTTTTTGATTCGGGACAGGCTGAACTTAAAAAAGAGTCCTATCCGACACTTTCACAGATAGGAGTCATCCTTGAAAGATACGGCGAGTACGGTATCGAGATAGAGGGCCACACCGACAATGTTCCTTTAAACGGCGGCAAGTACGAGAACAACGATGTACTGAGCAGCTACAGAGCTCTTGCGATGTTCAATTATCTGGTCAACAACACCGGCCTCGATCCGGCGGCCATCAAACACAGCGGAAGAGGCGAATACGTTCCGATAGCCGATAATTCAACGCCTGAAGGACGTATGAAGAACAGAAGGATAGAGATAAAGATATATAACAGCTTAAACAGTATCATATAAAGGGATCTGGGGAGAAACCTAACGGGAGATTGATGTCATGAAAAAGAATATGTTATCTGTCTTAATACTTGGATTGCTTATCGTAAATGTGGCCCTGACCGGCATATTGCTCTTCTCGACCATGGGTACGACCAAGAAGACGAACAAACTGATCGACGGCATATCGACAGCATTGTCTCTGGAGATCTCAGATCCGGCGGCATCCGAAGAAGAAAGCACGACCGAGGTTGCTATGGAAGATATAGAGATATATCAGATAGCCGATTCGATGACGATCGGTCTTTCGAAGGGAGCCGACGGCAAAGCACATTATTGCATAGTCAGCGTTTCCCTTACACTGAACAAACAGGATCCTGACTACGAAAAATATCAGCCTACATTAAATACCAACGAGGATATGATCAAGGATAAGATATTCCAGGTCGTAGGTTCACACCCTATTGAGGAAGCGGAGAGCAATCAGGACGGATTGCGTCAGGAGATACTCGAAGCTATACAGGAAATGTATGGTTCAAAATTTGTTTATAACGTAGTATTCAGAGATATCATGTTCAGCTGATAAAAGACGTGTATGACGGGAGGTGAGCCTGCTTGGGAGAGGTATTATCTCAGAACGAGATAGACAGTCTGTTGGCTGCGTTGAGCAACGGTGAACTGGATGCCGAAGATATAAAACAACAGGATGAAAAGCAGGTTCGTAATTATGATTTTGCCCGTCCGGCGAAGTTCTCGAAGGAACACCTGCGTACATTGGAGATCATATATGAGCATTACGGAAGACTGGTTTCCACCAACCTTCCGATGTACCTGAGGAAAAACGTACAGGTAAGTGTGGCTAGTTCCGAGACGGTTGCATTTTCGGAATTCAGCAACGCATTATCAAATCCGGTCATACTGGGCATAGTTAATTTCCAGCCGCTTAAAGGCTCAATGATGATAGAACTTTCTCCGAATCTCGGATATGCGATCATAGACCGAATGCTGGGAGGCAGGGGCGATGCACTTGACAAGTACAGGGATTTCTCGGAGATAGAACTTGTCATCCTCGAGAAGATCATGGTCTTATGCATGCAACTCATGAAAGACCCCTGGCGAAATGTCATAGAGATCAATCCACTGCTTGAACGTATCGAGACAAATCCGCAGTTCGCACAGATCATAGCACCGAACGACATGATCGCCATCGTGACGCTCAACGTCAGAATAGGAGATGTGGACGGATTCATGAACATATGTCTTCCGTTCTTTACGATAGAGGATGTGATCGATAAGTTAAATACCAAATTCTGGTATTCGACGATGAAGGACAGCGATGACGAAGATTACTCATTATATGTCGAGGATCTTATCAGAAGGGCTGAAGTGCCGGTAAAGGCATATCTGGGACAGAGCATAATCACGGTAAGCGATTTTGCAAACCTGCAGATAGGCGATATCATCAAACTTGACACTAAAGCTGATGAGTCATTACCGGTATTCGTCGGCAATATAAAGAAATTTATGGCTGTACCCGGAAAAAGCGGTGACGGTTACGCCGTAAGGGTAACATCAGTCATAAGAGAGGAGGAATAGACGCATGGACGGTATTTTATCTCAAGATGAGATAAATGCATTGCTAAGCGGAATGGCAGCCGAGCAACCAACTGACGCGCCAAGCGCAGAACCGTTGGAAACGACCTCGGTAGCGGACGGCGATAACTTATCGGATGTTGAAAAAGATGCGATAGGTGAAGTTGCCAATATCAGCATGGGAACATCGGCTACAACACTCTATTCCCTTGTAAATCGAAGAGTAAACATCACCACACCTGTTGTATCGCTCAGCAGCTGGGACGATCTGGCAACGGATGATGATTTCCCTTGTGTATTCATCCAGATCAAATATACCAGCGGGCTGGATGGCAACAACATATTGATCCTCCGCGAACATGACGTAAAGGTCATCACGGACCTTATGATGGGAGGCGACGGGACCAATATAGACGGAGAACTGGGAGAACTGCAATTGTCAGCCATATGCGAGGCTATGAACCAGATGATGGGTTCTTCGGCAACATCTCTGTCGCAGATGTTCGGGAAGATGATCGATATATCCCCCCCGAATGCCGTTGCCATCGACATGGCGACTCACGAGATACCCGGAGGAGACAATGATTTCCTTAGCGGAACCTTTGTAAAGATCTCATTCAGGATGCAGATAGATGAACTGGTCGACAGTACGATACTTCAATTGTATCCGGTTGACTTTGCGAGAGAACTCGTTACCACGTTCTTGAGCAATAATTCAGTTGAGCAGGCAGCTCCGGCTCCGGAACCGGAACCGGCTCCACAGCCGCAGGTTACACCTTACGAGCCGCCGAAAGCGGAAGCGCCCACACAGGCACCGCCGCCGCAGACAATGGCACAGGTACCGCCGATGCAGAACATGCCGTATCCCAATATGATGGATCCGAACATGATGCAGAACATGCCTTACCAGATGCCGCCGATGTATCAGATGCCTCCGATGGGAACCAATTATCAGCCGGCACAGTTCGAGCAGTTCTCACCGAACGTAAACCCCATAAACAGCAACGAGAACATCGGGCTGATCATGGATGTGCCGCTTGAGGTAACGGTAGAACTCGGAAGGACCAAAAAGAATATTTCTGATATTTTGGACTTCGCACCGGGAACGATCATAGAACTTGATAGGATCACCGGTGAACCGATAGATGTACTTGTCAATGGCAAGTTTGTTGCAAAAGGTGAAGTAGTAGTTATCGAAGAAAGTTTTGGTATTCGTATAACTGAGATTATCAAATAATAAACAGGAGAGACAAAAACTATGGCAAAGAATATTCTAATATGTGACGATGCTGCATTTATGAGAATGATGATCAAGGACATTCTTACCAAGAACGGTTACAATGTTGCAGGCGAAGCAGAGAATGGAGCAAAGGGAGTTGAAAAGTACAATGAACTCAAGCCCGATCTTGTTCTTATGGACATAACAATGCCGGAAATGGATGGTATTCAGGCTCTTAAAGAGATCAAATCTTCCGATGCGAACGCAAAGGTAATTATGTGCTCAGCCATGGGTCAGCAGGCAATGGTCATCGAATCTATTCAGGCCGGAGCCAAGGACTTTATCGTTAAGCCTTTCCAGGCAGACAGAGTTTTGGAAGCTGTTAAGAAAGTTGTGGGATAATGCTTCTTACATCAAACAGAGGTGTTGAATCGGTAGTACAATTAATAACTGTGCTGGTTATTTTTGTATTGGTTTTATTTGTGACGCTGTTTGTTACAAAGTGGATAGCCGGATTTCAGAAACAGCAGCAGAGCGGGAAAAACATCAATGTGATAGAGATCACCAAGATATCCCCAAACCATTATGCTCAGATCCTTAAAATAGGATCGAAGTATGTGGCCGTTGCGATCGGTAAAGACAATGTGACCGTACTGGCGACACTTGATGAATCCGAACTCAATCTTGATGAAAACGGAAATGTACAGAAACCCGATTTTGCGGCTGTATTTGAAAAGTTAAAAATGGCCCGGGGGAGCAATGCATTACCGGATGACAAGTTACATGAAGAAGATGAAGAATAAAAAATATTTCAATATTATTGTAAAAATATGCCTACTGTTTATGGTGGGCATATTGTATATATGCACGGCGAAACCCGTATATGCGACCGAGATAGAGGATGCGGGCCTTGGCAGCAACCTTACCGGTACATCGGATGAGCAGACCTACATAAGGGAACCCGGAAGTGACGAAGATGCCGAAGACCTGAAAGAGCTCAATATCGCGAATACTGTGACCGTGACCTATGATAACGGTAACGGAGAGATAAACGGTGCACTCCGTATACTCATCACGCTCACACTGATAGCGATCGCTCCGATGCTCATCATTTTGCTGACAAGCTTTACGAGGATCGTCATCGTTCTGCATTTTACGAGAAATGCCCTCAATACGCAGACGGCACCGCCAAATCAGGTCATCATAGGACTGGCTTTGTTTTTGACATTCTTTATCATGCATCCCACGATAGATGCAATAAGAAGTCAGGCCATAGAGCCGTTTGACCGCGGGGAGATAGAGCAGCAGGTGGCACTTGAACGCGCCATGCAGCCGATCAGGGAATTCATGTACCCGCAGACACAGATGAAGGACGTGACAATGTTCATGTCCATATATGGGACCGAATGGTCCGGTGAACTTGAAGACATACCCAATGTAGTCCTGATACCCAGCTTTATCGTAAGCGAATTGAGAACCGCATTTATAATTGGGTTTCTCATATATGTGCCTTTTATAGTTATAGATATGGTCGTGGCATCCACTCTTATGAGTATGGGCATGATGATGCTGCCGCCTACCACTATAAGTATGCCTTTTAAGATACTTCTTTTCGTCCTTGCCGACGGATGGAATCTTGTGATCGGCAATCTTGTCCGAACGTTTTACTGATGGGGTGAGTAGATGAATATAGATGACGTCGTAACCATAACAAGGGAAGCACTTTATACAATATGCATCACTGCGGCTCCGGTCCTGCTTGTAAGTCTCGTGGTGGGACTTATCGTCAGCATTTTTCAGACGATCACCTCGATACAGGAGCAGACGCTCACATTTGTTCCCAAGATCCTTGCCATATTTGTTTCACTTATCTTGCTTGGACACTGGATGCTCAGTAACATGGTTGATTACATGACAAATCTGTGGGGTGACTTCACGATATACATCAGATAGGAGATCGGCGGGTGGATGATAAACTATTCCATAAATATTCATAATCTTGAATTTTTTCTGCTTATACTGATCCGATTGTCAATGTTTGTTTATTCCGCACCTTTTTTCAGCCAGAAAGGTATCCCGAACCAGGTGAAGATCGGATTTGCCTTTTTTATATCGATACTTCTTTACGGCGTGATAGGTGATAAGACAATACCGGTATACAGTACGGTATGGGGATATGCCGTATTGGTACTTCGTGAAGCATTGACAGGTCTGGTCATAGGATTTTCCGCTTCGATATGTACTTCTATCGTATCATTTGCAGGAAGGATAATAGACATGGAAAGCGGTCTTTCTATGGCTAATCTCATCGATCCGACAACCAACATGATGGAATCCATGACCGGTGTATTGTATCAGTATATCATCACATTGATGCTTATAATCTCCGGAATGTACGAATATATAATCCGTGCACTTGCCGAGACTTTCGAACTGATACCGGTTGCGGGAGCGGTCTTTGAAGAAGAACGGATGGTGAGCAGCATGATAACCTTTCTTGAGGATTACATGTCCATAGGTTTCAGGATATGTCTTCCGGTATTTGCGGTGATGCTGCTGCTCAATGCTGTACTCGGTATCATGACCAAGGTGGCGCCGCAGGTCAACATGTTTGCTGTCGGTATCCAATTGAAGGTACTTGTGGGACTGACTACGCTGTTTCTTTCTGTAGGCATGCTGCCTACGGTCAATCAGATGATATTTAACGAAGTAAAGAAGATGATGGCTGTATTTGTACAGACCATGATGTGACGGGACAGATAAATGACTGAAACAGTCAACAAGACGGGCAACAACATACTTTTGCTGAATCTCCAGTTTTTTGCCGACGACGGTCAGGGCGGAGAGAAGACCGAACCCGCGTCCCAGAAAAAACTCGATGATGCAAGAAAAGAAGGGCAGGTCGCCAAGTCCAAGGAAATAGCCAACGGACTTGGGCTTGTTGCGCTCTTTTTACTTCTAAAGTTCTGGATAGGCCGTATGGGTGAGCAATTCTTAGAACTCTTTAGCGGCATTTACGGAAAGATACCGGAAGCTGTGGGTATGCAGGGAGGAACCAAACCCGTTGCCATCATGGACGCGATATTCAGGTCATATGCCATAAAATGCGTTATCATACTGGCGCCGATATTCATAGTGGCATACGTAGTTGCATTTTTAAGCGATTATATCCAGGTTCAGTGGAAGCCCACGACCAAGCCGCTCACGCCCAAGTTTTCGAAGCTGAATCCCTTAAACGGGATAAAGAGGATATTTTCGGTAAATACGCTGTTTGAACTTATAAAGTCCATCATCAAGATACTGCTCGTGGGCTATGTTGCTTATTCCTACCTGAAAAAAAGGCAGGGGCAGCTTTTGATGCTTTATGATATCCCGATGATGCCGGCTGTCGGACTCATAGGGGAGACCGTGATCAATCTCGGACTGAGGATCTCTCTCATTTACATGCTTGTCGCCATCGGCGATTTTGCCTATCAGAAGGTCAAGTTCTCCAGGGACATGCGAATGACAAAGCAGGAAGTAAAAGAAGAGTTCAAGAATCAGGAAGGTAATCCGGAGATCAAGGGACGTATCAGACAGAAGATGAGGGAGGCAAGCCAGAGACGTATGATGCAGGCATTGCCTCAGGCGGATGTTGTCATCACGAATCCGACGCATTATGCGGTCGCCGTCAAATATGATGCCGATGAGGCTCCGGCTCCCGTGGTCATAGCCAAGGGTGAGGACTATCTGGCGATGAAGATAAAAGAGGTTGCGAAGGATAACAACATCGAGATCGTTGAAAATAAACCGCTTGCCCGTATGCTCTATGCGAACGTTAACATCGACGAGCAGGTGCCCCCCGAACTCTACGGTGCGGTCGCCGAAGTTCTTGCATACGTTTATCACATTCAAGGCAAGATATAAAAATAATATTAAATCACAAATTGACGAGATTTTAGCGTCCCGTCTTGATATAATAAAAGTGACCGTCACGGGGATATTGCGGCACCGGAACGGATAAAGAATATCAGGGAAGGAGATATGAACATGAAGAGTCTGCCAAAGGCTGACGTCGGCGTAGCATTATATATTCTGGCTGCATTTATTATGTTCATAGTCAGCATCCCTTCCGTACTTCTTGACGTGCTTTTGGCGATAAATATCGCAGTGGCATTTACGATATTGTTTACCTGTATGTTTGTAAAAGAAGTTCTGGATATATCTTATTTCCCAACGATCCTGCTTTTCACCACGATATTCAGGATAGCGCTCAACGTTTCATCGACGAAGCTTATCCTCAATACCGGTAATCCGGGAAATGTCGTTACGACATTCGGACAGTATGTCGGCGGCGGAGATCTTATCCTCGGTACCATAGTTTTCATCATATTGATAATCATCCAGTTCCTGGTCATCAACAAAGGTTCCGAAAGAGTTGCCGAGGTTACGGCCAGATTTACATTGGACGCGATGCCCGGTAAGCAGATGGCTATCGATGCGGACCTCAATACCGGTGCAATAACGGATGCGGAAGCAAAGCTCAGAAGAGATAAGATCCAGCAGGAATCAAGTTTCTTCGGAAGCATGGATGGTGCGGTAAAGTATGTTAAGGGTGACGCGATCGCCGGACTTATCATAACCTTTGTCAATGTTGTCGGCGGTATCGCCATGGGTATGACGAGACAGGGCATGGATTTCTCGCAGGCGATACAGAAATACACGATACTTACCATAGGTGACGGACTTGTCAGCCAGATACCTTCGCTGCTCATATCATTGTCGACGGGTATTCTTGTTACCAAGGGCTCAAAGGATGCGGATTTCGGCAATGTCCTCGTAAAGCAGCTGTTCGGTGTACCGAAGGTTCTTTACATGGTCGGAGGCGTCATAGCTTTTCTCGGTATCGTTACACCGCTTAACATCGTGATATTTGTGTCCCTCGGTGCGGTATTCATCCTTTGCGGAAGGATGGTCGCAGGTACTCTTGAAACAGCCAAGATCGAGGGAGAGGTCACGCAGGAGGAACAGCAGGCAGAGGAGATACGACAACCGGAAAATGTCACGTCGCTTTTGCAGGTTGACCCTATAGAACTTGAATTCGGATACGGCATCATACCGCTCGCCGACGTGAACCAGGGCGGAGACCTGCTTGACAGAGTGGTAATGATCAGGCGGCAGATCGCTCTCGAACTCGGTACCGTCGTTCCGATCATAAGACTGAGAGATAACATCCAGTTAAACCCGAACCAGTATATCATCAAGATCAAAGGCATACAGATCAGTGAAGGTGAGATACTGTTCGATCATTATATGGCAATGAACCCGGGCTATGTGGAAGAGGAGATCACGGGTATACCGACATTTGAACCTTCGTTCCACCTGCCTGCGATATGGATCACCGAATCACAGAGAGAACGCGCCGAGTCGATGGGTTATACGGTCGTTGATCCGCCGAGTATAATCGCGACGCATCTTACCGAGATCATCAGACAGCATATCGCAGAGCTTCTCACGAGACAGGATGTACAGAACCTTGTCAATAACCTGAAGGATGCCAATCCCGCACTTGTTGACGAACTCACACCCAAGCTTCTCGGACTCGGAGAGATACAGAAGGTTCTGCAGAACCTGCTTAAGGAAGGCATATCCATCAGAGATCTGCTGACCATATTTGAAACATTGGCTGATTATGCGGCGACCAGCAGGGATACGGACATCCTTACCGAATATGTAAGGCAGGCACTTAAGCGTGCCATATCGAGCAAATTTTTCCCTGCAAATGAGACCTCTAGCGTAGTTACCCTCGATCCGCAGCTTGAACAGAAGATCATGGGCAGCGTTAAACAGACGGAGAGCGGAACATATCTCAATCTGGATCCGGATATTACCAAAGAGATCATGAAATCCGTCGAGGCGGAGACAAAGAAGCTTGAGAACCTCGGCAGAATGCCGATAGTTATCACCTCGCCGATAGTGAGGATATATTTTAAGAGATTGATAGAAGACTATTACAAGGATGTTATAGTTGTGTCCTACAACGAGGTTGAATCCAACGTTGAATTGCAATCTGTGGGAATGATCACAGCGTGATGATTGGGGAATGAAATGATTATTAAGAAGTACATCGCCAAAACCGAAGCCGAGGCCGTAGACGTTGCCAGAAAAGAACTGGGAACGGGCGTTGTCATCATGAATGTCAGACAGATCAAGAAAAAAGGCTTTTTTGGCTGGCTTTCTTTACCGCAGGTCGAGGTGACCGTTGCGCTTGAAGAAGAGCAGAAGGAAACGGGCGAGCCGAGAGTACGTGTGCAGAAGGCACCGACGATGACGGCGCTTGAGCAGCTTGCGGCAAAGCAGAAGGAAAAAGAAGCAACGGAGAGCAAAAAGGAGATAAAGGAGAACAGGGATATCATCATGGAATCCCTTAATGATGAGAAGAATCCCAATGCTCTCGAAGAGAAGCTCGATTCCATAGAAACGCTCATCAAGAAGAGACTTGAAAGCGCGGACATCAAGGAAGAGAAGAAGGAAGAGGAAGAACCTCATGAGGAAGAAAATGAGCAGATGAAGCTCACCCGTCTTCTTTACAACATGATGATAGACAATGAGGTCAGGGAAAAATATGCAAACCAGATAATCGAGGAGGCGGAAAAGGCCAACAAGCCGAATATGCCGGTGGATTATTTCCTGACAAATATCTATCAGAAGATGATATTGCGTTTCGGTCAGCCGGCAGTGATAACACCTGCGGAAATGGGGCCGAGGGTAGTATTTTTTGTGGGTCCGACCGGAGTCGGCAAGACCACGACCATAGCAAAGATCGCCAGCAAATTCTGTTTGGAGGAGAAGAAAAAGGTCGCTCTTCTGACAGCGGATACCTACAGGATCGCCGCAGCGGAACAATTAAGGACCTATGCGAACATCCTTGAGATACCGTGTAAGATAATATTTACACCGGCAGAGATAGAGGACGCATACAGAGAATACAGCGATTATGACTACATACTCGTGGATACCGCGGGACATTCCCATCACAACGAAGAACAGAAAAACAATACGAATATCATGATACACGCACTTGAAAACGTTGATGTCGAGGTATATCTCGTCTTAAGTGCGACCACCAAGTATAAGGATCTTACCAGCATCGCGGACACCTATAAGGAAATGACCGATTTCAAGATCATTTTCACAAAACTGGATGAAACGACATCACTGGGCAATCTGCTCAACTTAAAGCTTTACACAGGATCCGAACTTTCGTATGTGACATACGGACAAAATGTACCGGAGGATATCGACAGGTTCGATCCGCAGACAACCGTAAAGAAAATACTCGGTGGCGGAAATATTTAGTTTACATAAATTGATGCCACATGTTATAATTAAATGTGGCTTAACGGAGAGGAAAGCGTTTGGATCAGGCAGAACAGTTAAGGAATATCATAAAGGCGAACAATACGATCGTCAGACCTGTTGCGCGCGTTATCACGGTCACGAGCGGAAAGGGCGGAGTGGGAAAATCAAACACCGCCATAAACCTTGCGATCTGGTTTAAGAAGATGGGACAGCGTGTCATCATCTTAGATGCGGATTTCGGACTGGCCAATATAGAGATCATGTTCGGAACGGTACCGAGGCATAATCTTTGCGATCTGCTCTATCAGGGCAAGAGCATAACGGACATCATAACCTGGGGACCCGGAGAGATCGGATTTATCTCGGGCGGTTCGGGCATAGTCGGGCTTTCAAACCTGAGCAGGGAATATCTGAATTACATCATCCGCAATCTCGCACAGTTGGATGCGATAGCGGACGTGATAATCATAGACACGGGCGCAGGTATATCGGATGCGGTGCTGGAATTTCTGGTGGCAAGCGGTGAGATACTTCTTGTGACCACACCGGAACCGACATCGATCACGGATTCGTATTCATTGCTCAAGGCATTGAACAGACATCCGAGATTTTCGATAGAGGAGTCAAAGATCAAGGTCATAGCCAACAAAGTCGACAGGGAAGAGGACGGTAACAGTCTGTTCATGAAGCTGAATGTTGTGGTCCAGAGATACCTGAAACTGCCGATAGAGTATCTGGGAGCCGTACCGCAGGATGACAGGCTTGTAACGGCCGTCATGCAGCAGCTGCCGGTATCGCTCGCAAACGATAAGGCAAAATCTTCGATCGCTTACGAGAACATAGCGGCCAAGTTAATGAACAAAGAAGTGAGCGGCGAATACAAGAAACGCGGAATGGCTGCATTTTTTTCACATATAGTATCAGGAAAGAGATAGGGAATAGGGATGTTGGACAGTATTCTAAAGCCGGGACAGAAGGTGGAACTCAAGGCTGTAAGAAGATCAAGAAATACAGAAGGAGAGCAGAAGACGAAGGTGTATTCGTCAAAGATCTTTGACGTGGTCAATGACGATACGATCGAGTTGATGATGCCCATGGAGCAGACAAAACTCATATTGCTGCCCGTGGATGCCGAATATGAGGCATTTTTCTATACCGAGAACGGTCTCTATGAATGTACGGTGCGCATCACCGACAGATATAAGAGCAACAATATATATCTGCTGCTCGTTGAGCTCGAAACAAACCTTCAGAAATACCAGAGAAGGGATTTCTACAGGTATAACTGTGCCCTCGATATAGAAGTCAGAGGACTTACAAAGGAAGAGGTTGACGCATTTGAGGCAGGAACGACATATCAGCTTCCGCCGGGACTTCCACTCATAAAGGGAGTCATCGTGGATATTTCCGGAGGCGGATTGAGATTTGTTATCAATCAGGAGTTTGAAAAGGAAAGCCTGGTTTATTGCAAATATGAGCTACTCATTCACGGAGGGGTTAAGAATTACGATCTTATCTGCAGGGTCCTCAGTGTTAGGGAGGTCGCATCAAGAAAGGGTGAATATGAACACAGGGTACAGTTCATAAACCTTGATAATGATGAACGCGAGGAGATCATACAGTATATCTTCGAGGAAGAAAGAAAGAACCGCAGAAAAGAGAGAGGTTTAAGATAATTTCTGCGTTACGGGTTACGGCAAAAAACGGATCGCGATCATGCGTTCCGGATGAACAGGGGTTATTCATATGAAAAAAATATTGCTCGTTGATGACTCTGCACTCATGAGAAGGGTCTTCTGTGATATAATCAAAACAGATGGTAGATTTTCTGTTGAAGATGAAGCTTACGACGGTATTCAGGCGCTCGGTCTTCTCAAACAAAAAAACTATGATGCCGTGATACTTGATGTCAATATGCCGCGTATGGACGGCATAGAGCTTTTGAAGGAACTCAAGAAGAACGGTATCAAGGCGAGGATACTGATGGCCAGCACGGTCACCAAAGAAGGCGCAAAGATCACCATGGACGCTCTCGAACTCGGAGCGATGGATTTCGTCCATAAACCCGAGTGGTCTTTCAAGTGTAAGGAAGAAGATTTCAAGAATACTTTTCTGGATACACTTGAGGCGGTAAGCAATTCAAGGATACCTGACGAGAAGATCAGGATCAACACCGAAAACACCGACAAGATCAAGGAGATGGCCCGAAAGAGGGCAGGTCAGAACAATGGCCGGCGTATAGTTGCCATAGCTGTATCAACGGGCGGTCCAAAGGCACTTCAAAGCGTCATACCGCTGTTGCCGTCCGATCTGGCGGCACCTGTCGTACTGGTACAGCATATGCCGGAAGGCTTTACCGGATCACTTGCCGAAAGGCTCAATTCCATGAGTGAGATTTCCGTTAAGGAAGGCGCGGAAGGAGAAGCGATCAGATCCGGAACGGTCTATATAGCCAGAGCAGGCAAACATTTCAATCTTGTCAGCAGAGGAAGAGATACCATAATCAATTATACCGACGAACCGAGTCGCGAGGGCGTCAAGCCCTGTGCAAATTATATGTACGAGTCACTGGTAAGCTGCGGATATGACGAAAATATCTGTATTGTCATGACCGGCATGGGATCGGATGGTACGGAAGGAATAAAGAATCTGAAGAAATCAGGCAAAAAGACGGTCGTCATTACTCAGGAAGGAAGCAGTTGCGTAGTGAACGGAATGCCGAGAGCATGCGCCAATGCCGGTTTATCGGATTCAACAGTCACATTAACACAGATTGCGCAAGAGATTATTCTACGCGTGGGGGTAAAACAGAATGGATGTTAGCCAGTATCTGGACATATTTATTGACGAGTCCAAAGAAAATTTACAAAATCTGAACACACAGATCCTTGAACTGGAACAGGAACCCGGTAACATGGATACCATCAATGAGATATTCCGTGCAGCACATACACTCAAGGGTATGGCCGGAACCATGGGATACAAGAGAATGCAGGGCCTTACTCACAATATGGAAAATGTATTCTCTGAAGTCCGCAACGGAACAGTCAAGGTCAACGCATCGATCATCGATGCTCTGTTCCAGTGTCTCGATGCGCTTGATGAATATGTAAGCAATATTCAGGCGACAGGCGATGAAGGTGACAACGAGAACAGCAATATCATAAAGATATTCAATGATTTCCTTGCTTCAAAGGGAGAGAGCGCTCCTGCCGCGGAAGCCGGTGAAGAAAAAGCCGATAAAGCCGAAGAGAACAAAGAAGCAGCACCCGCAGGCGATGACGATCATTGGCGTGACATCAAATATAACGATGCACAGATGGGAGTTATAGATAAAGCAAAGAATGAAGGTAAGAACGTTATAGGACTTACGGTTTATGTTCAGGAGACCTGTATCCTTAAAGCGGCAAGAGCATTTCTTGTATATAAAGCCATGGAGGAACTGGGTGAGATCATCGTTTCCAATCCTCCGGCACAGGATATCGAGGATGAAAAGTTTGATCTTGAATTCAGCCTCGTAGTCATAACGGATGCAACACCTGATCAGGCGATCAAAGCAGCACTGAACGTATCCGAGATAGACAGGGTTGCAGGCGGAATAGTCGAAGTTGCGGCCGGGGAAGAAGCTGAAGCGGAAGCTGAAACGGCAGGTACCGAAACAGCGGTTGCAGCACCGGAAGAAAAGAAGGAAGCAGAACCGGAAAAAACAACGGAAACAAGTCCCGCACCCGCAGCCGCTCCGAGTAAAGCAGTTGAAAAGAAGAAACCTGTTGTCAACAGGACGGTACGTGTTGATATTGAGAAGCTCGACGATCTCATGAATCTCGTCAGCGAGCTTATCATCGCAAAGAACTCACTTGTCAGTGCAGCTACTACAAAGGGTTCAGGCAACAATGTCAATGAACAGATAGAGTACCTTGAGAGCGTTACCACAAACCTTCATGAATCCGTTATGAAGGTTCGAATGGTTCCCATTGAGAGTGTAGTCAACAAGTTCCCGAGAATGATCAGGGATCTCCAGAAGAAACTCGATAAGAAGATGGAACTGTATATGTCCGGTGAAGAGACAGAACTTGACCGTACCGTTGTTGATGAGATCGGTGATCCTCTGATGCATCTGTTACGTAATTCTGCGGACCACGGTATTGAAAGTGATGTCAAACTCCGTAAGGAGAGAGGCAAGCCGGAGACAGGAAGCATTTGGCTGGATGCATATCAGGACGGTAACAACGTTGTGATCGAAGTAAAAGATGACGGTAACGGTATCGATATAGAAGCGGTAAAGAGCAAGGCTCTTGAGAGAGAAGTCATAACACCCGAGCAGGCAGAGAATATGTCCGAGCAGGAGATAATCAATCTTCTGTTCCTTCCGAGTTTCTCTACGGCAAAGAAGGTTTCGGATGTATCGGGACGTGGTGTCGGACTTGATGTCGTAAAGAGCAAGATCGAATCCCTGAGCGGTGAGGTCGATGTCAAGACCAAGTTCGGTGAAGGAAGCAAATGGACGATCAGACTTCCTCTTACACTTGCGATCATCCAGTCACTCATGGTCAAGGTCGGCGGCGAGAAATACGCGGTTCCGCTCGGTAACATCCAGACGATCGAAAGTGTTGTACCGGATGAGATCAAGACCGTACAGGGCAAAGAGGTTATAAACTTAAGAGGCAATGTTATTCCGATCATCAGGCTGAACGAAGTACTCGGATGCGAATCATTGAGACAGGAAAATGAAGACTATGTAGTCGTTGTCTGCAAAAAGGGTGACGCACTTGCGGGTCTCGTGATCGACGAACTCATCGGACAGCAGGAAATCGTAATCAAGTCCCTTGGAAAATACATCAACAAGAGCAAGATCATAAGCGGAGCAACCATCCTCGGCGACGGCGAGGTTGCACTAATCATTGATTCGAACGCTCTCATTTGACAGAAAGGGGATATGATATGAACGAGATTAAAAGTTATTCGGAAGCGATACAGTATATAAAGATATTATTGGGAGACGAATTCTTTGGCGTTGACATAGGTATCATCGACAACATCGTACGTATGCAGCGCATTACGAGAGTTCCGAATGTAGCTCCTTATATCAAAGGCGTCATAAACCTTCGCGGTGAGATAGTGCCTATAATGGATCTGAGACTCAAGATGGGTCTTGACGAGATCGAGTATTCGAAGGCTACAAGGATCATAATCATCAAGACGGAAAGCTACGGTAAGATCGGTCTTATCGTTGATGCCGTCAAAGAGGTTGTGGCACTTGAAGATGAACAGATCGAAAAGGTTCCATATGACAGTACGGAGGAAAACCATTTTGTAAGTGGTGTCGGAAAACTTGAAGGAGCATTGATCTCATTGCTCGATATAGTTACGGTACTTACGGACAAACAGATTAAGGAGGAAGGCTGATGGCGGATTTATCCCTTGATACTTTATCCAAGGAATATTTCGATGTCTTGAAAGAACTGGGCAATATTGGTGCGGGCAATGCCACAACAGCCCTTGCTTCCATGCTGCAATGCAAGGTGGATATGCAGGTTCCCGAAGTTCGAATGCTGGAATTCAAAGATGTCGGAGCTATCCTCGGCGGTGAAGAACAGGAAATGGTCGGAGCGTATCTCGGAGTCGAAGGCGATATAACGGGAAGCATCCTTTTTCTGGTAAAAAAAGAAGTTGCAATGCACCTTGTCAAAAAGATGATGGGCGATTATGCGTCCGATGAATTCGGCGAGATGGAAAGATCCGCATTTAAGGAGATTTCCAATATAATTACAGGGTCTTATATGAATGCGCTTGCGAGCCTCACGGGGATGGGTATTTTCCTGACGGTACCGGACATGACGATTGATATGGCTGGTGCCATATTGTCGGTCCCGGCAGTCGAGTTTGGAATTTACGGTGACAATATCCTGCTGATCCAGTCAAAGATATCCGATGAGATAGATATCGACGGGTATTTTATCATGGTTCCTGATATGGATTCATATGGTAAGATACTCAGATCATTGGGGATTATAGTTGATTAGATCACATACCGGACAGCAGTTGGAGTGTAACTAATATGGAAATAAAAGTTGGAATGGCCGACATGAATGTATGCACTGCACCTGACAGTATTATCACTTTGGGACTCGGATCTTGCGTCGGGGTTGTCGTATGGGACAAGCAGACCAAGATATGCGGGATGGTTCACGTGATGCTGCCTGACTCAACGGCAATATCACAGAATTCCAATACTGCCAAGTTTGCGGATACAGGAATAGAAGAGTTGGTTAAGAAGGTTGTGGCGATCGGCGCCGGAAGGGCAAGACTGGTTGCCAAGATAGCCGGTGGAGCACAGATGTTTAAGGTCAGTACGGCATCGCCGTCGCTGAGAGTCGGCGAACGTAATGTTGAGGCGGCCAAGAAGAAACTGGCCGAACTCAAGATACCTCTGATAGCAGAGGACACAGGCGACAGTTACGGCAGGACCGTAATATTTTATCCCGAAACGGGAGTTTACAGGATTCGTGCCATAGGCAGGGAAGAATTTGAGATCTAAATATGAAAATCAGTAAAAGGCTTCGTATGCTGCCAGCATTTACCATGTTGAGTGCGGGGGCATTCACAAGCATAATCACATATCTGCTTCATTATGAGATGAAGACCGCAATGATCATATTGCTGATAGTTCTGATCGTATTTTATATACTCGGACTGGTACTGCAGAAAGTTCTGATCTCATTTGAAGAGGCCAACAAGGCAAAGCAGGAAGAAGAGGAAAAAGAAAAAGCAGCAGAAGGAAAGGTTGTCGAGAAGGAAGAGGAAAACGTTTCGGTACAGACACAGACAGACCGGGATGCAGCTTCCGACGAAGGAAATACTCCTTTGGGTGAAGAAGGATAAAAGTATCGGAGTCAAGGTAGATTATGGACGAAAATGCCAGAGAGAGACTATGGGGTGAATATTCACGGACAAAATCCGCGGATACGCGTGAAAAGTTAATATTGGAATATGCACCGCTCGTCAAGATCGTCGCGGGGCGACTCAGCATGTATCTCGGCTACAATGTCGAGTATGACGACCTTGTAAGCTATGGCATATTCGGACTTATCGATGCGATCGACAAATACGATTCAAACAAACAGAACAAGTTTGAAACGTATGCTTCTTTGCGTATAAGAGGCGAGATACTTGACCAGATAAGAAAGATGGACTGGATACCCAGGACCGTCAGACAGAAACAGAAACAGATCGATGCCGCGATCAGGGAGATAGAAAGCCTGACAGGCAAGGCTGCAAGCGATGAAGCCATAGCCGAGAAGCTCGGCATAAGTTCCGACGAATATAACGACTGGCAGACCCAGCTAAAGGTCACTAATGTCGTATCACTCAACGAATTCATGGAGCAGGGCAGCGATGTTCCGAACGGACGCAACGCAAGCTCGCATTTTTCGGGCCCTGAGGAGGCTTATGAGGAACAGGAACTGAAGGTCGTATTGCGCGAAGCACTCGATCTGCTAACGGAAAAGGAAAGACGCGTCATAGAACTTTATTATTATGAAGATCTGACGCTTAAAGAGATAAGCGTGACACTTGAGGTATCCGAATCAAGAGTGTCGCAATTGCATACTAAGGCATTGTCCCGCATGAAGAATAAGATGGGCAAATATATGGGATTCTTTTCACCATGATCCCTGTACTCGTATAGAGGAACGCGAGATATGAATGCTTATTTTCAATTGCTGGGGAAGGAGGGCAAGACAATGCTCAGGCTGGTTCCTGCCACTGACGGAGGTAACGACCTGAGTGTTTCGGATGCGATCGATTATCTGAACTTCAACAAGATACTTTATGACCTTCCCTCATTGAACGCCGCGATCATCGGCCTGACCGAAGAGACCGTCGTACAACTCAACAATGACCCGCTCGTACCGGTTAACGAGCAGCTGACTATTACCATAGCACCCGACAAAATGACTGCTATGGGAGTTTTTGTGTGCAGATCCGACAAGGGACAGGAAATAACAAAAGATGAGATCCTCTCGGATCTCAAATACAAGGGCATAAAATTCGGAGTTGATGACGCCGGCATAGATGCGTATCTTGCCGATAAAAAATATCTTGAACCGATAGTTCTTGCCAAAGGAGAGGAACCCGTTCAGGGAAAGGATGCGAGTATAGAGTATTTCTTCAATACCGATGTCCATGCAAGACCGACTCTCAATGAGGACGGAACGGTTGACTTCTTCAATCTGAACATCATCAATCACGTGCAGGAAGGCGAGCTGCTCGCAAGACTCACAAGAGAGGTCAAGGGCAAGCCGGGAACGGATGTCCTGGGAGCAAGGATACCTCCGAGGAACGTGACCAGAAAGGTCCTTAAATTTGGAAGAAATATCAGGCTTAGCGAAGATAAAACAGAGATATATGCGATGTGTAACGGCCATGTTACATTTGTTGACGGAAGAGTATTTGTCAGCGATGTAATGCAGGTCGAAAATGTAGATCCCACCACGGGAAACATCGATTACGAAGGCAATGTCCAGGTGAATGGCAATGTGTGCTCGAATTTTGAAGTGCATGCTAAGGGCAATGTGGAGATAAAAGGTGTTGTTGAAGGCGCTGTTGTTGAAGCGGGCGGCAATATAACGATCGCCAGAGGCATGAACGGCATGGGCAAGGGCAGGCTGAAGAGCGGAGGTAATGTTGTTGCCAAATTCATTGAGAATTCAACGGTTGAAGCCGCAGGATATGTGGAGAGCGGTTCCATTATGCACAGTGACGTGGTTGCCGGAACAGAGATCAATGTTGAAGGCAGGAAAGCATTTATCTCAGGCGGAAAAGTTACCGCGACAAGCAAGGTCGAAACAAAGATCCTGGGTTCCGATATGGGAACCGATACAATAGTTGAGATCGGTGTCAGTGCACTTGTCAAAAAGCAGCATAAGGAAATTGAGGATTCCATCGCCGAACTGGATAAGGTCATAGACAGGGCTATGCCCATCATGGAAGCGGCAAGGGATAAGGTCGAGGCGGGCATCGCACTCAACGAAGAGCAGCTGGATAATGTCCGCAATATTTTCAATCTGACAAGAATAAAGGCAGCAGAGAGAGAAGGACTCGTGGCCGAAAAGGAAAGACTGGAGGAGATACTTGCGGTCGATAAGGATGCAAAAGTTGTAGTCAAGGATACGGTTTATCCGGGTACCAAGATCGTTATCTCGGACGTATCCAAGATCATAAAGGAAAGCGTACAGCATTGTAAGTTCATGAAGACTAAGGGTGACGTCAAGATGCTCGGTCTCTAGATTAGCCGATATGCGGCAGAAACGGAGAAGATATGGCAATAGATCCTATTCATCTTAACGGAACAATGACGGGGGTACAGGATTACAATACCATGCGTCATCAGGAAGAAATAAAGGGGATGCTCGATCAGTCCAACTTCCAGAATCAGTTCAACCAAAGGGTTGATCACAAACTCAATCAGGTTCAACAGAAGGAAGATATGGACAACAGAGGTCAGAAAATGGATGCCAAGGAAAAGGGCAGTAATTCTTATGCCGGTGACGGCGGCAAGAACAGACAGAAGGAAGATCACGAGGAAGAAAGAAAAGCCCAGCCCTATATCGGCGGCGGTTTTGACATGAAGATATAAACAAAAAGAAAGGTTTGGGTTTACCGAACATGAATTTAGCGGAAATTGTGATGCTTATAGCCGGGGCAGTATTATTTACGGTGAGTTTTTTTATTCCCGACAGAGGCAAAGGGACAGTATCGCTCGACGAAGAGGAAGAGAAGAAGATCATAAGGGAACTGCTCGAAAAGGAAGTTGACAGATACAAGGATGAACTGGAGGAGACGGCAGAAGAATGTGTCAATGACAACAGGGACAAGATGGAACGTGCCATGGACCGCATAACCAATGAGAAGATGAACGCGGTCAACGAGTATTCCGATACGGTCATTGAACAGATCAAAAAAAACCATGATGAGGCGGTATTCCTTTACGATATGCTCAACAATAAGCACAGCCAGGTAAAGAACACGGCCGCCGAACTCAATCAGCTGTCAAGATCCGTAAAGGTCAGGAGCGAGCAGGATATAAGAGACCGGGCAAAAGCGGATAATGATGCTGTAAGTGAAAACGCAGCCGATGAAAAGCCTATGGGCTTTGGCTATGTAACATCGAAGAAAGACGGTGACAATAGGGGCTTCGGATATACCGATATCCATAAAAAACCCGTAAATACAGAGAAGACATTTGAGGAATTCAAGCCTGAGATGGTTGTGGAAGCATCCATGACAGGCGAGTCGGTAAAGCCTTATGAAGCAGCGGATGATACGGCGGAAAAAGCAATGGATAAGCCGGATAAACCTGCTGAAAAGATAAATGATAAGGCTAAAGAAGAAAAGCCTGCAGGTAAGCCCAAAGAGGTAAAGAAGCCGGTGTCGGACGGCGGGGTTGACCTGATGTTTGCATCCGACAATAATTCAGCAAATAACAATGACAGGATACTTGCACTACATAAGGAAGGCAAGTCGAACATGGCCATTGCCAAGGAACTTGGTCTGGGCATCGGTGAGGTAAAACTCGTCATCGACTTGTTTGAAGGGATATAGACCATGAGATTGAAGAGCTATTTGAGAGGAATAGGGATCGGTATCATGGTAACGGCTGCGCTGTTTATCATATCAGGAAGTACCGGAAGCAAAAGATCCATGACGGACGAGCAGATAAAGGCAAGAGCCGCCGAGCTTGGAATGACTGAGTCCACAACGTTGGTTGATAATTCAAAAGCGGGGAAAGAAGATGACGGAGTTGTAGAGCCGATAATCGAGAAGATCCCCGAAGAAGAAAAAGATAAAGCCGTTTCGGAGCCTGCAAAGGAAGACGAACCGACCAAAGAGGCAGAAGCCACGAAGGAAGCGAAGCCTACGAAAGAGGCAGAAGCCACGAAGGAAGCGGAGCCTGCCAAAGAGGCAGAAGCCACGAAGGAAGCGGAACCCACCAAAGCCACAGAGCCGACAAAAGAAGCTGAACCCACAAAGGAGGCAGAGAAGATACCTGCACCCGAACAGGAAGACACAAAGGAGATAATAATCGTTGTCAATTCCGGAGACGGTTCGGATACCGTAAGCAGAAAACTCTATGAAGCGGGGCTTGTCGCGGATGCCTACGAATATGACAGATATCTTATGGAACACGGATACGACAGGACCATTACTGCCGGTAACCACAGGATAAACATCACTGCTACCAAGGAAGAGATAGCGGTCAATCTTACTTCACCCACAAGATGATGTAATTTTTGCGATTTTGTACAAAAAAAAACAAGTTTTATTGAAAAATTCAGACAAATCTTATATAATTACAATAAATAATCAAAAAGGAGATTTTTCGGATGTTTGATAGAATGTTTGCTAATTATTTGGCACAGTGCGGTAAATTGAGCGATCGTGATCTGGAAGATATTTTTGCTGCACAGGACAGCAAACGAGTAAGACTGGGAGTTATAGCTGTATCGGAAAAACTTATGACAATTGAACAGGTTGAGGAAGTTAATCAGTTGCAGGCAATTCTTGACAAACGTTTCGGAGATATAACGGTTGAGAAGGGATATCTCAACGAAGAACAGGTAAGCAGACTTTTGGTGTTGCAGGGCAATGCATATCTTGCATTTGTACAGGCAGTGGTTGACGGCGGATACCTGAGCATGGAAGAAGTTGAGGACATGCTTGTAAGATACCAGAAGGACAATAATCTTACATTGTCCAATATCGAGGATCTGAAGAGTTGTGATATAAGTCGTATCATCAATATTTTCCTGTATACGCAGAATGATATGGCAAAAGAGATGGCCGGTGTATTTATCCGTACCATTGTACGTCTGGTGGATTTCCATTCATATATAAAGAAACCTTCGGTTCTGAAGGAGTATCCTTTTAAGGTTTTGTGCACCCAGGGTATCAAGGGAGATCATAAGATACTGACAGCGTTATCAGGTGATCTTAATCCTGATCTGAAGACGATCGCATCTTCATTTGCAGGCGAAACCAATGTCACCTGTGACGAAGATGTGCTCGATGCACTTTGCGAACTTATCAATTGCGTCAACGGTCTTTATGCGACAGATGTGAGCAACCGTGAGATCGATATCGATATGGAAGCACCTTTGGGACAGAACGAGGCAGGCATCCTTAAGGCATCAACTATCTTATGTGTGCCTATGGTGGTATGTAACAAATCGATCGATTTCCTGCTTGTGATCGATCAGGATTATACATATTAAAGCGGAGGGAGAGTTGAGATGGCTAAAATTATTATCGTGGATGATTCAAGGATCCTTCGGAAGATACTCAATACGACACTTACCGACGCGGGTCATGAGATCGTCGGAGAAGCCGGCAACGGCGAAGAGGTATTGAAACTGCTTGAAACGGTTAAAACGGATCTTATCACACTTGATATAACAATGCCGGTCATGGACGGACTTCAGGCATTGAGAAGTATCAAAGAAAAGTATCCGGGCATAAAGGTTGTAATGGTAAGTGCTGCGGGACAGAAGAACAAGGTCATGGAAGCGCTCAAGGGTGGCGCAAGTGATTTTCTGCAGAAACCTTTTGAGCCTGAGGACGTCAAGAGAGTTGTTTCAAAACTGGTATAAGAATTGCAAGATCTATATATACTAAGAGGCTGTGCCACAGGGAGGCACGGCCTCTTAAACTTTGTGCGGAAAAATCCCTTGTTTTCGCTTTGGAATTGTGCTATAATGCAATTCGTTGTGACTATAAAACACGTATGCCCTGTGGATACGGGTGCCTAAGACAGGTTGTATCCGGGTTTTGCTCAGGTCGGGGGCATGCGGAAGATTAACCAAAACGGAGGTATTATAATGAGCGTTATTTCTATGAAACAGTTACTTGAAGCAGGTGTTCATTTCGGACATCACACACGTAGATGGAACCCCAAGATGGCTCCCTACATCTTTACCGAGAGAAACGGTATCCACATTATCGATCTCCAGAAGACAGTCGGACTTGTTGATGATGCATACAAGGCAGTATTTGATATTGCCAATGAAGGCGGAACCATACTTTTCGTAGGTACAAAGAAGCAGGCACAGGATGCTGTTAAATCAGAAGCTGAGCGTTGCGGTATGTACTATGTCAATGAAAGATGGCTTGGCGGTATGCTTACAAACTTCAAGACTATAGAGTCACGTATCGCAAGACTCAAAAAGATCGAAGCCATGAGCGAAGACGGAACATTTGATGTTCTTCCCAAGAAGGAAGTTATCAACCTTAAGAAGGAATGGGAAAAACTTGAGAGGAACCTCGGTGGTATCAAGGATATGACAAGGATCCCCGATGCTATCTTCGTAGTAGACCCCAAGAAAGAAGCTATCTGCGTTAAGGAAGCAAGATCACTCGGCGTAACACTGATCGGTATCGGCGATACAAACTGTGATCCCGAAGAACTTGATTACGTTATCCCGGGCAATGATGATGCTATCAGAGCCGTAAAGCTTATCGTAAGCAAGATGGCTGATGCAGTTATAGAGGCTAACCAGGGCGAAGTTTATACAGATGAAGAAACTGCAGCAGAAGCTGAGGCTGATGCAGAGCCCACAGATATCGAAGAAGTAGTTGCAGAGGAGGAATAAAAATGGCTATTACAGCAGCAATGGTTAAAGAACTGCGTGAAATGTCAGGCGCAGGCATGATGGATTGTAAGAAAGCACTTACAGAGTGCGACGGAGATATGGATGCAGCAGTGGAATTCCTTCGTAAGAGCGGAGCCATGAAGGCTGAGAAGAAAGCAAGCCGTATAGCAGCAGAAGGTCTCTGCGTTATCGCAACAGACGGTGATAAGAAAGCAGCGGTTGTTGAAGTTAACTCTGAGACAGATTTCGTTGCAAAGAATGAGAAGTTCCAGAATTTCGTAGGTGAGGTTGCAAAGCAGGCACTCAATTCCGAGTCGGGAGATATCGAAGCATTTATGGCAGAGAAATGGGCAGCCGATAATTCAAAGACAGTCAATGACGTTCAGGTTGAGATGATCGCCACGATCGGTGAGAAACTTTCAATCAGACGTTTTGCAAAGGTAGAAGCAGCAGGCGGATGTGTTGCGACATATGTACACGGCGGCGGCAGGATCGGCGTTATCGTTGAGGGTAAGACAGCTGATGTAAACGATGGTGTTAAGGAAGCACTTAAGAACGTAGCTATGCAGATCGCAGCCATGAATCCTCAGTATATCAGCAGAGACGATATCTCTGATGAGGAGATCGCAAAGATGAGAGAGATCACACTTGACAGTGCACTCAACGATCCTTTCTCACTTCCCAAGCCGATACTTCAGGGTCTTATTGACAAGGCAGTAAATGATAAGAAGTGGAGCGATTCAGATATCGCTATATATGAAGAGAAGAAGAGCAATATGAACTATCTTCCCAATTTTCTTTCAGAGGAAGCTCCCAAGGTACTTGCAGAACTTGCCATGGCTGACAAGGATGCAATTGTTGCAAACAAGATCTTCGGCGGTCTTGTAGAAGGACGTATCTCAAAGCAGCTTAAGGAAATAAGCCTTCTTGATCAGGTTTATGTAAAGGCTGAGGACGGCAAGCAGACAGTAAAAGCTTATCTTGCGAGCGTTGATCCTTCACTTGTTGTTGCAAGGATGGTACGTTTCGAGGTTGGTGAAGGCCTTGAGAAGAAGAACGAAGACTTCGCAAAGGAAGTTGCAGCTCAGTTGGGTTAATATGTAATATACGGATGATCGTTTAAGAGCCATCGGATCGATGGCTCTTTTTCATGTTTAAATTGTGGAAATACATTAAATTGTATGACTATTATATTCAAAAAATATTATTGATAGAAAGTTATGATAGATGATATAATATTACTAAATATTGGGAGATCGGAGCGATCTGATATAAAGGAGATGAGCTTATGGGTACTGTATTTCTTGTTTTGGCTATAATCGAAGCACTCGTGATAGCGGGTTTTGTATATCTTATGCTAAGAAATTCGAAATCCGAGAAGGCTGTTTTGGATAGTTCCCAGAAGATATTAAAAGGTAAACTGAACATAAATGATATACCGATCAGCGAAATACCTACAAACATGGATGTTATCGCGGGTGGACTGAATTCCATAAAGACCAATATGATGGCATTTGTGGAAAATACAAAGAAAAATGTCGTTATTCTTTCAGATGCGATCGAGGCACTGACCGGAAGCATCAAGAACAACCAGCAGGGCAACGAACTCATTGCCAATCATGCGATCGAAGTTGATGACAAAACGATGCGTCAGCTCGATCTTGTACATAGGAACCTTGAGACCATCGAATCAAATTCAGCGAAGATGCAGGAGATGGTCACACAGATAGATATCATCACGGATATGCTGCGCGAGATGGCCGATGTCAGTGATAAGGGCCTCACATATCTTGAAGGCTATGAGGAGGACATGGATGTTGTTTCAAGAGACCTCAATGCCATCAATGATACGCTCATCAAGTTCAACGATGAGATCAAGCAGGTTTATGAGGTCGGTGATTTCATCGTCGGTATAAGTAATCAATTGAAGCTCCTTTCATTTAACGCATCGATAGAAGCGGCCAGGGCAGGACAGGCAGGACGCGGGTTTGCGGTTGTTGCGGACGAGATGACAAGCATGTCCGAACAGACCAAGGAAGGCATGGAGCGTATCAACAGCATACTTGAGAATATCATGGAAAGCTCATCTAAGGTTACTGACAGCATCAACCTATGTACGGATACGTACAACAACAGTAAGGATGCATTTTCCGATGTCAACAGTTCGTTCAGAACGATCAATGCCAATGCCGGAGATATACGTTCAAGGATCACCAGCATGACAGAGATAGTCCGCATGATGGCCGAGAGCAGTGAAGAGTCCAGACACATGGCGGATGAGATGTACAATGAAGCGCAGACGATCAATGAGAGGACGGGAGACATGTCTGCGATTTCCCAGGAGGTTGCTGCGGAATCCATCCATATCAGTGAGAATACACAGGCCCTCAAGGGTATGCTTGTTGGTTTCCAGAGGCTGCTCAAGAGATTTGATACGGGTGTATCGCCTGTCAATGTAAAGACTGTCAAGAAGATAAAGATAGCGATGTTCAGTATGTATGACAATGAATTCTGGTACGGTGTAAAGCGCGGTGCCGGATATGCCATCACGGAATTGTCCGATATGAACGCAGATATTGAATTCATACCGCTGTTGCCGACAGAGAATGAAACGCTTGAACAGCTTCTGAACAAGCATTTCAACAGAATTATCGAGGATAAGGTTGATGCCATCATATATCCCGGCTTCCTGTCAGATGCAGAGAAATATATTGCCAAAGCTAAAGCCAACGGATGCAGCATCATGACATTCAACTGTGATTCCGACAACAAGCTGATAAGACTGGCATGCCTCAGGTCGGATTCAGTCACACAGGGTGAGGTTGCCGCAAAGGCTTCGGAAAAACTGCTTACGGGTAACGGTGAGATTGTCATACTCATAGGAAGCTTAAGTGTCAATGGTAACGTTGACCGTAACAAGGGCTTCAGAAAAGGCATGGCTTCCATCAAGAATGCAAATATCGTTGATGAGATACAGGTCAAGGATGAAGGCGAAGATGTTTATAAGAAGACTATCGATGTTCTCAAGACAAGGACTCCCGATGTCATCTTCCTTACAAACGGATTTCCGATGGATGTTGCAAGAGCCATCTCCGATTCGGGCAAGGTCGGCAAAACAAAGCTTGTTGGTTACGATCTGAATCCACAGCTTTTCCCGTATATCAAGAACGGTACCATAGGTGCCATTATCAGCCAGGATTCATTCGGACAGGGCCATGATCCCATAGTCCTTATGTATAACCATCTGGCAGCGGGAGAGGAACTTCCGGAATATATCGAATGCAGTCTTTCGATCGCAGATGAAAGCAACATAGGAGATCTTATAGAAACCTAAGTGTATGCAAGGCGTTTCGGTTCCGACCGAGACGCCTTTTTTAATGCTCTCTCAAGATTTCTTAAGGAAAAAAGACTTTGCATTTATCATAAAATGGTATATATTAGTATATAGTTAAATTCTAATTATGGGCGATGCTCATGATCGAAACAACTTTCGTTGTATGATTTCCATTATTTTTTATGAGGTAATATATGAGAGAAAAATACGAGACACTTGCACTTGTTGATCTGAGGGCGATTGCGAAGAACAGGGGTATCAAGGGAACATCAGGCATGAAAAAGGAAGATGTTATCAATGCCATGGTCGCACTTGACGAACAGGAGAAAATGGAAAAGGAAGCCGCGGCAGTTGAAACTAAGGCAACGGAGACCAAGGCAGCAGACGGCAGGCACGCGGAAAGCAAAGCGGCTGAAAGCAAATCATCCGAATCCAAAGCGAATGACAATAAGACAGCTGAAACTAAGGCAGCGGAAGCAAAGGCTGTACCCAGGAATCCCGAAGAGGATGATTCTTCGGAGGCAAGAGCGCTGAGACAGGAAGCGAGAGACAAAGAAAAAGAAGCGGTTATCAATGAACTGGACAGCGGAGAAACGGCCAGCGGTATCCTGGAGATCATGCCCGACGGTTTCGGTTTCATCAGATCCGAGAATTATCTTCCGGGTGAAAATGATGTATACGTAGCTCCCAGCCAGATAAGAAGATTCAGCATGAAGACCGGCGATATCGTCACGGGTAATACAAGGATAAAATCCGCTGCAGAGAAATTCTCCGCTCTTTTATATGTCAAGAGCATCAACGGATATGCGCCCGAAGAAGCGGCTAAGAGAACAAATTTTGAAGATATGACTCCGATATTTCCCGATGAGAGGCTTACGCTTGAGATGCCCGGAGCACCCGTTGCCATGAGGATCATGGATGTTATAAGTCCCGTCGGAAAGGGTCAGCGTGGTATGATAGTATCACCTCCCAAGGCAGGTAAGACGACATTGCTCAAAAATGTGGCACAGTCAGTGCTCAGGAACAATCCCGAGATACATCTGATCATCCTGCTCATAGACGAACGTCCCGAGGAAGTTACCGATATCAAGGAAGCCATAAAGGGAAGCAATGTTGAAGTAATATATTCTACATTTGATGAACTCCCGGAGCATCACAAACGTGTCGCCGAGATGGTCATGGAGAGAGCCAAGAGACTGGTCGAGCACAAGCATGATGTTATGATATTGCTCGATTCGATCACAAGACTTACAAGAGCCTATAACCTTACGGTTCCGCCGAGTGGAAGAACATTATCCGGCGGTCTTGATCCTGCGGCTCTTCATATGCCCAAGAAATTCTTTGGTGCGGCAAGAAACATGCGCGAGGGCGGCAGCCTTACGATACTTGCAACCGCGCTTGTGGATACGGGCTCAAAGATGGATGATGTTGTATACGAAGAATTTAAGGGAACAGGTAATATGGAAATGGTACTGGACCGCAAGCTCTCAGAAAGAAGAGTATTTCCAGCCATTGATATTCCAAAATCTGGCACAAGGCGTGAGGACCTTCTGTTATCTCCCGAGGAAATAGAAGCAGTCAATATGATGAGACGTGCATTTAACACTATGAAGGGTGAGGAGGCCGTTGACAGAGTCATAGAACTGTTTGCACATACCAAAAATAACAGAGAGTTCTGCATGATGATGAAAAAGATGCGTATTGTCTGAGAAAAAAGGTATTGCGTTACCCGATCAACTGTGATACAATAACAACGCTGTTTGTAAAACAGTACGGATGAGAACGATTACTATATTTAACATAGAGAGGTGAAAACATGAGAGAGGGAATACATCCTGAGTACTATCAGGCAACAGTAACCTGCAACTGCGGTAACACATTTGTAACAGGCTCAACAAAGCCGGAGATCCACGTTGAAGTTTGTTCAAAGTGCCATTCATTCTATACGGGACAGCAGAAGACTGCCAGAACTGACGGACGTATCGAGAAGTTCAACAGAAAGTACGGCGTTAACTAGTTTTATGTTGTTTGTAACAGGCGTTTATCAAAGGTTGAGGTTAGCTAATCTCAACCTTTAGTTATATAATAAAGAGTTGAGGGATGGGAAATATTATGGCTAAAAAAACAATCTGCATGTCAGGTATAGGCGGACAGGCCGTACTTGAAGGTGTAATGATGAAAAACAAAGAAGACTGTGCCGTCGCCATCAGAAAACCCGACGGAGAGATAGATGTCGAAGTGACCGAGTATCACGGTGTACTGCACGGACATATGCTCACAAGGATACCGTTCATAAGAGGCGTGTTCAGTTTTATGGACTCGCTCATACTGGGAACGAGAGCTATCAATCACTCAACACAGTTTTATGAGGAAGAGGAGCCTAAGGATACGGCAGTCGACAGATTCTTCAACAGGATCTTCGGTGATGCCAAAGCGGAAAAAGTCCTTACCGGTATCGTAATGGTATTTTCATTTGCCGTGGCGATAGGGTTGTTTATCATTTTACCGTATTATCTTTCGACGATACTGAGCGATTATATTCTCAATTCTTCATTGCTTGCATTGGTCGAGGGTATCATAAGGCTGATCATTTTTCTGCTTTATGTCGTTGCGATAACACTAATGAAGGACATAAGGCGGCTGTATATGTATCACGGCGCCGAGCATAAGTGCATCAACTGCATAGAACACGGCCATGAGCTTACCGTCGCCAATGTGAAAAAAGCTTCAAGATTCCACAGAAGATGCGGAACGAGTTTCCTGCTCTTTGTCATGATGGTCAGCATCGTGCTTTTTATGTTTATAAGAGTTGACAGTCCGGTCCTTAGGATAGTATTGAGACTGCTGCTCATACCGGTCATAGCGGGTATCTCATTTGAGATCATCAGACTCGCGGGAAGAACGGACAATGTATTTGTGAGGATACTTTCCGCACCGGGGCTGCTTTTACAGAGACTCACGACAAAGGAACCCGATGATACGATGATAGAGGTTGGGATCAGATCCGTTGAAGCGGTATTTGACTGGAAAGCATTCTTAAGTGAGAATTTCGGTTTGACAGAAGAGACCGATACAGATGAACAGGGGCAGATATGACCTTAAGAGAGGCATACAACTACGGAGTGGAACAATTGGAGGCGGAAGGCATTGAAAATGCCGGCATAGATGTAAGAATCCTTCTCGAGGATATATGCAGTATAGACAGGGAAGAATTGTTCATTAAGCCGGACAGAGGTCTGTCGCGCAAAGACACCGAGTCATTTATCAATGCCGTCAACAGACGCATGGGACATTATCCGGTTCAGTATATTACGGGTAAGCAGGATTTCATGGGGCTTACTTTTTCTGTCAATCAGGACGTTCTTATTCCGAGGCAGGATACGGAGATACTTGTCGAAGAGGTCTTGAAGGAGCTTTCGGACGGCAGCAGGATACTGGACATGTGTACCGGCAGCGGCTGCATTTTGCTCAGTCTATTGCATTATTCGAATGAGTGCGAGGGAGTCGGCGTGGATGTATCCGAGGATGCATTGCGTGTTGCAAAGGATAATGCCGGAAGGCTTTCTCTTGATGAGACATTTGATATGCTCTTTGAAGGAAAAAGTGACAGAAAGCATATCGATCCGGAAAAAATAGTTTTTTTGGAGAGCAATCTCTTCAATGACGTAAGGGGCAAATTCGATATCATAGTTTCGAATCCGCCATACATAAGAAGCGATGTCATCCCGACGCTTATGGAAGAAGTAAGGGATTACGAGCCGCATCTGGCGCTCGACGGCAGTGAGGACGGACTGCATTTTTACAGAGAGATCATAAAAAAGAGCCCCGAGTATCTGAGCGGCGGAGGAAAACTGTTCTTTGAGATCGGATACGATCAGGCAGAGGATGTTGTCGCCCTCATGGAGGAAGCGGGCTTTAAGGATATAAAGGTCGTACAGGATTATTCACATCTTGACAGGGTCGTTTGGGGCACCCTGTAAGCACGATAAAGCAGAGAGAGGTTTATATGTTTGACAAACTGGAAGATCTCGTTCGCAGATATGAAGAGATCATGAATGAACTCAGTGAGCCGAATGTGGCAAATGATACAAAGAAATTTGCCTCACTCATGAAGGAACAGAGCGATCTGACTCCTATTGTTGAGGCTTACAGGGAATATAAAGGATGTAAGGAAACAGTCAGCGATTCACTCAGTCTTCTGGAGAGTGAAACGGATGAAGAGATGCGCGACATGCTCAAGGAAGAACTGGCCGATGCAAAGAGACGTATCGAAGAACTGGAGAATAAGATGAAGATCCTTCTTCTTCCCAAGGATCCCAATGATGATAAGAATGTTATCGTCGAGATCAGAGCGGGCGCGGGCGGAGATGAGGCTGCATTATTTGCCGCCGAGATCTATCGGATGTATATGCATTATGCCGAGAGCAAACGCTGGAAGGTCGAGACCATGGAAATGGAAGAGATCGGTATCGGTGGCATGAAGTCGGTCACATTTATGATAAACGGACAGGGTGCTTATTCCGTAATGAAATATGAATCCGGTGTACACAGGGTACAGAGAGTACCGGAGACGGAATCGGGCGGTCGTATACATACATCGACAATAAGTGTTGCAGTGCTTCCCGAAGCTGAGGACGTGGATGTAGTCATCGATGATAAGGATATAAGGATCGATGTCATGCGTGCATCCGGATCCGGCGGTCAGTGCGTCAATACGACCGATTCGGCGGTAAGACTGACGCATATCCCGACGGGCATAGTTATATATTCACAGACAGAAAAGAGCCAGATACAGAACAAAGCAAAGGCATTTGCACTGCTCAGAGCAAAGCTCTACGATCTTGAGCAGCAGAAGGCTCATGATGCCGAGGCGGACTTAAGAAGAAGCCAGGTAGGTACAGGGGACAGATCCGAGAAGATCCGTACCTATAATTTTCCGCAGGGAAGAGTAACGGATCACAGGATCAATCTGACACTGTACAAACTTGATAAGGTTATGAACGGTGACATTCAGGAGATAATAGACGCGTGCATCGCGGCAGATCAGGCGGCAAAGCTGCTTAAGATGGGTGAAATGTAATGACTAAGGTTTTCATAGACGGTAGCGAAGGTACAACAGGATTAAGGATATTTGAGAGATTTGAAGGAAGAGATGATGTCGAGATCATGAAGATCGATCCCGAACTGAGAAAAGATCCCAAAGCAAGGGCGGAGATGATCAATTCTTCGGATATCACATTCCTTTGTCTTCCGGATGCGGCAGCGGAGGAATCCGTAAACCTTGTCACAAATCCCGATGTAAGGATCATAGATACTTCGACTGCCCACAGGACACAGAGTGGCTGGGCATATGGGTATCCCGAATTATCCAAGGAGCACAGAGAGGCTATAAGGACAGGTAAAAGGATCGCAGTACCCGGATGTTATGCATCAGGATTTATCACCATTGCCTATCCGCTCGTGAAAGGCGGCATAGTCCCGGCAGATTACCCAGTGAGCGCATTTGCGGTAAGCGGTTATTCGGGAGCGGGCAAAAAGACTATCGCGGTTTACGAGGATAGTGAAAGAGATAAGGAACTGGATTCACCGCGTGAATATGCACTCACACAGATGCATAAGCATCTTAAGGAAATGAAAGCGATCTCGGGGCTTAACAGAACACCAATGTTCTCCCCAATAATAGCCGATTATTACAGCGGTATGTTCGTGTCGCTTCCGTTTTATGCAGATATGCTGAACGGTAAACAGACACCGGAGAGCATACATGAATATATAAGTGAATATTACAGTGGCGAGCAGTTCATAAACGTCATGCCCTTTGGTGCGGAGGCGGAAAGCGGAGGCTTTATCGGTGCAAATAACTTAAGCGGCTGGGACGGTATGCAGGTGTTCGTTACGGGCAACGAAGAAAGAATTCTTCTTACGACACGTTTTGACAACCTTGGAAAGGGCGCAAGCGGAGCAGCGATACAGTGTATGAATATCATGCTCGGCTGTGAGGAAAACAAGGGACTTAACCTGTAAACGGATCACAATTAAAGAAGGTCTTCGGACCTTCTGTTTTATTGAAAAGAATGAACAAAAAAGAAATGTATAAGAGGATCGGAACCGTTGCGTTGCCGATCATATTGCAAAACATCATAGATGCCGCAGTCAACAGCGCCGACGTACTGATGCTCAATTCGGTCGGACAGAACGCGATCAGTGCAGTATCACTTGCAAACAGCTTCGTTGGGATACTTTTTATGTTCCTCTACGGCATAGGTACGGGAATAGCCATGCTCGCGGCCCAGTATTACGGCAAGGGCGACATGGACACCATAGAGAAGATCGAAGGCATAGGACTTAGATTTGCACTCGGGACGGCCGTGCTCGGAGCAGCGTTGTGCATGTGTGCACCAAGGGCATTGATGTATATCTATACAAATGATGAACAGCTGATAGAACTGGGAGCGCAGTACTTAAGACTGATCGCACCCGGTCTCATCTTCTGGGCGATAAGTGCGGTATATATGTCCATACTCAGATGTACCGGAAAGGTTTCCGTAAGCACAGTTCTTGAAGCGATAGCGCTTTTCTGCAATGTGGGATTGAACGCGGTATTTATCTTTGGCCTCTTAGGTGCGCCGAAACTCGGGGTTGTCGGAGTGGCGATCGCAACAAGCATAAGCAGGCTTATCCAGCTCATAGGCTGCATCATCGTTTCGAGCGGGGATGTTAAGGTCAAACTCACGTTAAGGACCATGTTTGAATCGCATAAACTTTTAATGAAGGATTTCATAAACATGGCGGTTCCCGCGATAGCAAATGATATGGTCTGGAGCCTTGCATTTTCAATGTATTCGGTCATACTCGGACATATGGGAAATGATGCGGTCGCAGCCAATTCGATCGTGGGCACCGTGAGGAACCTGGGATGCGTACTCTGCTTCGGTGTCGGATCGGCAGCAGGTATCATCGTTGGGCAGATACTTGGAGAAGGCAGGAAAGAGGACGGTATAGAAGCCGGGCATATGCTCTTTAAACTGTCGATATTAACGGGTATCATCGGAGGACTTGTCGTGCTTGCGGTAATGCCGTTTGCACTCAAATATGCATCACTCACGGAAACGGCAAAGGACTATCTGCGTTTCATGCTCTGGATAAATACGTATTACATAACCGGAACCTCGGTAAATACCTGCCTGATAGCCGGAGTATTTCGTGCGGGCGGAGACAGCAAGTTCGGTTTCAAATGCGACACTATCGATATGTGGTGTTATGCGGTACCTTTGGGACTGCTTGCGGCATTTGTATTCAAACTGCCGGTAAAGGTGGTATATTTCCTGCTGTGTACGGATGAATTTGTAAAATGGCCATGGGTATTCAGGCATTTCTTCAGCAATAAATGGGCCAATAACATCACAAGGGAAAAGGCCGATCTGGAAGCCTGAACATCCGATAAAAATATGCGGATTGTATTTGAATAAATACTTGTTTCGATCAGGATCGTAGTTTATAATACATTAAGTGTGTATAATCGTATACAATTATACTTTTTGAAACAAAAATCCGTTCACATGAAAGAAGCAGAGGTTAATATGAAAGCTTACAAGAGTATGTCAAAGGAAGAACTGCAAAGTCTGAAGGCCGAACTTGAGGCGGCTTACATCGACGCAAAAGGCAAAGGGCTGAAGCTCAATATGGCCAGGGGATTGCCGAGTGCGGAGCAGCTTGATATGGAGGCCGATTTCTTCAACACACTCAATCCTATGAGTGAGTTTCATTCCGAAGCGGGGATAGACTGCAGGAATTACGGAGAACTCATGGGTATCGCCGAGGCACGTAAGCTCATGGCCGATATGATGGAGGTAAGTCCGGAGGAAATAATAGTATTCGGCAATTCCAGCCTTAACATCATGTACGATACCGTTGCAAGATCCATGATACTCGGAGTATGCGGTTCCACACCGTGGTGTAAGCTCGATAAGGTTAAATTCCTCTGTCCGGTTCCGGGATATGACAGACATTTCGCGATCACAGAACAGTTTGGCATAGAGATGATCAATATACCTCTTAAAGAGGACGGCCCCGATATGGATCTTGTTGAACAGTATGTCAACAACGACCCTGCCGTAAAGGGTATCTGGTGTGTACCGAAATATTCAAATCCCACAGGTGTTACCTATTCGGATGAGACTGTAAGGAGATTTGCGGCACTCAAGCCTGCGGCTGAGGATTTCAGGATATTCTGGGATAACGCATACGCTATACATCATCTGTATAACGGCAAGGAGGATAAGCTTCTTGAGATCATGGCAGAATGCAAAAAAGCCGGAAATCCCGACATGGTCTATAAATTCTGCTCTACATCGAAGGTTACATTCCCGGGTTCGGGAATAGCAGCTCTTGCATCAAGCATCAAAAACATCGAATATGTGAAGAGTATTATCACGATCCAGACGATAGGCCATGACAAGTTAAACCAGCTTCGTCATGTAAGATATTTTAAGAACATAGACGGCATGAAGGCTCATATGAAAAAGCATGCCGAGATAGTAAGACCGAAATTTGAACTGGTGCTGGGTACACTTGAGCGTGAGATAGGTGAACTCGGTATAGGCTCATGGACGAAGCCCAACGGAGGATATTTTGTATCCTTCAACGCCTTGAACGGATGCGCCAAAAAGATAGTTGGCATGTGCAAGGAAGCAGGAGTGACACTTACCGGCGCGGGAGCGACTTATCCTTATAAGAAGGATCCCGACGACAGCAATATACGTATCGCGCCGACCTTCCCGCCCATCGACGAGCTTGAGAAGGCACTTGAGATATTTGTTCTCTGCGTAAAGCTTGCAAGTGTGGAGAAACTGCTGGAGCAGTAAGGCAGATCGTAAATGGGACAGGGTATGGAATACAAAAGACTTGAAAGAAATCTGATCTGTAAGGGAGCCATAATCGATTATTATCAGGACAGATTACTTGTGCCCAACGGTAATACGGGCCTTTGGGATCATATAGAGCACAAGGGTGCGGCTGCGGCGCTTGCCGTGACGGACGACGGAAAGATCCTGATGGTCAGACAATACAGAAACTCTGTCGAGAGAGAAACACTCGAGATCCCCGCAGGCGGACTCAATCCGGGTGAAGACCCCAAGGATGCCGCAGCCAGGGAACTTGAGGAAGAAACGGGATATATACCTTCCGATATGGAAAAGATGCTCTCATTATATACAACGGTCGCATTTTCCAATGAGAAGATCCACATATACAAAGCGACCGGCTTGAAAAAGAGCGTACAGCATCTTGATGAAAACGAATTTGTAAATGTTGAAGCATATACCCCAAAGGAGCTGGTGACCATGATACGGAACGGCAGGATAGAAGATTCCAAGACCATAGCCGCCGTCATGATGTACGTAAATGATACAGGGGCGGCAGATAAACATATGTTTAACGGGAGTTAAATAAGGATAGTTTATATAATTTATTTACAATAAATTATCAACATAAAAATAAAAAAATATGATTTTATGTAAATAAGAAAAATTTTTTTGAAAAATTTTTCTTATTTTTTTTACAATATCTAGTACGATTGGAAACAGGGGTTTGCAACATTTAGTGGAATGCCGCAAATACGCGATTTTTCGCTAAAAAAAGGCATTGATTTTACATAATTTCTTGATTATAATAAGACCTACACAGAGGAAAATGATCACTTTGTTGGGGAGAAATACATTTATGCAACATGACATTGATGCATTCATAACATATTTACATAACGTTAAAAAGACATCCAACAATACAGAAATGTCTTACAGGAGGGACCTCAAGAAGTTTGTTGCATTTCTTGAGGATAAAGGCGTTAAGGATGTCAGGGATATAACGGCAGACGATCTTTCGGCATATATGGATTATATGGTTTCCGAAGATTTCAAACCCGCTACGATCTCAAGGAACGTGGCTTCGATCAAGGCGCTGTTTCATTTCCTTGTATATGAAGGAAAGGTTGAAAGCGATATAAGCGGAGTTCTTAAATCGCCCAAGATCGAAAAGAAGGCTCCGGAGATCATGACCATGGCAGAGGTTAACACCCTGCTTGAACAGCCTTCGGGAGATACACCGAAGGAGATCAGGGACAAGGCGATGCTTGAGCTTCTCTATGCGACGGGTATAAGAGTATCCGAGCTGATCACGTTAAAGTGCGAGGATCTCAATCTTCAGATGAACTATATCGTATGTCATCATGCCGATAAAGAAAGGATCATTCCTTTCGGCCTCAAAGCGCGAAACTCACTCCTTAAGTATATCGAAAGTTCAAGAGAAGCACTTGTGATGAACAACAAGGCAGACGAGCTTTTCGTAAACTGTTCGGGTGTTCCGATGAGCAGACAGGGATTCTGGAAGCTTATAAAGTATTACAGCAGAAAGGCGGGCATCACGACGGATATCACACCGCATACGCTCCGTCACAGCTTCGCGGCTCACCTCGTTGAGAACGGCGCGGATCTTAAGAGTGTACAGGAGATGCTCGGACACAGTGATATTTCAACGACGCAGATCTATGCAAATATGAACCATAACCATCTGAGAGAAGTTTATCAGAAAGCTCATCCGAGAGGATAAAACAGTTTATTGGGGCCGGAATGTTTCCGGTCCTTTTTTCATGTCAAAAAATGAAAGCGGTATGATAAAGATTATTCGTCCTTAACAGCGCACATATTTTTATTGTATAATCAAATGACAGACGGTCAATAACACATGATAAGGAGAGAGAATATGGCGATACAGTCGGATTTTCATATGCACAGCACCTACAGCGGAGATGCACAGTCTTCAATGGAGGAGATGATATCGGAAGCGATAAACAAAGGCTTTAAGCATATATGCTTCACGGAACACCAGGACATAGGATTTCCCTATAAAGATGAGTCGGAGGTTGGGGATTTTGATCTCAATACGGATTCCTATCTCTATGAACTGCTCGGTATGAGGGCTAAATACGAAGACCGGATAAAACTGGGCTTCGGTGTCGAGCTCGGGATGCAGAAAGAGTATTTCAGGGAAAATGCGATATATGCAAAATCATTTGAGTTTGATTTCATCATATTTTCATGTCATATAGTCAACGGCAAGGATCCGTATTATCCGGAATACTTCGAAGGAAGGAGCGAAGAGGAGGCACTCAGGGAATATTTCACATGTATAGCGGATAATGTTAAGCAGTTTGATAACTTTGACATACTCGGACATCTGGACTATGCCGTCAGGTATGCGCCGGAGAAGGATAAAAACTACAACTATTTCAAATACAGGGACATCATCGACAGGATACTCGAGACCGTCATCGATAAGGGCAAAGGCATAGAGATCAACACCGCGGGCATAAGAGGAAAAGACCTTAAGGATGTTCACCCCACGACCGATATCATCAAGAGATACAAGGAACTGGGCGGAGAAATAATAACCGTCGGCAGCGACGCGCACAAAGCAGGCGATATAGGCGCGGACTTTGACAGGGCTTATGACGCACTGAAGACAGCAGGCTTCGAATACTACTGCACATTTGAAAACAGGATAGCGAGCTATCATAAAATATAAAAATTATATTTTTATCTTGAATTTGGATAGTATTCATTGTAGAATAGACGTGCTGATAATTTTTTGACAAACTTTTTGCTTGTCAGAACAATATAAATCATTTTTCATTTTACGGAGGATTTAAAAATGGCAGTAAGAGTAGCAATCAATGGTTTCGGCCGTATCGGTCGTCTTGCATTCAGACAGATGTTTGGTGCTGAAGGTTACGAAGTAGTAGCTATCAACGATTTAACAAGCCCCAAGATGTTGGCTCATCTTTTAAAGTATGATTCATCACAGGGTAAGTATGCTTTGGCAGATACAGTTTCAGCCGGCGAAGATTCAATCACAGTTGACGGTAAGACACTTAAGATCTACAAAGAGCCCGATGCAAACAATTGTCCTTGGGGAGAACTCAAGATCGACGTTGTTCTTGAATGCTCAGGTTTCTATACATCAAAGGAAAAGGCACAGGCACACATCAATGCCGGCGCTCGTAAGGTTGTTATCTCTGCTCCTGCAGGAAACGATCTTCCTACAATCGTTTACAATGTAAACCATGAGACACTTAAGGCTTCTGATACTATTATTTCAGCAGCTTCTTGTACAACAAACTGCTTAGCTCCCATGGCTAAAGCTCTTAACGACCTTGCAGGTATCAAGTCAGGTATCATGAGCACTATCCATGCTTACACAGGCGATCAGATGATCCTTGACGGTCCTCAGAGAAAGGGTGACCTCAGAAGATCACGTGCAGGCGCTGTTAACATCGTTCCCAACTCAACAGGTGCTGCTAAGGCTATCGGTCTTGTTATCCCCGAACTTAACGGCAAGCTCATCGGATCTGCACAGCGTGTTCCTACACCTACAGGTTCTACAACAATCCTTGTTGCTACAGTTGAGAAGAGCGTAACAAAGGAAGAGATCAACGCAGCTATGAAGGCAGCTTCAAATGAGTCATTCGGCTACAATGAGGATGAGATCGTTTCAAGCGATATCGTTGGAAGCACATATGGTTCGATCTTCGATTCTACACAGACAATGGTTGGCGCTGACAACCTTGTTCAGGTAGTTTCTTGGTATGACAATGAGAACTCTTATACATCACAGATGGTTCGTACTATCAAGTATTTCTCAGAGTTAGCATAATCCAAATGATTTCAGGGCCCGGTCTTAGTGACCGGGCTTTTTTTTTATGAGTTTATGATGTAAGATATAATAACAGATAACATGGGTGGATCATGCAGTTTATCCATGACTTATAAGGAGATCTTATATGACACCTGAAAGGATCGATATATGGCGAAACGGGGAATACACGTACCCCGCGGCATACGGATTTATTCCCAATATCAGAGCCTATACACATAACGATAACGAGAAGAGAGACAGCATACTTGTAGTGCCGGGAGGCGCTTATTGCATGGTCGTTCCCCAGGAAGGGGAAATAGTCGCGAAAGATTTTTTTGCTCGCGGCTACGATACCTATGTGCTGACATATACAACGGATATAACCACGGCATTTCCGTTAAAGAAACAGCCGTTAAAAGATATAGCCAGGGCAGTCAGAACGATACGCAGACTGAAAGACGATAAGGAGAAAAAATTATTTGTCTGCGGCTTTTCGGCAGGAGGACATCTTTGTGCGACGCTTGCGACCCATTACAAAGATGTTATTGAAAATGATGCCGGGCTTGCCGGATTTTCCTGCAGACCCGATGCGGCGATACTCGCTTATCCCGTAATTACCTGCAAAGAATACACCGAAGAATTTTCAAAACGCTGTCTCCTCGGACCCGAACCGACAGATGAAGAAAACAATTATTTTTCACTTGAGACACAGGTTACCGAAGATACAGTTCCGTGTTTTGTATGGACAACATTTACCGACAATCTGGTCAATTACCGCAATGCATGTATGTTTGCGGATGCACTGAGGGATAAAGGTATAATGTGTGAACAGCATGTATTTTCTCACGGGGACCATGGCCTTTGTATCGCGACCGAAGATTTTTTTGAAGGCAGGTTCGGTGAAGAATATACATTTGAACAGGTAAACCGCGCTGTCAAAGCACTTAAGGAAGGCAGAAGCATAAATGTGAGTGAGCGGCGACAGGCTGAACTGAGAGAGCAGTTTGCGGATGACAGACCGGCCCCCGTAGTTCCCAAAACGGATCCGAAGAAATTTGCGGATGTGGCACAGTGGGTGGAACTTGCCGATTTATTTATGAAAAGGATTATGTGATATAATGTAGGCGGCCCGATCGCTTGACGAAAATGCCGCATACAAGATCTATACAAAAAAACAGGAAAGAAAACTGAGATGGACGATTTATTTGGAAATATGAATTCCCGCAAAGCAAGCTATAGTGAAAAAGATATCGATGCCGCAAGAAAGCTTCAGAAGAAAAACGGCGGAACCCTTATGGAGAATCTTGAACTGGTCGCACCGGGGAAAGGCAGAAAGGCATACAGCCCCGATTCGGCAAAGATCGAATTTCAGGGTATAGAGCAGTCACTCGGAGCACTAATGGCACAGAACAATGCAAGGGCAGCAAGTCTCGATGAGACAATCAGAAATCTGAGCGCAAACATAGAAAGTGATTTCGGCGTAAAGAGCGATCAGATGCAGATCGGACAGATCGGTGCTGCGGCGCAGAAAGCAGAGGATATCGAAGTACCGGTCGACAACGCAAAAGCACTTGAGAGTTTTGCGGGATTATCTGATGTATTACTTGAGAAGATACACGGACAGGACGATTTTATCAAGAAGCTGATCATAGCATTTAAAAGACCATTTGTATCGGAGAGGGACGGCAATGACGCATTGAACAGCATATATATAACCGGACCGTCATGTACAGGAAAGCATTACGCATTGCAGACCATAGTTGATGAACTCGGTAAAAGAGGCGTACTGAAGGGAGACGGGATCTATACGATGGATCTTTCACTTTACCCATCGGCAGGTGAGGAAAAACTGTTCCTGCAGGATATCTATGCCGCGTTGAAGAGCAGCGCAAAGGTAATTGTATTTGAGAATTATGAGGCATGCCATGTATCTACGCTGACCAAGATAAGCGACCTCGTCACAACAGGTGAGTGCAGGCTTTCGGAAAGATATATCATGCAGGGCGAAAAGCTTGTGAGCGTTACCAATGCACTTGCGGGAGATACCGTAGGCTCATTTGAAGCGAGGGGCAAATACCTTGTATTTGTCAGCAGCCGACCGCTCGATAAGCTGGCCGGTGTCATGGGTGCACCTTTTGTCAATGCGCTCGGTGATGTATGCGCGACGCGTGAACTTGATGAGGGATCACTTAAGAAGATTTCCGAAGAACAGGAAACACAGATGACGGAAAAGGCTTCAAAGCAGCTTGGCTTTGAGGTTAAGCCCGATAAATCATTCAGGGAATATGTCCTGTCGCAGTCATCAAAGTCAAGGGCATTAAAGGGAATACTCGATGCTTATGCGGATACGATAAAAGCTCTTGCAGAGCTCAAGCTCGAAAGGGACGATCTGCCCGGAGGCAATGAGATAAAATTATCCGCAAAGGGTGACAAAGCCCTTATCATTTCGGGCAAAGAGACGATAGAGATGAGAACACTTCTGCCGGATTCATATAACGGTGAGCTCGATGCCGTTAAGCAGGAAATGGATTCGATAGTCGGACTTACTAAGATCAAGGAATATATCTTCAGTCTTGAAGAGTATTATGAGATACAGAAGCGCAGACGCGAGGAGGGCTTAAAGGCCGGTGAGGTCAATAAGCACATGATATTCACCGGCAATCCCGGTACGGGCAAGACGACGATCGCAAGGATCGTCAGCAGGTACTTAAAGGCAATAGGGGTATTGTCGGGAGGACAGCTTGTTGAAGTTTCCAGAGGAGACCTTGTCGGAAGATATGCGGGTCATACGGCTCCACTTGTAAATCAGGTCGTTAAGTCGGCTTTGGGCGGTGTGCTCTTCATAGATGAAGCGTACAGCTTATACAGAGGAGAGGATGACAGCTTCGGTTTGGAGGCTATCGATGCGCTTGTAAAATGCATAGAAGACAACAGGGACGATCTCATAGTCATACTTGCGGGATATTCGATGGAAATGGAAGAGTTCCTCCAGGCGAACTCCGGACTTAAGAGCCGTTTCCCCAATATCATCGATTTCCCCGATTACACGGGTGACGAACTTGTGGAGATATCAAAGCTTACGGCAAAGAGCAAGGGCTATGTGATCAACGAAGATGTATTGCCTGTATTAAAAGAATTTTTTGAAAAGGTCCAGGCTACCAATGCAAGGGAAGCAGGTAACGGACGACTTGTTAGGAATAAAGTGGAGGAGGCTATTCTGAATCAGTCAAGGAGGCTTGTTGCCGAGCCGGATGCCGATATGTCCGAGCTCACGATGATGGATTTTGTGCTCGAACAGAGTTGACGGAAAGGATACGATTTTCGGATATGAGGCTCTTATGCGCCCAAGCCGTATTCACCGCTCGAGTTCATCGGGAAACTGTCAAAGCAGGACAGGCTCCAGCTTGTTGAGGAGATCACCGACTTTTACGGGATCACGGGCTTTATACAGGGATTTTATCTGGGCAGGCCGAAGATATATGCCTGAAATTATAGGCGCTGACACGAGTCGGCGCCTTTTTCTGAAGTAGTGCGCAATGATGTATAAAGGAGTTACATGAAAAACAATCTTGCAAAGATGATAAGTTATTACAAACCGTATATGGGGACATTCATGCTGGATCTGTTCTTTGCATTTTTAGCATCGCTTATCAGTCTTGTGATCCCGCTAGTTGTCAGATATATCACCATCAACGTTTATGAGATGAGATCTGATGAGGCAGTCACTAAGATAGTGATGATATGCACGGTACTTGTCATACTTGTTGTTATACAGTTTGCTTCCAATTACTTTATCACGAACATAGGACACGTGATGGGAGCCAAGATGGAATACAATATGAGGGCCGAGATATTCGATCATTATCAGAAACTCTCATTTTCATTCTTTGACGATCAGAAGGTCGGTCAGCTGATGAGCCGTATAACCAATGATCTTTTTGAGATAACCGAACTGCTCCACCACGGCCCGGAGAACATAGCAATATCATTTATCAAGATCGTGGGTGCGTTCATCATATTGGCTAATATCAGCCCGTATCTTACGCTTGCGGCTTTTATCCTTTTGCCGTTCATGTTCATATATGCCTATGTAATGAACAGGAAGATGAAGGAGGCATTCAGGCAAAACAGGTCTGCGATCGCAGATATAAATACACAGATAGAGGATAATCTTTCCGGGATAAGGGTGGTAAAATCCTTCGCAAATGAAGATATCGAGAATGAAAAATTCAAGGCAGGTAATGACGGGTTCTTAAGAGCAAAGAAAAGAAGTTATTTCTATATGGGATTTTATCATTCGGGGATGACTGCATTTACAATGCTGATCACCGTATCGGTCATTTTGACCGGAGGGATATTAATGACAAAAGGCATGGTCAGAGTAGCTGATTTTGTGACCTTCCTTCTGTATATAAATGTATTTACGGATCCGATACGTACACTTATAGATTTTGCAGAGCAGTTCCAAAACGGCTATTCGGGATTTGAAAGATTCATGGAGATACTTGCAATAGAACCCGATATCAAGGACAGTCCGAATGCAGTAGAACTAAAAGATGTAAAGGGCAATATAGTCTTTGATGATGTCTCATTCAAGTATAAGGATACAGCCCACAGAGTCCTGAGGCATATCGATCTTGATGTTAAAGCAGGTTCTTATGTTGCTCTTGTCGGTTCTTCCGGAGGAGGCAAGACCACACTTTGCAGTCTTATACCCAGATTTTATGATGTCACCAAGGGAAGTATCCGCATAGACGGGAAAGATATAAGGGATGTGACGCTTAAGAGTCTCAGGCAGAACATCGGTATAGTTCAGCAGGATGTATATCTGTTTGCGGGAACGGTTTTCGACAATATCAGATACGGAAAGCCCGATGCTTCAAGAGAAGAAGTGATCGAAGCGGCAAAACTGGCCAATGCACATGATTTTATAGAGGAGCTGCCAAACGGCTATGATACCGATATAGGACAGCGCGGTATCAAGCTCTCCGGCGGGCAGAAGCAGAGACTCTCGATCGCCAGAGTATTTTTAAAGAATCCGCCCATTCTTATCTTTGACGAGGCCACAAGTGCACTTGATAACGAAAGTGAGAACATAGTCAAAGAATCACTCGAGAAGCTGGCACACAACAGGACAACTTTTGTCATAGCGCACAGACTTTCTACAATAAGAAATGCCGAACGTATACTCGTACTTACCGAAAACGGTATCGAAGAGTCGGGAACTCATGATGAGCTGATGGCAAAGCAGGGTATTTATGCCCAGCTCTATAAATGGACAAAATAGCATGAAAAGGATATTTATGTCACGCATCATTACATGGCGGGTGATGTAAAATCCTCTATCAAATCAAATTCGGATATGATATAATATTAGACGCTGACGGCAAAGTCGGCGTCTTTTAAATTCTTACTCTGTAGTAATGCGCAGACTACAGAGAGAAAATATTTATATAGGAGGACATAAAGATGTCATTAAACAAGAAGAGCGTTGATGATCTCAACGCAAAGGGCAGAAGAGTACTTGTAAGATGTGACTTTAACGTACCGCTTAAGAACGGTGAGATCACAGATGAGACAAGAATCGTAGCTGCACTTCCCACGATCAACAAACTTATCGGTGATGGCGCAAAGGTTATCCTTTGTTCACATCTTGGAAAGGTTAAGGAAGGTCCTAACGAGAAGGAAAGCCTTGCACCCGTTGCAAAGAGACTTTCAGAGAAGTTAGGCAAGGATGTTAATTTCGTAGCTGATTACAATGTAACAGGCGAAGCTGCAACAGCAGCAGTAGCCGCAATGAAAGACGGTGATGTAGTTCTTCTTCAGAATACACGTTTCCGTGGCGAAGAAGAGACAAAGCCCAACAAGGCCGGCGAAGCATTTGCAAAAGAGCTCGCTGATCTTGCCGATGATTATGTATGTGATGCTTTCGGTTCAGCTCACAGAGCACATGCTTCAGTCGCAGTTGTAACAAAGTATATAACACAGAAGGGCGGCACAAATGCAGTTGGATACCTCATGCAGAAAGAGATCGATTTCCTCGGTAATGCAGTTGAGAATCCTGTAAGACCTTTCGTAGCTATCCTCGGTGGTGCAAAGGTTGCTGACAAGCTCAACGTTATCGATAACCTTCTTGAGAAGGCTGATACACTTATCATCGGTGGCGGTATGGCTTTCACATTTTTAAAGGCTCAGGGTTATGAGATCGGTAAGTCACTCTGTGATGATGAAAAGCTTGATTACTGTAAGGAAATGATGGCTAAGGCTGAGAAGCTCGGCAAGAAGCTTCTTCTTCCCATCGATACAGGTGTAGCAGCAGGCTTCCCTGATCCCATCGACGGACCCATAGATGTTAAGTACGTTCCTTCAAGCGAGATCCCTGCCGACATGGAAGGCCTTGATATCGGACCTAAGACTCAGGAACTTTTCGCAAACGCTGCTAAAGAAGCTAAGACCGTTGTTTGGAACGGACCCATGGGCGTATTCGAGAATCCTACTCTTGCCAAGGGAACTATCGCTGTAGCTAAGGCTCTTGCTGAGACAGAAGCAACAACCATCATCGGTGGCGGTGACTCTGCAGCAGCTTGTAACCAGCTTGGATTCGCAGATAAGATGAGCCACATCTCAACAGGTGGCGGAGCTTCTCTTGAGTTCCTCGAGGGTAAAGAACTTCCCGGTGTATATGCTGCGGATGATAAATAAGGAGATACAAAAATGGCTAGAAGAAGAATCATTGCCGGAAACTGGAAGATGAACAAGACTCCCAGCGAGGCAGTTGAGTTGTGCGCAACTCTTAAAGATCTTGTAAAGAATGATGCCGTAGACGTAGTTTACTGCGTACCGGCTATCGATATCGTACCTGTAGCTGAAGCTGTTAAGGGTACAAATGTACATGTAGGTGCAGAGAACTTCTATATCGAAGATAAGGGCGCTTTCACAGGCGAGATCTCAGCTCCCATGTTAAAGGATGCAGGTGTTGAGTATATCATCATCGGACATTCGGAGAGAAGAGATATCTTCGGCGAGAATGATGTACTTATCAATGCAAAGGTTAAGAAGGCATTTGCTTCAGGTCTTAATCCCATACTTTGCTGTGGTGAATCACTTGCACTTCGTAAGGCTGATACTTACAAGGAGTGGATCACAAGACAGATCAAATGGGATCTTGACGGTGTAACGGCAGATCAGGTTAAGAACCTCGTTATCGCTTACGAACCCATCTGGGCTATCGGAACAGGCGAGACAGCTACAGCTGATCAGGCTCAGGAAGTATGCAAGCTTATCCGTGACCTTATCGCTAAACTTTACGATAACGCTACTGCAGAAGCAGTTCGTATCCAGTACGGCGGATCAATGAATGCAGGCAACGCAGCTGAGCTCCTTTCTAAGCCTGACATCGATGGCGGACTTATCGGTGGCGCAAGCCTTAAGCCTGACTTTGGTCAGATCGTAAATGCGTAAGCTCGTAGAGTCTTACGGAAAATACATAGGTATTCTTATTATTGCAGTCCTTTTCGCTCCGTTGCTGATACTTTTTATCCGCGACGGAGCCGGTGGGGCTGTTTTTGAGGTTCACGATCAGTTAGATGAAACCATATTAAATTACTATTTTACTGCCCGAAATTTTGGGGCTGATTCTTTTTCGCAGATGATGTGCGGCATTCCGAGTGTGGGACTTAAGCCATTTTGCCCTATATTTGTTCCTTTGTATGCCGTATTTAACATATATCATGCTTTTCTTTTGCAATATCTCATTGTTCTTGTTACATCCTTTTACGGAACTTACTTTTGCGTTAAGAAATTAACTGACAATGATCTGTCGGCTTTGTTGTCTGGCTCTCTTTTTGCTGCGCTTCCTGTGCACGCCATCTACGGTAACGTGGT